>NZ_RCHR01000002.1 GCF_003665065.1 Oceanobacillus piezotolerans | reverse complement strand
GTCGAAGGTTCGAATCCTTCATGGCTCATCATTTGCGGGTGTGGCGGAATTGGCAGACGCGCTAGACTTAGGATCTAGTATCTTCGGATGTGGGGGTTCGACTCCCTTCACCCGCATCATTTTTATAAAATATGCTTAATAGCCGGGGTGGCGGAACTGGCAGACGCACAGGACTTAAAATCCTGCGGTAGGTGACTACCGTACCGGTTCGATTCCGGTCCTCGGCACCATATATGCGCCCGTAGCTCAATTGGATAGAGCGTTTGACTACGGATCAAGAGGTTAGGGGTTCGACTCCTCTCGGGCGCGTAACTATTCTTTATTCCACAGTAGCTCAGTGGTAGAGCAATCGGCTGTTAACCGATCGGTCGTAGGTTCGAATCCTACCTGTGGAGCCATTGGAGAAGTACTCAAGTGGCTGAAGAGGCGCCCCTGCTAAGGGTGTAGGCCGTGTAAGCGGCGCGAGGGTTCAAATCCCTCCTTCTCCGCCATTTAGATTATTGGGCTATAGCCAAGCGGTAAGGCATCGGGTTTTGATCCCGTGTATCCTAGGTTCGAATCCTAGTAGCCCAGCTATTTACATAATGAAATAAGAGTCTTTGTTACCGCACCCCAGAAATTAGAGTTAAAAATCTAACTTCTGGGGTGTTTTTGTATGGCAAAGAATAGTGAAAAATTCAAACCAAAAATCGTAAAGGAATATTTAGGAGGCAGTCTAGGATATAACTTATTAGCCAAAAAATATAGTATTCCAAAATCAAGGTTAAATGCCTCTCATTTTTTATGAGACTATACTGCCCATTAATACATACCTTCACCAAAAATAAGCGATAATCCTTCTTGGATTATCGCACCCGTTAGCAGAAGAAGATTTATTGTGTTTAAGCTCTTATTCTTTAAACTTTAAGAATACTTTTCCTTCATAATTACAACTTTCAATTAATTTATGCGCTTCTGCAGCATCACTTAAATTACATATTTTTTCTATCGGAAGGGTAATATGTTTTGACTAAAATAGTTCTATAACTCTTTCTGCAACAGGTGCTAATTGTCCTGGATTATGTTTTCTCGTTGTGCCTAAACTAAAACCCTTAATAATTCTACAAATGCTACGAACATCACTTGTTTTAAAAATATCAGCTTTACCGCTACTATTACCAAATTGTACTATCTTGCCTGTCATCAATACATAATGATATTCAAAAGAAAGAACCAGCTACTAGAGCTGGTTCTATGTTATTATTGAAGGCTTTCTTCAAAATAAAATTGTTCTGGAAGCTGCTGTTTATTTGACTTTTGTGGTCGTTTCGGAGTTTGGTTGTCAAATCGTGTGTAATCATAGACTGCTGTCGAAACAATTTGTGCTACATCCTGAAGTTTTTCTTTGCTGATTTTATCAATTGTATCCTGTGGTGTATGGTACCAAGGCTCCAACGGGCTATGAATAAACAGTGCGGCTGGAATACCAGCTTCCGCAAATGGTACGTGATCACTGCTTCCACTACGTCCAAGTCGTGTAGGTTCGCCATTTGAACGTAAGCTGGAGGCTTGCGTTAACTCTGTGACTAAATTAGGTTGACCATCTACAGTATTCACAACAAGATCCCCTGCATCTCTGCTGCCTACCATGTCGAGGTTAAAATTCGCGACAATGCGGTCAAGCTCTGCTTGTGGTAGATTGGCTACATAATGCCTTGACCCAATTAATCCTAATTCCTCTGCCCCAAAGGTAATGAAGCGAATTTCTGTATCTGTTGGTAGATTTTTAAATACACGAGCTAATTCAAGAACCATTGCTGTCCCTGAAGCATTATCATTAGCCCCAGGTGCGCCTGGTACGGAGTCATGATGAGATGTTACCGTAATAACATTACCATTGTCCTTCTTTTTATTTGTAGGTTTCTTAGAAGCGATGACGTTATGAGATGAACGAAGTCCGGCAGATGCTCCTAATACTTTTAAGGAAGCCGTTACAGTTTCACCATTATTAAGCTTTGTGACAAGGTCGTTTCCTTGTGCTTGGGTGATGGAAACAGCAGGAATGTAACGATCGTCGGTTGTACCAAGGGTACCATTAAGGACCCCACCTGTATTATTGAAAATAATTACACCTTCCGCTCCCTTTTCAGCAGCATTTATTACTTTTTCTGCAAAGGAATTAGAACCACGCTGAACCAAAGCAATTTTACCACTCAGGTCTTTCCCTTCCAGCTCCTCTTCAGTTGCTTGCCCAACATATTCTAACGGTGCTTGTACGTCTCCACTCGGAGTATAGGTAAACGTGCGCGTATCCAAGCTTGTCCCGTCTATTGTTAATTCAACCGTATGTGGTGCGGTATAACCCATATATTGAAACTCTTGAACCTCGGCCTCATAGCCATACGATTCAAATTGCTCCTTAATAGACTGAACAGCTGCATATTCCTCCGGTGTAGAGGCTACTCTTGGCGTTTGTTGCAAATAGTCGATTGTGTTGTAAATATTATCGACATCAATTTGATTGATCACCTTGTTGTCTAACGGATTTTTCACAATTTGCTGTTGCGCTATTGTTTGTTGTTGAGCAGAGACCGGTACACTTAAACCTCCTAATATTAATGAGGTTGCAAGAGCGATGGATAAAAGTTTACTATTCTTCCTCAAATAATAACCCCCTAGATAAATTTAATAGTTTTGAATATTAATATAAACTCTATAATAATTTAAATAGTTTTACTAGGTAATTTTTTCCTATTATTACCAGGGATTAAATCCTATTTTTTATAAAATAACCATGAATTATTACCTCACTCTTATTAGAACTGGGTCAACCGATTACTAGATTGATTAATTGCCATTATTGCTGACTCTATAAAATCCTTAAGGAAAAAACAGGGCAATAATTGTGTCGGTTTCAATTCTAGGGCTAAATATTAATGTACAATATAAATCAACATCTATTGCCATAAGAAAACTCTTTTTCAACTAAAATCCGAACCATTATTCTCACCTCATAATGGTCGACTTCCGGATATTTAGTAGTGATTATGTATTTGGATTTCATTAAAAAAGCGTTGCTCTTCACACCGCTTTTCATTTAAGCCTGACCTTTTAATGTGCCCAGGCATTAAACATTTCGAAATATTATTAAAATATTTACAAGAAAAAAACGACCAATTGATGATCGTCTTGTTTTACTATCGCACCCGTTTGTTGAATAAGTTAAAAGCGGTTTTCTCTTGTTCTATAAACCATATGTATTAAAAATTTCAGGAAACGAAATGATTAGCAACAATCCTATAATTACAGTTCCGAAAAAACAAAACCAGCCTATTATCTTTACCTTTTTATCAATTTGATCTTTTTTCTCTAATGTACTGATGTAATTAATTATTAAAAGGAAACAAACAAAAGAGATAAGTCCTATATACCCATGTCCTAAAATAGATTTATCTACCGAAAATAAAACTACAACTAGTAAAATCACTCCAAGTGCTATTCGATTTAATATCATTTTCATTTAACCCCTCCTATCAACGATACCCTTGTTGTGTTAAAGCACCATTTAGTTGAATAAGCTATTTGTTATTTCTCCCTAAATATTGACGTAAATCCATTATGTATAAAGAATCTTTGTGAATAATTACACTTAAAACATCGGATGCTTATCTTAATGAAGGCTTAGTTCTTGGAAGATTGAATCTAGTTGATATAGAAAAATCAAAGGGACTTGGTCATATCTATTATGGATAACTGATTAAGTCATAAACAAAATAAAAATAATCGCCAAAACGACGATTATTTTTATTTACATTTATTTTTCTAACCATTCAATTACTGTTTCTTGATTTTCTTCCACCCAATTTTCTGCTAATTCCTCAGGCGACTTTCCTTCATCCAATTCCATGATCCAGTCTTCTACCATATCTAAAGTCAGTTCCATGTTGGCAAACAACTTATAAGCTGTCGGTGACTCTTCTTTTAATTGAGGTGTAACCGCAATTTCAACGTCATCGCTTTTCCAAGTATCACGTGGATCCTCTAAAAATTTAATATCATAACGGACGAACATCGGGTGAGGACGCCAAGCGTTAAATACAATAGCTTCTTCATTATTAATCACCTTGTCTACTTGGGCAAGCATCACAGCAACACTACTGTTTTGTATCGTAAAGTCGTCCATTTCATAAGTTTCCACCATTTCTTCTGTCGTTATAGCCATCCCACTACCGGGTTCAATCGCATAAACTTCATGATTAAAAAGTTCTGGATTAGCAGCAACGTCCTCTATCGAATTAATATCCTCCATATACGTTGGCACAGCGACCCCGAGTGGCATATCCGAATATAGAGTACCAGCTATTTCAAACGTCTCGCCATATTTCTCCAAATAATCTTTATGTAAATTGGGACTCCAAACGTCGATGAATGCATCTATTTCCTGATCAGAGAGAGCTTGATATAAGATTCCAACTTCTGCTTCTTCTATCTGCACTTCAAAACCTTCCTGTTCCAAAATGACTTGTGATAAATAAGCAGGTACACTGGAATAATCATATGGATCTAATCCAATTGTCAATTCAGTTTTTTCTTTTGTACTACCTTCTCCCTCCAGCGTTTCGTCGTTTCCATTATCGCTTCCTCCGCATGCTGCAAGTAATATCAACGACATGATTACAGTGAGCATCAAAGTTAATCTCTGTTTGATAACATGATTAGTAGTAATATAAATTTCCCCTTCCAATTTTTTTAAAGACGTTTTCTATTTTATCACATAATCAACCACCTTTCTTTAAATTAACCTGCCCTTTACTTGAACAAGAAAAATGGCATTACTTGTGTTCAAGTAATGCACCCGATACTTTAAGTACAATATTTCACAATCTTTCTTATGGAAAAACAAAAAAACGACCTTCACCTAAAAGAATTCCCCCTCATTGAACACTAGTCACTAGTTAACCCATCCCAATCATTAAACCATATAAGCCAAACAATAATATTATTAATCCCGAAATACGATTAACGAAACTTAAAGAAAAATTTTTCATGCGGTTCGCAACTATCCCTGCTATGCTACTTAGCAATAGCCACCATAATGCTGAACCTAAAAATACTCCTAAAACTAAAATTAAGCCAAGTATCGTTGTATAATTATCTATAATTCCGAGACCTGAAAAAATAGCAATGAATGATAAAATAGTTACTGGATTAGTTATAGTTAAAAAAAAGGTAGATGCGTATGCTGTAAAAGGTTTGTTGCCTTTTGCTTTAGCTGATTTATTAGAAGGTCTTGAAAAGAATATTTTTACGCCCAAGTAACATAAGAAGGTACTACCAATAAAATGAAGCCAAAACTGCTGTCCAATTAAAAAATTAGTAATAAGTGTCAAACCAAGACCAGCAATTAAACCATATAACCCATCTGCTGTTGCAGCTCCTAAACCAGAGACAAATCCAACGATCCTACCATGCTCAATTGTTCGACGAATACATAAAATCCCAATCGGTCCAACTGGAGCAGCAATACTGAACCCAATAATAAGTCCCTTAATTAACAGTTCCCCAAACATTTAATCTTCACCTATTTTATTAAATTTATCTTTTTGAAGTGGGATACAAAAAGTTTCTTTTGTTGTATCCATTACAATTGTTGTTTTTGTTCTCAGTACGCCAGCAAGACTTTTAATTTCATAACTTACTACTCTGTCTAAATCCTTTGTATTTCGGCAACGAATTTTCAATAAATAATCGTCTTCACCTGCAATATGATGACATTCTTGCACTTCATCTAAATCTGTGACAAGTTGTAGAAAATCTTCCCTGTATTTTGGTCTTTCTAATGAAACTGTTACAAATGCAGTACACTCTGTCCCTACGCTTTCACCATTTACCATTGCCCCAAGCTCTTTAATTACTTTATTGCTAATTAAACGATTAACACGGTCTGCAATTGCAGGGGCAGATAATCCAGTTTGAGAAGCTAATTCAGCCCAAGTAACCCTACCGTTTGTCATTACCGACTTGATTATTTTATAATCGAAAGAATCCAATCTCATATCCCTTTCTTTATAAAGTTTTAATCATTATACTTTTTATAAAATAAAGATTCAATTATTTTTTGTTGGAAATATATTAAAAACGGGTATATTCTTTGTTTAATAAATGGCGTCCTAATTAAAAATGATTAGGACGCCTTCGTAATTATTTATTCCACTAACCTGGCCAGTTAGGTTAAGTGCATTTTATCATAAACTTATTTTATAAATTGTTCTACTAAATTTAGTAAGTTCTTTTATAGTTGAAGACGGAAGGGTGAGAAGTATTTTATTTGTTAAATCTTTTATTGACATGCTTCATTGGAATGAAAAAATACGCATCAGATTATCCGGATAATCGATCCAAGGATTACGATTTTCCTGGATTTCATAGACAGCGAGATTACGATGCTTTTCATAAATGTCGGGTGGGAAGTCTTCATGCCATTGCAGGAGCAGGGATACATCCATTTCCTTTTTATGCGAAGCTTCAATTTCTTCAGGGTATCTGAGTAAAAAATAGAGCATGGCTCGGTCAGCAGCACCTTTTCCATTTTAACTCTGTAGGGGAGTGGGGGACTGACACACCGTAGCCCAAAGTGAAACACCTCAATTAGTATAAAACCTAGTCGAGGTGTTGAAATAAATTACTGAAAAACAGGAGGAACATATGGCATTGTTTTTGCTAAAATCCAAACTAAGAAAAATACAACCGGAACATGAAAAATCAATTGTAAAATAGAATAGCCAGCAAGGTCTTTTGCCTTAATGCCCAATACACCGAGTAACGGTAACATAAAGAATGGGTTGATCATGTTTGGAAGTGCTTCTGTCGCATTATATACTTGCACGATCCAAGCCATGTTAACATTTAACTCTTTCGCAGCTTCGAGTAAGTAGGGTGCCTCAACAATCCATTTCCCCCCACCTGAAGGTAGAAAGAGTCCTAGGACAGCTGAATAGATTCCTGAAATGAGTGGAAAAGTATTCTCAGTCGAAATGGAAAGAAAGAATTTTACTAATACATCATTTAGCCCTGAATTCATTAAAATTCCAAAAATCCCTGCATATAAGGGGAATTGTATAAGTACGCCACTAATTGCAGGTACCGAGTTAGAAACAGAGTTCAAAAAGTTCCTCGGTGTCCAGTGCAAAAGTAACCCAAGCATTAAAAGGATAAAATTATAATTATTAAGATTTAGTGCTGCGATTGGTCCTAAATCCGCAATGGTGCTGCCAATATAGATAAAACCAAGAGCAACTATTAAAATAGTTAATATAGGGCTATATTCAAGCCATTCTCCTGGCCTGTTAGCCTTCTTCTTTTCAGAGATTTCTTTTCGGCTATAATCAAGGCCAGCCATTTCTGCAGTCTTTGCCTTGTCTTTATTAGGTGCGGAAACATAGGCAATCCAAATCGACAAGACGGTTAAAACGATAATCATGACTAAGTTTTGCCAAGTGAAAATCGTGGCCGACATTGGAATCGTACCACTAATTTCATACAATTCAGGAGGAATGGAAGCTTTCGTTGCCATTAATAATGCTGCTGATGAGGAAAGTCCTAATGCCCAAATGGCTCCGAGACCTAGAAATCCTGCTGCAGCCATGGCTCGATAGTCGACGCCTTTCACCCGATTACTAATTTCTTTAATTAAGATTCCACTGAATACCAAGCTAAATCCCCAACTAATGAGGGATGTAATTAAGGCGAAGAAAGCTACAAAAGCAATGGCTATCTTCGGTGATTTAGGAATGTCAGCAATCTTTTCAATTAGCTTATGTACAGGTTTTGAAGTAGCTACGACATAACCTGTAATAATAATAAAGGCCATCTGCATTGTAAAAGGAATCAAATCCCAATAGTGCGTTCCAAAATCAACACCAACTTCGACAGGTGTCCTTCCCATTAGTAAAGCAATGATTGCAACAATAACAACTGCTATCGCAGCAAAAACATATGCATCTGGAAACCACTTCTCACTCCAATTAGCTAACGAGATCCCCATACGTTCTAAACGACCTGATTGTTCTTCATGTTTTTCATTTTTATTCTCTAGTCCCAATATAAGCACACACCTTTCTACTTATTATCCAATTAATATTAATATAGTGACCGATTCACCTGCTTTAATTGCTTGAGATTTGATGCTCAGGTTCCATTGAGACGGGAAGCAGCTCCTCTGTTTATTCGGCTGATAAAATCATCTGTCATCCTCCTTAGATAATGTGTCACACCATGTTATTTCTTATTTCAAGGTTGAAAGGCGGGATTCCTTCTTAATTTGAAAAGATGAGAGGATAGTCTCGAATAGGGAGCCATGTGAACGAAAGTCCCGACAAATGGAGATACTAACTAAAGAAAATATGCCCGCTTTCGACATTTTTCTACAAAACACCTTGTCTAGCTAAATTTAATAGTATATAATTACTGTATCGTTTTAGCACTTTATCATGGTAAAGTGAATTTTGTTTTAATATGATTTGTTAGTTTAAGAAAGTAGGGAGTTTCATAATGTTAGATGAAAAAGAAGAGAATCAGAAACCAAAATATAAGGGAAAATCAAAAATACCACATACCTTTATTATCTTATTTGGTATTATTGTTTTCCTAGCAATTGCGACTTATTTCATTCCAGCTGGTGAATACGATCGGGAAACGAATGAAGAAGAAAGAACGATTGTTATAAATGGGACCTATCATGAAACCGATGCAAGTCCTGCAGGCTTCCTAGATATCTTCACCGCTGTATTTGATGGGATGGTTCAAAGTGCAGACATCATCTTTTTATTGTTTATTGTTGGTGGGTCATTTGGAATTTTAACAAGTACTGGTGCGATTGAAGGGTTGTTTAACAGGTTAATTACAAAGCTAAAAGGTAATGAAATTTATTTAATACCAATATTAATGACATTTTTTGCTATCTGTGGTGCTACGTTTGGAATGGCTGAAGAGAGTATACCATACTTAATTATTCTTTTACCTTTCCTACTTAAACTGGGGTTTGACCGAATCATTGCAGTGGCTACCCCGCTTATTGGTACGTCCATTGGATATGCGGGAGCCGTTACAAACCCATTTAATGTAGGGGTAGCACAAGGTATTGCAGAATTACCATTGTTCTCTGGAATGTTCGTGCGAATTGTTCTATTGGCAATCTTGATTATTATCACAAATATTTATGTCATGCGATATGCTAGAAAGATACTGGAAAATCCCGAGAGAAGCCTAGTGTATGGAGATAAACAATTAATTTCAGAAGATGGAAACGTAACATTAAGTAATCAATTAACGAAAAGCAAAGTAGTCATTTTAATTATTTTTCTGCTTACTATATTGATCATACCTTTTGGAATCATCAATTATGGATGGTATATGAAGGAAATAGCTTCCCTATTTTTAATCATGGGTGTCATTGTCGGTATCATTGCTAAAAAGAATTATAATGAGATAGCCGAATCATTTACAAAGGGATGTAATGAAATGGTTGTAGCAGCATTGGCAGTTGGCTTAGCGCATGGTGCGGTCGTCATCCTAGAAAATGCGAATGCAATTGATACAATTGTCCACTCGTTATCCAGTTTAATTGAAGACCTCCCGTCCACCTTTGCAGTAGCTGGAATCTATGGTGTGCAGAATGTTATCAACTACATTGTTAGTTCAGGAAGCGGACAAGCTGCATTAACTATGCCGCTCATAGCGCCGTTAGCTGATTTGCTTGAAGTAAACAGACAAACTGCCGTTCTAGCTTTTCAAATTGGCGATGGTATTTCCAACGCTCTTACACCGACTAATGGTCAATTGATGGCCAGTCTGGCAATTGCTGGATTATCCTGGGTTAAGTGGGCAAGATTTCTCATTCCATTATTAATAATCCTTTATACTTTTGGTTTAATTTACCTTCTATTTATACATTTATTTGTTTGGGTATATTAAAAAATTGCTTGTAATTAGAGGAGGAGAAAACGATGTACGATAGTTTACAGAAATTATATGAGATACCAGTATTTCATTTCTTTTCCGAAATATCCCAAATACCGAGATGTTCAGGAAACGAAAAAGAAATTAGTGATTATTTAGTCCGCTTTGCGCTTGAACGTGAATTAGAAGTCACTCAAGATGAGGCATTAAATGTAATTATCAAAAAACCTGCTACAGAAGGATATGAACATGCGCCGACAGTGATTATCCAAGGACATATGGATATGGTGTGTGAGAAAAATGAGGGGACCATTCATGATTTTAACAAAGACCCATTAAAGTTACGAATCAAGAACGATTGTTTATATGCGACGGATACAACGCTTGGAGCGGATAATGGCGTAGCGGTCGCGTATGCATTGGCGTTACTGGATGCTACAGATATACCACACCCAGCCCTCGAGATAGTCATTACAACAGAGGAAGAAACAACGATGAAAGGTGCATTAACAGTTGATCCTAGCCTTTTTAAAGGGAAATTTTTGATAAATATTGATTCAGAGGAAGACGGTAAATTGTTGGTCAGTAGTGCAGGAGGGTTACAGACCATTTTAGAAATACCGATCATAGAAGAACCTACACATGAGGAATATGTGAGTTATAATCTATCAGTGAAAGGTTTAATTGGTGGACATTCTGGAATTGAAATTGACCAGGAAAGAGGAAATGCCCTTAAAATAATGGGACGCCTGCTGTATGATCTGTCAACTCGTTTTTCTTTTGTAATTCAACATGTGCGTGGCGGTATGGCATCAAATGCAATCCCCCGTGAAGCGATCGTTACGATCGGACTCTCAGAAGGTGAAGTCAATCAATTTAAACGAGAATTACAATCATGGACAACTATTCTTAAAAAAGAGTATGCCATTTCTGATCCTGATGTTTTCATTGAGCTCGAGCAAGTAGGAGACTCCTTGTCTACCTGTTTCTCAGAAGAAACAAAAAGAAAGCTAATAGCAACTCTTATGTTACTTCCAAATGGAATCCAAAGTATGAGTATGGATCTGAAAGGGCTAGTAGAGAGTTCAGTTAATGTAGGTAAAGTTGCTACAACAAAAACCTCCATTATAATAGAAAGTGACGTAAGAAGTTCAGTGAAAAGCCGAAAATATGCTATTTCTGATCAATCTCGATTGGTTGCTGAAAGCTTAGATTGCAAGTTTAGAGTTACCTCTGATTATCCAGAATGGCCATACAATCCAAATTCTAAAATACGTCAATTATTTGAAAAGGTATATTATGAAAGAGAAGGAAAAGATATTGAAGTGATCTCCGTGCATGCAGGGATTGAGTGCGGTATTTTTATTGAAAAAATTCCCGGATTAGATGCTATTTCTATTGGTCCTGATATGTATGATGTACACACTCCAAATGAGCATGTCAATATACCATCTATGTTAAATAATTGGGGATATTTTCTAGACGTACTAAAAGAAATGAAATAGATTCCCTGTCTATGTTGGGTGGTATTGTGAAGAAGATATAAGTGTTTTAATTAGAGAAAATCAAACTCCTTTACATTTTGTGGCAGGCGAAATGTATGATAAAAAAACAACCTTGTCTGTTTTTGTTTTCAAACAACAGGGTTGTTTGCTTATGTCTTTTTTTCTTAGCTAAATCAGTTTGTTATCTCATGTATTTTAGGCTTCTACATCGTAGCCTTGTTCTTCAATAGCTTCCTTCATAGCATCAACAGTTACCTTTGATTCATCAAAGGTAACATCTACTTTACCAGCTTCTAAATTAACTTCAGCTGCCGAGACGCCATCTAATCTATTTAATGCACCTTCAACTGACATTTTGCAATGCCGAAGGATCCGTGACTAAGCTTGAGTTTTATTAAAAAGTTGTTGGAGTGGAAAATAATATAGATTACTAATAAAAATATTATTATTGATAGGAATTATTTTAACTGCGTATCTTATTTGTATAACTTTTTAGGTTAAAGGGAAGTAATTCTTAGGTTTCAAAAGGCCGTTTATACTGTTTATTTAATAATTTTTATAACAAAAGAAGACAATGAAATCACTGGCCTTCTTACAATTTTCTATATATGGATAATAGGGATTTAATAATAAAATTTTATTTGATTATTCGTCATTTAAGGTAAACTCTCACATGCTAATCCATCATTATCATTTCCGTCTAATCTATGAGAGGATCACTTGGTCTAGATGCGTCCATAAATGCCTGGGCTTCTGCTCGTGTAGAGAAATCACTACAATCTTTATCAGGACCGGAAGTATCAATAGTTGATGAAGGTTCAGAAACTGATTCAGGTTCGGGTTCCGGCTCTGGCTCAGGTTCTTGATAATGGAAATCATACATCGTCATCCACATGGGCATAACCTGGAATCGACCATAATTCTTTACCTGCATCAATTGCTGTTTGCTGAGCATCATGAAACGCATCAAGCATGGTTAAATCATTATATAAATAAGCCGTCTTCGCTAGTCCTTCACGAAGCAGTTTTTCTTGAATGGTTTCGCCATCGATAAATCATATGCTAGTACTCTATCATATTTATCTCTTTCTTCAATACCTACTTTTACTCGTACTTCTTTACCTTCCAATGTACCTTTAACAAATTAGGAAGCTTCAGGACCAAAAGGCTGAACTGGTTTATTCGGATCTACGGTTTCGGGAGTATCTATTAGTAAAAGGCGAACATCTTCCGTTTTACCATTGATTGAAATCTATAACGTATCTCCTTCAACGACTCTCTCCACTGCTGCAGGAAAGCCATCTTTCTCTTGCTCTGCTTTACCCTTTGCTTCTGCTTCTTCTTTAGCCTTTGCGTTAGCAGCTGCCTTTTTTCCGCCTCTTTTAGCTTACGTTCTTCCTCAGCTGACTTTTCTGCTGCTTCCTTATGATTACGCTCTTCTTCAGCTTTAGCAGCTTCGTCTTGTGATACAAAAAACGAGGGGGTTTTAAACACATCAAACTTTTAACTAGCTGCTTATCTTAAACTGAACTCTTGGTCTCTTGAATTATAGAAGCAGGGTTCTTGCAGTAGTTAACGCAAAAGAAACAAGTATCAGTTTTGCTGATATTACCTATCATCTTTAGCTATTTTACCTGGTGTCAGATTCCATCTATGATGTAAGTGGGTAAGGAATATTAACAAAAATCAGAAACTATAAAACAGTTAAAACCCTTTATTTTACTTCTTTGCATGTCAGCTAGATAAACGGATATTAGATTACGATGGGAGGAAATGGAATGGTAGCTAACAAGGCAGTAGTGTACAGAAAACCGGGAGTAGTCGAGGTGGAGGATATTGGTTTCCCTGATCTAGTATTAAGAGATGGCCCCGGTGTTAACCCTCTTAACGTGGGAAGGAAATGTGAGCATGGCGTTATCTTAAAGGTTGTCACTACCAATATTTGCGGCAGTGATCAGCATATGGTCCGTGGTAGAACAACTGCTCCATCAGGACTTGTTCTTGGTCATGAGATTACCGGTGAAGTAATTGAAGTCGGTCGCGATGTGGAATTCATTAAAAAAGGGGATCTTGTGTCTGTCCCATTTAACATTGCTTGTGGACGTTGCAGAAACTGTAAGCAGCAGGATACCCATATTTGCGAAAACGTTAATCCTGATCGTCCTGGTTCTGCATATGGTTATGTGGATATGGGCGGATGGGTCGGTGGCCAATCTGAATATGTGATGGTACCTTACGCTGACTTTCAACTTCTCAAGTTCCCTGATAAAGATCAAGCACTGGAAAAAATTCTTGATTTAACCATGTTATCTGATATATTCCCGACTGGCTACCATGGTGCAGTAAGTGCCGGCGTGAAAACTGGATCAACGGTTTATGTAGCTGGTGCAGGCCCTGTTGGATTAGCTGCTGCTCATTCTGCTCAACTTCTAGGCGCATCGGTCGTTATTGTTGGAGACCTAATAGAAGAGCGTCTTGCTCAGGCTAGAAGTTTTGGGTGTGAAACAGTGAATTTACGCACTCATCCTAATCTGGAAGAACAAATTGAACAAATTTTAGGTGTTCCAGAGGTAGATTGTGCAATAGACGCAGTTGGCTTTGAGGCGAGTGGCCATGGAGATGGTGCCGGTGAAGCGCCAGCAACGGTATTGAATTCCATCATGGGAGTGACAAGAGCAGGTGGACGTTTAGGTATCCCAGGTCTTTATGTCACTGGTGACCCTGGCGCAGAGGATAAAGATGCCCAAGAGGGAACATTAAAAATCCGTTTCGGTTTAGGTTTTGCAAAGGCACATACATTTGTTACTGGTCAAACTCCAGTTATGAGATATCATCGAGACTTAATGCAAGCTATTTTAAGTGGAAGAGCACAAATTGCGAAAGCAGTAAATGCAACGGTTATTTCGTTAGAAGAAGCTCCTGCTGGGTATAAAGAATTTGATGGCGGAGTTGCTAAGAAGTTTGTCATTGATCCGCATGGAGCTTTGAGATAATTCATTTATCATACTTAAATTAAATTAGGAGGAATGTAAAATGAGTACATTAAACTTAGAAATAGCAAAGAAATTAATTGAAGGTGCAGAAAAGAAATCACAAGAGCTTGGCGTAAATATGGTTATTTCCGTATTGGATGAAGGCGGAAATCTGATTGCTGTTCATCGCATGGATGATGCATGGCTTGCAAGTGTGGATATTGCTCAGAATAAGGCTTGGACTTCTGTTGCACTGAAAATGCCAACGTCTAATCTTGCGGAAGCAACCGTTCCAAATGCTGAGTTATATGGATTAAACACTACAAACAGTGGAAGACTTGTTGTATTTGGTGGCGGAATCCCATTAGTTCAAGATGATAAGGTAGTAGGTGCGGTAGGTGTTAGCGGCAGCTCAGTAGAACATGATGTAGAAGTTGCTCAAGCTGCTGTTGAAGTATTTGAGAACTTGAACATTGGTGCGGGCCGCTAATAGAATCAGAATAAATCTTCATTGCAATTAACTCGACCTATCATAGACTGACGCTCTCTATAAAGGACGGGGACTTGTGATGAGTAAAATTTACAAGTAAAAGGATAGAAAAAGGTAGAGATATTACCTTTTTCTGTCCTTTTTATTTTTAGAGCTAAGTTAGCCCTACGCCCCGTTCAATAGATGGCAAAACGATCGGTAGCTGACAGACACCAAGCATTTAAATATAAGTTTTATAATTTAATAAAATCAGAATAAGAGATAGGAGTTATCTTTAACTAGCATTATACATGTCAGTATAGGGAGTATATAATGAAATTAAATATTCTAATTATTTTAACTACTGGTAACCAGAGAAGCTACTGAAAGACTAAACAAAAATAGCGATATTAAACTTTATGAGGGGGTTTTATCGATGACCAAACATTACGATGTAATTGTAGCAGGGGCTGGCACTATGGGGATGGCGGCTGGGTATTACTTAGCAAGGCAGGGGACGAAGGTATTGCTGGTGGATGCTTTTAATCCGCCGCATGACCAGGGAAGTCATTATGGGGAAACAAGAATCATCCGCCACGCTTATGGAGAAGGAAGAGAATATGTACCGCTTGCACTTCGGTCGCAAGTTTTATGGGATGAGCTGGAAAAGAAGACGCATCATAAAATATTCAGGCAGGTAGGAGCGATTGGATTTGGGCCAAAGGGAAATGCGCCATTTATTGAGGAAGCAATAGAAAGCGGTAAAGAATATAACTTAGATGTGCAATATTTAACAGGAAAAGAGACAATGGAACAATTTCCTGGCTTACAAGTTCCAGATGACTATAATGCCTTCTATGAGCCAAATTCAGGTTTTTTATTCAGCGAAAATTGTATTAAAGCCTATCGGGAATTGGCAAAGCACCATGGTGCAGAATTATCGCTGAATAATCCTGTTATAGATGTACAGGCATTTGAGGATTCTGTAACAGTCGTTACAAAGAAGGACACATTTACTGCGGATAAGCTAATTATCAGTGCTGGATCTTGGAGTGGAAAAATAGCTTCCATGGTCAATTTGAATCTCCCCCTTGTCCCGACTCGCCAGCCTGTTGCTTGGTTTGAAGCCGATGAAACATTATTTAATTCCAATGTATTCCCGACTTTTATGGTGGAAGTTCCAACAGGTGATACAAGGGCGATTTATTACGGATTTCCAAGCTTTGATGGCTGTGGAGTAAAGGTTGGCCGCCATGATTTTATAGACAATGTGGATCCGGACACGATGAATCGGGAATATGGATCGGACGGAAACGATGAAGGACATATTCGGGAGTTTTTAAATCGATTTATGCCGAAAGCCTCTGGTGAATTGAAAAAAGGAGTGATTTGCCTTTACACAAGAACACCGGACGGACACTTTATCATCGATAAACATCCAGAACACTCCCATATCATGATTGCTGCCGGATTTTCTGGTCATGGTTTTAAGTTTGCCAGTGTGGTTGGTGAAATTATGTCCCAATTAGCACTCTCTGGAGAAACCGATCACGACATATCGCTTTTCAAAATAAATCGTGCAGGTCTGAAGGAATCTGCTCTAGCAAATCAATAACGAAGAAAGTCCTTTAATCAACTGGAATGAAAATCTCCTGTTTTATAGTCTGTGTACTATTCTAAGAACAGTAAAATAAAGCATAATGTTGACAAAAATCTGATTTCATAATATTATAAAATAAATGAAATAGTTGCGGTTGATTATTGTGGGAGAGTCTAAGCAATTGCTTAGCACCGAAGGAGCAAATACCCAGAGTGGGTGCCAATCTCTCAGGTTAAAGGACCACAATAAGACGCGTCTCTGGAGAGAGCCATGTGCCACCAAAGGAGTTAAACTCTCAGGTAAAAGGACAGAGGAAAATAGAAGACCTATTTTTCTCTGTCCTTTTTTATGCAGATAACAAAGTAATCTGTATTCACTCCAAGGTTTGCCGAAGCCAAGTCATCTAAGTGAATTGGTTGGTTTTATCCTGCAATTGTAAGCGCTTTTTATTATTTGTCACCCTCTATAATGATTTTCAGCTACTTAATAGGCAGTACATTTACCATTCCAAGTAACAAAATTAAATATGGGCGGATGACTGTTGTGGGAGAGTGCAAGCGAAAAGGCCACCGAAGGAGCAAGTTCCAAAAATACCCTTGGAACCAATCTCTCAGGTAGAAAGAACCACAACGTGACGCACCTCTGGAGAGCGCGTATGTAAGAGATACGCCACCAAAGGGGAAGGCTCTTTCATAAAGAGTTAAACTCTCAGGTAAAAGGACAGAGAAGGGTTGAGAACACTACCCTTTTCTGTCCTTTTTTGTTTTTTTTCATGCTAGAAGCGTGCAGCAAAGGTATTTGCACAAAAGTAAAGCGAACGCTTAGCTTAAGAAGTTATTTACAGTACTTACACCACACACAAAGCAGAAAGTCTCAATTAGCGTAGGCAGAATACGTAGACTCCTACGGGAATAGCACGTGTCCGAAGACCCCACAGCGGTGATTTTCCGCGAGGAGGCTGAGGCCGTGCCCGTGGAAAGCGGAGTATTCTGCTGAAGCGGCTTCTAGCACATTCGTGTAGAGCGCTTTGTCCTTGAAAAGCTGCAAGTGTAACAGAAAGGAAATAATAGTGTTTCTCTCAGATACTATTTATCAATGAAGGTTGAGCTTTAGCGAAAAAATTACAAGAGTTTAAGGAGGAATAAAAAATGGGATTACAACAAAATGATTCAACTATTTTTAAAGCCATTGAAAATGAGCAGCAGCGTCAGCTCCAAACACTGGAGTTAATTGCATCAGAAAACTTTGTCAGTGAAGATGTTCTAGAGGCAATGGGAAGCGTAATGACAAACAAATACGCAGAAGGTTATGCTGGGAAGCGCTACTATGGCGGATGTGAGTTTGTGGATGTTGCAGAAACCACAGCCATTGAACGACTAACGAAGCTATTTGATGCGAAATATGCCAACGTACAACCACACTCAGGTGCACAAGCAAACTTAGCTGTTTTTTATGCATTGCTTCAGCCAGGGGACAAGGTAATGGGAATGAACCTCTCTCATGGCGGGCATTTAACGCATGGCAGTCCTGTCAGTATTTCAGGTAAATGGTTTGATATTGTTTCTTACGGTGTAAGAGAAGATACCCAATTGATTGACTACGATGAAGTGGAAGCAATTGCGAAAAAGGAAAAGCCAAAATTGATCATTGCAGGAGCAAGTGCTTATTCTAGAATTATAGACTTTAAACGATTTAGAGAAATTGCAGATGAAGTTGGTGCGAAATTCATGGTGGATATGGCTCACATTGCAGGACTTGTTGCGGCAGGTCTTCATCCATCTCCAATCCCTTATGCTGATGTTGTCACAAGTACTACACATAAAACATTAAGAGGTCCTCGTGGGGGAATCATTTTAACCAATGATGAAGAGATAATAAAAGCAATCAATAAAGCTGTATTCCCAGGTATTCAGGGTGGACCATTAATGCATATCATTGCAGCTAAAGCAGTTGCATTTAATGAGGCACTACAGCCAAGCTTTAAGGAATATGCCGAGCAAGTTGTTAAAAATGCGAAGGTTCTTGGTGATACATTAATGGAAGAGGGAGCATCCCTTGTCTCTGGTGGAACCGATAATCATCTTCTCCTTTTAGATTTACGTCCTTGGAATTTAACAGGGAAGGAAGCGGAGAAAATATTAGAGGAAGCAGGAATCACAGCAAATAAAAATACGATTCCATTTGATCCAGAAAAACCGTTTGTTACAAGCGGGATCCGTATCGGAACAGCAGCATTAACGACGCGAGGCATGAAGGAAGATGAAATGGTTAAAATCGGTAAGGTAATGGCTGATGTGCTGAAGAGCAAAGGGGATAAGGAAGTTCTTGAAAGAGCAAAAGAAACAACAAAAGAAATTTGCGGAAGCTATCCGATATTCCAGCAGCCAGTAAATGTATAAAGAGTAAAAATCTATGATAATGGGTCAATTTAGGAAACAAATCGAAAGCAGGGGTGCAAAAAAATGAGTACTGAAGCAGCATTAAAGCGAACACCATTATTTGAAGTATATAAGGATTACGGTGCAAAGGTCATTGATTTTGGAGGATGGGAACTTCCAGTCCAGTTTTCAAGCATTATAGAAGAGCATGAAGCAGTTCGAAACGACGCCGGTCTTTTTGATGTTTCTCACATGGGCGAGGTGCTTGTAGAGGGGAAGGATGCAGAGAGTTACATCAATTACCTTATTACAAACGACGTAACAAAAATTGCTGTAAATAAAACCCAATATACAGCTATGTGTTACCCAGATGGTGGTACCATTGATGATTTTCTTGTCTATAAGCTGGCGGATGAAAAATATTTGTTAGTAGTTAACGCTGCAAATATTGAAAAAGACTATGAATGGATGGAGAAGCATGTCAAAGGAGATGTAACCCTTAACAATATTTCTAGTGAAACCGCACTGCTTGCTCTCCAAGGACCAAAGGCAGCGAATATTTTACAAAAATTAACAGATCTGGATTTAAGCGAAATCGCTCCATTTAGCTTCAAGCAACATATCAATCTAGATGGAATCGAAGACGTTCTTGTTTCTCGTACAGGATACACTGGGGAAGATGGTTTTGAGCTTTATTTGGCAAATAGTGATGTTAAATCCCTCTGGAAAAAGCTTCTGCAAGCCGGGGAGGAAGATGGATTAAAGCCATGTGGACTTGGTGCACGTGACACACTTCGTCTTGAAGCACGTCTAGCACTCTATGGCCAAGAGCTGACGAAAGATATCAGTCCACTCGAAGCTGGAATAGGTTTTGCAGTAAAGACAAACAAAGAAAGTGATTTTATCGGAAAATCAAGTCTTGCAAAACAGAAAGAAGAGGGATTAAAACGGAAATTAGTGGGAGTGGAAGTAACTGGAAGAGGCATTCCGCGTACCGGTTATAAAGTCTTTTCAGAGGGAGAAGAGGAGATTGGCTTCATTACATCTGGTACTCGTTCTCCATCTCTAAAGAAAAATCTAGGTCTTGCTATGATATCCACGGAACATGCTAAACCAGATACACCGTTAAAAATAGAAATCCGTAATAAATTGATTGACGCAGTAGTTGTTAAGACACCCTTTTATAAAAAAGGATAAATAGTTTATCTATACAAGATTGCGTTTATTTAGTGATATCCAAAGTCTTATAAACCCGTGTCTTAACTACCTTTGGGAATGGGATTTAGCAAAGTTTGAATTTTCATATGGATGATAAATTAGCTGAATCTCCTTCCTTCTAAAAATAATAGATCGAAGGGAAGAAGAGAAATGACAAATACAACTGCTAGTTTACTATACAGTAAAGAACATGAGTGGGTCTTAAAGTTAGACGAAAGCCGTGTCAGAGTTGGAATCTCTGATTATGCCCAAAAGGAGTTGGGTGATATCGTCTTTGTTGAAAATCCAGAAGTAGATGATGAAGTCACTGCAAATGAATTTATGGGTTCCATTGAGTCGGTTAAAGCAGTTTCTGACCTTTATTCTCCTGTATCAGGCGTCATTGTTCGTGTGAACGAAGAGTTAGAAGATGCCCCTGAGACAATTAATGAACAACCGTATGATGCGGGATGGTTAGTAGAAGTAGAATTATCTAACCCAGAAGAGTTGGAATCGTTGTTGAATGAGGAAGAATACCAAGCATTTGTTAGTGAAGGAGCAGAATAACATGACCAATACGTATAGATATCTTCCGGATACAGAGCAAGATCAAAAAGAAATGTTGGAATATTTAAATGTCTCCTCAGTGGAAGATTTATTTGCAGACATTCCGTCTAACATTCGATTAGAAGGGGAGCTTGACATCCCAGAAGCAGACCCTGAACCTGTTCTTAGAAAAAAATTAAATAAAATGTCAGCAAAAAATATTAACGCAGATCAATATTCAACCTTCCTTGGCGCGGGTACGTATGACCACTACATTCCAAGTGTTGTCGATCATATGATTTCACGATCTGAATTTTATACTGCATACACACCATATCAACCAGAAATTAGCCAAGGAGAATTGCAAGCTATGTTTGAATTCCAAACCATGGTTTGTGAACTTACTGGAATGGATGTAGCCAACTCTTCCATGTATGACGGTTTTACATCTCTAGCGGAAGCTGCTTCACTTGCTGTTGCTTCTAAAAAGCGTTCCAAAGTTCTTGTATCTAGAGGTGTACACCCTGAATCCCGTGCGATTTTAAATACGGTTGCAAAAGGCCAAGGCTATGCAGTGGAAGAAGTGGGTCTTGATACAGATATTACAGACTTAAAGCAATTGCAATCGCAATTGGGTAAAGACACTGCAGCTGTGATTATTCAATATCCAAACTTCTTTGGCTCCATTGAAGATTTGGCAGAAATAAAAAAATACGCAAATGAACAGGGTGCGTTATTTATAGTTAGTGCTAACCCACTAGCACTAGCACTTTTACAATCGCCTGGTAAACTAGGTGCCGATATGGTTGTCGGTGATATGCAGCCACTAGGAATTCCAATGGCCTTTGGTGGTCCACACTGCGGATATTTTGCAGTGGATAAGAAGTTTATGCGCAAGATACCTGGAAGAATTGTAGGTCAAACAAATGATGACCAAGGCAACCGTGGCTTTGTATTGACATTACAAGCACGAGAACAGCATATTCGTCGTGATAAAGCGACCTCCAATATTTGTTCCAATCAGGCATTAAACGCACTTGCTTCTGCCGTTTGTATGACAGCATTAGGAAAGCATGGAATCCGACAAATGGCACAGCAAAATTTTGAGAAAGCGAACTATATGGCAAATCTCCTTCAAAGTAAAGGCTTTATTGTCAAAAATAAATCCGCATTCTTTAATGAATTTGTTGTTGAACTTCCACTTCCAGTTAAAGAAGTCAACGAAAAACTTCTCGAATCCGGTATTATTGGCGGCTATGACTTAGGGGAAGCGTATGGTGAACAGAAACAAATGCTGATTGCAGTAACCGAACAGCGATCAAAAGAAGAGATTGATCAATTTGTAGAATGTTTGGAGGCGGTTGTAAATGGTTGAATATAATGATCTTATCTTTGAAATCAGTCGTCCAGGTCGGGTAGGATACAGCCTTCCTGAGAGTGATGTGGAAAGTATTGATTTAGAGTCAAAATTACCAAAGCATTTAATTCGTGACGAAGAAGACGCAGCAGATCTTCCAGAGGTTTCTGAGCTTCAGCTCGTTCGCCACTATACAGCTTTATCAAATAAAAACCATGGAATTGATAACGGCTTTTATCCACTAGGATCTTGTACGATGAAATATAATCCAAAAATAAATGAAGATATTGCCCGTCTTCCAGGATTCAGCCGAATTCATCCATATCAGCAGCCGGAAACAGCACAAGGAGCTTTAGAACTTCTCTATAACTTACAAGAAGAATTAGCTGTCATCACTGGTATGGACGCAATCTCCTTACAGCCTTCTGCGGGTGCGCAGGGGGAATGGACCGGTTTAATGATGGTGAAAGCGTATCATGAGAAAAATGGAGAAAACAGGAAAAAGGTACTTGTCCCTGATTCCGCACATGGAACGAACCCTGCAAGTGCATCTGTTGCCGGATTTGAAACGACTACAATTCCATCTAATAAGGATGGGTTAGTAGATTTGGAAGAATTAAAGAAATATCTAGATAGTGATACAGCCGCATTAATGTTAACAAACCCTAACACACTTGGACTTTTTGAAACGGAAATTGAAGAGATTGCAGCAGTGGTTCACGAAGCTGGCGGCCTGCTATATTATGATGGTGCAAACGCGAATGCGATTTTAGGAAAAACAACACCAGGTGCTATGGGATTTGATATCGTGCACTTAAATCTCCATAAGACTTTTACAACCCCGCATGGTGGCGGTGGACCCGGGGCTGGACCAGTTGGTGTGAAAGAGAATCTCATTCCTTATCTCCCAGTACCGCGTATCGAAAAAGATGGAGAGAAGTATGTATTGAATTCTAACTACCCATTATCGATTGGCCGTGTAAAAGGATATCATGGAAACTTTGGTATTTTAGTCCGTGCATACACTTATATTCGTACAATGGGAACGGAAGGGTTACGTCAAGTATCTGAAGGAGCCGTCCTTCATGCAAACTACCTTCGCAAGAGACTTGAGGAACATTTCGATTCACCATATACACAGCTTTGCAAGCATGAATTTGTTCTATCTGGATCTAGACAAAAGAAACTTGGCGTGCGTACGCTGGATATGGCAAAACGCCTGCTTGATTTTGGTTACCATCCGCCAACCATCTACTTCCCTCTAAATGTTGAGGAAGGATTAATGATTGAGCCGACGGAAACGGAATCAAAAGAAACGATGGACGCATTTGCAGACGCCATGATCCAAATTGCCAAAGAAGTAGAAGAAAATCCGGACATTGTTCTGGATGCACCGCATACGACTGTTGTTGGCCGATTGGATGAGGTTCAAGCAGCAAGAAAACCAGTTGTTCGCTATACCAAAGAGAAGGATTCAGAGAAAGAGAAACAGACAGTGAAATCTTAAGGGGAAATAGCCATTGACGAGATGCTCTCTTGCCAAATGGCTTACATTCATGCTCCATAAAGATAGCGCTTTATTTAATAGCGTGTATGAGGAGCAAAATAAGCTATTCTTTTCTTTCTATCTAGAAAGTAGAGCGAGTTTTTTTCAGCAATATAGCAGTGTTATTAGAATTGGGCAGAAGGGGGTAGGTTCATTGGTTATTACGTTAACAAAATCAGCGCTAGATAAGCTAAACAAAACAGAGATAAAAGAAGAGCAATATCCTCGAATTGATGCTGACGTAGCTGGTGGCTGTGGAATGTCTGTGAAATTTAAGCTTGTTTTCGATGAGTTACGGCCCAATGATACTGTGATTGAATATGATGGAATTCAAATCCGCATAGACCGTTTTACAAAGCGCTATTTAGACGAAGAAACGCAAGTCGATTATAACGCTGAGCAAGGCTTTCTTGTTGGGGAAAGTTTCGAATCAAGTGCATGTGCCATAGAATTTGATTAACAATCATATAGTCGGCAATTATGCGCCGAATGTTTCGCCATATTTTGAAGTAGTTACCAATCTTGAAGGAGAGGATTCCTATGAAAGAGGAGTATGATGTGATTATCATTGGTGGCGGACCAGCAGGATATGTAACAGCTATTCGTGCCACTCAATTAGGCTTAAAAACAGCAATCGTGGAAAAAGAAAAATTAGGTGGAACATGCCTTCATGCTGGTTGTATTCCAAGTAAAGCTTTATTAAGAAGTGCGGAAGTTTATGCGAATACAAAAAATGGAGAAAAATATGGTGTGATTGCTCCTGAAGTTGAACTTGATTTTGCGAAGGTACAATCCCGAAAAGAAGAAATAGTGACCCGTTTATTAAAAGGAATTCAACATCTAATGAAAAAAGGGGAAATCGATGTATTTGAGGGAACAGGAACTCTTCTAGGATCAAGAGATGTAGCTGTTTATAAGAATGATGAAGAAAAGCAGCATATACTAAGTGCCAAAAATATTATCATTGCGACAGGTTCCCGTCCAAGAACACTTCCAGGACTGGAAGCAGATGGCGAATATGTATTAACTTCAGATGAAGCATTGAAATTAGAGGCGTTGCCCGAATCCATCATCATAGTCGGCGGAGGTGTCATTGGAATAGAGTGGGCATCGATGCTTTCTGACTTTGGCTTAAAAGTAACTGTAATTGAATATGCCGACCGAATTTTGCCTACAGAAGATAAAGATATTTCCAAAGAGGTACAAAGATTGATGAAGAAAAAAGGGGTTAAAATTGTAACAGGTGCAAAGGTGCTATCTGAAACATTAGAGAAAGCAGATAGTGTTTCGATTAAAGCAGAACATAAGGGCAGGGAAACACACTTCTCAGCAGATAAATTATTTGTATCTGTCGGTCGTTTATCTAACACGGATGGACTTGGTATTGAGAATACAACAATTGAAATAAACCGAGGTTCTATTCAAACGAACCAATACTATCAAACAAATGAAAATAATATTTATGCCATTGGTGATGTGATTGGTGGGTTGCAGCTTGCTCATGTTGCTTCACATGAAGGTCTAATTGCAATTGAACATATAGCGGGAAATAATCCTGCACTACTCGATTATACGATCGTTCCTAGATGCACGTACAGTAATCCGGAAGTAGCGAGTGTAGGACTAACAGAAGAGGCTGCAAAAGAGAAGGGCTATCAAGTGAAAGTAGGGAAATTCCCATTCCGGGCAATAGGAAAAGCGCTTGTTTATGGTGAATCAGATGGATTCGTCAAGTTAATAGTTGAAGAAGAATCTAATAAGCTATTAGGAGCGCATATGGTAGGTCCGCATGTCACCGATATGATCACGGAAGCAGGTTTAGCGCACGTATTAAGTGCAACATCCATGGATATTGCTCATACGATTCATCCTCATCCAACATTATCGGAAGCTATTGGCGAAGCAGCATTAGCAGTTGATGGAATAGAAATCCATGCTTAGAATCTAGCATTATAGGATAATAGCTGTTTTTAGTTGTGGCAGTAGATAGACACTGCTAAATAACTGGATTTAAACTAGTTTATTGTGTAACACCGAAAACACACTGGAAATATTTCCTCGGGCCAACAGGATGTTGGTCACAAAGGCGAAGACATAAGGGCGGGGTGAACTTAGCCTTTGAACCTTTCGCACTTCCTGCGGGGTCTTCGCTTGTTGCTTTTCCCGCAGGACAATGAAAGCTTCGGCAGCGATTCATCGCACGAAGAAAAAGTGTCTTTCTTTTTCGAGGAATCGACACTGCTCTTCGCTACAATCACTCCTTATGATGAGTTGTGTTTTCTTTATAGCACCATACCAGCGTAGTGTATTTCCGTAGCGGTTTTGTTCCATTAAATACTGAATTGAATTAGTCAATAGTTTATCTTATTTGTGTGTTATCAATAAGCTCTAAAAAAAGCATGTGCGAAATTGATAAGTACAGCTGAATATGGAGGGGGAGCAATGGAAACGGAGAATGGGAGTTCCGCTACATTATTAATTACTTGCCCAGAAAAACCAGGTATTATCTCCACTGTGACTAATTTTCTAACAGAACATATAGCTAATATTATTGATATTGACCAACACACCACAGATCCGCGAACTGGTATCTTTTTTATGAGAATTGAATTTGATGTGGAAAGCCAAACCATACAAAAATTGGAACAAGATCTCCACGAGTTGGCAAAGGATTATTCAATGGAATGGTGGCTGAGCACGAAAGAAAAAAGAAAGCGGATGGCTATCTTCGTGTCGAAAGCGGATCACTGTCTGATGGAGCTCATTTGGAGATGGAAAACGAATGAAATTCCAGTTGATATACCTTTAGTTATTAGTAATCATGCAGATTTAAAAGAAGTAGTGGAGAGTTATGGAATCCCTTATTATCATATTCCATTAACAAAAGATACAAAAGAAAATGCCGAACAAAAAGCGTTAGAACTACTGAAAGGGAAGGTAGACTTCATCGTTCTGGCCAGGTATATGCAAATTCTTTCCCCAAAATTTATTTCTAATTACCACAATAAAATTATAAATATTCACCATTCATTCTTGCCAGCATTTGTTGGTGCAAATCCATATGTAAGGGCGTATAATCGAGGAGTGAAATTAATAGGTGCAACGGCACATTATGTTACCAATGATCTTGATGAAGGGCCAATTATTGAGCAAGATGTCCAGCGGATTAATCATCAATATACAGCAGAAGATTTAAAGGTTGCTGGACGTCATGTGGAAAGAAGGGTACTTGCTCAAGCTGTTTCTTGGCATGTGGAAGATAAAGTTCTCGTACATGGTAATAAAACTATCATATTTCAATAAGGTAATAGTATATTAGATAGGCTGCATTTAATATCTTTTATATATATCCAGCTTTTGTTTCTTTGTTTTCCGGAAATTTATCAAAAGGAGGCCCTGTATGATGAAATATAATTCAGTATTTGACATTATCGGTCCGGTAATGATTGGGCCATCAAGCTCTCATACAGCAGGAGCAGCAAGAATTGGAAAAGCTGCTCGAAATCTATTAGGCAGTGAACCGAGCTTTGCAAAAATCCATTTATATGAGTCGTTTGCTAAAACGTATAAAGGCCATGGGACAGACTTTGCCCTCGCTGGAGGATTACTCGGTTTTGAAACAGATGATCCCAGAATGAGTAAAGCACTTGAAATAGCAAAAGAACGTGGATTAAGCATCGAATTTATTGAAGATACAAGCGCAGTAAGCCATCCAAACACTGCTCGTTTAATTATTGGCAATGAGGAAAATCAGATAGAGTTAGTGGGAATATCTATTGGTGGCGGAAAAGTGGAAATCACCGAATTAAATGGCTTTGAACTGCGTTTGTCTGGAAATCATCCAGCAATCCTTGTCACACATAACGATCGCTTTGGTGCGATAGCCTCCGTTGCAACTATTTTATCCAAACACAAAATAAATATTGGGCATATGGAAGTAAACCGGAAAGACCTTGGCAAGGAAGCATTAATGGTTATTGAAACAGACCAAAATGTTGGGGAAGATGTGATGGATGAACTAAACAAAGCCCAGAATATCATTCAAGTGTCGATGATTGCTAGTTAAAGAGGAGGAATTTATATGTTTCGAACCGTAGCAGAATTAGTAGAGATAGCAGAAAATGAAAACATATTGATTTCAGAAGTGATGATTCGCCAAGAAATGGATGTGAAAGAAAGAACGAGAGAAGACATATTCGCGGATATGGAAAGAAATCTTCAAGTGATGGAAAAGGCAATTGAAGATAGCCTAAAAGGAGTTAAATCTGTAACCGGTTTGACTGGAGGAGACGCAGTCAAAATTCAAGAATATATGAAAGAAAAAACACCCTTATCTGGTAACTTACTATTAGACGCAGTAAGTAAAGCGATGGGAACAAATGAAGTAAATGCAGCCATGGGTACGATTTGTGCTACTCCAACAGCGGGCAGCGCAGGAGTTGTTCCGGGAACGCTATTCGCAGTGAAAAATCAGCTTAACCCGACAAGGGAGCAGATGATACGCTATTTATTTACAGCAGGAGCTTTTGGATTTGTGGTCGCCAACAACGCATTTATTTCAGGCGCTGCGGGAGGTTGTCAAGCAGAAGTAGGTTCAGCAGGAGCGATGGCTTCCGCGGCAATTGTGGAGATGGCTGGAGGAACGCCACAGCAATCTGCAGAGGCATTTGCGATGACATTAAAAAATATGCTTGGCCTTGTTTGCGATCCTGTAGCAGGCCTTGTTGAAGTTCCATGTGTAAAACGAAATGCTGGTGGCTCAGCACTTGCAATTGTATCTGCGGACATGGCTTTAGCGGGTGTTACAAGCCGGATTCCATGTGATGAAGTAATCGGTGCGATGTACCGGATTGGTAAAACAATGCCATCTGCTTTGCGAGAAACAGGTGAAGGTGGATTAGCTGATACGCCTACAGGACGGCTATTGAAAGAAAAAATATTTGGGTCGCTGGCGTAATGTTTTGTGTCACTATAAGGCTATCTGGTTAGTTTGATAATAAGTCCATTATTCAGCCCTCGCTGCTTTAAGAAAAGCTGCGAGGGCTTTAGTCGTGTCAATAAACATGTATGATTACATCAAACCAAATAACTTAGGTAAAAACAAGCTAAACCAAGGGAAATAAGTAACGAGCAATAATGAAATGATGATAGGAATATAGATTTTTAATATTGGTACAAAGGTAGATTCAAGTCGAACACCTGCTATACTGCTTCCGATAAATAGGGTACTGCCTACAGGAGGAGAGGATACCCCAATTGCCAGGTTAAAGACGAGAACCACACCGAAATGAACCGGATCCATTCCAACTTCCATTGCTATTGGTAAGAATATTGGGGTGAATATGAGAATTCCCGGAGTGATGTCCATGAAAGTTCCGATAACTAATAGAATGATATTCATTAACAGTAAAATGATAATTGGATCTTCTGATACAGAGAGTAACAAATCGGTTATTGCCCGAGGCATTCCAGAATAAGTCATTACCCATGACATAATATTGGAAACACCAACAAGAAACAGAACGATCCCTGTCATCACAACCGTTTCTTTAACTATGGTCGAGATATGTGACCATTTTAATTGTCGATAGCATAATGCTAATATGAGCGAATACAGAACGGAAACAGCTGCACCCTCAGTAGCTGTAAAAATACCACCAATTATTCCGCCGATAACAACGATTACTAAGGATAAGCTTGGAATTGCTTGTAATACTATTTTAAGGGCTTCTTTTAAGGTAGGCCACTCAGTGACCGGATATTTTTTCTTCTTTGCATTCCAATAGACGAGAACCATCACAGATAATCCCATCATAATCCCCGGTATATATCCTGCCATAAATAGAGCGGATATCGAAGTGCCTCCACTGACCAATGAATAGATAATAAATGCTCCGGTTGGGGGAATTAATAACCCACTCGGTGAAGAAGTTATATTAACTGCAGCGGAAAAGGAAGGATCATAGCCTTCTTTCTTTTGCAATGGTGTCATGACACTACCTATTGCAGCTGTTGAGGCTACAGCAGACCCGGAAATGGAACCGAACAGCATATTCCCCACCACATTCGTATGATCCAATGATCCTGGTAATCTGCCAACAATTAATTTAGCCAGATTGACCAGCCTAACCGCAATCCCGCCATTATTCATAATACTGCCTGATAACATAAAGAAGATAACAGCAAGCAAGGTAAAACTATTAATCCCTTGAAATATCTTCTGGGCCGAAGAAAAGGCGATCATATCTAATGGAACGAGCGTTATTCCGGCAATCAGGGACGAAATACCAATACTTACGGCAATTGGGACGCCTATAAATAATAGAAGGAAAAATGAACCAAACAAAATAATGGCTGTTAATATCACTGGATCCATGTTAATCACCTGCTTTTTCTGCTAATTTTTTATAGTCTTTCAGGTTTAACAATTTGTAGATAATAATAATAAAACCGCTTATTGGCAGGATGGAGTACAATAATCCAATCGAAATGCCTAATATAGGTGTGGTTTGGGACATGGTTAAAGTGACGGCTTCCAAGCCACCTCTTAATAGTACAAAAACAGCAAAGGCCAGGATAAATAAGTCATTAACCACAGTAACAACGAATAAATTTTTACCTTGGAGTTTATTTGTCATAAAAGTTAGGGCTAAGTGCTCGTTCGAGCCAAATGCATAGCTTGCACCTAACATGGAAGTCCATACTAGCAAATACCCAAGTAATTCATTCGTATACGTACTTGGGGAACCTAAAACATACCGACTAGAGACTTGCCATAAAGCACCTAGTACCAAAGCTGCTAATAACACGGAAGCAATGAAGAGAATGGTCCAATTCAGTATGGTCTTTATTTTGTCTATCATATTATTCATAACCCCATTTCTTTCCCACATATCTCTGCAAGCTATTATGAAATAGAAGATGCTCAGGCAGTGAGCATCTTCCTGATCATTACTTATCTAATTCATTGATGCGCTCGATCAATTCTCCTAATCTTTCATTTTCACTATATTTATCATGAAGTGGCTGTACCAATTCTATGAATGGCTCTTTATCCACGTCATAGAATTCGACACCCATTCCCTCCGCTTCTGTTACCGCTTCTTCAATCGCTTTATTCCATAGATCTGTATGTTCCACTCTTGCTTCATTTGCTGTTTCTTCAAAGATTTGCTTCTCTTCATCTGAAAAGCTATCCCAAATGTCTTTTCTGATAACAACAATATCAGGTATGTTTGTATGCTCTGTATAAGAAAATGCCTTTGAAACCTCACCATGCTGTCCAGTTGTTAATGCTGTTGGGTTACTTTCAGCGCCATCAATAACACCTTGCTGCAGAGCAGTGTAGACTTCACCATAAGCTAATGGAGTCGGCGTTCCGCCTAACAGTTCAATCATTTCAATCGCTGTTGGGCTATCCATTACTCGTATTAAAAGTCCATCTAAATCCTCTGGTGTTTCAACCGGAGTATCTTTTGTATAAAAGCTTCTTGCTCCAGAGTCGAAATAGGATAAACCAATAAAGTTATTATCTTCAGTAGATTGATAGATTTCCTCGACTACATCAGATTCCATCACATTACGATAATGTTCCTCACTTGTGAAAATATAGGGAAGGGAGAACACAGAGTAATCATCTGAGAAGGACTCCAATGCGCCGGCACTTACTTTCGTAACGTCGACACTACCGCTTTGCATTTGCTCTAATACCTCTTGCTCACTGCCTAATACACCATTGGAAAAGATTTCAAATGTAATAGAGCCATCTGTTTTTTCTTCAATATCCTCAGCAAAGCTTGTCAATGCAGTGTGGATAGGATGATCCTCACTTAGATTGTGTGCGAGCTTTAATTTTTTAACTTCCTCCGAACTGGATTCTCCACCAGTTTCAGAACTGCATGCCATTAGTAATCCTAGTGAAAGAATAGCAACGAGTAATAATAACTTCTTCAACATAATTCCTCCCTTTCTTTCTTTTTACAATGAACTGATGATAGATTTGAATTCCGTTATCCACTCCTTTGTACTTGTATATAATGCAAAGAAAATCCACATTTAAAAACGCACTCAATAAGATGTACGCTTCTAATGTGGATCTCCAAATCTCCATCACGCAAATTAACTTTGACAATATCTTACTAAACACTGCAAACGTTGTCAATAGAATTTTCATAAGATACTAAATTTTTTACCTTTTAGGATTGTTTAACTTTAGTTCTTAGGGACAGGAGACAGTGCTTGGTTTGCAAACTGTGGTATGAATACCATAATCGTCGGTTTATCACATAATTTCCCCAGTTATCCAAAAGATTTTCTGTTTAGTTATATTGTTGTATTTCCATTTATTTCCATAAAATTTAACAAAAATTGGTAATTTCCGATATATAATATGGAAGTCATTCTTAAAATAGATAGGAGGGAAATGAAGTGTCAGTTGAAATAGAAGCAAAACATCACCCAACTATAGAGGCGTTTATCAATTTAGCACCATATATTCAAGAGCTAATCAATGACGATATTACTATTGGGATTTATGACAAAGAGAAGTTAATCATAAACTTTCCAGCTAAGACATTTGCCTTAAATGTAACACCAGGTGATCCTTTATTAGAAGGCGATATCATCACCAAGGCCATTCGAGAGAATAGAAATCAAGCTATGACGGTACCTGCTGAAATATTAGGGGTGAATTTGGTTTCTCGTGCTGTTCCGATTAGAGATGAACTAGGAAGAGTGGTAGGGGGAGTCGGAGTAGGGCAGAACGTAGACAAAGCAAATAAACTCAATGATATATCGAGTAGTCTATCACATATAGTTGAAGATGTTACGAAAACAGTTTTAGATATGGCAAATTCTATTTCTGATTTAGCGGGGAATATGAACTTTATTTCTAATAAATCCAATGAGGTTAATCACAGTATTAAGCAGATAGAAGAGGTTTCTGGAGTGGTTAAAGGAATTGCAGAACAGAGTAATTTACTTGGGTTAAATGCTGCGATTGAATCCGCCCGGGCTGGAGAACATGGTAGAGGATTTTCTGTTGTTGCAGATGAAATTCGAAAGATGGCTAGCGGCTCCAAAAAACAAGTGGAGGAAATACAAGATATTACAACCAATATTAAAGAAATCATTGATAGCCTAAACCAAGATATTCAGAAAGCAAATTTAGAATCAGATTCACAGTCTGCTGCAATTGAAGAGTTAACTGCCACGATGGAAGAAGTGAATTCTAATATTCATACTCTTGCGGATTTAGCTAGGGAAAATATAGAACTTAAAAATTAGTGATGGGGGTTAATACATATGGTGAATTTTAAAACATTACATAGCCAATACATAAATGGAGAGTGGAGAGAAGGAACCAGCACTCTTACAATTGATAATAAGAATCCATACAATGGTGAGATTATTGCCAGTTATCAAGCCGCCAGCATGGATGACCTAAATCATGCATACGAAGCATCCGATACGATACAGAAGCAATGGGCGAAAACTAATCCAGTTGTGCAAAGAGAAGTATTCGATAATGCACACCATTATATTAAAGATAACCATGAAGCTATCGTGGATGTGATTATTGACGAAATAGGCGGAACAAGATTAAAAGCGGAATTTGAGATTGGATTAGTTCAAAACATCTTAAAGGAAGCATCGACATTTCCAATGAGAATGAATGGTTCCATTTTACCTTCTCCTATTGATGGAAAAGAAAATCGTGTTTACCGTGTACCAGTAGGTGTAGTTGGGGTCATCAGCCCATTCAATTTCCCATTCTTCTTATCCATGAAATCTGTGGCACCAGCATTGGCTGCAGGGAATGGTGTGGTATTAAAGCCGCATGAAAATACTCCGATTACGGGCGGAACGATGATTGCTAAGATCTTCGAAAGTGCAGGCCTTCCTAAAGGATTATTAAATGTCATTACTACAGAGATTTCAGAAATTGGCGATGGCTTTGTGGAGCATCCAATTCCAAGAGCCATTTCATTTACAGGATCAACGAAAACTGGAAAACATATTGGTGAAGTTGCAGGGCGAAATCTAAAAGAAGTTCATTTAGAATTAGGTGGAAACAGTGCACTTGTTGTATTAGAAGATGCAGATATTGACCTTGCAGTAAGTGCCGGTGTATTTAGTCGTTTCACTCACCAAGGGCAAATCTGCATGTCTGCTAATCGTCTAATTGTACATGAAGCAGTCTATGATGAGTTTGTTGAAAAATATGTATCCAAAGTTTCCGAATTAACTTGTGGCGATCCAAAAGACAATAATACGATTATTGGACCATTAATTAATGAACGCCAAGTACAGAATACCGTTGCATTGATTGAGAAAGGCATTGAAGAGGGTGCAAAACCTGTCATTCAAGGTAAGGTTACAGGTAATGTGGTTGAACCGGTTGTATTTACCGACGTGACACCAGATATGACCATTGCTAATAAAGAGTTCTTCGCTCCAGTTGTATCCATCATGAAAGTTTCCAATGATGAAGAGGTCATTTCTTACGCTAACCAAAGTCCATATGGATTAAGTGGCGCTATTCATACAAGGGATGTAGAACGTGGTGCAGAGCTTGCCAAGTTAATGGATACTGGTATGATTCATATTAATGATGGAACCATTAATGATGAACCGAACGTAGCTTTCGGTGGAATGAAAAATTCTGGCGTAGGCCGTTTAAATGGAGAATGGAGTCTCGATGCATTCACTACATTTAAATGGATTTCGATTCAGCATGAAAAACGCTCCTATCCTTATAGCTAATTATTTTACCGGGTACTTTCCTGTAATAAAAGGGAAGTGCCTTTTTTTATAAAAATGAGGCTAGTTGCCCAAAACAGAAAGAAGTTGCTCCTGCCTCCCTGAAACTTCATCAGCCCACCTCAATAGTCGCCCTCCTTCCTTTAAAAGGTAAGCAAACCGCATTAAAAGTCGCTCGAGCCATCCCAAAACTTGAGCAAGCAACACAAAAGGCCGCTAGAAAACCTTCGAGTATGCTCCATCTTCAAGGGAAGTCAATCTATGTCTCCACTATGATAGAAGTTTTAACCTTTAAGGTTTGGGTAAATACGTATTGTAAGCAATACATAAGGAAAGGCTAGCTTTTTATAAATATCATTAGTGAAGGATGCAAATAATAATCTATTAAAAAGCTGCACTGAGACAGAATGTGTTGCTGAGGCCATACATAATATAAGTTGAACACACGGTCGTTTACATTTTTAAACCAATATCACTACAGTTCCATAACTTCATATATGGTCGGCTTGTGAACCGCATCCATTATATTAATCTCAGAAGCTATTAAAAGCAGTGTACGAAATAAAGGAGGAATACCACATTGTTGTTTGAAGATCCAGTATTCGCAAGTCGGATGCTAACCTTGCTCACGCTGACCTTCCATATTATTTACGCGACCATTGGTGTGGGTGTCCCACTTATGATAATGATTGCGCAGTGGATTGGGATTAGGAAAAATGATATGCATTATATCTTAATGGCAAGACGCTGGGCACGCGGTTTTGTTGTTACGGTAGCGGTTGGTGTTGTCACAGGTACCATTATCGGCCTTCAGCTTTCTTTATTATGGCCGAACTTTATGGAACTGGCTGGTAACATTATTGCGTTGCCGTTATTTATGGAGGTTTTCGCGTTTTTCTTTGAAGCTATCTTCCTAGGAATCTATGTTTATACATGGGACAGATTTGATGATCAGCGAAAGCACTTTTTGCTGCTTATTCCAGTGGCACTTGGAGCAACAGCTTCGGCATTTTTCATTACCGTCGTGAACTCCTTTATGAATGCGCCAGCAGGATTTGATTTCGTGGATGGACAGCTTGTCCATGCCAATCCTATCGCAGCGATGTTTACTGCTGCGATGCCGACTAAAGTATCTCATGTTATTGTCACAGCATATATGGCGTCTGCCTTTTTATTAGCTGCCATTGCTGCATTTAAACTATGGAAAGGCTCTTCCCATGAGTATCATAAAAAATCGCTGTATTTGATGATGAAGGTTGGATTTATTTTTTCAGTGGCGGCAGCCTTGATAGGTGATTTCTCAGGAAAGTATGTAGCCGAATATCAACCAGAGAAATTAGCTGCATTTGAATGGCACTTCGAAACAGAAGAAGGAGCACCTCTCCTTTTATATGGTGCGTTAGATGAAGAAAATCAAGAAACCAAATATGCCATTCACATTCCATTTGCATTAAGTATTTTGGCACATGGGAATCCAATGGCGGAAGTAACAGGATTAAATGAATTTCCACAAGAGGAAACACCGCCACTGGTTGTCCATTACTTTTTCGATACCATGGTAACGATTGGGGTCTTTATGATGGCTCTTTCCTTCATTTATTGGTTCGGAATAAAACTAGGGTGGTCCTTTGTAAGAGCTTCGTGGTACCGTCTTCTGATTGTAATAGGTGGACCGCTTACTTTTCTTGCTATCGAGGCAGGATGGTGGACGGCAGAAGTCGGCAGACAGCCTTGGATATTACGAGGAATTATGACGGTGGATCAAGCCGCAACTAGTAGTGATTATGTTGGATGGATGTTTATTCTGTTCCTTATTTTATATATTGTTTTAGGCGCTGGAACGGTGTTTGTCCTGCGGCGCATATTTAAGAATAATCCAATTGAAAAGGACTTGGAAAAATACAACAAAGGCGGTGATCCAGCATGAGTCTAGAAATCCTGGGGATTACGGTGCTTTGGACGTTTTTATTTGGATATGTCATGGTTGGCTCCATTGATTATGGTGCCGGCGTGTTCAATGCGTACAGTATCATTACGAAAAAAGACCATATTTTATCGAAAATCATTCAGCGTTACTTATCACCAGTTTGGGAAGTAACGAATGTATTCTTCGTCTTTTTCTTTGTTGGGATTGTTGGGTTCTTCCCGCAAACAGCCTACTATTTTGGAACGATTTTCTTGATTCCAGGCAGTATTGCCTTAATCCTATTAGCGATAAGAGGTTCCTACTATGCCTTCGAAACCTATGGATCGAGAGGACATAAAGGGTATGCGTTTATGTATGGAATGTCCGGGCTATTTATTCCTGCCTCCTTATCAATTGTGCTTACGATTTCGGAAGGTGGATTTGTAGATATCGTCAACGGAGATCCAGTCTTAAATTATTGGGCATTGTTCACTAGTCCATTAACATGGGCGATTGTCGTGTTAAGTGTGGTTGCCGTTCTTTATATATCTGCTGTTTTCCTAACATGGTATGCGAATAAAACCGGAGATAAGGATGCAACCGAATTGATGCGCAAGTATGCACTTGCCTGGGCATTGCCGCTCATTATTACCGCAAGCGGAATTATCTTTGAACTACGCTCACATAATCCGGCACATTTTGAACGAATTTTAGATATATGGTGGGTATTTGGTGTTTCCTTCCTGCTATGGATTGCAACGGTCGCTCTAATTTGGTCACGGAAAAAGTACAGCCTGGTAGTATGGCTGCTATTTGGCCAATTTGCACTTGCGTTTTTTGGCTACGGATTTTCACACTATCCATATTTGCTTTACCCGCATTTATCGATTTATGAAGGGTTTACGAATCAGGCAATGGCGATTTCACTTGTTGTTGCGTTTATATTAGGATTACTGATGCTTATCCCATCTCTCTATCTTTTATTGAAACTATTTCTGTTTGATAAAGATTATGTGAAAGGGAAAAGAAAATAAGGGGGGCTGAACATGAATGATTTTCTCATCTTTATTGCCCCAATAATTGTTTTATTACTCTCTATTGTGCTTGCATTTTGGGCAGCGTTAAAAGATGAACCTATAAAAAAGGAAAAATAAACAAAACAGCAGCTTTATTCTAACGGGTTTACTACTAAGGTACAAACGAGTCATTTACATGCAAAACCGCAATTATATTCGCTACAGAATTTATTGCGGTATTTTTTTGTTAAATAATGATTTCCCATCCTTTGGTTTTAAAATTCCATATTAAATCATAATTAATTTCACATCTATGAAATATATATTTCTGTCTTGTGAATATCCCTAGATACTTAGATAGTTTTAATTATTTTATTAACCTTTTAGTTTATTTTCTTCACCATATAATTCATCAAGATGTTCAAGATGTTTCAATCCCCAATCTCTCATAGCTGCTAACACTGGTATTTAAATCTGACCGTATTCAGTCTTGGAATATTCAACCTTTGGAGGAACTTGTTGATAAACTATTGATTCATTCCATCTCTTGTACTTATTAAAGAAGAAATAATGATTCAAATCACAAATAATCTTGATTTGAAAGGGTTTTTAGGGAATACATATTTGTAGGTGGAGAAATATTGAGAACATTTTTAGGAGGTTTTTTGATGTCATTTGAAGACAAAGTTGTTTTAATTACTGGTGCTGCAGGTGGTATCGGTCTTGCGACAGCAAAATCGTTCGCTAAAGAAGGGGCCAAACTAGCACTTGTCGATTTAAATCAAGAAACGTTAGAAAAAGCTGCTTCTACCATTGATGCCACAGATGTTTTAACACTTACGGCTAACGTTGCAAAAGAGGAAGAAGCAAAAGCTTATGTAGAAAAAACAAAGGAACATTATGGGCGTATTGATGTGTTCATCAATAACGCTGGTATAAATGGCGATTATCAATTTATTACGGATATTACGGAGGAAAATATTAAAAAAGTACTAGATGTTAACGTTATGGGAGTATTCTTTGGATTAAAATATGTTCTTCAAGTAATGAAAGAACAAAAAAGTGGGGCCGTTGTCAACACGGCTTCAAACGGCGGTTGGTTAGGCGCACCAGGAATGAGCGCGTACGTTGCTTCTAAGCACGCAGTTGTAGGGATTACTAAATCGGCTGCTTTAGAAGGAGCACAATATGGCGTTCGTGTAAATGCAGTGGCTCCGACAGCTGTTGATACAGATATGATGAAACGTATCGAATCGAATACAAACCCAGAAGATGCAGCTGCAGCTAAAAAAGCAATTGAAGCTTCTATTCCCATGGGTCGCTATTCTACTCCAGAAGAAATTGCAGATTTAATGGTGTTCTTATCTTCTGATAAAGCCTCCTTCATTTCTGGTACTTATTATCGAATTGATGGTGGCCAATCTTCTACTTCCGCATAACTTGATTAAGAAACCCTTCATTTAATAAGATGAAGGGTTTTTTAAATCAAAAAACGTACAATCGAGCTAATATTAAAATCCTCTTTACAATAATGAGTGCGATCTTTTGGAAACAAAAACCCCCCTAAGGCAAAATAAATTTTTATTTTTTAATCTGTCTACCTAACGGGGAGCATATCATTTCTGCACTCTTTTTGTTATCTTATTATTCTATGTATTTACTCCGATAGATTTCCTATAAAAACTAAACTACATGTATTGCTGTATAACTATAAAACCGTAATTACAGCAATACATGATAAAGATAAAATATATATAGTTAAATTTCTTTTCAATTTTAAAAGAAAGGATAAGTAGGGGATGGATAAAGACTTATTTCTTATTTACCCATATTCAATATGTCTTCAGACAAATCCTCAAACTCATCATTCTTAATATTATTGGTATTAGTTTCTATTTGGGTAGTCTTTGATGTTGTATTAAGCGATACAGTCCTTGACTGGTCTACATCTCCTGTTTCAAGTTGCTCTTTTATTAATCGGAGGGCTATACGGAGATATTTTAGTCGTTAAAGGATAAATATAGTAGACCAAAACCACAAGCCCCCCTAAAAAAAAGGGAATGCAGAATTCATTTCTAAGATTGTCCAAAATGACGAATAACCTGTAAATACAGAAATACAGGAAGATGTAACTACAGTAGAAAGAAAAACCAAAGAAGTAGCATTTATACCAGAAGCAGAACTTCATAAAAGATTCCGTAATTTTGCTGCTATAAATGATGTTATAAAGGTTGATATAGTTGAAAAAGCAACTAAGGATTATTAGATAAAGAAGATAAGTAACTCATAAAACTGTATATACATTTTTATGGGTTACCATAAATACAGGTTATATTACGCAAATTTAAAATGGAACGTAAAAAAGATGACTCCTGTACAATACAGAAATCATCTTTTAGATGTTGCCTAGTCTATTTATAACGTCCTTGACAAAGGTTACATTTCAACCCTTTCTTGTTTATCTTTAATATTCATTCCTTGCTCCTTCCATAACTTATAATCTTTATGACATTTGCCGCAGGGAGATTTGTTTGTAAAGTATTTGTACGGTTTTGGATTATTAAATAATTCCATTGCAAAATGCACATAAATAAAGTGCGTTTTGCATATTATCCGTTCCGGCTTTGGAGCCGTTTCTTAATTCAATAGGTCCCCATTTTCACATTCTCATCGACATGTAGTTTGGCTTCTGTTGCGCTCACAATATCATCAATTGTAAAACCTTTTGCCACTTCCACAAGGACGAGTCCGTTTTCACTTACGTCAATGACAGCACGGTCCGTAATGATGCGATTCACAACCTTTTTTCCCGTTAAAGGTAATGTACATGATTTTAGAATTTTTGGATCGCCATTTTTATTGACATGATCCATAATTACTACAACCTTCTTCGCCCCTTGAACGAGATCCATGGCTCCACCCATGCCTTTGATCATTTTTCCAGGAATCATCCAATTTGCTAGGTCCCCTGCTTCCGAAACCTCCATTCCACCTAAAATCGCCAAATCAATATGACCACCGCGAATCATTGCAAAGGACTCGGCACTACTGAAATAGGATGCGCCGATAGTCGCAGTGACCGTTTCCTTCCCAGCATTGATTAAATCAGGATCCACTTCTTCCTTTAATGGAAATCTGCCAATCCCTAGTAAACCGTTTTCTGATTGAAGCACCACTTCTTTATCGGGCTGTATATAATTCGCAACCATTGTTGGGATACCAATTCCTAAATTCACATAGGAAATGCTTTCAATCTCCTGTTCCGCTCGTTTCGCTATTTTTTCCCGAATCAATTCTTTATCCATACGTGAGTTACCTCCTTCCCTGATTTATTTAGTTAATGTTAATTTTTCGATTCGTTTCTCTTGCTTCCCTTTGATTAATCTTTGCACATAAATTCCTGGCGTATGAATTTGTGCCGCGTCAAGCGAACCTGCTTCAACAATCTGTTCAACTTCCGCTATCGTCACCTGCCCAGCTGTAGCAATCATTGGGTTAAAATTTTGCGCCGTCTTGTTATAAATTAAATTCCCATGGGTATCACCAAACGCAGCTCTGACCAAACTAAAATCCGCTTTCAATGCCGTTTGCAGCGCATATTCCTTATTGTCAAACGTCCGTACTTCCACCCTTTCTGCAATCGGTGTACCCACCCCTGCTGGTGTGTAAAATGCAGGAATCCCTGCTCCGCCTGCTCGAATCCGCTCAGCCAAATTCCCTTGTGGTACAAGCTCAACATCCAATTCACCTGATAAAACTTGGCGCTGGAATTCCTTATTTTCTCCGACATAGGAACCAATCATCTTATCAATCTGTTTATTTTTCAATAATAAACCTAAGCCCCAATCATCAACACCACAGTTATTAGAGATAACTGTCAAGTGCTTCACATTCGCATCTCTTAGAGCTAGAATCAAATTCTCAGGAATCCCAACAAGTCCAAAACCACCTACCATGATCGTCGAACCATCTTGAATATCCCGTACAGCTTCATCAAATGATGTTAAAATTTTTTTCATTCCTTTTCACCTCTTTCTACTTCATTTATAGCAAATAGGATGCCAACTATTTAAAAAGGGAATTCGAAGCAACTGTTAGGTTTTCGCGAGCTGGTATTTTTGTATTTTACGATACAAAGTTGACCGCGCGATACTCAGTTCTTTCGAAACTGCTGATATATTCCAGTTTTTCATCTGCAGGAGCTCAATGATTTGCTGTTTTTCTAGGTTGTCCATCAAAGAAAGATTCATTTTGTTGTCTTCCTTTTGTGGGGAGTCTTCAATGTTTTTCAGTAGATAATCGGGTAAATGCGTCCGATTAATTACTGCTGATGACATACTAAAAATAACCGCATGTTCAATTACATTCCTGAGCTCTCTTATATTGCCTTCCCAATGGTAATTCGCTAAAATGCTCGCCGTTTCTTCATCGAAGATCGGTGGGGATAGTAATTCATATTTCTTGGCAAATTTAGCTAAGAAGTAATTACTTAACTGCAATATATCTTCTTTTCGCTCCCGTAATGGCGGAATTTCGATTGAGACAACATTTAGTCTAAAATATAAATCTTTGCGAAACAGACCTTTTTCAACCATATCCTGTAAATTCTGATTTGTCGCTGCGATAATTCGTACATCCACCTTGATAGTCTTCGAAGAGCCTAGCCTTGTAATTTCCTTTTCTTCTAGAACTCTAAGTAGATGTACCTGTTGATCAAAGGGCATTTCGCCAATTTCATCTAAAAACAAAGTTCCGCCATTTGCTGCCTCGAACCTTCCATTTTTTCCTCCTTTGTTGCCACCAGTAAAGGTCCCACTTTCATAGCCAAACAACTCACTGCCAATGAGGTCCTTTTGAATCGCACCACAGTTCATTGCGATAAATGGCTGTTTCTTTCTTCGACTTTCCTGATGAATCATTCGAGTGATTTCTTCTTTACCAGTACCGGTTTCGCCAATTAATAGAACAGGCACATCTGTTGTTGCCGCTTTTTGAACTTTATACAAAACTCGATTCAGACCACCTGATTCTCCAACTAAATTATACTTTGTAATTGGATTCACTTGTGTCATGGCAGGTGCTTTGTCTGTCAAATTGCCTTTAAATAAAATGACATATCCGATTGTTTCACCAGAAGTTTGAATCCTATGTACATCATCAAGGCGAAGGCCAAGCAGTTCAACATTATTTAGCTGGGTCGAGAGATCCGTTCGATCAAATTTTCGCTCATTTAGTTTTCTTACAATAGCACGGAGTTGGTGATTTTCATTTAAATGCATCATCTTATCTATTTCGAAGGTTTTTAGTAATTTATCACTGCCGTTAACTAACAGAAAATCATTGCTTATAACGAGCATCGGATCGTTTTTCCATTGCGATTTCTTTTGATGATAATATTCCATTAAGAAGTTATATTTTTTAATGTGTAGTTTCGTAAGCTCTTGTTCTATAGTTTGGGCAATGGTGACAGCTAAACCGAGTGTATGTGGTTGTCCATTTGGCCATAAGCCAGTAATATCAATCACTCCAAGGACTTTTCTTGTGTAAGGCTGGAAAATTGGGGCAGATGAACATGTCATTGAGTGAAATCCCTCACAAAAGTGTTCCGTTGCAAAAATCTGTATCGGCGTTTTCGTTATAATACTTGTCCCAATTGCATTCGTTCCAGCTGCTGCTTCGCTCCAATCCATTCCGACCGTGAAGTTCATTTTCTCTGTCTTCCTTAATATATCTATTTCACCTTTTAAATAAATCATGTTCCCTTTTTCATCATTTAACGTAATCAAGTAGTCTGTGCCAATTAATTTTTGAAAAACAGCCTCAATAATTGGCTTTGCTGAATGATAGAGTTCGGATTCTGTCCATAACTGCTCTAGCTCAATTGGCGTAAGCCCTTCTCTTGCTTGAGTCTGCAGAGGATTGATTCCATCGCTATGACAACGCTTCCAAGAATCTAAAATATCATTCCTTATAGGCATCTGCAACGTACTATAATTATGATCAGTAACAAAATCCTCCCATGATCGCCTAATCGCACTTGCATCATCGTTCAAATCCAATGCAGAGTACATCGAGGTGAATAAATTTTCCAAGGGTTATCCTCCTTTATCAAATGATTATCCTTTTTCATCAAGTAATGATTTACCAAGAATGCATTTGTCTAAGGGAGCCGGGTCAATTGGGTAGATTTCTATTATAATACATCTTATATTATTTACGTAATTTTTGCAATAATCAATAATTATATTTTGTTTTTCTATCTTTTCTTCGCCAATTCTTCTATTAGGTCCAAACAAACTAAACCTTTTACTGAAGCAATCAACTCCATTGTTGCGCTACACCTGTTGCTATTCGCTACACATTTTGAACAACACTCGGTATGTAAGCCCTTACATTTAAAAGCTTTTATTTTTAAAAAAGCTGGCACGCAATTTGCAAGTGTATTTGTAACAGCAACTTTTCAAAGAAGACCGTACTACGTCACAGACATGCTGTAAAACTAAATATCCTTATGGATGAGGGGAGCGAATATAATTTGGCAAGGTCACAAATTCTTGCAATTGACGCAGGTGGAACGATGACAGACACTTTTATTATTGATGAAGCAGGGGAGTTTGTTGTTGGGAAAGCACAAACAACACCTAAAGACGAGCATATTGGCCTGAGAAACTCTGCCATCGATGCACTCAATCAATGGGATGCCGTCATTGAAGAAGAATATCCGAATCTACTCGCAGGGGTTTACTCTGGAACAGCAATGCTCAATCGCTTGGTATCACGAGTAGGGCAACGAGTTGGATTAATTGTTAATAAAGGGACAGAAGACAATCACCGAATGGGACGTGGAGTACAATCCTACTTAGGATATTCCTATTCCGACCGAATTCATATTAATACCCATCATTTCGATTCACCACTTGTACCTCGAAAATGGACAGTTGGTGTTACAGAAAGGGTCGACTTATTCGGGAATGTTGTTATACCACTTTATGAAAATGATATTCGACCAGCGATCCAATCCTTACTTGACGAAGATGTAGAAGCTATAGTGATCAGTCTACTTCATTCGTACAAATTTCCTGAACATGAACGAAAAATTAGAGATATTGCTGAAGAAATGATCCAACAGGAAAATAAAGATATTAAAGTCTTTGCTACGGTTGACTATTATCCCGTTCGAAAGGAGTCCCATCGAACGAATACGACAATCGTTGAGGCCTATGCTGCTGAGCCTTCACGAAAGACATTGGAAATGTTAGACCATTCATTGCGTGAACAAGGAGCAGAATTTGACCTTCGTATTATGGCAAGTCATGGAGGAACCATTGGTATTCAGGCAAATGAATTAGCACGTACTTGTGTTTCCGGTCCAATTGGTGGGATGGTCGGAGCGAAGTATTTAAGTGAAAATCTCGGTCTTAAAAATGTCGCATGCTCGGATATCGGTGGAACAAGTTTTGATATTGGTCTGATCACAGATGGAAATTTAGCTATTGAAACCGATCCAGCCATGGCGCGCCTTGTCCTTTCGTTACCACTTGTTTCCATGGATACAACGGGAGCAGGAACGGGAAGTTTTGTACGTGTTGATCCGAACTATGGAAACCTAGTTATTGGACCTGATAGTGCAGGTTCACGTGTTGGTGTGTGTAATCCTGAGGGAGGCATTGAAACTGTTACCGTGTCCGATTGTCATGTCGTGCTTGGCCTGATCAATCCAGATAATTTTATTGGTGGTGTCATTAAGCTTTCCAAAGAAAAGGCATATGAAGCCGTTCGAACGCAAATTGCTGAACCACTTGGATTAACGGTGGAAGACGCGGCCTTCGGGGTAACCGAGTTATTGGAATCCCAACTGCGAAATTACCTCGAATCTATGATTCTTGGAAAAGGCTACTCTCCTTCACAATATGTATGTTTTTCATATGGTGGCGGTGGACCCTTACACACAGCGGGATATACGAAAGGGCTAGGCTTTGAAGATATTCTCATCCCAGCATGGGCTGCTGGTTTCTCTGCATTTGGCTGTGGCGCTGCAGATTTTGAATATCGTTATGATAAAACCTTAGATATAAACGTTGAGGAACATGCGGAAGATGATGCCATTCTTAATGCAGGAATAGAATTACAGGCGGCTTGGACGGAGTTAAAAACAAAGGTTGCCGAGGAATTTGAGAAAAACGGTTATTCTAATAATGAAGTTGATTTCAAACTTTTATATCGAATGCAATATCAAGGACAACTCAATGACCTTGAAATTGAAGCACCGATTAAAGAATTTAAGAGTATTTCCGATTATGAAACTCTAGTAAAAACATTTGAAGAAACATATTCAAAAGTATATTCGAAGTCAGCCTTATCACCAGAGTTAGGTTATTCAATCACAGGGGCAATTGTTCGTGGTGTCGTTGAAGTGCCCAAACCGAAAATACCAGAGGAATCATTATCTAGTAAAGAGCCACCTGAAGAAGCTTACCTAGGCAATCGTGAAGTGTATTGGGATGGAGAATTTCTAAATGCGTCTATTTATGAGATGGAAAAACTTAAGCCTGGAAATACGATCACAGCTTTTTCAATTATTGAATCAAGTGCAACAACTCTTGTTGTTCCAATTGGATTCGAAGCATATCTGGATGAAAAGCGAATTTTCCACCTAAAAGAGTTATAATTGCAGTTTTACAAAAATTTGAGGAGGTAATGAATTTGGCGAAAGTGCTTAATGAAATACAGCAAACAAAAAAGCCGATTGGCTGGGACGGAAAAACGTTAAAGGAAATGCGCCATGAAATAGATGAAATTAGTCGAGAAACAGGTCACTATGCTGGGTTAACAAAGCTTCCCTTTAAAGAAGCGGATCCAATTCGTTTTGAAAAAATATATTCTAAACTTCGTGGCGGTGTTGTACATGCAAGGGAAACAGCGAAAAAAGTTGCTGCTTCTCCTATTGTCGAGCAGGAAGGAGAATTATGTTTTAGTTTATACACACCTGAAGCAGATTCGATTGTTACATCAACAGGAATTATTATTCACGTAGGAACCATGGGCGCAGCTATTAAATTTATGATTAATAATGATTACGAGGACAATCCTGGAATCAATGATAAAGACATTTTCTGTAATAATGATAATCATGTTGGAAATGTACACACATGTGATGTCCATACATTAGTTCCAATCTTTTGGGAAGGTGAGGTAATTGGCTGGGCAGGTGGGGTAACCCACGTAATTGATACGGGTGCGAGTGCCCCGGGAAGTATGCCGATGGGCCCTGTGCAGCGCTATGATGATGGCTATCAAGTAACCTGTCGTAAAATTGGTCAGAACGACGTTTTATCAAAAGACTGGTTACTGGAAAGTACACGTTCTGTCCGTGCTGTAAAATATTGGACCTTGGATGAAAAAACACGGATTGCTGGTTGTCATATGATTCGTGATTTAGTCTTAGACGTCGTCAAAGAAGAAGGCGTTGACGCATATAAACAGTTTATACGTGAAATCATTGAAGACGGGCGTCGTGGATTTGTAAACCAATCAAAAACGATGCTAATACCTGGAAAATATCGTCAAGCCTCTTTTGTTGACGTTCCATTTAAAGACTTAGATTTACCATCTTTTGCTAAGGTTGATACAATTTTGCACACCCCGTCTGAGATTACTGTTCATAAAGACGGAAAACTAAAAATTGATTTTGAAGGATCGAATCGTTGGGGCTGGCATCCATTTAATGCAACACCTGTATCAATTACGAGTGGAATATGGGTTATGCTGTCACAAACACTAGTACCGAATGACCGGATCAATGATGGTGCCTATTATGCAAGTGAATTTGGTATACCACTCGGTTCTTGGTTTAACCCTGACGACCTTCGTTCTGCCCATTCCAATACATGGCATGCCCTTGTAGCCGCATGGTCGCCACTTTGGCGCGGTCTGTCACGTGCATACTATGGTCGTGGTTATTTAGAAGAGATAAATGCCGGAAATGCCCATACTTCCAACTGGCTTATGGGTGGAGGCTATGATCAATATGGTCAATTGTCTGCGATGAATAGCTTCGAAACATCTTCATGTGGTGTTGGAGCAAGTGCTGTTCAAGACGGGGAAAGCCATACCGCTGCCCTTTGGAATCCAGAGGGTGATATGGGTGACATGGAAATTTGGGAATTGTTAGAGCCACTCGTTTTTTTAGGCAGACAAATTCTACCAGGTTCTGGTGGTGCAGGAAAATACCGCGGTGGAAATGGCTGGCAATCGCTACGCCTTGGCTGGGGCGCTGAGGAATGGACGATGTTCATGGCTGGCTCTGGAGTGATGGCAACAGATGGTGGACTAATGGGTGGTTATCCAGCTGCTGCAGGATATCGCTTCCAAGCAAACAAGACAGATATTAAAGACCGAATTAAAAATAAACAACCGATTCCATTAGGTGGAGATACCGATCCCGATAACCCAGTTTTTGAAACAGTAATGAATGCCGAAGCTATCCATCGTGATCGCCAAGCAGTGACAACTCAAGAGGAATTCAAAGACTATGATGTTATCATGAATTACTTGCGTGGTGGTCCAGGATTTGGTGATCCACTTGACCGCAGACCACAAGACGTCGAAGCAGACTTAAATGAAAAATATATTTTATTAAGATATGCTGAAAAAGTGTATGGTTGTGTATTCACCGAGAATAATGGTACCTATGCTATTGATCTTAATGCGACTGAAAAGAAACGAAAACAAATTCGAAAAGACCGATTGAATCGTAGTGTCAGTACAAAGGAATGGATTAACCATTCACGTGACAATGTTGTCAATATGGATGCGGCATTACAAGTCAGACATATGTATGCCGAAAGCTTCGCACTCAGTGAGAAATTTACCGATGAGTTTAAAGAGTTCTGGAATTTGCCTGAAGAATGGATGATATATGAAGAAGATTTAGATGTACCATTGTTAGGATCGCGAATTAATCGTTTCAAAGAGAAAAAAGAACGGATTAAACAATAAATTACGAGTGAGGTGAAGGAACATGGCAAAATACGATAAAAAGAGAATTGCAGAATTAGTGGACGGTACATTAGAGTTTTATCAATTAAAAGAAATGATGTCCGACTTTAAAGATCCCGAGCGCTTCGACTTACATTTGAGCGTTTTACAAGAGCGCGTCCCATGGGATGATCCAATCCTACTCCCATACGGATTACATCTCTATATTGTCCAAAAGAAAAACGGTGATCGCATCGTTAAATGTGATTGCGGACATGAATTTTGCGATTACAGAGAAAATTGGAAGCTAGAAGCAAAAATATTTGTACGTAATACAGAGGAATTGATGAACGAAATTTATCCAAAATTAATGTCGCCAGACCCAGAATGGCAAGTCATTCGAGAATACTATTGTCCTGGTTGCGCAACCCAATTGGAAACAGAAGCTGTCCCACCATGGTATCCGATTCTACTTGATTTTGAACCCGATATCGATACTTTTTACAAAGATTGGCTGAAAAAACCATTGCCTACTGCTTGAATTTAAATGAGCCCGACACCAGGTTGGAGATTGGTGTCCGGGCTCATTAAGTTGTAAGCATCACAATACGCTACCTAACTCCTTATGACATCTTGCTCCCCTTTAAAATGTCCGATAATCTATAACTAAATAGAAAGCAAGGAACGCTTTCTTTTACTAGATTCCTGTCCATTTCTTAACCAGTGAAAGAAAACGAAATTCCAATCCGGACTTGATGTTATCCCATTGGTAAATGCAGCGGTAACGAGTGGTAAATCTTAATAAGATAAAGAATATATAAATAATTCTCTAATTTAATGGAGGGATTAACTCGTGAAATCGGTAAAGGTTTATCATTATGATGCTTTTAGTAAAGAACCCAATAAAGGGAATCCAGCTGGGGTTGTTTTATATGGAAATGGCTTAACAGATAGGGAAATGCAAGAAGTTGCTCTAAGAGTAGGGTTTAATGAAACAGCTTTTCCAGTTAAGTCTAAAATAGCTGACCTTGGAATACGGTATTTTACTCCGGGTCACGAAATGAACCTTTGCGGACACGGCACAATGGCAACTGTGTACGCTTTAAAAACGAAAGGATTATTAGGGGATAAAAAGGATTTTACAATTGAAACAAAAGCAGGTGTTTTACCAATAAAGATTGTTAAAACACTTGATAATAAAACATCTATAACTATGAAACAGGCTTCACCACAGTTTAAAGATTATAAAGGTTCTATCGAAGACTTAGCTAACTCCATCGGGATAACAAAAGAGGATATTGATGATAAATTACCGATTATATATGGTAGTACAGGGACTTGGACACTTTTAATTCCAATAAAAACACTTGATGCCTTTAAAAAAATGAGACCAAATAATAAGTTATTTCCTACAATATTAAAAGAAATACCAAAAGCATCCCTTCACCCATTTTGTTTAGAAACCTATGATTCGGATGCTAATATGCACGCTCGACACTTCTCTTCACCTTTCTCTGGTACAATAGAAGATGCTGTTACAGGAACTGCCTCAGGGGTAATGGGAGCATATTTTGCTAATTATATAAAAAGAAATTTTGAAGAATCTTTAAACCTTGTAGTAGAACAAGGGCAGGAAATTGATAAAGATGGTAGGGTATTGGTACACGTTTCTAAGACACAAGAAAATTATAAAATAGAAATTACAGGAAATGCAGTATATGTAAATGAATTTGAAGTGGTTATCTAATAAAAAAGTTTTCTTTAATCTACAAGGTGCTTAAATTATAAAGTTAATGCAATTCTTTATCCAGTCGCTATTGTAGTTTGAGAATAATTGTACTTAAAGTAACGGGTGCGTTAATTCAAGAAGGATTAACGCTTTTTTATGTCGAAGTTATTTTACTAAAGCTGATAAACTACGGACATATAAAAAGGAATATATGCAACAACAAGAAATAATAGTGAGTAATAACTAAAAGGGAGCGAGGATGAAGAGTGAAGCAAGTTATTCAATTTACATTAGGATATATTGGATATCTGTTAATAGGATTTTTTGCACTGAGGGCTTTGCTTCTTCAAGATGACAAGGTAGGATTTACCATTTTGGTCATTGGATTGACCTTGCTAATTACTTACGTTTCTATGTTAGAAAAGAAGCACGGAACCCCAAAATATGGCGGTTATATTAAATTAGTTTTAATTATAGTTTTTATTATATCTACATTGCCAATGGCTTATTAAACTATAGGGTGCTTAACTTGAACAAGGATAGTCAATGTGACGGTCTTCTTTTACTAAAGAGGTAGAATAGTTGAACAAGCGCCTTTGCTCTTATTCAATAATCGGGCTATATTGTTTAATAGCAACTTTAGAGGAAAGTGAATATTGCCAGGATTTACGCTTTAACTATTGGGCACCGATTATTGGGTAATACATCTTCAACAAATGGGTGCTTTCCTTAAAGAAGGAATCCATTTTATGTATAATGGCACACCTTGATTCCATATAGGATAGCTTCCGAATCTACGCCTGTTATTTTTCATTTCTTGATTGTTTTAAATATGTCTCGTCTTTCGCAGTTTAATCAGCTTTTACCTAGGGAAGAATCACACATAAAGGAGGGACTTTATTATGAAAAGATGGATTAGCTTCCTCTTTATTCTAATTTTCGTCTTTCCAGCCGGCATCTACGCTGACTCAAATCCCCCTATGCGTGTTCATTTCATTGATGTTGGCCATGGAGATAGTGTATTGATCGAGACTCCAAAGGGACAATCTATTTTAATAGATGGAGGCCAGCCGGATGCGGGACCTAAATTGGTGGAGTATCTAAAACAGACCAATGTTGAAGAAATTGACTTGATGGTTGCAACGCATCCACATTTTGATCACATTGGAGGACTCATTGAAGTGATGAAAAATTTTCCGGTCAAACAACTCATCGACAATGGTAGGGCCGATTCGACAAGGACATATGCTGCCTATCTATGGGTTATTCTTAGAGAGGAAATTCCTGTTAAAACAGCGAAGGAAAAAGAGAGGCTCCAATTGGATGATAAATTGGATATTCAAGTATTGAATGCAGGCGGGGATATAGAAAGCAATAATCAGTCTTCCGTTGTTTTGAAAGTATCCTATGACGAAATTGACTTTCTGTTTATGAGTGATGTTGAGGCGGAACAGGAAGAAGATATCAGGAGAAAATACGATGTGGAGGCAGAGATATTTAAGGCAGCTCATCATGGTTTTAGTTCGAGTAGCATGAAGTTCTTAAAAGAAGTGAATTCCCAGGCGGCGGTTATAACCTACAGTCAAGCAAACGGATATGGAAATCCGGAAGATCGCGTAATTAAGAACTTGGGTAAACTCAAAACACAGATTTATTCCACTGCAAAATCTGGAAATGTGGTAGTTGAAACCAACGGAAAGGAATACAGTGTTATGCCTGAATTTGAGCCGTGGATAGAGATGGAAAGATAAGGTCATCCATAACTAGATACTAATGACGTTACATCCTAGAAAAGTAAAAAAGACAATAACTAATTCATAATGGGGCGTGATTGTGGAAAAGGATTCACTTTTCTTCTTCCACTAACTGGTGTCTTTAGTTTTACAAGCAAAAGGGCGATAAATATTATACATGACAAATATGTATCACCTTTTATATTTTATGACTTTTTTATGATTTAAGTCTTGAAAATGAAATAACCAACAATAGATGGTTAATCTCCCCGCAACAAACGTAGACCCCACTCTGTTAGTGGGGTCTACGTTTGTTATCGTAAGTCTTTAAATTACTTAAGTTAATTTAAAATATGTACTTGCAATTCTTTTACACCGAACTGTAAAGCTTGATCCAGATCTGCTATATATACATCTAATCGCCCTTCTGTAATTGCGCTTCCCCGATCTTCACAAGTATATGTTTGACCTAAGTTTGGAATATGTACTGTAGTTCCAAATGAAATGGATGGAGGACAAGCTATCGTTTGACCCTCCTTTACTTTGGTACCTGATGCGGTAATGCCGTAAGCAGGATCGCCTGGTCGTTTTCCGGTTGACTCATAACCCGCTGTATAGGCAGTAACTGTAAACTGTTGTCCGTTTCCATCCGGTATTGTTATAATTTGTCCAGGAAAAATGATATCCGGATTTTCTATAAAAGGATTCGAAGCAAGTAACGTATCAATGTCTACATTATGATTCTTAGAAATTTTTAATAAAACATCCCCTGATTGAACTGTATACTTTCCATGAGCAGAAGCTGAATCAGGTAACAGGAACAGTCCAACTGTAAGTAAAGTTACTAGAATAATATATTTCATAAAAAAAAGCCCTCCAAATTTATTTTGTTTTAAAAGTATTAGCATTATATAGATTCGGAAATTTATCTGACTTATTAGGGATGTAATAGAATTGAAAATTACTTGTAATATGAATAAAATGGCTTTTTGTATTGTACAAAGGAAAGAATGCCAATCAGTTGCAGTATGATGATTTGCTTCGCTAGGGAGTTGCTTTCTCACGAGGCTTTGACCTTGGTATTTCTTATCGTTTCCTGTCAGCTACCAAGCGACTGGCCACCTACCCGATGAATAGTGAAAGAATATACTAAAGTAACTGTGCAAGAGTTAAAGGTGAAATCTAACTGCAGCTATCTTTTCTTATTGTATTAAATGGCAGAATAGTTTAAGAAGTAAGTGTAATCTAAGTAATTTTATAGAATAGCAAGAATAAGGACAAGTACACTTACATATATTTGGGAAGGAAGTGTGAAGTGAGGAGGGGGCGTAATGTCGAATCCAATCGTCATGAGATCTTTGGACGAAATTCAATTTTGGTCGAGGATTATGAAGGAGCATGCTTTATTTTTAAGCTTGGGCTTTACTTATGAACAGAACAAATTGATTGAAGAAGCCCAACAGTTCATCACTCTTTTTGAACGAATAGAAGAAAAGTTGGCAAAATTTACGGTGAATTCGGATTTACGACAAGTTCAAGCTTTTAATAGTGAGGTTTATCAAGCGGCTGTTGCAATTTGGAGTTACAAAAGAAAAGTTTTAGGATTAACTTTACGTTGTGAAATTCAATCAAATAATTTTCCATTATTAGTTGACCACATTAGCAGAGAAGCAGCTTATTTTGCCAATAGACTAAAAGACCTCAACGAAGGAAAACTTGCCCCTGAACCTGATACCATTATTCAAGAAAATCTATTCTTCTTAAAGATTATGGCTGACCATTCTAAATTTATTGGACATCTTTTAGATCCATCCGAAAGGAAGCTAGTAGAACAAGCAAGAGAATTTAGTCATGATTTTGATCAACTGGTTTTCCAGGCTGTTGATTTAGATTCAATGCGTCCGCAATCTGAAACTGTTCCAATACTGGATCAATTCTTGGATCAAAACAGAGTTTCAGTAGTTTCCTTACGGGACTTTAAGAAAACAGCAAGAGATTTAATTGAGGCTTGTCGTATTAAAAGTAATATTCATCCACTCCTAGCTGATCATACATTTAGAGAAGCTGAAAGGTTTTTGGAAATTATCGATTTATTTGAGGCTCATCTTTCAAGATTAAATCAGTAAAATAGATCAATTCAGTTGCCATAACAGGCAGCTGAATTGATTTATTCTTTTTCAGAAAAACCAGCTAATAGAAGCACCAATCTTGTTGTACTATAGGGAGCTTTACTGGAATAGCAGTAATACTTTTCTTATTGTTGATATTGGACAATTATTATGTCTTTACTAGCAATCATTCATTTTCTATTTCCTTTAAGTTCTGGTTTCTGCTGTTCAAGAAAACTTGACGATAGGAAAAAGACGAAATAGATATCTAACGGGGCAGTTTAATTTAAAAAATACATCTATAAATTCATTCTATTTCACTGTATAATAATCCTTATTTATGAATATTTATACAATGATGTTCAAGGGAGACGGACATAATGGAAATGGTTTGTGAATCTGAACAATTAGAAGATTATTTGCTTGAATTAGATGAAATTAATTTCTCTAATCCAATTGTTCAAGAAAAAATTGAGGAACTTTTCATCCCAACTCAAACAGAATTGAAAAAGCAAAAATTGCTTTTGAGTTTGTTCGTGATGAAATATCACATTCTTGGGATATTCAAGGGAAACAAGTTACTTGTAAAGCATCAGATGTTTTAAAGTATAATGAAGGAATTTGCTATGCAAAATCAAATCTATTAGCATCATTATTACGTTCGCAAGGAATACCAACAGGTTTCTGTTATCAACGATTGATGTTGTTTGACACCCCTGAAAAAGGATATTCACTCCATACTTTGAATGCTGTTTATTTCGAAACTCTTAAAAAATGGATACGATTAGATGCTCGTGGAAACAAAACTGGTGTTGATGCTCAATTTTCGATAAAGGAAGAGAAATTAGCCTTTTCAGTTAATGAGAAGTTTGATGAAAAGGACTATCCTGTTATTTATGTAAAGCCAAATCCTAAAACAATTAAGGTTTTAAAAGAGCACACTGATGCATTAGAAATGTATAAACATTATTTACCTGAAAGTATATAAATTTATCAACTCCTATATAGCCAGTCCTCACCGCGATTGAATGGTTCAATTACTTCGGCCCCATATGAACCGAATGTTCGCTTATTAAATTGATTTGGCCACAGCCACCGGCTATCGAAAGATTAGGAGAATTGACGGCCAAAACATTATTGATAATTGGTAAGGAGGATTCATCCGATAATCCTCGTGTTGCCAATTATTTTCGTAAGCACTCAGACGCTCGAATCACAGGAATTCCAGGTGCTGACCATATGGCAAATCTCACCCATCCTGAGAAGCTGTATCATGATATTATTGCTTTTATGGAAGAATGAAGTTTGCCGTGACACGAACTTAAAAGAGAATAAATCCAAAAGTTTATTAAAAACCTATTTCATTATATATGTTATTAAACAAACGTGTGCTTTAGTAGAATAAAAATAAGGCTAGAGGATTTTAGTTCTCTGAGCCTTCTTAATTTTTTTATACTGTGAAAACAGTCGTGGAAATCTTGTGAAATACCTTGTGAATTATGGGGCGGCTCTACTACCGTGCAAGCGGTCACGACATTAGAAAAGTAGCTCCCTCCGTGCCAAAAATTATCCCATTACCAAGAGGATTTAACCCCGCTACACAAAACCGCACAACTCTATACCAAAGATAACCTATATTCTAACTGCCATTACCCGCTAAAAACACGCTTTTTTCAATTTGCTTCATTTTATAAAAATAACCTTGCTCTTTCATTAACTCATCAAAGGTTCCTTTTTCAATAAGCTTGCCATTTTCCATCACCATTATTTGATCCATTTTTTCTAACCCAGTTAATTTATGGCTAATTAAAATGAGCGTATCATCTTTAGCTTGCTGGAAGATTCTTTGATATATATGTGATTCAGTAAGTGCATCCATGGAAGAGGTTGGTTCATCCAATATCCAGATTGGAGCGTTTTTCAACATTGCTCTTGCTATTGCAAGACGCTGCTTCTCGCCGCCTGAAAGGTTTTCTCCTTTCTCGAGTACTTCATCATCCAATGAAAAATGTCCTAGCTTTACATTCTCCAGAGCTAATTCCATTTCTTGATCGGTGAGATTGTCTTTCGCGAGTAATAGATTGTCTTTTATTGTTCCGTAGAAAAAGTGATTCTCCTGCAAAACTACATTTGTATGTTTCCAAATACTTTCATTTGTAATCTGTTCTATTGGCTGCCCATTAATATTGATGCTGCCCGCGTCAGGAGAATAGATGTTTAAGAACAGTTGCATCGCCGTGGATTTTCCCGAACCACTTGGACCGACTATTGCTGTTTTTGATCCAGATGGAAATACTGCAGAAAAGTCTTTCAGGGCTGCCCGGGATTCTCCAGGAAATCCAAACGTTACATTTTCCATCGTGATCGACGGGGCTTTATCGTAATTCTGCTCTATTTTTTGTATCTTTTTATCGAATGATTTCTCACTTACTACTGCTCCTAGCCGTTCTGCTGCTTGGCGGCTATCTTCAAAGTGACTTGCAAAAGCAGCCATAGGTGAAGTGTTTTCAAAAACGGTTAGCGAAATCATCACAAGCAAGGCTAGAAAAATCCCGTTTAATTGTCCAGTAGTGACCAGATAAGCTGCCACGCCTAGAACAACCCAAGAAACCACGAGGGAAAGGAATGTATTCATCGACTCGCTGAATAGTTGATGAATTCCGTTCCGTTCCTGCTCCCTTGAATATGCAAGGGAAGATTGATCGATTACATTCTCTTTCACTTGCAGTTGCTGATAGATTTTTAAATCACGAAAGCCATAAAGAAACTCGGTTAGCTTAGTCGACAAATCACCTCGTTGCTTTCTAACGCTGCTTTTAACCTTTCGTTGACCTATTGCGAATAATACTGGTACCACAATGGTGGTAAGGAAAAATCCGATTAAAAGAATCAGCGCAACAGGAACAGAAAAGACAGAAGTGAATAGAATCGTGCAAAAGAAAACAAGAGCTAACACAATGGGAGGGTAGAAGACACGTAAAAAGAAATTTTGCAGTGTTTCCACATCGCCAACAATTCTTGCTAGAAGGTCACCACTTCGAAAACGATGAAATAATCTCGGTGCCAGCGGCTCTAATTTTTCATAAAAGGATACACGTAAATTACTCAGCATCGTAAATGTCGCACGATGGGAAAAAAAGCGTTCCCCGTAGCGGCTTAATGCCGATATAATTCCTAATAATTTTACGATGGAAACGAGTATCATTAAAGTGTAAATCGGAGGAGCTAATGCGGCCTTTGAAATTAAATATCCACTAGAAGAAAACAATCCTACAGCTGTTAATCCCGCAATGACGCCAAATAAAACAGAGAGGTAAATATCTTTCTTTTCCATAAGCAATACTTTGATAATGACAGATATATCTCTCAATGTAAGGCACCTCCTTGTTGTTCTTCAACCATTTGTCGATAGGATGTCACCGTTTGCAGCAATTCCTCATGAGTGCCAACTGCTAAGACCTGTCCATTCTCCATAAATAAAATTTTATCCGCATGTTGAATCGTATGAAGCCGATGTGCGACCGTGATAATGGTGGAATGCTTTGCCAGTTTCTTGATGGAAGCTTGTAAAATTCGTTCTGTTTCCAAGTCCAGTCCGGTTGTAGGCTCGTCAAAGAGAATAATCGATGGCTTTTTAAGAAAAGCTCTTGCAATCGCGGTTCGCTGTTTTTCCCCACCTGAAAGTCCTCTTCCAGCTTCCCCAATGGGTGTGTCATATCCATTTTCAAGAGATTCAAAGAGATCAGAAATTCCTGCTTGACGAGCTGCATCTTCTATTTCCTGTCTCGTCGCGTTCATCTGAGTGCCAATTGCAATATTTTCTGCGATTGTTCCAGAAAATAAATATGGATCCTGTGAAATATAGCTTAACCTGTCATACCAATCATTCTCACGATAAGAAGAAAGCGGGCGCCCATTTACTTCTATTTCTCCTTCTGCTAATGGAAGCAGTCCTGCAATCAGATGGAGCAACGTCGTTTTCCCTGAGCCTGTTCTTCCAACAATTGCTACTTGTTCATAAGGGTTAATTTCGACATCGATTTGCTTTAGGGAAAAAGTAGCTTCTCCATAATAAAAGCCAGCATTTTTTAAGCTGATTTTCGGTGGTTGATCTGTTGGAAGCCGTTCATTACCCCAAGTCACAGCTTGCTGCTCTTCAGCCAATTCGTGTTGGATCTTTTTAGCCGCACCCATACTGCTTCTTCCTGTATGGAATGCGCTGCCCAAGTCTTTTAATTTTGTATAAAACTCTGGTGCGAGTACTAACATAAGAAATCCGATGAAAAAGGATATATCCTGAAAAATAATTAAACGAATTGCTACCTCTAAAGCGATAAGCCCAATACTTAACATGGAGATGAATTCCAATGCCAACGAATTGGAGAAGGCGATTTTTAATACTTCCATCGTTGCATCTCGAAAATCAAGGCTGCTTTTTTCGATTTCTTTCTTTTTCTCATTGGAACGACCGTATAGTTTTAACGTCGTAAGCCCCTGCAAGGTGTCCAGAAACTTGCCCGAAAAGGCCGCCATTTTATCCAATTGCTGCTCTGCTTTATCTTTCGTTTGAAAGCCGATAATCATCATGAAAATTGGGATGAATGGTGCTGTAATTACAATAATAACTGCTGTCATCCAATGCTGGGTGAAGATATAAATGAGAATCATGAGCGGAATGATGGAAGCCTGGATCACCTGTGGAATATAGCTTGAAAAATAACTGTCAATTTCATCGACTGCATCCATCATTACACTTACTTTTTGCCCCGATTGTCCTTTTGTGGAGGCTAGAATTGGATTATTGGAGAATTTATGCAGTAAAGCTTTTCTTACATCATTCTTTACTTTCGAGGCCATTTTGATGCCAATTCTCCCGCTGGTATATTGAAAAAGGGTTCTTGCAAACATAACACCTAATAATCCTATTAAAAGGGAGAGGACCTCGGAGAAGGGTTCTTGCTTTAGAAAAATAAGATCGACAATCACTACAAATAAATAGGCCTGAAGAATTATAGATAAGCCGGACAACACAGCGATAATAACGAGAGAAAAGATTTTCGATTTTTGCTTAGATGCCAAGTCCTTTAATGTTGCCAATCGAATTCCTCCTATAGGGACAAGGGCAAATGCACCAATGTCCTTTTATTGTTTCCAATCGTTGTTTAGTCATTCACATATTATGTATGATGATTCTAAGTTTTGACCATTATAACACTACCCTGGAAGTGTAAACCAGTAACATGGCTGCTGGTTCTTTTTATGATAACATCATTTGGTTAAGTTGCTATTGATAGTTGTAGACATAGAATGGATGGTTCATGGAGGCCTTGTTTATAATCAGGATTTAAGAATAAGATGCAAGATAAAGATATGCTGGATTCGACCTGTTTTCTAAATACTTTCTACAATTCATGTACAAATTAAACATTATTCAACATGCTCGATCAAAAATTATTGTTAGATGATTTTATTGAAAATTGCAGGTTTAATTTGAAAACTAGTCTCGGCAGCAAATAAGTTGGGAAAGGTGTTTTGTGATACTATTAAAGTTATATTAATCAATGCATGTTTAATAGTTTTCTTATAAGGGAAGAAGTTATTAAAATCATTTATTAGTAAGAAACGACAGAGAAGATATTGAAAATAGTATAGAGTTCGACAAGAAAAGAAGAGAGACAAAACATAAGCTTTTGCAAAAATACATAATACAACAGATTAAAGCACAACTGAGAAGAGGTTTAGGAAAGGAAAAATCTTAAACCGCTCCTGTATGCTTTGATTTACTGCTCTCTTTTCTTGTAATCTAGCTGACTATTATCAATATCATCTGTTATAAAAAAGGGGTAGATCATGGATAGGTTAATTGTTATTGTTACTAGTTTTTTAGGTTTATTTTTGCTCGGTGGCTGTGCCAATCAGGTAGAGAATGCGATGGCTGTAACGGAGTCCGTACATACTACCGGGAATGGGCTGGTTGACGAACTCAATTCTATTGTGAAACAAGAATCTGAGCTGCAGGATTCTTTTGAGCAGACTTTGGCTGAGGATAAGGAGTTAAAGAGTTTGGCAGATGGATCATCGACTGTATTTGCAAATATTGAGGCGAGAAAGGAATCGCTTAATAGAATAGAAGAATATAGGAACCAGCTGGAGGAAAATTATACAGCTTTTACAGACAATGATACCAGTGATCTGCCGGAAGAGGATGTTGGCGCGTTGACTGAGTCGCTCGATCAGCTAACATCATCAATTTCTGATTATATGTCCCATTATGCAGATGCACTAAGAGAGCAAGAGGAGTTTTTTAAGTCACTTGCTGAAGACAATGCAACATATAAGACGATGACAGAAGGAATCGAAAGTATTGCTTCAAATGATGAGAAAACGAGTGAATTTTTACTTCAATTAGATGAACAGCTTGCTGCACTGCAGAACGATTATGAATCACTTCAAGTAGCATTAAATGAAAAAGCGAATGCGTCTTAATGAGAGAGGAGTACCACATGAAGAAACGAATCATATCAGTTATTGCAATCGTAGCTTTAGTTGCAATGTCCGGCTGTCAAAGTACAGCAGAAGGCCAAGTAGAGCACGCAGTTGCAGAAGAGGAAGAAACGCAAAATGAAAGCAGTATAGAGAATCAAGAAGGGCAAGAATCAGAGGGAACGGAATCAGAAGAGGAAGCGGTTGATGAGCATAGTACAGCTGAACTTGAAGATTCACAGCAAAGTAATGTTGATTATTCTTATGAAGTAAACCCAGAAAACTTCACAGTTGAACCGCTGACAGAAGAAGCAGAATCGCAAGTTGCATTGCTTACATTTGATGATGCACCAGACGGAAATGCGGTAGAAATGGCAGAAATTCTAAAAGAGCATGATGCACCGGCGATCTTTTTTGTAAATGGGATGTATTTGGAATCTGAAGAAGGGAAAGAAAAGCTGAAAAAAATCCATGAAATGGGATATGAAATAGGCAATCATACATATACTCACCCAACTTTGACTGATATCAGCGAGGAACAGCAACGAGAGGAAATCGTTAAAGTAAATGATCTGGTTGAGGAAATTACCGGCGAGCGTCCGCGTTTCTTTCGTGCGCCGCATGGTTTGAATACGGATTATACGAAACGGGTTGCAGAAGAGGAAGATATGGTGCTAATGAACTGGACATATGGCTATGACTGGGAACCGGAGTATCAGGAGCCAGGGGCACTCGCGGATATCATGGTGAACACAGCCTATTTGAATGATGGCGCCAATTTACTCATGCATGATCGTGAATGGACGAAAGAGGCACTGGATGGGATAATTACCGGATTGCGTGAAAAAGGCTATACATTAGTTGATCCAGATTTGATCTATAGTCCGAATAAAGGAGGACAGGCGGAATGATGAAGAAATTTTTAATTAGTACTGCAGTGCTCATCACTATGTTCTGCCTGCCCACAGACGGTGCGTATGCGGAGGAAAATTTAGAAACAAAATTGCTGAAAATAAATGAAGAGCCAATTCTAAAAGTGCCAGAGGAAATTCCCGAACAATTTACCTATGACAGTGGCGTGGAAATCCCTTACCCTGAAGAGGGAGTGAAAGGCATTTATGTGACCGGTCACTCAGCCGGCGGGGCGCGCATGGATAAACTCGTTGATTTAGTAAACGATACAGAGCTTAATGCGATGGTCATTGATGTGAAGGATGATTTCGGCGATATGATGTTAGATTTGCAATCTGAAAATGAACTCGTGCAGAAATTTTCTAAAGACATTGTAGACGGCGAGTCGCTTATGAAGACGGTGGAAGAAAATGGTATTTACCCGATTGCGAGAATTGTTGTATTTAAAGACTCTCGACTGGCCCAAGAACGTCCGGACTTATCCTTTACGCATGAGGATGGAAGTGTTTGGGAAAATGGGCGCGGTGAAAACTTTGTTAATCCATTTTCGAAAGATGTTTGGAACTACAATATTGAAATCGCTAAGCAAGCAGCAAAAATGGGATTCAAAGAGATTCAATTTGATTACGTTCGTTTCCCAGAAGGATTTGAAAATCGGGCTGATGAATTAAATTATACTCACGGTGATTATGAAGGAGAAGAAGATGATGTGCAGCAGCGCGTAAATGCGGTAACGGATTTTGTTGCACATGCTTATCAGGAATTAAAACCATATGGGGTCGATGTTTCAGTTGATATTTTTGGTTATTCAGCAACCTTACCGGAAGCACCGGGTATTGGGCAGAACTTTACCAAAATATCGGAAAATGTTGATGTCATTTCTTCGATGATTTACCCAAGCCACTGGGGAAACGGCTATTTTAATATAGCAAAACCTGATCTTGAGCCATACCAGGTGATTGATGAATATATGAAAGTAGAAAAAGAAGTGCTCGGTAAGATGGAAGACCCGCCAACAAGCAGGCCGTGGCTGCAGGACTTTACTGCCTCGTATCTTGGCAGCGGAAATTATAAAAACTACGGTGCAGAAGAAGTGGAAGCACAAATTCGAGCACTCGCAGATCACGGCGTGAATGAATTTCTACTTTGGGATGCAGGCAATACGTATACGGAAGGTGTGGATTACACACCTGGTGATTAAGTTAAAAGAGGCTGGGACAAAACCCCAGCAATTAAAAGCGTGATACCCTCCAATAAATTGGTGAGTATCACGCTTTTTTGCACACAAAAAGGACACCCTTTGATAAAATTAAAGTAACCACATAACAAGGGGAGCACATCCTATTAAATGGTACAAGAAACTTATAATGAGGTGTTTAAAGATATGATTCATATTGAAGAGTTTCATCATGTAAGTTTACCAGTAACTGATTTGGAAAAGGCAAAGGATTTCTACGGAGACATCCTTGGTTTTAAAGAATTGGATCGGCCTAATTTTGACTTTCCAGGGGCCTGGTACCAAATTGGCGACCAACAGTTGCATTTAATCGTTTATAAAGATTCAGAAACATTAAGAACAAGCCGGAAATTAGATTCCAGGGACGGCCACTTAGCGATTCGAGTTAAAAGTTATAACGATACCCGTCGTTATTTGGAAGAAGCAGGTGTAGATATATTATTAAAACCAGAAAGTAAGAGTGGGTTCGCGCAAATATTTTGTCAGGATCCGGATGGTAACATGATAGAATTTAACGTGGAACAGGCATCATATGAGAAGGAGAATCTTAATTCATAGTTATCTACTATGTTGTTTCTGGGACGAAGTGTAATGGAAAGGGGAGGGCACCTTAGAGGTAAACGGCTCAAATAAAATTATTGTTCTACAGGAGCACTTCTTCTTCAAATTAAAAAGGGGGACAGAAAGCCAATCCTGTCCCCTTTATTTTTTTACTTTCTATTAATATGGATCAGCTTCATGCCCTTTATCAACAGCTTCCTTTGTTGCCTCATTTGCTGCTAACGAACCTTGACCGAATTTCGATTGACCTGCTTCACGGCCAGGAACTTTATTTTCCATCTTCTGCAATTCTTCCATTTTCTTCTCAATGCCTTCCTTCACACGGCGACCATAGTCTTCATCTGCTTGAGTGAAGTGATAAACCATGGCATCTTGAATTTTCTTATCACAGACAGCAAGAGCATTGGATAAATTATTTATTAAATCGTCGCGTTCCCAATCCTCAAAGCTGCGATATGTTTCGCCTGCTTGGCCATAGTAATTTGGACGGTCAATTGGTTCACTCATGGCCTGAGCATTGTAGTGTGGACGATGCTGTACACGTTCTTCTTTGTTTGCTTCTTGATAGCCGCCAAGCATGGATGGCTCATAGTTAATATGTGGATTTTCACCATTCTCTTTCTTATCGCGGAAATCCATTTGACCACGATGTTGATTTGTTCGAACGTCCGTTTTCGGTGCATTCACCGGAAGCTGCAGATAGTTCGCCCCAACACGATATCGCTGTGTATCAGAGTAGGAGAATGTACGTCCTTGCAGCATCTTATCATCTGAGAAGTCCATTCCATCAACTAGAACCCCTGTACCAAAAGCAGCTTGTTCAATTTCTGCATGGTAATCGACTGGATTGCGGTCAAGTACCATACGACCTACTGGAAGCCATGGGAACTTGTCCTCAGGCCACAGTTTTGTATCATCAAGCGGATCGAAATCAAGCTCCGGATGATAATCATCCTCCATAATTTGAACGAATAGTTCCCATTCTGGATAGTCACCGCGTTCGATTGCCTCATACAAATCCTGTGTCGCATGACTGAAATTCTTCGCTTGGATTTCATTTGCTTCTTCTTGCGTTAAATTACGGATTCCTTGTTTCGGCTCCCAATGATACTTCACTAGTACTGCTTCGCCTTTCTCATTAACCCATTTATACGTATTTACACCTGAACCCTGCATGTGACGGTATGTTGCTGGAATACCCCACGGAGAGAAAAGGAATGTAATCATATGAGTTGCCTCAGGTGAACGAGATACAAAGTCAAACATCCGTTGTGGATTTGGCACGTTTGAAGCAGGGTCTGCTTTAAATGCGTGAATCATATCCGGGAATTTCATAGCATCTTGGATAAAGAAGATTTTTAAGTTGTTTCCAACCAAATCCCAGTTTCCATCTTCGGTATACATTTTGACTGCAAATCCACGCGGATCTCTTTCTGTTTCCGGTGACTGTTTCGAACCGGCCACTGTAGAAAAACGAACTAATAATGGTGTTCGTTTGCCCGCGCCTGAGAATACTTTCGCACGTGTATACTTCTCAACTGGTTCATCTCCAACTTTTCCGTACGTTTCGAAATATCCAAAAGCTCCTGCTCCTCGAGCATGAACAACACGCTCTGGGACTTCTTCCCTGTCAAAATGTGAAATCTTTTCAATAAAGTGGTAGTTTTCTAGAGTAGCTGGGCCGCGATTCCCAATTGTACGTAAGTTTTGGTTATCTGTGACAGGGTGACCCTGTCTTGTGGTTAATGTCTCGCGGTCAACCTCTTGTGCATGTGGAATATTCTTATCTTTATTCTCTGCCAAAATGAAAACCTCCCTATTGTAATAACCCTTCATTTAACGATAAGGGTTTATTAGAATAACATTCAAACGAAAATTATTCTAATTTATTAGTCACGTCCATTATAGTTGTTAATATTTGGGAATTCAAATATTTTGATAATAGCAAAAAATATTTGCCGATAAGGTTTATTTATACTTCAAAACGGGTAATTAATATAGTTTAATGGTTAGTTTATTATTCTCAGACAGAAGACTCCCAAGGGATAAGGAAACTAATCATTATACCCGTAGAAGAACAATAAGAAATTAGACCAAAATAGCTGTAAGTAACGCAGAGTATCGTAGAAATAATTTGCTTGCGGATCATGGTTCAACGTTTGATTCTCCCCAATGCACAGCCCCATTGCACTAACACATTTTTCCTCCGCCAAATTCTTATAGACAAAGTGGACAACCTTAGGTATCCTTAGTAGGTATGTCATCAAGGAGGAAATAGCATCTATGAATAATCAAAATCATAACTCAGTAAAAATCGTAACAGCTGATCCATCAGCAATAGGGCTGTTTGGTTTGGCAATGGTTACGTTAGTAGCATCATCACAAAAATTAGGAATAACAGATGGCACCTCGTTAATCTTACCGTGGGCTTTCTTCTTAGGCGGTCTTGCTCAACTATATGCAAGCTTTTTAGATTCGAAGCATAACAATGTATTTGGTACAACAGCATTCGGAGGATTTGGCCTATTCTGGTTTGGGGTTGGTGCCACTTGGATGATCCAAATGGGAGCATTTGGTGAGCCCTTACTTGCGAACGCAGATTCGAAACAATTGGGTGTCGCATTCGTCGGCTACTTAATTTTTAGTATATTTATGACAGTTGGAGCCATGGAAACTCATAAAGTATTGTTCTCCATCTTCGTATTTATTGATCTCTTATTTGTCGGATTGTCCCTAAGTTCGTTTGGTATTATGTACGAATTTTCACATATGCTAGCAGCAATCTCTGAGTTGCTTATTGCTTTACTCTCGTTCTACGGTTCTGCTGCAGCTGTATTAAACCCACACTTCGGAAAAGTTGTTTTACCAGTAGGGAAACCGTTTGGTATATTTGTGGAAGACAAGTAGTTTTTGATGCATTTAGATAAAAAACGAGCCAATCATCATAGATTGGCCCGTTTTTTTATTTTCTATTGGTATTAGTATCTACTAGTCATTCCCAAATCTCTGTTACCCATTCCGGATGATCAATAAATGGATTACGGTTATGCTGATAATCATTGTATATAACGTCATTTCTTCGTCTTTCAAAGTCATCAACTGGATCTTCTTCATGCCATTGTAGCAATACAGATAGTTTGCCGTGGTAGGGTGCCGATCCATTACTCACCCGGTCATTTAATTCCAAATCAAGTTCACCGCTATCACCCTCGTAGCGTACATCCATATAGAAAAGCATTCTAGCTACATCCCCTTTAACCTCATCCCTTGGTTCCCAGGAATCCGAGTCATAGTAGTTTCCAGAGGCCTCTGTATGCTCTCTGCCACCTTCATCAAAGTCGAGGTTACTTCTTGTACTATTGACTGAAGCATCTGTTGGTCTTAAATGATGGAGATCAGTCCCAGCACCCATTGAGGTGCCAAAGTCACCATGCGACTTCGCCCAGACATGCTCTCGATTCCAGTCATCCGCATTTCCGCCATTTGTGTTTTTTCCTTGCGAACGGCCAGTATAAAGGAGGATCACATTATTTGAGTTATTAGGATCTTCATCTGTTTCGCGTAATGCTTCCCAAACATTGGAGTAAGAGATTTCAGTATGATCATCAATGATGTTATGTAGAGCTGATCTTAATTGTTCCCCTGTTTTACCATATGCTGCATTATAATAGTCGTCTGTGTCTGGATTTTCAGGAGCTGGTTCCGTTTCCGGCGGCGCTGTGCCGTCATTCTGTAATTCAAAAGCAGAGCCACTTTTTAGTCCAGCATGTGCAAAATAGTCTGTTAGTGTTCCAGTTACTTTTACTTTCTCTCCTAATAAGGAAGGGTTAGATTTTAGCCCAAATGAAGTTCGGAAGGAAGATGGAATTTGAACATAAACCATTTCATTAGTGTTCGTGGAAGAAGGACTGTCTGCTAAAGCAAAAGCATAATCATTTGGAAAGTTGCTTCTAATGACAGAAGTGGTGGATACTGGTTGCCCAACAATATACCCCTCAACTGTTTTTGTTGAATTATTCTGATTGCTGTTTGCCTGTGCAACTGTGTATGGCGAAGACCATGAGCCATTCCCTGACGTAGCATTCACTAAAATTGTTTGTGCCGGCTGGATAAACAATAACACCGATGCAAGCAATAGAATAACTGTTAACAGTGTTCTTTTTTGATTATTTGACAATGCTATCTCCTCCTTTTAGTTGTTTCACCTGTATTATATAAGACAGTTATAAAGTTAGCTTTAATAGAGTATGAAGTTGCTGTTACAAAAAGTACGAGATATGTCGTAGTTAAAAAATTTGACTTTGAATCTTTACTATAGAGAAAAGATAGTGAAAGATCAATTTAGAAATAAATGGATTTAGCTCAGTATAAGGCGAAAAAGTAAGCTATTATTCAAAATCTAGCTCTGAATGTATGATTTGTTGAGCGAGGCCTCCCGAAAGTCGCTCCAAAACACTGGAAAGTTAAGCGAGACACCCGAAAGTCACTCCGAAACACAGAAAAGTTGAGCAAGACCACCCGAAAGTCGCCCCAAAGGCATTGAACTACATCCAATGAAGGGAGCGACTTTAACGCAATTTTAAGGTCAATGGGTCTGACAAATCCGACTGAAACTCAATATATTTATTAGAATAATTTGATTATTCTTTACTTAATGTTCTGAGAATGATACTATCCTTTTAAAGGAGGGGAAAAGTGGCTAGGCAAAAAGAATTCGATGAAAACAGGGTTTTACGAAAAGCAATGGTGCTCTTTTGGCAAAATGGATATGAAAAAACGTCGATGCAAGATTTAGTTAACCATATGAATATACACCGTCGAAGTATTTATGACACATTTGGTGATAAGCAGACGTTGTTTCTAAGAGCTTTGCAGCTTTTCGAAGAGAACGTTGAGAGAAGAATACAACAACAAATTAAACCGATAACTTCAGTCAGGTTAGCGATAAGAGAATTATTCGAAATGGCGGTTTACTCTAATGATGGAAGCCCAGCAGGATGTTTAATTGTAAATACAGCAATAGAATTAACAGCACATAATCAAGAAATTGCTGATAGGATTAGTAAAAGTTTTAGTAAGACAGAAACATTCATATACGAACTATTATTACGTGGCCAAATGAGTGGAGAATTATCCAATCAACTTGACCTGGGAAAATTAGCTGCCTCTATTCATAATTCATTTATTGGTATAAGAGTTCTGGCTAAAACAACAGATGATAAAGAGAAGATTCTAAACATTATAGATTCGACTTTGGCTGTATTGGATTAGCCTTTTTAGAATGAGCGTTCTAGAATGGGCGGCTTTGGCTTTGTTTAATCATTTATATTAAAAAGTGGAGGGATCAAATATTGAGTAAATTAGAAAGTCTAAAGAAAATGATGTCAGGAGAAAATCCTGGTCCACCAGTGGCACAGGTACTTGGATTTAAAGTGGTAGAGGTTGAGGAAGGCAGAGTTGTTTTAGAATTGGAAGCTTCTGAAAGACTTCATAATCCGATGGGTACATTACATGGCGGGATATTGTGCGATATAGCTGATGCTGCTATGGGTTATGCTTTTTCTAGTACACTTGCTGACGATGAAATTTTTACGACGGTAGAAATTAAATTAAATTTTCTTAAGCCCATTTTTAAATCGAAACTTCGAGCTGAGGGGAAAATAATAAAAAAAGGCTCATCCATCGGATTACTGGAATGTCATGTATATGATGAAAAGCAAAGTCTCGTGGCCCATTCTACTAGTACATGTATGATTTTAAAGGGACAATCTGCCGGAAGAAGATTAAAAATAGAATAACAATGACTAGCTTTTGTATTATCTCATGGATCCAAAGGAATCATTGATTGATCTAAAAATAAGGATGGGATCAAATGTCTTCTACTTTACCTTCTTCCCAAACTGAAAGTAACGTGTCCTTTCAAGAGAATAAACTCATTATCATTTGGAGTTTTACCACCTTGCTAGTCGTAATGAATACAACAATGTTTAACGTGGCATTACCCTTTATAATTAAAGATTTTTCCTTAAATTCATCGATGGCATCTTGGCTCGTTTCCGGTTATTCCATTATGTTTGCTATTTCAACTTTGGCATTTAGTAGATTATCTGATTTTATTCCCCTTTTAAGACTTCTATACTTTGGAATTAGCATTTTAGGCATAGCATCGATAATCGGTTTCTTTTCAACTCATTTTTTAATATTATTGGGAGCACGTATTTTTCAGGCAGCTGGGGCAGGAGCTGCTATGGGATTGGGCATGATTATGGCTGGGCGCTACATACCTTTATCAAACCGTGGAAAAGCGATGGCAATGATTGCTTCTGCTGCTTCATTGGCATTTGGTTTAGGCCCTGTAATAGGGGGAGTAATCACTCAAAATTTTGGATGGAATTATCTGTTCGCTGTGACCGGATTCTCTGTCCTAACTATTCCTTTCTTCCAAAAGTTATTACCGAAAGAGGTTATTAAAAAAGGACATTTCGATTTATACGGTGCCATTTTAACTGGACTTAGTGTTACAGGGCTGTTACTTTCTCTATCCACATCTTCATATCGTATTTTAGTAGGAACTGTTTTCCTTTTTGTAGTATGGTGGAGATATCTTAATAAAACGAAAGAGCCGTTTATCCCACCGATTCTCCTAAGAAATAAACAATATACAAAGCTGCTATTTGTTGGTTGTTCAGCTTTCTTCATCAATTTTTCAAATCTGTTTTTAATGCCCATTATTTTAACAACTGTTTTCGAAAAAGGGCCCATTGAGGTAGGAATAATGATTTTTCCAGGAGCCGTTATTGCTATGATTGGTGGGTATTTTATAGGAGGATTAATCGATCGTTATGGTAATGCGCCTATCATTATTGCTGGCCTATTATTTTTATTAAGTTCCACCATCCTATTTGCAGGGTTATCTACCTTAGCTTCCTATTCGATACTTTCTAGTTATATATTTGCAAGTATTGGCTTTACAGCAATTTCTACAAGTATTCCTAACGAGGTAACAAGGATTCTTCCAACGGCCCAAATCAGTTCAGGGATAGGTATCGTACAATTAATACAATTTTTCGGTGGGGGAGTCGGAGTCGCAATTTCCGGGCTATTATTAACACTTCAAGAAAGTTTATCTTCAGAGATTATATATAGAAATATATTTATTTGTTTTTCCCTTATAATCATGATTGCTGTTTTAATATACAGTTTTTACTATCGAGGAGTTAAGGTAAAGCTGCCAAGTTAACTACATTAGATAGTTAAATAGTCCAGTGGAACTGGAAAACCGGCTCGGTAGGAAGTTGTGTCAGTCGGTTGAAAGGGATAGGAACCCGTCCCCACAGTCCTCCAGTGATCATCCAAACATAAATCAAAAAATCCTCGCCCACCAAAGGACGAGGATTTTCTTAGCAAAACAGATCGTTTTTCTTCGGGTTATTCAGTCCAAATAATGGTCTGATAAACAAGGCAACTCCTGTACCGAGCATTGCCATTACCATCCATACCCAGCCATGCAGGCTAAAGGATGCAATGCCGCCAAAGTATGCACCGATGTTACAGCCAAAAGCAAGACGAGCCCCATATCCCATTAATAGTCCGCCAACAATAGCGGCGCTGGCAGGACCAGCTTTTAGCTTCTTCGGTTTGAAGTTACCTTGTGCTGTTGCTGCAATGAAGGCACCCAAAATAATTCCAAAGTTCATGACACTAGTAGAGTCTGCTAGAACACTTTGACTTAGCGCCTCTCCGTTTGCCCCTTGGAAATATCCCCAAGAAGCGACATCAACTCCTACAGAGTCAAGAGCTTTTCCTCCCCATAAAGCAAAGGCAGATGTGATTCCCCATGGCTGTCCACGGACTGCTAGTGTTAGAGCATTTAAGATTGCTAAAACAATTCCAGCAGCAAATAGTGGCCATGCTCCTCGAAAGATCTTTTTCCAGCCGCTTGTTGTTGCGAGTGGTTTCATCATCGGAGGGTTCTTCCACTTTGCAAATTGAACGAGAATAAAGTAAATAACAAGTAACGCAATGACCTGAACAGCCCACGCTCCACCATATCCTAAGCTAGTGGATGTAGCAAGTGAAAATGGCTCAAGTGACGGTGTGCCCATCCAGAATGGAAGATGATATGCGCCAGCGGTTGCGCCGATGATAAAGGCTATTAGCGTAAGAATCATAGAGCTGGAACCACCGCCAAGATTATAAAGCGTTCCAGAAGCGCAGCCGTTTCCGAGCTGCATGCCGATGCCGAATATAAATGAACCAACAATAACGCTGATTCCTACTGGTGAAACATAACCTGCAGGCTCCACTCCCGTAAATGAAAATCCAGTACTGAGAATAATGGCAAATAATGTGGTTGCAACAATGAGCATAAGCATATGCGCTTGGAGCCCCTGTGTGTTTCCGACCGACATTAGTCGTCTGAAGGCTGATGTAAAACCAAATCGAGCCTGTAATAAAGTAACACCTAATGCGATTCCTATTAAGTAAAGCACGCCTTGAACCATGTTCGTCGTGCTGACAATAGCAATAAATAAGATAACTGCAGCAATAATTCCGATTGTTAAAAACGGCTTTTGAACCGGTTGGAGTTCTTTAATAACTGTGGTTGGATGTTTAATCAATGTCTTTGATGATACAGCTGCTTGCTGTTCCATGAAAAAAACCTCCTTATTCGTATTAGTTTAATAGGATTTACTAATATTATAGTTTATAAGATTTTATGGTGAATGTAAAGGAGATTTACATGTGAAAAGGAATATAGAATTAAAAGGTTATACAGGAAATGGCTACTTTATACATAAATGATATTCATGAGAAGCACTTAGGATAGGCTGAGGTTCTTCTTTTAATATCTTACCAATATTGATAGCATCAATTTTTGCTAGTAAGTCCGTTAAGAGAAAAGTAACAGCCATCGGTTTCCTTGGTGACCAACATAATCATAGGTACATCTGATATGTAGAGTATAAGACCAAAGCCGATAATCATACATTAATCGGGATTTCAAAAAAATGGTTCCAATTTGTCTAGTGCAACTCTGGTAGCAAAGATGGACAATAAGGAAATTAACACCAATAGTGCATTGAAATAAAACCCTATCTCTCTAAAAAGTGTTCTATTGACCATGTTTGTATCCGCGTCAATATTAGATAACGTCTGATGACGTTCCTTATTGTCCTGAGTTTCCATTAACTGTTGCAGGGAAAGTTAGGTTCTATATAAATGGAAAAGAGGATTTCAGAATTGTTTGTCTAATTATTATGGGTAAAGAACATTTTACTATGGAGGCGGGCCAAATGACAAATATCCTTCAAAAGAGGCTGTTTAATCCTTCATTTTAGAAATCAGAAAGAAACCTGGAACATCATTCATCGCCTTTGCAATAAAATGTAAATTTCAAATTCCATTTATTACTGGAGGGGAGGTGCTTTCCTTCTCAAGCTAGAAACCTAAATTCTCCTATGGATAGCATCAAAGCTGCCACAGGGAAAATTTAACTGAATTAAAATGGTAAAGAAAAGGTATGTGTAGGAAGTTTATAGCATGATTCATAATAAAGTGAGGATGGTGATATTTATGTTTTGTACAAGACTTATGGGCAAAAAGCTGTTGTTGCTTCTTTTCGGCACAGTACTTCTGATGTCAGCGGCAAACAGTGATATAGTCCAAGCAAAAGAGCAAAATAAAGATGATATCACGGTTTCACCAATACCGCAGCAACTGGAGGTAACAGGTAAAGGTTTTCCGATTACTCCGGTAGTCGGGCTGGTGGCAGGTGAAGACACCGATGAAGCAGCAATACGAGAAGTCGTACAAACTTTAGAAGCTTCAGGTGTTAATCGCATTGTACGCAGCACCCCCGGTGAACCGGCACCGAATACGCCTGTAACAATCTGGATTGGCAGCACCTCGGATAATCCTGATGCCATTGACGTCCTAAACGAATTGGAAGTTGATGGACCAGAAGCGCTGAACAAAGAAGGATACGTGCTGGCGACAAGCAATAATGGTGAGAAGGAAATCATTCTTGCCGGGAAAGATAAGGAGGGAACTTTTTATGCTGCCAAGACATTTGGACAGGTCATTCAGGAGCGTCAGGGACGTGATTGGATGCCATCAGTTAGCATTCGCGATTGGCCGGAAATGCCTCTCCGCGGAACGATTGAAGGATTCTACGGGCAGCCATGGTCGCATGAAGATCGGCTGAGCCAGATTGAATTTTATGGTCAAAACAAGATGAATACTTATGTGTATGCTCCAAAAGACGACCCGTACCATCTCAGCAAGTGGCGTGAACCATATCCTGAAGATCGCTTTAATCAGCTAGAGGAACTTGTACAGAAAAGCAAACAAAACCATGTGCAGTTTGTATTTGCGCTTTCTCCAGGGTCAAGTGTTTGCTATTCGGGGAATGAGGATTTTAGGCTGTTGATGGACAAGATGCAATCCATGTATGACATTGGCGTCCGCTCGTTTGCGATTTTTTATGACGATATATCAGGTGCCCTGCAGTGTAAAGAGGATCAGGAACGGTTTGGGGATGAAGAAAGCCCGATTGCTGCAGCCCAAGCATATTTATTAAATCGCTTCCAGAAAGAATTCATTGAAACGCATGGAGATACCGAGCGGCTGATAACGGTGCCGACTGAATATTCTGGGCTTAGAGACACGGCCTATAAACAGCAATTTGGGGAGCTGGTCAATCCAAGTGTGATTGATGATTGGACAGGACCTGCTGTGGTTTCACCTGAAATTACTGGAGAACAGGCACGGGAAGCAGCAGACATGTTCAATCATGATTTGCTCCTCTGGGACAACTATCCGGTAAACGATTTTGAGACGAGCCGGCTGTTCCTTGGCCCGCTTGAAAATCGGGATAGTGATTTAACTGAGCATGGTGTACTGGGGATAACGGCCAATCCAATGATACAGGCGGAAGCGTCAAAAATTGCTCTCTACACGGTAGCAGATTATACATGGAACCCGGCTGATTACAATTCTAAAGAATCATGGGAACGCAGCCTCAAGGCGTTTGGCGGTGATGCTGCAAGTGCCCTGAAGACGTTTGCGGAAAATTCTTATGCCTCCAATCTGAATGGTAACGAAGGCGCACTTACACTCACGACGTTGATTGACGAATTCTGGGAGGCCTACGAAAATAACAATGCCGAGGATGCAGCGAATCAATTGCTAGACGAATTCAAGACTTTTGAAGAGACGCCAGCCCTATTACGGGAAAACTTAGATAATGAAAATTTCCTTGACGAAACATATGCCTGGCTCAAAAAGCTTGAAATTCAGGGGAAAGCTGGGCAGGAAACTGTGAAAATGATGATGGATTTACAAAATAATGACCAAGAAGAAGCCGATCAACACCGGTCAAATCTTGATGAGATTCTTGCCAATGACACAATTGAACTGGACCTCGACGAGCCTAAAGTGGCAACCAAAGCTCTTGACGGCGTTAACCGTTTCCGTGGCGCAGCAGAGCTCATTCTATATACGCCCGAATATGGCGCGACGACCCGCACAAATATTTATGGCTATGAAATCACAGTTGTGGATGACATAGTAGTTAAAATGGGGGGCAACAACTCACCAATTCCCGATGACGGTTATGTGCTCAGTCTTCATGTCAGCAATTGGCTGGAGGACAATGCGATTATCGGTGCAATAGTCAGTATTGATAATGGTGAAGTAACCCTGACAATTCCGGAGGGTGAATACACGATTCCGAATGACAAAGTAATTGCCCCGGGCGTGATACAGCCGTTTCTGGAAAAAGCGATGACGATTCATTCTACATCAAATGCAGCAAACATGAAAACATTAGAGAGGAATTCAGGGGAGATAGCGAGATAGAAAGCAATGAGGCTGCATGAATTATAAACACCTCCTGTTTGATTAATTTCTATAGCTTATTCGTTCGTCTTTATTTAAGAAACTGTATTTACTGGGAGTAAGTCACGGGAAACCAAAAAGGGATTGTGCAGAATAAAACCACATGGGACAACGAATGAAGCATGCCGGTTTTGGATTAAAAACAATCGTTTGAAAAGATTTTCAGCATCCCTTCTAATAAAAATTCTGGCCAATCGTTAGCTGAAGTTATTTTAGAAAGATTTTGCTATGCCTTGTTAACAACGTTAAGTATTTTAGTATTTTTCTTTATTTCTTTTTCAATCACGCAAGTTTTGAAAAAGAAACATCGAATAAAAAACAAATAAGGGGAGAAGCTCCCCTTATTTGCTTATAAATATCCTTTTTTTTCAAGCTGGTAAACTGATTTCTACCGACAATCAGACGATCTAGTAGTTAATTCCAAGTATCTTTCCACTTCGACAAGCCGTCTAGTGACATGTATATCTTCTTGCGAGGGACTGCTATCACCAGAAGGATGCTGGTGAAAGAGAATAATGGAAGCTGCATTGTTCATTATTGCTGCCTTGAACACCTCTCTTGGATGCACCATACTGGAATTCAATGACCCGACATGCGACCGATGGACTGCCACAACCTGATTTTTCGTGTTCAGACATGCGACGAAAAACACTTCTCTGTCGTCGTCAGCAATGAAGCACCTTGCGATATCTGCGCCATCCTCCGGGCTGCGAATACTCCTCATTTTGACAAGATCTCTGTGCTTATTGTAATTCACGTTTACTTTTCACGCTCTGTAAAGCGTGTGAAACCGGAATTAGGCTTGAGAATTCCAAAACTTAGATTAACCTCAATTTTTTATTGACGAAAAATTGATCCTTCCTTGGTACAACTTGTGTAGGGGATGGACAATCTGAGCAGTTTTCACATTCATAAATTTTAAATGAGTGTTGGAAACCTGAAGTAAAAATTTTAACAGATAGTGGCTTATTATTATTTAAATATAAAAGCTAGTGAATTATAATGCTAGTTTATTTAAAATACTCAGGATGCCAAAACCCTTCAAACTGCGGATCCGTTTCGATTAATGTTTGGAAATCTTTTGTTTGATAAGCAGCAATTAGATCCTTCACAAATTGTTTATCTTGATCTTCTGCACGCACCGCAACCAAGTTTTGGTACTCAAATGGTGGATTTTCTAGTAATAAACTATCCGAAAGCTTACGATCTGAAGCTAAAATGTAGTTACCATTTACCAAAGCAAAGTCCACATCACTAATTACTCGTGCAAGTTGTGCTTGTTCTACCTCTATAAATTCAATTTGAACGTAATATTCCTCTACATCTTTTGTACTTACAGAAATCGGCTCATAATCCTGTTTGAACTTAAGAAACCCTGCTTCTTCTAGAATTCTTAGTGCACGTGCAATGTTCGGTGGGTCGTTTGGAATGGCAATCTTATATGTTTTATTTAAATCTAAATTGTCAAATGATGTATATTGATCTGAATAAATACCCATTGGCGCTGTTGGTACTTTAATCATTTCGACTAAATTCAAATTGTTCTGTCCGATAAAGTTCTCAAAATAGGCAGTATGCTGATATATATTTGCATCCAAAGAACCTTCTTCTAGAGCAAAGTTTATTTCGTTTCCATTCGTAAATTCATTGTATTCAATCTCGTAGCCCTTTTCTTTTAAAATAGGCTCAATCCCTTTACGGACTTGGTCACTATATGGTCCTGGTGTAAAACCAACTCTTATTAGTTTTGTTTCATCTACAGATGCCGTTTGTTCTGATGAACTACAAGCTGTAACTACCAATAAAGCAAAAATCGAGATAAGTACCCATGCTAATTTTTTCATTTTCATTCCTCCATTAATTAAAATAAAAATGGCACATTGTTTACAGTTGATTTTGTAAACAAATGTGCCTCCGGTTTTCCGGTCAGAAATAAAAGTTATCCAATTGGAATTAATAGGATTGTATCAAGTAAATTTTTTTTTCGCAATACTTTTTTTATAATATTTTTCTTATTTTTATATCACTATATTAAATATATTAATCGAATATTTAAAAATATATTAATTCCTACTTGACTTATCAGTTTAATTAGTTTATTCTAAATTTTGAATATAATAAACCGCACCAGCCAGAGCCCATAAATAAAGTGTGCAATAGCATAATTGTTCACAAAGGAGTTTTTGTTGGTAAATATATGGCTAAGTGACTGGAACACCAGAGCTTCTAACAACCTACCTGTAAAAGTAGGCCTTGTTAGGAGCATTTTTTTTTAGGAGGGATGATTGATGAGCATCATTAATGGAGCAGAGAATATTTGGCTTGATGGCAAGAGAGTTCCTAATCCTGCAGAGCATGAAGCATTTAAGGGCACGTTTCAAACGATTTCCAAGCTAATCCAATTAATCGACCATGACGAAGTAGGTTTCGATGATGTCAGTGTACAACGCAAGGTTCATAAAGCATTTTTAATTCCAAAGTCCTTAGAGGATTTACGTAGTCAACGGCAAGCATACGATACATGGGCAGGTCACACTTTTGGTATGATGAGCCGTTTGTCAGATTACGCTTATTCGCTTATTACAGGATATATCATTGATCGAGAAAAATTCAATGCATACGATTCAACATTCTCAGAAAAAATAACCGCTTATTTTGAAGAGGTAAAGCGTGAGCGTCGATTAATTACTACCGCTATCTCCGATCCACAAATCGATCGTTCAAAACCAATTACAGAAAGACCAGAGCATGCACTATTACATGTAGTTGAAGAGAACGGTGCAGGTATCTATGTTAGTGGTGCAAAGATGATTGCAACAGGTGCTCCGTATGTAGATGATATTTTGATTAATACACCTTATCCACATGAGGAAGGACAGAAAAAATATGCAAATTTCTTCATTATTTCTACCCGTTCTCCAGGCCTACGAATTATTTGCCGAAAAAGCCATGCAGAAAAAGATAAGGAGCTTTACCCAATTGCAAGCCAGTTTGATGAAATGGATGCTGTTGTTTTATTTGACCGGGTTTTTATTCCAAATGAGCGCATTTTTATTCGGGGAAATGCAGCTGGCGTAACAGCAGCACATCGGCATCAACAGTTAAATGCACTCGCTCATTATCAAACGGTTGTGCGTTTAGCAAAAAAGCTAACGTTTATTGCAGGTGTCACAACTGCCATTGCTAAAAGTATCGCAGCAGATTCTTTTTTACACGTACAACAAAAATTAGGCGAGCTGTACATGCAAGTAGACACTATTAACGGCTTACTGAAGGCGGCTGAAGTTGAGGGCACAGTACATTCAAACGGAGTGTACTATCCAAATGCAGTTCCTCTTCAAGTGGCACGCAATCTAGGTACGAGTTATTACAGACGTGCGATGTCCATTTTAAAAGATATCGGTGCTGGCGGTTTCACACAATTACCATCAACAGCAATAGACCGTTTTGAAGAAGAGAAATTACAATCTTTGATGACGCAATATTATGCAGGTGCTACAGTTTCAGCAATGCAAAAAACTAAACTTTTTCGATTAGGTTGGGAATTGATAGGAAGTGAAATCGGCAGTCGTCATGATTTATACGAACGCTTTTATACAGGTGACCCGCTACGTATTCAAGGATTATTTTTCGAACAATTCGATAAAACGCCATACGAAGAGCGTTTACAGGGCTTTTTACAAAAAATTCAAAACCCTATTTATGAGGGAGTGAATATATGACTCGTTTACAAGATCGGCTGCAAGATGGGAGAAATGTTTGGTATGGAGGAGAACGCGTCACTCACTTAGTTAAGCATCATGCCTTTAAAGGGACCATTCAAACAATAGATAGGTTGCTCTCTCTACAGCATGGTGAATTGAAAGAGCAGCTTACCTTTCAAAGTGAACTAAATGAGCCAGCTCATTTGTCTTTTTTAGTCCCACAACATGAACAGCATTTGCTGCAGAAAGCACGAGCCTACGAGATTTGGGTGGACGCAACATTTGGCATGATGAGTCGGTTGTCGGAATATTCACGCGAGATAACAACAGGCTGGTATGCTAATCGAAATCATTTAGCAACAATTGCTCCACATATTGATACGAAGCTTGAAGCCATCTATAAAAATTCGCGATCGCATGATTTATTATCAACTGTTGCCGCACAAGATTTACAACGAAATCGCAGTAAATCGGACACGGAACAGCATGGGCAATTACGCATTGTCAAAAAAACAACTGAGGGTGTCATTGTTCGCGGTGCAAAAACCATTGCAACAGCGGCACCTTATGTGGATGAGTTTATTATTTCATCATTCCATAAGCGAAGTGATGAACAGCAAGCATTAGCGAATGTATTTATCATTCCAGCAAACCTAAATGGACTACAAATTATTTGTAGACAGTCATTTGCACATGAAAATAAGGTGAATAATCCATTAAGTGCACGTTTTGATGAAATGGATGCCGTATTAATTTTTGAGAATGTTTTGATTCCCTGGGAGCTTGTGTTGGTACATGAGGACCCTGATGTAGCATGGCAACTACAGCAAGATCCTATTGCAAGTGCACTAAGTCAGCATCAGACAGTTGTTCGTCTAGTAAGTAAATTAAAAAGTGTTACGGCGATTGCATTGGGTTTAGCAAAAAGTGCGGATGTCACGCAGTTTTTACATGTACAAAATATGCTAGCCGAACTAATTATGCAAGTAGAAACGATTCAAGCACTTTTACGTACCGCACAGCATTTAGCCACAGAGCATAACGGAGTCTATATTCCCAATAAGCAGTATTTAGCGACTGCACGTAATTTAGGAACAGTCTACTATCCAAAAGGAATAGATTTAATTCAACAAATTGGGGCCTCAGGTCTATTACAGTCTCCTGCAACCGTGGAGGAATTGCAAAAGTTCCCAGAATGGCAGCCATATTTTACAGCCTCTGACGAATTTGATAGTAACAAACGAACTCTACTGAATAAGCTTGCATGGGATTTTTTTGGTAGTTCACTTGGTTCTCGTCACGAGCTATATGAAAGATTTTATTCAGGTGATCCTGTTCGCACCTATGCGAACTATTACAACCAACACCCACAGCAACAAGCTTTGGAAGAGTTTGCAACATCAATTTTTAAGGAGGCATTATTATGACAAATACACATTTTTATTGGTTTGCTCCAACAAATGGAGATGGCGTATTTTAGGATTGGATTACCATAAATTGAGCCCACACTGGAAAATTTAATAGAGGTCGCTCAAGCAAAGAAGAAGCGGGCTTTGAAGCGAAAAGGGGCTGGTACTGCAATAGTTGGTACACCTGATCAAGTCACTGAAGCATTGCAAGATTATATTGATGCAGGGGTAAGTCATCTCGTATTATCTGGATTCCCACATGCTGACGAAGCACGTCGTTTCGGCAGAGGCGTTTTACCAAGATTCACAAAAGTGACTGTATAAGGAGGTTATTCCATATGAACTATTTAACATGGGGAGCAAATATTAATGGCGGGTATCTACGCTCAAAAATTCCCCAAGAAACGAGCAATGATGTCCCTTATAACATAGAACTAGCTCAGCTTGCTGATAACCTTGGGATGGAAGGGATTTTATATCCTATACGTTATGTCGGACGTATTGGTGGTAGCAACAATACTGATGGACAGTTTGATCCATTGACGCTTATCAGTGCAATGGCAACACATACATCACGTATTCATTTTTTAGCAGCGATTCTGCCAGCGTTTATCCACCCAGTTACATTAGCAAAGGCTGGTGCAACCATTGATCACATTTCTAATGGGCGATTCCACATCAATTTAGTCAGTGGCTGGTTTAAATCAGAACAAGAAGCATTTGGCATTGATTGGATTAAACATCAAGAACGTTACCGGCGTTCAGACGAGTTTTTACAAGTGGTAAAAGGTTTATGGACCGAGGACAATTTTAGCTTTGACGGTAAATTTTATAAAATTCAAGATGCTTCATTACATCCAAAGCCACTTCAAAAGCCATACCCAGCGGTTTATCAAGGTGGGAATTCAACGTCATCTCAACAAGTGGCTGCTAAATATGCTGATGTTTATTTTATGAACGGCGCACCAATTGAAGAACTAAAGCCACAAATTGACGCAGTGACGAAATTAGCAGCAGAGAAAAATCGAACATTATCATTTGCGGTAGCGGCGTACGTCATCGCACGCGAAACGGAAGAAGAAGCACTAACAGAATACGAAGAGATTTTAAAACATGCTGATGAAGCTTCGATTGCTCAGTTTCAAAAGAGCAAAGAAACGCAAGGAATGTGGAAGAACGCCAAAACGATTAGTGATTTTGTAGCAAATAACGAAGGATTCCGCACCGGTTTAATTGGCAGTTACGAACAAGTAACCGAAAAAATACTTGAGCTCGAAAGTATTGGGGTAAGTAAAATTTTGCTAGCGTTGCGTTATCCAATAAAGGAATTACCATTATTCTTTGAGCATGTTGTACCAAAAACAGTGTCTTTCACGTTTAATACCAATGAAACCTTATAAAGTAAAGAAAGGAGTTTTTAAATGATTACATTAACGAATATTAGTAAAACTTTTTCAACCAAAAAAGAGACGTTACAAGCTGTAAGTCCTACTTCTTTGTCAGTTAAAAAAGGAGAAATCTTCGGTATCATAGGTTTTAGTGGTGCTGGGAAATCAACACTACTGCGGATGGTTAATCTGATTGAGACACCAACAACAGGTGAAGTATGGTTTGATGGTGTAGAGTTAACCAAATTGTCACCAAAACAATTACAAAAGCAACGCCCTCAAATTGGCATGATATTTCAGCACTTTAATTTACTTCTTAATAAAACCGTGTATGGCAATATTGAGTTTGCCCTAAAAGCAGCTGGTATTCCGAAAAAGGAGCATCGTAAGCGTATTGAAGGTATTCTTAAAGTTGTTGAACTAAGTGACAAAATAGATTATTACCCTTCTCAATTAAGTGGCGGGCAAAAGCAGAGGGTAGCCATTGCACGTGCCCTTGTGTTGAATCCCAAGGTTTTACTATGTGATGAACCAACATCAGCACTTGATCCACATACTACAGAAAATATTTTACAGTTTTTAAAATCAATTAATGAACAGCTAGGAGTTACATTAATTATCGTAACGCATGAATTAGAAGTCGCAAATACATTGTGCCACCGTGTAGCCGTTATGGAAAAAGGCTCCATTGAGGAGGAAATTATATTATCAGAATCCCCTTCTCCTAAGGCAGCAACAAGCATTGGTCATTTACTGATTGAACATCGCAATAAAGAGCAGCTTCATCACCATCAAAAGAACATTGAATTAGGAGGGGTTGCTCATGTTTAATAACATCGCTTCGTTATTGCCGGAAATATATGAGAGTTTCGGTCAAACCATCTTAATGGTAACAATCTCCCTAAGTGCAGCAATTCTGATTGGGACTCCACTTGGAGTCTATGTTTTTATGACAGATCGGTTGTCGATTCAACCACGTCCCATCTTAAATCGTCTATTAAACTATGCAATCAATTTAATTCGTTCATTTCCGTTTATCATACTGCTCGTTGTATTGATTCCATTTACACGTTTGTTAGTTGGTTCAACAGTCGGCCCTCTAGCAGCATCTATTCCATTATCTGTCGCAGCAATCCCCTATTTTGCTCGATTAGTAGAACAAGCGTTAAAAGATTTACCAGCAGGTACAATTGAGGCTGCCATCGCTTTAGGTACACCAAAGCGCTACATTATCAAAGATGTCTTTTTGAATGAAGCACGTTCAGGAATTATTTTAGCGTTGACGGTTACGACGATTAGTTTTATTTCTTATTCGGCAATGGCTGGCATTGTTGGAGGGGGCGGTATTGGGGATTTAGCTATTCGATATGGCTATTACCGTTTCCAAACCGATGTCATGATTTTCATGGTGGTTATCCTAATTATTATTGTGCAAATCGTACAGTTTGCTGGAACCCTCGTAGCTAAAAAATTAGATCGTCGTAATATATAGGGGGAAGTTAATATGGTTAAAATACTATCAGAGCCCATTGATATCCACTCAGAGTCATTTGAAACATTGCTATCAACTATTAAAGAAGATGCACAAGCTCGTCGCGCGCAGCCAGAACGCCTACTCCCGTTAAAAGCAATTCAATTAATTAAGGAAGCGAAGCTAGGTGCAATCCGTTTACCGAAGGAACTAGGTGGTGCAGACGTGACAACGGTCGAATTACTGGATGTTGTACGTCGATTAGCAAGTGTCGATCCCGATGTAGCACACGCATTACGTGCACATTTTATCTTTACCGAGGATAATTTAGCTGCACCAACTAGTGAGGAACGCACACGACGCCTTCAATTTATTGCAAAAGGTGAGCTCGTTGGCAATGCAACAACCGAAATATCTTCAAAACCACAAGGTTCCAAACAATACGAGACACTATTATCGGAAAAAAATGAAGACTACGAATTGAATGGAAAAAAGTATTTCACAACAGGGACTCTATATGCCGATTGGGTATACGTCGTGTCAGCAGGTGAAAATGACAAGGTTTTTGTTAGCGTCATTCCAACGAATCGGGAAGGTGTGGACGTATATGACGATTGGGACGGATTCGGACAGCAATTAACCGCAAGTGGAACAGCGACATTTACAAACGTACTTGTCAAACGGCATGAAACCATTGAATTAAAACGCGAACAACAAAATTATGTTCCCATTCGCCAGATTTTTTTGCAAGCAGTTATTTCAGGAATCGTGGAGGCGATTGTCGAAGATAGTGTTCATCTAGTGAAGAATAGGAAACGTACTTTTACACATGGTGCAGCAGAAATAGCACAGGATGATCCATTACTTTTACAAACGATCGGTGAAATTCAAGCAACAGCCTTCACTTTAAAATCATTAATTCGTGAAGCAGCGCGAGCGATTGATCTCACTCTTGAAAATCCTTCAATAGAGACGAAGCATGAAGCTGCTCTACAAGTAGCTTATGTAAAAGTGATTGGTGAACAACTTGCACTTCAAGCATCGACGAAATTATTTGATGTTGGTGGTGCATCTGCCACACGTCAAGGATTGTATTTAGACCGACATTGGCGCAATATCCGTACCATTGCATCGCATAATCCGAGCTCCTATAAGCTCAAAGACATTGGAAATTATCTTGTAAATAACGAAAATCTACCAATTAACGGCTACTACTAAAGGAGAGTTGTACGTGTCTTCATTTCTTTATCACCAAAGTGTCTCGATTGATTTTGGTATTGACAGACTACAACATTAACCAAAAATTGTTGAACACTTTGGTTTTGAGAAGGGTTTATTAATTACAACTAAGTCAATGATTCAAAATAAAAATGCTGAAACAATTCTAGTCAGCAGTAATGGGAAAATTGATGCATGATGTTTCAGCCGAATCCAACAACCCAGAATACGGACGATTGTTTAACTGTTTTGCTACATGGTCATTACTATTTTGCAGTTGCATTAGGAGGTGGAAGCGTTTTGCAACTGCGCAAAAGTCGCCGCCGCTCTTGCCCTTACACCTGCATCTACAAACTTCCCAGCATGTCATCCCAAATCAGGTCCTTGTCATATGCGCGGATTTTCAAACCCTTTAAGTTGGCTATGGAATCTTTCATACACAAATCTCAGTAATATTTTTTTGTTTCAATTCTTACTTGACTTATTGGAATTATATAATTAAGATATATAAAAATAAATATAATTTTTAAAAGTGCTAACTGGACTACTAGAGGCTCTTTATTCAAGATAATAACATTTTGAATGGAGAGCCTTCATAGTTTAAAATTCCGGAGTAGCGGTTTATGGAATACCAAAGGGACGGGAACTCGAATTTCTACGGAAAAATGTCAGCTGGTTAGAGATTGGAGTATATGTGTCTTTAAAATGTAATAGAATAAAATTTAATTCTATAGGAAATGAGGTTATATATAATGAATTTAACTGTTAAACCTGTTGAGCAACTTACAAGTGAGGTTAAAGAATATCGTAAAGCTGAGCATTCTGTTAGTCCTTTATTTTTAAATCGTTGGTCTCCTCGTGCCTATTCTAATAAAAAGATTTCCGATGATGATTTGTATAGTGTTATTGAAGCTGCACATTGGGCTCCTTCATCTTTCAATGATCAGCCATGGCGTTTTATTGTAGCTAAAACAGAAGAACAACTGAAAACCTTTCATGAATTCTTATATCCTTTTAATCGAGCTTGGGCAGAAAAAGCACCTGTTCTTGTTCTAGTAGCATCAACTAAACTAAGAGAGAATGGCGATATAAATGGAGCACATGTATTTGATACTGGTACCGCTTGGGGGCATTTAGCTATTCAGGCCACCTTACTGGGACTTAGCACACATGCTATGGGAGGGTTCGACAAAGAGAAAGCCCGTAGCTTGTTAAATGTTCCAGATGATTTTGATCTTCATGCAGTCATTACAATTGGCTATCGTGGAGAAAAAGAAACACTTGATGAGAATTTGCAAGTGCGTGAGAACCCAAGCAGTAGAAGACCATTAAAAGAAGTTGTATTTGAAGGGTCAGTAAATTCATCAGCTGGAATATAATTCTAATCAAAATGCGTTTTAAAAATAAGTTGGTTAAATGCGAACATGATATGGATAATAAATGATTCATTTACTAATAGAATTGATCAGATAGTAATGAGTTAATAACAGTATTTAATAAAAGAAGTAATCCTTTGCTTAATTACCTCAAGTTGAGAGTATTTAAGTCTAGCTGTCAACTTAATTTACAGTGCATTTCTATCTAGAGATAAAAGATCGTAATAATGTTATCTTCCCTTTCCACTTATTGATTTTCTACGATTTTTTAAACAGTTTTATATCCTTTGTATGAATTTTATAAAAATATACTTTATTTATCGGATTAATTAAAAGAAATTCAATAAATTTATAATAAATGTAAAATAGCTGATTGGTCATCCAAAGGCTCCTTTGCGCTGTAAAGTGCATAGGGGCCCTTTTCATTAGCGAATAGTATGTATTAAATAGGGGGTTGGTTAATGAATATTGATCATATTGAAACTTTTGTGTATGTAGTCCATTTGGGAAGTATTCAAAAAGCTGCTGAAGCTTTGGGTTTATCTCAGCCAGCGGTAACAGCGAGAATTAAAACGCTAGAACGTAATCTTGGCATTCATTTATTTTTGCGAAAAGGGAGAGGTTTGATATTAACCGCGGAAGGGGAAACCTTTGTTCCTTATGCAGAACAAATTAATAACACGTATCAACAAGGTAAAAAAATATTGAAAAAAGAATCATAAGTAAGAAGAAATCGCTATTGGAATTGTTTTCCGATTAAGTAAACCAATACAGATCTCCTTGGCTTTACATGATTAATATATGTATTGGTAAAAAATCTTCTTATAAATTAGTATGGAAGATTTTTATCCTTTTAGCCCATCTTAAATTAATGAGCATTATCAGAGTAATAAAAGTATGGCTAACTACTACAGACTATAGCATTTAAAATTTTTTACAAATTAAGAAAAGACTATTTTAAAGGAGTAGTTAAATATGAAGTCAATGTTAGTTATTGGTGGAGATTATCTTGGAACTATTACTAAAAAGTTGGGAGGTGAGGGCTTTAAGGAAGTGATCCATGTAAACGGCAGAAACAAAACAATGATACGAAGAGAAATTCCAAAGAAAGTGGATTTAATATTAGTGTTAACGGACTCCATCAACCACAACCTTTCTGGTGTCATTAAGCGCAGGGCTCAAGAACAAGGAATCCCTATTTATTTTTCAAAACGGTCTTGGAGTTCTATTTATGAAAAAATACATGGAAAACAAACAGCCTGTAAGAAAAAGTAAACCAATAAGGAGGAAATATAAAATGAAAGAAAAATATCCAATTATGAAGGGAGCAGAACCATTTTATTTTAAGAGAAGTGACATTGGGATTCTTATTTCCCATGGATTTATGGGTACACCACAAAGTATACGATTTATTGGTGAAGGATTAGCAAAGTATGGATATTCTATTTTGGCTCCAAGATTAAAAGGGCATGGAACTCATTATTTAGATTTAGAAAAGTGCACGTACAAGGATTGGTTCCAGTCATTAGAAAAAGGATATCAAGAATTAAAACAGTATTGCACAAGTATTTTTGTTTTTGGGCAATCAATGGGAGGAACATTGGCGTTTTGGCTTTCCCATAAGTACCCGGAAATTAAAGGCATCATTTCTATTAATGCAGCTTTAACAATTCCTGCTTATGAACATTTAAGAGGGAAAACTACTCCGAGATTTCTTGATGAAGGAGATCCTGATATTAAAGCAAAAGGTGTTTATGAAATCACCTATTCTAAAAACACCATTCATGCAATTCAAGAACTGCAAACATTAATGGATCAGACCCCTGCTATTCTGCCTACAATTCAATGTCCAGTTTTAGGTTTTAAGTCCATTTTGGATCATGTTGTACCACCCGAAAATACAGATACTATTCTAAAAACTATAAGTTCAGACATAAAGAAAAGAATCATTTTGAAAAACTCTTACCATGTGGCATCCATGGATTATGATAAGGAGCAAATTGTAAAGGAATGCCATCGTTTTGTTCAGCGACATGTTAGTCAGGTAACGGCAGGTGGATAAGCCTTAGCTATGATTTATTTTGATAATCGATTTTATTAATGGATAAAATAAATTCCTCTATCAGTGAAATTATAGAATTTCTATTCTTAAAGTGATAAGAATAACACAAAAATAATAGTATTCAAATCAATGGTAAACAGATTTAACAAAAAAGGAAATACTAAAAGGTTTATAAATATAAGCAATACAACTGGATACATTTCTGGAAGTTGTTAGGATTATGGTTTATAGATATAAATTAAATAAATGTAGGCTTACTGTATCTGGCAATCGTGTTGATATTCGAATGCCCTGCAATTTCTTTAACAGTAACTAGATTATTCCCTTTTACGAACCAATTTGGTTAACAAAGTATGTCTAGCTGCGTGCGTAGGAGAATTAAACCTTTCGAAGATGCGATAAATCTGATCGAGTAGACTTTCTGCTCATTTGAGAGGAGATCACTATCATGAGTTATTTTGCGAACGTTGACAAAATTAATTACGAAGGTCCAAAGTCAAAGAATCCATTAGCATTTAAATTTTATAATCCAGAAGAAGTGATTGGCGGAAAGTCAATGGAGGAAATCTTACGTTTTGGTGTCGCATATTGGCACACTTTTACAGAGGATTTATCTGATCCATTTGGAGTGGGAACGGCGGTTCGTCCTTGGGATAAATTTACTGGAATGGATCTTGCGAAGGCTCGGGTTGAAGCAGCCTTTGAATTTTTCGAAAAGCTAAATGTTCCATATTTCTGTTTTCATGATGTGGATATTGCACCAGAAGGAAGCACATTAAGAGAATCAAACAAAAATCAGGACATCATTGTTGCTATGATTAAGGATTATATGAAAGACAGCAAAACTAAATTGCTTTGGAATACGGTAAATAATTTTAGTAATCCTCGTTTTGTTCATGGTGCTGCATCTTCTAATAATGCGGATGTATTTGCTTATGCCGCTGCAAAAGTGAAAAAGGGATTGGAAGTAGGAAAAGAGTTAGGCGCTGAGAATTATGTATTTTGGGGCGGTCGTGAGGGATATGAAACCCTATTAAATACAGATATGAAATTAGAGTTAGACAATTTAGGCCGTTTCTTCCACATGGCGGTTGACTATGCGAAGGAAATAGGTTTTGATGCTCAATTCTTAATTGAACCAAAACCAAAAGAACCAACAACACACCAGTATGACTTTGATGTGGCGAGTGGTTATGCCTTTCTGCAAAACTACGGTCTACAAGATGATTTCAAATTTAATATTGAAGCAAACCATGCAACATTAGCTGGGCACACGTTTGAACATGAACTTCGTTATGCACGAATCCATAATATGTTGGGTTCTGTTGATGCGAACCAAGGACATCCTTTATTAGGATGGGATACAGACGAATTCCCAACTGATTTGTATACAACAACACTTGCTATGTATGAAATTTTGAAAAATGGAGGTTTAGGCCGAGGGGGATTAAACTTCGATGCAAAGGTACGTCGTGGATCTTTTGAACCTGAAGATTTATTCTACGCGCATATTGCAGGGATGGATAGCTTCGCCGTTGGACTAAAGGTAGCTCAAAAGTTAATTGGTGATAAAGTATTAGACGGTGTTATTGAAGATCGCTACAAGAGCTATAGCGATGGTATCGGTTTGGATATTGTAAATGGTAATACCGACTTCAATAAATTAGAACAGTATGCATTAGAGCTTAAGGAAATAAGGAATGAATCCGGGAAATTAGAGCGTATCAAATCAACGGTTAACCAATATTTACTGACTGTTTATGCGGATAAATAGGTTATTTATACAGGAGATGTTGCTATATGAAATATGTAATTGGAATAGATTTAGGGACAAGTGCTGTTAAGCTATTATTAGTAAATAAACATGGTGATGTAGTGCAAGAGGTTTCTAAAGCCTATTCATTAATAAAAGAGAAATCAAATTATAGTGAACAGAATCCAGAAGATTGGGTGGATCAGACAATTGAGGGATTGTCTGACCTACTCCAACTCTTTAAGGGAACCCCAGAAGATATTGAGGGAATAAGTTTTTCTGGACAAATGCATGGTTTAGTATTGCTGGACGAAAATCATGAAGTATTACGCAATGCCATTCTTTGGAATGATACTCGTACAACAGAAGAATGCCATGAGATCTACTCGCGGGTAGGAAGAGAACGCTTACTTAAGATTACGAAAAATCTAGCTTTAGAGGGATTTACTTTGCCGAAAATCCTTTGGGTGAAAAATCATGAACCAGAAACCTTTAACAAAGCTAAACACTTTGTTTTACCAAAAGATTATGTGCGCTTCCGTTTAACAGGTAAACTCCATATGGAATATTCCGATACAGCTGGGACGCTGTTACTTAATATAAATGAGAAAAAGTGGAGTAAAGAAATTTGTGACATACTTGGTATAGATGTCAATATGTGTCCACCTTTGGTTGAGTCTCATGCAGAAGTTGGAATGATAACAACTGAAATAGCAACAAAAACTGGATTAACACCATTCACTCGAGTATTTGCGGGTGGAGCTGATAATGCCTGTGGTGCAATTGGCGCAGGGATCTTAGAAGAAGGAAAGACGTTAGCAAGTGTTGGGACTTCGGGCGTTGTCTTAACATACGAGGGAAATAGTGATAAAGACTTCCAAGGGAAGGTTCATTACTTTAATCATGCTGCACCAAATTCGTATTATTCCATGGGTGTCACTCTATCAGCGGGACATAGTCTGTCATGGTTTAAAAATATATTTGCAAAAGATGAAAGCTTTGAAGAGTTATTAGATGAGGTAGAAAGTGTATCAATAGGAGCGAATGGACTATTGTTTACCCCTTATATTTCAGGTGAAAGGACGCCGCATGTAGATGCTGCGATTCGCGGAAGTTTTATCGGGATGGATAGTTCTCATCAAAGGAAACACTTTGTTCGTGCCGTTTTGGAAGGAATCACTTTTTCACTAAATGAATCGTTGCAAATTTTCCGTGAAAACGGAAAAGACATTGATAGAATTATTTCTATTGGTGGCGGGGCAAAAAATGAAGATTGGTTACAGATGCAGGCTGATATTTTTAACGCGGATGTTGTGAAACTTAAAAGTGAGCAAGGTCCAGGCATGGGGGCTGCAATGCTTGCTGCGTATGGATGTGGGTGGTTCAATTCACTAAATGAATGTGCCAATGAATTTCTAAAAGAAGATAGAGTGTATCATCCGATTGCCGAGAATGTGGAAAAATACCAAACGTTATTTCAACTATATAAACTAGTATATTCAGCAACAGAATCGTTGAATAAGGGATTGGTGGAGTTTAGAAACTAGCCTAATTGATGAATCTTCATTGAAAAAAAGTAAACGCTTTATTAGAAACAAAGTTGGGGAAGGGGAGAAAAGAGAAGGAGCTTAGCTCTGCTCTGACAAACAATGAAGGTGAAAAACAAATCATATAATAATTCATATGTTATTTCCATTACATTGATTGCAACTTTAGGAGGATTGCTTTTTGGTTATGATACAGCCGTAATTTCCGGTGCTGAGCAATCCATACAAATATATTTGATTGATAGTTTAGGGTTAGGTTCCTTTGTGCATGGATTAACTGTATCTAGCGCATTGATAGGCTGTATTATTGGTGGTTTAATATCTGGGTTCTTCTCGAATAGTATCGGTAGGAGAAATTCACTAATAATTGCTGCAATACTATTTTTCGTTTCTTCGTTAGGTTCAGCCTATCCAGAGTTCTTATTCTTTAATGTGGGGGAGCCAACAACAAGCCTACTAATCACATTTAATTTATATCGAATTCTTGGAGGTATCGGTGTAGGTATGGCATCTGCAATTTCTCCAACATACATTGGTGAAATTGCGCCTCAAGAAATTCGCGGTAAATTAGTGTCTTGGTACCAGTTCGCTGTTATATTTGGACAATTGGTTGTTTACTTTGTTAACTGGGGTATTGCAAATGGTCAACCAACTGCATGGGTAAATGATATTGGTTGGAGATTAATGTTTGCTTCAGAAGCAATACCAGCATTATTATTCTTTATCCTATTATTCAATATTCCAGAAACACCAAGATATTTAGTATCCAAAAACAAAGGGGATCAAGCATTTAATGTCTTGTCGAAAATTAATGGATCTAAGGAAAAGGCGAAAGTTGTACTATCTGAAATTAATGAATCATTAAATGCGACAACAACTACTGGAAAACTATTTTCTTATGGGAAAACAGTTATTATTGTAGGTATTCTACTTTCTGTTTTCCAACAATTTATTGGTATTAATGTAGCCTTGTATTATGCACCACGTATCTTTGAAAGTATGGGTGCTGGTCAGAATGCATCCATGATGCAAACAGTAATAATGGGAATCGTTAATGTTGGGTTTACCATTATTGCGATACAAACCGTCGATAAGTGGGGAAGAAAACCACTGTTAATGGTTGGCTCAATTGGTATGGCAATCGGTATGTTTGGTGTAGCCTTACTTGCGCTAAACGGAGTGTTTGGAATATGGACATTGTTCTTTATTATTTTCTATACAGCGTCCTTTATGATGTCTTGGGGACCTATTTGTTGGGTATTGCTTTCTGAAATATTTCCTAACAAAATTAGAGGACAGGCAATGGCCTTTGCGGTTGCAGCGCAATGGGCAGCGAACTTTTTTATTTCATCAACGTATCCACCGATGATTGAATTTAGTGGCCCATTAACTTACGGATTCTATGGTTTAATGAGTATTATTTCCGCAATCTTCGTTTGGAAGATGGTACCTGAAACCAAAGGGAGATCACTTGAGCAATTAGAAAGTTTGTGGACAGGAGAAAAAGAGAAAATAGATGAAAATAAAAATGTAGGTAGTGTATAAAGAAAAATCTATAGGTGTAGTGGAAAAAGGACTGGTATTCCCATGTCCTTTTCCATTTCTCCTAAGAAAATAGGATTGGAGAGATTAAGAATATGAATATCGAAATAAAACAACTAGACGAGAAGTGGAAAACTTTTATATTAAGAAATGATCATGGTATGGAGGTACATATATTAAATTTGGGGGGTATCATTCAAAAAATCATTGTTCCTAATAAACATGGAGACTTCGAAAATGTGGTCTTAGGATATGACAATTATCAAGAATATAGAACAGATCCTTATTTCTTTGGCGCAATCATTGGAAGGGTGGCAGGAAGAATTGAAGGAGCAAGTTTTGAAATTAATGGAAAAAAATATGAATTAGAAAGAAATGATGCGACGAATCACTTACATAGTGGTGAAGGGTTTCATCGAGTGTTTTGGGATGCCGAGCCATTTGAAACTTCAAATGGCGTTGGAGTAAAACTTTCTTACTTTAGTAAAGATGGAGAGAATGGATATCCTGGTAATTTGAAGGTCAACGTAACGTATGTGGTAAAAAATGATAACCAGCTTGTTATTGATTACTTGGCTACCACAGATGAAACAACTCCTCTGACACTAACAAATCATACCTACTTTAATCTATCTGGAAATTTAAAAGATACAATTGAGCATCATTCAGTAAGAATTAACAGTAATAATTATTTAGAACTTAATAATGAATTGATCCCGACAGGTAAAATGCTAGATACAAAAAACACCCCTTTTGACTTCTCACGTGGTCGAATCCTTAACGAGGGAATAACCTCCGATTCAGAACAGAACAAAGTGGTTGGTAACGGTTATGACCATTACTTTCTATTTGATAAAAATGAAAAAGGAAACATTGAAGTGAAGGATGAAGTTAGTGGCAGAGTATTAAAGATACAGACTAACCAGCCCGGAGTGGTAATGTATACTTCCAATAATTTGGAAGAAGGTTGTGAACTTTCCGGAGGTGTTTCTAAAAAGTACTTAGGTGTATGTCTTGAAACACAAGCATCACCTGCATCTTTACATTCCAAGGGATTACCGTCAATCTTGTTGAACAAGGATGAAGTTTATAATAAACAAACTGTTTTTACGTTTCAGGTCAATTAATTTATAGAAAAAAATTACTATAGACATACTAGAATACGAGATTAGAGAGGGTGGTAAGTTTTACTTGCTCTCCCTATAAATGTCTTGAATGGTTTCTAAACTATCTTGGGGAAATTATGCTAGTATATTTCATATTTTCCTAAACACTTATAAATGTTTTATGGTTTTCAAATGTGTAATAATACAGGGATTAAAAGATTCGGAGCTTCAAAATTTAAACTCGGAGATGGAGAAAAAGAAAAAATCTGCTCCGGTGGCATGGCTAAAGATATAGCGTAAGAAGTAAGAAACCTGTTGCTTGGTTGAATAGAAACGAGCTCAACATAGTGGTGATTACCATCTGGGGTACAACACCTTAAGTTGAGCTCGGTTTATATAATTTAGTATTAGAAGCTAAACATCGGCAAGACATAAGTTTGAGGCTGCGCAATCTGCAGAAAGGATAGAGATTCCACCCATGTTTGCGGCTAATCTTTCAAATACTTCCTAATAAGCCTCTTCAAAGGAAGCAAAAGAACCGTCCCCGTGCTTCTAGAATTTCTGTCCTCCTGATAAATTATTCCCTTCAATAAAGTGTTTTTGGAAGAAGAAGAATAATAGAATCATTGGTAGCAGGACAGTAGTAGACATCGCCATTAAGTAATTCCACTGTGTGGAAACTTGCCCTTTAAATGTCTGCAATCCGATTTGCAGTGTATAAAGATTCTCATCTGTTAAATAAAGTAATGGTCCTAATAGATCGTTCCAGGATCCATTAAATGCTAAGATAGCTACTGTAATTAATGCCGGTTTAATCAGTGGAAGAATAATCTTCCACCAAATCTGGAAGTGATTGGCACCATCTATTTTAGCTGCATCTATCATTGCCCGCGGTATCGTGCGGATAAATTGACGAAGCAGGAAAATAAAGAAGGCACTGCCTAGGAATGCTGGTACAATCAGTGGTAAATAGGTGTTGACCCAACCTATTTTGGAAAAAATAATATACTGCGGTACCAAGGTAACAAATCCAGGAATCAGCATCGTTGCCATCACCAAACCAAATAATATTTTTTTCCCTTTAAAGCGGATTACCGCAAAACCGTAGGCGATAAATGAGTTGGCCAGAACGCTGCCAATTGTTACAATCCCTGCAATAAATAGCGTGTTAAGGGTCCATCTTGTAAATGGAGCAGTTTGCCAGGCTTCTATATAGTTACTGAACTGAAACGATTCTGGGAAAAAGGTTGGTGGATATTGTGCAATTTCCCCAGGGCTTTTTAAAGAGGTGGAAATCATCCACCATACTGGAAGCAATATAATTATACTTACACCAATCAAAAGGATATAGATAAAGAAATTTTTAATCCGCATCTTCTTCTTATTTCCAACATAGGTTTCCATCACTCATCACCACTTTCATAATATACCCAGCGCTTACTCACCTTAAAGTGAATAAAAGTAAACACCATCACGATTAAGAATAGAATCCATGCCATGGCAGATGCATATCCCATATCGAATATTTCAAAGGCATTATTCCACATATGCAAGTTATAGAATAATAGCGAGCTTGATGGTCCACCATCTCCATTTTCAGTCATCACATAGGCCTCTTGGAAAATTTGGAACGCTCCTATCGTTGACGTTACGAGATCGAAGAAAATGATTGGCGTAATCATTGGAAGGGTAATATGGATAAATTTCCTAAATCCACCAGCACCATCTAGTTCTGCTGCTTCATACATTTCTTTAGGTACGTTTTGCATAATAGCTAAATAAAGGAGCATGCCGCCACCAAGACCCCATAATTTCATCATAATGAGGGCAGGTTTTGTCCACTCTGGATCAAATAGCCATGCAGGCCCATCAATCCCGAACCAGGCAAGTACTGTATTGACAAGACCTGTAGACGGGCTCAGTAATTGCATCCATAGGAAATAGATAGCAACCCCCGACAGAATGGCTGGTAAATAGATAATCGTCCGAAAGTATTTTATACCTCTTATCTTTTGATTCAATAACAACGCAACAAGAATTCCTCCTACCGTTGTTAAAGGAACGGAGAATATAACAAAATAGACGGTATTATACAGTGAAGTCCAAAATAGTGGGTCAGCTGTGAACATTTTTATGTAATTATCAAACCCTATAAAATTCATTTGGGAAGTAATGTTATAATCAGTAAAACTAGTAACGAGTGAGAATAGTAATGGACCTAAAGTTAGCCCAAGCAGTCCAATAATCCAAGGAGCAATAAAGATATATCCCCAAATATTCTCTCTTACTGCTAGTTTGCTAGGTTTTCTTTTTTTGTTATTAGGTTTTTTGTTTTTAGTTGTCTCTATTTTCTTTAATGGAAGCGGACGTTGTTCAACTCTATCTTCCCTTTGTAGACTTTCCATATTTAACCACCCTCCCAATTAGAAACAAGTGACCCCCATCATGATTGACAACGATGGGGAGCCATTTATTACTTGATTATGTTTTTTGTTTTATTCTGTTTCCCGTTTCGATGCTTCTACATCTTTTTGCGCTTTTTCCAATGCTTCTTCCACTGACATATCACCTTGCAATGCATCATCGATATTCGGATTTACTAAGTCCGTATAATCCGGATATTCTAACGGGACAGTTGAAAAGTCGGTTTCTTCCAGACTTTCTAATGTTTTCTGATAGACTTCTTTTGCTTTTCCATCTAGGTTGTCCAGAGCCTTCTCACTTGCTTCTATATTGGCTACATTATCAAAGTTATTTTCAGCCCAATAGGTTTGTGCTTCCACATCTGTCATATATTCGATAAATTTCATAGAGGCTTCTGGATTCTTTGCTCCTTTAGGGATTTCCAATACAAAGCCACCGCCAGAACTCCAATTTCCTGTCTCCTCTGTAAAGGAAGGGATTAGTGCTGCACCATAATCCATGTCCCCAGCAAATTGATCAAGCTGTGTGAAGAAAGTACCAGGTTCTATCCACATGGCAACTTTGCCGTTAATAAATGGATTCTGCTGTTCACTACCAAACTCAGCTGACATATTTTGAACCGTTTCTTCACCTAAGTCTTCTTTAAAATCTACTATCCACTGCAATGCTTCCTGTTTAGCAGGTGTATTGATTTTTACTTCGCCATCATCGATCAATTGCACACCATCATCCGCATTAATCATCCATGAAATTGGTCCAAAATCGCCCCAGCCTGGGTAAAATCCAACTTGTTCGTAGGTATCACCATTTTTAATATTTAGCTTTTCTGCATATTCCTTGAGTTCATCCCATGTTCTTGGTGGTTTCTCAGGGTCAAGTCCTGCTTCTCTAAATGCATCTTTGTTATAATATAGTAATCTGGTATCGGTGTTAAACGGCAATGCGTATGTTTTATCTTCGTGAACAACCGTTTCCCATAGTTTAGGATCAAATTTTTCTTCTAATCCATCACTCATTAAATCAGTTATGTCTTCTACTTGGTTATTTTCTGCCCGCAAAGCAACAGAACGGATATCGTTGACGATCACGTCAGGCGGGTTTCCAGCCGCTACTGCTGCCAGATTCTTCGTCCAGATATCTCCCCATGGTACATATGTATGTTTTACAACAATCTCGTCTTGGGAGTTATTAAAGTCATCTATCATTTTTTCTATAATTGGTCTCCTAGTCTCAGAACCCCAGAAGGTCCAAAAGTCCAATTCGATTTTTCCATCTGCATTTGTTGCTTCTGCATCATTGGAACATCCACTAATGAATAGCAGTAAGATTGCAAATAGGAAAAAAGTCCATTTCTTTTTCATTATGTACACTCCTTCTTAAATATTAAGTTGTTTAATGTAAATTTTTGTCACTCAGAGGATAAATACCCCACTTCATTTATTTAGAAACTTATTAGGGAGAAGTTGATTCTTTGGGCCTATTTAAGTGAAGGTGGTAGGTGCATAAGATCCGGTAATTTGTGGTTGTTGTGATGGAGAAAGATATCGGACAGTTTTGTTTCGACGGAATTTATTCTATGGATTATGTGTTTAACATGAAGGATGGGGGGGAATTGAGGCTGAAACTGGCGATCTTCATGGATTAATTTTCAGTGGTTTTGAACGTTGGACAAATTCCAATAAATTGAGGGGAAGCTCTTTAAGAGGATTTGTTAATTTAATAAAAAAAGAGCACAACAAGCTAATAAAATCCGCTTGTTGTGCAGAGTTTTCACCTAATTTTGAAAGATCCACTCCTTTTTCTGTATGGCTTATTTCTCATTTCTTCAGAATAACAGCCCCTTACCCTATTGCATAATTCCTGCAAAACCGGATGACCAGAGCAGAGTCATCCTCAAGCAAGGAAGCAAAAGAACCGTCTCCATGCTTCACCTTTCTGTTAAAGGAATAGAGTCATAGTCTTCTGCGTCCAATTCATAGATTTCATCGGTTGCAACGCTATTTAGGATGCCGTATAGGCCGGTCTTGACAGCTTTTGTTAATTGGCCTAATTTCTTCTGTCCATAGCTTTGGGTTTGACCGGTGATTTCAAACAAAACAGCACCACTTCCATTTAGCGCAAAGGATCCAAGGGCAGTTCCTGGCAAGTCCAGGTTTTGCGGATACAAGGATATATTTCCAAATGGGGAGTTGCCCATTTGCTGTAATGCTTGATAAGCAGAAATATTTAACTGTTTAGAGAATTCACCATTATAAGTGTCGGCATAATCACGGTATTTTTCTCCTTCTGGTGTGTTTGGATCGGGTACAAAGACACCAGATAGGGATAATGTTACTGGATCATCTGTTCCTTCAATGACATATTCTCCTTGATGGTGCAAATCGACAAATACGTCTACTTTACCAAATTGATTTTGTAAGTCTTTGTAAACATCTCGGATGGTTTGAGCTTCAGGAGTAATAAACCAGCCCGGTTCTGATGAGCGGTTCGGGAAGTCATCTGGTTGGGGAACATAATTCAAGTCAGGATTAAAATCTCTATTGACATCAAATCCAGGGTTTGATGCATAATCCCAATATTGATTAATGTATGTGTAATAGTTCCAAGAAGGTTGCGAACCTGCCAACTGTGGGAATTGCTCTACTACCTCATCCCATGTCATTTCATTGCCGCGGCGGTTTAATTCTGTCGCATCCGGATTGACCATTGGCATCGCCACAATGGTAAGTTCCTCTCTTAATTGTCTGAGTTCAGGGGAATTGCTTTTTCCGATTTCTTCTATCATATTTAATAACGCTTTTGTACCCACCTTTTCATTTCCATGAATTTCACTTTGGATGAATACCACTTTATCGCCTGAACCAATGGTTGCTTTATATATTTCGCGACCATGGTTGGAATAACCAACGATATTTACCTCAACATTTCCATTGCTTGTTTGTTCTAATTGTTCCATTTTTCGCTTTAGCTCATCATGATTTATGAACCCTGAGATAGATGGTTTCTTAACTTCTGATGGGTTTGCAGATACAACTGTAGAATTCAATGCTGGTGTTACGAGACCTGCACTTAATAGGATGGCTCCACTTAACAACGCAATCTTACTTCTTTTCTTCATAACATTCCCTCCAATCTTTGATATTAAGAATATTCTTTTTATTTATTGGATTTCCTTCCGAAATAGAATAATTGAAACTATAGTACGGTTTGTCTTTTATTCACCGTTCCTTTGCCCTAACTGTTTTAGACGAGGATCTTAAACGCTATCTTGGTTAAGTTTTAAATAAGGTAAATATTTCAGAGAGCTGCTAGATAAGCTTTTGTTCTTTTTACTCACTATTATTAACTAGTCATAACGCATTTGTTATTATTTAATATAGGTAACATTCTTTATTTTTAGATTATTAAAAGGGTTTATCTCCATGATTATCGAAAAATTACATTATTACGATTAGATGGAGGGATAAAATGAAGAGGTTAAACAAAACATTATTAACGTTAAGTCTTACGGGGGCGCTTGTTATAGGAGGGACAAGCTTTACTTCACCAGTTGTCAACGCAGTAGGTAATGGTCCGAATTACAATGGAAATGAGCAGGTTAATACTTCTATACTTAAAACCTATGATGAAATGGTTAATTTTCTGGAAAAACAGGAAGCAAAACAGGACCAAATGGAATTAGAAGTGATTGGTCAATCGATGAAGGGCCGGGATTTATATCTTGTAAAATACATCTCCAACCCAGATAACCCAACAATTCTTTATCTCACACAGCAGCATGGAAACGAACAGTTGACGACAGAAGGAGCGCTTGAATTTATTAAACACCTGGGAACCGGGAAAACAAAAGGGATTCTCGATAATCTTAATGTGCTAATTGTTCCCATGCTAAATCCCGATGGAGCAATGGGGGACGTCGATTTTGATTTAGATGATTATATTGCGGATGGAGATCGCCATTTAACCAGATACAATGCAGTAGGGGAAGATTTAAACCGTGACCATGTCAATAAAATTTTCCCGGAAACACAGGCGCTTCATAATAATGTATTAAGTGAATATGATATTGATTATATGATAGACCTTCATCATCAGGGAGCACAAAGTGAACGTGATGGAGAGTTAGTGTCCGGATCGATTCTTTATCCAACTACGGAAAACGCTGATCCTGAAGTCGTTCATAAATCTAAACAATTAGGTGCTGTCGTATTTGATGAGATTGATCCAACTGGCTGGGGACATCTAGGCAAATATAATGGAGGTTCCGCTGAAACCATTTCTCGTAATGGCATTGCCGTTGAGTACGGAATTTCCACACTACTTTTTGAAATGCGTGGTATGTCCGACCATTTTTATGACTCTTATGTACTCGGTCAGAAAAGTAACGGTTATTTGATCAAACAAACAGTAAACACTTTGGAAGTAACAGCCAGAGCGATTTCGGATGGTTCGATCCACGATAAAGATGTTGCTTTTTGGGATACGTTGCAGACTCAAACTACTAGAACGGCTGAATAGTAAGCTTATTAAAGAACCGAACAGCGGTAAGCGCTGTTCGGTTCGCTTGCAATTGCTGGTAAAAATGGGAGACTGTCCATTGAAGTTGGAGAGGTGGTATTCTTTATTAGCTCAGTGAGCGAAAAGGGCGTTCACAAGGCGAATGAAGACGCGAATGATTCTCCCGAGATCGAAAATCATTTCATTCCAAATGCCTCTGCCAACAATTCAATTCCCTTCATCCGATTCGCCGTCCCTGGGAAGTTCGGTATAATGGTTACTTCATCCGCATGATAAAACTCTGCAAGCTGTAAAATTTCCGCCTTCACTTTTTCAGGATCTCCGATGATTGCTTTCTTCCTTGTATTACTTATTTTTTTCCTTTCAAATGCACTATACGTTTGCTGTTTTGCTGTGTGTACAGATGGAAAATAGGTCGGATTTTTTGCTGTTTCCAGGGATAGCATCCAATAGTCAAAGGCAAGCGCGAGTTCTTCTGCTTCTTCGGTTGTTTCAGCAATAATTGCGAAAACGGCAATGGATACGAGAGGGCTTGCATGGAATGGAGATGCCTTAAAATGCTCTCGGTAACTTGCTATTACCTCGCGCCCTTTGTCAACCGGTTTAATGAAATGTGCATAAGTAAAGGCTGTTCCATTCTCTGCGGCAATTTTCGTACTGCTTCCACCAGCTCCTAACATCCATATCTCAGGGGTTGTCTTAATAATAGGTGTCGCTCTTAATTTTCCAAAACGGTGTTCCTTCAAAGAATCATCCTTTAAAAAGTGCAATACATCCTCGGTCTGTTCCTCGTACGTTAATCTCTTTGACTTTCCCTCGTTTAGAGCACGCTGAACGAGCCTGCCACCTGGGCTATTGCCGATGCCAAGATCTATTCGGTTAGGATGAAAGGCCTCGAGTGTTCGGAAATTTTCAGCAACTTTATAAGGACTGTAATGTGGGAGCATGACACCACCCGATCCAATGCGAATACGCTTAGTTTGTGTTGCTAAATACATCATCAGCATTTCTGGAGAACTGCTTGCGATTGAAAATGCATGATGTTGTTCAGGTACCCAGAACCGGTGAAAGTTTAGTCTTTCGGCAAGTTTTGCAAGGCTTACTGTATCTTGTAATGCTTCTATTGCAGTTTCTCCTTCATCAATAAGGGAGTAATCTAGAATATTTAATGGAATCATTTGAGTGATCTCCTTTTTGAAGAATATCTACTTTAATTCTCTTATATTAGAGGAGGGGATGCAAACGAAGGGGACTATGTGATGAGTTGATGGTGAGCTTTTGATAGGTTCCGAACTTTTTAGGAAGATGGAGTGACCTTAGCGAAGGCCGCTCATTTTCCACAGATTCAGAGCAACTTAGGGAAAACTGCAGCAAACCTCTTAGTTATTCGCTCAACTATCTGTTTTTTGGATCAGATGGAATTAGAAACTAATAAATCCAAACTAAGATTCAATAGAATTAGTTCGGATTTCAAACACGTAGACAATGAAGAACTTTATTGTGTAAATGCTTCAATGATTTGTAATATAGCAGGTCCTAATAAAACAATAAACAACGTTGGAAAAATAAAGAGAACCAATGGAAACATCATTTTGATTGGAGCTTTCATCGCTGCCTCTTCGGCTTTTTGCCTGCGCTGTTCCCGTAAGTCTTCTGTCTGTACACGTAAAACAGACACCATTCCAATCCCCAATTTTTCGGCTTGCACCACATTATAAACCAAGGATCGCATTTCTTCTGAGTCAAGACGGTCATTTATTGCAGATAAGGCTTCTTTTCGTGTTTTTCCTAACCTCATTTCTTCTAGAGCTATCTTAAATTCCTTGATGACTTCACCTTTTTTCTTACTGACCACCTGGGATAGGGCGGAATCAAACCCTAATCCAGCTTCAAGACTAATTGTTAAAAGGTCCAACACATCTGGGAGCTCTTTTCCAGCGAGCTTGTTTCGTTTTTGAATTCGCTGTTTCAAATACTGTTTAGGCAATAGAATCGCCAATCCAAGGAAGAAAATCATAATGAGCAGAATATATTTTGTCTGTATGCCTGTAAGAAGGCCGATTAATAGCCCATATAAAGGAAGACCAACCATTAATATCAGCTTCACCATTTTAAATTCTACCGGACTTAATCCAAATGGCTGACCAGCTTTCAACAGAAGGTGTTCAAGCTTGGATGCTTCTTCTTTCTCTAAGCTTTTTGCGTATTTCCGTTTCAAAGAAATCCAGAAAGGCTGGATTACACGTTTGAAAAAAGAGGCTTGTTGCTCTTCCATATCGGTCTGATTGGATGGTGTATTAGAAACAAAATAAGCTTCAATTCGCTTTCGAATATGTTCTTTTCTTTGGGCTGGTATACCAATTAATGCATAGGTTAGCAGCGTAGTAAAAATAAAGAAACTTCCATATAAAGCCAGCATTGCTTACACCTCAATTGTTGTAATTTTACGTATAAAGATAAAGCCAATAATCCCGCCAACGACTCCAGCAACAAGCATTCCGATTCCGATTGGATTCGTAAAAAGCATTCCTATATAGGAAGGATTCATAAAGTAAATAATTAGTCCAAGCACTGCCGGAAGCAGACTTATTATAATGCCTGACAATCTGCCTTGGGCGGTAAGGGTCTTAATCTGATTTTGAATTTTAGCTCTTCCTCTGATTGTTTCCACTATCTTGTCCAATAAGAAAGCTAAATTCCCGCCTACCTGCCTTTGGATAACAATTGCTTCTACCATTAATTCCAAATCCTCACTTGGTATTCGTTCTTTCCATTCTAATAGAGCGTCCTCTAGAGAAGTGCCATATCGCATTTTCTTTAAGACAAGCTCTACTTCTTCTTTAATGGGAGAGTAGGATTCATCGGCAACCATCTGAAGGGACTGGGGCAGACTGAATCCTGCTCGAAGCGAACCGACCATGGAGGTAATCATTCCCGGAAGGCCGTTATTAAATTCCTTTATCCGCTTCTTCTCCTTTGTTGTTAACCAAAGAGCTGGCAGCTGGTAGCCGATAAGAAAGCCTACAATTAAAATGATCAAATTTCCATTAATTAAATGGAAAAGCCCTCCAGTAAATAGGGCAGAAAGCCATCTAAACGCTATAAATTCTTCTGGCTTAATTGGAACTCCAGCAATACTTAGTCTTTGCTCCAGAATGTTTTTTCTTTTACTCTTCTTTTTATTTTTCGTTAAGAGCATGGAAAGCTTCTGATTCATTGTCTTAAGAGAATTTTTAACAGAGCGTTCCTTTTCTTTTTCAATTGGCTTGGAAGCCGTAAAAAGACCTATAGCCATAAAAAAGAAAAAAATCGTTAAAAACAATGAAGTCAAGAGAATTATTTTCATGCTTATCAGTCCGCCTTTTCCGTAAAAATAGATGCTGGAAGATGAATCCCTTCATATTCCATTCTTTCATAGAACTTCGGCCGGATGCCTGTTGGTACAAGCTTTCCAATGATTTTTCCATTCTCATCTATTCCTGATTGCCTAAATGTGAAAATATCCTGCAGTACAATAATATCTCCTTCTAATCCTTGGACTTCGGTAATATTGGTGATTCGCCGTGTGCCATCCTTCAGTCTGGACTGCTGAATAATCACATCCAGGGCACCTGCAATTTGCTCGCGGATCGCTTTTACTGGGAGTTCCATGCCGGCCATCAGTACCATTGTTTCTAACCTTGCTACCATATCACGAGGACTGTTCGAGTGGCCTGTCGCAAGGGATCCATCGTGACCGGTATTCATTGCCTGAAGCATATCCAACGCTTCTCCGCCGCGAACCTCGCCAATAACAATTCGGTCTGGTCGCATTCGCAGGGAGTTTCGCACAAGGTCGCGAATTGCAATACTTCCTTTTCCTTCAATATTGGGCGATCTCGTTTCCAGTGAAACAACATGATCCTGTCCAAGCTGAAGCTCTGCCGCATCCTCAATGGTGACAATGCGGTCCTTATTTGAGATAAACGAAGAAAGGACATTTAAAGTTGTCGTCTTACCGGAACCAGTTCCGCCGCTAACGAAAATATTCAGCTTTGCTTCGACACAAGCCTTTAAAAAGTCTGCCATTTCCTCTGTCAGCGTACCGAAGCGAACTAAATCGTGAATCGTAAAGGGATCCTTAGAAAATTTACGAATCGTAATCGTTGGTCCGTTCAATGCCAGTGGAGGAATAATCGCATTCACCCGCGATCCATCCGCTAAGCGTGCATCAACCATTGGACTGCTTTCATCAATTCTTCTACCCAGTGGGGCTACAATCTTTTCGAGAACGGTCATGACATGGTCATTGTCGCGAAATTTTACATTAGTCAGCTCCAGTCTGCCATTTCGCTCGGCATACACCTGACTTGGACCATTAACCATCACCTCGGAGACCTTATCATCAAGGAGTAGGGGATTAATTGGCCCATAACCTGTAAGATCATTTTTTATTTCATCCTTAAGCTGGTTCATATCCTGAATATTAGTTAGCTCTTCATTCTCCTGGAGAATTTCCGAGATAATGGCATCCAGGTCACCAACGATGTCCTCAATCTCCGCATCCGCTCGCTCTTTTAATATATATTTAAAAACCAGATTTTTAAGTTCCAAATAATCACCAGAAGGCTCGGATATAAAAGTTGTCTCCTTTTCTGGCTCAACTATTTCTTTTGATGAGATAACTTCTTCTTCAGCCGGCTGTACTGCTTGTACGATTGGTTGTTCCGCTTGTTTCTCCATTTTCTCTTCATTTTTTGATTGGATTCTGGCTAATAAACTCATTTTTTATCCCCCTTGACCTGATGTTCTTAAACGTAAATGGTGAAAAAAACCTGATTTATCTTTTGCTTTCTGCTTTTTCAAATGGTTAAACCAACGGAAATCCTCGAGCATTTTTTCCAGTTCTTTTGTAAATGCTAGTTTAGGGTGGCCGGTTACAACTGGTATTCCAGTATCCAGTGAGTGATCAATTTCTTTATCTTCTTTTGGTAAAAATGTTGCTTCATTTACACCTATCAGTTTTCGTATTTCTTTAGGATGAATCATGGTTTTCGATGTAAATTGATTTATCACTAACTTTACCTTCTCTTTTAGTCCAAGTAATTGCAGCGTTTCAATCATCATCTTTGTATTTTTTAAGGCGGACATAAGCGGTGTGCTAACCGTTAAAATGATATCCGCTTTCTCCATTAGCTGGATGGTTAAATCATGAAGTCCTGCCTGTGCTTCTATTAGTAAAACATCGGTATCTTCTTTAAGATTTTCGATGACTTTAAGAAGAAAATCCGAAGTAATCAGCTCCGCGTATTCAGGTCGAGAGGGGGCAGGCAACACATTCACACCAGAATCGTGTTTCATAAGATAAAAAGGAATATTTTCTGTATCTTTCCGTTCAGCCGCATCGGTAATCGTCCGGTCTGGGTGCAAATCAAACGCGAGGGAAATGTCTCCAAATTGAAGGTCTGCATCGATGACACTGACTTTGATATTCTGCTTTGCAAGTAACGCTGCCAGGTTAGCGGTAATCGTTGTTCTTCCGACTCCCCCAACAGCACTGGCAATGACGATTGTGATAGTATTCTGAGTATCTGTCATCTTAACCCCTCCGTATCGATTATTCCTGTTCGTTTTTGATAATCCTTGAGCTGATCCAGCCTTTTTCCTTATTGTCCATCTCTACTTGCAGCCAAATTCTTCCGTCTTTATCTGTTTCCTGATTATTTAATAGTAAGAGGGTTGTGTCCTCTTTAACCACTTCAATAGGATTAGCTAATAGGCTCGGCGCTTGACGGATAATGGACTTAGCCGGAATTGTAATAATTTCTGTTCCTTTTGCTGCTTTATCCGTACCAGTTTTTTTGTTTGAGTCACTCTCAGCTTCTTCTTCTAAATCCGACTTGCTGTATAATGCAAGCTGTAATACTCCTTTGGCACTCGCTTCAACAAGCTTTACTGTATCTTCCTGATTCAATTCCAGCGTAACTGCATGGTATAAGACGGGTTCTGCTGCTGGATCTTTCTTTTCTGTCATCCGCTCGCCAACTGCCAGTACTCGCACCTTTTCTAGAATGATTTCAGATTCTATTTTTTCACCAGAAGTCAAAACGACATCCACATAATCTTCTGGCTGAATCAGATTTGATACACCAGTAACATACGTAACTTCGGCGGAAACCGCTCGGTACCCTTCGTTTATTTTACGGGAAACGACTTCTTTTTCTTCCTCTTTCTCCTGGATTCGATGATTCATCAGGATTTCACCTTGTTTGATATCTGCAGTCGTATATTGATTTAGAGCTGTATTCATATCTTGAATCATTTCCGGATGAACTTGGTCAGAAGGAATCTCCTTAACCACTAGATTCTCCTTTAATATTTGCTGATCTTTTGGTATATCCACCTCAGCAGCGACTACCTGCTTCATTTCTATAACTGGTTCGGACGCGCTTGTAGCTGCAGTTTGTTTATTTAAGAATAAATAAAATAAGGCCGTTGTAATAATGCCTGATAGCACAGCAAGCAGCAGTATTTTTTTGGGTTTCATCAAAACACCTACTCTTCCAGTTTGATTGCATATGCCCCGCGGTTCAGCGGGCTGTTTTCTCCTGTCATTCCAGGACCTGCACGTTTGATAAAGATTCCTTTTACAGAGTCATCGGTTTTGCTCATTGGCTGTGTAATATAAAAATAAGCAAATCCTGTAATTTGTACACTCTTTAATTGATTCGTTGTTTGACTGTAAGGTTTATAAACGACAACGAGCATTATTCTCGGACAGTCTCTATGTTGATAATCCCCATCAGGATAAGGGCAATTATTGATTCGGTATTGTATTCCTTCTCTTGTTGGACCAGCGATATTCCCTGTTTGGGTATTGACAATATCGCCAACCTTTAAGTTTTCATCAAACCCATGCATTAATGTTTCTCCATACGTTTTAGCACCTGGGCCATCCAGTGCGAGAACTCCAAAGTTTCCGCTCACAGAGTCACCAGCATCTACTTTTAATTGATAGGTTTGTCCGTAAACCAACTCAACCTTATCATTTATCCCCAGTGGAACAGCACCCTTTGCTACTCCCATTGGGTTTAATCCAGCTTTAGCATCCACTTTCATTGGTACGGACTCTACTCCAAATAAAGAAGAAAAAAATAACGGGACATCTTTAGCCAGTTCTACATGAAGGCGGTCCGCTTCGATCGTAATCTGGGAAAGACTATTAAGTTCATCATGCGAGGAAAGTATCAGATTCACAACTTCATGAACAGCAGCTTCTGAATTAACAATTTCCTGTGCTCCTGACAATGCGGCTGCGTTGGCTGTTTTCTGCAGATGGCTTTTTGAGATAAATAAGTTTCCACCGTCAATCACTAAACCGACCATGGCTATTAGTGCACTCATAGCCAAAGCAACAAGCAGAATGGCATTTCCAGCTTCCTGTTTTTTGAAGTTTATATAAAATGTTTTCAATCACTCACCTCATTCAACCCGTATCGTCGAACTTGATTTTACAGTATATGGAATAGCAGCATCTCCGAGCACATTCATAAATTCCTCTGGGTAGGCTAATGAAACAGTGACGTAATCTCCAGCTTTTCTAATCGTCTGAGAAGGTGTAATCGTGATTTTTAGCTTGGAGGAATCTCCATGAAATTGATTCGCTGCATAAGAACGGATTGTTTCATCACTGTTCCCTAAACCGCCCATTCGAACTGATTCCTGTGCAACCATCTCAAGCTGCAAATGGGTATACAGGATTCTTCCAAAATCAAAAATACCTACTAACAACAATAATAAGATTGGCAGAACCAATGCGAATTCTACCAATGATTGACCGTCTTGTTTTTTTATCATAAGAAATTCCAGCCTTGGAATAGTAATGCAGCAACTGCGCCGGCGGCAATAGCGACTCCGTATGGATAAGTTGCGGTGAGTGAACCTCTTGAGATTCCGCCAGGGAGTCTGACACCATGTCTCAGGCTCGTAAAATAATAAAGAATGGATTTAAGCATTCCTTTACGAAATAAGATAATAGCGATAGCAATTACTCCACCAATAATGGCGGTATATAGAAATGCATGGAATATAAATGCGCCGCCTTTCATTGCGCCAATCAGTGCAAGCAATTTAACATCACCAGCCCCCATTCCACCCATAAAATAAGGAATAAGAAGCAGTCCAAATCCAATCAAAAAACCAATGAAAGAATGGCTAAGACCTTCCCATCCCGCTGTTGCAAATTGATAAATAAACGTGAAAAGCATCGCTGGATAAATCACTTTGTTATAGATCATTCTGCGTTTTACGTCTGTGATGACACATATTGTTAGAATAATAATGAGGAATAAATCAATCATTTGGTCCATCCTTTCATTCGTAGTTTGATAGAGATTTGGTGAAGGACCCTAGAGGTAGAGTCCTTTTAATACTATAGGCTACCATTGGTTCCGTCAGTTGCTCCTGTTCCGCCAGGTAATTTACCAGACAGATTATCAAGTAAACCAGAAATATTACCGCCCATTGTCGTTAACGCGGCAATTACTGCAACTGCGATTAATCCCAAAATTAAACCGTACTCTGTCATCCCTTGACCTTTTTCTTCCAAAAATAATCCTTTGATTTTGTTTATCATTAAAATCTCCTTTAATCTATAAGTTTTAAAATGTTGCTAAACAACATTGTTTTTCCAGATGATTACTGACCTGAAGTTAACTTGCCGGAAATATTATCAAGTAAACCAGAAATATTACCGCCCATTGTTGTTAACGCGGCAATTACTGCTACTGCGATTAATCCCAAAATTAAACCGTACTCTGTCATCCCTTGACCTTTTTCTTCCAAAAATAATCCTTTGATTTTGTTTAACATTAAAATCTCTCCTTTAATCTATAAGTTTTTAAAATGTTGCTTAACAACATTATTTTTCCTGATGATTACTGACCTGAAGTTAACTTGCCGGAAATATTATCAAGTAAACCGGAAATATTACCGCCCATTGTTGTTAACGCAGCTATAACCGCCACAGCAATCAACCCTAAAATCAACCCATACTCCGTCATCCCTTGACCTTTTTCTTCAATAAATAATCCTTTAATTTTGTTCAACATCAAATCTCTCCTTATATATCAATTTTTAATTTGTTTTCTTATTCAAAGCCTAATCAACAAGCACTACTCTCTGTCCCATGACCGTAGAGGTCTTATCCATCGTTCCGGCTGGAAGCTCGATTACTGATTTTGCGTTCATCCATTTCTTGCCTACCTTTCCCGGTTCCAGATCTTTTTCGATCCCCACAATTTTTTTCTCTTTATCTAGATATAAAATATCAATGCTGTATTTCATAAAAAATGTATGAATCGCTGTACAAGGCGAGATATGAAGGGCTGCGTTTTCCGGCATGCTTTCTGTCAGCATTAAGCCTTTAAACCGAGACCAAAATGTATACGCTCCTTTTACATGTTCAGCAATCACTTCGTTTGTTTCGACATTTACCAGTTTGATTTTCAAGCACCTCCTGATCATGGATTCGTTCGTCTAGTAAGCTTGCCGATCAGCTTACGAACCCTATTATGCACCGATTTATTAATTAAAAATATCCCCCACTGTTCCTGTTATTTTTTGTCGAATTTTGATAGGAATGCATTCCTATTTTATTAGAATAGGAGTTGCTCTATAGGAACAATCGTAAAAACAAAAATAAAAAACCTCCCGTATAAGAGAGGTTTAACTAGATTTATATTTTAATTGGTATACTTTCGATATAGCATGAGCTCTATCAGGTACTTCCAGTTTTTGAAAGATTTTAGTAACATGGTTCTTCACTGTATGCCCGCTAATATACAGCTCTTGTGCAATTTCTTTATTATTCAGCCCCTGTATTACCAGGTCAAGTACCTCTTGCTCTCTAGGTGACAAATTCATTTCCTTAATCGTACTGCTTATTGTCTGCAGCTTCTGTTCTTCTTCGACATCTTCGGATAACTGGAATTCTTGTTCCATAACATTGTTTTCATCTATAAACTTCGTGAATTCTATTACTGTTTCTGTATTTCGTATTGCTTGTGGGATTGCCTCCAAGCTGCCTTTTAAAATATACTGCATGACAAGGGCATAAACCTGTGCACCAACACTTGCTTCCACCCAGCCGGAAGCATTGTTTTCAATTAAATTCTTTCCTTCTTTCATGACCGAGACCATCTTTTTATCTGGAAACATTTCACCAATGAAATCAGGAGAATAATAAGATAGACGGCAAGCATGGATAATTTCTTTTATTAAAGGCGCATTTATTCCTAATTTAACGACAAAATTAGCCGCAAGCTCTGCTGCTTCTTCTGCACGAGAATAAGCGTCTTGGTTAAAGTGCTGCACTGCCCGGTAGAGTGCATGAACTTGTCGGTCTTCAGCTTCCGTTTCATCTTTGTCGGTCAACTGCAAGGATATTCCGCCAATGACTGCGAGCGTTTCGAGAAATTTGAGCTGTTCTTCCATAAGTGCTTCTTTTTCTATCTCTGTTGCAATACAAAGAACACCTTGAATCTTCTCCCGGCTGGAAATCACGCATTCAAAAACATGGTCTCCTTGTTCAGAGGAGAAAATCCTCGTTTCATTCCTTTTCGTTTCGCCTGACTCCATAAAGTAGCGGCCTGCTGTATTTTTAGCATATTCTGCTGTATCCATCTTTAATTTTCCACGAGAAATTAATTTCACCTTCCCATTATGGGAATCTTTAAGAAGCAGGCAGGAAAACGAGCCACCTATTAAGCTAAGGCCAATATCTACCAGCATATAAATAACTTTCTTCATATCGGATGCATTGGCCATTAATTTACTTACTTCTATAAGGGCGGATAAGCGGTGAAGCTGATGATCGACATTCGTTTGCAGTGTATAGATAAGGCTGTGCGTTTCAGCAGTGATGGCCAAGGCTTTTGCCAACTTTAATTGTTTGACTGAAAAGTCGGACTGCCGAAGATTCCCACCAAACAATACGTATCTTGTCCCATCCTCCTGTTTCATAGGAGCGCAAAACAGTGATAGCGGGTGAAAATCAAACTGCTGAAAGAATACACTGCGCGGATCTTTGTCTATTCCTTCCCAGTACTCGAATTCATCTGTCAATAAGACCCGACCTAAAAAGCCTTCTCCAGGGAAAAACTCAGCACCTTCGAGGGTTTGAGCTCCTTCTCCTGCTATTTCTGATATCTGATACTTATCTTTCTGCTTTTTTGCCATTCCTATAAAATCAAATTCATGATATTCTTCTTTAAAATGCATCAATACTTGTTTTGCAGGTTGATGTCGTGCTTGAACAGCCTTCTTAAATAATTCGTTTTGAGTCTGGTAAAAAGAGTGCTGATCTTCTGAAAATAGGTGAGTCGCTATTCTGCTGAATTTCTCCATCCAATCGATCCACATTTGTTTATTAGAAGCATTAAGAACTGGCGTGTTAATTAGAATAGCATCAAGGTTCTCGGTGGGGTAATTCGCTTCCAGCTGCTTCTTTAACAGCTCCTGTGATTGGTCTTCCATCATCATCCCCGCCCAAATCTGATATTTTCCCCCATTTTCTGTAAGGATAGAAGACGTAAGTGTATATATCCCAGGTAAAATATCGAAGAAAAAAGGGAGGTGAATAGACCACTCTTTTTGTGAACTCTTTTTTAGTATAGCGTGCATCTTGTCATGCTCTTGGCGAAGGAGCATGCTGTACAGGCTATTATCGCCTTTAGGCTCTAACAACATTTCTCCATTTTCGTCCGTTATCCATATTGCTACTCCATAGTTAGCTGCATAGATAGATTGTAATTCTTCGATCAGCGTGAAGCTTTGATTCATGCTCTTTCCGCTTCTCCCTGGATATCCAGATTAGTAATAATTACAGGTTCCTGATAACGGTATAATGGAGTTAATTCATCGCCGAGCCTTTGAAGGATGCCTTGATTGCATAGCTGATCAATAACCGGAAGAATATCTTCTACTTTTCTTCCTAGTCTGACACTAATACCTTCTGGTGTCTCTATCATATAAGGATTGGATTGAAACAGCATGGTACATTCCATTTGCAGCGGGAACGTCTCTGTCATTAGTTAACCTCCTTTATAGTAATCGAATATATGGGCAATCGTTTATGTTTTCCACTAAGTAAGGTTTTGATATTTCGCCATTCGAAGCTTTTGTTATTTGTAAATATTGATAGGATCCGTCTACCCAGGTTTTCAAAACACCATTGCATGAACGTTCCAGAAATGAAGCGACCTGAATTCCTACTTCTTTAAAATTGCACAGGACCAATACGCTCATACCCAAGGATCTTGCGGCAGCTGTTTCCGTAGCAAAATGGCGCAAAACATACTCTGTGCCTCGTTCGTTAATAATGGCATTTAAATCATAGTAGATAAACCAATTTTTATGCTTGTTTAGGTCTGAATTCATTTTGGGATATATTTCGTTTTTTAAAAAGAGATTATAACTCTTATTATCTAATGTATGGACATGATAGACAGCATCCTGCCATTTTTCAGGAATCGAACGTTTATAATGCTCAATAAAATACATTCTGTTTTCTTCAATCCCTTTACCCACATCAGCTTTGTGCTTTTCAAGCAGGGATGCCAACTCCTCGATCGACTGGATGCTGGAGAGTAAAGAGAGTATTCTGTCTCCAGAATTAATACGCTGGGCGAGAATCGATGCGACAATATGCCGATAGTTGGCTTTACTGTTTGTATCAAGCATATAGATTGTCCCTTTATCAAGTCCTCCACCCAAGATTGCATCCAGTGAAGGGATTCCTGTTTTTAATTGAAAATCTGAAGTGGATTCTTGAATATCAGCTGCTGTTTTACTTGCTAAAAGGACATATATCCCGTTTTCCGTAATTCGATAGATGTGCTCGCCTTCCATAATGCATGTGCCCCTCATCTTTAAGACCTCGAGCGTTCTCTGACGGAATAACTCTAAGTGCTCCTTTAAGGATAAACGAATCAGTCCATCAAAAATATAATGTTCGAATGGTACGCTATTACCATCCAGGTCTGAGCGTTCCTGAATAAGCAGGGAAGTGAGCTTGAATTTCCGCAAGATATTTCGAAGCGTATATAAAACTTCTCGTATGGTTTTCTCGCTGTCACCCGTTCTTAAGAGACTGATGCTGTCTATTACCAACCGCTCACAATTAATTTCATTTACCATTTGCTCAAATAAACCATTGGATTTCTGCATCTCTTCCAGCAATATTTTGGGAGAAATGCCAATCACGCGTAATTGATTTTTTCGCTCCAAAGCTCGCAAATCCCAGCCGAATGACTTCATATCGTGATAAATTTGATCAGGAAATTCTTCAAACGTGATAAAAATACCTGCTTCATTCTGCTCGGTAATTCCGTTGTATAAAAACTGCATTCCTAATGTTGTTTTCCCTGTTCCTGGGGCTCCTTCTACAATTACGGCAGATCCTTTCGGCAGCCCACCGCCTAAAATGTTGTCTAATCCTGTAATTCCTGTAGCTGTTTGCAATACAATATCCTCCTATTTCATTATTAGGTTAAAATGCTATTTTTTAATAGAAGTGATATAGACCCATCTTATAATAGGACGAAAGAAAAAAATATCCCCTGCTATTCCCATTTTGTACCTAATGCAGAATGCAATATTTACAAGTCCTATACCCTACTTTTGATAGAAAGTAACAAGGGAGAAAGCAAGTGCTGCGTTGATATTTAACTCTGATATATTGCGGAATGAGTCTATTGGATTAGGTTCCTATTTTTGGGGGAGTAGAGATGGGAGTTAACGGGGGGCAGGAGGGCAAGACATAGAATGGTTCTTAAGGAAGAGTTAAGTTATCCCGAAATGTTGGTAAGTTAAGCGTTATTCAAGATTCACTTTGAAACTCTTAAAAAGTTGCAACTAAAAAAAGCCGCTCCTATGAAAAGTTGACGCCACTCAAAGAATGGTTCAACTACCAAGGAGAGCGGCGCAACTTTCAAGATGTGTCTACTTGGAGTATGCGGCGTAAGCTTCGGCTATTAATATAGGATGTGTTCGAGTGAATTTATATTAGATGCGTAACTTTTCACCTAACGAGTCTCACCTCCAGTCTAACGAAAGTCAAACCATGCATTATGGAGGCTTCTAATAGGAAGAACGAGCTTGTCCACGCAGCTCTCAGCTACTACCATCCTTATCTTTAAATGACATCCTTTTCTTTATACTCTTTCTTGGTTTGTTTCTTTTCGCTTCCACCTCTATGTTCGATCGTAAAGTACAATATAATACCTAGCACCAATGCAGGTGCTGCTCCGTAGATAGCAAGGACAATTGCCATTACACCAGCCACTCCCATTTCGACTTCTGTTTTTACTTGTTGCATCCCGATTGTTATACATAAATATCCAGTTAGAATTAACGTAATCGACAATGCTATTGGTAGAAATGGTTGAAAAAACGTAACGAATGGGAGCATAAATATTCCAATTGAAAAGGCGATCAGCATGGTGTTTGTTCCAGAAAAAATAGAATCCATGGCTTTTCTGCCAAATTTATAACGCTCCGTTACAGAAGCGGTACCGGCTGTGTAAATTGGACCCGACATTCCTGGATGCGGGGCAAAAAGTGCATTTAAAAGGTTGCGAATAGCCGTTAAGATGTGCAATTGGCTGAAGCTATATTGTATTTTCTCGTCATTTCTCGATTCTTTTGCCCGCTTAATCATCTGATCCCCAACAATAATATCTCCATATGCAATAATGTAAGCTAATATTGCTGTAGGGATGGCAGCAATCAGCATTTCAATTCCTGGGAATCCTATCACAAAAGGAGTTAATTGCCATACTTCAGAAAGTGCAGGAATAGTGATGCCCCATTCAATATTAGGGGTTGGATATTCACCAACAGCCCAGCCGAGAAGGATAGCTACAATGATTGCCGGCATAATACCGAAGCTTGCAATAAGACGAACCCACTTGTTTTGGAGGGACATTTTTTTAAAATAGATGGAGAACATGGTAAATAAACAGAGCAAACCACCAATCGTGATAGAAATAGGTGTTTCTGCTAAACGTCCTCCGGGTTGAATTTCTGACATGATAGCTGCGATTCCTGCACCGATCAAAATACCTGCTTTTAAGGATGAGGGTAGGTTGATAACGATCTTCTCACCAATACCTGAGATACCGAAGATTAGAAATAAAAATGCTAAAACAATTTGAACCGCGATTACTGCTTGAACAGCCTCTGGTCCTGGAGAATAATTCCCTAGAAATAAAACGATTAGTGGAATTAATGCAGTGATGAATCCTGATACAAAAGGGACACCGAATGTGGACGGCAACAACATGAGAAACTGATTTAAGATTGTAATAGTTAAAGCTGCTTCATAGGAAATGCCCATTACACTTGTCATAATTTCAATCATACCTAAACCAGCAGTAAATAACACAACACCTTGAAGTAGTTCTGGTATCTCCAGCTTATAGTGTATGAACGGCAGTCTTAATTGGTAGGAACCTATAGCCCAGTAAGGCTGTTCTTCTCCATGTTTTCTTTTATAAAATGCCACGTATTTTTACCTCCTTCATATTAGTAAACGTTTTCAATAAATCCCAGAATCTTATTCACCATCCTTTTAAAAGTATTTAACGAAAGAAAACTCAAATTTTACCCAAATTAGCAAAAATTTAAACTAGTTGAATTATAGAAAAAAGAAAAGTTATTGTCAACCTAAGAAATAGAATTATTTTGATAATTCCATCGCCTAAACTTTTCATAATAAGTCGGATAATATAAACTAATTAATAAATAAAACATTTAAACTATAATAAATAAAATGAAGTCGCTTACAAGAGGGGGGATATCATGCAGATTCATGTTCCAAAGGACAGCTACCGGACAATAGCGGATAAACATAACAGAAAAATCACAACAAATTCCTCTATCTTTGGTATTTTGTTCCAACAGTTGAAAAAAAACATTGGGGAAGAGCGGGTGGAAAGTTTTTTATTTCACTATGGTTGGGAAATGGGAACGCATGACGGTAAGAAAGCTTTAGAAAAGAACCTTCCAAAAGAGGAATATATCAAGTATGGCCCCCGTATGCATATCAACAGTGGCCATATTAGCGGCATTGTACATGAAAGCAGGGCAGAGCTGGATGAGGATGGTAAATTGAAATCAATAATAAGCAAAGGGACATGGCTGGAAAGCTATGAAGCAAGGGAGTATCTCAATGTCCAGGGGGTATCCGCTTCTCCTGTCTGTCATACACTAGCGGGATATAGCAGTGGCTACATGTCGACCATCTTTGATCATCCTATTTTAGTAAAGGAAATCACTTGCGTTGGCTGTGGGGATGAAAAATGCAGCTGGGAATTAAAAACAAAAGAAGAATGGAAGATAGAAAATGAGGAAGGCTTGGAATTTTTTCAAGAGAAAACGATAATTAATGAATTAAGCTATACCTATGAGCAACTGCTCGAACAGCGAAGATTCCTGGAAGAACTTGCTGATTTTCAAAGGAAATTAACGGATGAGATTATTAATGGCAGCAATCTGAATGAGCTGACTAGAGTGGCATTTGAAATAATCCAAACTCCAATTATTATCGAATCTTCTGACCAAGAATTGATCGCTAGTTCTGGTATAACAGATGAACGATATATTCAATTACAGGAGGATTTAAGAGAAAATAATGGGGATTCTGCCTATATTCAGGCAAAGCATTCAGGTCTTTTAAAAGGGAAAGTTATAAAAACAGAAAAACAAATTCGATTGATTACCCCGTTGATTGTACAAAAACGAATGGTAGGCTATTGTTCTTTTCTTTATGATGGAGAACCAAATCAAAGTGTTAAGAAAAATCATCTGCTCTTGGATCGCTTTAGCAATGCAGTCTCACTTATAATGCTAAATGAAAAGACAGAGTTCGAATCTTTAGAACGAATGAAGGGAAACTTCCTGGAACGAATTATCGCAGGTCAACTCCCAAAACCCGAAATTCTCAAAAGAGGAAAATATACAGGGGTTGATTTTAATAGACCGTATTACATGATGATCATTGATTATCAGGCCCATTTGAATTCGATGGAGGAGGAATTTCAATTAGATGAGCAAATATATGAGTCTGTTAGTCGATATTTTAATACGAATCAAGAGTCTTTCCTTGCCGGCCACTATGAAAGAAAAATAGTTATTTACAACACGATTGATCAGAAACAGATTCCGCAAAAACAAAAGCTCTTAGCAAATTTACAAGCTTTGCTAAAGAAAAAATATAAAACCATTAGATTTTCCCTTGGCGTTAGTACTGTAAGTGAGGATATCGAGCAGATTTCCAAACACTTGGAGGAAGCGAATGTTGCTATTGGGTTGGCAAATGGGGCCGACATTACTTATTTTAAGGACCTTGGCATTTTAGGAGTATTAATTAATTCAAAAAATAAGCAGGCAATTAAATTGTTGGCAAATGAAAAACTTGGGCCTATGTTTGCGGAAAAGAATAGTGAGGAATTAGCCAAAACGCTCTATCTCTATCTTCTGAATGGAGGTAAACTGGAAAAAACCATGAACGACCTTGCATTATCGATGGGGGGGCTTAGACACCGGATACGAAAAATAGAAGATTTATTAGATATAGATCTCCGTAATGCGAATGTGATGCATGAACTTTTATTAATTCTGCAATCCCTAATAGCCCTTGGTGAGTGGAAATTTGAAAAATAGGCAAGCCCTATTTCTAATTGAACCGCATGTGTTGAAGGACAGAAACCTTCATCCATGCGGTTTGTTTTTTTCTCACAATACAAATCTTAATTATCTCTAAATGGACAATTTTTGCTTAATTTTAAAAAAAAACAACAATTCCTGTTCTAGAAAGTAGGAAATAATTAAAATATACTAATTTGTAAGCGATACCAATATTCGAAACATACAAAATTGATTAAATTAACATTTAAAAAGGAGTGTTTTACATGACAACAAAAGAGTTAACGCAAGAGACTGTTGTGGAACAGTTGTTAGAAGAGGCCAGAGAGATTGGAGAATTGGCAGAGAAAGAAGCTCGTGAGGCAGAAGTAAACGGAACCATCTCTCCAAATGTTGCCCAGTTAATGAGAAAATCTTCGATATCGAAAATGATGTTGCCGAAAGAATACGGAGGCCCACAAGTGGATTTAAGAACATTCGGCGAAATTGTTCGGACGGTTGCTTATTATAACGTTTCGGCATCATGGCTGACATTCCTCTACCCACTGCATAATACACTTCCATCTTATTTGGAAAAGGAAGCAAGAGATGAAATCGTTCACCAAGGCGGATTAATCAGTGATATCTTCGCTGCAATTGGTACTTATGAAGAAGACGGTGACGGCTACCGCATCAGCGGGAAATGGAATTTTGCAAGCGGAGTGAACTACAGCGACTGGATTGGCGTTGGTGTAAACATGCAACTGCCTGGGATGGATGAGCCAGAGGTTTGCTTGCCAATCTTGAAAACATCTGATTTAACTATTGTGGAAAACTGGGATACGTTCGGACTTCGTGGTACAGGAAGCAATCAGATTATTGCTGAGAACGTATACGTACCTAAAGAAAGAATCGTACCTGTTTCTCGTTTAGTGTCAGGTTTACCACCTGAGGAAGATTATGATAGAGATTATCCATTCTATAACATTCCGTACTTCCCAGCATTTTATATGGGATTCCCGTATATGGCGCTCGGTGGTACAAAACGAATTATTGATGAATTCAAGAGTGCAACGGAAAAACGCAGACGCTTAATGGATAACGGGTTACTGGAAAGTGAATCACCAAGGAGCCAACGTGTGATGGCAGAAATCACAACCGATTTCCTGGCTGCTGAAGCCTTAATGGATCAGTATATTACAAAACTAGAAGACTCAAGAAACAATCCGAATTCCACACCAAATGCAGAGTTCTTTGCGATGCGTACAAAAATAACCAAAACATGTACGGAAATTGCAGTAAGAGTATTGCTGACATTAGGTGGTGCAGGCCTTTATAAAGGCGGACCGATTGAGTTATTCTTCCGTGATATTTTATCTGTTGCAACCCATAAAACGTCACTTTATGAAGACTCTGTACAAGCATTTGGTCAGGAATTATTCGGATTTGATAGTGGAGTTCGTGGATAAGGGAAATTCTCTTTAAAAGGATGTTCAAAAAGTCCGGTAAAAATGACACATCGAATTTCTTCGTTGGCTTGCTTCTCCGCTCTCATGTACCTATTGATGTACATTCCGGGGCTCGAAGCTACACCGCCTTGAACTTCTCGGTCCTTTTTATCCTCCTTTTTGAACACGTATTTAAACTAATCAAATTTATAAATGGAGTGAAGTGAATTGACAATTTGGAATGAATTAGCAGATCTGGAATTTAAGCTGTACTATGTTGATGCAAATGGTGTGAAGACAAGAGTATTAGAAGCTGGAGAAGGGGAACCACTTATCCTGCTTCATGGTACAGGCGGCCATATTGAAGCATATGCAAAGAACATGCAAGGTTTAAGTAAGCATTTCCGTGTTTTAGTGATTGATATGTTAGGTCATGGTTATACGGATAAACCAGATCATCCTTATGGAATTGATTCTTATAGTGATCATCTGCTTGACTTCATGAAAGCGATGAATTTATCGCAAGCCTATATTTCCGGTGAATCTTTAGGTGGCTGGGTAGCAGCATGGTTTGCGGCGCATCACCCTGGATATGCAAAAGCATTAGTACTGAATACACCAGGAAATGTGAACAGCGATCCAAAAGTAATGGCCGGTCTTAAGGAATCAACGGTGAATGCAGTAGTAAATGCAAACTATGAAAATGTGAAAAAACGTTTGGAATGGCTGATGTATGATAAATCCGTTGTGACAGATGAACTTATTTATAACCGTTATCAGATTTATACGCAACCATCTTATCAAAAAGCAGTATATAACATTGTACATCTACAGGAAATGGAACCAAGACAAAAATATATCTGGAAACCAGAGTGGTGCAGTAAGATCAATGTTCCTACGTTACTTGTTTGGACGGATCATGATCCGACTTCCACAGTGGATCAGGCCGGACCAATCAAAGATATGATTCCTGGAGCTGAACTAAAGGTAATTAAAGATGCAGGACACTGGCCACAGTGGGAACAGGTAGAGGAATTTAATACGGTATTGACCGACTTTATGCTGCAACACGTTTAAAATATAAACTTTTGGATGGTGAAAAATATGATTTATCGTTTAGGATATGCGCAATTAAATGTGTCTGATTTAGAGAAATCACTAGATTTTTATGAGAAAGTACTCGGATTTATCAAAACAAAACAAGAAGGAAACACAGCATATTTACGTGCGGAAGAAGAATTTGACCAATACTCCTTGATATTAAAAGAAGACAAAAACAATGTGTGTCTAGATCATTTCGGTCTTCGCGTTTCCAGTGAGGAAGCTTTAGATGAAATTAAAGAAAAAAATGAAGTACTTGGAGTAGAAGTGCAAGAGGCGGAAGATAAAGACCATGGCAGAGTGCTTAAAATAGTAACACCAAGTGGGCATCCAGTGGCATTTTATCATCAATCTCCACAGATTAATGTCTACCACGGTGAGAATAAAAACGTCATTCTTCCAATGAGAAGAACGCATTTACAGAATGGAATACCTCCGCTTCGCATTGACCATATGAACCTTCGTGTGCCAAGCGTAAACAAAGAGTGGAACTACTGGAAGAACTTTGATTTCAGCATCTCTGAATATGTTGAAGGGAAAGACGGAAAGGACAAATACGCCGCTTGGATCAGAAGAGAAACCAATACACATGATATTGCATTAGTGTATAAAGAATATGCTGCCTTACATCATGTCGCTTTTATTGTGGATGGAGTGCAAGGTGTAATCCGTACAGCAGATTTACTTGCCGATGCTGGCTATCGCGATGCTATTGAATATGGCCCAGGTCGTCATGGGGTAAGTAACGCCTTTTTCCTTTACATTAAAGATCCGGATGGACATCGAATTGAAATCTATTCTGATGACTATAAGCGTGACCTTGATCACGAGCCTGTTGGCTGGACTCAAGCAGCATATGAAACCAATGGCCGCTTATGGTGGGGGCCAACTGTTCCTGAATCATTCGTGGAAACAACAGCTATTAATAAAGATTGGATGAAAAAAGAAGAACTCGTATAAGCATGTAATAAGAATGGCGCTCCTATAGCAATGTATGAACTCCACCTATAGTAAAGCATGACGATGACTGGATAGAGCGCCTTCCGTTACCTGTTTCATTGGTGAGAAAAAATCATATAAACAATAAGGAGGATGTTAACATGGAAGATCGTAAATTCAGAAATGCAATGGGAAGCTTTGCTACAGGAGTCACTGTGATTACTACAGAAGTAGATGGAAACATCCATGGAATGACAGCGAACGCCTTTATGTCTCAATCATTAATTCCTAAATTGGTCGCTATTTCCTTAAAGGAAGATGCGCATATGTTGAAAAAAATTAAGCAAAGCGGACAATTTTGTATCAATGTTTTGTCTGAAGATCAGCAAGACTTATCCAAGGTATTTGCTGGCCAAGTGAAAATCGACAGTGAAATCCAGTTCGACTACCTAGATGGGAAACCGGTAATCCCTGACGCACTAGCACAAGTAGCTTGCCACGTGAAAAGTGAATACATCGAAGGAGATCACACATTATTTATTGGTGAGGTAACGGATGTGAACTTGGAAGATGGGGAGCCGTTAATTTTCTCCAAAGGGAAGTATCGTACATTAGAAAAATTAGAAAACCCGGTAGCTGCTGTTAATTAATGGAAGGAAGGAGAGGGAGAATCTTTATGAGAACTATTCACTTAAACTCCAGTAACTTAGAAGAATTTCAAAAAGATGCCATACCAAATGTGATGGCGCTGGGTTTTTTCGACGGTATTCATAATGGGCATCAAAAAGTGATTCATACAGCAAGGGAGATTGCTAGGAAGAGAAATCTGCCTCTTGCAGTGATGAGTTTCTTTCCACATCCTAAAACCGTTCTATCAAAAGACGATTCAAAGTTTGATTATTTGATGTCGCTTTCCAAAAAGAGTTCTATCTTAGAGTCCTTAAACGTCGATATATTTTATATTGTGAAGTTTGATAAAGATTTTTGTTCTCTTCTTCCAGAACAATTTGTATCCAGCTACCTACTTGATATGCAAGTCAATCATGCGGTAGCCGGGTTTGATTTTTCCTATGGGCACCGTGGAGCCGGGAAAGTTGATTCGTTGAAACGGGATTCAGGTGATCTTATTGAAGTGACGAAAGTAAAAGAAGTAGATTACCAAGGGGAAAAGATCAGTTCTACATGGATTAGACAACTGATTTCAGAAGGAAAAATGGAGCAGTTGATGAGTTTGCTAGGAAGATTTTATGAAACAGAAGTATATTGGGAAGCTGGAAATTTAAGAGTCTCGGAGCATTTTATGCTTCCAGCTCCTGGTATTTATAAAGCAGGGGTCACTATCAAAGGGGAAAGATGGGAAACGGAAGTTCTTGTTCCCAAAAACAGGATGGATGTTTATTTGGCGGAACAGGGCAAGTATCACTTTCTGCCGAATGAGAAATTGGGTATTATCTGGTATTATCGAATCCCTATTGCCAAGGAAACAGAAGGGGAAAATATCTCCATTATATAGGTAGAGAAGGTGTGAAGAAATTGGATATCAAGCAAACTGTACATTTACTGATAGAAGCGGAAAAAACAAAAAAGGCGATTGAACCACTTACTTCTGCTGCCACAGTAACCAAAGATGAGGCCTATCGAATTCAATTAGAGGTCATCAATTATAAAAGAAGGAACGGCGCAAAAGTGGTCGGTAAAAAAATCGGTTTGACAAGCAAGGCGATGCAGGAAATGTTAGGGGTAAACATTCCAGATTATGGTCATCTTCTTGACAGCATGATATACAACGAGGATGCTGTTGTATCCTTACAAAACACTATTCAGCCGAAAGTAGAATTCGAGATTGGTTTTGTTTTAAAAGATACTTTAAAAGGACCTGGAGTTACGATAGAAGACGTTGTAAAAGCTACAGACTATGTTGTTCCTGCGATTGAAATCATTGATAGCCGGATTAAGGATTGGAAGATTGCATTTGAAGATACGGTTGCAGATAATGGTTCTTCTGCAGGAGCAATTATTGGAAAGAGCAAAAAGAAATTAGAAGAATTGGATCTTCCAAATGTCCAAATGAATGTTTATAAAAATGGGGAATTCATTGATTCTGCTCAGGGTTCTGCTGTTATGGGTAATCCGTTGGAAGCAGTTGTTTGGCTGGCGAATGAAGTCGGTGTGTACGATATCTCCTTAAATCCCGGTGATATTATTTTAGCTGGTGCCTTATCTAAAGCTTTGCCGATTGTTCACGGAGACCACTTTAAAGCAGAGTTTGAAAACTTAGGAACCGTATCAGCCATTTTTAAAAACTAGGGGGATTTTTTCATGTCAAAAGTAAAAGTTGGTATTATAGGATCGGGGAATATCGGTTCTGATTTAATGGTGAAATTAAGAAAATCGGAAGTATTAGAACTTACAACCATGATGGGGGTTGATGCAACTTCTCGTGGTATGCAGCATGCAAAAGAAATTGGACTCCATGTATATGATAATGGGGTGGATGGCTTACTGGATAATCCAGATGCAGTAGATATTTTATTTGATGCGACCAGTGCCCGTGCACACATACATAATGCCGAAGTTGCAAAAAAACTTGGAAAGCAAATGCTGGACTTGACACCAGCTGCAATCGGACCTTTTATTGTACCAAGTGTGAATCTTGGGCAGCACTTAGATGCTGAAAATGTAAACTTAATTACATGTGGGGGACAGGCAACCATTCCAATCGTTCATGCAATCAATACAGTAGCCCCTGTTGCGTATGGTGAAATTGTCGCAACGATCTCAAGTGAAAGTGCTGGTCCGGGAACAAGAGCAAACATTGACGAGTTTACAGAAACAACAGCAAAAGGGATTGAAGAGGTCGGCGGTGCAAAAGAAGGAAAAGCAATTATCATCCTGAATCCTGCAGAACCTCCAATTATGATGCGAGATACTGTTCATGCGCTTATTGAAGGGGATGTCGATGAGAAAGCAATAACAGCATCGATTAAAAATATGGTGGAAACGGTTCAAAGCTATGTACCAGGCTATCAATTGCGTACCGATCCTATTTACGACGGAAATCAAGTCACTGTCTTCCTTGAAGTAGAAGGTGCTGGGCACTACTTGCCGAAATACGCAGGTAACTTGGATATCATGACTTCTGCAGCGGTAAAAGTAGCAGAGGAATTCGCTAAAAAACGCTTAGAAGTGATGGCGAACTAAGAAAGGGGGAGGAGAAACGAGATGACAGATATTAAAATTACCGAAGTAGCGTTACGGGATGGCAGTCACGCTATTCGCCACCAATATACGGTAGACCAAGTAAGATCCATTGCAAAAGCATTAAATGAGGCACGCGTTCCATATATTGAGGTTTCCCACGGAGACGGGTTGGGAGGATCCACGTTACAATATGGCCTTTCGAAAACAAATGAATTGGAATTAGTTGAAGCGGCGGTAGATGCAGTCGATTTTTCTAAAATTGCTGTACTGCTCATCCCGGGAATTGGCACCATTGAAGATTTGAAAGAAGCAGAGAAACTTGGAGCAAAGATGGCGCGTATCGCTACACATGTTACCGAAGCAGACGTATCTGCTCAGCATATCCAAACGGCAAAGGAATTAGGCATGGAAACAGTTGGTTTCTTAATGATGAGTCATATGGCACCAACAGAAAAGTTAGTGGAACAAGCTAAATTAATGGAAAGTTATGGTGCGGACATTGTGTATGTGGTCGATTCAGCTGGTGCGCTATTGCCACATGAGGTAAGAGCAAGAATTAAAGCGCTTAAACATGAGCTATCTTGTGATATAGGTTTCCATGGTCATAACAATCTATCACTGGCAATGGGAAACTCACTAGCAGCTATTGAAGAAGGTGCGAATCGAATTGATGGAAGCATCCGTTGCCTTGGTGCAGGAGCAGGGAACACACAAACAGAAGCACTCATTGCTGTCCTTGACAGAATGGGAATAACGACTGGAATAGATCTGTATAAGATGATGGATATTGCAGAAGAAATTGTGGCACCAATCCTGCCTAAGCCTCAAGAAATCACGAGAGACAGTTTAACTCTAGGATATGCAGGCGTTTATTCCAGCTTCTTGCTTCATGCCAACCGCGCTTCGGAGAAATTCGGTATTGATTCCCGGGATATCTTAATTGAACTAGGAGAACGGAAAATAGTTGGCGGCCAGGAAGATATGATTATCGATGTAGCAGCAGAACTTGCCAGCCAAAAAGCGAATGTTTAATTTTCGTTGAGTCGCAAGGGAAACGCAGCGTTTTATAGAATTGCTTTGTACTCATAATCGTAAGAGTTGCTCCCATGCAATCTAAGCTTTTCGAGCATACCGCTCGCGAATCAAACTACAATAAAAAGCAAATGCACCCATAAGTTAAACAGATGTTTTTCTCATGAGTGCATTTATTATTTTAACCTTCCTTCGGTACAGCTCGACGCACGATAAATGCCAAGATTACGGCTAGGATAGAAATGGCAAAGCCGATAAAATAAACGAGTTCGACTCCAGAAACCATCGCTTGAGCGACAGTAGCGGGGCTCTCCGGGGTATTCGTGTTTTGCAAATAATGAAGTTGTCTTGAATTCATAATGCTAATAAACACGGATACACCGATCGCGCCAGCAACTGGCTGTAATGTTGTCATTACTGCTGTTCCATGCGGATACAATCGTTTCGGCAATTGGTTTAATCCGTTTGTTTCTGCGGGCATCATGATTGCTGATACAGATAACATTAATAGAATATATCCAACAATGACAATCCATACAGGAGTATCAATATCTAATCTGCTCATCATAAACATTGTCCCGCATAATACAATCGCAGCCGGTATCATTAATGGACGAGGTCCAAACTTATCAAAAAGATGTCCCATAAAAGGCGACATTGCTCCATTTAGAATACTACCAGGTAATAAAACCATTCCTGCTGCTGCTGCGGTCAATGCTAATGGACCCTGCATATAGATAGGCAAAATGATTTCTGAAGCAAACATGGCCATGATGATAATTAAAAATAGAATGATCGCATGAGTGTACATTGGATATTTAAACACTCGTAAATCCATGATTGGTTCTTCTAATTTTAATTGTCTGATGGAAAATAAAACGATCCCGATGACACCGGTAAGAATGATGATGGCAACTTTCGGAGCAAGTAAACCTTCCTCACTTTCTCCGGAAATACTGAATCCATAAATAATCGCTCCAAAGCCAATCGTAGAGAATATAAGTGATAAGATATCAATTTTTGGCTTTGTTACATCGGAAACATTTACTAAATACCTAAAAGCAAATAGGATGGAGAAAAGTACGAATGGGATTACAAGAATAAATAAATATCGCCATCCTAAGTATTCCACAATGACTCCAGATAAAGTGGGACCAATTGCAGGTGCGAACATAATGACGAGACCAATCGTTCCCATAATTTTCCCACGTCGTTCTGGAGGATAAATTAATAAAAACACATTAAATAGGATTGGCATCAGTAAACCAGTTCCAACTGCTTGAATTAATCTCCCCGTTAAAAGAATAGAAAATGTAGGTGCTAAAGCACTAATCGAAGTTCCAAGGGTAAAGACGAGCATCGTTCCTAAAAACAGTTGTCTCGTTGTAAACCATTGCAATAGCACCGCAGAAACTGGAGTGACAATCCCCATAATTAGCATGAATCCTGTTGCCATCCATTGTACTGTTGGCAGGGTAACATGAAATTCTTCCATTAATGTTGTCAGTGCTATATTTAATAACGTTTCGTTTAAAATCGCAAAAAAAGCACCGATGATTAATGAAACCATAATTGGCAGTGTTTTTACATTTGGATCATCGGCTAGATATTCGTATTTTTTTGGTTGGTTATTATCGTTCATATATTAGTCCTCTCTCATGGAATATATCTAATATACTGGGAAACTGTTACAACGTAAATAGGTAAATTAAAGAAGATATGTTAAATTTCATTTACCTTTGAAGCAGGCTAAATTGAATCACATGGTCGGAGTTTCAGAATCAGAAGTATTCGTTCTAAAGTGTACTTAATGGGAGAGGATTTTATTCTTGAAAATTAGGGAATTTAGAAACAATGCATCGAGGTCATTCCAAGTAGGGAGATAGTCACCATCTCCTCTTATGGGTTAGACCAAGTGTGAGGCGCTTGGTTTTTTTGCGTTTACTCGATTTTTCTTAAAGCTGTCTAAAAACGGTGAGGAAATAGGACTACGATCACAGATTACTCTATTCATTCTGTATTAATGTAACTGCATTTATCAATAACATCTATTTCGGATCTTTATCGCTTCTATGAGTGACCTTTGGGATGTTGCTCGTCCTCGATCGATTCTTCATCCGTTCCATGAGTGAACTTTCCGACGTAGCTTGCTCACGTTCGGGCCTTCATCGCGTCGATGAGCGACCTTTCAGGTGTAGTTCTCTCTCGATTTGGCCTTCATCGCGTCGATGAGCGACCTTTCAGGTGTAGTTCTCTCTCGTTTAGGTCTTCATCGCGCCAATGAACGACCTTTCTGAGGTGGTTCGCGCTCATTTGGTACTTCATCGCGTTGATAAGCGACCTTTCAGATGCAGTTCGTTACCGTTTGGTTCTTCATCCTACCGGTAATTCCCTTTTTAGTCACGACCGTCCGCATACAAGTCTTCATCCGGACCCTGATTGACCTTTCCAGTAATGCTTGTTCATCCACGTTCAGGGAATCCATCTGCATGTCGATACTTGACTTGAGAATTTAGATTATAACTGGGCTATTGAACGTATTTCCACAGTCCTGCATTAAAGCCAGCCATAAGGCTCACCATTTAAATTAGAATACCTGCTTTCTTCAAGTCGTCACAGGCAGCTTCAATCTTAGCTAGTGAATCGGCTTCGAGGGTGTGTAAGTGAATTCCGTTTGTTAAAGCAGATAGGTAAGATGCATCCGCAGCATTGATTTTTTCGATAAATTGATTAACTTCCTTACGCGTACTAACTCGGATAGAGGCTGTTAAGTCTCCATACACAGCGTGTTCCACTATGACATCCTTGATGGTGACACCATGGTCCACGATCAAGTATAGCTCTTCTTTCGTTTGGCTGGCATTATGCTTACACGCGATTACTTTCTTCTTTTGATGATCCTCTTGTTCATTCTTTAGATACATATACCCTTGACTAGTTGCGATAATTGGTTCATTTTTTGCCTTCAATATAGACACATCCTGAACAATAACCTGCCTGGATACATTGGTTAGTTTGGCAAATTCACTGCCACTAATTGGCTGGTTTGCCTCTTTTAGTTTTGTAAGGATAAGGTTCTGTCTTTGTGCTGAAGGCATTTTTTCTTGCTGTTTCATTATTCGCCCTCCTCTTTCATTTTAAAGTAACAACGTAATTTTATCTTAAGTAGTTCAATTATAATCTATTATTAAAAAAGTTCTTGATAATATATTAATTCTATGTAAATATAGATGTCAAGACAGGTGGATATATATATAGAATATGGCTATCAAAATAGCAGTATTTTCACTACATATAACTCGTCTTTTCATGCATTAAATGTGAAAACAATCACAAACTAACGACTTAAAGGGAAGGAGCATGACTATGAATAAGATTAAACTACGAAAAGCACTCCAATCTTTTTTAATAGAAGACATCGGTGATCAGGATATAACCAGTGAATCAATTTTCCCTGAAGACCAAATGGGAAAAGGCGTGTTCATTGCAAAAGAAGCTGGAGTTCTGTCGGGACTAGCCATTATTGAAGAGACCTATCGATTACTCAATCTAAAAATGGAGGTTAAGCTTCATTATAAAGATGGTGAGAAAGTCAGGCCACAAGCAGTGATTGCAGAAGTTTATGGTCCTGTTCGTTCCATCCTTACCGGGGAACGTGTAATTTTAAACCTATTGCAGCGAATGAGCGGAATTGCAACGATGACAAACCACTGTATTGAAGTATTGAATGATCCATCTATCCGCATTTGTGATACGAGAAAAACGATGCCAGGAATAAGGATGCTTGATAAGTATGCGGTTACTTCTGGTGGAGGAAAGAATCATCGCAATGGTTTATATGATGGTGTGATGATAAAGGATAATCATATTTCCTATTGTGGTTCGATTACGAAGGCAGTTGACAAAGCACGTGAAGCCGTCGGACATATGGTAAAGATTGAGGTAGAAACAGAAAATAGGGAAGAGGTGCTGGAGGCGGTAGAAGCAGGTGCGGATGTCATTATGTTTGATAACCGCAGTCCAGAAGAAGTGAAGGAATTTGCAGCACTTGTACCAGAGCAGATCGTTACGGAAGCTTCTGGTGGGATTACCATAGAAAATTTAGCATCCTATGCAAATACTGGGGTAGAGTACATATCATTGGGTGCGTTAACTCATTCCGTTAAAGCATTGGATATTAGCCTACAAGTAAAAGAGGGAAGTAAAAAATAACAGGAGACATGCCATGAAAAAGCGCTTTATTTACTTCATTATTTTAGCGATAATTTTTTTAACTTCATGTGAAAATGAGAACAAGTCAACAGTAAACGCATCGGAGGAATCAATCGAACCACTCAATACGACGATTGTTGGAGGAAGGGTTGGTGGCTCCTGGTCAGTTTTCGCAGAGGGGATTGCGGAATCAATCCGCAGGGAAAATGAAGGGGCCATTATTACGGTAGAGCCTGGAGGAATTGTTGAAAACCCACTAAAGGTGGCAACAGGGCTAGTACCGTACGGATTGTCGTATGCAATGACTTCCTATGCGGCGTATACAGGGGAAGAGCCTTACGATCAGCCATATAAGGATATTCGTGCCGTTAGTGTCGTTATTCCGGGGAATTACTATCAATTTGTAGTTTCCGAGGATGTTCCTTATCATTCTTTTGAAGAAATGGCCCAGCAGCAGGCTCCCATCCGCTTGGCGGTTGATCAGAAGGGCACTGCTGGTGAAATTATTACTCGAAAAGTTTTACAAGAATACGGTATATCTTATGAGGATATCCTGTCTTGGGGAGGGTCAGTCGATTATTTATCCGGATCGAAAACATTTGAAATGATGGCCGATAATCGAATCGATGCTACTGGGGATGCGGTGTCTGCACCTTCCAGTGATATTATAGAAGCTTCTACGATCATGAACTTGAAAATTCTTCCTTTAAGTGAGGAGGTCATTCAAGGTGTTTCCGAGGAGCTTGATATGAATCGGGGAACAATCGATAAATCCTCATATTCCTTTTTACAGGAGGATGTAGAAACCGTTAGTACACCAGCAATTCTTATTGCACATAAAGACGCATCCATGGAAGAAGTCTATCAAATAACGGAAGCAATTTACGAGAATTTGGATTATCTAAGAACGGTCCACTCGGAATTTAAAAATCTTTCAATGGAGAATATGATGAACGTCGGCAATGTACCACTCCACCCAGGCGCAGAAAAATTCTACCGTGAGAAAGGAATGCTGCCGTAACTCTTCTTTTGAAGCTTTAGAGAGGAGTAATCTCATTTTGTTAGAACCTGCTAGGCAAACTGAGGTAAAATTCGTTTTTCTTGACGGGTAAGAAAAATATCTTATTGCCTTACACAAGGCTTAAGCGACAGTCAAGTTAACTAAAAAGGAGTCATAATATTGTGAACATGGAAAGCCTATTATATGGATGGTTTGTGGAAGGATATAAGCGTAACCTAACAGGCTTAAATAGGAAACTCTTTATCATCCTAGCTTTTGGATTATCTGTCTATCAAATTTGGTCTGTTATTTTTGGGAAAATAGATCCCCTTAATCAATTGGCACTTCACTTGGCTTTTATCCTTGCTTTAACTTTTTTACTCTATGGCTATACGAAAAAAGTAGCCATTCGAAGTCATAGACCAAGTTTTATAGACTATGGTTTTGTCATTCTAGCAATAAGTGCAGGTATTTACTTTACTGTACATGCGGGAAGGATTGCGGTAAGAATTCCAATTATGAATCCCTTAACAGCATGGGATATCTTTTTTGGATTGGTGTTTATTCTTTTAACCATTGAGGCAACACGCCGAACGATTGGTTTTCCAATTGTTGTCCTGGTGTTTCTTGGCTTCGGTTACACATTGTGGGGTCATCATTTAAACGGATTGTTCACTCATCGAGAAATGTCAGCGGTTGAATTTATAGAAGAGCTCAGTTTTAGCTTTAATGGATTATGGGGATCGCCCATTTCTGTCGCTGCATCCTTTGTGTTTATGTTCATGCTATTTGGTGCATTTTTGCAAAAGTCAGGTGCTGGAGAATTCTTCTTTCGGATTTCAATAGCAATTGCAGGAAGGACAAGGGGAGGATCTGCAAAGGTAGCAGTACTGGCCAGTGCATTATTTGGCTCGATTTCAGGCAGTCCAACGGCAAATGTAGTGACAACTGGAAACTTTACGATTCCTATTAGTAAAAAGTCAGGCTATACCCCCACAGTTGCTGCAGCGGTAGAAGCGGCTGCCTCTACAGGGGGAAGTATCTTGCCGCCAGTTATGGGTTCATCCGCATTTCTCATGGCAGCTGTTACCCAAATGTCATATGGATCTATTGTTATTGCAGCAGTGATTCCTGGGATTCTTTACTATGTTTCTTTGTTTGCCATGGTGCATTTTGAGGCAATGCGACTTAATTTGCCACGACCTGCAAAGGAAGATATACCAAAGGTAACAGATGTTCTAAAAGAAGGTTGGTTTTATTTTATTCCATTAATCGTACTTGTTTTCCTTTTATTGCAAGGCTACAGTGCATCAAGAACTGGATTTTATGGAATTCTTGCAGTAGTAATCGTTAGCTGGTTCCGTAAAGAAACAAGAATGGGCTTCGGAAAGATTTGTTCTGCCTTAGTAGATGGCGCAAAATCTTCTGTTCCGGTAACGATCGCCTGCGCGGCAGCGGGACTAATAATTGCAGGAATTATGACAACCGGACTTGGTGGAAAGGTAACGAGTATTGTCCTTGGATTAACAGAGGGGATGCTTTTCCCTACATTAATTCTTGTGATGCTTATATGCATCGTGTTAGGTATGGGCATGCCTGTCGCTGCTGCTTATATATTAACAGCGATGCTTGCAGCGCCATCCCTAATTGAATTAGGTTTATCTGTCACGGCTGCCCATTTATTTATCGTATACTTTTCTATTTTCTCAGCAATCACACCTCCAGTTGCCGTCGCAGCCTATGCAGCGGCTGGAATTGCGGATGCCAATCCAAATCGAGTAGGTCTGGAGGCTGTTAAATTAGGTATCGTTGGATTTGTTGTCCCATACATGTTCGTTATGGAGCCAGCCCTATTGATGGAAGGAAATTTCGGAGAAGTGCTTCTTGCCTTCCTGACTGCTGCTATTGGTGTCATTGCTCTCGCGGCAGGAATAATCGGTTGGTTAAGAACAAAAGCTACCTTACTCGAACGAATCCTTTTAATCATCATTGGTGCATTATCGATGTATGCGAGTTTATGGACGAGTGTAATTGGTATTATAATGCTTATACTAGTCTTTGCTGTTCAATATAAGAGAAAAGAAGAAATGACTGTACCACAGGACCACATGGATAGGCAACGAGTTTCCTTGTAGGTAGTTAAGACCAAGTGTGAAGTCACTTGGTCTTTTGTGCGTACTATAGGAGTAGATTTACAGATATTCCTGTCCTGCGGTTTTAATAACTAAACAGTAATTTCAAAAGTTTACCTAGCTATATCCCAAATTTCTTTATCCGATATTGAAGACTCTGTCTGCTCATGCCAAGAATTTTTGCAGTTCGTGTTATATTATGCTGATGTTCAGCAAGAACCTGTCTAATATAGGCCTTTTCCAGTTCTTCCATTTTATCCTTCAACGTTTCTGTCTTGGGATCTGCCTCAGGAATGATGCGGTTCTTATGACCATCCTGGTATCTTTTTCGCAGCCTGATTGGTAAATGGTGAGATTGGATCACTTCTTCATCGATGACTTGGTTCATTGCCCCTTCAATGGTATGCTCCAGCTCCCTAACATTTCCTTGCCAGTCATGCTGGTGGAGGAGGATTTTTGCCTCCTCGCTAATTTCCCTTACACTCATATGAAATAATACATTATATTTATTAATAAACTCTTGTGCTAACGGCATAATGTCTTTTTTTCTTTCCCTTAATGGTGGAATATATAAGGTTACGACACTAAGTCGATAATATAAGTCTTTTCTTATTCGCTTATCTGCTAAAATTTCAGCTGGATCTTCATTCATTGTTGCAATAATGCGGACATCCACCTTTTTATCCTTCGTGTCGCCAATTCTTCTAATTGTTTTCTCCTGAAGAACTCTTAGGAGCTTTGCTTGAAGGTCAAAGTCTAGTGAGTTAATTTCATCGAGCAGCAAGGTTCCACCATCTGCTTGTTCAAAAAGCCCAGGAGAATCAATAGCATCGGTAAATGCCCCTTTTTTCGTTCCAAATAGCAAACTTTCCAGCAAATTTTCAGGGATGGCCGCACAATTTTGCGCAATAAAAGGCGTATGGGAGCGCGAACTGCCATTATGAATACTTTGAGCGAACAATTCTTTACCAGTTCCTGTTTCTCCAATGATTAATACAGATGAGGTTGTTCGCGTTGCCCGTTTTGCTTCATCGATTACATGAAGAAATTCCTCATTTTGTCCAATAATCCTATCAAATGTATAATGGGTATTTTTCTTTTGGAGGACATTCTCTTTGATGACATGTTCCAGCTGCGTAACATCCTTCGCGATTTCAACGGCTTCTGTGATTTTTCCTTCCTTTAGGAATGGAAATGTATCATTAATTGTTGTTATTTCTTGTCCTTTATTATTGAAATACGTCTGTCTGACACCTTTGGTGACTTCTCCTGTTTTTAATGTATGAACAAGTGTACTGTGCTGATTTTCATTGAATGAAAATACCTCCCGTACATCTTTCCCAAGCACATCCGAGGCTTCCATTGACTCGATTTCCATCATTTTTTTATTATAAATAATCGTTTTACCATGATCATTGATCACATGAATACCTACATCTACTTTATTAAGGAGCTGTTCGTACAGATGATTCATTTCAATTAGGTCTTGTATATTCTTTCTATCTTGGTCCACAAAGCATCCCCCCTCTATTATCCAGTTTATTAAATAAATAGAAAAATGCAAAATATTTTTGCAGTAAATTCCTTTTTGTGCAGAATTATTTTGCACAAGTTCACATTAAAATGCATCTAAATCAACAATATATATGTTGGTATGAATTTCGCATGAATAAAAGTGGATAGATGAATAAAAGGGAGAGGTGCAAGATGACCATAAAAGCAGTATCTGAGGAGATTATGGAATTAACGGAGCATTATGGAGCTCATAACTATCATCCCCTGCCAATTGTTGTTTCAGAAGCTCAGGGCGTCTGGGTGAAAGATCCTGAGGGCAATCAATATATGGATATGTTAAGTGCTTATTCTGCAGTAAACCAAGGACATCGCCATCCAAAAATCATTGCTGCTCTTAAAGAACAAGCAGATAAAGTAACCCTAACTTCTCGTGCATTTCATAATGAATTACTAGGACCGTGGACGAAACGGGTTGCTGAATTAACTGGTAAAGATAAAGTGTTACCTATGAATACAGGTGTAGAAGCAGTTGAAACAGCGATTAAAGCAGCTAGGCGCTGGGCCTATGAAGTAAAAGGAGTAGCAGATAATAAGGCAGAAATCATCGCTGCTAAAGGGAATTTCCACGGACGTACTCTGAACGCGATTTCCTTATCTAATGATCCAGATGCTACAAAAGATTACGGACCATTTGTACCAAATATTAAAAAAGTGGAATATGGGGATGGTGATGCCATTGCAGCTGCCATTACACCCAATACAGCTGCGGTAATTGTTGAACCAATACAAGGAGAAGCAGGTATCATCATTCCGCCAGAAGGGTATTTAAAAGCCATTCGTGAAGTCTGTAAGGAAAACAACGTATTATTTATTGCAGATGAAGTGCAAACAGGTTTTGCGCGTACAGGAAAGATGTTTGCATGTGAATGGGAAGATGTTGTTCCAGATATTTATGTGATGGGGAAAGCGCTAGGTGGTGGGGTATTCCCAGTATCCGCCATTGCAGCTAATAAAGAGATCATGGATGTTTTCACACCCGGATCACATGGTTCTACTTTTGGCGGTAACCCATTGGCGTGTGCAGTTTCACTAGCTGCACTACATGTAATTGAAGAGGAAGATTTGGCTAAGAGATCACTGGAACTTGGGGAATACTTCGAAAATGCATTAAACAGGATCGATAATCCTGAAATAAAAGCTGTTCGAGCACGAGGATTGTTCATTGGTGTCGAGTTTCACCATCCCGTTCGCAAATATTGTGAAGAATTAAAAGAAGAAGGTGTATTGTGCAAGGAAACCCATGAAAACACAATCCGATTCGCTCCACCACTCGTTATCAAACAAGAAGAGCTTGACTGGGCAATCGAGAAAATTAATAAAGTACTTTCAAAATAAACGGTGGGAATCGTTAATCAGTGAATATAAAGAACGTGGGGGCAGTCATTTTCTCCCCACGTTTTATGGTCTTAAAGGCAAAGAACTGTAAAAAACACGAAGCGACTATTGTTCCACGGAATGCCCAAGTTAATTTAATGTGCAATTTATAGTTTATTAGATTGGGAGCAAGGGAAATTAGTTAAAAACAGCAGAGTTCTAAGCAACTACAAGAGGCGGCAGCAAGGGAATGTCAGTACTTTATCTTAGAAAGGAGACCTCAATCTTTAATATGGTACTCCTCTAACTATGATTAGTACGGTTGAATTCTTCAAGTTAATGTACATAGAACCAGTCTGACCTGTAAAAAAAAATAAAATTAATCAATATAAGGGGTTTTGATATGGATTTTGCTGCTATTACAAGTAAAGTAGCAGAGCTAATCTGGAGTAATGGCTTAGTTTATCTTTTAATAGGAGCTGGAATTTACTTTTCAGTTCTTATGAAGTTTCCGCAGTTACGTCTCTTTAAAGACATGGTTTACCACTTGCTCAATGGGCGAGATTCAGCAAAAGGAGTATCTTCTTTTCAAAGCTTTGCAATGGCATTAGGTGGTCGAGTAGGTGTTGGGAATATCGCTGGGGTAGCAACTGCCATTTATTTTGGCGGTCCTGGGGCGGTTTTTTGGATGTGGATGATCGCCTTTTTAGGAGCTGGCTCTGCTTATATTGAATCTGCATTAGCACAGGTTTGGAAACAAGATGTTGCGGATGATTATCGCGGGGGACCAGCTTACTACATCGAAAAAGGATTGAAAAATAAGCCTCTTGCGGTATTAGTTGCGATTGTAACCATTATTGCAACTGGTTTTACGGGTCCGGGAGTACAGGCGTTTAACATTGCAGAATCAGCAAATGACGCATTTGGCATTACTCCAGTAGTTACTGGCATTATTGTTGCTGGACTATTCGCATTTGTTATTTTTGGCGGGATCAAGAGAATTGCTAAGGTGGCTGAACTTGTAGTGCCTTTTATGGCTGTCGCTTACATTATTCTGGCATTAGTTATTATGTTTTTCAATATAAAAGATGTACCTGAAATATTTGCTTTGATTTTCAGTTCTACATTTAATTTGAATGCAGCATATGGAGCAATCTTTGGACATGCCATTATGTGGGGAGTGAAAAGGGGTCTTTACTCCAATGAGGCAGGTCAGGGTACTGGCGCGCTTGCAGCTGGTACTGCGGAAGTATCCCATCCTGCTAAACTGGGACTTGTCCAAGGGTTCTCCGTCTATGTGGATACACTGCTCGTTTGTACAGCAACAGCTATTATGATCATCTCTACCGGTAGTTACAATGTTGTCAATCCGGCTGGTGGGTTCTTAGCTGAAAATATGCCAGGGGTTGAAGGAGGCACAGCCTTCGCTCAAGAGGCAATCGATTTACTGATCCCTGGATTCGGAAGTCCGTTTATCGCCATTGCCATTTTCTTTTTCGCCTTTACCACATTGATTGCTTTTGGAGTTTATGCAGAAAGTAATGTAGCCTATTTATTTAGAAACAACAAACATTTTAGTACCATTTCATTTTCTATCAAGACAATTCTAGTTATTTCCATCTTCTACGGAACCATCCGCTCGTCTATGGTAGCTTGGAACCTTGCTGACATTGGAGTTGGAATGATGGCGTGGTTAAACATCATCGTCATTATCCTATTAACAAAGCCAGGGCTTGCCACTTTGAGAGATTACGAGGAACAAAAAAGGATGGGGCTGGATCCCGTTTTTATTCCCGAAAGATGCGGTATTAAAAACGCAGAACTATGGAATGAAATTACTGAAAAGAAATATCCCGAGCAATTAGCGGCATTGAAAGAACGGGATGGAACTGGATTGAAGAAAGAAGAAACAAACGTGAACTAAATACAAAGACATCCGTTATAAAAGAAGATTGTTTTGAAAGGTGGGTTATCATGTTTATTCCGAAGCACTTTAGAGTGACAGACTTTAATGAAATAAGAGAATTTATTCAGAAGAATTCTTTTGGAACAGTTGTCACCACAAAAGATGGTGTACCTATTGCTACCCATGTACCATTGCAATTACGTAAAGAAGGAGATGATTTTTACATAACAGGGCATCTGGCATACGCAAACCCACAATGGAAAACGTTTGATGCTGAAAATGAAAATGTCCTTGTTATGTTTCAAGGCCCACATGCCTACATTTCCTCATCTTGGTATAAACATGAAAATGTACCGACATGGAATTACCAATCTGTCCATGTATATGGCCCAGCTAGTTTGATGAATGAACATGAGCTGGAAGAAGACTTAAGATTATTATTACAAAGATACGAGACTTCCCGTGAAAACCCAGTATTATGGGGAAATCTTAAAGACCAAACTAAAAAACAAATGAGAGGTATTGTTGGATTCAAAATAAAGGTACAAGAAGTTTTTGCAGCATATAAATTAAGTCAAAATCGAACTGCAGAGGACTATCACAACATAATGGATAGGCTGTTTGAAGAAGAAGATATAATTTCTCATCATATAGCAGAAGTGATGAAAAACAGGGGGTCATTTCGTTAACTTCTGCAGGGATAATACTACTAAGCAACGAACAAAAGGCAAAGTAAACGCTTGTCTTTTGTTCATTTTTTTGTTTAACGCGTTAAGTGTAAGTGATGAATAGGCCAGAGTCACGTTCCCTCCGTCCGCTCCAAATCTTTACTTCTCCATCCTTATCATATAAAATTGTAATAAATAAAAAATATAGAATTTAACAAATTTTTACATAACCAAGATATGGCCAACGGTATTTTTAGCCCTCCATTAACCATTAAAACTGAAGGTGACGCAATGAACATTACCTATCTGCTATTTTTCCTTTGTATTGTCTTTTGTACATTGATTATTACCTATTGGGCGGCGAGGCAAAGTAAAACGACAAATCAGTTTTATGTGGCGGCTGGAAGTTTAACAGGTACGCAAAATGGCATGGCAATTGCGGGAGATTATATTAGTGCTGCTTCCTTTTTAGGAATTGTTGGTACGATTGCGATAAATGGTTTTGATGGACTTTTATATGCGATTGGTTTTTTAGTTTCCTATTTAATTGTCTTGTTCTTTATAGCTGAGCCAGTCCATCATTTAGGGAAATATTCACTTGGCGATGTTGTTTGCTCACGCTTTCCAAGTTATAGAATGCGTGGAATAATGGCTGTGGGAGCGCTCATTATTTCCGTTCTTTATATGATTCCACAGTTAGTGGCTGCAGGATTGTTAATCCGTTTATTATTAAATATTAGTTATTCCAATTCTGTAATAATAATCGGAATACTGATGACCATTTATGTTGTATTTGGTGGGATGTTTGCCACCTCATGGGTCCAAATCGTCAAAACGGTATTGCTGCTATCTGGCTCATTTTTACTAGCACTCATCTTATTCTCACGGTTTGACTGGAGCATGTCCATCCTTCTGGAACAGGTTACACTTCGTTCGCCTTTTGGTGAGCAATTTTCATTGCCAGGTCACTTGTTTCATAATCCGCTAGAAACGGTTTCACTTCACCTTGCATTAATTCTAGGTACCGCTGGATTACCCCATATTTTGATCCGGCTATTAACTGTTCGTAATTCGGTAGAAGTACGTAAATCTGTGTTAACTGCCAGCTGGATCATTGGTGTTTTTTATTTAATTGCCCTTGTTTTAGGATTGGGTGCTGTTGCGTTGGTTGGGTTTGAAGATTTGGTTGCACTTGATCCATCTGGGAATTTAGCTGCACCGTTATTGGCAGAGGAATTAGGTGGCGACTTTCTTATGGCGTTTATCGCGGCAATTGCTTTTACAACGATTGTGGCAGTTGTAGCTGGTTTAGTGATTTCAGCTACAACCGCATTCTCTCATGATATTTATTTCCATATTATTAAAAAAGGAAATACAACAGAAAAGAAGCGTATGCAAGCTGCACGATGGACCGCATTTTTTATAGGGCTCCTTTCTACTTTACTTGCACTTGGGCTTAGAAATATGAATGTCACGTTTCTTGTTTCTTTAACCTTTATTGTCGCTGCTTCCAGTAATCTCCCAGTCCTATTATTAACCATTTATTGGCGGAGGTTTAATCAGACAGGTGCCATTACTGGGATGGTTTGTGGTTTAACTGCCTCTATCCTGCTGCTTATCGTCGGGCCTCATATGATGAATCTGGAAGGAGGCTGGATTAGAAGAGAAGCACTTATTCCACTCTATAACCCTGGAATTATCGCGATACCAATCGGCTTTTTAGGGGCATATCTTGGAACGGTTCTATCACGCAATAAGAAGGGAAACATCGTTCCATTCGATTCGTTTTATATGCGAGCACAAACAGGGATTGATGCAAGGAGAGAGAGCTCGTGATGCAATTGACACTTGTTTTGTTTGAACGTTTAGGTCTATTGTTAGTCGTCGCGTTTGTCCTTACGCGAAGCCCTGGGTTCCGCTCTCTGCTCTATCGAGAGTTCAGTTATAAAATGGCAATTATCCATGCGGGTGTGTTTGGTCTGTTTGGTGTTGCAGGCACATTGACTGGAGTGATCATAGATACTGATTTTAACGTAATACGTGAGTTTGTTTGGTATGTAGAAGAGAATCAAATGGTTGTAAGCTCTAGTTTAGTTGCCATCGTTATTGCTGGTTTATTAGGGGGGCCAATTGTTGGCATCGGCGCCGGGATCATTGCAGGAACCCATCTGTTCTTTCTAGGTGGAATCGGCTTTCTTGCGAATAGTCTTGTCAACCCACTCACAGGATTATTAGCAGGATATACAGCTCGCTTTTTTTCACAGGAGCGTGTTATATCACCGATAAAATCGCTATTCATAGGGATTTTCCCTCCTATTTTATTAATGCATCTTTTGCTTATTTTCCATTCAGCGGATCAAGAGATGATTGCAATTGTAAATACAATTGGAATACCGGTTGTATTATCAAACAGTATTGCCATAGCGATTTTTACTGCAATGATTGCTGTCGTGCTACGAGAACAGGAAAATGAAGCTGCTTTTGCAACAAAACAGGCACTAACCATTGCAGAGGAGGCACTGCCATACTTAAAAGAGGATTCCTTTAAGGAAAAGGCGGAGGGAATTGCGAATCTGCTCTATGCACGTCTGAAACTTGCAGCTGTTACCGTGACAAATGAAAAGGAAGTCATGGCACATAAAGGCTTAGGCAGTGATCATCATCGGATAGGAAATCATTTAACGACCCAAATATCAAAAAGGGCGATAGATACGAAGCAAATGATTGTTGCTTATTCTCAGGAAGAAATCCAATGTACGGATAACAATTGTCCATTAGAAGCTGTCATTATTATCCCGATTCTGGAGGGGAATAAGGCTATTGGGCTGATTAAATTGTATTTTCGCAAAGCCCAGCAAATCCGCCCAGTTGAATTAATGTTAGCGGAAGGGCTTGGACAATTAATTACCAATCAGTTAAAAGCAATAAAGGCAGAACAGCTTGAATTGCACACGCGTGATGCGGAGTTGAGTAATTTACAAGCACAGATTAATCCGCATTTTCTTTTCAACACATTGCATATGATTGCGTCTCTTATTCGTAAAGACCATGAAAAGGCAAGGCATATAACCATTCAACTGGCGCATTTCATGCGATTTAACCTCAAGCTTGTATCGACACACCTCGTGCCCTTGGAAAAGGAATTCGAACATGTGAAGGCGTATATCACCATTATTCAAACACGTTTTACGGGCCGGCTGCAAATAAATTTTTCGGAGCCTGAGGGTGTCTCCCATTTGCTTATTCCACCTTCTACGATTCAGCCGCTTGTTGAAAATAGTGTCGGACATGGTCTGGAGCGTGTTACGGAAGGTGGAATAATCGATGTGAATATCGAAAAAACAGCCTATACATTGAAGGTAAGCGTTCGAGACAATGGACGCGGATTTCCTGAGGAAATTTTATCGCAAATAGGAGATGTGATGTTAACCAATCGTCAGCATGGTGGGACTGGTTTATATAATGTCAATCAACGGTTAATGAATCTGCTTGGTGAGGAAGCGCGCTTACATGTACGCAATTTACCTGGGAATGGAAGCGAAGTATATTTCACCATCCCTATCCTGAACAAATAGAAAGGTAGGTTATTATGAAAATCTATACAATGATTGCCGAAGACGAACAATTGGCACGTGAGGAATTAATCTATTTATTGGAAAAGGAACCGGATGTGCATCTTCTGCCAAGTGCTATGACTGGAGAACAGCTGGTTGAACTCTACGTAGAGCATGAGCCTGATGTTATTTTTTTGGATGTTCACATGCCAGGGATGCGTGGTGTGGATGCGGCGAAGAAAATAACTGAGCTTTCTTACATGAAAGTTCCTTTATTTGTTTTTACCACTGCGTATGATGACTATGCAGTAGAAGCATTCGAAATAGAAGCTGTTGACTATATCTTAAAGCCTTATGATTCAGATCGGTTACAGACAGCAATGAATCGGATTCGCAAACGATTGGAGCAACCAGAAAAAGAGGGAACGCCACAAGTATCTAGTCATGTGAAAGCTCCTGCAGCGAAATTATTGATTGATGACCATGACCGGACCGTCGTGCTGTCACCAGATTCGATTTATTATGCTGTTCCATTTAAGCGGATGTTAGAAATTCATACAGAGGATAAAGTGATTGTTAGTCGCATGACATTGCAGGAGCTTGAAAAGAAACTTCAGGGACATGCTTTTTTTAGAACACACCGCAGTTACCTTGTCAATCTGAACCATATTCAGGAGATTACACCGTGGTTCAATGGAACAAGCAATGTGACATTAAGAGATAAAAAGCAAACAACCATTCCGGTTAGTCGGGCTGCAAGGAAACAGCTTTTTGAATTATTTGGTAATTAACCATTAAAAACCAAATAAGAACAGCTCAACCATCATTTAGAACCGTTGAGGCAAATTTCCTCCTATGTGGTGATAAATCTAATATAATTCCGGTAACCGCTTACATTTTGTGGCGATTCAAGGAATGGTCAGGTTTTCTAAGCAAAAACTCCATTCCAAATCGAAGGAGGATGGATATGGGTGTAGAACAAGAAAAGAGACAGGTACGGAATTCGCGAGAAGAAGTAGACTATGTTCAAGTCATCGAGAGTAGATCATTTAAAAAGCTAATGCGTGATCGGAAAAAATTTATTGTTCCATTAACGATTTTCTTTCTGGTTTTTTACTTTTCACTGCCAATTTTGACTTCTTATACAACCTTTCTAAACACACCAGCAATTGGAGATATTTCCTGGGTGTGGTTGTTTGCTTTAGCGCAATTTGTGATGACATGGGTTTTATGTACGGTTTATGTGAAGAAGGCAGCAACATTTGATAAGCAAGCAGAACAAATTATCGATGAGATGGAGCAAGGGAGGAAATCAAGATGAGTGCAACGGTTATTATACTTTTTCTAGCTATTGTCTTATTAACTCTTGTAATTACTTTCTTTGCTGCTAGAAAGACACAAACAGCAGGAGATTTTTATACTGCAGGAGGTGGGCTTACTGGCATGCAGAACGGGCTTGCCATTGCAGGTGACTATTTGTCAGCGGCATCCTTCCTTGGGATTGCCGGCGCTATTGCTCTATTCGGTTTTGATGGATTTTTCTACAGTATTGGATTCTTGATTGCTTATCTGGTTGTTCTCTTTCTGGTTGCGGAGCCTCTGCGGAATCTTGGTAAGTATACGCTTGCAGATATGATTAATTCCCGTTTTGATGCTAGAAAAGTTCGGGGTGCGGCAGCACTGAATACGATAACGATCAGCACCTTCTATATGATTGCACAGCTTGTTGGTGCAGGAGCATTAATCCAGCTATTGTTTGGAATACCATATTGGATGGCTGTGCTTATTGTAGGAGTCATGATGACTATTTATGTATTATTTGGCGGAATGATTGCAACGAGCTGGGTGCAAATCGTAAAAGCAGTTCTTTTGATGGCTGGGATGGTCGTCATGACCTTTCTCGTATTGTTAAAGTTCAATTTTAATATTGGTCAGATGTTTACAGACGTGAAGTCCGTTACAGCCCATGGGGAAGCGTATTTAATGCCTGGATTACAATATACTGATCCGCTTGGCACGCTCTCACTCATGCTGGCGTTAGTTCTTGGAACGGCAGGATTGCCACACATTCTAATGCGATTCTTCACTGTAAAAGACGCACAGACAGCAAGAAGCTCAGTGGTTATTGCAACATGGGTGATTGGTATCTTCTATGTTCTTACATTATTCCTCGGGTTTGGTGCAGCTGCTTTTGTTGGGCATGAAACGATAATCGCGGCAAATCCAGGCGGAAATATGGCAGCACCACTACTCGCCCAGGCAATCGGCGGTGACTGGTTATTTGCCTTTATCTCAGCAGTGGCCTTTGCAACAATTCTCGCTGTGGTAGCAGGACTTGTGCTGTCTGGCGCATCGGCATTTGCCCATGATTTATACGGTCAAATTATTAAAAAGGGAAAAACAACGGAAGCCGAGCAGGTGCGTGCGGCTCGCTATGCATCATTAGCCGTATCTGTTCTGTCCATTGTTTTAGCTCTATTTGCTCAATATTTAAATGTAGCATTTCTTGTTTCCCTTGCTTTTTGTATTGCTGCAAGTGCCAACTTGCCAGTTATTCTGTACACGGTGTATTGGAAGAGATTCAATACGACAGGAGCAGTTACGGCCATGCTAACCGGGTTATTATCAGCGTTAATCCTAGTATCCATTAGCCCAAGTGTTTTCTCGCCAGTGGAAGGAGCAGCATTGTTCGTTGGAGAACCGATCTTCCCACTTACAAATCCAGCTCTAGTTTCTGTACCACTAGGATTTCTTGGGGGATATATAGGTACGATATTATCAAAGGAAACAGATATGAAACGGTATGCAGAAGTGAAGGTGAAAGCAAATACGGGATATAAGCGTAGTGGAGTGAGTCACTAAAGGAGATAAAAAATGCTTGCAATCGAGGATTGCAAGCATTTTTTGTTTGAGTGGTAATTACTGCATACTTCTTTTCTTCGGTCGCTCGTGGTCCTTATGAGAGCCCTTTTAACTGAATACGTGCCACGTTTGGTCGCTCATGGTCTTTATGAGAGCCCTTTTAACTGAATACGTGCTTCGTTCGGTCGCTCATACCCTTTATGATAGCCCTCTTGACTGAATGCGTGCCACGTTTGGTCGCTCATGGTCCTTATGAGAGCCCTTTTAACTGTATACGTGCCATGTTTGGTAGTTCATCCCCAATATGAGCGGCCTGCTTGAGCGTTCTATTACATCTCAATCAATATGCCAATATTAAGTTGGAATATATTATTTATTCACTGCTCCCTTTTGATAATAGCTATCTTGGACTTCCGGCGGAACCATGTTTCCTCCTGTCGCCCAAATGAGGTGATATGCGTTATGGATTTTAACTTGCAGATTTTCCGTATCTTTCATCAGTTTGATAGGACCATAGAATCCAGCAAGAGCTGATGGTTCTAGAAGGATATTTTCAGTATCTGACAAATCCCGTAGAAAAGAATATAGTCTAGCATCTTCAATCGTATAGCACGCCTTCACTAAATGACCGATCTCTTTCCCTACAAAACTTGAAGTTCTTCCAACAGCAAGCCCATCTGCTTCCGTCTTGTTGCTAATCCCAAAGTCTTGTACAGAAATTTTATCTTGCAGACCGGTCATTTGTCCAAGCAGGAAGGAGGGAGCATTTGTTGGTTCAGCAAAAATACAATGTACGTTTTCTCCAAACTCTGAATGAAGACCAAACGTGATTCCTCCTGGGCCGCCTCCAACACCGCAAGGAAGATAAACAAATAATGGATGCTCTCTATCAATTGTTATATTCATAGACTTCAATTGTTTTTTCAATCTCGCTGCTGCTACGGAATAGCCTAGAAACAGATCTTTTGAGTCTTCATCATCGATAAAATGACAGGCAGGATCTGCTTCCGCTTGCTTTCTGCCTTCTGAAACAGCATTGCTGAAATCTGACTGATATTCAACGACATGGACTCCTTTGCTGCGAAGCAAGTCTTTCTTCCATTGCTTCGCATCCGCTGACATATGAACACTTACCTGAAACCCTAATTGAGCACTCATAATACCGATACTCAAGCCTAAGTTTCCAGTAGAACCGACAGAAATCCTATAGTTTGAAAACAGTTCCTTAAACTTAGGATTGTCAAATATAGAATAATCATCAGTAACTGAAATATAACCATGTTCCATAGCAAGTTCTTCTGCATGTTTCAAAACTTCATATATCCCACCTCTTGCCTTTATGGATCCTGAAATAGGCAAATGACTATCACATTTTAAAAGAAGAGGGTTTTTGAATTTAATATGATAGTTATCTTCCATTACTTTCTGCATCTTCGGTATCGTAATAAGTGGGGATTCTATCAAACCCGCTGATTCAGCTGTCTCAGGAAAAACCTTTGCTATATAGGATGAGAAACGTTCTAATCGCTCAGCCGCATCTTCTATATCTGCTTTTGATAAAGTGCTGGAATGACTCTCTGCTCTATAGTCAGGATTCTTCCATAAGATTTCTTTTGTATCGATGATCTCATTTAATAATGGAAATGCTTCTATCCACTGTTTTTTAGTCATTCCAGCTATTCTATTTTCCATTTCATCATTCCTTTTCATAGATTGTTAATAAGATGCAATTTGAATCGGTTGATCTCTTTTTTGCTGAATTATTTAGAGGATGTGTATCTTGCAAGAGAAAGAACCATTAAAAAGGACACTCATATATAAAATGAGTGCCCGAACGAGAGAATAAACCAAACAAAAGGTCACTCACGTTCATCCCCAATTGATTTAAAGTCCAATTTTCTTATCGTATCCTTCATGAACAGCAGATTGCTCTAGTTCCTTTTGTTTTTCCTGTTTTTTAATAATATAAGGAGAAACAAATAGAACAGCAATTAATACAAGACCAAGATATCCAATAAGCGGGTAGAAGTTAGCTACGAGATCCGTAAAACCAACGAAGCTAAATAAGTATCCAACAGCCATAATAATCGAAAAGGCAATTTTAAAATTCTTCGTTTCAGTCTTTACAAAACGGGCTGTAAAGGAGAAAAACATACTAATTGCTGTATTAAAAATCATACCGAAAATAACGATGGACATGATTAGACCTAACATTGGTGATAGTTGATTAACAATGCCTAGCATGGGCATGTCCATGCCAGCAACATCTTCTACTTTTGAGAAGATGGCAAGATGACTTAAGATGATTAAAATACCGATCACTAATCCACCAAAAAGTCCCCCTAAAGCTGCTTGCTTTTCACTTTTTTCTACCCCACCCATTACAATTGCCATAGACGCACCGACTGCAACGTTAAAGGAAACATAGTTAATAGCTGAGACAAACCAGTTTGGCAATGTCGTTGGAACAGCTTCTGCAGTTGCATTAAGTGATGCATAAGTTCCATCCATAGTTACAAAGCTATAGATTGATATAATAACAACGAACAAAACAAGAAATGGAGTAATACTGCCAATGACTGCAACAACACGATCTACTTTTAGCATTCCTGTTAAAAGACAAAGAAGTGTCATTAATGTTGTGCCGACAATAACTGGTAATCCAAATTGCTGATTAAGGTTGGAGCCTGCTCCAGCAATCATCACTACCCCTACACCAAATAATGTAAAAATAATAATATAATCAATAACCGTACCAAGAAAACGACCACTGATTCGATATATGACATCCCGGTGTGAATCGGTTTGTGTATGGCTCCCCAGCCAAACAAGAATCATCCCTACAGAAGCGAAGAGTGCAGTAGCAATAATGGCACCAATTGTTCCTAAAATACCAAAACTTGTAAAATACTGTAGCACTTCCTGCCCCGATGCAAAGCCTGCCCCAACAATGACACCAGTGAAAGCCATAGAAATTTTTATAATATTTTTCATGTTATTTTTCTCCCCTTTGTTGTTTAGCGAAAAACAAAAGCATGATAGTCGTTCTTACCTGCTTAGAATGTGAGATTGCTATTATAGACAATCGCTTAAAACCTATTTTACTATAAAACATAATATGATAGCGCTTTAACTTACCTGCGAATATATGGAAATGCAAAGTGTTTACTATCTTATTTTTGTGCACCTCTTCCTGAAGTAGTTTTGGATTGTCTACTTAATAGTAAACTTAGTACTTTTTAATGTGAAATAACGAAGCATTTTCTGCCCTTATTCCTTCGTTATTTTCTATGGTGAGATGATAATGATTGCGCTTTCAAATGGTTTTAACAGAAAATTGCTAGATTACAATTAAATTATAACAAAAATCTTGGGATAGTAGTTTGTTAAATAACCAAAAATAGCATACGATTTTTGTTGAAATACACAAATAAATTTAATACTGCCGTAATGAGAATGTAGAGCAGACATACTCTAATGTGTTAAAATGAAAGGGAAGAGAAATGGAGGAATGCCTTCATGAAAAAAGTTTCAAAGCAATCCCAATTATCCATAGATATACTGAAAGTCATTGAATCTCCAGAGGATTTAGCTGACCGGATTGCTGAAATATTGGATTGTCCAATTACTATAGAGGATTGCAATCATCAGTTAATATCTTATAGCAGCCATAAAGAAAACATAGATGAAGCAAGAATTTCTACTATTATTAGAAGAGAGGTTCCGGACAAGGTTATTAACGGTTTGTGGAAAAGCGGAGTAATGAATAAACTGCTTGAAAGTGATGAACCTGTGGTAATCCCAGCTATAGACGAAATTGGCTTAGGAAACCGGATTGCCATTTCTGTTCGTAATAATAATGAAATTCTAGGGTTTATCTGGGCGCATGCCAATGATAAAGAAATCAATGAAGATGGATTACGTGTACTAAAGGAAGCAGCCAAGATTGTAAAGAAGCAAATCTTAAATTCTCGTACCATTAAACGGAAAAGTGAAGCAAATTATCATAATTTTTTCTGGCAGCTCTTACTTGGAGAACTGACAGATAAAAACGAGATTACTAGACAGGGAAAACAATTCGGTATGGAATTAAATGGAGAACTTGCCATTGTTATATTTGAATTTGGTACGGATTATTTTGAAACACTGAAAAAGCATGCATACTATTTAGTAGAAACTTCTAATGGAATTAAAATAGTTTGCCGGTTGTTCGATCAAAATCAATTCATATTACTTGTGAAAAGTAATAAAAGCATGGATATCAAAGAACAATTAAATGATTTCATCAAGAAATTTATTGAGAAAATATCAAGTCGTGTTGAATTAGCAACAATAAAAGCTGCTTGCGGTGCCATCTATCAGTCTGCTGAAAGTATTTCAGATAGCTATAGGCAGGCATTAAAAGTATTATATTTACAAGAGGAATTTCCAGAAGATTTAGAAGGTGTTTATTTATATCAAGAACTCGGAATCTTCCAGCTTATTGAAGAACTTCGTGATATTAGGCAGAACAGTTCATATAAGAATGAATTTATTGAAAAATTAAGGGTTTATGATGAGACAAAGCAAGCTGAGCTTTTACAAACATTAAAGGTCTTCTTGGAATGTGATAGTAATGTACACTTAGCAGCGCAGAAGATGTTTATTCATACAAATACAATGAATTATAGATTGAAGCGAATTACAGAAGTAAGTGGGTTGGATTTAAAAAATACGAATTTAAAAGTGAACGCTTATCTTGATTTATTAATAGAAAATATGAATTAATGTTTACTAGTTTAGTGAATGATTCATTATAGGTTCATGTTTAAGAACAATATCTTCCTTTTGTGATTTTTCACAAATGTGCTCCCTGCAATTCATGTTTTTGGATAATGAAACAAACAATGAAAGGGTTTACAATATATATGTAATTAACAAAAGGGGAGATGGATGAATATGATCATTGGGGTGCCAAAGGAAATTAAAAATAATGAAAATCGTGTTGCTATGACACCAGCTGGTGTTCAAAACTTGGTTAACGCAGGGCAAACCGTTTATATTGAAGCTGGGGCAGGCCTAGGAAGCAGCTTTACGGATGAAGAATATAAAAATGCTGGTGCTGAAATCATCGCTTCAGCAGAAGACGTTTGGGCAGAAGCAGATATGATTATGAAAGTGAAAGAGCCATTAGAGTCTGAATATAAATATTTTCGTAAAGGGTTGATTCTCTTTACTTACCTTCATTTAGCTAATGAACCAGAACTAACAAAAGCATTAGTTGATAGTGGAGTAACTGCAATCGCATATGAAACAGTGACGGTAAACCGAACACTTCCATTACTTACTCCAATGAGTGAGGTTGCTGGCCGTATGTCCGTACAAATCGGTGCACAATTCTTAGAAAAATCAAAAGGTGGTAAAGGTATCGTATTAAGCGGTATCCCAGGTGTGGACCGTGGAACCGTTTCGATAATCGGTGGTGGTGTAGTAGGTGAAAATGCTGCTAGGATTGCGGTTGGTTTAGGTGCGAATGTTAACATTATTGATTTAAATCCCGATCGTTTGCGTCAATTAGATCATATCTTTGGTGATAAAGTTCAAACATTAATGTCCAATCCATTCAACATTGCAAAAGCAGTGAGAGAGTCCGATCTTGTTGTTGGTTCTGTACTAATCCCTGGTGCAAAGGCTCCGAAGCTAGTTACAGAAGAGATGGTAAAATCCATGCAGCCTGGCTCTGTTATTGTGGACGTTGCCATTGACCAAGGTGGTAACTTCGAAACGGTTGATCATGTAACAAGCCATGATGATCCAATCTTTGTTAAACATGATGTCCTGCATTATGCAGTTCCTAACATTCCAGGTGCGGTCCCGCGTACAGCTACAATTGGATTAACCAATGTTACGGTACCATATGCGGTTCAAATCGCTAAGAAAGGTTTAGAACAAGCTGTTAGAGATAATGCACCACTAAAAGCAGGTGTGAACGTAGTAGATGGTAAAGTAACTTATGATGCAGTTGCTAGAGACCTTGGATATGATTATGTATCTGTAGAAGATGTTCTAGCCGCATTAGCTCATTAATTATTAATTCAAGAAGTCATGTTAAAGGCCCTTTTCATTTTAAAATGGAAGGGCCTTTTAAGCAGATTGGAAAGTATAAAACTTTCTTCCTGCACCCAAGTTAATAGTAGAAGGACAGGTTGACTTAAGTTTTCTAATAAGTGGGGGAATCAGTATGAATCATGTAAGTTTTCGTAACGCATGGACAGAAATATCACTGGACGCGATTCAACAAAATATAAGAGCATTTAAAAATCACATAAATATAGATACAAAAATGATGGCTGTTGTAAAAGCGGATGGTTATGGTCACGGGGCAGTGGAAGTAGCGAAGACAGCCATCAGTGCAGGTGCGGATTACATAGCGGTTGCTATCCTGGATGAAGCCGTTATTCTTCGGGATGCTGGAATAGAGCATCCTTTATTAGTGCTAGGCTATACTCCTCCAGATTTTGTTTCGGAGGCAATTAAACGTGACATTGCATTAACGGTGTTCACCAAAGAAGTCGCTGACCGTATTGGGAAAGAGGCAAAAAAACAGCACAAGACAGCAAAGGTGCACGTGAAAATTGATAGTGGGATGAATCGGATTGGGGTTCAAACGAAAGAAGAAGCATTGAATTTGGTGCAATCATTACAATCCAATTTTGTTTTTGTGGAAGGTATTTTTACACACTTTGCTGATGCTGATAATCCTGCCGATACGTCCTATACAGAATTGCAGTTCGATCATTTTATGGATGTCGTTGAATATTTGGAAGGTAATGATGCTGGGATTCCAATTAGGCACTGCTGTAATAGTGCGGCAACCATTGCTTTTCCTAAATTGCATTTAGACATGGTTCGTGTAGGCATTAGTATTTATGGATTATATCCAAGTGAACATTTGAGGAAAATCATTCCTTTAAAACAGGCCATGACGTTTAAAACAAAACCTGTTTTTGTGAAAAAAGTAAAAGCAGGAGATGCGATCAGCTATGGTTGTACATATATACCAAAACGGGATTCATTTATTGCAACTATCCCAATTGGATATGGAGATGGATTTTCCCGTTCACTTTCTAATAAAGGCAATGTCACTGTCCATGGGATGAAGGCACCGATTGTGGGACGAGTATGTATGGATCAATCCATGATTGATGTAACGGACATTGGGGTATTTGAAATGGATGATGAGGTTGTAATTTTCGGGGATAGAGCAGACGGATATATCCCAATGGGAGAAGTAGCAGAACTGATGAATACCATCCATTATGAGACGGCATGCTTAATTGGAAAACGTATTCCTCGGATTTATATAAAAGATGGAGAAGTAGTAAAGGAATTAGGGCAGGTTGATAACAGTAAAATGGCAGTGAGTATTTAATAATTAGCATTTGACTTTACTATCGCATATAAAATAGATATTCCATAGGGCAGAGTAGCAGTTATCGTAATATTGACTGGTTTTTTAGGTTAATTTTTGGTCCATTATTCCAAATGGATTCTCGCTAGATAAAGGTGAGCTGAAAAATGGGATTAGAAGTAAGTTAGTGAAATGCTCGCAATCTTGGATTGCGAGCATTTTTACTTGATACGATTAGAGGAGCTTGTTAAACCATGAAAGTCTTTTGTTTCGCGTGATGATATTTAGATATGAAAACTTACAGCATTAAAGCGCTGCTATTCCTTAAAAACCTGTTTGACAACATAGTTTTATCCAGATAATATGTCCTTAACTTTATGAAATTGCTCTCATCTGGTAAGACGGAGAGGAATCTGAACAATCCTGATTGATGCTTTAAATGGTGCCAATTCAGCATATTGATAGGTTATAATGAACGATAAGAGAGGATTAGATTTTGCGGAAAAAGAACGACATTATTATGAAGTGGCCGGTTTTTAATAGAAAGGCAGGGGTTCATATGAGTGAAGCATTAATTACGGTGATGTTCCAGGATCTCGAGAATTCTTTTGAAGAAATTAGAGGATGGAGAAGGCATATGCATCAGCATCCAGAGCTTTCTTTCAAAGAAGTAAAAACTGCGAAATATATTGAAGAAAAGCTGGTGAGCTTTGGCCTGGAAGTCAAAACGCAAATTGGTGGAAATGGGTTAATCGGTATTTTGAAAGGGGACCAGCCTGGGAAGACAATAGCGCTTAGAGCTGATTTTGATGCATTACCAATTGAGGATGAGAAGGATGTGCCCTATAAATCTACCAACCCTGGGGTAATGCATGCATGTGGGCATGATGGACATACGGCGGCTTTATTAGGAACAGCTCAGGTTTTAAGTACATATAAAGAGAAAATGAAAGGGTCTGTTGTTTTTATTTTCCAGCCTGCTGAAGAAACTCCGCCTGGTGGAGCGAAATATATGATTGAAGAAGGCGTATTGGATGGTGTGGACTATGTATTTGGTTCTCATCTTGCTTCAGATCTCCCGCTAGGAAAAGTAGCAGTAGGTGAAGGCTATCAAATGGCGGCGGTTGATAAATTTGCTATTACCATTAAAGGCCGTGGTGGCCATGGTGCCCGACCACATGAAGCCGTTGACTCTCTAGTAATTGGGACGAGCGTCGTGGATAGCTTACAAAAGATTGTGAGCAGACAGGTTAATCCGTTGAAATCAGCTGTTGTGACCATTGGTATTTTTCAAGCTGGCAATGCTTTTAACGTTATTCCAGATACTGCAAGGATTGAAGGGACGGTTCGGACCTTCGATAGTGAAGTAAGAGACATGGTGGAGAAAGAGATTAACACTATTGTTCAAGGGATAACTTCTGCTTTTCATGCTACATATAAAATCGATTACCTTCGCGGTTATCCAGCTTTGTTTAATCACAAAGCAGAGACAGAGTTGGCAAGGGAATTATTTAAGAATGTCTTTTCAGAGGAGAATGTCGTAGAACTGAAACCGACAATGGGTGCAGAGGATTTTGCCTATTTCTTAGAGAAAAAGCCTGGGACTTATTTCAGAGTTGGTTCTCGTAATGATAACGAAAGTACACATTACCCGCATCATCATCCCCGGTTTGATTTTGATGAGCAGGCGCTCATTCAAATCGGCAAGTCCTTTGTAAAAATTGTTTCTCACTATCTATTCCAGTGAGACAGATGCTTGCAGATGTATAGGAAATCGAAAGAGTTTTCTAATGAAAACTGTTGACGAAGCCCTGAGCGTGCTTGATATAAGCGGAAAACTGTATTTATAAGTAAAGGAGAGTAAGGAATGGAAAAACATAAAATTTCATTAATGGAAGCCTATATGATAGAAACCCTTCGCCGTCATGGTATATCAAATGAGGAACTGCTAGCTGCCGTTCGTAGCGGAGATATTAGTGAATGGGAGAAGATAAACGATAGGTATGACTTTAAGGATTTATTAAAACTTGCAGAGAAGGATTCAGCTGCTTTTCAATCCATTTTGTATGATGGCTATGGAGTTAAATTTGTTACATATCAAGGCCTGCAAAATTTACTTGCCATCCGCTTTAAGAAGGAGAAAGACCGAGACTATGAGCTGATTGAAAATGGGCTTGATGGTTTGCAGTTGGATGAGCAGGAACAAATTCAATTAGAAGAAATGCTTTCTGTGAACTGGGTTATCTCGAAGAATGAGAATGGAGAGAGTTTGCGAATCGAGCTTAGAGGATAAGTTGAGAAAATTAAGGTGAAGGAGTTGGGGGAAGGTCCAACTCCTTTATTTATTGGGTCAACAAGTATTTATCATGAGAGAATAATTATCCTAGAAATGCCTGAATCGCGTCTATTAGACTATAGATACCTAAGCCAGTACAAACGAGTACGACCATTCCGCCAATAATATTCATACTAACTGTGTTTACATATTTTCCAAGCCGATTTTTATTATTCATGACAACGAGAATTAAAATAGAGATGATTGGCAGGAGGATCCCATTCAATGCTTGGGCAAAGAGAAGAACGTCTAGTGGTTCAAATCCTGTTGCAGAAATAATAATTCCTAGCACAATAATGATAAAGAATACGATTTTAAATCGTTTATCTTTGAACCCACCCTTCCATTTAAATAGGCTAGCTAAGGTGATAGCGGCACCAAGTGGAGATGCAGTTGCTGAAGATAAACCTGCTGCGAATAACCCCACACTCATAAATACTTTCGCCCAGCTTCCTAATACTGGTTCTAATTGCAAGGACAAGTCTGCGGCACTTTCTACAGTCATTCCTTTGATCACTGCAGCAGATGTAATAAGAATTGCCGCAGTAATTAACCCTCCAAAAGAAATGGAGATAATGGTGTCTATTCGGGAATCTTTTAATTGATGAGGCTGGTTCCATCTTTCTTGAACAGTTGATGCTTGAAGAAAAAAGTTGTAAGGAACAACGGTTGTTCCAATTAAAGCAATTAGCATAATGATTGACCCAGTTGGAATAGTGGGAATGAGAGCTCCTGAGAAGATCTCCCCAAAATCTGGTTTTACAACAAACATCGTAGTGATAAACGTAATACCCATTACGATGATAAGAGCAACCATTAATCTTTCAATTACTTTATAGCTCCCACTAAGTCCAAAGAATAGGATGATCACACCAATAATAGGAGCAATTATATTATCTGGAAGTCCAGTTATGGTGGTGATTCCAAGTGAGGTTCCTAATAAATCTCCGCCAATATAGGCAGCACAACCAACTGTAATAGCAATAGCCACAAGCCAAACGATACAAAATTTAACAAGTGGTTGAGAGAATTGCTCACGAATCGCTTCCCCTAGACCTTCTTGTGTAATAATCCCCAGTCGCGCTACCATTTCTTGAAGAACGATCGTTGCGATAATTGAAAATATTACGGCCCATAATAGTGCATAACCAAAGGATGCACCTGCCCTGGTTGCTGTTGTAACTGTACCTGGTCCAATGAATGAAGCAGTTATCACGGCACCAGGACCAATCATTCTTAATCGATCTATCCATGTTTTCTTGGTTGATTGCTCTTCATTTTGGAGTTTCTCCATATATCCCTCTCCCTATCTTTGATTATTCTGGAGTCAAATTGTGTTTAAAGCTAATGGAGGCTAATCATTTCGGATAATTTCTAGATAGTTATAAATCGTTTGTTTTGTCACTCCTAGTATGGTGGCTATTCGATCCACCGAACCCTGGATAAGAAAAGCACCTTTTTCGTCCAGCTTGCGAATGACAAAGATTTTTTCATTTCTTGTCATTTGTTCCAGTGGGACACTTACTTCGGATAATGTAGCTTCCACAATATTTTCAAATACTTCTTCAATATTGGTGGCATAGGATTCGCTCATTGGCCCTTCAATTTGTTCCAAATCATTCGTAACCGTAAATTCTTGAATGATTTGATTGACCATCGAAAATGAAGTCACATCGAAGTTAATGCCAATAAGACCAATCACTTCCCCGTCTTGATTCCGAATAAAAGAGGTGGAAGTCTTAAGAAACCTGCCATCTCTTGTTTGAGAGGTTTGGCCATGAATATCCTTCACTTTATTCCCATACCGGCGAAGTTCTTTTAAAATGACCTCTGTAGTTGGGGCACCGAGCTCTCTGCCAGTTACCTTACCTTTAATATAAATCAGGGAGGAGTGAATGTTTTCGAGATTATGGATCACCACTTCACATTTACTGCCAAAAGTAGCTACAATCATATCAGCTATCGGAATGTAGCTTTCTAGTATTTTTTTGTTTTCTACTAATTTGGTCATCTCATCACCCAATGCTAAAATACTTATTTTTGTAAACGTATTCTAAAACTTAGTGCAACAATGGCTGGGACATGGAAATCTGTTATACTGGTATGTATTAAAATAACCTTTGCTACACCACTCTTGCATAAATTCTCACCAGCGATTTCCATGTCGCTGCAAATTGTATCCCTTTTATTTTTGATTTTGTCTTCTCAAAATCTCCCCGGCCAATGCATATAAAACAATAAAGGAAGCTAGGTGTGCAGATCGTTGAGCTGAATCCTGCTGAGGATACACTTCCACAAAGTCCATTCCAATAACACCACGTTTACAAATCTCATGTACAAGGGTAAGAAGCTCATAGGATGTTAACCCATTGCCATCTACTGGACCGCCAGGATTAAAAGCATAGTCTAGTACATCACTGCAAATGCTTAAATAAACACAATCTACATCCTGATTTGCCATTTCATAGATCTCATTAGCAAATTCCTTTAAATTTTTTGCTTCGCGGATTTCATTAATCGTGATGGTAACTGCCCCAGCTTCCTTCGCATTCCGTCCTGATTCAGGTTTATTTCTCGGACCATGAATTCCAGTATGGATAATGCTTTCGTTACGCACACCGTTTTCTTCGTAAAGACGCTTAAAGGGACTGCAGCGTGCATATTGATCATCTTCCCAGGAAGGCATGTTATCGTAATGAGCATCTAGATGAATAATGCCTACTTTTTTACCTTGTTTTGCTAGAGCTTTTACAATAGGGAAGGTTATCCCATGGTCTCCGCCCAGCCCAACTACGAATTTACCAGATTGCCATAATTCAGATGCAAAGCTTTCAATACGTGTCATAGTTTCCTCCACATCTGCTGGAACCACATCCACGTCACCGGCATCTCCTAGTTTCATATGTTCAAGTACATCAATATGATCCAGTTCTGGCAGATAACCACTATATCTTCCGGAACAGAGACGCATGACTTTAGGTCCTAATTCACAACCAGTATAATCACCCCAAGTTACCGCACCTTCCCAAGGCACACCATAGATAACGGCATCTACGTCTTCATAAGATCTATCTTTAGATATGTTTTTAGCACCTAAAAAAGCAGGAGTATTTCCGTAAATATTGTTTCCTGACATACATTCATCTCCTTAATAAATGAGTTTTTAGAATATATAATCTTAATTTTATTTTTAAATTTTACTTATGCTTTTACAAAAAGTCAAACATTCCTTTAAGAAAAATCAAAAAACAGATAATAATACCTATCTATTATAAAAAGGTTAATTTTATGTTTGGTAGTGGCTAGAGGAGAGAGATTGTAGAAAATACGGTAGCCCATTGTCATGATGAGGACCAAATGAGAGAAATCTGCAAGCAAAAGGTGGTTCATAAGCCCAATGAGTGACCAAACGAGAGAAATCTGCAAGCAAAAGGTCGTTCATAAGTCCAATGAGTGACCAAATGAGAGAAATCTGCAAGCAAAAGGTCGTTCATAAGCCTATTGAGTGACCAAACGAGAGAAATCTGCAAGCAAAAGGTCGTTCATAAGCCTAATGAGTGACCAAACGAGAGAAATCTGCAAGCAAAAGGCGTTCATAAGCCCAATGAGTGATCAAATGAGAGAAATCTGCAAGCAAAAGGTCGTTCATAAGTCCAATGAGTGACCAACTGAGAGAAATCTGTAAGCAAAGGTCGTTCATAAGCTTACTGAGTGACCAGTTAAGATAACCAGGAGGAAACGCTCCCATCACTGAAAAAAGAAAAGAATCAGAGCCATTTGCTCTGATTCCAATGTAAGAGTTACTTCGCATAAACGGAATCCACAATCGTCCGATTAAAAGGATTTCCTTCCTTTGTTTTACCTTGAATATCGATAGTAATATTATAGACTTTATTTTTATTCTTTAATTCCAAGCGCTGTGAAAGGTTAGATTTACCGCCTACCGTCCAACGCTTTTCCGTTTGAGGTTTACCAGATTCTGTAACATGATAGGTAGCAGACAAACTGTTAACGTCAAGTTTTTCATCATCAAGTTTCAGTTGGTAGGTCTGTTCTTGTATCCCTTGTGTAGAAGCTATGTTATCTTCTTCCAGATAAGGTTCCGTGTCAAAGTCAGTGATTGCAAGATATGCATTTTCTCCTGAGGAAGATTGCATTTCGATGCTCCATTCCCCTTCATCAGGAGAATCGATAGAAACCGAATAGCTAACAGCGCCTTTAAATACACCCTCTTCTAATGGAGTAATTACTACATCTTTCTTAGCCGGTTTACCGGATGGATCGATAACTTTAAAGTTTGCTAGCTTTTCAGCAGTTAATAGATTAATGGTAATTGTTTGCACATCTTCCTCCACATCCACTGCAAGCACTTCTTTTCCTGCTATAGGGCCGCCTGTTACATAACGATTGGTTTGAGGTGGTGTTATTTCTTCAATTGCTGCGCTTGTAATGGAAGCTTTGCTTACAAGATTATCACCTGCTAAGTAGCCTGCAAAGACTGGGAAGGTCAATCCTGTTCGAACAGTGGAGTGATCCCAAGCACCAATCGCCAATTCGTGGCCTCCTGGCAGGTTGCTGCTTGCTGCAGTGACCACTCCATCATTTGGTCCATAGGAGGATAAATACATGCCGCCAAACCAATTGGAAGAGAATGCAGCACCCCATTCGGTCCCTCCAAGTGTGAAATAGTCATTGAGATAGGCGTTCGGATGACTGTCAGTTTGCATGCGGAAATTTTCCATATAAGCCATCTGCATGGCAGCAGTACCTTCTCCTTGAGCGCCGATTAAATCAGCGAGCCAACTAGCCCAGGAACTGTATGCTAAGTCAGCCAGCTGAGAGCCGTGGTGCGGACTGGATAAGGTAATAATGTTATCAACGTAAGAGGAAACACCATAGTAGGTCAAGGCAGTTTGGGAATCTACACCACCTTTGCTATGTGCAACAATGGTAATGTCCTTACCACCAAAATAATTGGAGATTTCTCGGATTTTGCTGGCTAATAATTGTCCGTTATTCCACATATCCGCATTTTGCCCACCAGCATCATATAGCTGGACAAAAGCAGTTTGATAGCCAGCATTATAGGCAGTTTGATAAAGATCGTTATTTTCCCAGAATACTTGTGCAGTACTATTAAGACCAGGGACAAATAGCAGCACAGGAGCATGAGGATTAAGATTGCCAGGTGTCTCCCCAGCGTACCACTCTCCTGGTGTTTCCTCATTTCCATTATCCACTTTTCCCATTGTAGAAAACACTGGTGATTTTGATGTGATTAACGTAGGAGGTGATGGTACTTCTTCTGCAGAAACGAATGGTGCGGGATAAAGTGCTACTGTAAAAATAATAGCTAAAACTAGAGAAGCTGCGCGTTGAAAAACTTTCATCTTTTCATCTCCCTTTAGATCTTTATTTATAAAAACATCATGGAATCATGATGGGGTTATAGGGAACCGCAGATGAAGATCTTGAAGATGTTTTTTCTGAAGTTTACTTGGTGTGGAACCATCCGTCATAGAGGGGAAACAGGGCTCAATGTCTATTATAAGCTGTTCATATTAAATCTATATGAAGCGGATGTTAAGTTATGTAAGAGGAACTGCAAGAGTGACTTTGTTTTAGGATGGCAATAGATGAAGGCGAATTTAATCAATAGTTTCAATCAAACTTAACCAAACAAACAGCACCCATTCATAAGAATGAGTGCTGTTTGTTCTACGCTACTTCATTTTTTGATCGTTCAACTAACACATGCTGAGGAATTTTCCATAGTTCTGACCATTTCTTAATAGAGGTCATTAGAATCACTAGTCCAAGTACCAGCATAATAATAGAAAGAACACCGTTTAATATATTATAACCAGCAGCTTCTGAATTGAAGTAAACGTTTTTAACCATCCAGTATCCTGCCACGTTTACGGTTACAAAAAGGTATGCAAGTGGAACGAGACATGTTAGCATATACCAACGCTTGTGGGCGATTTTTAATATCACTGTCGCACCAATAATCAGACCAATTGCAGCCATTAATTGGTTAGATACTCCGAATAAGGCCCAAACGGAACTTATATCACCAGAGTAGAGTAAGTATCCCCAGCCCAAGCAGGCCAGCGCACTGGCAATTATATTCGCCCCAACCGATTTTGTATTTCTTAATGGCTTGATAAAGCCGCCAAAGAAATCCTGGATGAGGTAGCGGGCGACCCTTGTTCCTGCATCAATGGCAGTTAGGATAAAGACAGCCTCAAATAATATAACGAATTGATAGAAATAAGATGCCATTGTTTCAAAGAATGGAACACTAGTAAAGATGTGGGTCATCCCAACAGCAAGTGTAACCGCTCCACCTGTTCGGCCTTCAAGGTCCATACCAACATCTTCACTTAATTCTGCAAGATGGACGGTTTCCATGCCCAATGTTGCGTAAGTTTCAGGCGAAGAGTTGATCGCAAAGTAATCTCCTGGTTGTAATGTTACAGCTGCAATTAAAGCCATGACAGCTACTAAACACTCAACAAGCATCGCTCCAAACCCAACTCCTTTAATATCACCCCAGCGGTTGATCATCTTAGGAGTTGTACCAGATCCAACAAATGCGTGAAAGCCAGAGATTGCTCCACAGGCAATGGTAATGGAAATGAACGGCCACACTGGACCTGCGATAACCGGACCACCGCCATTTACAAACTCTGTGAAAGCAGGGAATTGAACAGTAGGATTTACAATAAATACCCCAATAATTAAAGCAGCAAATACGCCTATTTTCATAAATGTACTTAAGTAGTCACGTGGCGCCAAGAGCAGCCAAACTGGTAATGCTGCGGCAAAGAATGCATAGACAGGCAGAGCGATAGCAAGTGTGCTTTTTTCAAGTGTTAAAAAGTCACCAAGCGCTGTGCCTTGAATGTTTGGACCCCAAAGAATAGCTCCCATAATAAGTGCAAAACCGACAATGGTGGCAACTTTTAAATTGCCAGTAAGTTTATGATAGATTCCAACACCGATTGCAATAGGAATCGTGATTCCAACTGCGAACGTTCCCCAAGGGTTTCTTTCAAGTGCCCCTAACACAACTAATGAAAGACCTGCCATTGTAATCGTAATAATAAAAAGCATGGCTAATCCTGTACAGAAACCCGCGACAGGTCCTAATTCTTCTTTTGCAATCTCAGAGAGAGACTTTCCATCTCTTCGCATCGATGCAAAAAGCACAACCATATCATGAACAGCTCCCCCAATTACTGCCCCGATTAATAACCAAAGCAGACCTGGCAAATAGCCAAATTGAGCTGCCAATACAGGACCAACCAATGGTCCAGCAGCAGCGATGGCTGCAAAATGATGACCGAATACAACCCATTTATTGGTAGGTACGTAGTCTTGACCGTCATCTAATTTATGAGCAGGAGTTGGCTTTGTTTCATCCAGTCTTAATACCTTAGCTGCCATAAATGTGCCATATAGACGATAGACGATCAAAAGAATACATGCTGATGCTATCACTATTGTAATCGCATTCATTCCTTCTTCCTCCTTTGTAAAACTATATAAGGATTATTATAAAGAATGAAAATGCATAATGGATGTTTTCAAGGCAGAATACATAATTGGAAAGTTGAATTGCAAGAATTGACAGATGAATTGCAAAAAACATAAAATTATTCAATTCGGTCTGGATTTACGGATTGGTATGTTTTTTCAGATACCGATAATCTGCTTTAATTGCTTTACATAGGTCCGGCTAACCGGAACCTTGGAGCTGTCCTTCATGATTAAATTATAGGTAGAGTTAAACCAAGGCTCTATTTCTGCAATATAATCCAAGTTCACGACATAGCTGCGATGAACGCGCAGTAATGGAATATTGCTTAATTTCTTTTCCAAAACGACCAGTGCTTCATTCACTTTGTATTCCTGCTCTATTGTCTTAATGATGCATTTCCCATTATTAGATTCTAAATATAGGATGTCTGCCTGGGCTAACAGAATAATTCTATCACCTACAAGGACTGGGATTTTTCCGTTGCGATCACCATTTAATAATGGAGGAATAGTAATGTGCTTATTGGTGCCCACCATTTTCTCTGTTTTTTCCAATGTCTTATGAACTCGTTCTTCATCAAAGGGTTTTAAAATATAATCGACTGCATTAAGCTCAAAAGCCTGAAGTGCATATTCATCATAGGCAGTGGCAAACACAATAGCAGGTGTTGAATCCATGGTTTCTAATTCCTTTGCTAAGCTTAGCCCATTATCTTCAGACAGTTCAATATCGAGAAAGACAACGTCAGGTTTCATTTCAGTAATTTCTGTAATTGCATCCTGAACATTGTCACTTTCCCCTAATATTTCTACCCTCTTGCTTCGAACAAGCAGGTATTTTAACTCATCACGTGCTAATGGTTCATCATCGACGATATAGGCTCTAAACAACTTGTTGATCCCCCCTTTTATGATAGAGTGGAAGGGAGATATGGACGGTCGTTCCAATATCTGCTTTACTCTTAATCGTTAAATTTGCTTGGCCGCTATAAATGCCTTTCAGACGCTCGCTAATATTAAAAATGGCGGTACCATTTCCTTTAGTTGACGTTACGACTTGTTTGCCTAATTCCTTCATTCTATCTTCAGAAATCCCTATCCCATTGTCATGAACTATAATTTGCAAATAATTATCCTGCGAGTGAATTTCTATTCTTATTTCTCCTTTGGACTTACTTCGTGGAAATCCATAATGGATGGCATTTTCCACTAAAGGCTGCAAAGTAAATGGCGGAATGTATACTTTTTCAAGATTTGGCTCGATGTCAAAAATAATATCGTACTTGTTTGGAAACCGGGTTTGCTCCAATGAGATGTAGGCTGTAACATTCTTTAGTTCCTTCTCTAAAGGGATTAGCATTTGCTTTGCTCCTTGAAGGTTGCCTCGAATAAACGAACTAAATTCTAACAGCAGTTTACGAGCTTTGTTCGCATCAGTTCGGCAGAGAGCAGAAATTGTGTTAATACTATTAAATAAGAAATGTGGATGAATTTGTGCTTGTAATGCTTTTATTTCTGCATCCTTTAACAGCTTCGCCTGATGCTCTGCTTCAGCAAGCTCCAACTGGGTAGAAAATAGATTAGCAAGACCTTCTGCTAATTGCTGTTGGACATTATCTAATTTCTCAGGATCTGTAAAATATATTTTTAAAGTACCGACGACATGATTCTTTACTTTTAATGGAATCACTATTGCGGCTTCCAATGGGCAATGGTGATGAGAACAAAAGATTTCTGCTTTTGTTCTCGCCACGGATATTTTTTTTCTTTCAATTGTTTTTCTAGTCATACCTGTAATAAGATCTGCCATCGGAACATGGTGATCAGAAGCGGCACCTGCATGAGCAAGCACTTTTTGATCATCTGTTATAGCCACCGCATCGGCATCTGTCAGCTTTAATATAATCGCAGCTATTTCTTTGCACGAATGTGCGTTTAATCCTTGTCGGAAATAGGGAAGTGTTCGATCAGCAATTCGAAAGGCTAGGTTTGTTTGGTTTGCACGCACGGAAACTTCCTCCCGCATGATAGCCTCAATAATGAACATAAACAATAAAGTTCCAAGGCCATTGATTAGGACCATAGGAAGCGCAATAATTTGCACAAGATTAAGAGCATCCGCAAACGGTTTTGCCGTTAGAAGGATGATGAGCATCTGCAATGCTTCGAATGTCATTCCAATCCCGACAGCAAGTAACGGTGTTATCTTTTTCCCGTTCTGCTTCCGCTTTTTGCTTATATACCCAGCTGCCAGTCCTGCTATAATGGTAGAAATGGAACATGAAAAAGCAGTAAATCCTCCAAGTGTGTAACGATGAAGTCCTGTAATCAAGCCAGCGCCTAAGCCGACCACTGGACCACCAAGTAAGGCGCCAATCACTACCCCCATAACCCTCGTATTCGCTAATGCACTCTCAGCATTTACTTCTGTGATCCAGTCTGTTTGATTAAACGCTTGGGAATTAACCTCTATTCCAGTGAAATTACTAATTAAACCAAATGCTCCAAAAAGTAAAATGAGCATCATTTTTTCATATTTATTATGTTCCTTTTGCACCATTTGCCGGAATGATTTCATACGTGAAAGCAGAAAGGCCACAATAACGATAATCCCAACTTTTTCTATCATTAGTGGTACTAAACTAAACATCTAGCCTCATCCTTTGTTATCTAAATTGGAACGCTTCGAATAGTATGAATTATTCTAATTATAGCATCCCAGTCCATAACTAGCACCTGGTTATCGAGGATTATTTGTGAGGAGGAAGTTGCTCCTAAATCGCTTAATGTTCCACAGAGATTGACAGAAGTAAAACGATAACAATAAAAGTTGCGCCAAGAAGAGATAAAATCTTTTCTTATTGAACAAAATTAATGAAAATAACAATTAGAGCTGTTTAACTTTTAAGATATTACTAGTATAATAATTTCGGAATCTAAATGAAGTTGTAAGCTTGTAAAGTTTATCATTTTAGCTGAAAAGCTGATACTAGAATCGATTTGTTTTGATAGGGATAGCAAACATAGAAACAATTTGAAAACTCTTAGAGATCGATTTAACTATCACAGAGGAGAATGAAATGTCATTACATGAAACTTATTATAGGTTACTTATTCTATTTGCAGTTGTCTATCCTTTTTTGATTTTCCCGTTTGGAACGGTTTATTATACTACGGTTAATAAACTAGTATTTTTAATCGTATTTGTTAGTGTAGGCTGGATCATTTATATGAAGAAGTGTAATCACTCCCAAGTACCACCTAAAATCCTATTGGAGTCAACTGGTGGGAAATTAGCATTTCTATTCTTTGGCCTCGTTTTTTTATCAACCATATTTTCAATGGATGTTGCCTCTTCCTTTATCGGAAGCCCTAGAGAATATAATGGGCTTCTTTCATGGTATGGCTTCTTGTCTATGTTTATTTTTACATATCACATCATTAAATCGAATCAGAAATATGCTGTACGGATCATCACTGCTATTGTATGGAGTGCAACGATCATCTCGGTCTATAGTATATTACAGCAGTTGAATCTTCATGAGAGGATGCCATTTCAAAAAAGCTGGGGATTATTTGATAATCCCAATCATCTAGGAACGTATTTAGTTATCATGGTTCTTCTTGCCTTTACATTGCTTCTTATGGCCGGGAACAAGGCTAGTATAACCGTTTATCTGGGCATCATTTTGGTCCTGTTTTTAGCCTTGTTTTATTCAGGATCTCGTGGTGCTTGGCTCAGTGTTGCAATTTGTATGGTACTCTATACCATTGTTGTATGGCCTAAGAAATATTTGTGGAAGCGGTGGGGAGTTATTCTCGCTTCGATGCTGATTGCCTTTTCCATCGTGAATGTGGTGGAAGGCGGCGTTATTTCAAATAGAATAGAAAGTATTACACTTGATATTAAGTCGATTATTACCGAAGATGTCACTAATCAGGAAGCAGAGGATGCGGGATCAGGCCGGTGGGGGATTTGGAAAAAAACATTACCATTCGTAAAAGAGAATATCCTTGTTGGAACAGGTCCAAGCACGTTCTCGCAATTATATTATAGCGGTGAGGAAGCGGGAGGGTTAGATAACTCTCATAATGATTATCTGGAGATAGCATTCAGTATGGGGATTCCGGCACTTATTGTTTATATGATGCTGCTATTTACCGTAATAAAAAAAGGATATCGAGCTGCTGGGAAATCTGATGATAGTGGACAAATTTTTATATATGGATTGCTAATTACGGTAATCGGTTACTTGATTAAAACGAATTTCAATATTAGTACGATAGCTGTGGGTCCATATTTTTGGGTTGTGCTAGCGGTATTGTATGGGTATGCTGGGCGGGAAAGTTTCGTTTCTCCTGAAAGCGGGAAGAATGTCTAATACCTACTAACAGATAATGCGATTGATTAAGAGGAGGTTACATTATGAAATTTATTCATCAATTGTTTTCTCTCTATTATTCAAGGCTTTCAATGGATTGTTTGGACCGCGAACTACAATCAAAGTTATACAGCAAATTCGAATATCATCACTCTAAGCTAGTTGATTAAATGGAGCTCCCCTGTCACTTACAGGGGAGCTCTTTATCTATATAAGCATAGAGTAATTATAGTAAAATAGTGAACATGGATATTACATTGATAGTTGCTGGAAAAGATAGAAGAAGATTGGAGGAATTATTATGCCAACCCCAAGAATAACCATCGTCGGCAGTATAAATATGGATTTAGTAACGACAGTAACTAAGTTTCCCAAGCAAGGTGAAACTGTACTTGGTAAAGAATTTCATACTAGCCCTGGAGGGAAAGGAGCAAATCAAGCAGTTGCTGCTGCTCGCCTGGGAGCGGATGTATCGATTATAGGGAAAGTAGGACATGATGCCTTCGGAAAAGAATTATACCTTCATTTAAAAAAAGAGGGCATACAGATGGATGGTGTTGCTAGAGAAGAATCGGTGAGTACTGGTATTGCTAATATTATTTTATATGATGGTGACAATAGAATTATGGTTGTGCCAGGTGCTAATCATGCAGTTACTCCTGACTATGTGGAGCAATGCAAGGATAAATTATTGGGAAGTGATATGGTTTTAATGCAGCTGGAGATCCCTTTAGAGACGATAAAGTGGTGTGCTGATTTCTGTTATGAACATGGGATTCCATATATTATCAATCCAGCCCCAGCAGCGGAAATACCAGAAGCGGTTTGGACGAAAAGCTTATATATTACTCCAAATGAAGAGGAAGCGGCCCAGCTATTCGGTATAAATGAGGATAAATATAAAAGTAAGCTTATTAAAACATTAGGTAGTAAAGGTGCGCAATATAAGGATAAAATAATTCCAGGTTACCAATCAAAAGTAGTGGATACTACAGGTGCTGGGGATACGTTTAATGGAGCTTTAGCCTTTTACGTAGCTAGTGGGTTGGAAGTGGAAAATGCGATTCGTAGAGCGAATATTGCTGCCTCGATTGCGATAGAAAGAATGGGTGCTCAAGAGGGCATGCCAACATATGACGAAGTGAAGGAGCGCTTAGAAAGCTAGACCAGCCTTACTTTGCATTTATTTGTCATTTCCCAGGAAATGTTCAAAGGGTTTCATTCTTTTTGTCGGAATAACCAGTTACACAGTTTTGCTCTATCCTATTAATAAAAGAACGTCTAGCTTTTTATTGTATATTAATTGATCATTCTATACTATAGTAATGTGCCTCTTGGAGTTTACAAACAAGTATCAAAAGATTCCTGTTTTATTACAAATCTATTAAATGCAAAGAACCTCGTTTAGAAGTGATGAATAGGTGGTACATATAAACTATAAGCAACAGGCTTATAAAATCTATTCTAAAGGAGATGTTCTTAATGGCTAGAAGAAGTAAAAACAATAGCAAGATGTCTCGTGAAGAAGCAGGTCAAAAGGGTGGAAACAAAACAGCAAGAAATCATGATAAAGAGTTCTACCAAGAAATAGGAGAAAAAGGCGGAAAAGCAACATCTAAGAACCATGATAAAGAATTCTATCAAGAAATCGGCCAAAAAGGCGGAGAAACTACAGCAGATAAATATGATCAAGAACACTTTGAGGAGATTGGTCAAAAAGGTGGAGAAACCACTTCAAGAAACCATGACCAGGAGTTCTATGAAGAAATCGGCCAAAAAGGTGGAAAAGCAACATCGAAGAACCACGATAAAGATTTCTACCGTGAAATTGGAAAAAAAGGCGGAAACAGCAGGAACAACAATAACAACTAATCCTGTTTAATATATTAATAGGGAAAGACAGTGAAATGCTGCCTTTCCCTATTTTTATATGATTTGATGGAGCTTACCAACGGTTTATAATTGCTCCAACCATTAGAATCTACAGTCAACCATTGCTGCGCCAAATCAACTAATTGTGATACCTTATCAGAATAGCTAACTATCTAGCTAAGTCACTACTATAATTAAATGCACAAAGGTTAATCCTGTCTCTCAAATCTTAAATAGACTCTATCATCAAATGAGATATTGCCTTTCTGCAGCCCCTTTGTACATTTATACTCCCAAATACATAATGGATCATTTTTAAGTATTTCTTGCAGACGAGCTTCCGATTTCTCCAGTGTGGGCTTTAAAAACGGATAGCCATCTGATGCTAGAACAATCTCTTTTGCGTTGGCCGGTACTTTTACTCTTTTTACTTGGGGGATATGAATATCAAAGCCATCAATCACTTCGAATCCATATTGACTGTTCGTCTCATTTTGCAGGTAATATTGCTGCTGAATCAAGGGCTTTATAAATTCCCAGCCAGTATCCTCAACCATTAAGCTTTCGATCGTTACCCCTTTTTTTAGCTCTGCCTCTAAAAATAAGGATCTAGCATTAGCGGTAATAAAGTCGATTTCCTTCTCATGTTTATACATTTGTCCATCAATTAGAGCTTGGCAATCACCAATTTGCCATATCTCCTGATGGAAATGGCTATAAACCGCTAAGCTGGCAGTAGGTGCAAGTGTCCTGTTTTTTTGCAAATCTTCCAGGATTCCATATTCATGATATACTTTTTTCAAGTCTGTGTTTATGTATGAAATCAAGTCCTCCACACCTATTTTTTCATCAGATATACTCTCTATCGATGATTTAATTACTTCTGCTGCCAAGCGTCCCGGTGTCTTGCCTTTAATTCTCGTACCCCAAACATTGGTAGCTCCGTCAATTACGGCGACGAAATGATCATTAAAGACATACATATCCTCACATAAATCTTCTCTATCCTTTTTTCCTTGATGAAACAATTCAATAAGACGTAATCCCAAAGTGAACACTCCTAATTCTAATTTACTAATAAATTTCTATTTAAATCGATTATTAAATTTCGCTCCTTCTCTGTACCTGGACCATCCTCCTGCAGGCGGAACTGTTCGTTGAATTGCCCGATGCAGGTTGCTTTCTCCTTCATTTCGCTATCTGTTAAGCGATGTGTTTGGTAAGAGAATGTATCCTTGCTAAATTCAAACAATCGTAATGCTGGATCATCCAAAACAGAGCAAAATTGAATGAAATGCCAATTATTTCTTTTTGCGATGGAATCTTCATGTATATGACCATTGATGTAAATTCCAATCCAATCTTTTTTCTTTTCTAGCACAGACCATAACTCTGTTTTAGGATCGACATGATGCATGTCTTCTACTGTATTTTTTGTTGTATTATAAACTGGATGATGGGCTATAATGACGAGTGTTTTCGCTCCCGATTTAGAAATCATGGAGCTCAGCCATTCCTTTTGTTCTTCAGAAATCCATCCACCAAAATTTTTTCTATCCATCTCTCTTCCTGTCTCTAAATAAACAAGAATGACATCCCCGTTTTCATAAAAGCTATTGTTTTTGCAATTTAGTCTGTCATAAATTTCCTTTCTTGAATATTGCAATAAATCATGGTTTCCTAGAACCTGGCGGAAATTTCGATTGTATTTTCTAATCATTCTATATAGATCATCGAACTCAGGTATATCACCTGATGTAGTAATATCCCCCACAGAGAAATATATATCAGCATCTTGTTTGAAAAACTCATTCATATAATAGTTATAAAACGTATCTCTAGTTTTACGTTCTTCTGTCGATAGCAGTTCACCTTGTTTGTTCTTACTTGGAAAATGTAAATCCCCCATACCAATCATCTTAAACATTAATACCCCTCCTTATTTTATCATTTATTATCATTCTATTTGTCTACTATTAACTTAGTATTAATTTAATGTAAACTAATGTAAATATTCAACATGTACATTAAAAAGATGTTATACAAGGTCTCAGCTAGTGCGTTGTTAATATTTACAGATAATTTACAGTGTCTACAAAGTATTTTAATAGAATGAGTTTATACTAAATTCAATGATAAAAATTGATATCCAGTGAAATAAAATGAAATATTACTTTTTGTCATTATTACATATTATTTGGAGGGAATTGGAAATGGAAACAAGAGGTTGGAAGCAATTATTTCTATTATTTGGACTAGCTGCAGTACTTTTCTTAGCTGCTTGTGGCAGCAGTGGAGAAGCGGAAGAAACAGAAGGAACAGCTTCTGAGTCGGAAGAAACTTCAGGAGCAGGCAATTCAGACGATGCCTTAATCGTTTATACCAATTCAAATAGTGATGGACGTGGAGAATGGATAGTAGAAGAGGCAGAGAAGGCTGGCTTTAATATTGAAATCGTTGGAGCTGGTGGGGGAGATGTTACCAATCGCCTAATTTCAGAGAAGGCCAACCCTGTTGCGGATGTTGTGTTTGGTCTAAATCATATGTTTTTTGAACAGTTGCAAGCAGAAGATATTTTAATCCCTTATGCTCCAGCATGGGCAGATGAAGTAGAAGAAGGAATCAACGATGCAGATAGTTACTATCATGGTCTGGTAAAGCAGGCACTGATTTTATCTTATAATCCTGAATTTGTGAAGGAAGCAGATGCACCAGAAAGCTACCTTGAATTAGCGAATGATGAAGCATTTAAAGGTATCTACCAAGCGCGTGATGATCTAGGTTCTGCAACAGCAAAAGTAATTGTAGCAAGTATTCTTGCGCAATTTGCGGATCCAGAAGGGGAACTTGGCATTTCCGATGAAGGCTGGGAAACGATTGAGCGTTACTATGCAAATGGTGTTCAAATTCCAGAAGGAGAAGACTACTTTACGATGTTTGCATCAGGTGATGCCCCAATCGGTACGATGATTTCTGGTGAACTTGCTGCCAAAATGGAGCAATATGATACAGAGCCTGCCTTTATTCACCCTGAAGTTGGAACTCCGCAAGTAGTGGAGAGTATTGCAATTGTCAATGGTACAGAGCAAGAAGAGAAGGCACAAGAATTCGTAGACTGGTTTGGCTCTTCTGATGTTCAAGGTGCTTTTGCTGCTGAGTTCAATGCAATGCCAGCTAATAAAGAAGCAGAAGGACAAATAACTGACTTCCAATCAGAAATCTTTGCAGATGTGAAGCCACAGGAAATAGATTGGGAATTTGTTACAGAGAATATTGATGCTTGGGTAGAAAAATTAGAACTAGAAATCTTTTAATATATAAATAATAGATTAGGATTGAAATACTGATTATTTCAATCCTCTTCTATTAGGCAGGTATGAAAATATAAACTTACTTACCTGCATAAGTGTAACTAAGGCTGACGCCTAAAATGCTTGGCGACAGCCAAGTTTTCTAACAAAGAGAAGGGGAATACCATGATTACGTTCGAGAATATTACGATAAAGTATGACGATTTTACAGCGGTGGAGAATTTAAATTTTGAAGTGAAGGATGGCGAGTTTTTTACATTCCTGGGACCTTCTGGTTGTGGGAAAACTACTACACTAAGAGCATTGGTTGGATTAAATTATCCTACCTCAGGGAGAATTTTAGTAAATGGCAAGGATATAACGAAACTACCAACTGAAAAAAGAGATATAAAGATGGTTTTTCAAAGCTATGCGCTTTTCCCGACCATGACTGTATTTGAGAATATTGCATTTGGACCAAAAGTGAAAAAGTGGAAGAAGCAAAGTATTGAAGGAAAAGTGCACGAGATTGCGAGTAAGGTAGATCTTGATGTGAATCAGCTGCAAAAGAAAGTATCCGAGCTTTCTGGAGGTCAGCAGCAGCGAGTGGCGATTGCTCGTGCTCTTGTCAATGAGCCTTCGATCTTAGTATTAGATGAACCTTTATCCAACTTAGACGCGAAATTACGTGTGCAGCTTCGTAATGAATTAAAGCATCTGCAAAAAAACGTTGGCATCACGACGATCTATGTGACGCATGACCAAGAAGAAGCGTTAACTTTATCAGACCGAATTGCAGTATTTAATAAAGGGAAGATTGAGCAAATTGGTACGCCTGATGAAATTTATGAGCAATCTCTTTCGGAGTTTGTTTGTAATTTTATTGGGGATAACAATCAGCTTACCTCCCTAGTTTCTAAATATCCGGACCGTTTTTCTTTATTAAATCAAACGGATTTCAGTAAATTCTATTCTAGAATTGAAAGGTTGAAAATCATTCCAGAGAGTGATTCTTTTGATATGGCAAGTGATGAAGTAATGTTTGAAGGAGAAATCATTGATTTTGAATACTATGGTCTTTATACAAAGTATTCCATTATGGTGGAAGGGACAACATTGCATGCGGTTTCGAAGGAGAAGCTGCAAAAGGATATGATTGAAAATAAAAAAGTAAAAATCATTCTTAGTCAGAACGATATTCTGCAATATAAATAAGGAGGGTGAAACAGATGAATACACTAAAAAGCAATTGGTACCGCATTAATCCTATTACCGTTATTCTATCTTTTTTTATTGTATGGTTTGTATTTGCCTTCCTTATATATCCGAATGTCAATACCATCTACGAAACTTTCTTTGGAACGGGAACATTTTCATTGGAACCAGTGGAAAAACTGCTGCGTTCTGACAGGGCCATCGGCAGTATTCTAAATAGTATTCTGCTCGCATTTATATTGGTAGTTACCGTTAATCTTGTAGGAGTATCTTTAGTGCTATTTACAAATTACTTTGATATTAAGGGTGCTAATGTTTTAAAGATTAGTTATTTCTCCACGCTTGTCTATGGTGGTGTAGCATTAAACCTAGGTTATAAGCTTGTGTATGGAGAAAATGGCCCCATTACACAGTTTTTATTACAGCTTAATCCACACTGGAATGATAGCTGGTTTAGTGGGTTATTTGCTGTCGCTTTTGTTATGACGTTCGCATGTACTTCCAATCACATGCTGTTTCTATCAAGCGCCATGCGTAGTATTGATTATCAAACGATTGAAGCTGCGAAGAATTTAGGTGCTTCCCAATTTACGATTCTTACAAAAGTTGTATTACCTACATTAAAACCAACCCTTTTTGCTTTAACGATTCTTACGTTCTTAACTGGTTTGAGTGCAACTTCTGCACCGTTAGTATTTGGTGGAAGAGAGTTTGAGACGATAACACCAATGATACTAACCTTTGCTAATAGCTCAAGCTCCAAGGATTTGGCCACCGTATTAGCATTGGTGTTAGGGATCGTAACGATCATTGTTCTTACCTTTATGATTCGTTCAGAAGAGAAGGGAAATTACATATCGATATCCAAAACAAAAACCTCTATCGTGAAACAGAAAATCAATAATAAAGGATTAAATGTTCTCGTACATATCATTGCTTATGTATTATTTGTTATCTATTCTATGCCAGTGCTGGCTATCATTATATATTCCTTTACGGATTCATTAGCGATTTCATCTGGAATGATTAGTTTGGATAGCTTTACGATCGACAACTACCTGTTAACCTTTTCAAGCATAGAGGCTATCCGACCATATCTCATTTCACTCGTTTATGGCTTCTTGGGTTCCTTTATCGTTGTTGCCTTTTGTTTACTCTGTGCGTATTTAATGAAAATACATAATAACCTATTAACGAGGACACTTGACTATAGCTTGATGATTCCTTGGTTTTTACCATCTACACTGATTGCTGTTGGACTATCGGTTACATTTAATACAGGCCAATGGGTAGTCTTTAATCAGGTATTTACCGGCACACTTTGGTTACTGTTGTTTGGATATATTATTGTACATATCCCATTTACACTTCGTATATCCAAGTCCGCTTTCTTTGGAGTGAATCAGGAGGTTGAAGATGCAGCGAAGAATCTTGGAGCTAACGCCTTTTATACGTTTATCAAGGTCATTCTACCGATTATTATGCCTACTATTTTAGGAATATTCTCTTTAAACTTTATTGGTATTTTGCCAGATTATGACCTGACTGTCTTTCTATATCATCCGCTGTTTGAACCATTAGGTATTACGATTATGAATGCAACGGGTAACTCAGCTTCTGCAGATACGAAAGCACTAAACTTAGTATATACCGTTATCTTAATGATTCTGAATACGTTAATACTGACGACGGTATATGGAAATTGGCGCTTTATAAGGAAAAGAAAGAGGGGATAGTCTTGGAGTTATTAAAATTAGCAACATATAACATCCGCATGGAAACACCTGATGACAAAGAGGATTTATGGAAAAATAGAAAAGCCAATGTTATAAATATAATAGAAAACTATGATTTGGATATTATTGGCTTGCAGGAAGTAAAGGAAAGCCAACTCCGTGATCTGCAGAAACTAAAACAATACGCATCCTTTGGACTTGGAAGGTCTGAGGATGATGGGAATGAATATAATTCCATTCTTTATAAAAAAGAAAAATTTGATCTGATCGAATCCGATACCTTCTGGCTTTCTGAAACCATGCAATTGGAGGAAAAAGAAAAAAGATGGAATGCAGATTGCCCTAGAATATGTACGTGGGGGAAATTCCAAGTTAGAGAATCCGGTGAGGAATTTTATATATTCAATACGCACTTCGATCATAAAAGTGAAGAGGCAAGATATCAGTCAGCAAAATTAATCATGGATAAGCTAGAAGCATTAGATTGCCCTGTTGCAGTGATGGGAGATTTAAACGGAGAGCCTCACGAACGTTTATACCGAATATTTGCTGGAAATCTCCGTGATGCGGTTAGAGAATCGAAATATCATGTCGGGCCTCTAAAAACATGCACAGGTACAGGATTTAATCATCGCTTGGGCTGGGATGAATATCATCAGATTGATTATATTTTTGTAAACCGCTATTTTAATATTCATAAGACGGAAGTCATTACAGACAAATTTGATGGCAGATATCCATCAGACCATTTTCCGGTTCTTCTACATACTTCAATAGGAGGTAGTGATTAGTGTGATTCCATATGAGCGACATGAATATATTATTCGCAGAGTGAAGCAAACCCCCATCTATATTGCTGATCTTGCAAAGGAAATGAATGTATCTGAGATTACCGTCCGTCGAGATATTAAGCAATTAGAAGAGAAAGGCTTTATTGAACTAAAATATGGAGGGCTTGCAACGATTATTGATACAACAAAAGAAACCTCTATGAATAATCGTAAAATTCGCTATGTACACGAGAAAACATATATTGCTGATATTGCGGTCAGCCTCATAGAAGAGGGGGATATTGTTTTTATTGATTCAGGCTCTACAACCCAGCTGATGTTTGAGCGATATCCTGATATAGAATCCAGTGTTTTTACGAATGGGCTATCGAATGCTAATGTCGCTTTAGAGCGACAAATGAATGTTACCGTAATCGGTGGGGACCTTAAGCGGGAAACGATGGCAATGGTGGGCCCGCTTGCAATAGAAGCCATATCTAAGATCCATTTTGATAAAGTATTTCTGGGGACCAATGCATTAGACGCGGAACACGGAATTATGAATGCCGATCAAAATGAATCCTTGCTGAAAAGCTGGAGCATTAAGCATTCACGGGAAGCGTTCGTGCTTGCGGATTCATCAAAATTCAATCAGGTTTCACCATATAAATTTGCAGAAATAGATGATGTCACCGTCATTACAGATAAAATACCAGAGAAATATAAGGGATATGGCAATATTATAGATAGCATCCAGAAATAATCTTCCGGGGGAGGGTACACTAAATCCCTTTCCCTGTTTTTATAGAGAATTACTCCAATAAACTTCAAACTTGAACCGAATTGCCCCATTGTTGCTCAATCTCCTACGATAGTTGCTCTAATTTTATTAAAAGTTAATCCTTACCTTGAAAAAGTCGATCAAAATCAACTAAAGTTGCCCCACAATTAAGCTTGAGAGCTAAAAAATATCCCTAAATCTACCTCTTTTTATTTCTTTCATAAAATAAAATTTCAAATATACTCTTGTTTCTTAACATAAAATTATATAACCTAATAAATAAGGGGGGAGGCTATTGGGATACTTACTAGGAATCGATGGTGGTGGCACTAAAACCACAGCAATTCTATCAGACCAGAATGGGAAGGTGCTTGCTGAAGCAACTGCAGGGCCAACGAATTTACATTCGGCATCAAAAGCCCAGGTGGAGAGAACATTAAAAGGATTATGGCAAGCACTAAAGGGAAATAAGCAAAAAATAAAGGTCAGCCATGTATTTGCTGGAGTGGCAGGTACGGCTAATATCCAAAATCAAGAATGGGTTCTTCACTGTCTGCGAGACCTGTTATCTCCTCCTGCAACAATCAAGGTAGTACCAGACCCAATCAATGCTCTATATTCCGGCACTTATGGGGAACCTGGAATTGTTCAAATTTGCGGAACAGGCTCCATTACCTATGGGATTAACCAGCAATCTCAACATGACCGCACAGGAGGCTGGGGGTATCTGCTTGGAGATGAAGGGAGCGGTTATGATATAGGGAGACAAGGTGCCATGGCAGCGTTGAAAGCCTATGATGGGCGGGGGATGAATACATCGCTGACTAAGATGTTTTTTGAATATTTTAGGGTAACCCATCCACAGGAATTTCTTCAAAGAATCTATGCTTCACCATCACCTAAAAATGAGTTGGCTTCCCTTTCGAAACTGGTTTTTCAGGCTTACAAGGAAAAAGATACTGTTGCTGAGAAAATTATATTCCAAGCAGCAGATGAGATGGTATTAAGTATAGCAACTCTATACAATAAGTTATTTCATGGTACAGAAAAAATAAATCTGGTTTTAGCTGGCGGCATTTTTAGTGATAAGATTATATTTCCAAAAATTCTAGAAAAGGAATTAGCGGATTTTCCGCTTTCCATCATTCTTCCCATTCTCACTCCCGTTGCCGGCTCATTAATTGGAGCGTATAACATGAAAGAAGAACAGATTAACGAAACATTTATTGAAAATATCAACCAAACATTCATGATAGAGAGAAGGTAAATTTATGGGAGCAACAAATGGTGGACTTATTATGTTAAAAGAGATGGAAAACCGGCTACCCCCTTCAGAACAGAAAATAGCGCAATATATTCTCGAGAATCCGGAAGAGTCGATTTCTTTAACAGCTTTAGCTTTGGGAGAAAAAAGCCAAACGAGCAGTGCCGCTGTGATCAGGCTTTGCAAGTCACTTGGATTAAGCGGATTTCAGGAATTAAAGATTCGTGTTGCAGGTGATCTTCAAGAAAGAAGTAGGAACGAATACCATGATATTGAACCAAATGAAGGGTTTCAAACGATTATTAATAAGGTGACGGCGAACACGATTCAAACCCTGAAAGAAACCGGTGATATTTTAAGTGAAAAATGCTTAGAAGAAGCCGTACGCGTGGTGAGCCATGCTAAGTCCTGCATTTTCTTTGGAGTCGGAGCATCCTATCTTGCGGCAAAGGATGCGGAACAAAAATTTCTCCGCATTAATAAAAATGTCTATTCTTTCTCTGATATCCATCAAGCAGCAACGGTTATTGCGAACAAAGGACCAGAAGATGTTGTGATTGGCATCTCTTTTTCCGGAAACACCGAAGAGGTTGTTAAGCTACTGCAATTAGCAAAAGAGAAGAGTATTCCAACCATTAGTATTACAAAATATGGAAGTTCCAAGGTAAATAATCTGGCTGATATTCAGCTTTATACTTCTGCAGCAAAAGAAGCGATGATGAGAAGTGGGGCTACTTCCTCTCGCATTGCGCAATTGCATGTGATTGATATATTATTTATGTCACTTGCTTCTGCAGAGTATGAAGAAACGGTGAAACATCTAGAGGAAACGAGAGAAGCGATATCATTTATTAAACGTAATCAGTGATATCGCTTCTTTTTTATAACTATTAGTGAAATTTTATTACTAATAATATAAAATATATTGACAAAATAATTCAATTGTTTTTATAATAAGATAAATATTGGGAAAATTATTAATCTAAGTATCCTTAACGTAAGGGAGAAATGGTCTGTGAATCTGACAAAGCTAACGACGGAACAAAGAAATACGAATACGATGAATTTAGACAAGATGACCACGATTGACATTCTGAAGACGATTAATAAAGAAGACAAGCAAGTCGCTGAAGCAGTAGAAAATGTGTTGCCTGCAATTAATAAAGCAGTAGAGGAAATTTTTAAAGCGCTTTCAAATGGAGCGAGGTTATTCTATGTTGGAGCCGGGACAAGCGGCAGATTAGCCGTATTGGATGCCTCGGAATGTCCACCGACCTTTCTGACTCCTCCGGAAATGGTGCAACCGGTAATGGCTGGAGGAATGGGAGCTTTTCTCCAGGCGGTAGAAGGTGCGGAGGATGATGAACTGCAGGGAGAGGCAGATTTAAAGGAGAAGAAGTTTACCAATCAGGATGTTGTCATAGGAATAACGGCAAGTGGTAGAACGCCATATCCGATCGGCGCATTAAAATATGCACAGTCTATCGGTGCTTATACTATTTCTATCTCATCTAATAAAGAATCTGTTATTAGCACATATGCGGACTGCCCGATTGAGGTGGTTGTAGGGCCTGAGATTTTAACAGGGTCAACGCGCATGAAAGCAGGTACAGCGCATAAGATGATATTAAATATGATTAGTACAACAGTCATGGTTAAGATGGGTAAAGTCTATGAAAATCTCATGGTTGATTTAAACGCAAGCAATTACAAGCTGAAAGAACGTGCCAAACACACGGTAATGGAAGTGACGAATGTTACATACAGCGAGGCGGAGGCCACCCTGGAGGAGACTAATTATCAAGTGAAGCCTGCCATTATTATGATACAGGCAAAAGTAGATTTCCAAAGGGCCAGCGCTGCTCTTAAAAATAGCCGTGGCTATGTAAGGGAAGCTATCACGTATCTTAGTTAGGAAGCTTCATTAATAGTCTTATAAGTTGAACAACCTCTATAAGCTATTAATGTGTTTCACATATTAAAAATGAAAACAAGGGGGAAAAAAGCTTGAAAAAGATAAGCAGATGGTTACTGTTGTTAGCATTGTTTGCGCTTGTTTTTATGGCTGCATGTAATTCTGACGGGGAAGACGTTTCGAGCGAATCTGATGGAAACGCTGATGATTCTAGTGAATCTGAGTCAGGGGATGCGGCAAGTGAAGGCGGAGATGGAGAGATTTCCGGTGAGTTGGAGATTCAGTATTTCGTTGGAGGCTATGGGGATTCCTGGTGGAAAGAAGTCATTGCTGATTTCAATGAGCAATATCCTGATGTGACGATTGTAGAGCATGCAGGGCCAAATATTAATGAAGAAATGCGTTCACGCTGGGTTTCCAATGATCCACCTGATGTTGTTTACATTGACGGCGCAGGCTCTAGTGAGGCGCAAATGGTGGAAGATGGCCAGTTAATGAATCTATCAGACTGGGTGCAGGATATTGAATTAGAAAATGGGGATAAATTGGTTGATAGTTTTCTAGTTGATCCTGCTAGTTATGACGGTGATATTTATACATTGCCACTTGTGTTTGATACATGGGGAACTTGGTATGATAAAGCTTGGTTTGAAGAAAAAGGTTATGAAGTACCAGCCGATTTTGACAGCTTTATGAGTTCCATGGGGGCGATTAAAGATGAAGAAGGAATTGCTCCATTTGTAACAACAGGACAGCATCCATATTACTTCCTTCGTGGCGTACTATACCCAGCATTCTCAGCAGCGGGTGGGGAGGAATTATTAACTGACCTTATTACTGGTGCAGAGGGAGCATGGAGCAGTGATGTTACATTAGAAGTGATGAAGAAAGTAGAGAAAATGCAGCAGGAGGGCATGTTTGATTCTGGCTTAGGTGCCTTGAACCATACGCAATCACAAATGAACTTCTTATTGCATGATAATGCCTTTATTCCAGTAGGTTTCTGGCTGCCGAATGAAATGGCGAATGACATTCCAGATGGATTTGAATTTGGATTTATTCCTTCACCAATGCAGGATGCAGGGGAGCCATTTGCTATTGTTCCCGATTTAAGACCACTGGCGATTGCGGAAAATGCAGAGAACCCAGAAGCGGCAAAAGCATTTGTGGAGTTTGTCTTTACAAGAGATTATGCGATGTCCTTCTCTGAGCATACGGGTGCGATTATGAACCTGAATGGCGTGGATTTATCTGAGAATCCTAACGTTCCAGAATACTTAACAGAAGCGAATGCCATGATTAATGATCCAGAGCAGGTCAAACTTTATAATAAACCACATCCAATGAGTGCTGATTTAGAAACACCAATTGGAAATAATTTATTGTCCTTGATGCTTGGCAATATGACAGCTGAAGAGTTTGTCAAAGCAGCAGAGGAAGCTGCTGGTCAGTATCGCAGTGGGTTATAGGATGAGAAATGTGGAGTGTGAGGCACATCGTTGCCTCACGTTCCATCTACATAGAAAGAAGTGATGAAATGGTCCAATCTAAAAAACAAAAGTATATGTTTCTTGCTTTTTGTCTGGTGCCTACATTTGTTTTGTTTTCTATTTTTACTCTGTATCCTTTAGTCAGCGGATTATATTATTCTTTTTTTGATTGGTCGGGAGCTTCAGATAATAAGGAATTTATAGGACTTGGCAATTATGTACGATTATTTAACGATGCAATTATTCCGGATACGATTATTCATGATTATTTTCTTGTAGTAACGAAAGTAATCGGTATTATGATTCTAGCCTTATTTTTTGCCGTTGCACTGACACAATTGAAAATTAAAGAGGCACCACTTTACCGGATCGTGTTTTTCTTTCCAAATATTATGTCGGTGGTTGTTATTGGGATTCTCTGGATGTTTATCTACAATCCGAGTCTTGGCTTAGTCAATTCTGGATTAGGTTTCCTTGGACTCGAACAGTATGCCAGACCTTGGCTAGGTGATGAGAATTGGGCGTTGCCAAGTCTTGTCCTTCCTTCCGTGTGGGCCGGAATCGGTCTATTTATGCTCGTGTTAATGGGGGCTATTTCAAATATATCGAAAAGCTTCTACGAGGCAGCCGAAATAGACGGAGCAACGAAATGGCAGCAATTCTGGAGAGTAACGGTTCCACTTATCTGGCCACAAATAAAAATCTGTATTTTATATATTGTTATTACAACCTTAAATGGTTCGTTTGTCATTGTACAGGTTATGACAGGTGGAGGACCGAATAATTCTACCCATGTAATGGGCTCCTATTTATATCAGCAGGCTTTTGTGCAATTTAACTTTGGATATGGGGCAGCCATCGGTGTTATGATTTTAGTTCTCTCATTAATTACGGTGGTGATCCTGCAATTCATTTTACGAAGAGATAAGATTGAGTACTAATTAAAGGAAAGGGGGAAAATCATGAAACAGACTGTCGGACAGATACTCGGAAAAGCAGGTATCCGGATACCTTTAATTTTATGGTCTTTGGCTGTGTTATATCCTATTTTTTGGATGTTTCTTGGCTCCTTTAAATCCAATGCGGAAATATATCGAAATCCATGGGGTTTCCCAGAGACGATGAACTTTCAAAATTATATTGATGCCTGGGCAAACTATGGTATCGGCACAAGTGTGATCAATAGCCTAATCGTCACTCTAGTAGGAACTGCCTTAACATTGGTGCTTGCCATTCCAACTTCTTATGCGATTGAGCGGGTAAATTTTCGTGGTAGTCATTTGCTCTTTATGCTTTATGTTTCTGCGATGATGATTCCTATGGTTCTTGGGTGGATTCCATTGTTTTTCTTATTAATGGATTTAAATTTGCTCGATAATATCTTCGGACTGGCCATTGTGTATGCCGTCAGCCAGCTGCCATTTACGATATTTATCTTAACTACTTTTATTAGTACGATTCCAAGATCCTTGGAAGAGGCTGCGGCCATTGATGGGATGTCTCCTTACGGTGTACTGTGGAAAATCATTACCCCGCTTAGCATGTCTGGAATCATCACCGTCACGATCATGAATGCCATCCAGTTTTGGAACGAATACTTTATGGCGCTAATTTTCCTGCAAAATAGCAAGAATTATACGCTTGCATTAGCAATTGACTTTATTAGTAATGAAGCACAATATACCAATGCATGGGGGACCTTGTTTGCAGGGCTTGTGATTGCAACGGTGCCTGTCATCGTACTTTATGCGATTTTCCAGCGGAGAATTACGAAAGGGATGGCAGAGGGTGCGATAAAAGGGTAATCGCCTTTTCCTAGGGGAGGGCGATTTTTTTTTAGCTGGATTTGGTAGATTTGTAAGGGAGGACAAGATGGTTGAGGATGGAGCGAGTATTGATAAGAGAAGCGTAACGTCAGGAGAAAGGTTCTAGTTCTTAATTGTAGAGGGGAGTGACTTCGATTAAAAAGACTTGGTGGACAAAGGCTTGAGTATTGGTGGAATGGGGTGACTTTTCGAATAATGGTGTAAGTTTATGCACAAGAGGAGCAACATTCAGGGAGAATGGAGCAAGTTTTCATGGTTACCCAGCAACAATGAAGTGAATTAGAGTAACTTTTAATATTGACCGAGCGAGAATAAATTGGGTGGAGCAAGTCTAACGAAGTCACCCCCTTCTAGCAAAAGCTGCGCAAACTTTACCGAAAGTCACCCTGCTTTTCAATAAAGTTGCACTGGTTCATACAGAAGTTGCTATAAGACCTTTGAAAGTTAACCCATAACCAAGAAAATTACGCGTGAATAAACAAAAACACTCGAAATTCACAAAAGTCGCCCCAGTCCTGAGTATTCCTGCCCCAATCCCAAAAAGCGGAACAAAAAAGGACGCTACTCACGCGTCCTTTCCTAACTTAATAAATCAAATAGTCTTTTCTAACTTTCTCAAATTCCTTCAGTTCTTTCTTCCATTGTTTTTCCATATCCTTCACACTTTCTCCATTCTCAATAGCTTCACGAATCCAGCCATTACCAATCAGATTATCAAAGAAAGAGATGCCTGCACTGTTTTCCGCTCTAAACTGGAAGTCTTCGGGATACATATCGTGTAATGTCTTTACAATATGAAGCCCAGTCTCGATTGGTTTGTATGCCTTCTTATTCGTCACATGAATTTGCACTCCGTGACTTAATGTTCCGCTATGCTTCGAGATAGAAGGGGTAAAGGAAGCAGCTCGGAATTTAACCCCCGGCAAGTCCAATTTATTTAATGCAGCCGCAAATTCCGTACTATTCACAAAAGGAGCGCCAATGAACTCAAATGGTTTAGTTGTGCCTCGGCCTTCGGATACATTTGTCCCTTCAATTAGTGCAGCCCCTGGATAAACGACAGCCGTTTCAAGGGTTGGCATATTGGGTGAAGGCAGGACAAATTCTAATTTCGTGTCATCATAATACATATTTCGGTTCCAGCCTTCCATTTCCACTACCGTTAAATCAGCACCGATTTCAAATTCTTCATTAAACAATTGTGCTAACTCTCCAACCGTCATCCCGTGGCGTAGTGGAATTGGATAATTTCCGACAAAGGAAGCATATTTCGTTTCTAAAACCGGTCCTTCGACTTTATGACCTCCTAGAGGATTTGGGCGGTCAAGTACGATAAATTCCTTTCCGTTCTCTGCTGCAGCTTCCATTGCATAGGCCATCGTGTAAATATACGTATAGAAGCGTGTACCAACATCCTGAATATCAAATAACAGAACATCTACATTCTCAAGCATTTCCGGTGTTGGCTTTCTTGTTTGACCGTAAAGACTGTATACGGGAAGTCCTGTTGTTTCGTCCGTGTAGAATTCCACATATGCTCCTGCTTGTGCATCCCCGCGTACGCCGTGCTCTGGACCATAAAGGGCAGTCAATTCTACATCAGGGTCATTATGCAGGCGGTCGACAATACTGTTTAATTCCTTGTCTACTCCAGTGGGGTTGGTAATCAATCCAACCCGTTTCCCTTCAATTAGATCCTTTTGATCATTGAGCAAAACCTCTACCCCTAATTGTAATTCCTTCTTGCCTTTTCCTTTGCCATTTGAGTTTCCTTTATCGGCCATGACAGCTGTCAATGAGCTGAGCACCAATAATACGGTTGCGAATACAATCATTAATTTTTTCATCTCATATACTCCCCCTAGTTAATAAGATAAGCCGTGACCAAATTCATATAAAGTTTCCCCAGCTTGGCTTGGAATCGTTATTGGCAATAAGCCTGTTGGGTTGTTATCACCAAAAATGGTTGCGGCAGTTGCTTTAAAGCTTGCATCTCTAAATCCGTATTGTGCCAGATAAGCATCAATCTCTGGGAATGCCATAATGTCATATGGATTTCGGATCCCTACAGCAATCACAGGAGCATCCAGATTCTCAATAACTTGATTAATCATTTGCATTTGCGAGCTGTTTGGTGAGCGGCCGTTAACGTTGGACGTATGAGAGCCAATAATCACCGCATCGGCTTCCTCTTGCAGATACTTCAGCTGTGCAGCGCTTAAAGGTCCGGATGCTGAAATCAACTCTGTTTTTGAATGATGTGCTCTTATAGCATCGTAAAGGCTATCTCGATACGTATTGCCAATCACTACAATGTTATCACCTGCATTTACTTGGAGTGGGAGAGCATCTTCATTCTTCACCAGCGTAATGGAACGTTCTGCTGCTTCTTTTTCGACCTTTTTATGTTCCTGTGAACCTACAACCTGCTCTGCGTTCGCAACGATTTCTTCAATTGGTGCAGGAGTTTCTTCTTTGATAATTCCGCGTTCAATTTTTAGCGTTAAGATTCGTTTCACAGATTCTTCTATTCTTTCTTCTGTAATCTCCCCTGTTTCCACAGCATTCAATAATCCATCTGCAACTTCCTCAAGTCCAACAGGCATAAGAACAATATCTGTTCCCGCATTTACTGCACGAATCACGGCATCGACTGGACCAAAATGATCCTGAATGGCAAGCATATTTAATGCATCGGTAATAATCACACCGTCATATCCCATTTCCTCGCGCATTAATCCAGTTAGTACTTTATGAGAAAGGGTCGCAGGCAAAGAAATTTCCGTTCCATCCTTTTTGGAGATCACTTTTGTGTCATCAATTTTCGGGAAGGTAACATGGGCAGTCATAATCGCATCGATCCCACTATCCATTGCTTGCTGGAAAGGATAGAGCTCCACTTCAAGCAGACGTTCTTTGTCATGTGGAACTTCTGGTAAACCTAAATGAGAGTCGACAGCTGTGTCTCCATGACCAGGAAAATGCTTAGCGGTCGCCGCTACGCCGGTGCTCTGCAAACCTCTTGTATAAGCCAGCCCCATCTCTGCCACTAGCTCTGGCGATTCACCAAAAGACCTGACTCCAATAACAGGATTATCGGGATTGTTATTCACATCAAGAACAGGTGCCAAGTTCATATTAATACCAAGTGCTTCCAGTTCTTCTCCAATGACTCTTCCTACGTTTTCTGCAATTTCAGGTGAACGTGTGGCCCCAAGTGCCATATTTCCCGGCATGTCTGTTCCAGATTGAAGACGGGTTACAATTCCCCCCTCTTGGTCAATGGTCATGAGTAATCCATACTTTTCAGCAGCATCTTGATAAGCAGCTACAAGTCTTGCTGTTTGTTCTGTTGTGACCACATTCTCCCGGAAAAGAATAATGCCGCCGAGATGATATTCCTGAATAAGCTGTTCAATTTCTGGAAGCATTTCTGTTACATTTTTTCCGTTATAGTTTCTAAAATCTGGCATCAGCATCTGTCCGATTTTCTCTTTTAATGTCATCCCTGCGATTGCCTGATCAATGACGTTATATCGGTCACCCTTCTGTTTGACGATCTCTAATCCTGAAGGCTTCTGGTGAACAGCGATTTCATCATGAAATGTGCCAGCCTCTACAGTGATGAAGGAGCGTCCATTTTGACCAGTGAGGGTGACTACTCCATCCTCATCTACAGTTGCGACATTTTTGTTTTTTGAATGCCACTTCACGTTTTCAGTTACTTCTTTAAAATGACCATCCTGATAAATGTGAAGACCGTTTAACTGAATTTGATTTTCTTCTGCATTTACCGTCATTTCTGGAATGTTTTGAGAAATAATGACATCTTTAATTTGACTGGAGTCTTCTGCATGAACAGTTGTTTTTGCCATACTAAATGAGCTTAGGAGTAACGTGCCAATGGTGAATAGGATAAAACTCATTTTTAATCTATTATTCATTTTTAATCCTCCTAAGTTTTTAATGATTTCTTTCTTCCCAACCTTTAGAAACCAAGTCTAATGGAGTACCATTTAAACGTACATTAGTGACATACCATCCGCGTCCATTTACTCCGCCATCTGTTACATAACGGAAACGAATATGGGTTGTGTCAGCAGGAAGGGTAAATTCTTCGGTCTTCCAATCCAGACTGCTGCCAGTATATCTGTTTATAGCATTCCAATTTTCTCCATCATTGGAAACCTCGATGATACCGTTATCATAACCTTGTTCGATACGATACCAGGTGTTAAAGGATAAAGTAGAAGCTTTGTCTATTTCCACTTCAGCTGTCAATGTCTTGTTCAACCTGTCTCCATATCCGGAGAACCATGCATTCTTGTTGTTTGGTGTAGAAACTGGGATAGCATCTGCCACTAGCCTTGCAAATTGTTGCCGTGCTGGATTAGTTGAAACCGTTTGACGTGATGGATGTACACGGTTTGTTAAAAGAATGGCGATGGTGTCATTGCTTTGATTAATAACAATAGAAGTTCCAGTGTATCCTGTATGCCCAATAGAGGAGGCCTCAGATAAAGCATCCATATACCATCCTTGTGATAATTCCCAGCCTAGGCCATGCTCATTTCCCGGAAACTCTGGGATCTGATTTTCGGTTAGGAGCTTGACGGTTTCCGGTTGTAAAATTCGTTTTCCACCATATCTGCCTTCATTGACATACATATGGGCTAAGATGGCCAAATCACTAGCGGTAGAAAATACTCCTGCATGGCCAGCCACACCATCTAAAGACCAAGCATTTTCATCATGAACTTGTCCCCAAACCAGCCCCCGATTCGTCGAAGGTTGATATTCGGTTGCGGCAATCCGCTGTTTTAATGTTTCAGGCGGGTTATACATGGTGTCATTCATCCTTAAGGGCTGTGTGATCTTTTCATAAACAAATTGGTCTAGACCTTGTCCAGAAAGACGTTCTACTAATGCACCCAGCGTAATCATATTCAAGTCACTGTAGGTGTATTTTTTCCCTGGTTCGTTAGTTAATGGATACTGAAAAACATATTGAAGTCGTTCATCTCGATTCTCTCCGATGGTGTAAAGCGGAGCCCATGCTGTGAATCCCGAAGTATGTGTCATGAGCTGGCGAATGGTTACCTCTTCTTTCCCATTTTCAGCAAATTCCGGGATATAATCTGCGACAGGGTCGTCCAGCTGAAAGTGACCGTCTTCATATAAAATCATGGCAGCTGTTGTGGTAAAAATCTTACTAATGGATGCAAGGTCGAAAATCGTATCTTTCTTCATTTCAATTGGCTCATCGGTCACTGTTTTATCATCCTCATATAAATAAGAATACCCATATGACTCGTGCTGTACAATATGCCCCCTTCTGGCAACAAAGGTGACTGCGCCCGGCATCGTCCCGCTTTCGATAAACGATTGGATTACCGGATCTATCTTCAGTAAAGGACCTTCTATCATTCCTGCACCTCCTATCGAACCAGGATGTAGTACGGGTGATGAGGGAGGTTGATTTCCCCATGAAAACGCTGGATGGAAGTGTGATGTTAAATCTTTTTTAGTCTCTTTTTCGATGGAAGGCTCGAAAGAAGTTGTGTCAGCGAAAACAGAGCCTGCTGGATGAATCAGCAAAGCGGAAGCTAAAAGAACTGATATTGATCCGTAGATAAAAGTGCATTTAACCGCTTTCATTCTTCTCCTCCTTTCTTTAGTTTTTTTTAAAGAAAATAGTGAATTATGCAAAAAATAATGGTTGTACTATAAAAATACAAAGAAACTGGCCAATTGTCTATCGAGCATTAGTCCTATAAATGGAAAGCAATTATCATTATATGAGATACACGATGTTATTATGAAGCAATCTTGGTTCGTTAATCGTAGAAATTTGTGATGGGAGAGAGTGATTAACCAATGGAAAATCCAAGAATAAAGGCATCTCATCGTACATACAAGAATAAGTGAAACTAACTATCCATATCTTTTGCTATAATAAACATTATAAGTAAAAAAGGGGGAGTCATTTTGTTAAATAATATATATAAGAAGATAGATGAATTATATCCGGAAACAGTAGAGCGCAGAAGGTATTTACATCAATACCCGGAGCTTTCTTTTCAAGAGATGAAGACAGCACAATATATCGCTGACTTTTATGAGGAGCTTGGAATCCCTTATAGAACGAAAGTTGGGGGAAATGGAGTTATCGCTACATTGAAGGGCGGGAAACCAGGAAAAACGGTTGGACTAAGAGCGGACTTTGATGCGTTGCCAATTCAGGATAAGAAAGATGTGGAGTATAAATCTAAAGTGCCTGGTGTTATGCATGCTTGTGGACATGATGGCCACACCTCAACCTTGCTAACGCTGGCAAAAGTCATGAAAGAATTTCAGGATGAACTGCCTGGAACGATTGAGTTTATTCACCAGCATGCAGAAGAACAAGTGCCTGGTGGTGCAATTGCAATTGTGGAGTCCGGTGCGCTTGATCATATAGATGCGATTTTTGGGACACATCTTTGGGCAACTACGCCACTTGGCAAGCTGCAGATTACAAGAGATGTTTTCATGGCTGGTGCGGACCGGTTTGAAATTACCATTAAGGGACAGGGAGGACATGGGGCTTACCCACATGAAACAAAGGATTCCATAGTAATTGGTGCACAGCTTATTACAGAACTCCAGCAAATTGTTAGCAGAAGGATTGACCCACTGGAAACTGCTGTTCTTTCTGTTGGTTCTTTTCACGCAGGTGATACCTTTAATGTCATTGCTGATTCGGCAAAAATCATTGGTACGGTAAGATATCTTAATGTTAGTATTCAGGAACAAATCATTAAAGAAATAGAGAAAATAATCAAAGGGGTATGTGTTGCAAGTGAAGCTTCTTATGAGTTTAACTACAGCAAAGGATATCCGCCAGTAGTGAATCACAAAGAAGAGGCATTGCTGGTAATGGATGCTGCTGCTAAAGTAGATGAGTTGCACACGATTGAAGAGATGAAGCCATCAATGGGTGGCGAGGATTTCGCTTATTACCTGATGAAAAAACCCGGCGCATATTTCTTTACAGGTGCGAATAAAGAAGGCCATGACTACCCACATCATCATCCAAAATTTGATTTCGATGAGCGAGCAATGCCAATCGCTGCCAAAACACTAATCAGTGCATATTTTGAGTTTCAAAATAGATAAAGAGCAAGGCTGGGACATAACTAAATGTTTTAATCCAAAAGACAAACGAAGCACCAAGTTAGTGGAGGAAATATACGTAGACTCCTCGAAAAAGAAAAGCACTTTTTCTTCGTGCGATGTATCGCTGCCGAAGCCTTCCTTGTCCTGCGGGAAAAGCAACAAGCGAAGACCCCGCAGGAAGTGCGAAAGGTTCAAAGGCTAAGATCGCCCCTCCCTGGGGCAACGCCTTTATGACCAACGTCCTGTTGGCCCGAGGCTGAGACGTTGCCCGCGGAAAGCGAAGTATATTTCCGGAACGGTATTTCTCCACTAAGCATCTTTTCTTTTGATAAAACACTTTTGTCCCAGCCTCCATTTAAGGTTAACTGAGCCTTATATCCAATTCATACCCTTGTAATGCGATCACTTAGTGGAGGATGAAGGGAGCCCCCCACTGAGTGAAGTTCACTTTATTTTTACGTAATAATTCGTAGGATTACTCATCTCTGCTGAACAAATCCCTTGTATAAATCTTTTCTTCAACATCCTTTAATTCTTTAGACATACGGTTAGCTACAATAACATCACTTATTTGCTTAAATTCCTCAAAGTCACTCATTACTCTGGAGTTGTAGAAGCTTTCTTCCTTTAATGCCGGTTCATAAACAACCACTTCGATTCCTTTTGCTTTAATGCGTTTCATGACTCCCTGTATGGAAGATTGTCTGAAATTATCCGAATCCATCTTCATGGTAAGGCGATAAATACCAACAATGGTTGGGTTGCGCTTTAAAATCATTCTTGAGATATGATCCTTTCTAGTTGCATTGGCGTCCACAATTCCTTTGATAATATTATTTGGCACATCTTCATAGTTAGCCAGCAGTTGTTTCGTATCTTTTGGCAGGCAGTAACCGCCATATCCAAAGGATGGGTTATTGTAGTGTGTGCCAATTCGTGGATCGAGTCCGATTCCTTCAATTATATGCTTGGTATTCAATCCTCTAATTTCCGCATAGCTGTCAAGCTCATTAAAGAAAGCAACACGCATAGCAAGGTAAGTATTGGCAAATAATTTTATTGCTTCTGCTTCTGTAGAATTAGTAAACAAAACGGGAACCTCTTCTGTAATTGCACCTTCAACTAGTAGATCAGCGAATGTTCTTGCCCTGGTGGACTCTTCGCCAACAATGATTCGGGACGGGTGAAGATTATCATATAATGCTTTTCCCTCTCTAAGGAATTCCGGGGAAAATATAATATTTTTTGTGTGGAACGTTTCCTGCACTTTTGCCGTATATCCAACCGGCACCGTGGATTTAATCACCATAACAGCCTCAGGATTAATTTCTAATACATTCAGAATGGCAGCTTCAACAGAACTCGTGTCAAAATAGTTTCTCACTGGGTCATAGTTGGTAGGTGTCGAAATGATTACATAATCCGCATCCTGATGGGCTTCTTTTGGATCTGTTGTCGCTCTAAGGTTTAATTCTTTGTTTATAAGATAATCCTGAATCATTTCATCAACTATTGGAGATTTTTTCCCATTAATCATTCTCGCTTTTTCTTCTATGATGTCCAGGGCAACCACCTCATGGTGCTGTGCTAGAAGTACGGCATTTGACAGACCTACGTAACCTGTTCCTGCTACGGAAATTTTCATCGGAATCCTCCTGAAAGAGAAATTTATTATATGAGGTAGAATGTCTGGATGTCAATTATTTTGTTAAGAATATTATACAATATCAGAATAATTTTTGCGGCAAATAAATTTGACTTCGTTTTTGTTTCCTGCTTTGGTTTCGTGTTATAGTAGGAACCATAACTTCAAAAATCATAATATAAAAGAGATAAAGTACTTCACTCTGTGGAGTTTCAAACGCCTGTTAACCTGCAATAATTAGAAGGTTTATAATGATAATTTTGAGGGAAGCTATTAAGTAACAGGGTTAAGGGGTAGGTAAAATTGATTAGTGTTGTGCTAGTGGAAAATAGCCAGATATTCTTGGACGGCACTATAGCATTGCTTGAAAAAGAGGAAGGGATTCAGGTAAGTGGATTTGCAGTAAATCATAAAGATGCCGTTCTTGAAATAGAGGAAAAAATGCCTGATGTCATATTAGTTGATACAGCTATGCCAAATGAAGATGGTATGAAAACAATTTTGTATATCAAAAAGAACCATCCAAATATAAAAGTGATTGTTGTAACTGCTTTCATGGTGGAAGAGCAGGTATTTAGAGCGATAAATTGTGGTGTGGATGGATATTTGGTTACCAGTCAACTCGCTGGTTCATTAGGACGCGTCATTCGTGAAGTATATCAAGGTGAAACAACTATTTCTGGAGACGTGGCGCGATTGCTTACATCAAGAATAAAGGAATTAAGCCTAAATAAGAAGGAACTATTTGAAAGACGTATGAAGGATTTTCATCCTCAATTAACAAATAGAGAAATAGAAATTGCTTATCTTCTGTTGCAGGACTATACGAACACGCAAATCTCTAATAAGCTATACATAAGTAATGGTACAGTAAAGAATTACATAAGTGAAATTTATAATAAAATCCATATTCACAATCGAAAAGAAGCGGTCGAATATTTACGTGACATTGTCAAGATGTAAGATAATCAGCCATTAATGGGAATAATTATTGCTTGATGAGTGACTATATGCTTGGGACCTCTGCTATCTTGGTCAATTATTTTATAACTAAGATTTTATATATGCATTAATTTGTAAGAAATATTGGGATTTCTGCTTTAACTAAATAAGTAGAAATCCTTTTTCTGTGGCTGGGAATAACCTAGAGTATACAAGATATTGTTGCTCGCCTTGAAAAAGTGCACATATTAAGCTGTGATCATCTCTCCCAAGCCTCCACATACCTATGCTAAAATATTACTAAAAATTAATATTGTGCAGGAGGCTATTTTGAAAAAAAGATATTGGTTTATTGGTATTTTTATTCTATTTGTAATGATAGTGGTAATATTTCTCCGCTTTGGTGGAGTGTGGCTTGTAGCTGAGGATAATATTGAAGAAGTGGATAATGCAGTGATTGTTCTATTAATGGGAAGTGTTGCAGATCGTGCTTTGGGTGCTGCTGACCTATATGAGCAGGTGGAGGCAGAGCAGATTTTTATAGTTCGGTCACATATCACTGGCTATGAAGAACTGCAGCAAAGAGGTATTAGCCTAACAGGGGATGCAGACAACAGTAAAAAGGTTCTTATCGAGACTGGTGTACCAGAAGAGGACATCACGATTGTGCCAGGGGATGCGCAAAGTACGAAAGATGAAGCAATGGAGATTGCGGAATTTTTAAAGGGTAAACAGGACGTGGATACGATACTTCTTGTCACCTCCAAATATCATTCCCAACGATCCAAACTTATCTTTAACAAGACATTGAAGGAGTTTGATATTGATATCTATTCTGTGCCTACGCCATATGATCCTTATCAAGCAAGGGGCTGGTATAAGGACCGAGAAGATATTCAACGTGTTGCCACGGAATATTTAAAACTGGCCCATTATTTTTTCTTAGAGCAATTCCAAATAAATAATAGTAAAAATTAGTAGAAAAACAAGTTATGCACATAAAGGTGGAATTATACTCCCCAAAGAGAAGCGAAGTGAAGGTTCTCTGTTTAAAGGTAACGAAACAGAGAACCGTTCCATTTCTATTGATCTGCTTCTTTTTCTAGCTCTTCGAAAGATTTCACTTTCCCGTGCGGATTATTTGCTTGTTTTCGTCCTTTCCACTCACGCTCTTGTTGTCGTTTTGATTTTGACATTTTATTAACTCCTTTCCTGTCAGAGCTTTACCCTTTGCTTCTTAACTTCCTGATTTCCTTCGCTTTTTCCTTATGTGCCTTATTTGCAGCAGCACTGCCACTTATTTCTTTAGAGAATTCAGTATCTGTTTTACTGGAATCGAATCCTTTTTTATTTTTTTGTTGGGGATCATTCTTTTTTGTTCGTTTTGCCATGTAATTCCCTCCTTTTCTGATTTAGTATGGGAATTGTGCTATGAATTATACTTTTTAGTAAAGCGTCTCTAGGCTCTCAGCCTATATTTAATTACATGCCATATATAGAGAATTAAAGAGTGAAATTAATGCTTGCTGTAAGGGATAAGTATTCGATTGAGCGCAGATCTTTTCCAAATGGCTTTGCCAGATGCAGAAAGAAGCTAGATAGTGTTGAATGATGCTGTTTCATAAGAAGAGGTGGATTTCTTATTAAGAAATCCACCTCTTTTTATTACAGATCCTACAGGTCCGTATCAAGGAAACCAAGCTCTATTGGTTGATAATTATTAATCAGATACAAATTGTTCCATAAGGAAGGGAGAAAGCACTCATATAATTCGGTCACGAAATAAATTAAATGTAAACAGATTTAAGAAAACTTTACAAACTAAAGTGAGAGTGTATTGGAATTCCCCATGAAAAATCCATTATTTAAAGCTTAAATGGGATTATCTACAACCGACCTATACAATTAGTGCAAGATTACAGTATACCACGAAGTTTCCCGATAACGATCATTAAAAGCAAATTTACATATAATTTATTTCTCGTTAATACTCCTCTGATAGCATGATAACTGTAATCATAGGAAATTAGATGGAGGAACAAATAATGGATATTCGATTGAATAACCTTACCATGGTTTTTGATGATATAACAGCAGTAGATCAAATCACAACAACAATCAAGGATGGCGAGCTTGTTTCCTTACTGGGACCAAGTGGCTGCGGGAAAAGCACAACTTTAATGCTCTTGTCTGGCTTATATAAACCTACTTCAGGACAAATCTTCTTTGGTGATCAAGATGTAACGAAGATGGATGCGGAGAAACGCGGAATTGGGATGGTGTTTCAGAATTATGCTCTTTATCCCCATTTATCTGTGTTAAAAAATATAATGTTTCCTTTAAAAATGAAAAAAGTTCCAAAAAAGGAAGCGATGGAACGGGCAAAGGAAATGGCAGAATTAGTGCAAATCGGACATTTGCTTGATCGGAAGCCTGGTCAGCTGTCTGGTGGGCAACAGCAGCGTGTGGCCATTGCACGAGCCTTGGTGAAAAAGCCAAATGTCCTGCTATTGGATGAACCATTATCCAATCTGGATGCAAGACTGCGTCTGGAGATGCGCGAAGAAATCCGTCGCATTCAGCAGGAGGTAGGGATTACTGCCGTATTCGTGACACACGATCAGGAGGAAGCGCTGAGCATTTCCGACCGTGTCATGCTGATGAAGAGTGGTGTCATTCAGCAGGAATCAAGGCCGCAGGAGATGTATAAACGCCCTGAAAATGAGTTTGTGGCATCTTTTTTGGGTAATCCACCAATTAATCTATTGACCATGAAGAAAATAGAGAATGGCTACCAGCTGGAAAAATCGGCCCATTCTCTCTTATTTTCTAATTTAGCTACCTATCCGAAATCCATAAGAGTTGGGATTCGTCCAGAGGATTTCTTTGTGACGAAGGACAACCCGCGATTTACAGGGGAGATTATTCATATTGAGACGATTGGAAGAGATACTTTAATCCGCATGCAAATTGGTGATACAACCATTCGAGCGCTAGTTGACCCTGTTCATCAATTAAAGGTAGGTGCCACATGTGGGCTGGACGGGAAGGAAGAAAACATTCACTTTTTTGACTCGGCTTCTGGCCAACGGATTGAAACAGTGGAAAGGGGCGAAAAGCATGCTTGAGAAGCCTACCTGGAAGAGCACGCTTAAAGGATTTCTATACCTTTTACCCGCACTGCTTATTTTGATTATCTTTAATATTTATCCGATTATCCGCTCCTTTCTGATGAGCTTTTATACCGATTATGACTATTTTAACGACATTGTTCATGAATATGGATTCGATAATTTTATTGCGATTTTTCAGGACCCCAACTTTATAACAGCATTGAAAAATACTGGTATTTTTGTACTTGGGGTTGTTCCGATATCGATTTTCCTATCCATGGGGATTGCTGTACTTTTAAATAATAAAATTAAGCTTGCTGGCTTCTTTCGGACAATTTACTTTCTGCCATTTGTAACCTCTGTTGTTGCGGTATCGATAGTCTGGAGCTGGATTTATCACTCTGACTATGGTCTTTTAAACTACTTTCTAGGCTGGTTTGGTATAGACCCGATTGCTTGGCTGAACGATCCGAATTATGCGATGCCGGCACTTATCATCATGAGTATTTGGAAAGGGTTAGGGTTTAATATCATTATCTTTTTAGCCGGTTTACAGAATATCGGAGAGCAGTATTACCTTGCTGCAAAAGTGGACGGGGCCTCTGCTTGGAAAAGATTTACGAATATTACGCTCCCCCTTTTATCACCAACGATATTTTTCGTATCAATTATTTCTATTATTAATGGATTTAAAGTGTTTGATGAGGTCTTTGCGCTTTTCAATGGTCGACCAGGACCAGCAAACAGTGCATTAACCGTGGTGTACTATATCTATCAGAAATTCTATGAAGAATGGCAATTTGGCTTGGCCTCTACAGCCGCGTTCGTTCTGTTTATCATTATCTTTATTTTTACGATTATTCAGCTTGTGATTGGTCGCCGATTTGTTCATTACAATTAAGGAGGGATTCACGTGGTAAAAGACGCTCTATCAAAAGGAATCATCTATCTTTTATTGGCATTTGGCGCGATTCTAATGCTCCTGCCATTCGTATGGATGATCAGTACATCATTGAAATCACCTAGTGAGGTAATGGCCATGCCTCCAGTTTGGATCCCTTCTGAATGGCAATGGGAAAACTACCAAACGGCTTCAGAAGTTGCACCATTTGGCCGCTACTTTATTAACAGTATCATTGTTACCATACTTAGCACGATTGGAGAATTATTAACAACGATTCTTGCAGCCTATGCGTTTTCGAAAATCAATTTTTACGGGAAAGGCATCGTCTTTGCGGTATTGCTTGGAACAATGATGGTGCCTGGTGAAGTTCTTCTTATTCCCAACTTTGTGACGGTATCCAACCTTGGATGGCTCGATAGCTATGAAGCTTTAATTATTCCATGGATTGCGAGTATCTTTTCTATCTTTCTATTACGTCAGTATTTTTTCTCTGTTCCAACAGAGCTGTCATATGCAGCAAAAGTGGATGGATGCAGTGATTTTAAATTCCTATGGTATGTGATGGTTCCACTGGCAAAACCTGCGTTAATCACCATTGGTCTGTTAAAAGTAATCGGGAGCTGGAATGCGTTCCTTTGGCCGCTTATCGTTACGAACTCTCAGGAGCTTCGGACATTGCCTGTCGGATTATCTGCTTTTACAACAGAAGCAGGTATTAAATATGAATTACTGATGGCAGCATCCACGATGGTTATTTTACCAATGCTTATCCTATTCTTTATTATGCAGAAGTATATTATCTCAGGTGTAGCACGAACAGGAATAAAGGGTTAAAAGCTTTCATACTTGCTGGAGGTGATGCTTTTAGGGAATAATGAGAGGTCTTGCGGTGGTCAGGAAAGTAGTAGGGAATTTAAATTCCTAAGTATAAGAAGATCTAAAGGGAGGATTTATACGATGAAAAAGGCAATTTCATTATTAATCTTAATGCTAGTCTTATTTTTAGCAGCTTGTGGTGGATCGGAAGAAGATACAAGTTCAGATGCTAGTGGAGAATCTGCAGAAACAGCATCGAGTGGAGAAGAAGCAGAGGAGTCAGCTGAGCCAGTAGAAATAGAGTTCTGGCATGCGATGAGTGGTCCACACGAAGAAGCAATCAATAGTTTTGCCGATGCATTTAACGAAGAAAATGAAAATGTAACAGTGAAACCAGTTAATCAAGGCAGCTATGATGATCTTGAGCAAAAAATCATGGCGGCTGCTAAAGCTGGTAACCTTCCAGATATGGCACAATCTGTAACAAACGTTGTTCCTGAATATATTGCAAATGATTTCTTAGTTCCTCTAAATGATTTAATTGAAGACGCTGATGTTGGTATGAGCGACGAAGAATTAAATGATATTATTGAAGTTTTCCGCGAATCCAGCTCTTGGGATGGGACATTCTACAGCCTTCCATTCAGTAAGAGTACAAGAGTACTTTTCTATAATCAAACAATGCTAGATGAAGCTGGATTAGAAGTTCCTGCTACATGGGATGAATTACGTGAAGTAGCAGCACAACTGACAACAGATGGAACAGTTGGGATGGGATTTGAAAACTCATTTGAAGCTGAATTCCAAGGAATCTTAAAACAGCTTGGCGGAACATATATTGACGAAGAAACAGCAGAAGCACATTTTGCATCACAAGAAGGAATCGAAGCGATAACTTTCATGAACGATATGATTGATGAAGGAATCGCTCGTACAGCTGGAGAAGACAGCTACATGTCGAATCCATTTGGACGTGGTGACGTTGCGATGTACATTGGGTCATCTGCAGGAATTCCACATGTAGGTGCTGCAGTTGAAAATGGCATGGAATGGTCTACTGCCCCAATCCCAGAGCTTGACGGTGAAAAAGCAACTACATTTGCTGGTAATGACATTGTATTATTCAATCAAAGTGAAGATGCAGAAACAAAAGCAGCATGGGAATTCTTGAAATATCTAACAAGTGAAGAAGTAACAACAGAATGGGCAATGCTTTCTGGATACTTGCCAGTTCGTTACTCTGCTCAAGAATCTGATGAATATCAATCCTACTTAGAAGAAAATCCTGCATTCAAGGCTGGTCCAGAACAATTCGATGCTGGTTTCTTTATCGCTCGTGTTCCAGGTGGAGATGCAGTTCGTAACATCGTATTAGAAGAGCTTGACTATATCATTCAAGACCAAAAATCAGTTGAAGAAGGATTAACTTCTGCACAAGACCGTGCGAATGAAGCATTGCAACAGTAAATAATAGCTTATGCCCAGTCTCTAGGGACGTGGGTAACACGTAACAAGAAAGCAGGGGCAAACTGAGCATGTTTATAGCCCTTGCTTTTATTACTAAAGGATGTTTTTGGAGAGATTGTTGTTTTAGGGGAAAAATAGATAGACTTTAATTCAATATAGTGCATAAATACCGCTCCGGAAATACACTGCGCTTACCACGGGCGGCTGCTGAGCCTCCTCGAGACTGTCGTCTCTGCGGGGTCTCATCTAGGCCTGTCCTCCCGTAGGAGTCTCCGTGTATTTCCTCCGCTAATTTGTCCTATAAACCTTCTAATTATGGAAAGAGAATGCACTAATAAACATGAAGTGGAGGGCAGTCGACTCCTCGAAAAAGAAAGGCACTTTTTCTTCGTGCGATGTATCGCTGCCGAAGCCTTCCTTGTCCTGCGGGAAAAGCAACAGGCGAAGACCCCGCAGGAAGAGCGAAGGAACAAAGGCTAAGAACGCCACGTCCTGTGGCCACGCCTTTGTGACCAACATCCTGTTGGCCCGAGGCTGAGACATTGCCCGCGGAAAGCGTACTGCCCGGAGCGGAAATCACGAGCGCATATTTCCGATGTGTTTTCATTGTGTATAATATACTACTTTGAATTTAGTTAGTTAACAAATTCTATCAACTACTACACAGCCGTTAATAACAACAATATCCACAAAAGTTCCTTACTAAATGAGGTGAAAGTATGAAAACACAGATTACCTTTTGGGGTGGGTTAGATACAATTGGCGGGAATATTGCCGAAGTTACATATGGAAATGACCGAGTAATTTTTGATTATGGACTTGTATACAATCCTGCAAATGCGGTGATGGATGCAGCTGGTAAAAGGGGAAAATCACGTGTGCTTGATCTACTAAAGCTAGACGCTATACCTAGAATAGATGGTGTTTATAGTGAAAGTAGTTTGCAGGGACCAAGCTATTTAATTAAAAAACCTGTACCTGAGGAAAAATCAACTTACCAGACTGGTGTATTTATTTCTCATCTTCATCTCGATCATATTGGAGTGATGGATACCATTTCTCCTAATATTCCAGTTTATATGACAGAAGGTTCAAAGCGGCTGTTTCACGTATTGGAACAAGTTGGCGAAGGATTACCATGGAAAAGAACGTACACGGGAATGAGGTATGGGGAAAGTATGAAAATTGGTGAGATAAGAGTAACGGCCTTTCCGGTTGACCATGACATTATTGGTGCTGCTTCCTATCTGATCGAAACACCAGATCAACGTATTTTGTATTCTGGAGATCTCCGTATGCATGGTGCCCATCCAGAATACATCCAAGATTGGCTCAATGTCATGAGGGAAAAAGAGATTTCCATGTTGTTAATGGAAGGAACATCATTCCGCCCTGAACAAGAAGAGCAATTGACCCGATTGTGCAAAAAGGAAGAAGACATCAAGCCTGTCGCATTTTCTATCTTGAAGGAAACAAACGGACTGGCGCTCTTTAATATGTATCACCGAAACGTGGAGAGGATTCGATATTTTATAGACGCAGCAAGGGAAGCTGGCCGAATTCCAATATTGGAATGGGAGACAGCCCGGATTGCTGATGAATTTATAAATGGAGCTGCATTTATGATATACAGGGAGGATGAAGAGGGATTGCCTACTTGTGACCTGTTGGAAAAGTATGAGAGTATTGGTGTAGAGCAAATCAATCAACGGCCGGAAAAGTACCTATTACAAAACAGCTATCATTATATCTACCGATTACTGGATTTGAATTTATATGATAGTGTCTACCTCCATGCAAACGGGGTACCCCTTGGAGCTTTTGATCCAGCGTACGCAACGATGAAGGTGGTGCTTGAGAAATTTGGGGTCAGCTATAAATCCCTGGATGTATCTGGACATGCAACAAAGGAAGATGTTCTACATCTAATTGACCAGATTAAACCAAAGCTGCTTGTACCATGGCATAGCCATTATCCAGAGCTTGTTATGCCATTGGATGAGCAACAAGAGGTACTTTTACCTGAGAAAGGGAAAGTCTACTAAACATGAGGTGAACTAGGTGCATTCTGTGCATAAGTTCACCTCATGCCACGTTTGTTGCCCTAGAGAGAACTGGAATGTGTATGGAGCAATAATTTTGGCGCGATAGATGATGTTCAGTTAGGCCAACAAGTATGTGTTCTTCGACTTCTTTACTTGACTCTTAGTATAAAAAGAATTAGAGAGGGAGGTAAGGATGCCACTAATTGCTAGGTTCTCTTCATAGGATTCCGCTAGTTATGATAGATTTTATTTCCTTTCGTCCTAAATTCATCAAAACCTGTTAAGGAATTAAACCCATAAGCCACCACTTTAATAATAATAAGAATTTTTGGAAATTATTGACACAATAATATAGTTAAATTATACTAAATTCATCCATAAATGATAATATTAATTAGATTGAGAATTTTACATATAGAGCTTGTTTTTTTTATTTTATTATTATTCCAACTTTATAACTATAATTCTCAGATTTCCCTCCAACATTCCAACTATAGCTTCTTAAACTAAATAGAAAAATGGAGATTAAAAGAAAGCACCTAGACTAACTTTATTATGATTAAGGAGGTGAGGGGTGTTATTTGTGTTGCCTGAAAAACGTGCGGGCAATCATTTTGCATTGTAAAATAATAGATTACTAGGGGGAGTTAGGCTTGAGAAAAGTCAAACCATTTCAGAATCGTACTTTTAGTATCGTACTAACGATACTTATGGTTTTTTCTCTATTAACACCGGGTTTAGCGTTTGCGAATTCCGCTGGCGATGTAACCATGTCAGTCAATAATACCAAGGAAACAGCTGCAGAGAAAGTCCATGCAAATGTATTAAAGCAATTTAAGGAAGATGATAAAGTTACATTTTTAGTGAAATTTGCTGAAAAGGCTGATCCAATGAAAGTTGCAGAGATAGCAAGAAAGGATGCAGAGAAAGCTAGTTTATCAGCTTATAATCTGGAATATATTCAACGTTCCGCTGTTATTTCTGAGTTAAAAACGGTAGCATCCACTTCCCAAGAAAAGGTTTTAGCATACCTTGAGAAAGAAGAGGAGAAAGGGAATGCTGCAAATATACACCCTTATTACATTGTAAATGGGATTGCTGTAACGGCAACAAAGGAAGTAGCGGAAAAGATAGCATCATTTACAGAGGTAGAGAAGGTATTGCCGGATGAAAAGCGGCAGCTAGTAACCCGTATTGATAAGGAAAGTATTCAATCGAAAGCAGAAGGAAAAACAAAATCAAAAACGAAGCAAAACAGTCCGCAAAATGTAGAGTGGAGTGTGAATCGCATTGGTGCTCCATCAGTATGGGATATGGGTATTGACGGTACAGGAATCGTTGTTGCCAATATAGATACGGGAGTAGAGTGGGATCACCCTGCATTAATGGACAAATATGCAGGATATAACGAAATCACTGGTGAAGTAGACCATACGTATAGCTTTTTCGATCCTGTTAATGGAGAAGAAGAACCATACGATTTCGATGGTCATGGTACACATACGATGGGTACCATGGTCGGCAGTGAATCAGATGGCGCCAACCAAGTTGGTGTAGCACCTGGTGCAAAATGGATTGCAGTCCAAGCATTTAGTTATGATGGTGGATTTGATTCTGATTTGCTAGAAGCAGCAGAATGGATACTGGCTCCGGGTGGAGATGCTTCTAAGGCTCCAGATGTTGTTAATAACTCATGGAGCGGTGGACCTGGCATGGATGAATGGTATTTAGATGCAGTGAATGCTTGGAGAGCAGCTGATATTTTCCCTGCGTTTGCAGCTGGAAATACGGACTTTTTTAATCCAGGTGGTCCAGGTTCTGTTGCATCACCATCTAACTACCCTGAATCATTTGCAGTAGGTGCTACAAATAGGAACGATAATTTAGCAAGCTTTTCTTTACAAGGACCTTCTCCTTATGATGAGATAAAGCCGGATGTATCTGCACCGGGAGCAGGGGTTCGTTCCTCGATTCCGGGTGGAGAATATGCAGTTTTTGATGGTACCTCGATGGCAACCCCAGCTGTAGCGGGGGTAGTGGCTTTATTGAAACAAGCGGATAGTTCCCTAAGTGTGGATGAGCTAGAGAATATTCTTTTGGAAACAGCCGATAGTAAAGCAGGAACAGACAGTAAGTTCCCTGATTCTCCGAATAACGGATATGGACATGGAATTGTTGACGCTTATGCGGCGGTATCTTCTGTGACTTCCGGTTTAGGGAAGATAGAAGGGATTGTGACAACGGAAGGAGAGGACACGACACCACCAGAATACAAGCATGTTTCTCCCTCGGAAATAATAGCAAACAGTTCTTTACGCCTTTCCATTGAAGTTAGGGATAATATAAGCATAACTTCTGTTGGGGTTAGCTATGGAGACAAGACTCTAGATATGGAAAAAGTATCAGGAAATCACAAGTCGGCTGTATTCGCTGTTACGATTCCAGCAGAAGATATAACGGGTGAGTCCTTTACCTATCAATTTATAGTAAATGATTTTGGCGGCAACACAGTAACAACAGAGGAGTATACAGCAAAAATATCTCAGCCAATTTACTTTGAGAACTTTCAGGACGAGCCAACAGACTGGGAGATAAACAGTGAAGCAAAAGGGGCGCCAAGCTGGAACTGGGGAGCTCCAACATCAGGACCAAAAGCTGCATTAACTGGGGAAAATGTTTTTGCAACGAACATAGCTGGTGAATATAACAATCATGAAGAATCATACCTTGATATGCCAGCTATCCAATTACCAGAAGAAAATGCCTTTTTACAAATCGAACATTGGTTTGATATCGAGGAATTTTGGGATTTTGGAGTATTGATTGCCTCAACGGACGCTGGTGACTGGGAAATTGTAGGGGAGGTTACTGGCAGCTCAAATGGATGGGTAACAGAAGCATTTGATTTGTCAGCATTTGCTGGACAAGAGGTGTATCTGTCATTCTTATTTATTTCGGACGAAAGCGTAACATATCCAGGCTGGTATATTGATAATGTTGCTATTGTTGACTTTCCAATTGCAGTTGGAAGTAAGAGCAACCTTGCGAGTTCAAAAGTTCAATCATCAGAGCTTCCATTAGATGCTAGAGTTAGTGTGCTAGAAACTGGGAGAAGTACATCTACTAACCCAATGGATGGTTCCTACTCCTTGTTGCATGGTACTGGAAAATATACACTAGTAGCGGAAGCCTATGGTTTTCAATCATCAGAGCAAGCTGTAGAAGTTGTGGAATCCGAATCCACAGAAGCTAACTTCTTATTAGAAGAAAAAGAAAAAGCTACTGTAAGTGGAACGGTAATAGACAAGGATACAGGAGAACCAATTGAAGGTGCAAGATTGCTTTTAGTTGAAGATGCAAACGTGGAGCCCGTTTCGACGGATGCTGAAGGAAAGTATGATTTAACTGGCTATGTGGGTGACTATACATTAAAAGTATTTGCTAGAGACTATCATAGTCAAGAGTTAGAAGTGACGCTTGATGGAGATGTAAATCTGGATATTACGTTAGATCCTTACTACACTGTTCCTGGAGGTACGATTGGGTATGATGATGGAACAGCAGAAGAGGGAACTGCATTCTTTGAGTCAGGGAATGGCTGGGGAGTGAAGATGTCCCTGCCAGAAGGAAAGGAATCAGCTATCGTTACAGAAGGTTACTTCCAGTTCTGGGATGAAGAATTTCCAGTGCCTGGGGGAACAGAATTTGCTGTAGAAGTTTGGTCTGCTGGTGAAGACGGCTTGCCTTCAGAAAGACTGGCTGGGCCATTTGAGGCACAGGCAATCCGTGACTTGGCCGAATGGACAGTAGTGGATTTAGCGGATCATAACATCCAAGTAAATGGCGATTTCTACATGGTTTATATTCAGACGCAAGATGGTGATCATGCGCCAGCACTAGCTAGCGATTTAGATGGAAGAAACGCTGCGCGAAGCTATGTATATTACGATGGAAGATGGGAGCCAACTTTTGCTGCAGAAGGAAATTACATGATTCGCGCTGGGGTTTCCTATGGGGTAGAAGATCCTGTTATTGATCCAGCTCTAGATGGATTAGTGACGAATGAAACCGAGATTACGGTAGAAGGAACAGCATCTCCGACAACGATCACGAAACTATTAACTAACGAAAAAGAATCAGGAGAACAGGAAGTTGGCAAGGATGGACGTTTTGCGATCGATACAGAACTTACAGAAGGGGAAAATAGCTTAAAAGCTATTTCTTCATTAAGAGGGCAGGAGGTTACAGAGTCTGAGCCTGTGACGGTAACCCTCGATACAGAAGCACCTGCTTTGACGATTGAAAGCCCAATCGAAGGCACACTCACTAATAAAGAAACCGTAACGGTGGAAGGGACCGTTAGTGATGACCACTTAGATACTGTTACAGTGAATAGTGAAAGCGTTGCGGTTACAGATGGTACCTATTCAGAACGAGTCATTTTAGAAGCTGGAGAGAATGCTATTGAAGTGGCTGCGACAGATCAAGCGGGAAATAGAACAGTAGAGACAGTAAATGTTACAGCAGATTATGATGCACCAGCAATTGAAAATATTACTCCAGCAGAAGATAGGCATGTATTGCCAGGAGAAGAGGTCGAAGTATCATTTACCAGTGATGCTGAAGAAGGAAGTGCAAGTTTTAAAGTCCAATTACCAGCACAAATTTCAACTGCTTCCTCTGCTTCTAATCCAATGGAAGAAGTGGAACCAGGCGTCTATCGCGGAACATGGGTGGTGCCTACTAATACAGACTTACAAGGAGCTGTCATTGAAGTAGAATTGAAGGATGCTTCCGGAAATACCGCTACAGCAGAAGCTCCTGGGAAGTTATCTATTTCATCTAAGAATCTGGAAAGGCTATATGGTTATTTAAGATTCGATACCGCAATTGAAATAAGTAAAGAAGGCTGGGAAACTGCTGAAACTGTCATTTTAACAAGAGGTGACGAGTTTGCGGATACTTTAGCAGGTGTTCCGTTGGCAGAGCAGCTTGATGCGCCAATTTTAATGACTCCTAGTAAAGAGTTATATAACGGAATCAAGGAAGAAATCGAGCGTCTAGGTGCAAAGAATGTGATTATTCTTGGTGGGCCAGTTGCTATAAGTAATGCTGTTTCCACTGAACTAAAAGAAGCAGGTCTGGCCGTTGACCGTATTAGTGGTCAAACCCGCTACGAAACAGCGGCATTAATTGCTGAAAGAATAGCACCTAAGGGAGCGGATGAAGTAGTTATTGCAAGTGGGATGGATTTCCCAGATGCTCTATCTGTTGCTTCTCATGCAGCAAATCAAGGTTTACCAATTTTGCTAACCCAAACAAATGTTTTATCGAAAGACACTCGAGAAGCACTTGATTCACTAGGTAATACAAGTACTATTGTCGTAGGTGGTCCTTTAGCAGTATCAGAAAAGGTGGAAGAAAAGCTCCCAGAACCAACGCGTCTAAGTGGGGATGATCGTTATGAAACGAACGTAGCAATTAATGAATACTTTGGAGTTGAAAGTGATCATGTCTACGTGGCAACTGGCATTAATTATGCCGATGCATTAACAGGGGCAGCACTTGCAGCGAAGGCAAATAGCTCTGTTGTTCTAGTTCATAACAAAATACCTAAAGTAGTTTCCGCTTACCTCACAGAGCAAAGTTTTAAACGAATGACGATTTTTGGTGGGAATATAGCAGTAAGTGAAAAAGTAGCAAGAGATTTACAACTGCTATTAAATTAAAAGGTGAAAAAGAATCCAGTTGAATGGCTGGATTCTTTTTTATTCAGTATGAACATCCAACTTATTTTTCTATATTTGAGTATTAGAACCATGATTTGTACATTTCCCCATATCTAACGATTAATTTCAACCTATCAGTATGCACTGAGGTTTCTCATTAACTGTTTACTTTATGAAATTTTGTTTACAAATAATTTGTAAAAAATTAACATAAGTAGTTTTTAACTAGGTAAATAGCCTTGTTGTGATTTTTTAGAGTTTTTATATAAAAGGAGGTTATTTAAAGCATTATTTAACTTAGTTGCTAATGTTAGGTTAATAGACAAACTGAATAATAAGTCCCTTGCTTGTACAAAAAAACAAACTAAATACCTAGTTCAAAAGATGTTCTTTATCCCTTTGCCAATTTTAAACCCAAATTGACAGAAAAAAATGGTCTACTTATACTGAATTTGAACTAATAGATTGGTAGGTCGGTTGTTTATCTATAGGGAGAATTTTATCAAAAAAGGAGTGCAGGATTATGAAAAATGGCAAGTGGTACAGGAATTTCAGTGGCCTGTTAGCGATTGTTTTAGCATTGAATCTCTTTATGCCAGCAGTTACAGCAACTGTAAGTGCAGAAGAGAATTCCGTCGCAGAGGATCTTATTATTTCAGAATACATAGAGGGAAGCAGCTTTAACAAGGCGATTGAACTTTATAATGGCACGGGAGAACAAGTCGATTTAAGCACTTATTCTTTAGAATTATATTCTAATGGCGCCAAGGAGCCAAGTCAAAGCGTCAAACTGTCCGGAAAGCTGGATGATGGAGAGGTATTTGTACTCTACCATAAGGATGCTGTAGATGCTATTAAAGCAGTTGGAGATCTAGAAAATACTTCTGTCATTAACTTTAATGGGGACGATCCAGTTGTTTTAAAAAATGCTGGAGAAGTTATTGATTCCATTGGTCAAGTAGGCGTTAGAATTGAAAATCTTAAGGATGTTACATTAGTGAGAAACAGCGACATCCTATCTGGTGATACGGTTATTGATGATGCCTTTGCTCCAGAAGCTGAGTGGACTAGCCATCCGAAAGATACTTTTAACTATTTAGGGTCTCACACAATGGATGGAAGTGAACCTACAGAGCCTAATCCAGAAGAACCTGTTGAAGTCCTTTCTATTGCAGATGCACGTGCACAGGGAACTGGTGAAGCTACGGTAAAAGGAATTGTAACAGCTAAATTAAAAAATACCATTCACATACAAGATGAAACAGCAGCGATTGCCATTTATCCGTCATCCTTAAATGTACAGCTGGGTGATGAGATTACGGTATCGGGAAATTTAGGAGAATTTAATAACCTGTTACAATTACAAAATGCAGAGATTAAAGAGAATAATGAACAAGTTGGTGTACCTGTACCTGCTGTTTTAACTGGTGACCAATTAAATGAAGAAAATGAATCCAAACTTGCTACGATTCAGGACGTTACTCTTCAATCTGTCCAAGAAGGAAATGGATGGGCAAATTATACAGCAACAGATGGAACCGAATTTCTTGTCCGTGATGAAACAGGAATGCTTGACCTTGCTGTTGGAACTACTTACGATGCTATCACTGGTATAGTTCAGCAATACAGAGATGATTTCCAAATTATCCCAAGAAACGCAGCTGATATCGTAGCTGACGATTCTGTTGTTCAATCTGTTACAGCTTCCCCAGCATCTGGAACGATTGCTGCTGGAACAGAGGTAACATTATCTACATCTACAGCAGATGCAGAAATCTACTATACAACAAATGGAGAAGACCCAACCCAAGCTGGACAACTCTATACAGGCCCAATTCTGGTAGAGGAGCATATGACTGTCAAAGCGTATGGAACAAAGGAAGGTTTAGAGGATAGTGCAATCACGACGTTTACGTATACGGTTTTTGATCAAGAGGCCGGAATGCAAATTCACCATATACAAGGTGAATCACATGAGTCACCACTTGATGGTACATTTGTAACTGGTATTCAAGGTGTGGTTACCTATGTTTATCAACTAGGCAGCGGAAATTACTTCCATTTCCAAACGCCTGATGAATTAAAGGATGATAATCCAAACACCTCAGAGGGACTTGTCGTCTATACAGGAAATCGCGCTGCAAATGTTGAAATTGGAGATTTAGTCCGCGTAACTGGTACTGTAGATGAGTTTCATATTGATGGATATTATGATACTAAACAGGAAACAGACCTACCTGTTACACAAATCAATGCTCGTGATGACCGTGGAGGCGTTATAGAAGTAGTGGAAAGTGATGTTCCACTTCCACAGCCAATCATTATTGACGATAATCTGCCAACTGCGGTTATTGATAATGATAGTTTTGCAGAATTTGACCCAGAAGAAGATGCGATTGATTTCTGGGAAAGCTTAGAGGGAATGCTAGTTGAGGTTGGAACAGTTAAAGCAGTTGCTCCACAAGAGCATGGTGATTTAATTACCGTTCTTGAAGAAAGAGAAACAGATACCATTCATGGTGGAGTTAGATTGACAGAAGATAATGCCAATCCAGATCGGATTCAGTTTAAGCTTTATGATAACTATGAAGCAAGAGATTTTGAAGTAGCTACAGGTGATCGCTTCACAGGTCCGATTCAAGGTGTAGTAAATTATGGATTCCAGAATTACAAAATCTATGCTGACTATGATTATATGCAAGAGAAGCATGTAGAGGGCAATGCAGAGCCTGAAGTAACTACGATTGAGAAGAAGGAAGACGAGCTGACAATTGCTTCTTACAATCTAGAAAACTTTTCTAATAACAGAAGTGAAACATCAGATGATAAGGCACAAAAATTAGCAAGAGCATTTGTACAGGATATGCAAAGCCCTGACGTTATTGGGGTAACAGAAGTTCAGGATAACAACGGCCAAGATGCGGGAGATGCCGCGGCAAACGAAAGCTATGAACGTCTCATCCAAGCAATTGTTGATGCGGGTGGCCCACGTTATGAATATGCCAATATTGACCCCGAAGTAAATCAGGATGGTGGAGCTCCAAATGCAAATATTCGTGTTGGATTCCTATATAATCCAGAGCGTGTATCATTAACTGAAGGAATGCCAGCTGGAGATGCGACTACTGCAGTAGGATATGAAGATGGGAAACTAACACATAATCCAGGACGTATTGATCCAATGGACGCAGCATTTGATAACAGCCGTAAACCATTAGCTGCTCAATTTGATTTCCAAGGGGAAAGTGTTGTTGTTCTAGTAAACCATTGGAACTCGAAGTCGGGAGATACTCCGTTATTCGGTTCTACACAGCCACCGGTATATGCTAGTGAAGAACAGCGTCATGAAATTGCCAATGTGGTGTATGACTTTGTAGAAGAAATTAAAGCAGAAAATCCAGACGCAAACGTTGTTTCTGTTGGTGACTTCAACGACTTCGAATTCTCTGAGTCACTTCGTATTCATGAAGGCAAGCTTATGACAAATATGATGAACCTTGTTGAAGAAAGTGATCGATATACGTATCTTTTCCAAGGGAATTCTCAAGTACTGGATCACATTCTTGTTTCCAATAATTTAGTGGAAGAAACAGAAATTGATGTGCTTCATATTAACGCTGACTTTACAGATATGGCAGGTCGTGCAAGTGACCATGATCCAGTAATGGTACAAGTGGATTTGAAAAAAGAAGGTGAAGGAGAGCAACCTGGCGATCCAGAAGAACCAGAACAACCTGCATTCGATAAAGTGTATGATCTTCATAACGTGAAAACAGGTAAGCTAATCATCAACGAAGAAAGTGCATCTGTAACACTTCATGCTTCTTCTAATATTAAGAACGGGGTTGTATTCCAAGGACATTACGCTGAATTCTATGGCGATGGTTTTGAAGATACCGACTTAACGATTAAAACGAAGAATAAATATGATGGCTCGATGATTGATTTCAACGGAACAGAAATGAAGAGAGTAATTATTGAAGGCGATAATGTTGCTGAAATTCGAGGCTATGAGAATGTTCAAGAGTTCGTGTATAAAAAAGGTGCCAACCCAGACAATATTAGGTTTATAGAATAAGAAAGACTGTAGTAATAAATCAAAAGAAGTGAAATCCTATAAAAGGGCTTCACTTCTTTTATATTGCTGTATTCTAGGCTTTTCTTCTAATAGCCCTCATCAAGAAGCTAACAATCAAGATAAGGACGATTGCACCGATTAAAGCCGGTACAATAAAGAACCCACCAATTTCTGGCCCCCAGCTTCCTAATAGAGCGGATCCAAGCCAAGCCCCAATAAATCCTGCAATAATATTACCAATGATTCCACCAGGTACATCACGACCAACTATTAAGCTAGCCAACCAACCTAGTATACCACCAACAATTAAACTCCATATAAATCCCATAAATGCATCTCTCCTTTTGTTCGATGTATTACTTTTATATCCTATCTTGGTGTTTTTTAAACTTATTAGTGGATTTTAAGAAAATTCCGCATAATGAAGTTCGATTATTGGTGGGTTAAGCTTCAGTTACCTACAGGATTATATAAGCAGACAAACTGGATGTCTTAGCAGACTTTCAGGAATGATAGTAAGACGCGTTCTACTTTTATAGCAATATAAAAGTTTCTCAAAACAAGTAAAATAAAAAAAGGAGCACCAATAAGTGCTCCTATACTATATTAATTCACTAATACCGCGTCTTTTTTAAATAATGCTAAAAGTTCTCCTGCAGTGTGTACCTCATAATCTGGTTTAACAGTGTTCTCTGGCATTTCCCTTCTGCGGTGATTCATCCATATTGCTTGCCATCCGGCTTGTTTCGCTCCCACAATATCATTGGCAAAGGAATCGCCAATATAAATGGTATCCTCTTTATTCAAGCCCATCTTATTCTCTAGGTATTGAAAAGCTTCCAATGTTGGTTTAATATGCCCAATGGATTCAGAAATGAATAAGTAATCGTCTTGAATCCAGTTTACCAGATTTAATTGTTTAATCTTCATGGATTGATGTCCTTCAGAACCGTTTGTGAGAACAGCAAGCTGTATTTCCGTTTCCGAAAGAAAATCTAATAATTCCACTACCTCGGGAAATAGGGTGATTTTTTGCTGTTCTTCTACATATGCATGCTGAAATTCCAGAGCCCTTTCTCTAGTAATGGCGATTCCAAGTTCATCACATGCATCCTTTATCCGGCGAATATGCATTTCCTCCACAGTCATTTCGCCAGCTTCACAAATATCAAATAATGCATCACTATATTTCCGGCTTACTATGTAAAAGTTCTCCAGCTCTTCCTCGGTAAATGGCCTGTCAAACATACGTTTGCACGTGTTTTTAAACGACATTGCTTGATCATAAAGTGTATCATCGACATCAAAAATAATGGTCTTCATATGTATCAACCTCCTGTTTCATCATACCTAGAAAAAGGCAAATCGTACAGTTGTAAATATTGGTGATTCTTTATCGCTGGTTAACTGGCTGTTAGAACCCACTGAGTGCAGTTTCACTTTATTTTGACTTAATTTAATACTACATTATTAAAGTTAGTCCTTCTGTGGAAAAATGTGAGAAGTCGCACCAAAAATTTAAAACATATTTATAGTGTGTTCAAGTACATCTCAATTCAAGATTAACAGCTGTTTCATTTAACCTCTGAGGGGGTGAATTTAATATTCTATGATTTCAAATAACTGTGATATGATGAAAACAAAAAGGGGGAGTTAACGTGGAGAAAAAGAAATTCATGGAATTGATGGAAAAAGCGTATGATACATATGATTTTAAGCCAGAAAGCATTTTTATGTTCAAGGCTTTACAATTAAACTTTGATTACAACGAGGAAGAGAGAACATGCACCATATCTTGTCCCATTACGGATATCATACTGAATCCTAGTGGCATTGTTCATGGCGGAATTTATGCGTTTATTGCGGATAGTGCAATGGGGCACTTGAATTTTCATTTGAAGGATGCGCCATATATAACACTAGAGTTAAAAACCTCTTATTTTAAAGCCACAGCTAAAGGGGAGATTCGTGCAACAGCTCGTTATATAAAAGAAGGATATAAGGTTTCGTTTATGGAGTGTGATGTGGTGAATGAAAATGGTGAAATGCTTTGCAAGACAACCGGTACTTTCTACCGTTACGAAAAAAAATAGTGTATTAGATAATGGTTCATTTATGATTCTAACTTATACTAAATCTAATGATTATTACTGAAAAAGATTATCCCTCTCACTCAAAAAAGGTAATCCAAGTTTCTATACTTGGATCACCTTTGAAAAGGAGAACTGCTGCTATTGGTTGCATATCTTATCTTCCATCTGTATTTGTCTCAGATGAAGCACTATCTTGCTCACAGCTGGATATTTTTCCATATTTTATTAGATTATAGATTACTTGCCCGTTACTTGGTTGTCCATTTTGATAGTACATCGGGATTGCGTCAAAGAGAATAAAATAAAACGCATAAAAAATAAACTGGTTCCAAAATGTTTCATGACTCAGCAGGTCGTTAGCCAAAAGTGCATTGATGGTCAATGCCACTACTAGATTAGATAAGATTGGTGCAGCATACACCAAAATATATACCAGTTTTGTATCTTTCTTTAAGGAATCATATGTGCAATGCCCATACAAAAAATAGACTCTATTGACATTAAAAATCCAAAACTTAAATAATGGTGGTCCTGTACCAAGCGTAATGGATGTCTCTTTAGCTCCGAATAGCTTACCGGCAATCCAATAACCCAACTCCCTGACAAGTGATACGACTGGTAAAATAATAAAAATGGATATAATTAGTCTAACTAAATCCGTCAACCCAAACACTTAAATCCCAACTTCCAATATGATATTTCATGGCACTGAGAAAATGGACTACATAGCTCTTATTACAACATTTATGAAAAAAATAATACTCCCAGCAAATCAGATATTAATCAGGTTTAACAGAGGAGTAGGATAGGCTGGTTTCAGATAAGAGATAGTTATTTCTCGCACGCTTCACGGAAAAGCATCAGAAGATTAAGCATATGGGTATCAGCAGCATAAAGCTCTTCTGGATGGAACTGCAGTCCGAGTATAAACGCATCCTTATCCCGTGCTTCAATAGCTTCGATTACGCCATCTTCAGCTGTAGCAGCTACTCGCAGGCAATCTGCCACCTCATTTATCGCCTGATGGTGCTTACTGTTGACCTTAGCTTTCTTTGTGCCTAGCATTTGGAAAAGGTGACTGTCCTCTTCTATCGTTATTTCATGGCTTGGGAGTTTGCGGCTTACCTCTTGATTATGGGAAAACTCACTTTCCTCGGTCACAATATTTTGTTTCATCGATCCGCCCAAGGCAACATTAATGACCCCCAGGCCTCGACAAGTCCCTAATATAGGAATCTTATTTTCTACAGCATATTGTACAAGCGGCAATTCCATTTCGTCACGTGCTAAATTCGTTTGTTGCAGCTCCTTAGAAGGCGTTTCATTGTATTTGGTTGGAGTAACATCTTCTCCGCTAGCGAATATGATTCCGTCACAGAGATCTATATATTCTCTGGCCATCTCCGCATTGGCAACAGGCAGTACTATTGGGATGCCGCCAATTTCAATTACTGCTTTGACATATTGATGATTTGTCTGAACAGAAGGATTTACTTCTCCCTTAATTTCTATATCTAAAATGGTACTTGTTATTCCAATAATAGGTTTTCTTTCCATGTTTACACTCCCTATCTCATTGTGTATTTATATAAGGGTTGTTGCTTGTATTCCTCTTTACCACTTTCTTCCTAAAATGAAACATGAATCCCGTCCTGTGCAGAAAATGTAATCCCCTTGTTTTAGAATTAAAATATTTAAATATACATTCCATATAGTGAAAAAGTTATAAATGAACATTAATCAATCATCATTTAAGATACTTCATACATATAAAATTTAAATTTCACTGAAAATTAACCCATAATTAACACTGCATTCATACTAGGTATATAGAATTATTAGTAAGCGACACTTTATGACAATTTACATAGAAAGGGGAAAGAGTTTTGAAGAAGAAAATTATTTATGTTTTAGGACTAATGTTACTTGTATTGTTGCTTGCTGCTTGTGGGGAAGAAGCAAGTGGGGAGACAGATAGTGAAGAACAATCTACAGGAGATACAGAAGAGAGCAGTGAAGCTGAAGGAAATGTACAAATTGATGAGTTATCCATAGGATTTGTACCTTCTAGAGAGCCTGAAGAAATTATTACAGCAACAGAACCATTAAAGGAATTGTTAACTGAAGAATTAGCAAACCAAGGCTATGAGGTTGGAAATGTTGATATTACAGTTGGAACTAATTATGAAGCAGTTGGGGAAGCGCTATCTGCTGGGACAACAGATGTTGGTTTTATTCCAGGCGGAACGTATGTCTTATATGATGATGGAGCAGAGGTTATATTAACATCTACTCGATCTGGTTTAACAAATGATTCCGATAACCCTGCTGATTGGAATACAAATGAGCCAACAGAAGATTCTGGTGAGCAAGTAACATCATATCGTGCAATTATTATTGCCGGACCATCAGAAAAGGGACAAGAATTAGCAGATAAAGTAAACAGCGGAGAAGAATTAACCTTTGAAGACTTAAATAGTGCATCCTGGAGTGTCATGTCCTCTTCATCTCCTGCTGGATATATTTATCCTGCATTATGGTTGCAAGAAAAGTATGATAAATCTATCACAGATTTAGAGAATGTTGTACAAGTAGATTCCTATGGAAGTGCGTTTGCACGTTTAGCTGCCGAGCAAACAGATGTGATGGTGATTTATGCAGATGGCAGAAGAGATAATGAGGATGCTTGGACTTCCGAATTTAATCGTGAAGCTTCTATTTGGGAAGAGACGGATTTAATTGGTATTACCCCTCCAATCTATAATGATACGGTGAGTGTGAGCAAGAATTCAGAAATAATGGATGAAGATTTAAAAACTGCATTACAAGAAGCTTTAATAACAATAGCTGAAACAGAGGAAGGTAAAGAAGTGATTTCCATTTACAATCATGAAGGTTATCAAGAAGCGGATGATGCTGACTATGATAATGAGCGGGCTGCACAAGAGCTGGTACAACAAATTGGTCAGTAACAAATCTTGTAATAATGGAGGTAAAAAAAGAAGAACAGAAAGCAGTTCTTCTTTTTTACCTATAAATATTTAGAAAGTTAGATAGAATGGAGATTTTACATGATAGAGTTTATTGATGTAGAGAAAAAGTATCCCAATGGAATGGTTGCTTTACAGCATATTAATCTATCGATTGATGACGGTGAGTTTGTTGCCGTAATTGGTTTATCTGGAGCTGGTAAATCAACACTTATTCGCTGTATCAATCGAATGCACGATATTTCCAGTGGAAAGTTAATTGTTGATGAAATTGAGGTAGCTAAGCTCAAGGGCAAGGAAATCCGTAATTTCCGCAGAAAAATTGGAATGATTTTTCAATCCTTTAATCTTGTTACACGTACATCTGTTATACATAATGTTCTTGTTTCATTTGTTCCGGAGCTGCCTTTTTGGCGTAAGGTCCTTGGAGCATATACAAAAGATCAGAAGAGGAAGGCGTTAACTGCCTTGGACCAGGTAGGTATCTTAGATAAAGCATATGAACGTGTGGATCAGTTATCTGGCGGCCAGCAGCAGCGTGTAGCTCTCGCAAGGACACTAGCACAAAATCCAGCAATTATGCTAGCAGATGAACCTGTCGCCTCTTTAGACCCAGTTACTGCAAGACAGGTGATGGATGATTTCAAAAAAATAAATCAGAGGATGAAAATGACCGTTATTATGAATATTCACCATGTTGAATTGGCATTAGAATACGCGGATCGCATTATAGGCATTCGTAAGGGAGAAGTAGTATTTGACGGCAGTACAAAGGATGTAAATCAGAATGTACTCGATATCATTTATGGAAAGGGCCAACAAGCGAAAGAGGGAAGGGAAGCGTTAAGTTATGTATGATCGTATTTTTCTTCCTAAAAAAATCACGCTGGAAAATGGGGAAACGGTCTACGAAAAACGCTCTCGTATTCCGTTTATCATTGCTCTTCTCGTGATAGCTACCTATATTTCTATAAAGGTAACAGGATTTGAGTTAGAAATTTTACTTAAGAGATGGACAGAGTTTTTTGTTATTGTCGGGCAAATGATTCCACCGAATTGGCAACATCTACCTAATATCTGGGTGCCATTATTAGATACGATAAAGATGTCATTACTTGGCTCCCTATTAGGTGCTATGGTTGCTTTACCGGTTGCTATCCTAGCATCTTCTAATATTGTAAAGAATAGATTTATCGTCGTTTTATTTAAGTTCCTCCTTAGTATTCTAAGAACCTTGCCTACGTTAATTACCGCATTAATTGCTACATTTATTTTTGGGTTGGGAACTATTGCAGGGACGGTTGCAATTTTTTTATTTACACTTGCCTATGTTGGGAAGCTTCTTTACGAACAAATAGAAAATGTTGATATGGGTGCCTTTGAAGCAATGGAATCACTTGGATTAACAAAGATCCAGGCCTTTCGTTATGCTGTTTTCCCGCAAGTCCTACCTAACTACTTATCCACCTCCTTATTCTGCTTTGAAGGGAATGTACGTTATGCGGCAATTTTAGGCTATGTTGGCGCTGGGGGTATTGGACTCTTATTAAACGAAGGCCTTGGTTGGAGAAACTATGCCAATGTTGGTACGATTTTATTCATGCTCGTTATTACGGTGTTTATTATTGAAAATATCAGTGAGCATTTTCGTAAGAAGCTAATGTGAGGAGGAGCTAAATATGAATGCAATTGAAACGCAACTTGCGAGTAAACCAAGGAACAAACGCTATATTTTAATGACTTCCCTCCTTTTGTTGCTCCTTTTTCTATGGTCATTATCAACGATTAATTTACGTGAAATAGAAACACAGGGCTTTTCAGTAGCGGTAAATATTATTAGTGGAATTCTTCAGCCTGATCTTGAGTTGCTATTAACTTTTAATCAGCAGGGAGTACTATATTTATTAATAGAAACGATTGCAATTGCTTTTCTTGGTACGATCATTGGTGCCATTTTGGCCATTCCATTCGCATTCTTTTCTGCATCGAATGTCGTACCAGCTCCAATTGCCTATGTAACACGTATTGCGCTTATTTTTATTCGTACTGTCCCAGCAATTGTCTATGGTTTAATGTTTATTCGTGTTACTGGTCCAGGAGCTTTTGCTGGTGTATTAACGATGGCTTTAACATCAATCGGGATGTTATCCAAACTCTACGTGGATGCAATAGAAGATCTAGATGCAAGAATATTAGAATCTATGACTTCTATAGGTTGTAATACCTTTGAGAAGATTAGATTTGGAATTATTCCTCAGCTATTTGCCATGTTTATATCGATTGTCATTTACCGCTTTGATATGAACCTGCGTGATGCAGCGGTACTAGGATTAGTTGGAGCAGGTGGAATTGGTGCCCCGCTCATTTTTGCGATGAATGCCTATCGCTGGAATGAAGTTGGATCTTTATTAATTGGGCTAGTCATACTCATATTGCTTGTTGAGTGGATATCAAATCGAGTTCGAACAAAATTAGTTCGGGGGAAGGTCTAGTGATAGGTATCTGTTCTTTCTATTATGGAAAGAGTAGTGGTGCTTAAGAGTATATAAGGGGAGAAAGACTAGAACTAGGCATCCTTGCTTTTACGGAGTGATGTTAAAAGAATGGAAATGAAATTAGCAGTCTGAGAGAACAGGTAACTTGTTCTCTTTTTTGATGGATTGTTTGTGTTAGTATATGGGTAAATATTTATAAGGAGCTGATAGATATGAACAAGAATATATACAAGTTTCAACTCTCTACAAAAGAAAAACAAGCTTTTGTTAATATTGACAGCTATTTGGAAGATGCCTTAGAGCAAAGTGGGGTAAAGGATGGAATGATGGTCGTTTATTGTCCCCATACAACTTCGGCAATTACAATTAATGAAAATGCCGATCCAGACGTTAAAACCGATTTGAAGCTCGGCTTAAATGAAACCTTTCCAAATAAGGCCGAATATATCCATATGGAAGGGAATTCAGATGGACATATGAAATCTTCTGTAGTAGGAGCGAGCGAGACGCTCATTATCTCAGATGGGGAGCTTATATTTGGGACATGGCAGAGTGTTTACTTTTGCGAATTTGATGGGCCACGAAGACGGACTTTTCACGTGAAGATCATTGAAGGATAGTTGCTGTTTTCATTAAGTTACAGAAGAAAGTGCGGGAATACTGCAGGAACTTGTTATAGCCCGTATTAACCCGCACTTTCATTATTTTTAATCCTAAATTATCGGTAGAAATGCCTAGCAATTGGTAAACTAAGAGATTCTAATATATTCTTTTTCCTTACTATTTGCGACAAACATGACGAATAACGGTAAACAAATAATGGATAGGAACTTCATATTACGATTCATTTTCTTTGGCAAGATAACGCCCTCCATTTCTATTTAGTTATTGGTACGATATATGTACTTGGCTGTTATACCATAAATTATAAAGAATCAATGTAAAGTTTTAATGGAGTTGGTATGTTTTCTATGTAAAGTCGATAGAGTGCTAACTTTCATTTGACAACTTGTATATACAAGTTTATCATTACTGTGTAAGCGTTTTGATTAAGGAACGGGGAAAGGGTTATAACTGGGATTGAAATACTAATCTGCAGAATGACTTCTGCTCAGAATACAACTAAAATACAAGACGCAAGAATTACTTAAATTATTTAGAATGATATGCGGTAAATGGAGCAAGTTCCGCAAAAACTTAGCGCAAACGCGAAAGTGCTTCTCTGCCCGCTTTAAAGCGCAATATAACTAATGAAACAGGATAAGCTAATAGCAGTATGGAGGGTTCGTTATGACATGGTGGAAGGAAAGTGTCGTTTATCAGATTTATCCAAGGAGCTTTAAGGATAGCAATGGGGATGGAATTGGCGATATTAAAGGGATAATAGAAAAGCTTGATTATTTGAAGGATCTTGGGGTGGATGTGATTTGGCTTTCACCGATTTATCCATCGCCAAATGATGATAATGGCTATGACATTTCCGATTATCAGGACATTATGGAAGAGTTTGGTACCATCCGGGATTGGGAGAAGTTGCTCGATGAAATTCACGGGCGCGGAATGAAGCTGGTAATGGACTTAGTAGTGAACCATTCTTCTGATGAGCATGAGTGGTTCCAAGAGTCTCGTAAATCTAAGGATAACCCATACAGAGATTATTATATTTGGCATCAAGGCAAAGATGGAAAAGAACCGAATAACTGGAAATCCAACTTTAGTGGCTCGGCTTGGCAATATGATGAGGAGACACAAGAATATTATCTTCATTTATTTAGTAAAAAGCAGCCTGATTTAAATTGGGAAAATCCAAAACTTCGCCGCGAAGTCTATAACATGATGATGTGGTGGCTCGATAAGGGTATTGATGGATTCCGAATGGATGTTATTAATTTTATTTCCAAGGTTCCAGGGCTCCCTGACGCACCGAATCCAGAGGGCAAGAAATATGTAAGTGGAAGCAAGTATTATAGAAATGGTCCACGGATTCATGAATTTTTACAAGAAATGAATCGTGAAGTGCTTTCGAAATACGATGTGATGACAGTGGGAGAAATGCCAAGTGTCGATGTAGAGGAAGCAAAAAAATACACAAATGAAGCGCGCAATGAGCTGAATATGGTCTTCCAATTTGAACATATGGGCCTCGATAACGGAGAGGGCGGAAAGTGGAATTTGAAGCCACTTGACCTCCGTGACCTGAAAGAGAATTTGACGAAGTGGCAAACTGGATTACATGGTGTTGGCTGGAATAGTCTATATTGGAATAACCATGACCAGCCTCGGATTGTTTCACGATTTGGAAACGATAAGGAATACCGCGTGGAATCAGCAAAGATGCTAGCGACATGTCTGCATATGATGCAAGGGACCCCATATATCTACCAGGGTGAAGAAATTGGGATGACCAATGTTCGTTTTGATTCAATCGATGATTACAAAGATATTGAAACATTAAATATATATAAGGAAAAAATGGAAGAGGGACAAGACCCAACACAAATAATGGAGTCCATTTATGCAAAAGGTCGCGATAATGGTCGTACACCATTTCAATGGGACGCGACTAAAAATGCTGGATTTACGACTGGCGAACCATGGATTAAAGTGAATGACAATTATCCGGAGATCAACGCGGAGCAAGCAGTTGCGGATCCAGAATCTATTTACCATTACTACCGTGAACTTATTGCGTTGAGAAAAACTCATCCTATCATTGTTTACGGAGACTACACGTTGCTTTTACCAGAACATGAAGAAATCTTTGCATATGTTCGTGCTTATGAAGGGGAAAAGCTATTGGTTGTAACGAATTTCAGTCAGGATAATGTAGAATTCCAGCTTCCGGATGATGCAGATTTTACAGCGAAGGAATTGCTGATTGGAAATTACTCCGTTTCAGAAGGGGATATACGCAGGTTTACGATGAAGCCTTTTGAAGCGAGAGTATATATTGGAAAATAGACAGATATACGTTGTATAAATGTCGGTAATTAGCTTAAAGAAAAGCCTTATCTAGTAAAATAGATAAGGCTTTTATGATTTTACTCCTCTTTTACAGAAATTGCCTTTGAATAGCTTATCACCTTACAGCCTTTAAGATCGTCCTCAGAAAGTAGCCCCAGTTGAATGGCTCCTTTGATTTTGGAGTCATCTGGTTTTCTTACAACCTTAATTAAATCAGACATGTTTAATTCTTCCAGCCTGTCTACCGTATCTTTTTCATGATATTTTTCTGTCCTTCTAATCTGACGTTGCAGCTTGAATCTTCCCTCCGTTATTTCACCTTTCTTATTCAGGCCCACCTCGTGATCAAAATACGTATGAAAATTCTCTTTCAAATCATTCATCTCTGATTCAATCTCTTTTTTCATCTGATGAAGGTCATAGAACCGCTCTATCATTTCTTTTGAAATCTGAATTTCGCTCATCAAATCCTGTCCCTCCTGAATAGGTTGATTTATGAGCAATGAACTAGCTTTATCGCAGCATGTAAACCGGCTGTAACACTCCCGCTTCAAGAAACTCGGTAAAATCATGAGTTATAAGGAAGGGACGGGCAGCCAGTTAACTCCGATCTCTTCAACTTTTATCAGTAGAGGTAAGGAACCCCACTGTTTGAAGATTCACCTTATTAGAAGGGAATTTCCTTCTACCTTTATATAAGACTTAATCCGCCCCCGAACCCGCTATGAGAGATAAATGGGGTGAAGCTAGAACCTTGCTCAATTAAATGGAAGTTTCATACCTTTAATCTTATTTGTTATAAGCTTGAAATATTACTAGGTGATAAAGAAAGCATGCTTATAGGCCTTTCATTCTTCTATCTTTACTGCTGTTACGATGGACAAAGAGATTCTCGCTGATTCACATCTGTTGCCACATTTTCTCTTTGTGATAAGATAAACATATTTGGAAAGCAAGTTTAGGAGATGACAGCTTATGAATATTTTTCAATATAAAGGCTCCGTAATTATCATTGCAGTCTTTTGTTCCATTTTATGGGGGAGTGCCTTCCCAGTTCTTAAATTAAGCTATGAAGAATTACAGATGGCACCAGATGATACGATCGCAAAGATTGTTCTTGCCGGAATGCGATTTTTCTTAGCGGGAATAATTGTTTTGGTGTTTTTATTGTTTATAAACCGAAGAAGTATTTTAGTAACGAGAAGGCAATGGATTGTCCTGCTTATCCTCGGACTTGTCCAGACTTCTCTGCAGTATTTTTTCTTTTATAATGGATTAGCAAAGGTGTCCGGTATGCAGGGGGCCATTCTTTCTTCGAGTGGTACGTTTTTCACCGTTTTATTGGCACATTATTTTTATAAAAATGATCGAATGAGCTGGAAAAAGGCAGTTGGATTAATTGCTGGATTTAGCGGGATTATGATTGCAAACTGGGGACAGGAATTGCAATTAAGCTTTCAGTGGGACGGAGAAGGATTTATGATCCTATCTGGTATGACGACTGCCGTTGCAACCATTCTGGCAAAGGAACTCGCAACAGGCATCCATCCTTTTGCAATTACAGGCTGGCAGCTTAGTCTTGGTGGTCTTGTGTTACTAATCATCGGCGTACCACAGCTTAGTGAACATGCAATGGTATTTACACCGTTTGGCTGGGGGCTGTTCATATATTCTGCTTTACTATCTGCAGTGGCATTTGCCTTATGGTATTCGATTCTGAAATACAATAACGCAGGGGAATTAAGTTTGTATAAATTCATCGTACCTGTCTCAGGTGCCGTGCTTTCTGCTCTGTTTATACCAGGGGAGAGTTTGAATGGTTTTATTCTTGCAGCCATTGGATTAGTTGCAGTTGGGATTGTAATTGTCAATTATCGCGGAAAAGAAACGAAAAGAAAAACAGCCTAGCAGATATGTGCCAGGCTGTTTTTCTCTTTGAGGAGGAAACTTGGTTTAACGGTGGTTTTATAGAAATATCGGCGTTTCTGTACTGTAAAAGTATCCGAATCCTTACTATAACGTCATCCTTAAAGCCTTCCTCGCCAATCGGTCCGCATTGCTATTCTGCTTTTCCGGAATCCATTTGATAAAAAAGTATGGAAAATCTGTATATAGCTCTCGAATCTCTTCTAATAAGGGTATAAACGCTTTATTCTTGGTAAAGTCTTTTTCAATCGTATCAACAACCAATTTCGAGTCCGATCGAAAAGACAAAATCTCAGCCGGAAAATGTGCTTTGCATAGTTTTAATGCTTCCATAACAGCGTGGAATTCTGCTTCATGATTAGTTAATTCACCAAGTGGGATGGAATACTCATAATGCTCTTTATTTACTTTGATATAGATTCCAGCTCCGCTTTTACCAGGGTTTCCGGTTGAAGCGCCATCGGTATATACTTCAATCAATACTTACACTCCTATCAAACTACAGTAATCCTTCTTGCTCAAATAAATAGTCATATGGTATATCGAGAAAGATATAGCGGTCATCTGTTAAGGGATAAGAAAAGGTTCGAATTTGTTCATTTCGGTGAATATCAGTATAGAGATCTGACAGAATGCCTTTTTTCTCAAGGTTCATCCTAATGATATTCTCAAAAAAGTAAGGACGCCAGCTCCAGTTTTTCTGCTTGCCAGCTGGATTCAGTTCCCAGGTCCCATCCTGATTTTTCTCAGCATTTGAAGATAGCTGAATTCCTTCTTCATTGGTGATATACACTCGAAATACAAAGTCATCGCATGCATGGCCGACAGAATCAATTATTTTATCATAAGGATCATCTGGGCTAAGGGCATGAAGCGTTGTAATAAATTGATGATGAATCAAGGAAATTAATCCAAGCTGTGCCTGCATTTTCTTTCGTTCATAGTTAACAAAAAGCTGGAAGTCTCTCTCTATCTTTTCCTTGCAGCAATCAGGTTCTACATAATCCGGCTCAGCCTGTTTTAAATATGTCCCCTGATAATATCTTCCACCATTTCTCCATGCATAATTCAATTGATTGTACGTGGAGATTCCTTTGAATAATAAGGTTGCTCCAATTTTACGTGCAAGCATGGAAAGAGAGTGGTGGACATAGCTATACAAATGTGGCAGATCATCGTCCTTTAAAAAACCTGTATCAATACCAACCAAATTGGGTTTTAGTGTAACTAATTGTTCAAGGCTCCCGTTCCTTTGCCCAACATGGTCAATAGCAATTTGGATGCCCATTGCTTTCATATATTTTAATAAAGCATGTAAGGAATCCATCTCATCCACGATATCCTCATCTTTTAATTGAATGACGATATTGGATAGGTCCAGTCCCTTATCAGCATAGGTTTCGAGGTTAGATAGCAATACTTCGCCATTGTTTTCATGTAGTAATTTTGCATTGTAATTAATAAATAAGACGAAGGTTTCATGTTGCTCAAGGTAAGTATCCAACACCTTATTTAGAATATAGCTGCTAAGTTCAAGCTGAAAGTCTGCAGGTATCTGTGAATCCACGAAGAACCAATTCAGACTATTGTGCTCGTTATTCTTTCCGAAAAAGGAAGCAGAAACCTCATATCCTATAACCCTTTGTGTATCCGCGCTAATAACTGGTTGATAATAGGGTATAACATGTTCTAGGTTCAACATGACGTCTAATGGGTCCAAATTTTATGCACCTCCCATTAATTATGCAATTAGATTGAAACTTTCCTTTATTATAGCATAGGGAATGGCTGTTCCAATTTGTTTTAATTCGAATAAAAAAAGCCAACGGATTCGCTCGGTCTTTGGCGAATGCGTTGGCTCTTATACTGTACGTTTTGTAATATAAAAAAAGCTCTTCTCATAAGAGAAGAGCTTTTTAAGCAGATTTACGCTTTGTTAACGTTAGCTGCTTGTGGTCCACGGTTACCTTCTTCGATATCGAAAGTTACTTCTTGACCTTCTTCTAAAGTTTTGAAACCTTCGCCTTGAATTGCTGAGAAGTGTACGAATACGTCGTCTCCACCTTCAACCTCGATAAATCCAAAACCTTTTTCTGCGTTAAACCATTTTACTGAACCTTTGTTCATGTGAAATTCCTCCTGTGTGCATGTTGCACGTGTATTACTTTTGGCTGTTCAGGATAATAATTCAAGACCGAAGATAATGACTTGTTAGTTATTACATGTATCTTGTATTGCTAGCACGAACATCAATAAGTTGTTTTTAGTATAACACTTCCGAATGAAAAAAGATACCATTTTTATAAATTTGTTTAGAGAAATACTTTAAGATTTAAACTAAAAGATAATCGTTTTATTTTCATGCACCAGAATGCGGTCCTCTAAATGCCATTTCACTGCACGTGCAAGGACACTTCTTTCAATAGATTGGCCAATTTTCTTCAAGTCAGCTTCATTGTCCTCATGGCTGACTCTTTCAATGTCCTGTTCAATAATTGGGCCCTCATCTAAATCATTGGTAACATAGTGTGATGTAGCACCGATCATTTTTACCCCGCGCTGATATGCCCGTTTATACGGATTGGCACCGATAAAGGCAGGCAAGAAGGAATGATGAATGTTAATTAAACGATTCTCAAAATGTTTTACAAATTCTGGTGTCAGAATTTGCATATATCTAGCTAAAATAACGACATCCACATTATACTCTTGCAACAATTTCTTTTGCTCTTCTTCCACCTCATTACGAATATCTTTATTTGCTGGAATATAATAAAATGGGATGCCATGAGACTCCACAATTTCCCGGGCATTTTCATGATTGCTTATCACCAGTGCAATATTGCCCATTAAATCGCCACTTTGCCATTCCCACAATAATTCTAGTAAACAATGAACCTCTTTCGAGACAAAGATGGCCATGTTCTTAAACTGTTCCACATACATAAGCTTCCAACTCATATTAAATTTCTCTGCCACCTGCTGGAAGTCTTTCTCCAATACCCCTTTTTGATTCTCCAGATTGGCGCACTCAAATTCAATTCGCATGAAAAATTCGCCACCTTCAGGATCGAGGGTATACTGCTTAGAATCGATAATGTTAGCATCATGTTCAAATAAGAATTGTGATACTGCTGCAACAATTCCTTGTCTGTCATGACATTGAATAAGAAACCGTGCGCGATTTTTGTTTTTTTCCTTATAGGACTGTAAATGATTTATCTGATAGCTGTTCATGATTAAACCCCTTTTAGCATAATCTTAAAACTTATGGAACATTATACCAATTCCGACCCAAGAAAAACAGCAAAAGTCGACTAGACTTTTGCTGCATAAGCTTAAACAAATTTTAAACAAATTGGCTCTGGTGCTTCCATATCATTTTGAATAAGAGACAGTATTCCTGTTTCTTTATTACGTTGAAATAGAACAAGATTATTGGATTCCTGATTGGCAACAATAAGAAAGCTCTCTGAAGGGTCAAGGACAAAATCACGTGGCCAATCTCCTTCTGTATGGGTATATTCCACAAATTGTAACTTTCCTGTTTTCTCATCAGCTGCAAATATAGCAATACTGTTATGACCACGATTTCCTGTGTAAACAAACCGGCCATCTGAGGAGACGTGGATGGCACTGCCTTGGTTGTTTTCTGTGAAATCATTTGGGATTGTTTTGGCTGATTGAATAATATCGAAGCTTCCGTTATTACTGTCATATTGTAAAACAAGGACTTCAGAGCTTAACTCAGTTACAAGATAAGCGATTGTTTCTCGTTGGGGGTGAAAGACTAAATGTCTTGGTCCACTGCCTGGAGGTGTAGAGAGACGACTAGCTTCTTCCAGTTCCCCACTTTCACTAACCGAATAAGAAAGTACTCGATCACTTCCAAGGTCTACAACAACGAGATATTTTTCGTCTGGTGTCATTCCAGCATAGTGGACATGGGATTTCTCCTGACGATGATCTGGTCCGCTTCCTTCATGCTGGATGGTGGAAACTGCCCGGCTAACACTTCCGTCTTCTTTAATTTGATAGGAATCGACCGTGCCTTTATGATAGTTCGTGCTGAATAATAAGCGGTGGTTTTTATCTGTATTGATATGGCATGGATTTGGCCCAGGAACCAATTGCTTATTAATGGCGGAAAGCGAACCATCTTTCTCGATAGAGAAACCAGCTACTCCGCCTTGTTCACCTTCTTTAATAATGGAATAAAGATATTTTTTATCCTCTGTTATTTTCAAATAAGTAGGACCAGCTATTTCAGCAGCCAGCTTAACATCTGTTATTTTCTTATTCTCTGTATCTAGCGTAAATGAATAAATACCTTTGCTGGTCTTTTTCGTATATGTACCAATATAACCTTTATAGTTCAATTGAGAAGCCCCTTTCTAAAATTCTGTATAAGTTCAATTTTACCCTATTTTATTTTTATTTCAAAACATCTACTTGCTGGTTATTATCGGGGCTGGGAACATAAGAGTTTTATATAAGAAAAGTCCAAAATCTTGGTCAGCAGAGAAATAACGCTCTTTCAGCATTTTGTGCGTTCCTTAATATCCAATGAGCCCCGCTTGCTATTGTGATTGCGGGGTCTCACCTAGGTCTGTCTTAACGAAGAAGTTTGTTTATATTTTCTCTGATGATAAAGTCAGCACTTTTTTGAGATAGAGCGTTTCATGATATTTCGTTCTCATTCATCCTCTAGTTTTAAATCTCTTAGTTTTTTCCTCGCTGTTTTTCCCCAGCTTTTCACTGCTTCCAGCGATACATTCTCGGCTTCGGCAATTTCCTTTAAGGACTTTTCTTCTATAATATGCTGCTTCACCCATTTCCATTGTTTATCGGAAAGGGGAGCCTTTACTCTATTCCAAAAAGTATGATCATCTATCACTTCACTTTTAAGATTTGGTATTAGGGTGGAAGCTTCTCTGCTGCGTTGATAATTCCCATCATTCATCGTTTTCTTTTCGTTTTCCACGATAAGTTCTGTTTTTTCCTGTATGCGATTTTCTTTTCGGATTCTATCAATTAATCGGTTGCGGATTGTGAAGTTAAAATAGGTGGCAAGTGGTCCTTTGTCTGGTTGATATGTCTCGTATGCGTTCCACATCGCTACTAATCCTTCTTGGAAAAATTCATGATGCGGGTCTCGAATGTTTAGTTTTTGGATCTGATAATGGATGCGACGCTCATTCTGCTCTAGAATTTCCTCAAATGTAAAGGTTGGTTTATCCATTTGCATTCCCTCTTCTCTGTATTGGTTTCTCTACTAGTACTATCGAAATTAAAATGTAAAAAGGGGCATCGAAATATAGAATTTATGATTATCCTCCTAAGAAAGATGTGGTTTCATTATAGAACATGCGTTCTATTTTGTGAAGGGGAAGAGGGAACTATTTGGATAAAGAAAGCCCTAAACCTATGAATAATGGCTTAGGGCGATGTTCTATTTTATTTTAAAAATCTCTATTCATTCATTTAGCGGTTGGGAAAGTTTTGCTTTGTGCAATTAATTAAACAAAGTTAATTTAAGACCTTTCCTCCAGCACATAACGGTTTCTTCCTGCTGCTAAACCGAAGAACGTTACAATCATAGAGACGACTAAAATAGTTGCAATTGGAATTGTCCAACTAACAGTTATATCAAATAAGTACCCGATAATTATCGGACCGGCTGCAGCAAGGGCATAACCCAGAGATTGAGCCATGCCGGATAGTTCAGCGGCATGCTTCGAAGTACGGGCACGTAACCCTAATAATGTTAAAGCCAATGCAAAGGTACCTGATAAACCTAAGCCGATAAAAATGGTACTAACAATCATCCAGGCCATCGAACCTCCAATTAGCAGCATGCCATAGCCAATAAAGATAGAAAGTGTGACTATGAGAACAATTACCCTTTGAGATTTAAAACGTTCGGCTAACACTGGAACGAGGAAGCTTGCTGGCAGTCCAATAAACTGAGTGAACGAAAGCATCCAACCAGCTGTAGCCATGCTTACGCCACTGCTATGCAATATCTCAGGCAGCCATGAAATCGTTACATAAAATAAAAATGATTGGAAACCCATAAAGCAGGCAACTTGCCAAGCTAGAGGGGAACGCCACATTCGGTTGTTATCTGACTTTATTGCCTTTACTTCAAGCTGTGTATCTTTAGTTCGGGTTTTTGCGAGATAAGTCCATATTAGAATCCCGATTATCGAAGGGGTTGCCCATACAAAAAGAGCAACTTGCCATCCAAGGTTCATCCCGGTCGCAAGTGGAATACTTAACCCAGATGCAGCTGCAGCAAATGTTCCCATTGCTGTTGAGTAGATACTCGTCATCAGTCCAACCTTATTCGGGAATTTATCCTTAATAAACCCCGGTAATAAAACATTTAAGATGGCAATGCCAACTCCAACAAGAAGTGTTCCTGTGAATAAGAGAAGGATCACTGAAATGGAGCGTACGCTAATCCCGATAAAAAGGAAAATCATTCCTAATAATAATGCTATTTCGTATGAATAGCGATTAGCTAGTCTAGGCGCTAGTGGTGATATAATTGCAAATGCAATCAGCGGCAGACTTGTTAATAAGCCAGCACTCCAATTTGATAGCTCTAAATCATCTCGAATCAGACCGATAAGTGGACCGACAGAGGTTAAGGCCGGTCTTAAGTTAAAAGCAACAACAATTATCCCCACAATTAGAAGAAATAAATAAGATCGTTTCATTTTTACTGATTCAATTTCCACTTTCATCAAGATACTCCTTTCTTGGCAGGAAAGAATTCATAAACTTCTTATCTGCATATGTACAGGCTAGTCGAATACTTTTTTTAGAACGCTCGCAACAGGGTAATTCCATCTATTTAATATAGCACATCGAAATAGTCCTGATAGCCCTATTTTTCTTGTTTTGAAAAAGAAGGGATTATTTGAAGAATTATAAATACATATTGCCATAATATTCTATTAAAACTATAATGAAGGATAACTTGGGATTACGAAAAAGGGAGAGGTGTACGTTGCCGATAAATATACCAAAGGAATTACCAGCGAGTGATTTGTTAAAAGAAGAGAAGATTTTCGTCATGGATGAGGACAGGGCCAGGACACAAGATATTCGGCCATTAAGTATTCTTATTTTAAATTTAATGCCGGAGAAGGAAAAGACGGAGCTTCAGTTATTGCGTCTGTTAGGAAATACACCATTACAGGTGAATATTACATTCTTAAGAACTGCTACCTATCGGTCAACACATGTAAGCAGTTATCATCTCGATACATTTTATACGACGTTTGAAAAAGTGAAGGATCGTCGTTTTGACGGAATGATTATTACTGGTGCACCGATTGAATTATTGGATTTTGAAGAGGTTAATTATTGGCAAGAATTGACGGAGATTATGGATTGGGCGAAAGAAAATGTTACCTCTACACTAAATATTTGCTGGGGAGCACAGGCTGCATTATATCATCATTACGGGGTGGATAAATATGAGTTGCCTGCGAAGTATTTTGGCATCTTTAATCATACGCTGGCTGATCCGACCGTAAAGCTAGTCCGAGGATTTGATGAGGTCTTTCGTGCACCACATTCCAGACATACAGAAGTAGTAAAAGAACAGATTGAGAAGCATCCTGATTTGAATCTGCTAGCTGAAACTGACGATGGCTCTCCATTTATTATCATGTCGAAGGATTCAAGAAACATTATGATTACTGGTCATTTGGAATATGATGCAACAACACTATTGGATGAATATAATCGTGATAGAAGTAAAGGAATGAATATTGATATCCCTGCTAATTATTTTCCAGATGATGATGATTCCAAACAGCCATTACATACCTGGCGTTCATATAGTCATCTATTATTTTCAAATTGGCTTAATTATTATGTCTATCAACTTACTCCGTATGAATGGGGCGATAAGCAGAGAACCTGAAAGGGTTCTCTATTTTATTGCCTTAATAGTTGCAGGAATTATATTAGCATCAATGTGAATACTTTACGTATTCATCTCATATCCATAGTTTACGAGAGAACATCCAAGAACCTGGAATTTCAACTAGGAGCATAAAAAACAGTGAGGCCAATCCCTCACTGTTTACAGCCTCCAATTAATTTCATCTTTCCCTATCTCCGTCAGAATACGGTTTGTTTTGGAAAAGGGTTTGCTTCCAAAAAAGCCGCGATGTGCAGACAATGGACTTGGATGGGGTGATTTTATAATATGATGCTTCGTTGTATCAATTAACGTTATTTTCTTTTGGGCAGCTGCACCCCAGAGCAGATAGACAACCGGATCTTTTTTTAAGTTTAATGTCTCAATAACACGATCTGTAAATGTTTCCCAGCCCTTTCCTTTATGTGAATGTGCCTCACCCTGCCTGACAGTTAGAACTGTGTTGAGCAGCAGTACGCCTTGCTTCGTCCAATCTACGAGGTAACCGTGATTAGGAATGGGAACTCCTACATCATCCTGTAATTCTTTGAAAATATTTCTTAAAGAAGGGGGAATGGCTACATTTGGCTTTACTGAAAAGCTGAGACCATGTGCCTGATTTGGCCCGTGGTAAGGGTCTTGTCCTAATATAACTACACTAACCTTTTCAAAGGGTGTCAGGTGCAGGGCATTAAAAATGTTGTCCATTTCGGGATAGATAGTCTTTGTTTGATATTCCTCTTTTAGAAAGGATCTTAGGTTTTGGTAATAGGGCTTAGAGAATTCCTCCTCCAGCAAGGGTGCCCAGTCGTTTGTTAAGATTTGCTTTGTCAATGGTATCCCTCTTCCTAATTAAATAGGTTTAGCTTGTTCTTTTTCATCTTGAGAGATGATATGACGGAAATAGTAGACAAACACACCGCCATCTGATATTTGTCTTTCTGAAGCGCCTATTTTAACAAAGGTTTCCAGCTGCTGCTCAGATTCTTGTATGGAAAGTTTGGTGTTTGCTGCCAGTTCGGCGATCGTAATCTTCCCGTTTAAGCTTGTGACAAGCTTGAGAATCTCGTCTTCAAGTAATCCAGCCATTCGTTTTTTCGCTGATTTTCTTGCATAACGGCATAGTAAGATTCCTATACCTAAGGGGATTACTCCTAATATAATGACAAGCGCGATGTCCGTACCAAGATTAGACTCGCCAGCTCCATAATTCGTATCAATAACATATACGGTAAAAAGACCTGAAAATAGAAAGCCAATCACAGTAACAAAGATTCCAATTATAAAAACGAGCGCTTCTTTTACGTTCATTTACTTCACCTCATACATATTCTGAGTCATATTATAACCCTTGTCAATAACAAAATAGAGACTAATAGACTGGGATAAATACAGCCTTTATAAGGGTAATGAAGGGTAAAATCTGATAGGATAGAAGTATTGGGATTGATAGAGAAAGAACGAAATAAAAAGGAGGTAAGTAATGGACTTTAAAGGGCATTTTGATAAGCAGCAAATGGAAAGATTAAAGAAACAGGGGAAAAGAACGGGTTGGATAGTTGGAGCACTTCTACTGATATTTATACTCGGAATTCTATCTATTAAGTGGGTAACCGATTATATTTGGATGGATTCTCTTCAATTTGAAACAGTCTTTACCACAATTCTTACTACAAAGATAGTACTGGGTACGGTTGGATTCCTTGTATTCGCGATTATAACGTATATCACCGTATCTTGGATCTATCGAGCCTACAACAATCATTTTGATTCCCATCAATTACCACCTTTTTTGCAACAAAAGAAGGTAATAAGATTGCTAATGGCTGCGATTTCATTATTTGTTGGTCTGATTGGGAGTGTCACCGTCCAAGGGATTGGATGGGAACCAGCATTAAAACTGATGAATTTCGCCACTTTTGGGGAAAGTGATCCATTTTTCAACATGGATATCTCTTTCTATATGTATGTTCTGCCGTTTTTGCAATTTATCATTAATTTATTATTAAGTTTTAGTATTTTACTTCTTATTATGGAAGTTCTTGCTTATTCCGTATTTCATATGTACCGGATGAGTAAGACGGCACAGTGGCAATTAGGTATTACTATACTTATCACAGGTATTTTAGTCGCGGCTTCGCACTTACTTGCTCCATTTGAAACAATGCTTACGAATCAAGTAAATATGTTTCAGGAGAGCGTGGTCCATGGTTTAAGTTATACGGATCGTATGATTAACATTCCGGTTTCATTAATTCTAGCAGCAGTTGCACTAATAGGTGCGGTTTGGATTATCCTTACATTGCGAAAAGGAAACTTGAGAAAGATACTTACACCAGTTATCGTATATTTTGCAATAATGGTTCTAGGACAAGGAGCATCCATCGTAGTTCAGAATTTCGTCGTTTCTCCAAATGAATTTAACAGAGAAGCTCCATATTTAGAGCATAACTTAAATTATACTAGAGCTGCCTATGAATTAGAGGACATGCAAGAGACAGAGCATCCTGGTAATGTGGCTTCTTTGAGTGGAGATTTATTAGAAAGAAACACGGAAACGGTTGAAAATATCCGAATTAATGATTCAAGACCACTATTAGATATATATAATCAGCTGCAAACATTCCGGACATATTATCAATTTAATGATATTGATATCGACCGTTATAAAATTGACGGAGATTATCAGCAGGTATTTATCGGTGCAAGAGAATTAAATACCGAAGATCTGCCAGATCAAGCACAGACCTGGGTAAACCAGAACCTCCGTTATACACACGGATACGGAATTGCAATGAGTCAGGTGAATGATGTTACTTCACAAGGGCAGCCAGAGTATTTGGTTCGTAATCTTCCACCTCAAGGGGTCATCGATGTAAATCGACCACAGATTTATTTCGGTGAAGAGGATTATGATAGTGTTATTGTCAATACAGAAGTGAATGAGTTTGACTATCCTGCTGGGGATGAGAATATGACAAGTCGCTATGAGGATAGTGATGCAGGAATCCAGTTAAATGGGTTGAATCGTCTTCTATTTGCCTTGGATGAGGGTTCATTCCGAATTCTAGTATCTGGACAGGTTAACGGTGATAGCCAGCTGTTGCAAACGAGAAACATTATGGATCGGGTAGAGCGGATCGCACCATTTTTTGAATATGACAATGATCCGTATATATTCATCCGCGATGATGGGAGCTTAGCTTGGATGCTTGATGCATATGTGATAGAAGAGGGCTATCCGTATGCAGAGAGCTATGAGGGGCGAAAGAATTATATTAAGAATCCAGTGAAGGTAGTTGTCGATGCTTACAATGGGGATGTTCAGTTCTATGTAACAGACCCTGAGGAGCCGATTGTACAGACGTACATAAATATGTTTCCTGAATTATTCACAGAAGAAATTCCGGATGATGTGCGTGCCCACTTCCGTTATCCAGAACAGTTATTTGAGATTGAAGCAAGAATGTATGGAACGTATCACATGACGAATCTGGAATTATTCTACAATCGCGAGGATTACTGGCAATTCCCTACGGAGCGTTATTATGATGAAGATATTGAAATGAATCCGTATTATATCACAATGAAATTGGAAGAGGATGTCGATGAAGAATTTATTTTGATGCTTCCATACACTCCAAGGAACAGGCAAAACATGATTGCATGGATTGGTGTACGGAATGACGGTGAAAATTACGGTGAAAAATTTGTATATCGATTCCCTAAACAGGAAAACGTCTATGGGCCGCAGCAAATCGAGAACCGAATAAATCAAGATAGTGAAATTTCCCAAGAGCTAAACCTTTGGTCACAAGGTGGCTCATCGGTTATCCGAGGAAATTTACTAGCCATTCCGATAGAGGATACCATTTTATATGTAGAGCCAATTTATATTGAATCATCAAATGAAACATCTCTGCCTGAAGTGAAGCAAGTGGTACTTGCCTATGATGATTATATTGTCATGGAAGCTAATTTTGAGAAGGCCCTGGAAGAATTGCTTCGACTTGTTGAAAGTGGTGTGGCGCCTCGAACTGAGCCACCTGCTGATGGAGAAGGCGTAGAGGAAGCGCCGGAATCAGAGGAAAGTACTGATCAAAACGCTCCAATATTAAATGCAGACGAAACATTGCAAGAGCTTTCTGATTTATTTACTGCCTATCAAGATGCATTAGCAGAAGGAAATTGGCAGGAAGCGGCTGATTTGATGACAGAAATTGAATCCATATTAGAATGAGAAAAGGAGCGTGCTGTTGGGCACGCTCCTTTCTGTTACTGTCACGCTCGAGAGCATCTGGACTGTATTATTTGCAGGCGGACAGTAAATGTTAAATTCGAAAAGTATTTCGTACCAAGCAAAGCTTAAGCTCCACAGCACTTCTTAAATTTACGGCCACTTCCACAAATACAAGGATCATTTCGGCCAACACCTTGTTCTTTTGCTTCTTTTAGAATGTGTTCTTTTTTAAATTGCTCCCAATATACTTCAGATTGCTGCAATTCTTTTCTCCATTCATCAAGTTTAGGATGATCCATATCATTGATAATGCAAACTGGATAGACACATTCCGTTAAATCAAGTAGCTCTTCATCGTACCCAGTTTCCAGTAATTCGACGATCTTTGGAACGGCTACACTGGAAAGTTGAAGACAAAGCGCTTCTGCAAGAACTGTTTTAATCGTTATGTCTGTTGCTTGGTCAAAATAACGCAATAGTATTTCTTCTGCAATAGGGTGTTTAATATTGCCAATGACCTCAATTGCTGCAAAGGCTGTATCTTCATTTTCAATGTATTTTTCCAGCTCGTGTAAAACGCTGACGGAACCGATTTTAATTAAGGCATCGACTACTTCTTCAATAAGGATGTCTTCCTCCATACGAACAAGGAGACCTGCAATCATTGGCACAAGTTGTTCGACACGCTGCTCTCCAGCAAGAAAGACGTTATAAACTCCATCTATCGTAAAATTGTCTTCCTCTAATTCATTTTGTATCACACTTTTAATCTCATATATCCGGTTTTCATCATATTCTCCTCGAGCAATCAATTCTCGGAAAATCCGTTTTCCATATTGAAAGGCTTTTATATCAAAATCTTTTTCCACAACGATATGCATGACTTCCCCTGCTTCCATAAAAAGAGATTCTGTATCAAGGGAGTGAAGTCTTGTGCGGTGCTTTAGTAATTTCTGATCCACAAATTTTTCTAAGTCTTTCTCGTATTTAACCAGTAAAGCAGTTGGACAAAAGTCTAGAATTGAAAGATACCATTGGAAATTTAAATCCTTCTTTTCCAAACGTCTAATGACTTCTTGCAACACTTTTTCCGTAACGGGTGCATTACGGGTAAATGGAATAATTGGATTTGACATTTGATTAGGCGGTAGCTTATCCAGTGCTTGAAATGCAAGCATAAATGTGTCTTCTGTTGCTAAGAAACTATTTTCAATTGCTTCTAATGCAAAATCGCGTATAGTTATATCGTCACTTAAAATATAGGGTTCCACTTTATTTAGAAAATACATGTTAGTCCAGTCTCCTTTCAACTGTTTCCATTGTATCTGAAACAATTAGCAATGTCATAAAATGAAAACACTTTTATAGATCGATTTATTTTGTTTGACAACTAAACAAAAACAAAGTAATGTTTTAATTAGAAGGAATAGTGAATAAGATAAGTAGGAATGCACATTATTTCTAATCATCTTTATATGTAGTAATATAGAAGGAAAATATCCCTCGTAAAGGGAAAATGAGGTGAATGGAATGGTTGAATTACAAGAGAAAAATCGCCGTCTAGGGGAAACTCTTAAACAGATGGGCCGCGTTATGGTTGCGTTCTCAGGAGGAGTAGACAGTGCCGTCGTTTTAAAACGTGCACAACAGGAATTAGGCGATAATGTTTTAGCGGTTGTAGTTAACTCTGAGCTTTTCCGTGATTCAGAATTTGATGCAGCTGTACAATTAGCAGAAGACATGGGTGTAAACGTATATAAAACTGAAATTAAAGAATTAGAAGATGCAAATATCGTCGCTAATAATCCAGATAGCTGGTACTATAGCAAAAAATTACTTTATACACATTTAAACAAACTTGCAAAAGAGCTAAATTACGACTATGTGTTAGATGGAATGATCATGGATGATGAGGAAGATTTCCGTCCAGGATTGAAAGCGAGAACAGAAGAAGGCATTCGCAGTGTGCTTCAAGAAGCGAACCTTTATAAAACGGAAGTGCGTGCACTTGCAAAGGAACTTGGCCTGCCAGTATGGAGCAAACTAGCTTCTTGTAGTTTAGCATCTCGTTTCCCATATGGAACAAAGCTTTCTAAACAAAAGGTAAATCAAGTAAATCAAGCTGAGCTTTATCTGAAAGGTATTGGATTCGACGAAGTTCGTGTTCGTTACCATGAAAATGTTGCACGTATCGAGGTTGCAGCAGATAAAATCGCTGATTTATTAGTGAAACGTGAAGAAATTCAACATAAATTAGTATCACTTGGTTTCGACTATGTATCTGTTGATCTGCTCGGATATCGTACAGGTAGCATGAATGAAGTATTACCTGAAGCAAACGCTGCCGAGAAATTAGCAGCAAACGCTTAATGTCTCAAAATAATATAGCAGTTTTTAATCTGTCCGCAGATTGAAAACTGCTTTTTTACGTAAGGAACGGAAATAAAGTTTCCTTTACTAGGAGATAGGAAATGCTTATTTTATAATAGGTTACATATTACACCAAAGGAGAATAACGATGAAAGTATTATATTTGGATTGTTTTTCTGGGCTAAGTGGAGATATGACAATCGGTGCCCTACTAGACGCAGGTGCTGATTTTACCCATTTGCAGGAGGAACTGAAAAAATTAAATATAGAAGATGAGTATGAGCTTAATACGAAAAAAATAGTGAAAAATGGGATTACAGGAACAAAATTTGATGTAGTTTTAACAGAGGAAAATGTTCATAGTCATTCACACGACCATGATCATGGGCATGACCACAGTCATTCACATGATCATGAACACGGACACGACCACAGTCATTCACACGATCATGAACACGGACACGACCATAGTCATTCACTCGATCATGAACACGGACACGACCACAGTCATTCACACGATCATGAACACGGACACGACCATAGCCATTCGCATAATCATGATCATGGACACGGCCATAGTCATTCACACGATCATGATCATGGACACGACCACAGTCATTCACACGATCATGAGCATGATCACACCCATAGTCATTCACAGGACCATCACCATCGCGGATACAGTGATATTGTGAAGATGATAAAGGCAGCGGATTTTTCAGAGCGAGTAGAGGAACTGGCTTTAGCAATGTTTAAGAAAATAGGGATCGCAGAAGGGAAGATCCATGGTGTACCGCTTGAAGAGGTGCATTTTCATGAAGTGGGTGCCGTGGATTCGATTATCGATATCGTTGGAGCTGCGATATTAATTGATCAGCTGGGTGTCGAAAGAATCATCTCTGCACCTGTACCTACAGGATCTGGCCACATTCACATTGACCATGGAGTTTATCCGGTACCGGCCCCTGCAACATTGGAAATCTTACGTGGTGTTCCTGTTGCTAAGAGTGAGCTAAGAACAGAATTAACGACTCCAACAGGGGCGGCGATTGCAGCGGTTTTAGCTGAGGAGTTCTCCTCCTTCCCATCCATGAAAGTAATAAATGTTGGTTATGGTGCAGGAACGAAGACATTCCCGAATCATCCGAACGTACTGCGCGTTGTTATAGGAGAACAGTGAGGAGTTGATAGGTCAATGGAAGATATATTAAGAAAAGTTCAGGACGGAACGATGAGTATAGATGAGGCAAAGAAACTCCTGGCAACCTACGAGGATCTAGGATTCGCTAAGGTCGATCATCATCGCCAAAAAAGACAAGGGTTTCCGGAAATCATTTTTGGTGAAGGCAAGACAGCAGAACAGATTATCACCATTTTAGAAGCAATGAAAGCAAGGCAAAGCGATGTACTAATCACAAGACTTTCTGAGGAAAAAGCTAATCAAATCCTGCGAGTACATCCTGAGCTTACATATGCCAAGGTGGCAGAGATTATGTATTGGAAAGCAGAAAAGAAACAGACAGTGTCAGATAATTATATTGCCATTGTTTGTGCTGGTACATCTGATTTACGTGTCGCAGAGGAAGCAGCAATTACAGCAGAAGTGCTCGGGAGTAATGTGAAACGTATTTACGATGTTGGAGTTGCAGGGATCCATCGCTTATTAGACCAAGCACCTGTGATTCAGCAGGCAACCGCTTCAGTAGTAGTTGCGGGAATGGAAGGAGCGCTTCCGAGTGTTGTCGGTGGTCTCGTTTCTCATCCTGTTATAGCAGTACCGACTAGCATTGGCTACGGAGCAAATTTTCATGGTTTATCAGCATTATTAACCATGCTCAATTCCTGTGCAAGCGGGATAAGTGTTGTCAACATTGATAATGGATTCGGTGGCGCCTATAGCGCGGTTCTTATCGACCGCTTGGCAAAAGGAATCAAGTAGTAAGGGGGCAAATCTAGAATGAAGGAACACCCGCCAAATAACGAGCATATCGATAGTGAAATGGTGAAGATGGAAGTGAATTTGGATGATATATCTGGCGAATGGCTTGGATATGTAATGGACAAGCTCTTTAATGCTGGAGCAAATGATGTATTTTATACCCCGATTTTCATGAAGAAAAACCGTCCAGGTGTTTTGCTTCAATTACTGTGTTCCAAACAGTCACTGGATTCTATGAAAAAAATTCTCCTAGATGAGACAACAACTTTGGGGATTCGTTATTACCCAATTACTGTTCATCGAATGGAACGGCGTTTTGAAAAGGTGGAAACCATCTGGGGGACCGTAACCGTCAAACTTGGAATAAACAAGGGAGAAGTTTTTCAAAGATCGCCAGAGTATGAAGACTGTAAACAAATTGCTGAAGCAAACGGTATTCCATTAAAACAAGTCTATCAGGAAGTATGGAAAAATATGAATAAAAGTAATAGTTGATAAGGTGCTGGAATGAAGATGATTCATTCCAGCACTTTTTTTGGGTAGAGAAGTAATTATGTCAATGGCAAAAAAAGCATTATTAAGTTAAGTCAATGCTTGTTATTTTAAGTTCCACAGTCTTCCAGCCTTGAAAACAAAATTTCTGGTTGTCTGTCTTCCAGATAACTTAGAGAAATTCAGTTGTTTACTTCATTTTGTTTGATTACAATCCGATATATTTATTGAGCAAGTTTAAATCTTCTATACATAAAGGTTCCTTATTCAAGGTTCAGGAGGTCAATCATGGATATTACGACGTTAATAGGTTTGATTTTAGGCTTTATTGCTATTGTAGTAGGAATGATTTTAAAAGGAGCTAGTTTGGCATCACTTATTAATCCTGCTGCATTATTGATTATTTTTGTTGGGACAGCAGCTGCAGTTTCCATTGCTTTTCCAGGCAGTACATTAAAAAAACTGCCCGCATTGTTTAAGATTTTATTTTCAAATAAGTCTGTAACAGATAATAAGGAATTGATCCATCTGTTTAGCAGATGGACAGAATTAACGCGAAGAGAAGGAATTCTCTCCTTAGAAGGAGAGATTAGTGATGTCAAAGATCCTTTCTTGGCAGCAGGCCTTCAGATGGTTGTGGATGGACAGTCGCCTGACTATATTAAAGAAGTGATGTTGCAAAAGATTGAAGCGATGGAGGAAAGGCATGAAGAAGGTGCGTCTATTTTTACCCAAGCAGGAACCTATGCACCAACGCTGGGTGTATTAGGAGCTGTAATTGGACTAATTGCTGCCTTGGCGGATATGTCTAATATAGATGCATTAGGTCATGCTATCTCTGCAGCTTTTGTTGCTACTCTATTTGGTATTTTCTCTGGATATGTATTGTGGCATCCATTTGCAAATAAATTACGAGAGAAGTCTAAAAAAGAAATACAGCAGAAAGAACTGATTATAGAAGGAATTCTTTCGATTACCAGCGGAAATTCTACTAGCATGATCCAGGAGAAACTAGGCTCATTTCTAACGACCAAAGAATTTGAGAAACTAAAACAGGGGGATTACGATGCGCAGGAATAAAAAAAAGAAAAAATCACATATTGATGAATCCTGGCTGCTTCCCTATTCAGATATGCTTACCCTGCTTGTGGCTTTGTTTATCGTATTATTTGCCATGAGTGATATTAACTCTCAAAAATATGAGGAGCTTTCAAATGTATTTCGTTCGGAATTTGGAACAGGTGGAAATAGTATCCTTGAACAGAATCCATCTCCAGTAGAAAGCCCTCCAGCGGAGGAAGAAAACGAAGAAAAAGAAGAAGAACTAGAAGAAAATGAAGAAACAAACAAAGAACAACAACAAAACAGCGTAAAAGAATTAAACAATTTAAAGCAAATCCAAAGCAATATTAATGGATATATTAGCAAAGAAAATTTAACGGAACAGTTAGATACTGAATTAACAGAGGAAGGATTAATGGTCCGGATCGTAAATGATGTGTTTTTTGATATGGGTAGTGCAGAAGTGAAACAAGAGGGCGCTGAAATAGCCAGGGAGGTTTCGAATTTGCTTGTGACTGACCCTCCGCACCAAATTGTCGTTAGCGGACATGCGGATGATGTTCCTATCTCTAATTCAGAATACAGTTCAAACTGGGAGCTTAGTGTAAATAGAGCACTTAATTTTATGGCTTTAGTCCTTGAAAATAAGAATTTAAATCCAATACATTTCAGTGCCAAGGGGTATGGAGAATATAAACCACTTGAGCCAAATACAAGCGAAGAGAATCGGGCAAAGAATAGACGAGTTGAAGTCTTGATTATGCCGCATTACGAAATTCATTTGGAGGAACAATAAAAAGATCCTCTAAATCAAATATGAACAGGTGACTTTATTAGGGGCAGGTAACTTTTATTTAAAACATAGAATCCAGGACTGCAAAAACAAAAAGTTACAATTACCTCGATATATGTCGAATTATTGCCCGAGAAATATTTTGTTGTCCTATTTTCTCGCAAGATGGTAAATATTGTAGAAAGTTAAATCCCAAATCCTCTTTGATTTCCAGTGGTGAAGGGGTATAATGAAGCCGTATATTGCTAACTACACTTGTATAGGGGGAGTCTTTTTGTCTTGGGAAACTGATTATAAGAGATGGATGGAACATGAAACATTAAATGAAGAATTAAAAGTACAATTAGCAAAAATGGAGAACGATCCAAAACAGCTGGAGGATTGTTTTTACAAAACGCTTGAATTTGGTACAGGTGGAATACGTGGGGAATTAGGACCTGGTACGAATCGAATGAATATTTATACGATCCGTCGAGCTTCAGAAGGTTTAGCACAATACATAGAAGACCATGGAGAAGAAGCGAAAAATAGAGGTGTTGTAATTGCTTATGATTCACGCTTTAAATCTCCTGAGTTTGCCATGGAAGCTGCAAAAACATTAGGACAGCATGGAATCCAAACATATGTTTTTGAATCACTGCGTTCCACTCCTGAACTATCATTTGCCGTACGTTATTTGCATGCATACAGCGGAATTGTAATCACTGCAAGCCATAATCCTCCAGAATATAATGGTTACAAGGTATATGGAGAAGATGGTGCGCAAGTAACACCCGCCATTGCTGAGGAAATCATTGCTAAAGTAAATGCAGTAGAAAATGAGCTGACTGTAGAAGTAGCAGATGAAGACAAGCTAAAAGAAGATGGCTTACTTAGCATCATTGGTGAAACGGTTGATAATGCTTATTTAAAACAGCTTCAAACGATTACTGTAAATCCAGATATCATAAAAAACATGGCGGATGATTTTAAAATTGTATATACGCCTTTACATGGAACAGGAAACCGCCCTGTCCGAAAAGGTTTGGAACAACTTGGATTTAAGCATGTGCAAGTGGTGAAAGAGCAAGAGCTCCCTGATTCTAATTTTTCTACGGTTACTTCGCCAAACCCAGAAGAGCATGCAGCATTCCAATTAGCGATTCAATATGGGGAAGACTATAATGCTGATATGCTGCTTGGGACGGACCCCGATACAGACCGTGTCGGTGTAGCTGTACGTAACAGTGAAGGGAAATATCAAGTGCTGACAGGTAACCAGGTAGGTGCATTGCTACTTCATTATTTAATTACAGAGAAGAAAGCACGCGGTGAGCTTGCCGAAAATGCAACGGTATTAAAAACGATTGTAACATCCGAAATTGGGCGCGATATTGCAGCTGCAAATGGATTAGAAACCATCGATACACTTACAGGCTTTAAATTCATTGGAGAGAAGATGAATGAATTTGAGCGTACTGGTGAGAAGACTTTCTTATTCGGTTACGAAGAAAGCTATGGCTATCTTGTGGGGGACTTTGTCCGCGACAAGGATGCAGTTCAGGCTTGTATGCTAGCTGCGGAAGTAGGAGCATATTATAAATCCAAAGGGATGACCGTCTATGAAGGCTTATTAGACGTCTTTGAGCAATATGGTTACTACAAAGAAGGACTAGAATCGCTCACCTTAAAAGGGAAAGATGGTGCACAGCAAATTAATAGCATCCTTGCTGCTTTCCGAAGCAATCCTCCGAAAGAAATGGATGGACAAGCAATTGTAAGCACAGAGGACTATCAATCTAGTAAACGTGTCTTTGTGTCTGAAGCCCGAGAAGAAGCTATTATCTTGCCTAAATCTAATGTATTAAAATATATTTTAGAGGATGGTTCATGGTTCTGTTTGCGTCCTTCTGGTACAGAGCCGAAGATTAAATTTTACTTTGGTGTGAAGGCGGATTCCTTGGAAGCGAGCGAGAAAAAATTAGAAGACCTTCGTACTGCAGTGATGGCTAGAGTGAATGAAGAAATAAAATAAGCAAAAGCAGTTAGACTGGAATTTCCAGCTAACTGCTTTTTCAACTTCGAAAATTTACCCCTGAGAAGTAAAAACTAGTACCCTTAGAAACTTAGTCCCTCCAAATGAAAAACTCGCACTACCTAAAGTCAATGTAACTCTTCATGAAACTAAACTAACCCTAAGCAGTTCTTTTACTAAATAGCGCTTATCCGTAACAAATCATTGTTCATTGTTACTCAATCACAATATTTTTCCTATTTTCTTCCTCTTTAGGAATAGTTATTTTTAACAACCCATGTCTAAAGGTCGCTGTCGTTTTGTCTTCAGGAATGGTCATTGGTAAGGTTATATATCTTTCTCTTATCTCATATGATTCCTGCTTTGTGTACTGGTTATTCTTTTCATCTTTGCCTTCTAATGAGCTGGAGTCTTTTGCTGCTATTCGAATTTGATTTCCGATTATTTCAAGCTTAACTTGTTCACGAGAATATCCTGGTAACTCTGCTTTTACTATATAAGCATGGTCCTTTTCTTCCATCTCCACCCGGAAAGGCTTTGTATGAAAATGATGCTGAAGATGTTTAAAGGAATCGTTAAATGCGTTATCCATTCTCTTCATAAAGTCATGAAGCGGCTGCATGTTAATATCAAACCCATCAGGAAAGTTTCGTTTTTTCGGACTCACGGATGACAATCTCCTTTGTGAATAGTTTTTTATATAGCTAGAGTATGCAAAACGCGCAGCAAACGTTAGGGATTATTTATCATTCTATAAAGGTAATAAGTTGCTGGCTATGAATGAAAAGCAGGAAAAAGACGATGAAAGGTCGAAATATGTAAGAAGTACAGGGATTGAGGTGAAAGGAATGACAAACATGTTACAGTATAGAGAAAAAGAGGTATTAGAATTACAAAAAGTGAGCTGGAAGCGGGATGGGATAAGAATACTCTCGGATATTAATTGGCAAGTAAATAAGGGGGAGCACTGGGCGATTCTCGGTTTAAATGGCTCTGGTAAAACAACGCTTTTGAATCTGATTAATGGCTATCTCTGGCCAACTACAGGTAATATTTCTGTTCTGAATCAGCCATTTGGAAAAACAGATTTACGTTTATTAAGGAAGTCCATTGGTTGGGTAAGCTCTTCCTTACAAGAACGAATAAAAGAAACGAGCCTCGTTGAGGATGTGGTATTGAGTGGCAAATATGCATCTATCGGACTTTATGATACACCTGATAAAACTGATATAGAGCAAGCCGAAACCTTGATGGAACAGTTGGGCTTCAGCCATTTGAAAGGAAGAAGCTATAGAACCTGTTCACAAGGAGAGAAGCAAAAAATTCTAATTGCCAGGGGTTTAATGGCAAATCCATTATTGCTTATTTTAGATGAACCCACAACTGGATTAGATTTTCTAGCTCGTGAAGATTTATTAATGTCCATTGAAAAGATGGCTGAGGCGGAACATGCTCCTACGATTCTTTTTGTCACTCATCATATGGAAGAAATTCTGCCAATCTTCTCGCATACACTAATGCTGCGAGATGGCCAGGTGTTTGCAGAAGGTGAAACAAGAAGTGTGATAACAGAAAATAAGCTTTCCACATTTTTCTCCATTCCTGTCTCCATAGAATGGCGAGAAGGCAGAGCGTGGATGACTAGAAAATAAGAAGAGGTATACATATGTTTGACTTAACTGTACTTGACTGGACGATTGTTACGATTAGTGCCATAGCAATTGGTTTCTCTAAGGCAGGACTTCCTAACCTGATCATATTTGTCGTTACGCTAATGATGATTGTGTTTCCTGCAAAAGAGTCGGTGGGAATTTTACTGCCAATGTTACTGGTTGGTGATTTATTTGCCATTATCTATTATCGAAGAAGTGTCGTATGGAAGCATTTATTGTCGCTTATTCCTTGGTCGCTTTTAGGGATAGCATTTGGTTATATGGTATTAATTGCCATCGATAGTAAACAATTAGAGCCTCTCATTGGTGTAATTGTATTAACGATGATTGGATTACATGCTATTCGCAGTAAATTTGGTGAAAGATTCAATGAGCTTCTACCGGATTCACGTTGGTTTACATCATCAATGGGAACATTAGGTGGCTTTACTACGATGATTGGAAATGCAGCTGGTGGAATTATGTCTATTTATTTACTTGTAAAAGGGCTGCCAAAGAAGGAGTTTGTTGGAACGAGTGCGTGGTTCTTCCTTACCGTAAATGCAATTAAATTTCCATTATATATGCAGTTGGGTTTAATTACAGGGAAATCACTTGCGTTCAACTCTATGTTGATTATTCCGATATTACTTGGGGCACTTCTTGGTGTTAAAATACTACCAGCTATTCCTCAGAAAATATTTCAGATACTTATTTTAGGTTTAGCCGCAATCGGTGGGATAAACTTATTGTTATAGAAAGGGTATTCCTCGAAATTTGGAGGAATACCTATTTTTTCCACTTACTTCCACTGCTTTTTGCCCTAAGTTTTGTCATTAAATCAGCTGACTTTTGTTGCTCTTTTTCAGTTTGGTCTTTATCAAGTCGGACGATGGAGTATGTTCCTTCCTCCTTTGTAAGCTGAAAATAAGAATGAACATCACTGCCCTCTGGTAAGTTTTCCTTCTTAATCTGAATTTCTTCCTTTGTTTCTTCAATTAGAATAATGGCTAGATTTCCTTCAAACCGGTCTAATATTCCCTTCATGTTAAATCCTCCTCACTGAACACATGCTAATCCTTGTGCTTTAATATCTGCAATTCTAGCTGGACCAATTCCACTTATTCGTTCTAAGTCATCGACAGAGAGAAATGGGCGGAGTGAAATTAAATCCTGAGCTCGTTCCGGACCAATATGAATAATCTCCTGGACTTCCTCAGTAGAAGCATGATTGATATTGACACAGCTGCTTTCATCTTGACTTGGCTTCGCTTCTTCCTCTGCTACTGCAGCATCCTCTGAAGCGGCTGACTCCTCTGTAGTGCTTTCACTATCTGGGTTTATGGTACCTTCTTTATTCGTTTCGATTTCATAGTTGATTCCGTTCGTAGTGACAACAATAGTTCCATGAATATCGGTGCCGTATAAGCCGATTCCCGAATTTTGAATAAGGGAAACAACTTCAGGGCTTGGATGGCCATAACTATTATTCGTACCCGCACTGTAAATAGCAACCTCTGGATTTATCGCTTCGATAAATTTAGGGTCACTGGATGTATTGGAGCCATGATGACCTAACTGGATCACTTCTGCTTCAATATTATCACTGTGATTCAACATATAACGTTCTGCCTCTCTGTCAGCATCACCAGTAAAAATAAAATCAATCTCTCCATAAGTAAATAAGATGGAGATCGATTCTTCATTGGTTTTTCCAGTTATTCTATTCGGGTAGAGTACTTTCATTTTTAAAGGACCAATTGCAAATTCTTCTCCAGTACGGGGTTCATGGTAATCGGCCCCACTTTCAATTACAGCAGCGACAGCGTTTTGAAAAGTTTGCGAGGAGTTTACGTTACCGGACAGCCAAACCTCTCCTGTATCGATCGTCGTAACCACATCTTCAAGCTGGCCTATATGATCTGCATCAGGATGGCTAACAATAATGAGGTCCAGATGAGACACTCCTTGTGATTTTAAGTAGGGCACAACTTCCTCTCCGGTCCAGTCTCCAGTATCATAGAGAATATTATACTGCTTCTCTGCATCATCATACTGAAACAGCGTTGCATCGGCTTGTCCGACATCAATGAAATGAACACGAAGCTCATTTAAAGCTGTTTCTTCAGCATCCCCTTTATCTTCTGAGGTTTGCTTTTCTTCCTTATTATTTGAATCCGTATCTTCCCTCTCAGGAACGACGGACTCCTCCTGCTCTTCTATAAAAGTCTCTGATAATGGGCTTTCATAGACTTCTTCCCCGCATGCTACTAGAAAAATAGATAATAGCAATATCAGGACGTATTTCTTTTTCAAACTATATACCCCCAAACACTTGTACTTCTTTCTTTTAAGATTAACAAACTTAAGCTGGAATTACTAGATTCTCTCCAGTATAAAATCATCTATACCTTGTATGAATGGGACTTTTAGCAACTCTATATAAAAAATTGGGGCGGAATAAAGAATTTAGTGGTAAGTAGAAAAAGGTAAGATATCATATTTCCTAGTGGAAGGGATGCTTAAAAATCAAAGTTTCCCTTGTAGAACATCCTGATTTTACCAGCCGCCCCTATCTAATAATAAGATTTTACTAAGATGCATTACAACGCGGTTCCTGTAATAATAAGCAAAAAGGAGCTGGGAAATGCTGAAAACAATTTGGGTAATGGCTTTTACATTGTTTCTCTGTTCCGTCTTTTGGTCGATTTTAACGTTAAAAGAAATTCCAAATGACGAGACACATTACGGTACATATGCACATATTATCTATACTAAGGGAGTTCTCGATCGATTGGAGGGGGAGCATGCCATCATATTATTAGAAACGGTTAATGAAGAAATGATTGTCCATAAATCCAGGCTTCCGTATCGAAGCAAGGAGGAGACGTGGTTTTATATAAAGAAACGGGACGGGGCATTTCGTATTATTGGGATAGATAATACCCAAACCATTCTGCAAAAGAAGAGGTCACTTCAACTGGTGCAATTGGCAAAATATCAGGAATTAAATGAAAAGATGAATATACAGTAGAAAAGACCTGATGCTAAAGGGTGGTATCATGTAACGATTTTTACACAAAGATGTAACCATAATTCAACAGACTTCCTCTTTTTTAGTTGATATGATAAATGTAAAGACATTTTTAGACAAAGGGGATCGTGGCGTTGTCGAATATACGGCGTTTTTTAAGGATTGGCGGTCTTCTCTTCGTTCTTTGTGCTGTAATTCTAGCCATTCAAGCGAACTTCAAGTCACTATACATAGATAAAAAATCACCTCTTACCTTCCAAACAAATGAAAAGATAACAGAGACGGAATTAGATCAAACGAATGAACAGGACCGCTGGAATATCCAAACCATTGGTGCAACACTCGCTTGGGAAAAAGGGTTTACTGGAGAAGGCGTGAATATTGCCGTTGTCGACACTGGAATTGCTCCCCATCCAGATTTAAACATTACTGGTGGTGTTTCAACTGTTGATTATACAGAGGATTGGGGAGATGACAATGGACACGGGACACATGTTGCAGGAATTATTGGAGCAAAACGAGATGATACAGGTGTGGTTGGTGTAGCACCTGATGCTAATCTGTATGCAGTAAAGGCAGTAAATGAGGAAGGAAAAGGGCAAATTGACGATGTAGTGGAAGCGATAGAGTGGTGCATGGACAATGACATGGACATTATGAATCTTTCGATTGGTGGAGATTCAGAAATTCCTCAGATAAAAGATGCGCTTGATCGTGCTTATAAAGCAGGAATTTTAATAGTTTCTGCAAGTGGAAATAACGGGGAAGATGGCATCGTTTCTTTTCCTGCACGATTAGAGAGTGTGATTGCCGTTTCTGCAGTTGATGGAAGATTAAATCCTACACCATTTTCTACAAGAGGCCCTGAAGTAGAATTTACGGCGCCGGGGATGTCAATCGTAAGTACATACTTAAACCAATCCTACGGTGTTGCAGATGGGACATCTCAAGCAGCACCACATGTTACAGGCATGCTTGCAATTTTAAAAGAAAAGTACCCCCATAAAACCAATGAAGAATTACGAAATGCTTTAACAGACTATGTGATGGAGATGGGGGAATCTGGCAGGGATAACATTTACGGACATGGCTTCATTTATTATCAAGAACCTGATCGCACCCCACCTGATAACATAACTAACCTAAATGTAGGTGAGCAAACCTCGAATTCTATCGTATTAGAATGGCAAAATCCACAGGAAACAGATTTGGCAAAGACAAAAATACAGGTTAATGGAAAGATTGTTGATTCTCTTCCTAAAGATATATCATCTTATTTACTAGAAGATCTCCGTCCTGATACAGAATATACCATCAGTCTATCTACAGAGGATGAGGCAGGGAATACATCCAGTGGAAAAACTATCATTATTAGAACAGATAAGGCAGTGAGTGATTTTATTAACCATGATGGCGTTGCTGCAACAAGTGGAGTAGACAACAAAGCTTCAGCAGAAACATTTAAGAAGATAAAGAAAGTGGAAGGAATAAGTGACGAAGTTATTATGAATACAGAAACAGAATTGGAAACAAATCAGCAGGTGGAGAAGCAGCTAGAAGAAGATGAGAAGGAGACAAGATTGTTTTCTTCTATTTATCAAAATATTAAGCTATCGTATCATTCCGTTTTGAATTGGCTGCTTGACTGACAGAAGGAAAATAATAGCTTAGTAGAATGAGACATGAAAATAGTAATGAGAAAAGAGTTGCAAAACACAATTGTGTACTGCAACTCTTTTCCTATTCCCACTATTCAAGCTTAATGTAAACCTAAAACTATTTCTTATATTTGGTTTTCAGCAACATTGACATAATCAATCTCAAAACCTAAATCTTCTATCATCTGGTGGTCAATGGTGCTTTCCTGACCTTCCGTCGTTAAATAATCACCAACAAAGATAGAATTAGCAGGATATAACCCAAGTGGTTGAAGACTTCGGAGGTTTACCTCTCTACCGCCGGAAATGCGAATTTCTTTTGTTGGGTTGATAAAACGAAAGAGGGCCAATACCTTCAAACAGTAGCGTGGATCCAGTTCATCGGTTCCTTCCAATGGTGTGCCATCAATTGCATGCAAGAAGTTTACTGGAATCGAGTCAGCATCAAGGATTTTTAAACTTCGTGCCATGTCAATCACATCTTCTTTCGATTCTTTCATTCCTACAATAACGCCTGAACATGGAGAGATACCGGATACTTTCACCGTATTTACCGTCGACACGCGGTCCTCATACGTATGTGAAGTCGTTATATTAGGGTGGTGTGCTTTGGATGTATTTAAATTATGATTATATCGATCGACACCAGCATCTTTCAGTTTCGCTGCCTGTTCGGGTTTTAAAATTCCCATACAAGCGCATACTTTCATGTCATATTTCTCTTTAATATCCCTTACCGCAGAAGTTACCGTATCTACTTCCCGATTACTTGGTCCTCTTCCACTCGCCACAATGCAGTATGTACCGACATTTAATTTGTTAGCCTGCTCAGCACCTTCCAATATCTTCTCCTTATTAATAAAGGTATATTTTTGGACAGGTGCAGCGGAAACGGAGGACTGTGCACAGTAACCACAGTTTTCTGGGCAAAGACCAGACTTCGCATTGATAATCATATTCAGCTTTACTTTATTTCCATAATAATGACTCCTGATTTTGTAAGACGCTTGAAGTAATAGAAGTAATTCATCATCCGGACAGTCTAAGATGGAAAGACCTTCTTCATCCGTTATCTCGCTTCCTGAGATAACGGTATCTGCTAAATCAAACCAATGGAACGACATCTTATTTCCTCCTCTTAAGCAATCGATTTGTTCTCTGACTTATTGGTTTTATAGACCAGTCCTTGTATGCGATATGCTAGACCACCAGCTAATACGGAAAAGATAATATCTTTTGGTAATGGTGCTACCATCCACAGCCATGCCATTCCATAACTGAATCCTTCTGGTGCCCCAAACCATAACACATAAGCAAAGTACATCCAGGTCGTTCCGAAAATATAGTTGATTGCCATACCAACTAGGGAAGCGATGAGAAACATCGTTCTTGTTGATTTAATTTCTACCATCTTCCCAACTGCATAGGCTACAAGAATATTCGATAGGATAAAACCGAATGTTGGCATTAAAATGGATTGGGGTCCACCTGAAAACTGGGCAAAAACTGGTACACCAGCAAGTCCAATTAATGCATATATCGTCATAGAAATGGCACCTAATCTACTTCCTAAAATCAGACCTGATAAAATACTAAAAAAGGTTGTTAGTGTAATCGGCACGCCACCGATCATAATAAAAGCAGTGATATTTGCCCCAATTGCCATTAATGCAGCAAACATAGCGGCCATTGTAATATCTATGGGCTTTAATTTCATCCTTATTACCTCTCTCTTTATTTTCTAAAAATAGCATATTTTAAGTTTGGTTAATTGTCAACCCTAAATTTTATAAGTGAACAATATAGGAGGGCATGTTGTAGTCTTTCTGTTCTATAAAAATTTACAGCGCTTGGGATGTCAATTGTAAGTACCTACTTAAATTGTTCCTACGGTATTGCAGATGGGAAATCTCAAGCAGCTGTTACAGGCATGCTAGCGATATTAAAACAAAAGTACCCCGACCAAACGAATAAGGAGTTACGAGATACTTTAACCAGTTATGTGATGGATTTAGGGGAATCTGGGAAGGATACAACGTATGGATATGGTATGATTTACTGAACAAACTGCTGCTGAGGGCATAGCTCATCTAACGATAGTGGAGCAAACCTCAGTTTCTATTCTAATAGAATGGGATAAACCAAATGATAAAGATTTTGCAAAGACAAAAATCCTTTTAAATGGAAGGATTTTAGATTCGCTTCCAAAAGGGGCTTGGTCTTATTTACTAGAAGACCTCAATCCTGATACGGAATAAATATCTCTTTATCTACTGAGGATGAAGCGGGAATTGTCTCTAATGAGAAAAATATCTTGAATAAGGATTCTGACGAGTGGTTCTGATCAAATGGAAATAAAACGGAGAGAAACTGAATAAGGAATCTCCTTACACTAACCTTTGTCTTTTGTACGAAGACTTCTTGATTTATATTTTGAGCAATTTTTCATATAAGTATGGATATCAACCATGGACATCATTTGTGGAGCGTTCACATACACATTTATTTCGTTATTATTCGAAGCTGTCATCATTAAGCCTTCACTTCTCTTGGTATTTTAAATATGGTAGGTTTATCTAATTCCTTTATCCTGAAAAAAAGTAACGTCACTAGGTTGATGCTTATACGAGTTCTATTCTATTCGCATAGTATACATTAAAACTATGTTAAGAAAAACTATCCGAAACCACGGTTTTTTACAACATTTAAATTATCATCTATTGTGTGTGGTTAGTTCCAACTTCAAATAATATAAATATTAACATTGACTTAATAGAAGAAACACCTACTCATCGCACAGTAGTTATAAAGGAGGAGTATCCAGTTGACCTCAGGGATCTATATTTCAAAACGAAGAAAGAAGGAGAAATATTCCTGCAGTGAATGTAATAAAGAACATAAATCGGAATGCAAAGGCTGTATTTGTAACGTAATTAAGGACTTTATTAATAAAGAGTTCTTTATTCGAACCAAATCCAGTGATGTAATTGTTGGTACCATTATTGAGTTCGATAAAAAAAACTGTTGCGTAAAAATTCTGAGCCCAGAAACGCTATCACCGAAGGAACCAGCAGAGATTACCATCATTAGTTGTAAGGATATTGAGAGTATTACTTTTGCATTTCAAAAAAAGATTAACCTCTGAAAATATGTACTAAATACCACCTATCCTATGGCTGATTCAACTTTGTTTCAGCCTTTATTTTTTATTATTCGCCAAACCTCAGTCGACCTTCTCATCCACATATACAGAAAACTGTTCAGAATGAATTAACTCTCTGCATTTTCTTAACAACCTATTGTTGGTAGAGTCAGAGGTATGGTGATTAGGAGTATTATACCTTATATAAACATAATTCATTTTAGATGTGGAATATAACGGTATTCCTTGGTCCTTACAAAGCTGCTGAAACTTTACATCCTCCCCTAAGTTAACATGGGGAAACTTGACTTTCTTCAATATTTCTTTTTTTAAGACAAATGTTGACCCCATTAAGAACTCCCCTTTACCCAAGTATCTGTTTTCCAATCTATTATTGTATATACCTAGAAGTTTTTCGTTATGAAAGTAAATATAAATGGAGCACTTTCCAATAACGGGTGAATTGGTTATTGTCAATTCCTTAAAAGCTTCGACTAAATAAAAAGGACCATAATAATCATCATCATCAAACTTTGCAATGTAGTCATATTTTGCTTTTTCTGCTGCAAAGTTTAGACATTCCCCTAATGTTTGGGTTTCATTTAATTTATAAACCTTCACATTTTCAAGTTCCGAATTTTTTTCTTCATAAATCCTACTATCTATTACATCCTTATTTATGATAATAATAAGTTCTTTATCCTGAAATCTCTGTGATACAAAATTATGCATAATATTATCTAAGAACCCTTTCCTATTCGTACATGTGATAACCGTAATCATCATTATCCTCCTAATCATTATGAAATAAATTAATTTAAAATCACCTGTTTAATTAAACAACCTATACAAATAAAGTTCCTTATCCATAATATAAACTATATTATTTTTGAATGGAGGCAATATAAATGGACACCGAAGAGACAAAGTATACTAGAGTTGGTGTAATTGGACTCGGTTTTGTCGGATTACCACTAGCATTATTGTTAAATAAAAAAGGCTTCCATGTCACAGGTATTGATGTAAGTGATGCAAAAATCAATTCTCTACTGAAAGCAACTAGTTATATAGATGAAATACCTAATGAGAGCATTAAGAATGCACTAGATTCTGGGAGATTTACCGTTACCAAAAATTATAATGTTGTTCAGTCATTGGGTGCAATTATTATCTGTGTCCCAACACCATTAACCAAATACAAAACACCAGATCTAAGTTATATACAAGATGTAGCTTATAACCTGTATCCTCATCTAACGAGGGGACAATTAGTGGTACTAGAAAGTTCTACATTTCCAGGCACCACAAAAGAAGTCCTAAAACCAATTCTTGAAAAGAGTAACCTCGGTGTCGGATCAGATATTTTCCTTTGTTACTCTCCCGAACGTATTGACCCAGGTAATAAAGATATGGAAGTTGAAGATGTACCAAAAGTTATAAGCGGTGTAACAAAATCCTGCAGCTTAAAAATTAAAGAACTGTATTCTCGAATTTTCAATCATACTGTAGTAGTATCATCTACTGAGGTTGCTGAGTTTTGTAAACTTTTAGAAAACAGTTTTCGATATATTAATATCTCATTTATAAATGAAATGGCCTTATTGAGTGATCGATTAAATATCGATTTATGGGAAGTAATTGATGCAGCAAGTACTAAACCATATGGGTTCATGCCATTTTATCCAGGACCTGGTGTCGGTGGACACTGTATTCCAGTTGACCCTCTTTATCTATCATGGAAGGCAAAGCAAGCAGGAATCCAAACAGAATTTATCCATTTAGCAGATGGTATAAACTCGCAATTAACAGAATACCTTACCTCTCAATTGAAAAAGAACTTATCAGTCCATAATCTGAATAATAAAAATATCCTTCTATATGGTCTTGCCTATAAAAAAGATATATCGGATTACCGTGAATCCCCTTCAATTTCTATAATGAAGGAGCTGCTTAAGATGGGAGCAAATGTAAGTTTCCATGATCCCTTTGTTTCCAAGCTTGATATAGATGGTCAGGAATTTCAAAGTGTTGAACTAACAAAAGATACATTACAGCAAAAGGATTGTATTGTAATACTAACTGATCATTCAGCTATACCTCTTGATTTAATTATAGAAAATTCCTCTCTCATTTATGACACTCGCAATATTACAAAAAACTATAAAGAAAAAAGCAATATTATCCGATTAGGAAGTGGTTCTTTATGAATATTCTAGTAACAGGGGCAGCAGGGTTTATTGGTTCACATCTTGTCGAGCAACTTCTTGCAATGGGACATTCAATCATATCATTAGATAATTTATCAACCGGTAAAAAAGCATATCTAGATTCTTCTCTTTCACATGAAAACCATACGTTTGTACATGGGTCCATTTTAGATCGCAGTTTACTAATAGACTTAATGGATTCATGTGATGCGGTTATTCATCTTGCAGCAGTTTTAGGTGTTAAAAATCTCGTGAATGACCCATTAAAGGTGATTGAGGGAAACATTGACGGTACAAGAAATATCCTTGAAATTGCTTATGCTAAAAGGATAAAAGTAGTATTTGCATCCACTTCTGAAATTTATGGGAAGAATGAGAAAATCCCATATACAGAGGAGTCGGATCGGGTATTAGGGCCAACTTCCAAAAACCGTTGGTGCTATGCCACAGCAAAGGCACTAGATGAGCACTTGTGTTTTGCCTATGCAGAGAAAGGCCTTCCTGTTACGATTGTTAGGTATTTTAATGCTTATGGTCCTCGAGCACAAACATCCGATTATGGAATGGTCATACCGAAGTTTATCAAGCTGGCACTTAAGGGTCAGCCAATTACTGTGTATGGAGACGGTACGCAGACGAGATCATTTACCTATATTGATGATACGATTCAAGGGACGATTCTATGTATAGATAATAAATGGGATGGAGAAGTATTCAATATAGGAAGACCAGAAGAAATCTCTATTAATGAGCTTGCAGAAAAAATCAAACAAATGTGTCAATCTAATTCAGATATTGTTCATATTCCTTATGAAGAGGTTTATGGAGATAAATATGAGGATACCAATCAGAGGGTTCCAGATATAACAAAATCTGAACAACTCCTCCAATTCCATCCATCGACTTCTATTAATGATGGCTTACAGCAGACGATTGAATGGTATAAAAACGCAATCGACGGTAGGGAACAGAAATGAAAATACTGATAACAGGTGCAGCAGGTTTTATTGGATCCCATATAGTTGATGAACTATTAACTGATAATAATTATAAGCTTGTTGTAGTAGATAATTTATCAACTGGAAATAATAATATCCCAACCAATACTACGTTCTATCATGCAGATATTACAAACCATCAAGAAGTGGAAAATATTTTCAAAAAGGAGCTGCCAGATTTTGTTATTCATCAGGCAGGACAGGTTGATGTAACAACATCTATTCTGAATCCTTTACATGATGCAAGCATTAACATCCTTGGAACCATATCTTTACTAACTAACAGCCAAAAATACTCAGTGAATAAATTTATTTACGCATCCTCCTGTGCGGTATATGGTGAAACGAAAAATACAAATATTTTAGAGGATACGAAAGCATCACCTCTTTCATTCTATGGTATATCCAAGTACACACCTGAACAATATATTGCTTTATACAACAAAATCTATGGCCTTCCTTACACGATTCTCCGTTATGCAAATGTATATGGACCTAGACAAACAATTAAAGCAGAAGGTGGCGTCGTAGCTATATTTATTGATCATTTATTAAATGGAAAAAGTCCGCAAATTTTTGGTGATGGTATGCAGACAAGAGATTTTGTATATGTAAAAGATGTGGCAAAGGCTAATCACCTCGCCTTATTTAAAGGAGGTAATCAGGTTATCAATATTGGGTCGAACAACCAAATAAGCATCAATACTCTCTACTCCATGATTTGTGATCTTACGTCCTCCTCTAATTCCCCAATATACAAACCGAAAAGAGACGGAGATATAAGATACAGCCAATTAGATAACACAAAAGCTAAACAAATGTTAGGCTGGAATCCAGAGTATACTCTCGAAGAAGGTTTAAAGGAAACGATAAAGTATTATAAAAGTCGATGAGACTGGACCTAACGAGCCTAACACCATGTTTTGTTGAATTGTTCTCATTACCTATGCTAAATTAGGTTTTCTGACGGTGTAGTTTTTAAACATAAGGATCTCTCCGATAGTTAAAGTGTAGTTACTTTAATTTTATCAGAAGGTATCCTTTTTGTTTGCTGATAATTAAGTTATAGAGATTAAAAAAAGCGAGGTATCTTCATCGGTTCATTATTAATGAAGATACCCCGCTTATTTTTATGATTCACTGGATTTTGTCTCAACCCTATTACCCCAATTTTTTTATCTTACTAACTATCTGTAGCTACAATGGATTCATAATCATCTGTAAAAGCAATTAATTTACTGCCATTAAAAAAATCATCTTCTCCCTTTTTCCATGTATGATATTTTGGATCTCTGCGTATAATAACGAAATTTTCTTTATTAGTTGAATAAATTTTAATATTATGATTCTTACAATCCTGTAAAAAATACCAATCAATCGCTCTGTTTAAATCTACAAATTGTATTGTTTTAAATAATTCTTTTTTATATACGAGAGATGCACCTGCAACCCAGCCGGTAAATCGATTCTCTCCATGCGGCTTAAATAAGAGAAGCGCCTTTTTATTTACAAGATATAAATAATAACAGGTTTTCCCTACAACAGATACATCTGGATGACTGTGAAACTCCTCTTTAATGTGAGCAAGATAATAAGGGCCATAATAATCATCATCATCAAACTTTGCAATATAGTCTCCTCGTGCTTTTTCGGTTGCGAAATTCAAACAAGCCCCCAGCGATACTTGCTCAGATAATTGGAAAATCCTTACATTTTGATAACCTATAGCTTTTATTCTCCAATGTTTAATATCCATTTCATCATTGTTTAGGACTATAATTAGTTCCTTTTTCCCTACTCTTTGCCTTTCATAGTTTTGAAAAACGTTTTCCAAAAATTCATCTCTCATTGTTACTGTAACGATTGAAATCATATTGAGCAACCCCCTTTTTACGATGAAATAAGTTTTTCAAATATAGTAACGAGATGATTGTAATCTCCTAATTGCTTTATTTCACTTATTTCTTTATGGGTTTTCTCACTAATTTCAATGCCTGTTGCATTTAAAATCCCTTTGTGTTTTAAATCTATCTTTAAAAATAGAGCAACAGTCTGTAATAATGAATAAAAATCTGCTTTAAATGTGGAAAACTGATTTGGATATACTTGTTCAAGTGATTTATACTCCTTAAGAATCGCATTCATGGTTAATAGATCTGTAATTCTTGCAATTTCTAACCCCATTATTAATACTTCAATTTCAGGATGGAGTTGGGTGAATAAATAGAAATTTTTGGTAGCTTCATGCCATTTATTATAAGAAATCGGATGCTCCTGATGATAGCTAGTTACTTTATCACTTGCACAGTATATTCCTCCTGCCTTATATAAACGGTATCCTAATTCCCAATCTTCATAACCATAACCCACAAATTTCTCATTAAACAGCCCAGCTTTATCTAAAAGGTCCTTCCTTAATGAAACATTGCCGGTCAAGAAAGCCATCCATGGAAATTGGAAGCCTTCTAAATCATTACCGAAATTTTCAACCACTTCAACAGCGAAAAACCTTTTTTCAATTACAAGATTATTGTATGATTGCTGTTGAATATCTTCTTTCGTTATTAGTTCGAATGGTGCATCATTTTTCCTGCGCGATTCATATATATTTAACCTCCTGGAAAAACGTTTCATTCTTGTCGTAAGCGTTTGAATATCCCTTATCTGTTTTCGATTAAATTCTGGAAATATAAAGGAGTACACCGCTTTGTAATGCATAGCCCCTGTAATTATAAGGTTATCTTTTTGTTGATGGTGTAGCCAATGGTTTTCTACCAGTCTAGGGTCTGCGAGCATTTCAGCATCCAAAAATATAATAAGCTCTCCTTGTGCTGCTAAGATACCGGCATTTCTTACCTTAGCTCTTCCTTGATTTTCTTCTTTTCTAATATATTTAAAATGAAAGGAGAAATTATTATTCTCAGGAATGGTAGAGGTATCATCTGTTGATGCATCATCAATAAAGATAACTTCCATTTCATCTAAGTTAAAAGTTTGGTTTTCGAGGGAATACAATGACATTAAATTAAGAGGGAATTTATTATAGGAAGGCATGATTAAGCTAACTTTAATTTGATTGTTTTTTTTCTTTTTCACTTTTTTAGGCAATTTTCTATACCTCCAAACTAATATTTTATGTTCCTTTTAGCATACGGGTTTGTAACAGAATTGTATCTTCTACTAATTATTAATGTATGTATCTATACTTTAGCTTGTAAGGGCATGTAACTTAGATAGCAATATGTTACAAGGTAATTTATTATCTAAAAACTACTTACATCCTTTTTTTATTATAGATTTTTTCATCAATCTCCCCTTTTCGCATGCTCTAGCCTATAACATTCCTTTTCTATTCCATACAATGAAGGGAACTTTCAATCTATCGAGGATCTTGCCCTCGTGACTGTTAGTACCACAAAGAGAGACCCGCAGGCCTTTGAACGAATCGAGCTTTTATTTGCTGCTTCCCCCACTTACTATTCTTAAATTCTCCTCGAATTCCTGAAGTGGAGGGTGTTAAGACAGTTAACCTCCTATAAAAAGAATGCAAGATATAGTTCAGGCGTAAGAAAGGAGTTTGTGGATGATTTCAGTGATAACCTGTACCATTAGAGACCACTTCATTGAAGAAGTATTTCATAATTTTGGAAGTCAGAAGATTGAGGAAGAGAAGGAATTAATCATTATTTTAAATAAAGACGATATGGATTTAGCCATGTGGAAAGAACGAGCATCCAACTATCATAATGTTTCTGTTTTTCAGCTTCCAGAGGAAACTTCTCCCGGATTATGTCAAAATTTTGCCGTTCATAAAGCAAAATATAACATCATTGCCAAATTTGATGATGATGATTTTTACTCCCCATACTATCTCAAAGAACAACTTAATGCTTTCCATAACACAGACGCTGATATTGTAGGTAAAAGGGACTGTTTTTATTATTTGGAAGGCGAAAATAAATTAGTGGAAACGACCTTCGGCCAGGAAAATCAGTTTGTTGAGAGAGTAACTGATTCCAGCCTTATGTTTCGCAAAGAGATTTTTCAAACGCTACAATTCCCAGATTTAAATAAAAGTTATGATAACAAATTTCAACAGCTCTGCTTAAAAAATGGTTTCAAAATTTATTCCACCGATAAATATAATTACACCGTTGTTAGAAGACAGGATAAAGAAACGCACACTTGGGGCATATCCGATAAGACATTAAAACGAATATTTTCTGTAGTTGCAAAAACAAGAGACTATAAATCCTATGTAACAAAACCTATAGATTAAATAAATGATAACCAATCAAGCAATCGAAAAAAGGAGGAAGAACGCCGATTATGGTAACTGTAGTTACTTGTACGATAAGAGACCATCTGATTGACAATGTTTTTGATAATTACGAGAATCAACGTTTTGTTGAGAAGGAATTAATAATTATCTTAAACAACGACAAAATGGATATTAATAAATGGAGAGTAAGAGCGAAGAATTCGAATAATGTATCAGTATTCCAATTACCTGAAGAAACCACAGTTGGTGAGTGTCAAAATTTTGGTACAAATTTAGCTAAATATAACATCATAGCTAAATTTGACGATGATGATTATTATTCACCTTATTACTTGGAGGAACAATTAAAAGCATTGGAAAATACAAATGCAGCAATTGTAGGTAAAAGGGATTGCTACTATTATTTAGAAGGGAGCAATACCTTACTTTCAACAAAGTTTAACCTAGAAAACCAATTTGTTGATCGTGTAATGGATTCTAGTCTCATGTTTCGAAAAGACATTATTAGCTCCATTCCATTTCCTAAAGACAACATCTACTATGATAATCGATTCCAAAAGTTATGTAGAACAAATGGTTTAAAAATATTTTCAACTCGTAAGGAAAATTATGTTGTTGTTAGAAGACAGGATAAAAAAACCCATAGCTGGGGAATAAAAGATAGTATATTAAAAGATATGTGTAACAACTTAGGGAAAATGGATAACTACAAGGACTATGTAACCAAACCCGTTTAATTCGAAGTTTTATGTATTATTCCTCTAATCTTTAATGTTTATTAGATAATAAAAGGCTGTTTTCTCAAAGATTGGGACTGTGCCTCCGATTACTCGACACAAAAGCAAAAAGTAGATCAGAGTAGTCTTTTTGCGGTTACTTGCTCTATCGAACAAGATTTGTTGTTTTGACAAATAATATATCAACCTAGACTATGAAAAGCAACAATACTTAAGAAAAGAGCCTAATAGAATATCTACTTTATTAATTATAAAAGTAAAGGAAAGATAAAAAATGGTTTCAGTTATTACTTGCACAATAAGGGATTATTATATGGAGAATGTGTTTGAAAACTACGACAATCAATTATGGGATGAAAAAGAACTAATCATTATATTAAACAAGGACGACATGGATATTAAAAAGTGGAAAAACCGGGCAAAGCATTCCCAAAATGTATCTGTTTTTCAGTTGCCAGAACAAGCCACACCAGGGGAATGTCAAAATTTTGCCGTCTATAAAGCGAAATATCACATCATTGCCAAATTTGATGATGATGATTATTACTCTCCTTATTATCTAAAAGGGCAAATACAGGCAATGAATCAAACAGGTGCACATATCGTAGGTAAAAGAGATTGTTTTTATTATATGGAGGGTAAAAGAAAACTAATGATAACATCCTTTAAAAAGAATAGTCAAAATACAAATGTAGATAAAGTTACAGACTCGAGCCTTATGTTTAGAAAAGAAGTTTTTAATACAGTTCAATTTTCAAGCGATGAAGTCAACTATGATTCGGTGTTCCAACGAGAATGTGTAAAAAAAGGGTTTAAAATATACTCTACTGATAGATATAATTATACTGTAATAAGAAGAGCAGATGTAAATTCACATACATGGCAAATCTCCGACAGAGAAATAAAAAGATTTACCGAAGAGGTTGGCAAAATAGAAGATTACAAGTCATTCGTAACAAAACCATTATAAAAAAGGAGACAGTCCTTAAGAACTACTCTTTCGGACTGCCTCCTTTTTACTCTTTATAATGTTTCGTTTCACTTTTCAACGTATTTCTAAAAATACTTTCTTTTTCCTTAATCAGTTCTTCAAAATTCTTCTGACTTTCATACCCTTCCTCTGTCCATGAATACGGATGGATTAGAAGCTGTACTTTTGCATATTGTTTAAGAAGATCCTCTGATGGATAGCCATAATTCCAACGATGCTTGGAATCAGCGATATATTTTATGCGCACATGTTCTAAATCCTGATCGTTTTCCTTAAAATCAAAGTATTTTTTATCATACGTATTAATATAGTTTTCCAGTGATAATTCCTTACGCAATACTTCCTTGGGTGGTCGGTGATAAGAGAATCGATCGATTGGAATATGAAGAAAATTCCCCATTGACTTTATATCAGATTCTACATAATTTTTTAATCCGCTTATATCATTTAACATTCCTAAATGTACATGAAGTCCTATCTTATGTCCTAACTGATATATTTCTTTAATCATTTTTATATTTTGTATGGAAAATGTATTATAAGCATTGTTTCTAATTTGAAACATATAGCTTGTAAATATACCTTTCCTTGCTTCCAGTTCTGCCATTTTGTATGCTCTTTCTACCGAAAACTCAACATCATGACGAATGACAGCAAAACGATCTGTATCTTCACCGACTTCATTATAGTCCATTATAGGATAGTGATCTTGCAGAAGATCAAGAATATGAATGTATTCTTTATATGAAAATGAATTCATGTTGATTCCCTCTCTATGCTGTTTTTCAATAAATGTGCTATAACAATAAGAGGCTTTCCTTGCTTCAGTGGAATAAATCTCCCTTTTTTATTTCCCTCTCAAAGGTATATTTTTTAATTAAAATGGAGCCATCAATTGTTTTAACTACTGCGTCTTTACCAAACATCTCTATTACTTCCCCTACCCAAAAATCAAATGTATCGATTAGCTGATCAAAAGGATATGCCTCCCAGATGAATAATTTTTTTTGATCAACACTTAATAGAAATGCTCCTGGAAATGGATGGGAAACTCCTCTAATTAGGTTATATATTTCATTGGTTGATGCAGTTATATCAATTTTTCCATCATCAGGTGTTCTTTTCGGGTACCATGTAGTATGATTCTTGCTTTGTGAAAATAATTTAACCTTACCGTTTTGGTAGCTCTCAATTAATTGCCTGAGCTGTTTTTTACCAACGAGAAGTACCTTATATTGCAGTGTTTGAATCGTGTCAAATTGATTTATTTCAAACATTTCAGTTGAAAAGATCTTTCCATCATCAGGCTTTGAACTATATTGAAAGCAATGATTGATAAATCGTGTATGCCCTTTAATTAACGACCAGTTAAGCGGAGAACGTCCCTTTCCAAACGGCAAATGTCCTGCACTTCCATGAAATCCAAATAATCCCGTTTTAAATTGAGCCAGAATCTCGGCAGGAATTATTCTCTGCCACCCAACTGATATCCCTAAATCAAAGGAATGGTTTGTAAAAAACTCCACATCTTTTTTATCTTTTAATGAATAAGAAGAAACAATATAGACAGGAACACCTAATTTTTTAGCACATGCTTGTAGGTCAGTATACCCGGAAATGGTTGACTTTTTGTCATCTGCAACTGTTACAATTAAGTCAATAGGATGTACCTGATTATGAATGAATTCAAGCATATATCTTGTCGTTTCTTTGTTTCCGAACATTACAATTGGATAGTGCATTTATCATTACTCCTATTCCTTTATTCTTCTAGCTATTCTTCACATCTTATGATGGAAATTTCCTTATAGTGCTTATGTGAAAGATTAATAAAAAATTATCAGTAATATCAAAATGAGGTATTCTTTTATCTATATAAATATACATTAGCCATTTTGATATTGAGGAATATGAAAAAAACAGGCGAAAATCAAACTACTTCCAACTCTTGAAAGCTGAAAAGACCATCAAAACGGGAAAAGGATGACAGATGGCAAACGAAAATACCAACTTATGAGAAAGCAGAAGCAGCCTTAACAAAAGAGTCGATTGCTAGATAGCACTAGCAGAAAGCATGGATAGAAAGCGGATTGCCTTTTCGTACTGGCATCCCCAACCCCCTAGTTTAGAAGTGTCTCCCATGTTGAATTAAGTATTTGGTACATTAGAAAATAATTTTCTTCAAGCACCTTAGTAAGGTAAAAGCTAAAGGAAACGGAAGCGGAAAAGATGATTTACTTTAAGAAGAAAGAGCATGAATCGAGCGTATTTATCCATCCGATTGGATCCGTTCATTTTTCGAAAAGAAGAAGTGGCTACTACTTCACAACAATAGGCAAGAAATTACATAGAATGAAGACTCGCTTTCTTACATATCCTAACGAAAAAGGGGAAATGGTCGATGGAGCTTGTACAACGGTATGTATCGAGGGAGTTAACTCATTTTGTTGGAAGGCATCTTCTTGAAAGTGAACGTTTCGATTTATTAATCGAAATTATAAAGTCAGGAAGGCTGCTTCATAAGCACCAAGAGGAACCAATACAAATTAATATAGATGCAGAGGGATTGGAGGAAATCGTAAATCCTGCCATTACTTGTTTTGCTGATATTCCTATTAATGATTTGTCCCTGCATATGGAAAAGTACAGTAATTTCGGTTTGGCTTTTAAAAAGGAGTTCCTTGTAAAAAACGGTGCTAATCCGGTTCTGTATATTGCAAGTAATGGGATGGTAGAATCCAGCTTTTATAAGCAGGATATCGTAAATCGAGAGCATTTTTTCAAAAAGTCAATGAAAGAATACTTTGAAACGATGGACGAGATTAGAGCATATTTGGTGAAAAAAGAGGGATCAAAAGCGATGCTTCATGCAATAGAAGACTTAGACAGCTTCTTCAAACGTCATTTTTTTGCTTATTTAAAACCATTTGATGCATCAAGAAAGGATGCAGATGAGGATAATTATTATATGGAACGAGAATGGAGAATAGTGGGTGAACTGAAATTTACGCTGGAGGACGTGACAAGAATCCTAGTTCCGGAGAAATACGGGAAAAAGATTAGGGAAGTGCTGCCAGCTTATTTTGGACAGATTTCTTTTACTGAATGAAAACGAAAGCCCCTCTGGTTAGACATAAAGGGCTCCGGCTGCACCTGCATATGCTCCCTTATCAAGGAATACAGGTTGATATGGCATGAGGCTCGTAAAGCTTGCTAGGACATCTTTTAATGCTTTATTCCCACTTAATGTACTCCCAATAAAAACGATATGCTCTACCTGTTTATTTGCAGCTGCTTGCTGAGCTAAAGAAATAACTACTTCTCCAATAAGTTGATTGAGTGCCGCGACATGATCCTCTACTCGTGCTTTCATATTTTCATGTGCTTTCCCAAAATTTGCCGCCGTTAGATGACCAGGAACAGGCGGCTCATTCGGTGCATAAATATCGGCCACTAATAGGTCGGATTGCTCGTGCTTTCCTTTCAAAGCCAATTCTGCTAAATGGTGAAAATCATTTCTCCCTGTAATAAGGGATCCAAGCCCCAATAACGTTCCTCCGCCAATACCAGTTCCTAGTAATCGGACTTCCTTTTCTTTAGTTACATAAAAGATCGAAGTACCAGTACCAATGCTCACTAGGATAAATTCATCCTTCACTTTTTTCTTTTCCATTTCTAATAGAAGTTTAGTCCCGGCAATAGCAGCTGGAAACTCATCTACTACAAAACATTTTTGTGTGAAATGAGATTGTACAAGCGCACTTTTCCCCCCTGTTAAGAATAGCTGTGCATTTGGACTTACTAATTGAATCCAATTAACAAGTTCTTTCAATTCATGAGGATTGTAGGTTTTTGTATGTAAATGGCCCCGTTCTTCATAGGCCAATTTAATTAAGGAACCTCCAGCATCCATTCCTATTCTATCTATCATTCTAATCGTCCTCTCTATTATTATAAATCTCCCTAACGACTATTTCGACATTCCCTAGTTAACTTCCTTCAAGTTGCCATCTGACTCTATCCTAGCTTAAAATAGAGATAATGGTGAAACTTTTTATCGCTTTTTATCGTATAAGAGTAAATGGAAAAAGAGAGACTTGATCCATATTATAAGGAAAATTAATAGGAGCTGATTACGAATGAAAGCATTTTTTCAATTCGTTCTAAGATCAACAGCGGCATTTATGTCTACTGTAACTACTTGGCTAGTTAGTTTTATTGCCTTCAGCCAAACATTCCTCTTAGCAAGTGTCTACGCATTGGCAGGAGGAGCGGTCGTATACTTTTCATTAAAACAAATAGGAGATATAAGAACCATACGAAACAGTGGCTTAAAACGCAGAGAATATAGATATATACAAGACAATCTCAAGGAAGCGAAGGACAAAATTAATCGCTTGCAGCGTGCACTCTTTAGTATCCGTAGTGTCGACCAGGCAAAATATAATCTGGAAATCATGCGGACAGTGAAGAAGATTTATAGTAATACCAAGCATGAACCGCATCGTTTTTATAAAGCGGAAGGCTTCTATTTTAAACATCTTGATTCACTTGTTGAGTTAGCGGAAAAATATGCATTTCTATCCAAGCAGCCTACACAGTCGAGGGAAATGGCTGACTCGCTTCGAGACACAAGAAGAACGATTTATTCACTTGGCGAAACGGTGAAGAAGGATTTACGAATCATGTTGAATGATGATATCGATACATTGCATTATGAGCTGGACTTTGCGCAGCAAACGATTAACGGGCAAAAGAAGAATGATAGGGGGCTACTAAAATGAATGAACAAAGACGAGAAGATGGAATAGATGAATTATTAGCAAATCCATTTGGAACACCTTTGGAAGACAGTGATAATACTGCAATACAGCAAAGCCCAGACAAGCCAAAGAAAACCTTAGAGGGATTGTCCCAGCAGGATCAGGAAAAAGCAAAACAGCTTGCAAAACAAATTGATCCGAGCGAGCCGCAATCCATTACCGCATATGGAACAGAAGCACAATCCAAACTCCTGGATTTTTCCCATACCATGTTGAAACAGGTGGATAATAAAGATGTCGGTGAAATCGGTGAAATTTTAACCGATCTAATGAAAAGGCTCGAACAAGTAAACCCTGAGGAGTTAGCAGAAAAACGCGGATTCCTTTCACGTATATTTGGAAAATTATCGAGCAGTGTCAATGAGGTGCTTTCCAAATACCAAAAAACAGGTGCTCAAATCGACCGAATCAGTGTGAAACTCGACCGCAGCAAAAATGCTTTAATGAAAGACAATCAAATGCTGCAGCAAATGTTTGAACATAACCGTGATTTCTTTGATGCTTTAAATATTTATATTGCAGCTGGAGAGGTTAAACTGGAGGAGCTCGATAAAGAAATTATCCCTGCCCTCAAGGAAAAAGCGGCGAAAAGCCAAAATCAAATGGACGTACAAGATGTGAATGATATGATGCAATTCGCTGAGCGTCTGGATAAACGGATGCATGATTTGAAATTAAGCCGCCAAATTACGATGCAAAGTGCACCACAAATTCGCTTGATCCAGAACACCAATCAAGCACTTGTCGAAAAAATTCAAAGCTCTATTTTAACTGCGATACCATTATGGAAAAACCAAATTGCCATAGCGCTGACATTACTGCGCCAGCGTAATGCAGTGGAAGCACAAAAACAAGTCACGAAAACAACAAATGACCTGTTATTAAAAAATGCAGAAATGCTTAAAACCAATACAATCGAAACAGCAAGAGAAAATGAACGGGGTCTTGTCGATATTGACACATTGAAGAAAACACAGGAAGACTTAGTAACAACGATAGAAGAAACTTTACGAATTCAAACAGAAGGACGTACGAAACGTCAACAAGCTGAAAAAGAAATTCAAAGCATGGAAAATGAACTGAAGCAAAAGCTGCTGGAGTTGCGGTAAATATGAAAGCTGTCAGGGCCTGAGTGAGGCTCGGACAGCTTTTTCTATTTGCTGCAGAACTTTTAGATTTGGAAAAAAGCCGATATAATTCGAAAATCTCTGTTATATTTTTATAACTGCCAATATATTTAGTAATAGCGCCGATAAAAGTAACCAAACCGCCGATAAAATCTTAGACAACCGGTTTAGGCCATTACCTCAACAAATTAAGCTTAAATCTAGTTCATCATCCCTAAAAACAACTACTAAAAATCTACATTATATTCTATAATCAAAAATAGAGTAGAGAAGCAAAGGAGAAGCTGTCAGTGCCCATAAAACCCAACTTTCAAATTGGCAAAAAAAAGAAATTTTTTACACCAACGAAAAAATTTACTGATCGCGAGGAGCCTCGCAAAGTTTTTAGGGATACCCTAAATCGTATGAAACAGAGCTCTAATGATACATACGAAGTCATTATGTACTATGGTGTTGGTGGCATTGGTAAAACCAGTTTGCAGAACCAACTCAAGCAAGAGCTATTAGAGTTCGAACCCAATGCACTTTATACAAAAGCAGACTTTAAAGATATCACCCTACATACACCAGCGAGAGCGCTGCTTGAATTGGTAAGAGAAATCCAATTTAGGCAACGTGTTTCTTTTCCACATTTTGAAATTGCTTATTCGATCTATTTTTATAAAAGAAATCCGGATATTTCATACAACGAAAAGAAACTTCCCTTCGAAAAGGAATTAGGAATTATGGCTAGTATTGTATCCACCATGGATGGAATGGGGATTGCCGGGACAGTTACCGGTATCGTCGGCAAACTCTATGACTCTAAGAAGAACTGGAACCTGAATAAAGAAGTGAAAGCTCATTTGAAAGAATTAGAAAATGATTCAGTACAGGAAATAGAGGAGAAGCTTATCGCCTTTTTTGCCTATGATCTGCAACAGGCCATTGCTAAGCATAGAATTCCAAACGCTGTTATCTTTCTGGATACGTTTGAAGCACTATGGTCAGGTCTTAAAAATAAGGCAACCATACATACTAAGGATAAATGGATTCGTGATTTAGTCGCATCGCTCCCGAATGTGTTATTTGTAATTTGTGGGCGAGAGTATTTACGCTGGGAGCAGTATGATGCCGAATGGAAGGAGATAGTTCATCACCAGCGAATTGCTAATTTTGAAAATGTACATGCAGATGAATTTCTTATGAAGTGCGGCGTGGAGGAAACAGATATCCGGGAGAAAATCATTAATTCCAGTCATGGCTATCCATACCATCTCGATTTATCGGTAAATACATATTTTGAAATGAAAAATCGCGGAGAACATTTACAAGCTAGCCGTTTCGGTTCTAACCATCGAGAAATCCTTGATCGCTTCTTGGAATATCTAACAGATGACGAAATTGAGACTTTAAAAATTATGTCGATTCCGCGTTTTTATGACCAAGAAATCTTTGCTTATCTATTAACCAAGCATCCAACTGGCTATGCAATTACGAAATATGAGGATTTTAATTCGTTCTCCTTTATTACATCCGATGAAGAAAAACGATTTATTCATTCAATGATGCGTCAGGGGATACTTGATTATACGAGTAAGGAATTGGTCAAAAGTGTCCATCAAACGATGGCTGTGTATTATGAGGAAAAAAGCAGCTTATATGCAAAAGTCCATCAGGAAAAGGAAATGGAAGCATTAACGGAAAGGATGTACCATCAAAAGGAATCGCACGAACAGCTGACATATATACAATGGTTATCAGGTGAATTTTACCAAACATTAAAAAGGCTGCAGCAGCGAGGAGAATCACGTTTTCTTAGGGATGCTTTATCCATTCTATATGAGGAGCTCGGAGCGAAGAAATTAGGTATATCCTTAGTAGAGATTTTAGTGGATATGGTTCACTTAAATGGAGAGTATGATCGGGCAATTTCCATGATTGATGCTCTATTTGAAGGGCAGTCCAAGGAGGAGATTTTAGCATCTCAACAAGCAACACATCTATTCATTCGCAAAGTTCACCATCAAATGTTCTTTATGCCTGTTTCTCCACTCATACAAGACCTGTTAGAAATAGAGCCAATTCTTGCCGGAAAAAAATGGCAGAAAGAATATAATGAACTCTTATTTATGCTTGGTGGGAACCTGGGCGTCCTTTGGGGTGATCCTCAGTTCAGTAGAAAATGGCTTGTCAAGGCAATTCGTTATGCAGAAGAACATCAACAGCACAGCTACCAATGCCGCGCTATTCGAAAATATGTGGATATATTAAAGCTCAATGGTCACTTGAAGTGGGCAGAGGACTTTTGCAAGAAAGGGATTCATATAGCAAAGGAAAATGGTTATGAACGATATGAAGCGATTTTGGTTTGTACTTTAGCAGATATTTATCGAATGAACAGGCAGCATGAGTTAGCAGAAAGTTATTTGGAGAAAGCTCATCAAATGATCCAAAAGGTAGGCATTAAAAGCTGGATTGGCCATATTCATGCAACTTATGCAGAGTTATTTTTCCAACAATGCCAATACGAGGAAGCAATGAATCAATGGCAGGAAGCCATTGCTATCTACGATGACATAGGTCAGAAATGGGGACAAATAATTGCTGCGGTGGGCATGGAAAGATGCCAATTAAAAGGAGCTATTATAGAAAATCCTAGGCCACTACAAGCATGGAAAAAGGTAGCCGAGGATTGTAATTATCAACGTGAAGTGAAATTAATCAATAAAACAATACAAGGTGAGACAGATATTTTCGCTATGCCGTATTTGTAAGGAGTGAGGAGATACAATATGAAAATTGATATTTTAGGTTATTGGGGCGGGTTTCCGATTGAGGGAGGAGCAACTGCGGGTTATCTCATTACAACAAGAGAAGGACGCTTTTTGATAGATTGCGGAAGTGGTGTGATGAGTAAGCTATCTTTAAAAGCAAGAGCAGAAGAGCTTGATGCTGTTATTCTCTCCCACCTTCATTATGACCATATGGGAGATGTTGGTGTTTTGCAATATGCAATGAATGGAGCATTACGAACAGGACGTGCGAAGGAAAAGATCAAAATGTATTCTCCTGCTGAGCCAATCGTTATGTGGAAACAAATTCAGAGTGCACAATCTGAAAATGTAGAAATTGATGATTCTACTAGTTTAGAAATTGCTGGAGCAAAAATTGAATTTCAATCTGTCCAGCATACGATCCCTTGTTATGCAGTGAGAATCACTTATAAGGATAAGGTGTTTGTTTACTCTGCGGATTCAGAATATGTCGAGTCGCTTACTGATTTTGCAAAAAATGCGGATGTGTTTATTTGTGAAGCAACAATTTGTGAAGGGAGTACGCATACTGTCGGGGCTGGGCATATGGATGCAAGAGATGCAGCCAAAATTGCAAGGGAAGCCAATGTTGGGAAGCTCATTTTAACCCATCTTCCTTCTGACGGGAATTTTGAGTTAATGAAGCAGCAGGCAACAGAAGTATTTGGTGAGGAAGTATTCTTAGCGATGGAAACAGAGCACCTTATTCTAGAATAGAACTAAACAAAAACTTTACCAAGGTTATCATTCTACTTTTCCAATATTTGTAGTACGATAGATTTATAGGATATTCAATCAAAGAACGACATAAATAATTAATGAGGGATATTCGGGAGGGAACATAATGAAAACAATCAAAAAAGCGATCATTCCAGCTGCAGGACTAGGCACACGTTTTTTACCAGTAACGAAGGCAATGCCAAAAGAAATGCTGCCGATTGTCGATAAGCCAACGATTCAGTATATTGTAGAAGAAGCGGTTGAGTCTGGCATTGAGGATATTATTATCGTGACTGGAAAAGGAAAGCGTGCGATTGAAGATCATTTTGACATTAACTTCGAGCTCGAGCAAAATTTAATGGATAAAGGAAAGTTCGAATTGCTTGAAAAGGTGAAGCAGCCTTCTGAAGTGGATATTCATTACATACGTCAGAAAGAGCCTAAGGGATTAGGCCATGCCGTCTGGTGTGCTCGTAAATTTATTGGAAATGAACCATTTGCTGTGCTATTAGGTGATGATATTGTCCAAGCGGATAAACCAGTATTAAAACAGTTAATTGAACAATACGAAGAAACGGCTAGCTCGGTAGTTGGAGTACAACAAGTTCCAGAAGAAGAAACTTCCCGTTATGGGATAGTCGACCCGAATACCATTGAAGGTAGACGCTATCAAGTCAATCACTTTGTAGAAAAACCAGCACCAGGAACAGCCCCATCTAATTTGGCGATTATGGGCCGTTATGTGTTTACTCCGGAAATCTTTACTTTTTTAGATAAACAGGAAATTGGTGCCGGAGGAGAAATTCAATTAACGGATGCCATCCAGGCGTTGAATAAGATAGAGCATGTGTATGCTTACGATTTTGAAGGAAAGCGTTACGATGTCGGAGAGAAGCTAGGTTTTCTTCGGACAAACTTAGAATTTGCATTGCAAAGCGAGGAATTTGGCAAAGATGTTAGAAATATGATGGAGGAACTACTTGAAAGTATTCGAGTAAATTGAGGAGATGGAAGCGAACGGGAAATCCCGCGCTTCCTATTTTCATTTTATAGTATGATAACGTATTCGACCGTCCGATATTATAGGAAAATAAAGTTTAATAAATGGTCACACAAGGAATATTTTTTTATATAGGGAAAGTTATTTGAGCATGCTTCGGTGAGGAGCGACCTTGGCAGGGCGAGGATTGAGTTTTGACTAGTGGGTCAACTTTGTAAAGGTTCGGGGTGAGTTTTGCCATGAAAGGAGCAACTTTTGAGAGGACTGGGTTGAGTTTAAGTAATGTCTTCTCAATTGCAAATAGGGGTTCTGGTATCTTGTTCTTAAAGGTAGTATTTATAGCTATTCTTGACTTGTTGGACGTCTAACTTTATAATATGTATGGTAGAATTTGAAAGAGTTTTCAAAGGTTGGACATCCGATTATTAACTGATCGTAATTGTTTGAGTCGAAATGTTTCATGCTATGAATATAAATTATTATAAATTAAAAGGGATGATTACCAATGAGAATGATTGATATTATTGAGAGAAAACGTGATGGTTTTGAATTAACAAAAGAAGAAATTGATTTCGCCATAAGTGGCTATACTAATGGAGATATTCCAGATTATCAAATGTCTGCATTTGCTATGGCGATTTATTTTAAGGATATGACAAAGGATGAAAGAATTCATTTAACAAAAGCAATGGTAGAATCAGGTGATCAGGTGGACCTTTCAGCGATTGCTGGAATCAAGGTCGATAAGCATAGTACAGGTGGGGTGGGAGATACGACCACATTAATTCTTGCTCCGCTTGTTGCCTCTGTTGGTGTACCGATAGCGAAAATGTCTGGTCGTGGACTGGGCCATACAGGCGGAACCGTTGATAAGCTTGAATCAATTAAGGGCTTCCAAGTGGAGCTGGACGGAACTACATTCACTGAATTAGTTAATAAAAATAAAATTGCAGTTGTAGGTCAAAGTGGAAACTTAACTCCTGCAGATAAGAAGCTTTACGGTTTACGAGATGTTACGGCAACGGTTGATTCTATTCCACTTATTGCAAGCTCGATTATGAGTAAGAAAATTGCATCTGGTGCTGATGCGATTGTATTGGATGTGAAGACTGGTTCCGGGGCATTTATGAAAGATTTAGATGGAGCTAAGGAATTGGCGCATGCGATGGTGCAAATTGGTAACGGTGCAGGTCGTGAAACGATTGCTGTAATTTCCGATATGAATCAACCATTAGGGTTTGCAGTGGGAAATGCACTGGAAGTAAAAGAAGCGATTGATACATTAAAGGGAAATGGACCAGAGGATTTAGCGGAACTTTGCCTAACACTCGGAAGCCGTATGGTTTACCTCGGTAAAAAGGCAGATTCGATAGAAGAAGCAAGAGCGATGCTTGAAGAAGCAATTCAATCTGGTAAGGCGCTAGAGACCTTTAAGACCTTTATTTCTGCACAAGGTGGAGATGCTTCCGTAATCGATGAACCGTCTAAGCTGCCAACTGCTTCTTTCACATTTGAAGTGGAAGCAAAAGAAGACGGCTATGTTTCTGAAATTACGGCAGATGAAATTGGAATTGCAGCAAGCATGCTTGGTGCAGGGCGATTAACAAAAGAATCTGAAATAGATTTAGCCGTTGGATTGGTTTTAAACAAGAAGATTGGTGATAAAGTAAAGAAAGGAGATTCTCTTGTGACGATTCATAGTAATCGTGAAGAGGTTTCCGAAGTAGTAGAGAAAATCCACCATGCTTACAATACTTCAGAAACAAAAGTGGAAGCTCATTCTCTTATTTACGATGTCATCTATGAATAAGGACCAGTCAAGGTCCTTATTCATCATGTACCAAAGCCTTATTAAAGGAGGATATAAAAATGAGTAAAGAATTTAAACGTGTATTTTTAATTGTCATGGACTCGGTTGGAATTGGCGAATCCCCAGATGCAGAAGCATATAACGACAAAGGTGCGGACACATTAGGTCATATCGCTGAGCATCGTGGTGGCTTACATATGCCAAATATGGGAAAACTTGGCCTTAGCAATATCCGTGAAATCAAAGGGATTGAAAAAGCTGACAAACCATTAGCACATTATACGAAAATGCAAGAAGCATCTGCTGGAAAGGATACGATGACAGGCCACTGGGAAATCATGGGGCTTCACATTGATACGCCATTCCAAACCTTCCCAGAAGGTTTTCCGGATGAAGTTATTCAAAAGCTGGAAGAGAAAACAGGACGCAAAGTCATTGCAAACAAACCGGCTTCTGGAACTGAGATTCTCGAAGAATTAGGGGAAGAGCATATGAAGGATGGCAGCTTAATTGTCTACACTTCTGCTGATTCTGTTCTGCAAATTGCTGCCCATGAAGAGATTGTTCCATTAGAGGAGCTTTATGAAATCTGTGAATTCGCAAGAGAACTAATGAACGATCCTAAATATATGATTGGCCGTGTCATTGCTCGCCCATTCGTTGGCGAACCAGGCAATTTCGAACGTACGGCAAATCGTCATGACTATGCATTAAAGCCATTTGGTCGTACGGTCATGAATGAGTTGAAGGATGCGGATTATGATGTGCTAGCAATTGGAAAAATCGCCGATATTTATGATGGAGAAGGGGTAACCAAGTCTCTTCGCACTACCTCTAACATGGATGGCATGGATAAATTATTACAAACCATGGATATGGAATTTACAGGACTTAGCTTTGTAAATCTGGTAGACTTTGATGCTAAATTTGGTCATCGCCGTGATCCGCAAGGCTACGGGGATGCATTAGAAGAATATGATGCACGACTTACAGAGGTATTTGAAAAATTAAGAGAAGATGATTTGCTTATTATCACAGCAGATCATGGAAATGATCCAATACATCATGGAACAGACCATACAAGGGAGTATGTTCCCCTAGTTGTATACCACAAGGGAATAGAAGAAGGACGTGAACTGCAGATTAGAGAGACCTTTGCAGATATAGGTGAAACCGTCGCAGATAACTTCCAAGTTGATTCTCCGAAGTTTGGAAAAAGCTTTTTAAACGATATTAAATAAGGAGGCCCTTTATGAATAAAGAAGCTATTCAAAAAGCAGCAAGTATGATTCAAGGAAAGATAAACGTCACGCCAAAGATCGGTTTAATTCTAGGTTCTGGACTAGGCGTATTGGCAGATGAAATAGAAAACCCAGTCAAAATTAAGTATGGAGATATTCCGGGGTTTCCTGTATCTACAGTAGAGGGACATGCAGGTCAGCTAGTAATTGGAACACTTCAAGATGTTCCTGTTGTAGCGATGCAGGGACGTTTTCATTACTATGAAGGCTATGATTTAGAGGCGGTTACTTTTCCTGTCCGTGTCATGAAGGAATTACAGGTGGAAACATTAATCGTCACGAATGCTGCAGGTGGAGTGAACCCGGATTTTGAAGCCGGTGATCTGATGATCATTACGGACCATATTAATAATGCAGGAGCAAATCCGCTTATCGGACCAAATGATCCAGAATTAGGTGTACGTTTCCCTGATATGACTAATGCATATGATAGAGATTTACAGAACCTTGTAAGGGAAGCAGCAAAAACATTAAATATAAAATTACAAGAGGGTGTTTACGTTTGGAACAGTGGTCCAAGCTACGAAACCCCGGCGGAAATTCGCATGCTTCAGAAGATTGGCGGCGATGCAGTAGGTATGTCTACAGTGCCTGAGGTCATTGTAGCTCGTCATAGCGGAATGAAGGTTGCCGGTCTTTCCTGTATTACCAATATGGCTGCAGGAATTCTTGATCAGCCTCTATCCCATGATGAAGTAATGGAAACAGCGGAACAGGTAAAAGAGAATTTCTTAAGTTTAGTAAAAGAAATCATTACGAATTTTAGTAGATAAGGAAGGCATGAGAATATGAATCAAGCATTAGCTAATAAGATTGACCATACATTATTAAAACCAGAAGCGACAAAGGAACAAATTGAAAAGCTTTGTGCAGAAGCGAAGGAATATAACTTCTATTCTGTTTGTGTAAATCCTTTATGGGTAGAATCAGCAGCAAGCATGTTAAAAGACACAGAGGTGGATGTTTGTACGGTGATCGGGTTCCCACTAGGTGCGAATACGACGGAAGTGAAAATTGCAGAAACAAAGGATGCGATTGCTAAAGGTGCAACCGAAGTGGATATGGTTATCCCTGTTGGAAAACTAAAATCTGGCCAAGACGAGGAAGTAGAAGCAGATATCCGTGGCGTTGTGGAGTCTGCAAAAGGAAAAGCACTTGTAAAGGTGATTATTGAAACAAGTCTTTTAACAGATGAAGAAAAAGTAAAAGCATGTAAATTAGCTGTTCAAGCTGGAGCGGATTATGTAAAAACTTCCACTGGTTTCTCTACAGGTGGAGCAACGGTAGAAGATATTCGCCTAATGCGTGAAACAGTAGGGCCAGATATCGGTGTGAAAGCATCTGGTGGTGTACGTGATTTTGAAACAGCTAATGAGATGATTGAAGCGGGCGCTTCAAGAATTGGTGCTAGCTCTAGTGTTGCTATTGTAAACGAAAGTAAGTAATATTTATTGGTCTTTAAGGACTGGGTGGGCGAGGGATATTTTTTAGAAGGAAAGTCTTGATGTTTAAAGAAAGATTAAATCAACTGACAGGTGTTTACGATAAAGGTTCCTCGTTAAAAAGAGAGGTTTTAGCAGGGTTCATTTCCTTTTTCGCGATCGTTTATATTATTATTGTCAATTCCACGATATTGGCTGACGCTGGAATTCCAGTCGAGGCAGCTGTATGGGCAACAATCCTTATGTCTGTTGCCGGCTGCTTTATCGTTGGATTTGGAGCAAATCTCCCGTTGATCCTTGTACCAGGTATGGGAGTTAATGCAATGTTTACGTATACCTTTGTGCATTCAATGGGACTTACGTGGCAGGAAGCGCTTGGTGTGGTATTTATCTCCGGTATTGTTTTTATGGTGGTGGCTTTTACACCACTGCTTCAAACGCTGACAAAATCGATTCCAAGTACTCTAAAAGATGCTATTTCGGTTGGTCTGGGTTTGTTTTTGGCACTGATTGGATTAGAGAAGAGCCATATTGTCGTTAAAGGAGAGCATTCAATCATTGCTTTAGGGGACATTGCAAGTCCAGAGGTAATTGCATTCTTTTTAACCTTTTTAATTGCAATTATTCTCTTTCTCCGTAATGTTCCAGGGAATTTTCTACTTACCATTTTTATAGGGACAATGATTGCATGGATGTTTGGCTTACTTGATGTAAGTCAAATTGGTAACTCCAGTTTATCTGCTAATGATTATGCTGGGGTATTCATAGGCATGTCCTTTGATGGAATAACTAATATCGCTTTTTGGATTGCAGTTTTTTCATTAACGATGGTATTAGTGTTTGAGAATATTGGATTAGTAAACGGACAAGTAATGGACGCAAAACAGCCAGAAAAATATAAAGCTGGTGTACGTGCCGTATCGATATCCGCTATGTTTAGCGGTGTATTCGGATCAAGTCCTTCTGTGTCCACAGCAGAGGGGGCAGCTGGAATTGCAGCAGGCGGGAGAACAGGAATTACGTCAATTGTAACAGGTATACTGTTTCTTTTATCCTTTTTCTTTATTCCGTTTATAAATGTGATTCCGGGGAGTGCCATCTCACCAATCTTAATTATCGTTGGGGCATTAATGGTACAAAATGTAAGAAATATTAATTTTCAGGATTTATCTGATGCCATCCCTGCCTTTTTAATTATGATGATGATTCCTTTCTCCTATAGCATTGCAGACGGAATAGCGATCGGCTTTATTGCCTATCCTATTACGAAACTTGCGGTAGGAAAAGCGAATGAAGTATCAAAGCCATTATATATTATTGCTGGTTTATTTTTGTTTCACTTTTTGCTACAGGGAGTTTGATTGGAAAAAGAGGCTGGGACAACAGGGGTTTGTCTAAAAGAAGCATACGGAACTTTAGCTAGCGGTGAAATACCGCTCCGGAAATATACTTCGCTTTCCACGGGCGGCTGTTGAGCCTCCTCGTGCTTCGCACTGCGGGGTCTCATCTAGGCCTGTCCTCCCGTAGGAGAGTCTACGTATATTTCCTCCGCTAATTTAGAGCGTTGTTCTTCTTTTGGGTCAAAAATTATTGGCTGTGCACCAGTCTCTAACTTTATAGCTTATTTTGAAAGCAATTTCAACATAAATAAAGAAAAAAGGAGGGGAAATCATGCAGTATAACTACCAGACACCACGATATTTAATTGTGATTGAGCAAATTAAAGAGAAAATAAATAATGGAGAATTAGAGCCAGGTGAACGCCTTCCCTCTGAAATGATGTTTGCCAAAGAATTAGGAGTCTCTCGTAACACATTAAGAGAGGCATTAAGAATTCTTGAGGAAGAAAATATCATTATCCGGAAGCATGGCATTGGCACGTTTGTTAATAAGAAGCCAGTATTCTCTAATGGGATAGAAGAGCTTTTCAGTATTACAGATATGATTGCAAGAGAAGGAAAACAACCTGGAACGGAAATCCATTTCACTGGATTTGTAGAACCACATAGTGATGATATAGGTGAGTTGGATTTAAAAGAGAATGAGCAAGTCTTCTTAGTGAAGCGTGTTCGGACAGCGGACAGTTCGCCACTTGTATATTGCATTGATAAAATCCCTGCAAATCTGCTGCCGAAAGGATTCAAGCTAAATCAGGAATCCATCCTTGGCTCTCTAGAAAAGGAAGGAATTAAGGTTAGTTATGCAGAAGCACAAATAAAAACCATTAGTTACCATGAAGAGATTTCCGAAATCATGGACTGCGATAAGGACACACCTCTCTTGATTTTACGTCAGGTGCATTTCGACCAGACTAATCGTCCTGTCTTATATTCTATTAATTATTTTAAATCGGATCAAATTGCATTTAATGTCTATCGAAAAAGAACGCTGTAAAGGGGAAAACAGAAGGACCACAGGAGCAGGCGCTGCGGTCCAATAAATTGCTCTAAATCAATCAGAATTTGAAACGTTAAGTTGTGAAAGCCGCACTGAAAGAGAAAACCCCACAGTGAAGTGTTACTTTGTAACTAGCGTTCTATTACCCTCTACTAAACTACCTCAAATATTTTGATTTCCCCCGAAACTACCTTTTATACTGTATAATACTAGTAAATAAAAGCTTTATTTCGAATAGTCCATTTTAATAATTCTAAATGTGTGAAATAACTCCACCGTCTTAAACTCTATCCCTATCATACTTATATGAGGACAAAAAGTATGGATGGATAAATGAAGGATAGTCATCATTTTTTTACATTAAAGGAGTATAAACGATGCAGAATTTATCGGAAAAGATTTCACTAAAAGGCCAAGTAATGTTGTTTACTGGTCTCATCGTCTTACTATCCCTCTTAATATTAAGTTTTTTTGTCGCTCATAACCAATCCAAAAATACAAGGGAATATCTAGCTGAAAAGGTCCAAAGTAGTGCAAGCTACATTGCTTATAATGACCTAGTTCAGAAATCGCTTATAGATGGAGAACCCACACAGGAACTATTGGATTATGTGGAACTCGTTCGAGCAGAAAATAATCTCCTTTATATAGTCGTTATGGATAATAATAAAGTCCGTTTAACACATCCAGATTCTAATCAAATTGGTCAAACCTTTGTTGGAACGGATGCAGAGAGAGTCTTTCATGGTGAAAGATATACGTCAGAAGATATCGGCACATTGGGTCCGTCCATGCGGGCTTTTCATCCAGTTTGGGACAATGAAGGGAACCAAATTGGAGCTGTTGCTGTTGGAATTGCAACAAGTGCAGTTAAAGAGGCAGTTTTAGAAAATCAAATCATTCTTATTTTGCTAACTGGGATTAGTTTATTTCTTGGCCTTATCGGTGCTTGGTTTTTAGCAAACCGAATCAAGAAAACCTTAAATGGAATGGAACCAAAGGAAATTGCTTTAGCCATTCAGGAAAGGAACTCTATGCTTGAGGCCGTTAATGACGGTATATTAGCGATTAATAATGCGGGAGAGGTACTTTTAGCGAATGATAGAGCTCAGCAATTCTTAAGGCGTACCGGTTATCAGGGTGAATTCGAGCACACTCCTATTGATCATATTTGGCCGGAGTTAAAGCTGCAAGACGCTTTAGCAAAGGAATCTGCTGCCAGTCATGAGTTAATCAAAAAGGGTGATGTCGAAACGATTGTTACGAGGGTTCCGATGTATGTGTATGAACAATGTGTCGGTGCGTTGGCAACTTTTAATGAACGAAGCCAGCTCCATGACATCATGAGGCAACTTATCGGAACTCAAAGTTATGCAAAAAGCTTAAGAAGCGAAACGCATGAATTTATGAATAAACTTCATATAATCCAAGCGATGGTTGAAACGGAATCCTATGAAGAATTAAAAGATTACATTGAAGACCTTTCCGATCGTTACCACCTGAAAACAGCTAGTGCCGTAAGCCATGTGGAGAAGCTTGTGGAGGATGTAAGTATTGCTCACTATTTAGCGAAAAGAATTGGCTGGATGGAAAAGATGGAGGTCAATGTTCATATTCAAAGTGGGATTCCTTGGCCAAGTATGAGTACAGAACTGATTGATACATGGGTTACTGTGATTGGCAACACCTTTGATAATGCATGGGAAGCGATGCAGCATAAGGAGCATAAAAATCTGACACTTACATTAAAACATGTTGGTGGTGTGCTGCGATATGTAATTGAAGACAATGGTACTGGTTTTTCAGCTAATGAGCAGCAGCAATTTCTAGCAAGTTCGAAAAAAGGCGATCACGGCTATGGATTAGCCAATATCAAAAAGAAACTCAAGATCTTTAATGGAACCTTAGACATTTTATCAGAAAAAAATAAAGGGACGATTATAACGGTTCACATTCCTTATACAGAAAGGAGTCAAGAGGATGATTAAGGTCGGAATGGTTGAAGATGATTTAGATGTTAGTAGATTTCATCGTCTATTTTTAGATAAAATAGACGGGTTCCAGCTTCTATTCGAAACACATACTCTTGAGGAAGGATTAAATAAACTCCAGCAATTAAAGCCTGATTTGCTTTTGCTGGATGTTTATATTGGATCTACTAATGGACTGGACTTGCTGAAACAAATTCGTGCAGAAGGATTAGATTTGGATGTGATCTTGATTACTTCCGCCAATGATGCCGTAACTGTAAAAACTGGTAACCGCTTTGGTGTAGTCGACTATTTAATTAAACCATTTTCCTTTAAACGTTTTCAAGAAGCATTATATCGTTATCGTGCCAATAGACTCGATACGGGCAAAGTGTTTTCACAGCAAGATGTTGATAGATTATTACATAAGGGCGGGCAAAATAAAGTCTATACTTTACCAAAAGGAATAACAAGAGTAACTGCTTTTCGTGTCATTCAATGTTTAATTGAAACAAATGAGTGGCTGACTGCAGCTGAGCTTGCTGAAAAGTGCTCTCTATCACATGTTTCCTTACGTAAATATATGCGCTTTTTCGAAGAGGAAAAATTAATCGAAACAAAGTTGATTTACCAGGTTTTTGGCAGACCATTACAGAAATATAAAGCGACACCCGAAGCACCTCTTTTTTTAGAAGCCGGTTTCATTTAATTAAATAATCTAGACGGAATTCCTCTATTATTGAAATAATGTAGTAAACGCTTTCAGAAATTCAAAAAAAGAGGTGGTTATCATGAAACAAGGCTTTACGCTTACTTGGGAAAAAATGTGGCATCAGCATCGGAAAACAAAAGATGCACTTAATGTATTTGCTTATGCTAAAAAAGGCAGTAACGCCTTAAAAAAAGAGGCAACCGATTATGATTCAGTAAAACAAAAAGAAGTTAAGCCAGAAAAACCAAATGAGAAGAAACCTTATTCACGAGGTCAGCAAGTCGGGTTAATATTAGGACCGTTGCTATTTGCGTTAACTCTTCTATTCTTCCATCCAGAAGGTCTATCATCAGAGGGAAGACTTGTTCTGGCTTCTACATTATGGATTGCTACTTGGTGGATTACCGAAGCGATTCCAATTCCAGTAACATCCTTGCTGCCACTTATTTTATTGCCATTGACGGGAAGTATGACAGGTTCTGAGGTTACTTCTGCTTATGGAAATGATATTATCTTCTTATTTCTAGGTGGTTTCTTTATCGCAACGGCAATGGAGAAATGGGATTTACACCGAAGAATAGCGTTATTTATTATCGCTGTTATCGGAACAAGCACACAGCGGATTTTACTTGGATTTATGTCGGCTACAGCCTTTTTATCGATGTGGGTGTCTAATACAGCAGCGGTTATGATGATGATTCCGATGGCCCTTGCTATTACTGCACAAGTAGCTTCCACACTAAAAGGGAAGAAAGACGGATCAGATTTGCCGAAATTTGAAAAATCCATGATTTTTGGAGTTGGCTATGCGGGAACAATTGGTGGTTTTGCTACCTTAATCGGGACACCACCTACGATTATCTTTGCCGGACAGGTTAGAGAACTATTTGGTATTGAAGTTTCCTTTGCATCATGGATGATGTTTGCAACTCCTCTTATGATTTTAATTCTGCTTTGTACATGGTTCTATTTAGCAAAAATGGCTTTTAAAACAAATCTAAAGAACATACCGGGCGGAAAAGAACTAATTCAAGATGAAAGAAAGAAACTTGGGAAAATTTCCTATGAAGAAGGCGTTGTCGCAGCAGTCTTTATTTTTGCCGCTTTTATGTGGATTTCAAAAGACTTTTTCTGGAGCGGAGAAAGTGCACTTATTTTTGAACTACCAGGGATCTCAGACGGGATGATTGCCATGGCGGCAACGATTCTTTTATTCTTAATTCCTGGAAAGGCGAGTCCCCGTGTACTTGAGTGGGCGGATTCAAAAGACATCCCTTGGGGTGTGTTATTACTATTTGGTGGAGGACTTGCCATTGCTGTAGGATTCCAATCAAGCGGATTATCTACATGGCTGGGAGAACAGCTCACTATCTTGGATGGTCTCCACATCTTTATGATTATTGCTGGTGCAACGATCTTAATTATGATGTTAACAGAAATCACATCCAATACAGCAACGGCAACCATGATTATGCCAATTCTAGCATCTCTAGCTGTTGCCATTAATGTTCATCCATTTGCCTTAATGGCTCCATGTGCCATTGCGGCTAACTGTGCATTTATGCTGCCGGTTGGAACACCGCCAAATGCAATCATTTTCGGGACAGGGAAGTTAAAAATCATTGAAATGGTTCGAACAGGTTTTGCTTTAAATGTGTTTGCAACGGCGCTCATTGTTTTATTTGCATATTGGATGCTGCCAGCTGTGTTTGGTATTGATTTAACTGTTTTTCCTGAGGGTTTAATAAATTAACTCTTAAAAGAATTTACACCAGCTAATCATTGACTCAAGTGATTAGCTGGTGTTTTTCGTTAATTTATAGGTGAAAAAGCAGAGAATAATATTTCAACAGTTTTTAAGCTACTTTGACAAAACTTGAGGAGCAGCAGGTACTTCCTCATTGACATTTTGACCTTGTTGATTGGCTATGAAAACAGCAAATGCCGCAAAGATTCCTGGAATGGCAAATATAAAGAAATTTAGTTGTAAAGTTAAATTGGAAGCAAGTAAAATACCACCAATAGCTGGACCAAGTATCCCTCCAATTCGCCCAACTCCTAATGCCCATCCTAAAGCTGTTGAGCGCATTGTGATCGGATAGAACTGGGATGTATAGGAATGTGTAAGGTTCTGTGTTCCTACGGTTGCTGCTCCAGCAATCGCAACCATTACATACAACACAATCATATTGGTTGAGAATCCAAGACTTGTAATGGAAAGAGTGGCGATTAAAAAGAATAGAATAAGTGATTTTCCAACACCCCAACGATCCGCAACCCATCCCATTAGAATGGCACCAATGGTTGCTCCCGCATTTAATGCCAGAAGGAAACTTAAGCTTGAACCAAGAGGGAATCCAGCTTCGTTCATAAGTTTTGGCAGCCAGGTATTCAATCCATAAATCATCAGAAGTGACATAAAGTATGTTAACCAGATCATTATCGTTAAAAAGCCTCTTTTTTCAGTAAATAGGTTTTTTACTGGAGATGAAGTTTCTTTTGGTTTATTTAAAACAAATGACTCATTATCAGAAGGTCTATAAGCTGGATTTACTTTTACAAGAATTTTCTGTACCCCTTTATGATCATTTTTACTGATTAACGTTCCTACTGAGTCTGGCAATAACTTGGCTAAGAAGGGTATGAAAAGTAATGGTAGGGCACCAAAGAAGAATACAGACTCCCAGCCAAAGTTAGAAATAAGTAGCATACTTAGGAAAGCAGCGATAACGCCACCGATGGAATATCCAGCCATAATCGTAGCGATCATCCGGCTGCGCATTCCTTGCGGGGAATATTCGCTAATCAATCCAATTACATTCGGCATCATTCCACCTAATCCTAAACCAGTAATGAAGCGGAATAACCCAAATATTTCTGGGCTTGGAGCTAATCCTGCTAGAAGCATAAACAGACTGAAGATAGTAACGCAAATCAGGATAATCTTCTTTCTGCCTAATTTATCTGCCAATGTTCCGAATATCAGCGCCCCAAACATCATCCCAAACAAAGCATAACTCCCATATCTCCCGGCCTGAACAGCAGAAATTCCCCATTCCTCCATTAAAGTTGGAACTACTGCTCCATAGATAGTTAAATCAAAACCATCAAATAGCATTAGTAGAGCACCCCAAAAAAGTAACATCCAATGGAATTTAGCTAGTTTTGTTTTCTCAATCAGTTCTTCTGCATTTGTCACTTTCATATACTCAACCTCCTGTCAGAAATAATTTGGCTTTTTGAATAAAGCCATGAAACAATTCTCCATTCTTGATGGGTCAGCTTCCATGTCGTTGTAATAAGAAATAGCTCCTACTTCCTTTTCTTCTATTGCTCAAATCGAAGTACCTTCGTACCTTTGAATACACCAGTCATTTCAAATAGAATCATGTAGACTAGTGTGTTTAACGATTAAATTTTCGAGAATATATTCTAATTGGTTTTAACCAATTCATTGATCTCTAGAAAGTCTAAAGCATTCTGTCCAAGCATTAAAACAGCATCTTCCTCTGATATATCGTTAAGATTGTCAATAACCTTACCAACAGGCTTTTCACGCAATAGAAATGGATAATCAGAGCCAGCGATAATCTGTCTTGCCCCGAATTGTTCGATCATAAATCTCAAATTATTCGGATCGTATACAAGGGAATCATAGTATAGTTTTTTAGCATAATAGCTTGGAACTTTTTCTATATTACGGGTATCTGGCCAGACTTCCCAGCCCTGATCCATTCTTGGAAGGATGTATGGAAGAGCCCCACCTCCGTGAGCAAAGCAAACCTTTAGGTTCGGCAGCTTTTCTAGCATCCCGCTCATAATGATGCTTCCAGCTGCAAGAGCAGTTTCTGAAGGCATACCAACCGTGTACATGGTATTGAACCGCTCCAGTCTTTCTCGTCCAAGTGTTGCCCAAGGGTGGACAAAAAGTGGAACATTCATTTCCGCTGCCGCTTCAAAAAAGGGATAAAGGGAAATGTCATCCAGATTTAGTCCGTTTACATTGGAACCTATTTGTATTCCTCTAAGCCTTAGATCCTTAACAGCTCTTTCCATTTCAGCTATTGCCTGCCTTTAGTTTTGTATTGGATAAAGTCATCTTTCCATTCCTCCCATTTTTGGTTGTGAAATGAATTATCTCTTAGTCAGAAACCGCTTACATTAATAAGGAAAGGTAAATGATTCCTGTTAGTCATATAATTCATCGTAAAAAATAAGACTTTTCTTTGCTTAAGAAAATCCTGAAGCTAGTTCTCATTATATGTTATAGAAATTGTATCTAAATACTCCAGTTCCTCTATAAGGAACATAGTTATAAGAAATTTAAAATATTTTTTATTTTTTATAAATAGTTACTCGATTAATCTGTTGGTAACAGTTTATGGAGGTGGGGATTGGTATAAAGTCAATTTAGGTTTGAGGAAAATATCTGGAGCATGAATTGGTAGGACATAGCCATGGAGCTGCTGACATATTGAAAAAATTGATAATGAGGATTGATAATTTTAGTTCCAGATTTCTTGAAGAATCTATCAGTTTTATAATAATAATCTCCTTAATAATTAAAAATATTATCTTTTTGAGAAATGAGGATAGTAACAATTGTATAAATAAAAATTTGGTTTGCTGGAAGGACGGGGATGACACTAGGAGTTCCAATATGGTGAAAAAGAAAGGAATAGAAAAAAGTATAATATACCTATCTTTTTATCTATTATCCTCTCTTTCTCTCAATTCCATCAAAACTTTCCTGATATCTCCAACTGTACCTCCTGCAAATATTGACTAAACTCGCTATCTGGCGTACTTGGTATATCAGTTGAAAACCCAACAACAGTTACAATCCCAATTAATTCCTTGTCAAAAGATAATATAGGAATAGAAACAGAAGAAATCTGTGATATAAGTGGCTCGTTCGCAAAGGCAATCTTGTCCTTTTTAATTTTTTCTAATTCGTTTTCAGGTAAGGACAAATCCTTTTCTTTGTTCCAGCTATCAATCATCAATTTACTGGAAAATGCATGGAAAATTTTCCCGGACGAGGATCTTGGGGGAAGTAATGTTCCCAATTCAGCTCCTATATTTAGTATTTGACTAGACCGCCAGATTTTTGCAATAACCGGCCCATTGTACGTTGGTACAGCAAAAATAACAGAGCTTCTTGTACGCACACTGATTGACTGAAGATAGGGTGTAATAATAGGGAGAATATCCTGATTACCCATGGCTGCAAATCCATATTGAATCAATTTCGAGCCTAGATGATACATGCTTGTCTCTGAATCCCGAAACAAAAAGTTTTCTTGAATTAAAGTGTTTAAATATTTATATAAATTACTTTTTGTGATTTGTGTTTTCTCCTGTATTTCTATTACTTTTAATGGTCTTCCTTCTTTTGCAATGACTTCTATAATAGAAAGTCCAATCCTCAAAGATTGAATGGTATCATTCTTTCTTTTTGTTTCCATAAGTACCTACTCCTTTATGTTCAATTTAACGAAATAATTTATAATATTGTCGGTAAATGTGCCGATAATTATAAATATAAAATTAATATAAATAAATTACAATAGTTTAATATTGACATTAATAAATATTCAGATTTATAATAATTATATATAATATAACTATGTATCACAATAGTGGAATGAGAAAAAACTGTAATTCCACAGCAGGTCTGAAAATACTTAATGAAAAAGGAGAATATGATGAAACTTATTACCTTTACTGTAAACGGTTACTCAAGAATCGGAGCGGTCGTAGAAGAAAACAAAGTAATTGATTTAAATTATGCGTATCAGGCTTTACTAAAAAGCGAAGGAAAATATCGATATAAGGAAATAGCAGAAGCTTTTGTTCCTGCAAAAATGGAAGCGTTTTTGCAAGGTGGGAAAGAAAGTATGGAGTTAGCAAAAAGAGCGATCGACTTTGCATTGAGCAATGGCACGGATTTTATACATCAACTTGTTTATTCCAAAGGGGAAGTGAAGATAGAAGCACCTTTATCAAGCCCAGGAAAAATGATCTGTGTAGGTCATAACTATCGTGAACATATTCTGGAAATGGGAAGAGAACTTCCTTCCAATCCTGTCGTTTTTGCTAAGTTTGCTAATACGATTGTTGGTCCAGAGGATGATATTCCATTCTATCCAATTTCAGAACAACTTGATTACGAAGCGGAATTTACATTTGTAGTAGGTAAACAAGCACGAAATGTATCGGAAGAAGAGGCACTTGATTATGTTGCTGGTTATACCATCACAAACGATGTCACGTATCGTGATATTCAACGTCGTACTCTTCAATGGTTACAAGGAAAAGCCGTTGAAGGCAGTGCTCCGATGGGACCATGGCTGGTTACTTCTGATGAAATTACCGATCCATCCGGTCTTGAGGTTGTGCTTACTGTGAATGGAGAAGAGCGACAACATTCGAACACAGAGAATCTAGTATTTACCGTTCAAAAGCTAGTAGCATTTCTATCTAACCTAATGACTTTAGAACCTGGCGATGTGGTTCTTACTGGAACACCTGGTGGAGTAGGTGTCGCACGTGATCCACAAGTATTCTTGAAAGATGGAGATGTCGTGAAAATCGAAATCGATAAAATTGGAACGTTAGAAAACAAAGTTGCTTTACAGAAGGGAGAATAAGATAGATGACTGATGTGAAGGTACTAAGCTATACGGAATCGATTAATGGATCATTGGATAAAATCGTGACGACTGTACAAGACCTCTCAGAGGAAACTATTCGCTGGAAGCCTGCAGAGGATGAGTGGTCTATTTTACAAATTCTAAATCACGTAAACGAAGCAACCTTATACTGGCTAAGTGAGTTAGAAACGATATTAGAGCAACCTGGATCTGAATGGGGAAGAGGATTACAAAATCCAGATCGCTTAGAAGCAGTCGAAAGTCCTGATGAATTAGATGTGAATGCTGTTATTGCAAAAGTGAAAGAGTTGAAGCCTGTTGTAACGGAGAGGCTATCGAAAGTCGACGATGAACGTTTAACAGAAGAAAACCCACATCGCAACTTTGCTAAATTTGGCAACAAGCCAGTTTCATTCCTAATTGAGCATTTCTTAGTGGAACATGTTGAAGGGCATTACAATCAAATCCAGCGTAATCTTTCTAAGTTAAGTAACAATGCAACAAAATAATAGTAGAGAGGAAGATTCAGATGGCTGAAAAAGGTAATTTTTTAAAGGATCAAGATGTACAGGATTTTACGAAAGATATTCAACAGTATAACCTTGGACCACTTTGGGAAGCGATTCCAGAAGTCATGAATAAAAATCCGGAGCCTCAAGCAGAGGCGTATCTTTGGTCTGCTGAATTAATTGAGAAAAAGTTGATGGAAGCAGCTGAAATTTTTACACCTGAACGTGGTGGAGAACGTCGTGCAATCTACTTCCAAAATCCTGGATTAACATATCGGAAACCATGGGGGCAAGTATCCACAACACAAACATTATATGCTGCGGTTCAATTGTTATTGCCTGGTGAAGAAGCTCCATCACATCGCCATACGCAAAGCGCATTGCGCTTTATCACAGAGGGTGAAGGTGCGTATACGATTGTACAAGGAGAAAGAATCTTCATGGAAGAAGGAGATTTTCTTATTACTCCGAAAAACTTATGGCACGGACATGGTCATTTAGGTGATAAACCAATGATCTGGATGGATGCGCTAGATATCCCGACTATATACTCTATCGGTGGTACGTTCTTTGAGCCATATGAAGCTGGATTGCAACAACCAAACGTTCCAGATAACTTCTCTGAAAAACGCTACAGAGGTGGAATGGTTCGTCCAGTTGGCGACGACAAATTTGATGTTGCTCCACTTGCGAATTATAAGTGGAGTCGCACAGTAGATGCGATTAAAGGACTAATGGAGTTTGATCCAGATCCTAACCATGGATTTGCCGTGGAATATATTAATCCATCAACAGGTAAATCAGCAAACCCTACGATGGGAACTAGAATGCAATTTTTACCAAAAGATTTCAATACAAAAGCGCTTCGTCATACACATTCAACAATCTATCATGCGTATAAAGGGTCCGGTTATACGATTATTAACGGCGTTCGCTTTGATTGGAAAGCTGGCGATTACTTTGTGGTACCTAACTGGGCATGGTATGAGCATGTTCCGGCTGAGGATTCTTATCTTTTCTCTGTTAATGATATTCCAATTATGGATCGTTTTGAACTAGAAAAGGAAGAACAATACGAGGGAAATAACGGGCATCAAACAGTTACTGGGGAATTTAAGGCAGACTTTAGATAAAAAAAGGGGCGGTCTTGAGAGGGGTCCAATCGAATGACTCCTCTCATTAATAAAAGGGAGGAAGAAAAAGTGACAAACAGTAAAGAAAATCCGATCATTGTTGTTGGTGGAGGAATTGGTGGCTTGGCAACAGCTCTTGGTTTAGCGCAATCAGGAAAAAATGTAAAAGTGCTGGAGCAAGCACCGGAATTTGGGGAGATTGGTGCAGGAATTCAGCTTGCAGCTAATGCAACAAATGTATTACGACGATTAGGGGTCATGGATAAAATTAGTGAAGTGGCTGTTTTTCCAAAGCGCTTAGTATTAATGGATGCGTTTACAGGAGAGGAATTATCAGCACTAGACATTGGAAGCGTTTACCAGGAAAGGTACGGCGCACCTTATGTAGTATTACACCGTTCAGATTTACAGCAATCATTAATTGATGCTTGTGTAGACCATCCGAATATAGAATTAGTTAACAACCAGCAAATCACTACGATAGAAGAAGCTGGAGAAAAAGTAGAAGTATATAATGCAAATGGAGAAGCACATGTTGGAGAAGCAGTTATTGGAGCTGATGGTCTGTGGTCAAAAACGAGGAAGATTTTTAGCGATGATCAACCGGTGTGCTCAGAATATGTTGCATACCGTGGAGCGATTCCAATGGAGGAAATAACGAATGTTGCTAACTTGGATGATGTCATTATGTGGATTGGTCCAAACATGCACGTGGTTCAATATCCTGTACGACGCGGAGAACTTTACAATCAAGTAGTTGTCTTTAAAAGCTATCAGTATCGTAAAGAAATTGAGCATACTTTTGATTGGGGAACTCCAGAGGAAATGGATGAAGTATTTAAAGATACATGTGATAAGGTACAAACAGCGATCTCCTATATTTCAAGACAGAAGAGATGGCCAATGTACGACCGCAATCCAATTGAAAACTGGACAAAAGGAAACATCACCCTAATGGGAGATGCAGCTCACCCAATGCTTCAATATTTAGCACAAGGGGCATGCCAAGCATTAGAAGATGCTGGTTATCTCGCAGACATGGTTAAAAAGCACGAGAATTACAGTGAGGCATTCGAAGCATATCAGCAGGAACGCCAGCCACGTACAGCTTATGTTCAAACAAGCGCGAGAAATTGGGGCGAGATTATTCATAGTACAGAACCAATAACGACATTGTTAAGAGATACTATTTTAAGTAAACGTACGGAACAGGACTTTTCATTTATCGATCAATACCATGGATATAACAAGGTTTCTCCAGTAGAAGTAAGGAATTAAAAAGGGGAAAGTAAAGACAATAAATGATTGAAACGAGGATGTTTCTATATTCATAACAATTGTAGAATGAGTTTAATAATTTCTTTAAACAATTTCCATAAGAATAATTACTTCAGAATTGGTTGATTGGATCTTTTAATTCTAATGGTGTTGTAGGTACCTTCTGTAGGGAATTGTTGGTGATAAGTATAATTTGGAAAGCAACTTCAATTTTGTTGAGGTTGCTTTTTTGCATCGATTTCTTTTACCTTCTAATGGAAAGAACTAAAATCACTCTCCCTACTAAAAGTAAACCAATAACTTCCCTCATTTTAAATCTCCTTCACATCTACTGAACGAATAAATGAAATAAACGCTTTAACACCATTAACGACCATTTCTTTGCATGTTTCTACTTGATTAACGTGAATCTTTATATTAGGACTCTTATAAAAATGATGTTACCACCAATTATCAACAAGGTTACGCATTAAATCATCTGTATGGTAATCAATCCGTGGCAAAAAAGGGAGGTTGTCTAGTTTAAACTCCCAAGGAGCGTAACGCATATTTCCTCTTCGTAAAGCAATTCCTTTTCACCTTTCCAAGGATAATCCCCTTTAACAAAACTGAGGTGAACATCGTGATTTAATAACAATCGATGCATGTCTTCCCGTAACAAGTTCAAATTCAACGTTTGGATATTTTTTCTTAAATAGGCGCAGTAGTTTAGGCACTTTATTTAAAGCGAAAAAATTGGATAATCCAACTTTAAATGTCCCTGTTACTTGGTCTTTCATGTTATTCATTTTCTCTTCAATCATGTGCTGTTGCTGAATCATCTTTTTCGCATGCTGAGCGAGCTGTTCCCCTTCAGGTGTAAAGGATACTCCTCTTAAGAGGCTGGATGAAGAGTATTGTTAGGAAGGTGTTGGGATAAGAGCATGTAGGATAAGTTTAAGTAAAAAGCAATTTTAACCTGGGTTGGAGTTGCTTTTTTCCTTAGTCTTTATTTTAAAGGTAAAGTGCCGTATAATAAATCTAAGAAAATTTAAAATAGTGTGGGATGATATATGCCAAGTATAAACGATATCTCTATAGGACAAACAGCTCGTTTAGAGCGCGAATTTACGGAAGAGGATGTCAGGGTCAGTAAGGAATTAACGAGAGACTATAGCCCCGTTTATGATAAGGATGAGCAAGCTTGGAAAAAGCATTACCCTAAACCAATTGTGCCCGCTTTGCTTACAGAAGGTTTAATTACACAAGTGATCAGCTCCAAGCTACCCGGGATTCCTTGTGTTCTATTACAAAAAGATTTAGTATTTTATTCACCAGTTCATGTTGGAGAAGTTATTACAGCTGAGCTAGTTATTATTGATATCAATAAGGAGAGAAATTGGTTAACCCAAAAAGTTACTTGTTATGACGTAGATGGGAAAGAGGTAATAAAAGGACAAGTTGTGATATATGTTTTAGATAATTCGTTATGATAGGTGATGCCAAAATGATAACCGAAAAAAGTTATAAATTAGATACATATGGGAATCTAGAGACCAACTTGAATAACGAAATAACATATGTGAGTCCCGTTTTCTGCAAACGCTTTAATCTTTCAGGAGAAGAAATGATAGGACGTCAACTCAAAACGGTTATGAAATTTGATAAGCGGACAAATAAAAAAGGTGTCTTTTTCACGCTAATCAATAGCGTGCCATGTCTAATAAAGATTTTTCACCAAGAGGATAAAAATATAATTCAAATTATGATCACAGGGGACGATGTTTCTCATTCTGAGTTGGTCTCCTTTATCAATTCAATGGAAATGAAAAAATACAAGAAAAAAACGGTTGAACATCAGCGATATCATTTTGAGGATATTATTGGAAATAGTCCAGCGATGCAGCGTGTGAAGGAATTGGCTTCCAAAATTGCAACGGGAAATTCTACGATACTATTAACTGGTGAAAGTGGTACTGGAAAGGAATTATTTGCACAGGCAATTCATGGATTAAGCTCAAGAAAATCACATTCCTTCATTGCTGTGAATTGTGTCGCTATCCCTGACGAGCTATTCGAGTCAGAGCTTTTTGGTTATGAACCTGGAGCATTCAGTGGGGCTAAAAAGGAGGGAAAACCAGGAAAAATTGAACTGGCTCAAAACGGAACTTTATTCTTGGACGAAATTTCAGAACTATCTTATCAAGCACAAGGAAAATTGCTTCGTGTTTTACAGGAAAGAGAAGTAGAAAGATTGGGAGGTACGACTAGGAAGCAAGTTGATATCCGTATTATTGCTGCAACAAACAGGGATTTAAAAAAAATGGTCGACAAAGGAGAGTTTCGCCAGGATTTATATTATCGTTTATATGTATTTGAGCTACAAATCCCTCCATTAAGAGTGAGGAAAGAAGATATTTTGCCCTTAACCCATTTTTTCATTGACTATTACAATCGGCACTTTGATAAGGAAGTATCCTATATTGATTCCACAATGGAGGAATGGCTTCTTTCTTATGAGTGGCCAGGGAATGTTAGGGAATTAAAAGCATGCATTGAGCGAGGAATGAACATAGTGGAAAAGGATACGCTCTCGTTGGATTTACTCTATATACAAACAAGCAGTAACCACGCGTCGAGTCGTATAGCATCGAACAATAATACCACTCTAGTAAGCTTGGAGGATATTGTACAACAAGCCGAAATGCAAGCGATAAAAGAAGCGCTAGAACAAACAAACGGAGATAAAATGCTTGCTGCTCAAAAGTTAAAGATTCATGTTGCCAGTTTATACCGTAAGATTGCTAAGTATAACTTGAAAATAAAATAATAGAGAAACTTCGAATAAGCCACGGAAGAAAATGATCGGGGCTTATTTTTATTTTGATTTCAATGTATTCTCGCAAATTTGTTTCGTAGGGCTGCGAATAAATAGTATATTCGCAAATATGAGATTGGGAAAATGGGTATGTGATGGGAGATAAAATCTGGCATAATTTTTGCTTATTAAATAGTAAAAGGAGGGAATGTCGTGTTAGATTTTTCATTTACGGAAGAGCAAGAGTATTTTAGAAATATGCTGAGGGAATTTGCAAAGGAAGAATTACTTCCTAATTATACAAAATGGGATCGGGAAGGGACGATGCCTAAGCACCTTTGGAAAAAGTTGGGGGACTTAGGAGTTAATGGGCTTCGGATTCCGGTAGAATATGGAGGAAGTGAAGCGGATTGCGTAATGACTGGAATAGCCGCAGAAGAAATAGGGAGAGGAGATTTTAACTTAACCTATGCTGTGATGCTGAACTCTTTAATAGGAGAGATTATCAACAACCATGCAAGCGAGGAATTAAAACAAGAATGGCTTCCACAAATCTCAAGTGGGGAAAAGATTGTTGGAATCGCATTGACGGAACCGGCAGCAGGAACAGATGCAGCAGGTATTCAAACAACTGCCGTGTATAAAAACGGTGTTTATGTAGTAAATGGTGAAAAATCAGGGATTAGTGTGGCAACGATTGGTGACGCTTTCATTATATTTGCAAAAACCAATCCAGAATTAGGAAATCGAGGGATTAGTGCATTTATTTGTCCAGCAGAGCTGCCAGGGGTAGAGTGCAAAGGTTATGAAGACATGGGGAATATTCCAATCGGACGCGGATCGATTTATCTAAATGATGTAGAGCTACCTGAGAAATATTTGATAGGGCTAGAAAATAAAGGGTTTTCTCAAGTTATGAATGGATTTGACCTTAGTCGCTTGCTAATTGGACTTCAATGTGTTGGTGCCGCATTCCAGAGCTTAGATGAAACAATTGAGCATGTTAAGGTGCGACAATCCTTTGGCAAGCCGCTTGCGAAATATCAAGCAGTCTCCTTTCCAATTGTGACACATTATACCCAGCTTGAGATGATTAAATGGCAGGCGTACCGCGGGTTATGGCTACGTGACCAAGGTTTAAAGCATTCCAAAGAATCCGCATCTGTTAAGTGGCTTGGACCCAAGTGCAGCCAAGAAGCAATTCATGAGTGTTTACTACTAAATGGGCATTATGCCTACACAAAAGAAATGGCGTTGGAACAGCGATTGCGTGATGTAATTGGATTGGAAATTGGGGATGGAACGGCACAAGCAAATCAAATGGTCATTGCAAATGACATTATTGGGAAAGAATTCAGGTCCTATGAGAGACCAGCTGTTACGAAATAAAGGAGTGGAAATAAGATGGAACTTACAGATATTTTATATGAAAAACAGGACGGTATTGCAAAACTTACAATTAATCGACCAGATAGGTTAAATGCTTTTCGAGCACAAACGATTAATGAATTAATTTGGGCATTACGCGATGCATGGGATGATAATCGCGTTGGTGTTGTTGTTCTGACTGGTGCTGGAGAGAAAGCTTTTTGCGTAGGTGGCGATCAAAAGGAAAAGGGTTCAGAAGGCGGCTATGACTACTCCGGTGGGCTCGGTGGGGGAATCGGGCTGGAGGTAGAGAACCTTCATCAAACGATTCGCAATATACCAAAGCCAGTCATCGCAGCAGTAAATGGCTATGCAATAGGTGGCGGGCATGTTTTACATGTGGTTTGTGATTTAACGATTGCAGCAGATTCTGCTAAATTTGGGCAAAGTGGTCCAAAGGTTGGCAGCTATGATGCCGGCTATGGTTCAGCCTATTTAGCAAGAATTGTTGGGGAGAAGAAGGCAAGAGAGATTTGGTACCTATGTGAGCAATATACAGCTGAGGAATGCAAGGAAATGGGCTTAGTTAACAAAATAGTACCTGCGAATCAACTGCAAGCCGAAGCGGATGCTTGGGCAAAGAAAATATTAGAAAAGAGTCCAACTGCCATTAAGATGTTGAAGTATTCCTTTAATGCAGACTCTGCAAGCATTCAAGGTATTTCCCAACTATCTATGGCCAGCCTTGCTATGTTCTACAACACGGAGGAATCAAATGAAGGAAAGAATGCCTTTTTAGAAAAACGTGCTGTTGACTTTCAGCAATTTAGAAAGTGATAGGAGGGAGAAATATGGGGAAGTTCGAAACTCTGTTAACAGATACTTATATTGAAAAGTATCAATCGCTTTGGCCAAATAAGACGATTTTGGATTATTTAAATGAAGCAATCGAAAAGTATCCTGATAATACAGCAATTGTGGATGTGAAAAGCAGGTATACTTACCGAGAGCTTGGGAAGATAGTGGACAGAGTGGCAATCGGTTTAAAAGAATTTGGCTTAGAAAAAGAGGATGTTATTTCTTTACAATTACCAAACTGGAATGAATTTATTATTTTGCATTTAGCAGCAACGCGAATTGGGGCCATCACCAATCCGCTTGTACCAATCTTTCGCGACCGTGAGATTAATTATATGTTGAGCATGACAGAAGCAAAAATGCTTGTTATTCCAGATACCTTCCGTAATTTTAATTATCCTGAAATGGTGAATCGATTAATTAATGGCTGGCCAGCGATGGAGAAAGTATTTGTAATAGGAGAAAACGTTCCAGAAGAGATGGAATCGCTATCTGTTTTGTTCGATGAACCATGGGAGAAAATAAGGGACATCGCAGAACTGGATAACATTACACATGATCCAAATGAGGTCACAGAAATTATCTTTACCTCAGGTACAACAGGAGATCCAAAAGGGGTCATGCATACACATAATACGCTTTGTGTTTCTACAAATTATTGGATTGACCGTCTACATTTAACATCGGAGGATGTTATGTTTATGGCTTCTACCTTTGCCCACCAAGCTGGATTTGGTTATGGGGTTCGATTACCTATTCATATCGCTGGAACAGGTGTATATCAGGATATTTGGAATCCTCAAGAATTTATTCAGTTAATCAAAAAAGAAAACATTACCTTTACTGCAGGGGCTACTCCATTTCTTCAAGATACGGTACAACTGGATGGAATCGAAAACCAACCAATCGACAAACTCCGAGCATTTGTCACTATCGGAGCACCAATACCAAGACCATTAGTAAAAGAAGCGAAGAGTAAAGTGAATTTTACAATTTTAGCAGGCTGGGGGCAATCGGAGAATGGTCTAGTGACATTGACTTCTCTAAATGATTCAGAAGAAAAACTTACAGGTACTGATGGTTTTGCGTTTCCGGGGATGGAAGTAATGGTAGTAGATGATAATTTCAGGGAATGCCGTCCAAATGAGGAAGGTTCGTTATTAAGTAAAGGACCGGCACAATTTGTTGGTTATCTAAAACGAATGGATATAACAGAAGCTGAACATCATGATGGTTGGTTTATTACAGGGGATAGAGCGGTTATGGATGAGGATGGATATATCCGTATTTCTGGTCGGGATAAAGATATTATTATTCGAGGTGGTGAGAATATCCCGGTTGCCTATATTGAAAACGTTTTATATGAACATCCTGATATTTCTGTAGCACAAGTTGTTGCCATGCCAGACACTCGCTTACAGGAAAGAGCGTGTGCTTTTATTAGTTTGAAGTCAGGTAAGGAAGCAATGACGCTGGAGGAATTGAAGAACTATTTACAAGAAAAAGGAGTAGCAAAACAATATTGGCCAGAGCATTTGGAGGTTGTAGAAGACTTTCCTAGAACACCAAGTGGGAAGATTCAAAAGTTCCGATTGCGTGAGCAAATAAGACAGCAGCTCAATCAAGTGGACTGATTTTTGGAAGGATTACGGAAAACGAACAATAAAGGGAGGAAGAATCAATATGAAAAAGGTGGCCTTTGTTACAGGAGCAGGTAGTGGGATTGGTAGAGAGATTGCTAAGCTGCTAGCATCAAAATCAACTAAAGTTGTAGTTGCAGACATTAATATGACGAATGCAGAAGAAACTGTATCAATGATAAAAGAGACTGAAGGAGAAGCGACAGCTGTTTATTGTGATGTGACGACATTGGAAAGTGTTAAGGAAGCGGTGAAGGAATCTACTGAACAATATGGCTCGATTGATGTTTTAGTCAATAATGCAGGCTGGGATAAGGTAGAACCTTTCCTGAACAGTGAACCAAGTACTTGGAAACGAATCATGGATATTAACTTAATGGGACAAATCCATACTTGTAAAGAAATACTGCCAATTATGATTGACCAGGGTTCTGGAAAAGTAGTCAATATAGCTTCTGATTCTGGACGTGTTGGATCAAGTGGGGAGGCTGTATATTCTGCTGCTAAAGGTGGGGTGATCGCCCTTACAAAAACACTAGCTCGTGAAATGGCTAGACATAATATTAATGTTAACTGTGTTGCCCCAGGTCCAAGTGATACACCACTGTTCCAGGAAATTGGCACCTATAATCAAGGAATAACCAAAGCACTGGAAAAAGCTATTCCATTTCGGCGCTTAGCGAAGCCTACAGATATTGCAGGAGCGGTTGTATATTTTGCATCATCAGAAGCGGATTATGTGACAGGACAGACGCTATCTGTAAATGGAGGGCTAACTATGGTGTAAAAACGTGACTCACTCTTCTGTAGGGTGAGTCTTCCAACTAACATAGGATAGGGGGAGATAAGATGATTGAAAGAATCTCTGTTATTGGAAGTGGAACAATGGGACGAGGTATTGCGTATCAAGCAGCTCTTTCCGGTTTCCACGTTCATCTGCAGGATATTTCTGAACAGGCGTTAAACCAAGCCAAATTGTTTATAGAAGAGCTTGCCAATAAGAGCTTTGAAAAAGGGTTTATTAATAAGGAGCAATACCATGGTGCCCTGGATGAAATATACTATACAACAAAGATTAATGAGGCTGTAAAGGATACAGATTTAGTCATCGAAGCAGTGTTAGAAAAAATCGACATCAAAATAGAAGTGTTTAGACAAGTGAATGAATATGCGCCAGAGCATGCCATCCTTGCAACTAATACTTCGACTATGAGCCCTACAGAAATTGGTGCAAGTACAAAGCAGCCTGAAAAGTTTATTGCAATGCATTTTTTTAACCCTGTCCATCGGATGAAACTAATCGAAATAATCCGCGGAATGGATACAGCTAATGAAACAGTTGATGCGATAAAATTTGTTGCAGAGAAGATGGGTAAAGAAACAGTAGAAGTCAATGAATTCCCTGGTTTCGTTACAAGCAGAATGAATTGCGTGATTGGAAACGAAGCAATGAACATGCTGATGGAAGGGGTTGCTTCGCCAGAAGATATTGATAAAGCGATTAAGCTTGGACTAAACCATCCAATGGGACCACTGGAAATGGCGGATTTAGTTGGACTGGATACTAGATTACGAAACATGGAATACCTTTACCAGAACCTGGGCGAGAAATATCGTCCTTCTCCGTTACTTGTAAAATACGTTAAATCAGGGCGATTAGGCAGAAAATCAGGGAAAGGATTTTATGATTATGAAAGAGAGGGAATACGTCTATGAATTTTGAGTTCTCAGAGGATATTAAATCCCTTAAGGAAGGGATACGAGATTTTATTGACAATGAAGTAGAACCATATGCGATGGAAATTGAAGAAACAAATGAAATTCCTGAACGGATTATGGAAAAATCCAAACAAATGGGACTCTTTGCCCTTAGTGTACCCGAGGAATATGGTGGACTTGGTTTAAACATGGTCGGAAAATGTGCAGTTTTAGAGGAGGTTGGAAGAACCCATAATGGATTCACGACTGTCATTGGCGGCCATACCGGAATTGGAGGTGTAGGGATTGTTGAAATGGGTACAGAAGAACAAAAGCAAAAGTATCTCCCAGCCATGGCATCAGGTGAGAAAATTGGCGCCTTTGCGTTAACAGAGCCTAGTGCAGGCTCCCATGCTTCCAATTTACAAACAACTGCTGTGAAAAAAGGGGATAAATACATTATTAATGGAAGCAAACATTACATTACCAATGCTCCAATAGCAGATATATTTACTGTGATGGCGGTGACAGACCCATCAAAAGGAACCAGGGGAATAACGTCGTTTATTATTGAAAAGGATACGCCTGGTCTAACGATTGGTAAAATTGAACAGAAAATGGGGCTTCATGGTTCACATTCTTCTGAAGTTTTCTTCGAGGATTGTGAAGTTCCAGTTGAAAATGTACTTGGAGAAGAAGGCCAAGGTTATGTAAATGCATTAAAGATTTTAGCGAATGGAAGAGCTGGAATGGCTGCGAGGAACCTTGGTTCTGCTGACAAACTTCTGGAAATGTCCATTGACTATGCCCATAATCGAATTCAATTTGATAAGCCGATTTTTGAGCAGCAAATTATTCAGCATTACCTAGCAGAGATGGCTGTAGATGTAGAAGCACTTCGTTCAATGGTTTATCGTGTTGCATCGATGGTAGACGAAGGTAAAAAAGTAATTAAAGAAGCAGCTATGGTCAAATTATTAGGTTCTGAGGTGTATAACCGTGTAGCAGATAAAGCTGTTCAAATTCATGGTGGACTTGGATATATTTCTGAATATCCAATCGAACGCTTCTACAGAGATGCACGAATTACAAGAATCTACGAAGGTACCTCTGAAATTCAGAAAAATATTATTGCCTCCCAGCTTCATCGTCAGTACGAAAAAAGGGGTGTTGCTCATGGAGTTTGAGAATATTTTGCTTTTAAAAGAGGAAGCAATTGCCACCATTCGTATTAATCGGCCAGATGTACGGAATGCATTAAATGGAACTACCATAAAAGAAATCATGTATGCTATGGAGCAATTAGAAGCGGACTCAGAAATAAAAGTAATCATTTTTACCGGTTCCGGTGAAAAGGCATTTGCAGCTGGTGCTGATATTAATCAGCTAACCAAAAGACAACCACTGGATGCTTTTTCAAAAGGAAGTATGTCAGAAGTTTACCGTTGCATTGAAAATAGTAAAAAGGCAACGATTGCAGCTATTAATGGCTATGCACTAGGCGGTGGACTGGAGCTTGCACTGGCATGTGATATTCGCATAGCATCCAATAATGCCAAACTTGGTTTGCCAGAATTGAATTTAGCTGTTATCCCAGGAGCAGGTGGAACACAACGTCTAGCACGTGTAGTAGGAAGAGGAAAAGCTTTGGATATGATTTTGACAGGAGAATTTATACTTGCCGATGAAGCGAAGGAAATCGGTCTAGTTTCCCAGGTGGTTTTCCAAGAAGAGCTTATGGAAACGGCAAAGGAAAAAGCACGACGTATCTCGCAAAAAGGTCCTATTGCGATTCAAATGGCTAAGATAGCTGTAAACAAGGGATATGATGTGGATATGGATACAGCTCTTCTAATTGAAAATTTAGCACAAGCATTGTTATATGGTACGGATGATAAAGTGGAAGGAACCCAAGCATTTCTAGAAAAAAGAAATGCTACTTTTGCAGGGAATTAGAGTTTGGGAGAAGGTGAAACATGAAGTTAACAGGAAAAAATATACTGGTAACTGGAGCAGCAAAAGGCATTGGGCGCCAGCTTGCAATAGAGGCAGCTTCTAGGGGAGCAAATATTGCCGTCCACTATTACCAATCTGAGGAAGAGGCTTCCAATACAATAGAAGAAGTCAAAAAGTTCGGTGTAGAAGTGATTAGTGTAAAGGCAGATCTTGCAGATTTTCAGGAAGCAGAAGCAATGAAGAATAAAATATTTGCTGAGTTTGGTCCTATTGATGGGATTGTAAATAATGCTGGTTACGCTCAAATGAAATCATTCTTCGAGTATGAACCAGAGGAATGGAAAAAGGAAGTAGATGTTTGTCTCCACGGTGTGCTGAACCTTGCATATATCTTTGTTCCAGGTATGAAGGAGAGAGGGCAAGGAAAGTTTGTTAATATCGTTGGCGACTCAGCTCGTACCGGAGACCGACATTTAATTGTTTCCGCGGCAGCACGAAATGGGGCAATTAGTTTTCTGAAGTCTTTAGCTAAAGAAGTAGGAAGGGATCATATTCAGTGTAATACGGTTTCCATTGGAATGATTGATCAAGGTGAGTTTACTGACGATATGATAGCAAAGATGGTGAGAAATTATCCAATGAAGCGGCTTGGAAACGCGGCAGATGTTAGTGGTGCGGTATTGTTTTTACTATCTGATGAAGCAGATTGGATTACGGGGCAAGTGCTAAGCGTTAATGGGGGCCATAATATGTTTGGTTGAATGAATGGGAAAATAAAAGTCATCGTCTGTGCGTCGATGGCTTTTTCTATCAGTCTAGTAAGAAAGGGAGAGAGGCATGGGAAATAGAGATGCGGTGATTGTTGAGGCAGTCCGTCTGCCAGTTGGGAGAAGAAAAGGAGTTTATTCGGATACAAGAGCAGAATATTTGTTAGCAGCAATTTTAAAGGGAGTTATGGATCGGACTGGAATAGATGCTGGTTTGATTGATGACATTATCGTTGGCTGTGTGACCCAAAATGAGGAGCAAGGTAATAATATTGCACGGATTGCCTCATTAATGGCTGGATTGCCAAAAGATGTACCTGCAATGACGATTAATCGTAAATGTGGATCATCACAGCATGCTGTCAATCAAGCCGCACAAAGTATTATAAGTGGAGATTGTGATGTTGTCATTGCAGCAGGTGTAGAACATATGACAAGGCATCCGATGGGCTCAGATAAAGTACCAGAACCGGAGGAGTTAAATGAAAAATATGAAGTAGTAACCCAAGGGGAGGCGGCTGAACGGATTGCAGATAAATGGGGTTTTTCAAGAGAGGAACTAGATGACTTTGCCGTTCGAAGCCATAAGTTGGCTGCTAAAGCATCGGAGAATGGGGCATTCCATCGTGAAATCCTCCCAATAGAAGTAGAAAAAGATGGAGAGCGGATTCTTGTTACAGAGGATGAGGGGATTCGTCCAAATAGTAGTGTAAAGAAACTAGCTGCTTTAAAGACAGTCTTCCGGGAAGAGGGGAAGATAACGGCAGGAAATGCAAGTCAAATTAGTGATGGGGCAGCAGCTGTCTTGATAATGTCGAGAGAAAAAGCAGAAGCGTTAGGTTTAAAACCCCGCGCTAAAATTGTAGCAAGAGATGTGATAGGTTCTGATCCTACTTTGATGCTTACTGGCCCAATTCCATTAACGAAACGATTGTTAGAGAAGACTGGATTATGTGTTTCAGATATTGATGTGTTTGAATGCAATGAAGCTTTTGCTTCGGTTGCATTAGCGTGGATGATGGAAATCCAACCTGATATTGAAAAGGTAAATCCTCGTGGTGGCGCTATTGCATTAGGTCATCCAACAGGTGCTAGTGGTGCACGGATTATGACAACTTTGCTTCATGAATTAGAGGATTTAGATAAGCGATATGGGCTGCAGGTGATGTGTTGTGGTGGTGGGATGGCTACGGGGACTGTGATAGAGCGGGTTAATTAAAGCACTAATATCTATCTGTGGTGGCAGGGAAAGTACTATTCCTTGCCACAATTTATAAAGTAACCTGAATGAAGTTGTTCATTTTTTGAAGGTCCAATTTGGAAAATAGTGAATTGGCAATTATTTGGAAAGATGCTGGCAACAAGGATAAAACATTCATATTTCAAGAAATATGCTCTTTGAAAGAACTAGAATCAACTACTCTATAAAAAATAAATTCTAAGAATCCTCATCCTAAATCTCCTTCACATCTACTGAACGAATAAATGAAATAAACGCTTTAACAATATTAACCTGTAATGACTCCTCATGATAATACATCCAAGTTTTCCGAATGATTGGCTTTCCTGATGCATCCAGAAGAGGTTTAACAAAAAGTTCTGGATGGGGACGTACAACCAGGGATGCCATAATAGCGTAGCCAAGTCCATTAATAACCATTTCTTTACATGTTTCTACTTGATTAACGTGAATCTTTACATTAGGACTTTCATAAAAATGATGGTACCACCAATTATCAACAAGGTTACGCATTAAATCATCTGTATGATAATCAATACGTGGCAAGAAAGGGAGGTCTTTAAGTTCAAATTCCCAAGGAGCAGTGACGCATATGTCCTCTTCGTAAAGCAATTCCTTTTCACCTTTCCATGGATAATCCCCTTTAACAAAACTGAGGTGAACATCGTGATTTAATAACAACCGATGCATGTCACTACTCCATCCAGTAACAAGTTCAAATTCAACGTTTGGATATTTTTTCTTAAATAGGCGCAGTAGTTTAGGCATTTTATTTAAAGCGAAAAAATTGGATACTCCAACTTTTAATGTCCCTGTTACTTGGTCTTTCATGTTATTAATTTTTTCTTCAATCATGTGCTGCTGCTGAATCATCTTTTTCGCATGCTGAGCGAGCTGTTCCCCTTCCGGTGTAAAGGACACTCCTCTTCTCTTTCTTAAAATGATAGGAACACTATAGTAATCTTCTAACTTTTTAATCCTGGTTGTTAATGTTGGTTGCGACAAAAATAGTTGATGAGCAGCCTTTGATATATTTTCAGTTTCTCTTAAAGTCACCAACATTTCCCAGTCTTGATAGTTCATAACATCACCACCAAATAGAAATGTAATTAAGGTATAGATTTTATTTATGTTTAATTATAAATATTATATATTTTTATAATATTTATATCAATTGTATAATTGTTATAATAAATAGAATAGTCATATAAATTGGAGGGTGAGTTATGAAAATAAAGGAAACATTTGCCCCAGGATTAGACGGCGTGATTGCGGCAGAAACAGAGATTTCGTTTTTAGATGTAGAGAAAGAGAAGATTATCATTCAAGGCTATGATCTCATCGAATTATCTAAAAACAAGGATTATCTAGAAGTTGTCCATTTATTATTAGAAGGCGTATTGCCTAACGCTTCCGAAAAAGCTGCACTAAAAGAGCGATTAGCAGTGAACTATGAACTGCCAACAAACGTGTTAAAAGTATTGGACTTGTTGTCTCCCGAAATCCACCCAATGGATGCTATGCGTACTGGAATCTCCGTACTTGCTGGACATGATGATTCTATTGATGACCGTTCCTTAGAGGTAAATAAAAAACGTGCGTATCAACTATTAGGGCTGATGCCAACGTTGACGGTAAATAGCTATCGAATATTGAATGGAAAAGAACCCGTTGCACCGTTGAAGGATTTGTCCTATAGTGAAAACTTTTTGTATATGATTACTGGCCAGAAACCAACAGAGCTAGAAACTAGAGTGTTTGACCAACTGCTTCTATTATACAGTGAACATGAAATGCCTAATTCGACGTTTACCGCAAGAGTAATAGCTTCCACCAATTCAGATCTATATGGTGCGTTAACTGGGGCAATTTCTTCGTTGAAAGGTAATTTACATGGAGGTGCGAATGAAGCGGTAATGTACATGCTTCAGGAAGCGGATACGATAGACGGTTTTGAGGCGATTATCCATGAAAAACTACGTCAGAAGGAAAAAATTATGGGATTTGGACATCGTGTCTATATGAAAAAAATGGATCCAAGAGCGGTAATTGTGAAGGAAGCATTAAAAGAACTTTCCAGTATAGATGGAGATAATTCGTTATTAGAGAAATGTGAAGCGGGAGAACGTATCATGGCAGAAGAAAAGGGACTATATCCTAATCTAGATTATTATGCTGCGCCAGTATACTTTAAGCTTGGCATTCCTATCCCTCTGTATACCCCGATTTTCTTTAGTGCAAGAACAGCAGGTATCGCTGCACATGTCATGGAACAACATGAAAACAATCGAATATTCAGACCACGTGTCAACTATATTGGAAAGCAGTATGAGTGAAATTTATTCTTACTATAGAGAGGGCGGAAAAAAGTGATTAAAACAAATGAACAAAAGAAAACAGATGAATTAATACAGCAAATTACTGATTATGTGCTAGATAAAGAGATAACTAGTGAAGAAGCATTTTCTACAGCACAATATGTCTTAATGGATACATTAGGTTGCGGCATTCTCGCACTCAACTATCCGGAGTGTACTAAACTTCTAGGGCCAATCGTGCCTGACACTATTGTTCCAAATGGTACGCGTATACCTGGTACAAGTTATGTGCTTGATCCAATACAAGGAGCTTTTAATATTGGAGCAATGATTCGTTGGCTGGATTACAATGATACGTGGCTTGCTGCAGAATGGGGTCATCCTTCTGATAACTTGGGAGGAATTCTCGCTGTCGCAGATTACATAAGTCGTGAGCGGATAAGCAAGCAACAAGAACCATTAACAATGAGAGATGTGTTGGAAGCCATGATCAAGGCGCATGAAATCCAAGGTGTGCTAGCTTTAGAGAACAGCTTAAATCGTGTTGGACTCGATCATGTGCTATTTGTGAAAATTGCTACGACAGCAGTAGTTACCAAAATGCTTGGTGGTGGCCGGGAAGAAATTAACAATGCATTAACGAATGCATGGATTGATAATTCCAGTCTGCGAACCTATCGTCATGCACCTAATACTGGATCCCGTAAATCATGGGCCGCGGGCGATGCGACGAGTAGAGGTGTGCGTTTAGCGATGATGGCTATGAAGGGAGAAATGGGATACCAAACTGCATTAAGTGCAGAAGGATGGGGATTCCAAGATGTGTTATTTAAAGGGAACACTTTAACTCTCGCACGTCCTTTAGATAGTTATGTAATGGAAAATGTATTATTTAAAGTTTCTTACCCAGCAGAATTCCATGCGCAAACTGCTGCAGAAGCTGCGGTTAAATTGCATCCAGAAGTATTGGAGCGTATCGATGAAATTGATTCAATTACGATAACTACTCATGAATCAGCCATTCGCATTATTGATAAGAAAGGTCCACTCTATAATCCAGCTGACCGTGATCATTGTATTCAGTACATTACTGCTATTGGGTTATTGAAGGGGAATATCACTGCAGAAGATTATGAGGATGAAGTAGCACAGGATCCAAGAATAGATGCGCTTAGAGATAAAATGATTGTTACGGAAAATAAACAGTATACCGAGGATTATCTTGATCGAAATAAACGCTCTATTGCCAATGCAGTTCAAGTATTTTTTAAAGATGGAAGCGTAACGGAAAAGGTTGAAATAGAATATCCATTAGGGCACCGTTTCAGAAGGGATGAGGCAATTCCTCAGATTAAGGATAAGCTATCGCTGAACCTTGCAACACAGTATACAGAAAAGCAGAGGAAGAAAATAGAGAAAGTGTCCTTTGATTACGAAGAACTATCAGCAATGAACGTAAATGATTATGTAGAATTGTATATTAAATGATTGGCATATTTTGAAGCTTCTAGAACAAGATAAATAGCTGTAAACATATTTCAGAAAAGTAAGTAAATCAGGAGGGAGATTCCCTCCCTGGTTTTACATAATAAGGAGGAAACCAAATGGCATGGATTGTTGATGAACCGTTAACACAAGTACAATTAGCAGATAAATTTAAGGAACTAATACAATTAGATGAGATCTTACAAATTCCTGGTGCCCATGATGCCATGGCTGGTCTAGTGGCAAAAAATGTAGGCTTCAAAGCTCTCTATTTGTCAGGTGGGGCTTATACAGCTAGTCGCGGATTACCAGACCTAGGGATTGTTACCTCCACTGAAGTGGCCGAACGTGCAAAAGATATTATACGTGCAACCAATTTACCCGTACTTGTGGACATTGACACAGGTTTTGGCGGGGTACTCAATGTTGTCCGAACGGCAAGAGAAATGGTAGAGGCGAATGTAGCAGCGGTGCAAATAGAAGATCAGCAATTGCCGAAGAAATGTGGACATTTAAATGGGAAGCAGCTTGTTTCCACTGAAGAAATGGTGCAAAAAATAACCGCAATCAAAGAGGTCGCACCCACATTAGTGATTGTTGCAAGAACAGATGCAAGAGCCGTTGAGGGAATGGAAGCAGCATTGGAAAGAGCACAAGCCTATATTGATGCTGGTGCGGATGCTATTTTCCCAGAAGCTTTAGAAACGGATGAAGAATTTCGGGTTTTCTCTACTAAAATAAGGGAACCTTTATTAGCGAATATGACTGAATTTGGGAAAACACCATATATCAGTGCTAAGGAATTTGAAGATATGGGCTTTAGAATGGTTATCTATCCAGTTACATCGCTTCGAGTGGCTGCTAAGGCATATGAGAGGGTCTTTAATCTGATTAAAGAAAAAGGTTCTCAGAAAGATGCTGTTCAGGATATGCAGACGAGGAAGGAACTCTATGAGACGATTTCTTATCATGATTTTGAGGGATTGGATGAGGGGATTGCTAGGACGGTGTTGGGGGATGGAAACTAGACTTGAGAAAACGATGAGACATAAAAAACATTATCTTATAGAAACCTAAAAGGAATTAATGGTTAATATTTACGAGTTTATTTGCTGATATGTAAGTTCCTTATTGCGGAGCTAACTTCTTCAATTTTGTAATCTTTATTTTACACAAAAATTAATCACCTTTATAAGGGAAGGTAGGCATGACATCATTGCGGGTATGCGGCGCTCCATACTACCAAATGCTTTGCAAAAAAGTCATACTTACGATATTAAAGAGTTTCTAATTTGTGAATAACGTTTACTTTTTTGGGTTAAATTTAATGCGAAGTATATAGGAGTGGTAGCCTCACCTACAAATTTGGTGGGCACCACTCTAATTTACTTTAAGTCATTAAGTTACTACCAACCTCTTTCGATAATATTTAAAACAGTGTTCAAAAATAATACTTGAGTTTAAATTTGTGTAGTGTTAAAATTATAATTATAAAAAGATTTATATTTATCTGACTAATAAACACGTCATTTTACACACTTACCATTACTAATTGTAAAAATGGGAGGTATTTGCATGTTGAAAGAAATATCTAGTTATGCAGAAAGGTTAAAAGTAGAATTACTTGATTTTATGGAGGAGTATATTTATCCTGCAGAAAAAGAAGTGGAAGAATATTTAGAAAATCCAGAGAACCGTTGGACAATACCACCAATTATAGAAGAATTGAAACAAAAGGCAAAAAGCCAAGGATTATGGAATCTTTTCTATGCTGATGATAATTATGGCAAAGGTTTAACGAATTATGAATATGCATATCTCTGTGAAATTATGGGACGATCCTTAATAGCTCCAGAAATCTTTAATTGCAATGCACCTGATACTGGAAATATGGAAGTATTGATTAAGTATGGTAACGAAGAACAAAAGCAAGAATGGTTAACCCCATTATTGGAAGGAGAAATTCGATCTATCTTTTCGATGACAGAACCCACTATTGCTTCTTCTGATGCTACGAATATCCAAACAGAAATTATTCGTGTAGGTAACGAATATGTGATTAATGGAAAAAAGTGGTGGTCGACAGGTGCAATCGATCCAAGATGTAAAATAGCAATTGTAATGGGTAAAACAGACCCTAGTGCAGAACCGCATAAACAGCAGTCAATGATTTTGGTTCCAATGGATACTCCAGGGATAGAAATAAAACGCCCATTAAAAGTATTCGGTTATGACCATGCCCCAACAGGTCATGCTGAAGTACATTATAATAACGTTCGAGTACCGATATCAAACCTGCTATTAGGAGAGGGAAGAGGATTTGAAATCGCTCAAGGCAGATTGGGACCTGGAAGAATTCACCATGCAATGCGTGGAATTGGTCAAGCAGAACGTGCTTTGGATTTATTAATTGATCGCGCAGAAGAAAGAGAGGCATTTGGTTCCAAACTAATCGATAAAGATGTAATCCGTGTACAAATTGCAGAAAGCAGACTAGAGATTGAACAAGCAAGATTATTAACTCTGAGTACTGCACATAAGATTGATCAATATGGTGCGAAGGCAGCGCGCAAAGAGATTGCGATGATAAAAATTGCTGTTCCTAGAGTAGCATTAAATGTAATTGATCGTGCAATTGAAGTCCACGGAGGCGGAGGAGTTTCACAGGACTTCCCGTTAGCAGAACATTATGCACATGCAAGAACATTACGAATTGTGGATGGACCTGATCAAGTTCATATACGTGATATTGCAAAATTGGAAATTCGCGAAAGAAGAAAAAACAAAAGTATAAAATTATGATGAATCGAATTCAAGTGATAACACAAAAGGAACTAGTAGCACCGGAAAGATTAGAAAGGTCAATTGTTATTGTAATTGATGTTTTCCTAGCTACATCTTCTATTATATTTCTCCTCGATAAGGGTTATGGACCTATCTATTCAGCAGAAAATAGTAATGAAGCAATTTCTTATTTTAAGAAATTAAAACAAAATGCCTTATTATTAGGAGAAGAAAATGGAAAGAGAATAGAAGGATTTGATTATACAGATGTAACGAACTTATCACATATCTCTGTGCAAAAGCCGGTTATTATTTGTTCAACAAATGGAACACGAGCGATAAAATTGGCGAAATATGCAAATAGATTAGTTTTATCTTCTATTATTAATGGACCAACTGTTGGGGGTTATCTTCGCAATAATATGGAAGATCGTTCTATTGTTATTATTTGCTCTGGTAATGCGGGTCACTTCTCAATGGAAGATATGGTAGGAGCAGGACAATTAATAGATTGTCTTATAAAACTTAATAAATATTCTTTATCAGATTCTAGTCGAGTTGCACATCAGTTGTTTCTACAATCAAAAGAACAACAATATCAAAATTTATATGAATCTGAAACGGCAAAATTATTAATTAAGATGGGATACGGAGAGGAAATAAGATACATCATCAACCATATAGGAAAAGTAAATGTTGTCCCAATGTATAAGCAGGGTTCAATCGTCTCTGTTAAGACAGAGGAAGCATTCTAGTTTGCTATGTTTTTATGAAACCTTTACATGCAAATAATAAATTATCACACAGAGTTTTATGATGAAGATATAGTAACTACCAAGGAAAATAGATCTTAAGTCTACTGACTAGTTGAAAGTTTTTGAGTGAGGGGAGAATAAACTTGAAAGTTGGAGTGATCGGTTCTGGAATAATGGGGAATGGTATTGCACAAGTATTTGCAACGAGTGGTTTCGAAGTAGTTTTGGTTGATGTAAACGGAGAACTGCTGGAAAAAGCAAAACAAACTATTACAAAGAGTCTTGGTAAGATTTTAGGAAAGCAAGGAAAGGAAAATGAAGTAGAGGATGTTCTAAACCGTTTAACATTCACAACGGATAAAGGCCAATTTAAAGATGCTGATTTAGTTGTGGAAGCGATTACAAATCTATAACTGAAATGGCTTCAGTAACAAATCGGCCTGATAAAGTATGTGGTTTACACTTCTTTAACCCTGCTCCAATTATGAGATTGGTTGAAGTTGTGAAGGGTGGAAGCTTCGGAGGAAACAATGGCAAAGTCCATTGAAATTACAGAGCGAATTAATAAGAAAGGAATTATTGTAGAAGATTCACCGTTATTTGTCGTTAATCGAATTTTAGTACCTATGATTTGTGAAGCAATATTTGTATTAGGGGAAGGAATTGCATCACGAGAAGATATTGATGAAGGGATGAAACTAGGAGCAAATCACCCAATTGGACCGTTGAAGTTAGCCGATTTAGTAGGATTAGATACTTTACTGCATGTTCAAGAATCGCTTTTCAATGAAACGGGTGATTCTAAATATAGAGTACCATACTTATTGAAGAAATTAGTGCGTGCAGGACATTATGGAATGAAGACAGGAAAAGGTTTCTACGAGTACTAAGTATAGGAATGATTACAACTGCGGATGGGTACATACTATAAAAAAGTATGTACTACTTTTTCAACAAGAGATTAACTTTTAGGGCTAAGGTGTTGGAAATGATGATTGATATTTTTAAACATGAAGGTGTCACATGTGTGAAAGCAGCGGTGAGTAAAGATGGAGTCTCTGTTTATATTTACTTGGTAGATGGAATGTTAATTGACACAGGACCTCAAATTCTAGAGAAAGAGCTAATTACTTTCTATAATCAATATGAGTTTGATTTAGTTACGTTGACACATAGTCATGAGGACCATACAGGGACAGCATCCTGGATAGAACATAATAAAAATGTCCCAATTTATATCCATCCAAAAGGAATTCCTAAGTGTGAAGAAAATGGTAATTATCCAGAATACCGCCAAATTGCATGGGGAATTCGGAGAGCATTCCATCCTCAACCTTTAGGAGAAAAAATACATTCTAAAAATTTGAAGTGGGAAGTCATTTATACTCCAGGTCACGCGGATGATCACGTCGCTTTATTGGATAAAGAGAATGGCCGGTTATTTTCTGGAGATATGTATGTTTTACCAACAGTAAAAGTAATAATGAGTTCAGAATCTATTCCGCAAATAATCCATTCTATCAACAAGCTTTTGAGCTTGGAATTTAAAATAATGTACTGTTCCCATGCTGGTTACTTGCTTAATGGCAGGAAAGCGTTAGAAGAGAAATTAGAAAATTTACTAGATATATATGCTACGGTTTCGGATTTGTATGAAAAAGGGTATTCTAATTCCGAAATCGATCAAACATTATTTAGAAAGAGATATAAAATAGAAGAATTATCAAATGGTGAATACGGTTCAGCCAACATTGTAAACTCTATTGTGTCTGACCTCCAAAGATATAATTAATAATTTTAGATTCTATTCATAAAGTAATCATAGTTGTTAGCAAAAAAGTTAATTTGAGGTGAAGTAAATGAGTGATTTGAATAGGGAATTCCTACTAGTTAACCGACCAAGTGGAATGCCAACGGATGAAAATTTTCAATTAAGAACAAGCCCAATTCCAGGCATAAGTGATGGTGAAGTTTTAGTTCAAACGATTTATTTATCGGTTGATCCGTATATGAGGGGCAGAATGAGTGGGATAAAGACATATACATCACCATTTGAGTTGAACAAGGTGTTAACTGCCGGTGTGGTTGGTAGAGTTATAGATTCAAAAAATAATGAATTTCAAATGGGCGAAATAGTAGAGGGAAGGTTGAATTGGGCTGATTACTCTGTAACAAGTGGAAAGGGGCTTAGAAAAGTTGATCCTAATCTTGCTCCAATTTCAACAGCACTAGGAGTAGTAGGGATGCCTGGGCTAACCGCTTACTTTGGTTTACTTGATATTGGTAAGCCAAAAGAAGGAGAGACTGTTGTTGTATCAGGTTCGGCGGGAGCGGTTGGTACCGTAGTAGGTCAAATTGCTAAAATTTATGGCTGTCGTGTAGTTGGAATCACCGGTTCAGATGAAAAAAATGCATACTTAAAGAATGAACTAGATTTTGATGCAACGATAAACTATAAAAAGGAAAACGTCAAAGAAGCTTTAAAAGAAAAAAGTCCAAATGGTGTAGATGTTTATTTTGATAATGTTGGTGGAGAGATCTCGGATGCGGTAATGCGTTTACTAAATTTCCAAGCTAGAATTGTTGTTTGTGGAGTTATTTCAGAATATAACAATACAGAGGCAGCCTATGGTCCTCGTATCCAGCGCTTCTTACTTAATCGAAGTGCATTAATGAAAGCGTACATTGTAAGTGATTATTATGAACGTTTTAATGAAGGGTATGAACAGCTTGGGAAATGGGTGAAAGAAGGAAAATTAACCTATCGGGAAAATATTATAGATGGATTAGAAAATGCACCACAAGCTTTTATTGGGTTATTTCATGGGGAAAATATAGGAAAACAATTAGTAAAAGTCTGTGAAGAAGACAAGTTATAGTTTTTATAAGAGGCTTAAAGGTTAAAAAAATTTTGCTTAAAATTGTTGGAATATAAATAAAATATGGAAGATTATAATTATATTAATCAAATTTAGAAATTATCAGTAAGATTTTAAAGTGATTCAGTTATTAATTCAAAAACGGAGGTTATGTCCATGACATTTGAAATGAATGAAAAAACAAAAGCATTAAGAGCACAATTAATTGATTTTATGGATGAGTATATTTATCCAAATGAAAGTGTTTATGAGAAACAACTTAATGAGGGAGATACACGCTGGGAAGTACCGCCTATTATAGAGGAGTTGAAAGAAAAAGCAAAGCAAGCAGGGTTATGGAATCTATTCCTACAAAGCGATGAACATGGTCCTGGTTTAAGTAACTTGGAATATGCTCCACTTAAAGAAATAATGGGACGCTCCTTAATTGCACCGGAAGTGTTTAATTGTTCTGCACCAGATACTGGAAATATGGAATTGCTCGAACAATATGCTTCTCATGAACAGAAAAAAAAATGGTTGAAACCACTATTAGAAGGTGAAATTCGCTCAGCATATGTAATGACAGAACCGGATGTGGCCTCCTCTGATGCGACTAATATTCAAACTAGCATTGTAAGGGACGGTGATGAATACGTTATTAATGGCCGGAAATGGTGGATATCAGGAATAAAAGATCCACGTTGTAAGATTATGATTCTAATGGGTAAAACCAATCCAAATGCAGATAGACATAAACAACAATCGATGATTCTTATTCCTGTTGGTACTCCAGGAGTAGAAGTAAAAGATTATCTGCCAATGTATGGCTATGATGATGCTCCAAGCGGACATGCTGTTGTTGAATTTAATAATGTCCGTGTGCCTGTATCCAATATGATCCTTGGTGAAGGTAGAGGGTTTGAAATTGCACAAGGCAGACTAGGACCTGGTCGTATTCATCATTGCATGAGATTAATTGGTATGGCAGAACGTTCGTTGGAATTATTGTGTAAACGGGCAAATGAGCGTGTAGCCTTTGGTAAGAAGGTTTCTGAACAAGGAGTTATCCGTAATTGGATTGCTGAATCTAGAATTGAAATTGACCAAGCTCGTCTCCTAACATTAAATGCAGCACATATGATGGATACAGTTGGAAATAAGATTGCAAGAAAAGAAATTGCCATGATTAAAGTAATTGTTCCAAATATGGCTCTTAAAGTAATTGACCGTGCAGTACAAGTACATGGTGGCGGTGGAGTAAGTGATGTTTTTCCATTGGCAAGACTTTGGGCCCATGCTCGTCACCTACGTTTAGCAGATGGACCAGATGAAGTACATGTTGAAACAGTTGCCAAATTAGAATTAAGAAGACAAGCTGAAATAGCAAAAGATCTACCAACTGTTACGGTTTAAATAGAATAACTACTTAAGCCTCCTTCTTTCATAAATCCTGAAATAAAGGAGGCTTTCATATAGATAGAATTAGAAGGAGGATTTTATGAATAGAGTTTGTGAACTATTAGAAATAGAATTTCCGATTATAGAAGGCGGACTTGCATATGTAGGAAATGGATTATTAGCAGCAGCTGTATCAGAAGGAGGTGGGTTTGGCCAGGTCGGTTCAGCAGGACGGACAGTTGATAATTTCGAACAACAAATTTTAATAGCAGCAGAAGCAACTTCTAAACCATTTGGCGTCAATATCCCAATTAGTCAACACACTGATTTCACGCCTTATTTTGAAGTCATACGTAAACATAGAAACCTTATTCAAGCAGTTAGTCTTGGAGCAGGAAATCCAAAACCATTAATCCCTGTTATAAAGGAGATGGGATTAAGGATTTTAGTACTAACTTCTACTGCATTTCATTCAGCTAAAGCTGAAAGTCTTGGTGCGGATATTATCGTTTGTGAAGGATATGAAGCAGGAGGAAGTAATGGCCCATCGGAATTATCAACTTTTACATTAATACCGCAAGTCAAACGTGCAGTATCGATTCCTGTTGTTGCAGCGGGTGGAATTGTAGATGGGCGAAGTTTGGCATCTGCCATATTATTGGGAGCGGATGGTGTTCAATTGGGTACGAGATTTGTTGCGACAACAGAATGTGAAGCACATGATAATTTCAAAGCAGCCATTCTACAAGCAAAAGACGTGTCAACAGAGATTATGACGCGAATTTTAAAAGGTCCAATACGAGTATTAAAAAATGAGTACTCAAAAAAAGTACAAGAGGCAGAAAAAGAAAATGGAACACTGGAAACTATCCTTCCATTGGTTCGGGGCAAGTACAATGGATTGGCTATGTTTGAAGGAGAGATCTCAGAAGGTTTTATGAGCTGTGGTCAGGTTGCAAGTTTAATAGATGAGATTGAAAGTGCCGAGGAAATTGTAAAAAGAATGGCAAGGGAAGCGAAAGAAGTATTAAATAGTCCAGTATCGATTTAATAGAATTCAAAGATAGTAAAGTATCGAGCCGTCTCTCCAGATAATTTTATTATTGCTTCACAAACGGAGAAAACTTGGCATATATCTATCGTCTTGCCACTATATTTTATAATACGTTTCTACAAAAACAATTTCTTAAGGAGATGTGTTCATGATAGTAATTCAGCTTTCATCAATGCATTTTTTATACAATGAATAATAGATAAGAATACTGTTATCATTCTTTAATGATTTTTCAATATGATAGGAGGAAAAAATTATATGGTAAGCAAGGATATTCGTCAAATTAGTGTAATAGGATCAGGCGCAATGGGTTCACAAATCGCTATGGTTTCTGCATTAGCTGGATTTGAAGTTTACTTGCAGGATGTAAGTGAGGAAAGTTTACAAAAGGCTGAGCACTCTTTACAGGGTCATTTGAATAGGAAGATCTCTAAGGGAAAGTTATCTAATAAAGAAGTAGAAAATGCATTTTCGCGTTTACATTTCGTTACATCTCTTGAAGAGGCAGTTCAAACGACAGACTTCGTAATAGAAGCTATTGTTGAAAAATTAGATACAAAGAGACAGGTGTTTAGTGAAGTAGATAAAATAGCTCCTGAGCATGCCATTATTGCTACCAATAGCTCCACCATTGTGAGTTCGAAAATCGCAGATGCAACTAATCGTCCAGATAGAGTATGTAATTTACATTTCTTTAATCCAGTACTAGTAATGGAACTTGTTGAAGTTGTAAAAGGGCCACATACATCAGATGAAACTGCTAATACTGCAGTTCAATTAGTAAAGGAAATCAATAAAGTCCCTATTTTACTTAAGAAAGAAATCTCAGGTTTTGTTGCCAATAGATTGCTAGGAAAACTAACAGATGAAGCTATTTATTTATATGAGAATGGTATTGCTTCTTTTGAGGAAATCGATTTAGCTGCTACTAAGGCACTTAACCATCCAATCGGACCATTTGCATTAATGGACTTAACTGGTATCGATGTAAATTACTATATTTATCAGCAAAGATATGCAGAAACTGGAGACAAAAACGATAAACCTTCTAAAACACTTACAGATAAGTACGAAAAAGGAGAATTTGGAAGGAAAACAGGGAAAGGTTTTTATGATTATAGTAAATAATTCTTTATGCTTAATTTTAATATCGATATAAATAACAAATAAAAGCCTTGTTTTTAATTATAGCTCGTAATATATAAATCTATTCTAAAATAAGGTGGTGGTATTTTATGGCTGAAACAGAAGGACAAATCATTTGGGAGCCGACGAAGGAATGGAAGGAAAAGACGGTTTTAAGAAAATATATGAAATGGCTTCAGGAAAATAAGGGATTAGATTTTCATAGCTACAATGAGTTATGGAAATGGTCTGTTTATGATCTTGAAAATTTTTGGGAATCTATCTGGAAGTATTGTGATATACAGTGCAATCAATCATATAGTAATGTTCTATCCGAAAGAAACATGCCTGGTTCAGAATGGTTTAGTGGGTCTATGTTAAATTATACAGAAAATATATTTTCAAATTTCCAAGAAAATAAGAGGGCAATATTTTTTAGATCAGAAACAGTAGAAAAACGAGAATATACATGGAAGGAACTAAAGGAACAAGTAGCTTCGGTCGCCTTTCATTTAAGGAAATTAGGTGTGAATAAAGGAGACAGAGTTGTTTCTTATATGCCGAATATACCAGAAGCTGTAATTGCCCTTTTGGCTACCGCGAGTATTGGTGCTATTTGGTCAAGTTGCTCTCCTGATTTTGGGTTAACTAGTGTGATTGATCGATTTAAACAAATAGAGCCTGTTGTATTATTTGCTGTGGATGGTTATCAATACAATGGAAAAACGTATGATAGAACTTCCGTTGTTTCTAAACTGCAATCTGAACTTTCTACCATCAAGTACACCATACATGTACCATATTTGAACAAAGACAAAAAAGAAGAACTCACTAATACCATATCTTGGGATAGTATCGTAAAGGATCAAGTTTTACTTCAGTATGAAAGTGTCCCATTTAATCATCCGCTTTGGGTAGTATATTCTTCAGGTACTACGGGAATGCCAAAGCCAATTGTTCAAGGACATGGGGGAATTATTTTAGAACATAAGAAAACAATGACCATCCAAAACAATTTAACACCAAATGATACAGCATATTGGTTTACTTCGACTGGATGGGTTATGTGGAATATGTTAGTAGGATCTTTGTTTTCTGGCGCTGGTATTGTTCTATATGATGGGAGTCCTTCATATCCAGATATAAATACGTTATGGAAATTGGCAGAGGATGCAGAAATTACTTCTTTTGGAACAAGTGCTCCATATTTAGTGAATTGTATGAAAATGAATCTAGAGCCTGGAAAAAATTATGATCTTTCTACTTTAAAGTCAATTGTTTCTACAGGTGCTCCATTAACAAGTGAGACATTTAAATGGGTTTATAAGAATGTAAAACGTGATATTTGGTTATGTTCCTCTAGTGGCGGTACAGATGTTAACACAGGGTTTGTAGGTGGTGTTTCTATTGATCCCGTTAAAATAGGTAAAATTCAAGGGCGATTATTAGGTGTTCATGCGGAAAGTTTTGATGAAGATGGTAACGTATTGACCAATGAAGTTGGAGAATTGGTTATCACGAAACCAATGCCGTCTATGCCGTTGTACTTTTGGAATGATAAAGAGAATAAGCGATACGAAGAAAGCTACTTCGATACTTATCCGGGTATTTGGAAACATGGGGACTGGATAAAGATTGATGAAGAGGGCAGTTGTATTATTTATGGGAGATCCGATTCAACGATTAATCGTTCTGGAGTTCGAATTGGAACGAGTGATATTTACCGTGTAATTGAGGGATTGGTTGAAATAGTTGAAGGATTAGCTATAGACCTAGAAGTTATAGGGAGAAGTAATTCCTTGATATATTTTGTAGTTCTTAAACAGGGTCAACTGGATTATGAACTTAAAAACAAAATTAGAGAAGAAATAAGAATGAATTTATCTCCTCGCTTTATGCCAGATGAAATTTATCAAGTTGAACAAATACCAAAAACATTAAATGGGAAAAAATTAGAAGTTCCTATAAGAAAAATGCTGTTGGGATTTGATTTCAATAAGGTAATCAATCCAGATTCTATGCAAAATCCGGAATCCTTAGAGCCTTTTAAAGAGCTAGCTAGAGATATGAAGTATAAGTCTACTAACCTATTTAAATAATTTTTTTAGAAGGGGATATTGATGAAAATACCCAAAGAAATGAAAGCTGCACGCTTTTATAAAGTAAAAGAGCCATTAAAAATTGACACAGTTCCTGTGCCTGAAATAAAAGAAGATGAAGTCCTAGTAGAGATAAAAAGCGTAGGATTATGTGGATCAGATATTCATATGGTTTATGAAGGAGATATGGTTCCTGTTCATCATCCTATTATTATTGGACATGAACCTTCGGGAATTATTGCATCTAAAGGAAAGGCAGTGGATAATTGGGAAGTTGGAACAAGGGTTTCGGTTTATCCGGTCATTTACTGCGGGTCTTGTAAAAACTGTATTGCTGGTCATAGTGAAATTTGCTTTAACCTACAAGTGCTCGGGGTACATCGGGATGGGGGATTAGCCGAATATCTAGCTATTCCAGCAAAGAATTTATTGAAATTACCTGATAATATCCCATATCATATCGGTTCCATTGTTACAGATGCGGTTGCAACCCCATTTCATGCCTTAATTGAACGTGCGCAACTTCAAATTGGGGAATCAGTCGCCATTTATGGAGTTGGTGGACTGGGATTGCATGCGGTTCAAATAGCTAGAATGGCTGGAGCTAAGCAAATTATAGCTATTGATATACAGGATAAGCAATTAGAGAAAGCGAAAGAAGTTGGAGCTGATATTGTCATCAACCCGTTGTATGAGTCTCCAGTGGAAGTAATTAAAAAACATACTGGACATGGTGTGGATGTGGCAGCAGAATTTATTGGAAAGAAAGAAACAGTTTCTAAGGCTGCCAACTCTCTGATTACAGGAGGAAGGCTAGTCGTATCTGGTGTAGGCTATGAATCGGTCGAACTAATGTCTATAGTCCGTTATGTCAGGAAGCAATTAACCTTTTATGGTTCCTTTGGACATACGAAAAATACTGTTCAACAGCTAATCAATCTAGTTTCTAATAAAAGATTATTTCTTGAAGAATCAATTACACATGAATTTCAGTTAGAAGAAGTGAATACTGCTTTAGAGTATTTGTATAAGAAAATTGATGCCCCCACTAGGATACTAATCAATATATAACATTATCTAATAGAAAATCACCTTGAGCAGGGTGAATCTTAAGGGATTTTAAATGTTTTGTCTAATACAGTGATTTAAACTTAGAATGGATTAAAATAAAATTTGACTTAAACTATTATTTTAAGAGGGGGATATTATGAATGGACATTATACCGAAATAACAGTTCAACCAGACGATATTGATTCATTAAATCATATGAATAATATTGTGTATATTCAATACTTAGAAAAAGCAAGGTTCGAATGGTATGATCAAATAGGACTTAGCCTTGAAACGTTAATGAGTAAAGGGCAAGCTCTTGTTTTACGAAATCTTGAAGTTTCATATATAAATGAAGCGCGATTAGGAGATACCCTAAAGATAAAAACCTCACCATTTAAGCGGGGGAAAACCAGTTATACGTTAAAGCAAATAATCTATAATCAAAAAAATGAGATATTAACAGAGGCAGAAACAGTCACGGTAATGATTGATTTAGAAAAGAGAAAAAGTATTCCACTCATTGCTGACATTACAAAATATTTTGAATAGGTATTAAGCAAATAGGTAATTTAAATATAATGAATTATCGGAATATAATTGAATTTCTAAATACAATTTGATATATTTGATAAAAAGAAGTAAATAGTAATTTACTCTTATGTAAGCGTTTTACGTAAGCGTGATGGATAAATTATTAATGTCATTGCTTGAATTTTTTTGAATATATATTTAAAAATAAAATACCTGTTAAAAAATCACTTAATTAATGAAGTGAGGTGATATATTGCAAAAAGTTAAAAATTTAATTGGGATGGAAATGGAGCCTTATACATTTAAAGTAGAGCAGGGTAAAATAAGGGAATTTGTGCAAGCTATTGGAGATAGTAACCCAATATATTATGATATCGAGTCTGCTAAACGCGAAGGATTTGAAAATATCCCAATACCTTTAACGTTTCTTACAGCAGTAGAGTTTTGGGGTGGAGATAATTTTCTGGAACATCTTTCAAATTTCCAAGTTAATCCAGTTAGAGTTGTACATGGTGAACAAGAATACGACCTTATACAAGATATATATGCAGGGGATATTCTTACAGTTACATTAAAAGTGGTGAATGTTGTTGTAAAACATGGTTCTACTGGAGGCATGGATTTAATTACAACGGAAAATAAATATAAGAATCAGAAGAATGAGTTGGTTGCTATCTCAAAAGGTGTAACTATTCATCGACATTAAGGGGGGAATTCATGTATTTTGATGAATTTAATGTGGGCGATTCATTCCCAGTATTAAAAAAAGAAAAGATTACTAGAGTTCAATTAGTGAAATATGCTGGAGCATCTGGAGATTTCAACCCATTACATACCGTTGAAGAGGTTGGTGAACAGGCCGGTACAGGAATAGTTGCCCATGGTATGTTAATTATGGGAATGGCTGCAGAGGGAATTACGAACTGGATTCCAAGAAAGCAAATAAAGAACTTTAAAGTCCGCTTTAAAAAGATGACACGGCCTGGAGAATCTATTCACATCTCCGGAAAAGTTCTTGAAAAAAGAGAAAGTAATACGATTGTTGGGGAAGTATTAGCATGTAACACTGATGGTGAAGTAAAACTAGCAGGGACCTTTGAAGCAATCATACCATCCAGGGATGCCTAATTTATAGGAGTGAAAGGGAGGAAGAACGATGTATAAAACGATTAAAACGGATATAACGGACAAAATCATGACGATAACACTTAACAGACCTGATCGATTGAATGCCTATACGGAGTTGATGGGAGACGAAATTATTGCTGCCCTCGATTATGCTGATGAAAATGATGAGGTACGCGTTGTTATTATGACAGGGGAAGGAAAAGGATTTTGTGCCGGGGCAGATTTAGATAAAGATGCTAGTATTTTTCAGTCTGATATTCCGATAGAAGATTACCGTGACGGCGGTGGTTTAGTTTCTTTACGTATCTATGAGTTGAAGAAGCCTATTATTGCTGCTATTAATGGCCCTGCTGTAGGTGTAGGGATAACAATGACTTTACCAATGGATATTCGAATTGCTTCAGATAATGCAAAAATGGGATTTGTGTTTGCACGCAGAGGTATCGCACAAGAAGCATGTAGTGGATGGTTTTTGCCAAGAGTTGTAGGAATTAGTAAGGCGATGGAATGGGTTTCTACAGGTAGAGTTTTCCCAGCTGTAGAAGCAAAGGAGCATGGTTTGGTTAGTAGGGTAGTTCCTGCAGAAGAGTTGATTCCTACAGCTAGAAAACTAGCTGCTGAAATAGCTGAAAATACATCTGCTATGTCTGTTGCTCTTAATAGACAGCTAATGTATAGAATGCTAGGAGCAGATCATCCAATGGAATCCCATAAAGTGGAATCAAAATACATTTATTGGACTGGTAGAAATGCAGATGTGAAAGAAGGAGTTAATGCATTTCTTGAAAAGCGGAAACCGGAATTTACACTAAAGGTAAGCTCCGATATGCCTGACTTTTTCCCATGGTGGGAGAAGCGGGAATTTGATCAATAAATAATCAAAAGCATAAATAGATTATGGAATGAGAAAGATGGGTAACCACTTTAATTTTGTTTCAATTTTTAGTACTCACTTACTCTAAAGTTTGGATCATTCAAGAACTTCTATATATTTGTAAGACGGCCCCCTCCATCTGTTATAACCAATTACTCTAAGTTTTTACTAATATCCTGACTTTTTTAGAACTATGAATTTTTAATTATAATTTGCCCAGTGTTTCTAGCGAATGCCAGCAGAAATCTAAAGACATCCAGTTATAACCTAAGTGTATTAATTAGTTATCAATTATTTTAATTAATAGATCAGAAGAGGTGTTGTCATGGATTATAATAAAATGCTAGAAAGTTTCTCATGGGATGAAGCAATTAATTATTACGACTGGAATCCTACTAAGAAATTTAACATGGCGCATGAAGTTTGTGACAGGTGGGCCATTGAGGATGGAAATCGTAAAGCAATATACTGGGAAGATGAATTTGGAAACAAAGAGACTTGGACATTTAAGAAATTAAAAGAAAAGTCAGACAGAATGGCTAATTTACTACGATTTTACGGAGTTCAAAAAGGAGATCGAGTAGCTGGATTACTTAGGAAAGATATGGAACTTATTCTTGCTGTTCTCGCAACATGGAAGATAGGGGCTATTTACGTTCCTTTATTTACTGCGTTTGGACCGGAGGCTTTAAGCCATCGTTTGAATGATTCAGGTTGTAAAATCTTAGTAACGGATAAAGAGCAAGCTGAAAAATTAGAGGGACAAGATGTTTCCGTTAATACGATTTTGAAAGATGATTTATTTCCAGGTAGTTTATCGTTTTGGGAATACCTAGATACTTTTTCCGGTGAGCATAAAACAGAGGAAATGGATGTTATGGATCCAAGTACACTCCAATATACATCTGGTTCAACTGGCTTACCAAAGGGAGCGACTTGGGCACATAAAATTTTAATCAGTATTTACCCTTATCAAAAATTTGCGATGGGTACGGAATTCGGAGATAAATTTTATGGGGGCGCAGATTTAGGTTGGGCATTTGGTCTTATTCAGTGTACGTTTGCGCCACTATGTTTTGGTGCATCTATTCTAATTTATAAAGGACCTTTTGATGTGGAGAAAACGTATCAATTATTAGAGGACTATGAGATTACTAGTTTTGCCTATGCTCCAACAGCATTTAGAGCAATGATGGCAGAGGGAGAAGAACTAGCTCGAAAATATAACATTAAGGTCCACAAATTTAATAGTGCTGGTGAGCCGCTTAATGCAGAAGTAGTGCGTTTTTTCGAGAAGAATTTCGAAAGAGCTATTTATGACCATTATGGTGCAACAGAAACAGGTATGATTATTAATAATTATAATTACTCGAATATGGAGGTAGTACCTGGTTCCATGGGATTTAAATCGCCTGGTTATAATGTTGCATTGTTAGATATGGATGGAAATGAAGTAGAGCAAGGAGAAACAGGAGAAGTTGCTGTAGATACCACAGGTTATCCTTATTTCTTCTTAGGATATTGGGAAAACCCAGAAAAAACAAAAGAAAAAATAAAAGGAAAATGGCTACTTTCTGGTGACTTAGCTATCGAAGATGAAAATGGATATTTTTGGTTCGAAGGTCGTTCCGATGACATTATTTCTAGTGCAGGTTATCGTATTGGACCTTTTGAAGTGGAAAGTAGTTTAATCGAACATCAAGCTGTCCAGGAGGTTGCAGTAATAGGGAAACCAGACGAAGTTAAAGGTGAAATTGTAAAAGCGTATGTTGTATTGAAAGATGCTTATAAAGATAAAGCAAGCGATGAATTAGCACAAGAACTTAGCATATTTGTTAAGCAAAGATTATCTAAGCACCAATATCCACGTGAAGTGGAATTTATAGATGAGTTACCTAAAACACAGAGTGGAAAGATTCAACGGTTCTTATTAAGAAAGCTATTGCAAGAAAGTAAATAATATTACGAGGGGGATAATGATGGGGAGATTTGAGAACGCCATTGCAGTAATTACGGGAGCAGGAAGCGGAATTGGTGAGGCATCTGCAAAACGATTAGCTAAAGAAGGTGCAAAAATTATTCTAGTGGGAAGAACTGCATCCAAATTAGAAAGAGTTGCAAGTGAAATCAATGATAATCAGGCTGAAAAAGTTGCCTTCCCTTTTGCATGTGATGTCACTTCTGAAAAGGATGTGGATAATTTAACGGCCTATGTAGAACAGGAATTTGGTGATGTGACCATTCTCATTAATAATGCTGGAGGGTCATTCAATTCCAACTTACAACAAACATCTTATGAACAGTGGGAAGAGATTCAAAAACTTAATGTAAATAGTGTGTTTCTAGTATCCAAAAAGATTGGGAAAATAATGATGGATGGTTCTAATAAGAATCCAGAGGTTGACCGGTCTATTTTAAATGTAGCATCTCTCTCTGGGCATAAGCCTGGTGCTTTATTCCCGCATTACAGTGCAGCAAAAGCTTCGGTTATTAATCTGACTAAAGCAATGGCATTTGAGTACTCTAAAAGTGGTGTTCGTGTGAACTCGATTTCTCCAGGTTTTATTGAAACCGCATTAGTTGATGTTGAAAATGAAAAGGTAATGAAAATCATTAACAAAAAAACCACGATGAGGCGTGTGGGGCACCCCGATGAAATTGCAAATGTAGTTGCTTTCTTAACATCAAGTGAGGCTTCCTATGTAACAGGAATTGATATGCTAGTTGACGGAGGTTACATGCTTACTTAATTTTTAGGGTTAGATTTCAGAAAATAAACTATTTTCAATAAGGAGGATGTTTAATATGGATTTTTATTACACAACTGAAGAGGAAAAGTTTCGTGACGAGTTAAGGCAATGGTTAGTAGATAACCTGCCTGAAGGATGGATAGAAGGTAAGAGAGAAATTCCGCAAGATAACGAAGGGCAGAGTAAATTTTTTAGAGATTGGCAACGTAAGTTATTTGATGGAGGCTGGTCTGGGATTTCCTGGCCAGAGGAGTACGGCGGAAGAGGTGCTACTTTAATTGAAGAAGTTATATATGAACAGGAAATGGCTAGGGTACAGGCTCCTCCCCAAATTAATGTTATTGGTGTAGCAATGGTAGGTCCAACATTGCTACAAATTGGCACAGAGGAACAAAGGGAGAGATATGTTAATAAAATTTTGAATGGGGAGGAAATATGGTGTCAAGGTTATTCTGAACCAAATTCCGGGTCAGACCTAGCTGCTCTCCAAACAAGTGCAGTGAAAAAAGGAGATAAGTGGATAATTAATGGTCAGAAAATTTGGACGAGCATGGCACATTTAGCTGATCGATGCTTTTTATTAGCACGAACAGAAAATACCGGTAAGAAACACGAAGGGATAACGGCTTTTCTTGTAGATATGCACCAAGAAGGTGTAGAAACAAGACCGATACGCTCTATTGACGACCAACATATATTTAATGAAGTGTTCTTAAATGATGCTGTAGCGTATGAAGCAGATATTGTCGGGGAAGTGAACAAAGGTTGGAAAGTCTCTTTGACATTACTTAGTCATGAGCGAACAGGTGTGGCTAGGCAAATCTTTCAATTGAATCAGGTTTTTGATGAATTGGTGGAAATGGCTAGCACTTTGAAAAAGAATGGGCGTCCATTAATAGAAGATCCAATTGTTCGTCAAAATATTGGCAGACTCCGTGCTAAGTCGAAGGGACTTTTACTAAATTATTATCGTAACTTAACTAATTCCATTCGTAATGGTTATCCAGGTCCAGAGGGATCGATGGATAAACTTGGTGCAAGTGAATTGGGTCAAGAAATTTATTCTTATGCTCTTTCACTCCAGGGTTCCGTAAATACATTATGGAAAGAAAATGCTGCGGTGACTGCGGAATGGCAGTATGAATATTTACGTTCACGTGCTTACACCATAGAAGGAGGTACATCAGAAATACAGCGAAATATTATTGCGGAGCGAATTTTAGGTTTACCGAAAGATATTAAGTATTAAATAAAATGGGAGGGACATAAAATGGAATTTGCCTTAAACGAAGAACAACAAGTGTTTCAGCGTTCCACACAACAATTTTTAAAATCAAAGGGAGACTTAGAAATCCCACGTGAGTATTCTGAAGGAAAAGAAGAAGTACTAGATGATCTATGGATAGGACTAGCTGAATTAGGTTATATGGGTATTACCGTTTCAGAATCCTATGGTGGATTGGGGATGGGTCCATTAACTTTGGTTCCAATCTTAGAAGAAATGGGCCGTGCAGTTATTCCTGGACCATATATAGAAACTGTAGCATTTGCAGCTCCATTAATTGAAAAATATGGTTCGGCAGAGCAAAAGGAAAAGTACTTGGAACAATTAGCCTCTGGGAATCGCAAATTCACAGTGGCGCTTTTGGAGGGCAACGGAGAATTGTCCCCAACAAATATTAATGTTCTTGCAACACAAAAGGATAATGAATATGTTCTAGATGGCGAGAAAATTCTTGTATCACATGCTGATTTTGCCGACACCTTAATAGTTCCCGTGAGAACCGGTAATAACGAACAGGATATTTCCTTACTTATAGTTGATTGTGATTCTAGTACTCTACAAATGGAAAAACAAATTAGCATGGATGAATCAAGAAAAATGATAAAGGTCAGTTTTAATGAAGTAGCTGTACCAAAATTACAACTTTTAGGTGATGAAAATACTGGATGGGAAATATTGCAAGATGGAATACAAGGACTAAATACAGCTTGGTGTTCCAATATGGTAGGTGGATTAGATCGAATTGTTGAAATAGCAACGGAATATGCAAATACAAGAGAACAATTTGGTCAACCAATTGGTAGATTTCAAGCTGTAAAGCATAAGATTGTAGAAATGAAAATGAATTTAGAAACGGCACGCTCCCTTGCCTATTATGCGGCATGGGCTTTGGAAAACAACACAGAGGATGTAGTCGAAGCAATTGCAATGGCTCGTTCATTAATCACGGAGTCATTTATTCAATCAGCAAGTGATAATATTCAAGTTCATGGAGGCATGGGCTTTACTTGGGAATTTGATTGTCATTTATTTTTGAAACGTGCTAAATCCCTAGAAAACTATCTTGGATCTCCAGAAGATTACCGTGAACAAGTTGTTTCAGAATTAGTTGGTAATAAAGAAAGTTTAATACTTGAACGTTAAAAGGGGAAAAGCTATGAATTCAATTGAAGAATTATATTCATTAAAAGATAAGGTAGCTTTGATTACTGGTGGGAGTCGTGGATTAGGTAGAGAAATGGCTTTAGCTTTTGCAAAAGCAGGTGCAGATATTATCATTGTAAGCCGTAAGCTAGAGTCCTGCGAAGAAGTGGCAAAAGAAGTAGAAGAACTAGGAGGAAAGGCTTATCCCTATGCTTGTCATGTAGGACGCTGGGATGAAATCAATAAGTTAGTTGATGATGTATATCTAAAGTTCGATAAGGTAGATATTTTAGTAAATAATGCTGGTATGTCCCCACTATATGAATCATTAACCGATGTAAATGAGAGAATGTGGGACAGTGTTTTAAGCTTAAATTTAAAAGGACCGTTCCGTTTGTCTGCCTTGGTTGGGGAGCGAATGAGTGAAGGTGATGGTGGATCCATCATTAATGTTAGTAGTATTGCTGCTGTTCGTCCTACACCTATTGAAGTACCATATTCTGCTGCTAAAGCAGGATTAAATATACTAACTGTTGGATTAGCGGCAGCCTATGGACCGAAAGTTAGGGTTAATTGTATTATGCCTGGACCATTTTTAACGGATATATCTAAGGCTTGGGATGATAATGTAATGAATAAATTCAAAAAAGATGCCTTTTTGGAACGTGCTGGCGAGCCTCATGAAATTATTGGTGCTGCATTATATTTAGCTTCTGATGCTTCAAGCTATACAACAGGATCCGTGATGTCTGTTGATGGGGGATACTTATTATAACTTTTAAGTAGAGGAGTGTAATCGATGACAAGTTCTTCTTTAAATCTATCAAGTCAATTACTTGTTGGAGAAATGCTGAAAAGGGCAACTCATAAGACACCTCATGCAGAAGCTTATGTATATCAAGAACAGCGAGTAACATTTAAAGAAATAGATGAAAGGTCCACAAAGCTCGCCGCATGGTTACAAGGAAAAGGAATTGTGAAAGATGATAAAGTTGGCTTCATGTTGAAAAACTCAATGGCTTTTCCAGAAGTAGCATTTGGTGTGGCGTTATCAGGCGGTGTTGGTGTTCCAATCAATTTCCGACTAGGGCCAAGCGAAATAGAGTACATTGTAAATAATTCAGATACGAAGATTTTAATTATTGATTATGATTATGTGGATATTATTCGATCGATTAGAGACAATTTGGAAAAAGTTGAAAAGGTTGTCGTAGTTGGAGCAGATAACGTTCCAGATGACTATATCAAATATGAGTCTATTTTTGATAATGAATTTACTTATCAGCCATGTGAGGTCTTAGCTGATGAGAATCCATGCTTTATAGTTTATACATCAGGAACAACGGGACGACCTAAGGGTGCAGTTCTCACTCACAAGAATATTTGTCTGAATTTGATGAATTTACTATATGATACGAAGTCAACACTTGGGGATTCCCAATTAATAGTTGTTCCCCAGTTCCATATTGCTGGATTACTTCTTACTCTCTTTGCCTGCTTAACGAGTGGAAAAACAGTTATCCAACGGGAGTTTAATCCAGTAGATGTCTTAAGTACAGTGGAAAGCGAGGGAATCAATGTATTATTTTTAGTACCGGCAATGTGGAATTTCTTATTTCAAGTACCGAATATCGATGATTATAACCTTTCTTCATTAAAAATCGCCTCTACTGGTGCTGCAATCACACCATTAGAAGTGAAGAAGCGAATACTAGAGACCTTTAATAATGCCATATTATTCGATAACTTTGGTCAATCCGAAACAACAGCAAACACAACAAGCAATTCTGGAGAAGATGCCTTAAGAAAAACCGAGTCGGTTGGGAAACCATATATAAATGTGGAAGTTAGAATTGTAGATGAAAACATGAATGATGTCCCGATTGGTGAAGTAGGAGAGATAGTTTATCGTGGTCCTACCGTTATGAAAGAGTATTATAAAAACCCTGAAGCCACGAAGGAAGCCTTTGAAGGTGGATGGTTCCATAGTGGGGATTTAGTCAGAATGGATGAAGAAGGTTTTATTTATGTAGTAGATCGTAAAAAGAATATGCTTATAAGTGGCGGAGAGAATATTTATCCTGCTGAAGTTGAAGAAATTCTCTATCAAATGCCTCAAATTCTGGAGTGTGCTGTGATTGGTGTTCCAGACAAAGAGTGGGGAGAAAGTGTAAAGGCGATAGTGGTTATTAAACCAGAACACACACTAACAGAAGAACAAGTCATTGAATATTGTAAGAAGCACTTGGCTTCTTATAAAAAGCCAAAAGTCGTCGAGTTTGTCGAAGAATTGCCGAGAAATGCATCAGGTAAAGTATTGAAGTATGTGTTGCAAAGAGAATCTGAAAAAATGAATAAAAACTAATTAAAAAAGGCAGTGTCAATTTATTTGATACTGCCTTTTTTAACAAAGGAGGAATGATTGTATGGAGAGAAAAGTAGTTATTATTACTGGCGGTGGAAGTGGTATCGGGAAAGCAATGGCACAAAAATTTGCTAATGAAGGCTGGAATGTTGTTATTGCAGGAAGAACATTAGAAAAATTAGAAAAAGCAAAAGAGGAAATTGAACAGTTTAACAATCAAGTATTAATAATTCAGATGGATGTCAGGGATCCTGAATTAGTGCAAAACTTAGTAAATGAAACAAAAGCAACCTATGGTAGTATTGATTTACTCATTAATAATGCAGCTGGAAACTTTATTGTGGATTCCGAAAATTTATCACCAAACGGATGGAAATCTGTTATCGATATTGTGTTAAACGGAACTTGGTTTTGTTCCCAAGCGGTTGCTAAAGAGTGGATCGAAGAAGGTAAAAAAGGCTTGATTCTTAATATTGTTGCACCATGGCCAGGAGGAGTACCTGGTGTAGTTCATTCTGCCTCAGCGAAAGCGGGAGTTTTAGCAATGAGTAAGACTTTAGCAGTGGAGTGGGGTAAGAAATATGGTATACGAGTGAATTGTATTGCACCAGGTGGAATCGATGGAACAGAAGGTGTAACTCGACTTTTTCCAACTGAAGAATCCTATAATCGTGCTGTTGAAAAAGTACCACTAGGGAGATTTGGCAAACTGAAGGAAATAGCAAGTTTGGCATACTTTTTAGCATCAGAAGAAGCAGAATATATTAATGGAGAATGTATTAATGTGGATGCTGGAGAGCACTTGGTTCAAGTGGATTTTTTAAGTCATTTAGTACAGAAAAATAGCAAATAGTTGTTTGCTTATCTGTTTTTGGATCATTTAGTCTATAATTTAAGTGTGCGGGAAAAGATTTTAAATTAATAACAATGCTTGTTTTCTTGGAAATAAAAAATGGTTCTGATTATCAATATTTGGTAATTGGAACTATTTTTTTATTTATTATTCGTCGTGTTCTTTTGATCATATAATTAGGGTTTACACTAATTTTGGAATCATTATTTAGTTTATTATTAAAAACACTAGAAGGATAACCAAATATTTATTTGCTGGTTACCCTATCTGTGGATATTTTTCAGAAACTCTCATTACTTTTGTACATATTGTTGATAAATAAACTTCATCAAATTATTGACATCGATATCTAAATTACTATATCTTTCATCGTTTGTTTGTCCGATCTTATAACGATAAAACATTTGTTGAACAGCTCCCGTTATTTTAAAATAAACAGCAGCCAGGTAAAAATCGATATTAGTAATTTCTTGCTTTGTTCCTAATGAATATTGATGAATAAATTCTTCCCTTGTAAAGAATCCAGGAGTGGCTGTGATGGAAAATAAACTTCCTTTCACTAATGGAGAATCATCGTGTTGAGTCCAATATGCTAGAGCATTTGCTAGATCAAATAATGGATCACCTATCGTAACCATTTCCCAATCTAGTATAGCTCTAATTTCTTTTAAGTCTGGGGATAAAACAATGTTATTAAGTTTATAATCATTATGGATAATGGAAACACCTGTTGAGTTTGGAATATTTTCAGTCAACCATTCTTTCACTTCATTGTAGTAAGGTACACTGTGAGTTTTCGAATTTTCATGGCGCTTTATCCAACCAAATACTTGACGTTCTAAGAATCCTATAGGATGACCAAGACTTTCTAGTCCTATTTTTTTATAGTCAAGTTGATGAAGATTCACTAGTGAATTTACTACTTCATTTGAAATTTGTTTGAGTAATTCATCAGTTACTTTAATATCGTCAGGAAATTTTTTGTCGAGAACGGTTCCTTCTTTATATTCCATAATGTAGAAAGGGACACCAATAATACTTTTATCATCGCAAAATAAAAATGGCTTAGGAACTAGAGGGAAATGTTTATATACTTTTTCAAAAAAATTATATTCTCTTCCCATATCGTGTGCCTTTGGTGGTAATGGTCCATTCGGTGGTCGACGGAGAACAGCCTTCCAATTATCGAATTTTATTAAATAAGTATAATTAGCCATTCCTGCGGAAAATTGCTGAACTTCTAATTCTGTATTTCCTGGAAGTGCTATACGCTTCTTCAAGTACTCAGTTAATCTTGGTCTATTAAAATCTTGTCCATTTCTTATAGGGATAATTTCTTTATATTTATTCAAATATTTCTCCCTCCTTGTTTATATACTTCCACTAGAACCTTAAAATTTTTATCTTCCTAATAATGTACCACCATCAATTGCTAATGTTCTACCAGTAATGAAAGAGGATTTATCAGAAGCTAAAAATAATATAGTTTCTGCAACCTCTTCTGGTTGACCAATACGCCTTAAAGCATTTGCAGTCGAAAGTATTTCCCATTTATGGGATTCTTTCCAACCATCAACTATAGGTGTATCAATAATACTTGGTGCTATAGCATTTACTCTTATACCATACTTTCCATATTCTAAAGCAGTAGTTTTAGTTATTGCTATTACACCACTTTTAGCTGCACTATATGCACTGAGAAATTTTTGTCCTTTGATTCCGGCTATACTAGAGGTGTTTATAATTGTCCCTCCTCCATTTTTTATGAGTTCTGGAATTGCGTACTTCATCCCCAAATATACACCATTTAAACAAACATCTATTACCTTGTTCCATGTTTCTTCATCCGTTTTATGCAATAATGTTTCAGGATTGGAAATTCCAGCATTATTAATCAAAGTATCTAGATTACCGAATACATCTACCGTCTTTTTTATCATCATTTTTATATCTTCTACTTTTGTAACATCTACTTCTAATGCTTCTGAAATTCCATTGTTTTCTTTTATTATTTTTGTTGTTTCATGTGCTGAATCTACGTTAATATCGGTTACCATTACTCTTGCGCCTTCTTTTGCCAATCTTATAGCTGTAGTTTTACCGATACCACTCCCACCACCTGTAATAATTACTGATTTATCCTTCATTATCCTTATATCCCCCTTTTGTTTACTTAGTTTAGAAATTGGTATTCATTAGATCAATTCAATTACAAAAGAATATAAAACAGTAGAAAATTATTTTCTGAATATTATAATAAAAATATAACATAGAATTATATATAAGTATATTTTAGGATATAAAATATTTTGTAAGCATAGGCCATAATGCATATAGAATGAAGTAGCATATCAACTCTCTTGACTTTTTAAAAAGGTGGTAGTAATATTTAGATAATTTAGAATAAATATTATTTTGTTATGGATTTTATCTAAATAAGGGGGTGTATGGAAGTGTATCAAACAATTAAAATAAATCTAAAAGATGGAATAATGACTATTGCAATGAACCGTGTAAATCTTTACTGACTCTTAATTTAAAATCTAGTTTACGCTTTTCTTGGAACGCATTTACACCTTCTTGCACATCTAAACTATTTCCTGTCCAATAAATATATTTGGATTCTATTTTGTGAGCTTCCATAGGATGAGCCGATCCAAGCATTTTCCACATCAGTTGACGGTTTAATGCTACCTGAATTCTTTCCGTGGTGGGAGAAACGCGAATTTAAATAATTCTAATTTGGAAACGTTTTCTATAAAAGGTTTTATTCGATTAAATGTTATATATTACATTACTTTTGTAGGTTGGAACTAAGAATATTAAATACAATAAAAATGTTAAGGAAAGCAAAGATTACTATTTTAGTAACAGTGATTTTGGAACGGAACTATACGTTTAATCATAGAAATTTAAAAAAGGGTGATAACATGATATCTCATAACCTTCATTCTGGTCTATCAGTATTAGCAAAAAATAAGCCAAATGAAACTGCTATCACATTTGAAGAACGCAAATTAACATATTCAGAATTATACAATAGAGCTAAATCCATAGGTCATTCTTTAATGAATAATGGAATAAAAAAAGGGGATCATGTTGTAGTATACATGCGTAATAGAGTTGAAGCAGCGGAAATATATTTTGCTATCTCGATGATAGGGGCAGTTGTTGTTCCGATTAATTATATGGTAAAGGGGATTGACTTAGCTGCTTTAATAAATAAATCAGATGCTAAATTCGCATTTATTGAATTGCAAACATTAAAAGAATATAATGCAGTTTTAACTAAATTGAATTTATTAGACCATAAAAAAAGTGTACTAGTTGGGGATGGAGAAGCAGCAACTAGTTTTATTAGTTATTCTTCTTTCAATGTTAATAAATTTGAAGAAATAGATGTGCAGGTTAGATATGAAGATCTTGCTTGTCTCATATATTCTTCAGGAACAACTTCCCTACCAAAAGGTATCATGTTGACACATGGAGCAATGTTAATGAGAACCTTAAAAATCCCAAATGAGTGGAGTAGCGATTATAGAAGTGTCTTCTTAATTACGGTTCCTTTATATCATAGTATAGGATTCAATATCTTATACACAGTACCAGTATTAGGAATGCGTGTTGTAATAACAAGAGAATTTGATCCAGAGCAAACCTTGAAATTGATTCAGGATAAAAAAGTAACACATTCTGTATTTGTCCCAACACAATATATTATGATGCTTAAACAACCTAGTTTTAATCAATATGATTTATTATCTTTAGTTCGTTTAATATCAGGCGGTGCACCAATAAACGAATCAACCAAACGTTCTATAATTAAGGAGTTTAGTTGTGAGTTCAGTGAATTTTTTGGTAGCTCTGAGACAGGTAGTTATATAAATTTACGTCCAGAATCTGTACTCACTAAATTTACATCAATAGGCCAACAGGTGGAAGATGCTCAAGTTCGCCTTCTAGATGAGAGCGGAAATGATGTTGGTGTAGGTGTAGAGGGAGAATTCGCTGTAAGAAGTAGTAGTCTATTTTTAGGTTATTATAATCAACCTGAAGAAACTGAGAATTCATTTATAGAAGGTGGATGGTTTTTAACAGGAGATATGGGAAAAATGGATGAAGATGGCTACTACTATTTACTTGATAGAAAGAAAGATATGATTATCAGTGGTGGAGTAAATATTTATTCAAAGGACATTGAAGAAGTATTGTTTAAACATCCGGCGGTACTTGAAGCAGCAGTAATCGGAATTCCCGATGATATATGGGGGGAGAGTGTAAAGGCCTTTGTAGTATTGAAAAAAGAAAATATGATAACTGAAGAAGAGTTAATTTTCCACTGTAATAATCAATTATCGAAATACCAAAGAATAAAAGAATTGGAGTTTATCAAGGACTTTCCGAGAAATCCTTCCGGCAAGATTCTTAAAAGACAATTACGTACTCTAGATCAATATGCGTAATAAATAATTTTCAAAAAGGCAACCTTATCCTTATTGGAAAATAGGTTGCTTTTTTTATTTGTAATAAAAATTGATTTTAATGCTACTTATTGTTAAAGCTCATGTTCCGGATAAGCAGAATAATATTATTCTCCTTTACAACTGTACTGATTGGGGATAACCATTGTAACCTTTCCTATAGATCCATCAATTTCTACTTCGTGTTTACTATACTTTTCTAATTTATCTAATCATAGAATTCTTCATATAGCCTTATGGATTCCATCCTCTAAGTAATTTTTGATTATAAATCATTCTATTTACAGTTAATAAAAATTGAATTTTTTATATTTTTAGAATTGACTAATTAATGTTTAGTGGATATAATCATAAATAAATTAAACCTTAATATAATTTTTGTATGAAGAGTTAAATTTTATCAAATTGTTGAAAGCGTATACAAAACTTCGAAGGGGAGAGAGAGATGGTAACTAGTTCATTTGGATTATCTAGAAGTTTAGCCATAGGTGAAATATTAAGACGATCAGCATATCGTTCACCAAAACGCAGGGCTTTTTCAGATCAGAATCGGAGTTTGGTCTATAGAGATCTTGAAGAGAGGGCGTTGCAAATAGCAGCGTGGTTACAACAAAATGGAATTGAGAATGATGATAACATAAGTTTCTTATTTAAAAACAGAGTAGAATTTGTAGAATGCTTTTTTGGGATATGCTTATCGGGAGCTACAGGAGTCCCAATAAACTTTAGGCTATCTGCTGAAGAAATAAAATATATTCTCAGCAATTCCGAATCCAAAATTCTTTTCACTGAGCCAGAATATATAGATGCCATTAATTCGGTAATAGATGAAGTGCCAACATTAAGGAAAATAGTAATAGTTGAAAATAAAAAATCTTTACAACAAGAAATTACTTCCTACCAAGAAATCTTCTCAGAAGAACTAAAATATATTCCCCAAGAAATCTCAAATGATGATCCATGCATGATTGTATATACTTCTGGAACAACTGGAAAACCAAAAGGTGCTATACTGTCCCATCAAAATTTATATATCAATGCTCAAACTGTAATTTTAGAATCAAAAATGGATTATTACTACAATCAGCTGATAGTAACCCCTTTATTTCATGTTGCTGGTGTATCAACTATAATCATTTCTAGTTTATTAGAGGGATCAACTCATATTAAAAATTTCTTCGACCCCGTAGATTTTCTTAAAACTGTTGATAAAGAAAAAATAAATGCCACTTTTCTTGCACCGTCTATGTGGAACCTTATTTTACAAGTCGATCAAATCAATCAATATGATGTGAAGTCTATGAAGTGGTGTATGTCTGGTGGTGCACCTTGCCCATTAGAGGTAAAGAAAAAAATAATAGAACGGTTTGAAAATGGAATGCTCTTTGATGCGTTCGGTCAAACTGAAATGAGCCCGACAACTACAGCGTTAAAATCAAATGATTCATTAAGAAAAACAGATTCTGTTGGAAAACCTATTATGGGAGTTGAAGTACGTGTAGTAGATGAAAATATGAATGACGTTCCAATTGGAGAAGTGGGAGAAATAATTTATAGAGGACCCACTGTATTTCTAGGTTATTATAAAAACCCTGAAGCAACATCTGAAGCCTTTTATGGTGGCTGGTTCCATAGTGGTGACTTAGTTCGGATGGACGAGGAGGGGTTCATTTATATTGTTGATAGAAAGAAAGATATGATCATCAGTGGAGGAGAAAATATATATCCCGTTGAAGTTGAGGAAGCGCTATATAAGCATCCAGCTATCCTAGAAGCTGCAGTAATTGGAGTTCCTGATAAAGAATGGGGAGAAACTGTAAAAGCCTATGTTGTTCTAAAAGAATGTCAAATAGTTAGCAAGGATGAGATTGTTGAACACTGTAAAAAATATCTAGCATCCTATAAAAAACCTAAGTTTGTTGAATTTATAGATGAATTACCTAGAAATCCATCTGGTAAGATACTAAAAAGAATTCTAAGAGAAAACGTAAAACAGAATTAATAAAATATTAATATTATTTGGAGGGATACTATTGAGGAACATCAAAACTAGTTTTGTATTATTCTCATTTTTTATTTTAATATTTTTAGCTGCTTGTGGTGGAAGTGATGAAACGAATTCTGGAGAGGGAAGTTCTGAAAAAATTATTTTAAAGGCTTCTTCAGGAGTTCCTGAGGAGCATGTATGGTTTGAGGCTCTTTTCAATCCATGGATGGAAAGAGTTGTAGAAGAAACGAATGGTCAAGTGGAATTTGAATTGTATTCCGGTGGAGAACTAGTAGATATTGGATCCGAATTTGATGCATTAGAATCTGGCCTAATTGATATTGCTTTACCTGTATTTAATCTTTATGATCAGAAAAGATTTCCATTGTCTGAAGTAACCATGTTACCAACAAGTGAATCAGATTCTGCTATTATTTCACAAGCATTTTCTAGCCTAATGTACGACGAACATGAATTAAAAGAGGGAAAATCCTTTTATGATTTAGAATTTGGTGATAAAGATTTAAAAGTTTGGGGATCTTCAATGGGTGAGCCTTATGCTATGTCAACAACGGGTGATCCAGTTGAAAAATTAAGTGAACTTGATTCTCTTAAGTTACGAACCCCAACACGTTTAACAGAAGTATATACAAAACACTTAGGTGCAACACCTATAACAATGCCTCAAACGGATGCCTATGACGCATTGAGTAGGGGAACTATTGATGGGAACTTTATCTCCGTTGGGGATTGGAAGAGTTATGGTTATCATGATTTATTCTCTTATACATTAGAAGGAGCAAATTTAGGTCATTTTAATGCGGTATTTGGAATGACTAATGAAAAATGGGAGAGTTTACCTGAGAATGTAAGAACGGCAATGGATGAAGCAGCCAAGGACCTTATTGTTGATCCCAATGCTACTGAAGTTATGATGAGATTGGATAGTGAAGTCAGAGAATTAGCCTCTGATAATGGATCAGTTTTTGAAAAGCTAGAAGATAAATCACCAGTAATTCAAGAAGCAGTTAATAAAGCAATGGTGGAAACATGGTATGAATGGATAGATAGATTAGAAGCTGAAGGGCATCCAGGTACGGAAATTGCAAAACTTTGGAGGCAATTAGTTGAGGAAAATGGTGGAGAAGTGCCGGAAGGATTGGAATTAGAATAATTACTAATTCATTTAGCCGGTAGATAGCTGAATATAATGTTTACCGGCATATTAATAGGAGGTGAATGTTAATGGGAGAGATTCCTGTGATAATTATCACACTTACGTTATTCATTGCTCTATTATCAATAGGTCTTCATATAAGCACTGTCTTACTTTTATCAGGTATAGTTGGTATTTATTTGTTAAGTGGTGTTCAAGCATTGACTGGAATTTTGGAATTAGATCCTTTTAATAGGGTTGCTAGCTATACGTTAACAACGATACCGCTTTTTATTTTAATGTCACAGTTTATCATGCATGCTGATATTGTAAAGTATTTATATTCTTTAGTTTTCAAACTTACTAGAGGTGTTTCTAGTGTTTTAGGAGTATTTACAATTCTCTTAGGAGGTTTTTTAGGAGCGGTATCTGGGTCTGGATCTGCTATATCAGCTAGTTTAGGACAAATAGCAGTACCAGAACTAAAGAAACGAGGATATAAAGAAGATCTTGCTGGTGCTATTGCAGCAGTTTCAGGTTCTCTATCTAGTATTATTCCTCCTGCAATCGGTTTAATTATATATGGTGCATTAACTCAAACTCCTATAGGTGATTTATTTATCGCAAGTATCATACCGGGAATACTAATGATTATAATTTTCATAATAGTACTAATGTTTTTGCATAAAAGATCTAAAAGAGAAGTTATAGAAACAGAAGAAGCTCAATCTATTGAATTAGATAACTATAGTGCAAAACAATATACAGTTGCTATTTTAACAGGTCTTTTTATAGTAGGTGCAATCTTTGGGGGGATTTATTTAGGTATTTTCACTCCTACTGAAGCAGGTGCAGTTGGTGCTTTTATAAGCTTAATTACAGCAGCAATTTTAGGAAAGGTAAATGTTAACTTCATAAAAAAATCCTTAAGAAGTACATTGGAAATAACAACAATGGTAATGGTTATCATGATTGGAGCGCAAGTTTTCGGGAAATTCATCTCTTTATCAAGGATTCCTAGAAAAGTGTTAGAAATGTTAGAGCCTTTAATGGGGATGCCATTACTTATCATCATATTATTGTTAATCATTTATTTTATATTATTTATGTTCTTAGAAGGTGCAGCGGTTATATTAATGACTGTTCCAATTACAGTTCCTTTGGCACAAGCTGTAGGTATCAGTCCTTTAGAATTTGGTATTTTAATATCTGCGATTGGAACAGCAGGATTACTGACACCACCTGTAGGTCTATGCGTTTATTCAGTAGCAGGTGTGACAAAGATTCCTATCGAAAATTTATTTAAGTACTCACTTATATTTGCGACTGCTGCCTCTATTGCGGTACCAGCTATATTGTTGAATTTCCCTGAGTTAATGACTTTTTTAGTAAATAATAAGTAAAGGAAAGTAAGGAGGTATATTATGAAAATCCTCAACAAAATTGATACAGTTATGCTCATAATAAGTGGAATAACAGTACTAATCATGATGCTTTTAATTGTTTTAGAGGTAATGTTTAGAACATTCCTTAACATATCCATTCCAGGGAATTATGAGTTTACTCAGAATTATTTAATGCCATTAGCCGTGTTTCCAATCTTATCTCAATCTTATACTTCTGGTATATTACCAAAAGTTAATTTATTCATCGATAGAATTAAGAATCTAGAGATCAAAAGATTAATACAATTATCATTGTTGATAGTAGAGATAATTACATTTTTGATTGTGACTTACTTTGCCTTTGGATATGCACTTAAGGGGGTGGCTGCTGGAGTCAGTTTCACTGCTGGTGGTACATTATTTCCATTGTACCATGTCTTATTTATTGTTCCATTTGGATTCTTATTAATGTCAGTTAAGGGGTGTTTCTTACTGGTAAATATGCTAAGAGACAAAAAATATATCCCTTTCTCATAGTATTAAATAAGGAGGAATTTTAATTGAATCAATCCCAGTTTCAAATGAGTGACGAGGTTAAGGAATTAAGGGCTAAAGTTAGAGATTTTATCGAGAGAGAAGTTATACCAGTTGAAAGGGCTATAGAACATGGCGGAGAGGAAGGAACAAGGGCTCTAAAAAAAGTACAGAATTTAGCTAAAGAACAAGGAATTTGGGCACTTGGTCTCCCTAAAGATATTGGTGGTGGCGGATTGCCATTCATGGATTATGTTTATATTAATGAAATTGTTGGCAGATCTGAAGCTGCTATGTTTGCTTTAGGAACTCATACTGCACAGGACGGTACAATGTTAAATTTATATGGAACAGAAGAACAGAAGGAAAAATGGCTTTATCCAATGGTTCGTGGGGAAATTAATCCATCTGTTGGTTTAACCGAACCTGAAGTAGCTGGATCGGATCCTACTTTAATCAAATCAACCGCGGTTCTAGACGGGGATGAATGGGTAATTAATGCACATAAGTGGTTTACCACTGGTGCTAATAAAGCGGCATTTACTACGATGTTCTGTGTAACCGAACCGGAAGAACAACGTCATAAAAGGGCCTCTATGATTATCGTACCTACTGACACCCCTGGTTATGAAATTGTTAGAGTAGTACCAACAATGGGACACGAATCAGGGAATCATTGTGAAATCCGTTTGACCAATGTAAGGGTTCCAAAAGAAAACTTACTTGGTAATCGTGGTGAAGGATTTATTATTGCCCAAAAACGGTTAGGGCCAGGTAGAATCTATCACTCTATGAGATGGCTGGGGCAAGCCCAAAGAGCATTTGATTTGATGTGTGAACGAGCTCTTAATCGTTATGCACATGGATCGTTATTGTCTGATAAACAAATGATTCAAAAGTTTATAGCCGATTCTGCAACTGAAATTCAGGCAGCACGTCTAATGACGTTTGAAGCGGCAAGGAAAATTGATGAAGGAAGTGATGCTCGAATTGATATTGCAATGATTAAAGTTTACGGGGCACAAGTTCTTCACAATGTAATTGATCGAGCTATCCAAGTTCATGGTGCATTAGGTGTAACGGGAGACACTCCACTAGAAAAAATGTATCGAGAAGCGCGTTATGCTAGAATTTACGACGGTCCAGACGAAGTTCATACTGCTTCTATAGCAAAAAGAATTCTTCGGACTTATAAAAATGAGAGCTTTTGGGATCCAGCAAATTTTTAAGAAATTAATTTATATGCCGTTTCTTAATTGAAACGGCATATAAATTTCAAATAAACAAGGAGGAATGAGCTTGACAAATCATGCTGTTTTATTAGATATAACCGATAATATTGCCACGATAACTTTTAATCAACCAGATAGGTTAAACGTTCTATCTAGTGAAATCATATCGGGCTTAACAGATAGTTTAAGGCAAATAAAGGAAGATTCATCTATAAGGGTTGTAATTTTAACTGGAGAAGGAAAAGCGTTTAATGCAGGTGGTGATATAAAGAGTTTTCCAGATATAAAAAATGCTGGGGTTGGAAGGAATTATATGACACAATCCATTCGATTTTATAAAGATTTGGCATCGCTTGAAAAACCAACAATCGCTGCAGTAAATGGATATGCAGTTGGTGCTGGTTTTAGTCTAGCAATAACTTGTGATCTAGTTATTGCTTCAGAAAATGCAACGTTTAATATGGGATTTAATAGAATGGGACTTGTTCCAGATTTAGGAGGACTATATTATTTACCGAGATTGGTTGGTATGCAACGTGCAAAAATGCTAGCCTTTTCTGGAAAAAATATAACCGCCGAAGAGGCTAAACAATATGGAATTTGTTTAGAGGTAACAAAAAAAGAAGAATTAATGAATAGGGCACGGGAGCTTGCTTTAAGTTTAAGAGATGGTACTGGATATTCGGTCGGATTAACAAAGTCAATTATTAATCAATCTTTTGAATCATCACTGGAGGATATCCTTTTTATGGAATCTATGGCTCAAGCCATTTCTTTCACAACGGAGGACCACCATGAAAGCGTCAAAGCTTTTTTTGAAAAAAGAGAACCAAAATTTACGGGAATTTAAGGGGGTATTCCAAGTTGAAATTTGTAGTTACTAAATTTTATTTTTTTGCACTTTGACTTGACATTCAAAATATGAATATTTAGAATAATAGTAACCACTTTAGAATATATAACATAAAGGAAGTGTATTTATATTGTCATTACGCCAAAAAAAAGCAGAAAAGAAAAAAGAAGAAATTATCCAATCAGCATTGAGTATTATTTCTGAGAAAGGGTACCATGCAACAACAATGGAAGATATTGCCGCAAAGCTCTTAATGACTAAAGGCTCTGTATATTATTATTTTAAAGACAAACAAGATTTAGTATATAAGAGTCAAAAAATGCTATTGGAGCAAAGTATATCAAATATAGAAGAAATTCTAATTGAAGACTTACCAATTGTAGAAAAACTAGAAAAAACAATGGTAGTGCATATTGAGTACTTGATTACTGAACGAACAGGATTCACGATGGGGGCAAGGCCTGAACAAATTTTTAAAGATGATCAGTTAATAGATATTCTAGATTTAAGAGCAAAATACAGTAAATATATAGATAGTCTAATAACACTTGGTATAGAAAGTGGCTATTTTCATAAAGTAGATGTCAAAATTGTTAGGAATATCATATTGGGAGCCATGAACTATGTAATTGAATGGTATTCACCAGAAGGTAGTAAAAATAAAGAAGAATTAGCTAAGTCTATTTCCGATTATCTGTTGAGAATCCTAATTAAGGATCCAAAATAAATATTGCACAATGAAGGGAGAAATATCATGGAATTAAATCAAGTATCAGCAGTCGTTACAGGGGGAGCATCAGGTTTAGGAGAAGCTACAGTAAGAAATATTGTATCTAAAGGTGGGAAGGTTACAATATTAGATTTGCAAGAAGATAGAGGGAATAACTTAGTAGAAGAATTAGGAGGAAATGTAACTTTTGTGAAGACCAATGTTACAGATGAAGAAAGCGTTCAATCTGCTTTAGAACATGCAGTTAATACTTTCGGGAATATTAATACACTAGTAAACTGTGCTGGTATTGGAGCTGCTGAAAAAACATTTAGCGGTAAAAAGGGAGCTCATGACCTAGGTACATTCAATAAAGTAATTCAAGTAAATCTAATTGGAACGTTTAATGCTATTCGCCTTGCCGCTGAAAAAATGAGTACAAACGAACCAAATGAAAATGGAGAAAGAGGAGTTATCGTTAATACTGCATCTGTAGCTGCTTTTGAAGGACAAATTGGTCAAGTAGCATATAGTGCTTCTAAAGGTGGAATTGTTGGTATGACTTTACCAATTGCTAGAGATTTAGCATCTCTTGGTATTAGAGTACTTACCATTGCTCCAGGACTATTTGAAACTCCATTATTCGCTACTGCTTCAGATAAAGTACGAGATGCCTTAGGAGCTATGGTTCCTTTCCCATCCAGATTAGGCTATCCAAAAGAATATGGGCAGTTAGTGCAAAGCATTATCGAAAATCCGATGCTAAATGGAGAAACCATCCGATTAGATGGTGCAATCCGTATGCAGCCAAAATAAGACTTTTATATTTAGCTGCATTTCAAAGAATAAATTATGCGCATAAATATCAGAATCTTTTAAAAACACTATATTGATTTACTAATTAGAATGATATAGGGGCGAAATTTATTGAAATTTGCTGAATTTGCAGTTGGAGATAGCTTTTCGACTAATCCAGTAATTGCAGATAAGAAAGATATGATTGAATATGCTGAAAAATACGACCCTCAATATTTTCACATAGATGAAAATGCGGCAAAAGATGGCCCATTTGGTTCATTGATAGCATCAGGATTCTACTCAATGAATGCTGTTTGGGCCGACTTTATTCGTATGGATATATTAGGGAAGGATTGTTTAGGAGGTCTAGGAATTGATGAAATTAGGTGGACTGTTCCAGTTAGACCAGAAGATACCTTGATTGGTGAATATACGATTTCAGATAAACGATTACTTTCGGATAAAAAAAGAGGCATTCTAAGTTTTGGTGTCAGCGTTAAGAATCAGGAAAAAAAAGAAGTGCTAACAGTGAAAACAAAGATTTTAATATCTGTTTGATGGTTTTGTAAGGGGTTTCAAAAATATAAGTGAGAGAGGAAAATGACAATGCGAGAAGCGGTTATCGTAGAGATGGTCAGAACACCTGTAGGGAAAAGAAATGGAGCGTTTAGTGGAGTACGTGCAGAGGATTTGGCTGCCAAACCATTAGCTGAAGTAGTGAAAAGAGCAGGAATTTCTCCGAGTTTAGTAGAAGATGTAATTCTTGGTTGTGTTTCACAAGTGGGGGAGCAATCATTGGATATTGCTAGAGTTGCTGCATTACAAGCTGGATTTCCGATTGAAGTTCCTGGTACAACCCTTGATAGACAATGTGGATCAAGTCAACAAGCTGTTCACTTTGCAGCACAGGCAATCATAAGTGGTGATATGGATGTTGTGATTGCTGGTGGTATTGAAAATATGTCACGTGTACCAATGGGGGCTAATAGAGGAGATGTTAAATTTAGTGATGAGATAACTTCAAAATATGAAATGATTCATCAAGGATTGTCTGCTGACAGAATTGCAGAAAAATGGGGTTTTACTCGTGAAGAAATGGATGCATTTTCATTAGAAAGTCACCAAAAGGCTATTCAGGCTCGTAATGAAGGCCGTTTTGAAAAAGAAATTATGCCAATAGAAGTTACATTGCCAGAAGGAATAACTGCTGTTATTAAAGATGATGAGGGTCCAAGAGAAAATTCTAGTCTTGAAAAACTGGGAAATTTAAAACCTTCCTTTAAAGAAGATGGAAATATCACAGCCGGTAACTCTAGTCAAATTAGTGACGGAGCAAATGCTATTCTTCTAATGTCACGAGAAAAGGCTGAAGAATTAGGGTTAAAACCAAGATTCCGTGTTCATACTCGTACAGTTGTTGGTTCTGATCCAACGTTAATGCTTACAGGTCCTATTCCTGCAACTGAGAAAGCTTTAGAAAAAGCAGGTTTATCGATTGATGATATCGATATTTTTGAAGTGAACGAAGCATTTGCCCCAGTACCAATGGCTTGGTTAAAGGAAACAGGAGCAGATCCTAAGAAATTAAATCCAAATGGAGGAGCAATTGCTCTGGGTCACCCATTAGGAGCAAGTGGTGGACGATTAATGATAACTATGATGAGTGAATTGGAAAGAACTGGAGGACGTTACGGACTACAAACGATGTGTGAAGGCCATGGAATGGCGAACGCCACGATTATTGAAAGATTAGATTAATAGAATGATAAACAATCTCTAGAAAGGGAGGGATCTGAGGTGCCGCTTACTTCTGTCCGCGTTCTGGATTTAACACGTTTATTGCCAGGACCATATTGTACGATGCTTCTAGCTGATTTTGGAGCAGAGGTTATAAAAATTGAGGAACCTAACGTTGGTGATTATGCAAGGGCAGATCTACCGAAAATAGATGAAGACAGTGTTTTCTTTCACGCGGTGAACCGTAACAAAAAAAGTGTTTGTTTAGATCTGAAATCAACGGAGGGAAAAGAAAACTTCCTTAAGCTTGTAAAGGAATCAGATGTAGTAGTTGAATCTTTTCGTCCGGGAGTAATGAAACGATTAGGAATTGATTATGAAACATTAAAGGAAATTAATCCACGTATCGTTTTTTGTGCGATTACTGGATATGGCCAAACCGGCCCATATGTTGATCGTCCAGGTCACGATGTGAACTATATTAGTTATGCTGGATTATTAAATATGATGGGTGAGCGTAATGGAAAACCGCTTATTCCGGCAGCTCAAATAGCTGATATTGGTGGGGGAGCACTACCTGCGACCATTGGAATTTTAGTTGCTTTGATGGGAAGAGAAAAAACGGGGAAAGGTCAGATGATAGATATCTCTATGATGGATAATGTCATTTCTTGGCTACCGACATTATTACCAGGTTACCTAGCTACGAATAAGCAACCAGAGCGAGGGAACATTGGTCTAAGTGGTAGGTTAGCTTGTTATGAGGTGTATCAAACAAAAGATGAAAAATGGATGTCAGTGGGTGCACTAGAACTTAAATTCTGGGATGCTTTTTGTAAGACAATAGGAAGAGAAGATTTTATTTCGAATCTAGAAGCGCCGACAAATGTCCAAGATGAAATGAAAGTAGAAATTCAAAAAATTATTGCACAGAAAACGCTAGATGATTGGATGGATATCTTCTCGGATGTAGATTCATGTGTGGCTCCTATTTATTCATTTGAAGAGATGATAAACGATCCGCAAGTTCAAGCAAGAGATATGATTAAAAACGTGAATCATAGTGAATTGGGAACAATGAAACAAGTTGGAATTCCGATTAAATTATCTGAAACTCCTGGTGAAATAAGGAAGCAAGCTCCAAAATTAGGAGAGCATACAGATGAAATTTTAGGTGAAATTGGAATATCGAAATAATAGATAGTTAAGGGTTTACATATTTTAAATAAAGGAGATGTAAGCCCTATCTTCTATTTACTAAAAATGTTTAAGAGAGGGAGATATACATGGTTGAATTATTATATGTAAATAAAAGTAATGGTGTTGCTACAGTAGTTATTAAAAACCCACCAATGAATGTGTTGAGTCAACAAGTAACGAAAGAACTAGATATTGTTTTCGGTCAATTAGAAGAAGATAATGAGGTAATCTCTATTATTTTAACAGGTGATGGAGAAAAGGCGTTTATGGCAGGTGCAGATATTAAAGAATTCCCGGAAAGAGACGCGGAAAAAGGAGATGAAATTGATACGCATACTGTTTTTAATAGGATAGAAAATATACCTAAACCAACGATAGCTGTTCTTAATGGATTTACACTTGGTGGAGGGTTAGAGTTAGCACTTACATGTGACATTCGTATTGCAGAGAATCATGCGAAGATTGGTTTACCAGAAGTAAATCTTGGATTACTTCCAGGTGCTGGTGGTACACAGCGTTTACCAAGAATCGTGGGGTCTTCAAAAGCTAAAGAGATGATGTTTACAGGATCACCAGTAGATGCAGAAGAAGCACATAAACTAGGAATTGTAAATAAGGTAGTTCCTAAAGGTGAAGGGAGAGAAGCAGCAGAAAAATTAGCAAATAAATTGGCTAATCAATCCCTTCAAGCTTTAAGTCGTATCAAGCGATTAGTAAATGTCGGAAGTGAATTACCGTTAGAAGAAGGGCTAGAAATGGAGAAACAGTTATTTAATGATTTATTTGTGACGGAAGATGCGAAAGAAGGAGTAAGTGCATTCATAGAAAAAAGGAAACCAGTTTTTACACATAAGTAAAAAACGTCGGGAGGAAATGGATCCATGCGAAAAGAAGCGATCGAAAGGATTAAGAATTCAGTAGAATTACCAGTTATTGTTGCGCCGATGTTTCTTATCAATAGCCCAAAAATGGTAATTAACGCCTGTGCTTCAGGGGTGATTGGTACTTTTCCGGTTTTAAATGCTCGGACGGATGAAATATTAGAAGATTGGATGATAGAAATTACATCTGAATTAGATAGGTTGGAAAAAGAAAATCCCGATAAAAAAATAGCACCATGGGGTGTCAACTTCATTGTCCATCGTTCGAATAAACGATATGTTGAAGATTTAGAGTTAATACGAAAATACCAGCCTCCAGTTGTCATCACATCATTAGGAGATCCTGGTCCAGTTGTAGAAATTGTTCGGGAATATGGAGGTATAGTATTCTCTGATGTAATCAATATTAAATTTGCTAAAAAAGCTATTGAAAAGGGAGCAGATGGCCTTGTTCTTGTTACAACTGGTGCTGGTGGACACGCAGGAACATATAATCCAATTTCATTTGTTCATGAAGTAAGAGAGTTTTTTGATGGACCGATTGCATTATCTGGTGGAATGTCTAAGGGTGAAGACATTTTAATTTCTGAGATTTTAGGAGCAGATTATGCATATATTGGTACTCGGTTTATACCAACAGAAGAAAGTATGGCACAAGATGAATACAAGGAAATGCTTATAGACTCTTCTATTGAAGATATTATATACACAGATGCGTTTAGTGGTATAAATGCAAATTATCTTATCCCAAGTATTAAAATGCAAGGTTTGGATCCTGAAAATCTTAATAAGAAAGATAAGATCGATTTCTCTGAGCTAAGAGATAGTGAAGTGAAGGCCTGGAAGCATATTTGGGGAGCGGGACATGGCATTGGACCGATTTCTCAAGTTCAACCGATTGCAGAAGTCATAGAAGAATTAAAGCAAGATTATAATGATGCAATTAAAGAAGTTTCGGAAAAAAATTTAAAAACAGTACAAAAATAATGGGGTGACCAAATGACGGAAGTATTAAAAGTACGGAAAGAAGGCCAAATTGCTTATCTCACAATGAATAGGCCAAATAAACTTAATTCATTATCAGGAGATTTAGTTTCTGCTTTAATTTCCGCTCTCAAAGAAGCGGAAAGAGATGATGAGATTAAGGGAATTATTCTATCTGGAGAAGGAAAAGCGTTTTGTTCAGGTGGAGATATCGATTCGATGACTTCTGGAGTTAGCCCGAAGCAAATGATGGATTCCATGAAAGAAACATCTGCTTTAACGAAGACTATATTAGACTTGGATAAGTTTGTAATTTCTGCAGTTCATGGGTTTGCAGCTGGAGCAGGATTTAGTTTAGCACTTGCTTCTGACTTTGTTATCGCCGACAAAAATACCCAATTCATTTCTAGTTTTCGGAATATTGGGTTAACACCGGATTTAGGATTAATTAAATTGTTATCTGATAATGTATCATCTCAAGTCGCAAAAGAATGGATTTCTTCTGGCAGGCGTATTACAGCTGATGAAGTTTACTCAAAAGGAATAGCTAATAGATTATCAGAAAGCGATAATCTACTAGCAGATGCAACTGAGTTTGCCCAATTTATTGTTGAAGGGCCACCTACTTCCAATCGATTTGTAAAGTATTTAGTGAATCATGCTAGTGAATTTACACATGAGTCAAGTATCATGCAAGAGAATATCATTCAATCATTAATGTTCCAAACGGAAGATTCAAAAGAAGGGATACAAGCATTCTTAGAAAAACGATCCCCTAATTTCACGGGAAAATAAACCCTTTTATATAGGAAAGGAGGATGGATAGTGCAAAAAGATATTGCAGATCGGAAAATAGACTGGAAGAAGATTGAAAATTATATACGAACTAAGATAGATGGCATACCTAATAGTGAAATAGAAATAAAACAATTTACTGAAGGGTATTCAAATTTGACCTATATGATCAAATCGGGGGATTGGGAAGCTGTTTTAAGAAGACCTCCATTCGGATATACACCTCCAAAAGCACACGATATGGAACGGGAATATCGAATCTTAGAGAAAATTCACCCTGTTTTCCCTTTAGCTCCAGAGCCATACATTTATTGTGACGATCCTGAGATTATGGATAAACATTTCTATGTTATGGAAAAAAGAAATGGAATTGTCATTGATGATGATATCCCAATTGAATTTGAGAAAACGGCTAAAACTGGCCAACAAATATCTGAAGCAGTAGTTAAGACATTTGTTGATTTGCAGCGTATTGATGTAGAAAAATCAAATCTAAATGATATTGGAAAACCTGAAGGATATTTAACACGGCAGGTATACGGGTGGATTAAACGCTATAAGCAATCCAGTACTGGTGACGAAGTAGAAAACATAGAAGAAATTGAGAAGTGGCTTATGGAAAATATCCCCACGAATGAAGAAGTTACGGTTGTTCATAATGACTTTAAATTAAATAACATGATGTTTGATCAGAAAGACCCTGGTAAAGTTGTAGCAATTTTTGACTGGGAATTAGCAACAATTGGTGATCCACTTACTGATCTAGGTTCAACGGTAGCCTATTGGGCAGATAAAGACGATCCAGATTTAGGCATAAATACGATAGCAAATAATAAAGGTTTTTACAGTAGAAGAGAATTTTTGGAAAGATATACACAACTTTCTGGTAGAGATGTTTCCAATTTTAACTATTATTTAACATTTGGTTTTTATAAATTAGCAGGTATTTTGCAACAGCTCTATTATAGATGGAAAATTGGCGAAATGAAAGATGAACGTTTTTCTACCCTAAATAGAGGGATATCTAATTTGATAGAAATGGCAAATGAAGCGCGGAATAATAGATTGCTATAGTTTTTTCTATAGCAATCTATTTCTAAAATATAGGCAAAGGGTGCTTAACATGATTACTTTGCAAACGCATGATATAGAAACTGTGTTAACGAATTATGTAAGCAAGAATATTTTAAATCGGGAAGATACGGAACTGATTGACTTTTTCCAACCCTCTGGTGGTTGGTCGGATGAAGCATATGTTTTTACGTTAAGCTGGAAAGAAAATGCGAAATGGAAGAAGCAAGGATTTGTTGTACGAAAAGCAAAAAATGGAGGGTTAACATTTGGTGAGAAAGATTTATACCCTCAGTACGGTATTTTGGATGAATTAAGTAAACATTCTAGTCTACCAGTACCTAAAGTGTACATTTTTGAAAAGAATAAATCTATTTTAGGAAATGAATTTTTTGTAATGGAAAAGTTAGAAGGGGCAAGTTATGTTCCATGGTCAAAAGAGGGGAGGGCATTTTTTCAAAAAGCAGCGAAGGGAGACATTCCTAAGCAATTTGTGAGGTATCTAGCAGATTTACATACATTAGATTATGAATCTCTAGACCTAAGCCAATCATTGTTTAAAGGAAGTAGAGTTGATTATATCGATTTTAAAATTAAAGAATTAGAGAATGTTTATGCAACTTTTAAATTTATGGATGATCCGATTGTGGTGGATGGGATAGAGTGGCTAAGTGTAAATAAGCCCGAACCGATTCCCCTAAGTATCATTCATAATGATTATAGAACAGGAAATCTAATGTACAAAGAGGATAAAATAACAGGAATACTTGATTGGGAGGCTGCAGAAATTGGCGATCCGAGAATGGATATTGCCTATGTTTGTGCAAAAGCAAATCGAATGGACTCTCCCTTACTATCCTATCTGATTGAGAAAGATACATTCTTTATGGAATATAAAGAAAGGACTAATCTTGAGTTTTCTGAAGGAGATATTTTTTATTTTGAAGTGTATCATCAATTAAAGTTTCTTATGATATCTTTATCTGCTGCTAATGCTTTTATAAAAGAGGGTTCGACAGATTTACGTATGGCAAGGCAAGGATTTCGTTTAACATTAATGAAAAATATGTTAGCCGAACTTCTCGGTTATTGAGGTGATGTTGATGTTTGATAAATCTTATACGTTACAGTTAGTTAATAAGGTGATAAAAGAAGAAATAATCCCATCGTTAAATTCAAGTGTTGCTAAGGAACAAGCTATAGCTATGATCTCTGTATTGAAGAGTGTTGATGTGAATTCGGAACAAAACCTCAAGCCTTATATAGAAGTAAATGAATTGTTACAAACAGAGCTAACTAGAATATTAGATTCAATAGAAAAATCAATCAATGGCATTTCAGGTAATATACAGAGATATCAAATCCAATTGGAACAAGTAAAAACGATAAAAAATGTTAAGAAAAAGTGGGAAAAATTAAATAACCTCTTGAGTGAATTTATTACGGAGCTATATCAAATGCCAGAAAATACACAGACCTTTATAGATGAATGTAGAACTCTATTGAGGAAACAGCTTGATATTGAAATGAGTTTAGTTGGATAACTAATTAGTCAGGAGGGACCGTATGAAGAGTTGGTTAGTAAAAGAATTAGGAAATCCAAATGATGCTCTTGTTTTAGAAGCAGAGTTAGCTAAACCCGAATTAGAGGAAAATGAGGTCCTTATTAAAGTAGAAGCAACAGCACTTAATTTCTTTGATATTTTACTGTGTCAGGGGAAGTATCAGGAAAAACCTCCACTTCCTTTTACCATTGGCTCGGAGTTGTCAGGAACAGTCGTGAAAACAAACAAAGGGAGTAAATACAAAGAAGGGCAACGAATATTAGCCCAGCCAGATCTACCAAATGGTGGGTTAGTAGAATATATTTCCGTTAAAGAAAATAAAGTATTCCCAATACCAGATTCTATGCCTTGGGATGAAGCTGCATCGATGTTTGTTACGTACCACACTTCCTATTACGCGCTTCATAATAGAGCAAATTTGAGATCAGGGGAAGTACTGCTAGTTCATGCAGGTGCTGGCGGAGTTGGTTCTGCAGCTATTCAATTAGGAAAAGCCGCTGGAGCATTTGTTATTGCGACAGCTGGTGGCGAAGACAAAGTCAAAGTGTGTAAAGAATTAGGTGCGGATATCGGAGTTGATTATCTAAAAGAGGACTTTGTACAAGTGGTGAAAGAAGCTACTAACGGAAAAGGAGCAGATGTCATATATGATCCGGTAGGAGGAAAAGTATTCGAACGTTCTAGAAAATGTATAGCTTTTGACGGACGCATTCTTGTTATCGGTTTTGCAAGTGGCACAATTCCGGAAGTACCAACTAACCATATTTTAATAAAGGGTTATTCTGTTGTTGGAGTACATTGGGGATATTTTCTAAAGTTAACGGATCAGAAGACTATAGAAAAAGAGCATGAAGAATTAATGAAACTTTATGAAGAAGGGAAAATTAAGCCTTTAATTTATAAAGATTTCCAATTTGATCAGGTTAAAGAAGCTTTAGAACTATTAGGTAACAGTAAAACATGGGGAAAGCTTGTAGTTAGGATTTAAATTATCTTTAGTGACATTCTAGGTAGTTCTTTATTAATGCGGTTTTAGATGTTAGCAACTTTTGATAAAGATAGCTTAATGGAGGTTTGTGAATGACCCATGAAATAGAAGTTTACGTACGTTTTAGTGAAACAGATGCATTGGGACATGTTAACAATGTTAGTTATTTGATTTACTTTGAAGAGGCTCGTACAAAATTTTTTGATGAAGTATGTGGTAACAAAGAACTTGCTGAAAGTTTTATTTTAGCTTCTGTAACGTGCGATTACTTGTCTCAAGCCTTTGCAGCACAAATCTTAAAAATAGAAACAAGAGTTAGTAGAGTAGGTAAAAAAAGTTTTACTGTAGAGCATCTGTTAAAAGACAAGGAAACTAATGGAATAATAGCTAAAGGGACAGCAGTTTTAGTTGCCTTTGATTATAAGATTCAAAAGACCATCTCAATTCCTAGTGGAGTCAGAAGTCGTTTGGAAAATAGACTGGTTTCAAATTAAGTCTTTAGCAATCATCTATTTAAAAAGTATTAAATCTTTAGTTAGGAAGTGACTTATTTTGTTAGAAGAATTTGGATTGAAAATGATAACTTTGGACCTTCCATTTCGGCTTAACCATGTTAATTGCTTTATTGCTGAAGGAGAGCATGGTTGGACAGTCATTGACGCAGGTATACATAACCATGAAACAGTCAAAAGATGGGATGAAGAATTGAAGGGAAAAGAAGTTACAGATATTCTGGTAACCCATTATCACCCTGATCATTTTGGTTATGTTGGAGGTCTGCAACAAAAGCATAATGCTCAAGTATCAATGACTGAAATTGACGCAAATAATGGAAAAACATCTTGGGAGGAAGAATTTTTAAGTAAATTAATAGAAAATTACTTGTTGGCAGGAGTTCCTTCTAATATCTCTAATAAAATGAAAGGGAATACAGAGGATTTTATTGCACAAGTAACCCCTTATCCAACCATTAACCACCATTTTGAAGATGGAGAAAAAATTCAAATTGGAAAGTTTGAATATGAGGTCATTTTTACACCTGGGCATTCCGATGGCATGGTAACATTTTATAACGAAGAGAAGGATACATTGCTTTCTACTGATCATATTTTACCAAAAATCACACCAAATATTTCTTATTGGTTTCACGGAGACCCTAACCCACTCGGCTCCTACTTTAAGTCGTTAGATAAAATTAAGAGGTTAAATGTAGATTTTGTCATACCATCACACGGAAAACCATTTCACAGGGCTAATGAACGAATAGCAGAGATAAAAGATCACCACGATGAAAGATTAAATAGGACATTGGAAATTATTAAGAGTGGAAGTACAGTATTTCAGACTAGTGAAAAACTTTTTAATAAGAAGTTGAATGTCCATGAAACAAGATTTGCTATTGGAGAAACGGTTGCTCATTTAGAATTCCTCCGAAGAAAAGGCGAGTGTTATCGTGAAATAAAAAATGATCGATACTGGTATTATCTTTAAATATTAGGAGGGGAAAAAGTTGGATATCGGTTTATCTCTTTCAAGAAATGCACGTCGAATTCCGAATAAAACAGCAATTATTTATGAAGGTGAAACATACTCTTATGAACGGTTTAATAACGAGGTTAACAAGCTTGCTCATGGCTTGTTGAAACAAGGGGTAAAGAAGGGTGATAAAATTGCGTTTATGATGAAGAACTCGGATAAATTCATGATTGTGTATTATGCAATTATGAAGGTTGGAGCAATTGCTGTACCTGTAAACTTCCGTCTTACTATAAATGAAGTAGCTTACATTTTGGATGATTGTGATGCAAGTATCGTATTTTTTGATGGAGACTATACATCTTTGATAAATTATGCCACTGCGGAAAATGAAAAGATTTATATGAAAGTAGCGATAGATAATAACGCTTTTGATGATCAACTAGCATATGAAGAAATTTTAACAGATAATATAATAGATCCTAATGTTATCGTAGATGAATCGGATGATGTCGAAATTTTATATACTTCTGGAACAACTGGTTATCCTAAAGGAGCTCTTTTTGATCATCATCGTGTTCTTCATGTTGTGTTTAATACTTCAATGAATATGAAAATAAATCCTGGAGATAATCTTCTACATGTTGCACCATTATTTCATTCAGCACAGCTAAATCTATTTATGGTGACAGGAACTTATTTAGGGTGTACACAAGTTATTCATCAATCTTTTGAACCAGAAAAAGTTCTAGAGGCTATTGAGAAGTACAAGATTAGTATTTTCTTTTCTGTTCCTACCATGTATAACTTTCTTCTACAGGTTCCTAATAAGGAAAAATATGATCTCTCTTCTGTAACAAGATGTGGATATGGTGCAGCCCCGATGCCCGTTGCTGTATTAGAACAAACAATTGAGCTATTTGGGACAGATCAATTCTACAATATGTGTGGCCAAACAGAAGGTGGTCCAGGTGCAGGTATTTTCTTATTACCGGAAGAGCATAAATATAAGATGGGGGCAGGGGGGAAGGCATCGTTAAATACCGAGGTTAGAGTAGTTGATGATAATGGTAATGATATATTACCAGGTCAAGTTGGAGAATTTATTATACAAAGTGAAATGGTTATGAAGCGATATTATAACAAACCAGAAGAAACGAAAAAGACCTTGAAGAATGGCTGGTTATATACAGGAGATTTAGCGACCATTGACGAAGATGGATATATTACCTTAGTAGATAGAAAAAAGGATATGATTATTTCTGGTGGAGAAAATGTTTACTCTACTGAGATTGAACAAGTATTGTATAAATATCCAAAATTACTTGAGTCTGCTGTAATTGGACTACCTGATCCAACATGGGGAGAGAAAGTAGTAGCTATAATCGTTCCGAAAAAAGGTGAGAAAATTGATCATCAAGACTTAAAAGATTTTTGTAGGAAATTTTTAGCCGGATATAAGGTACCTGTGGAATTTATTGAAGAAGTGGAAATACCTCGGAATGCTTCTGGTAAAGTCTTAAAGTATAAAATGCGTGAAGCATTGAATTCTGGAAAAAAGATTAACGCTTGAACTGGATAACAAAAGGTATAAGCGATATCTAAAGCTATATGCGTCAACAGTTTTTCTAATATTCATATATTTAAATATTTTTTAAAATATATATAAAGGAGGTAATTTAAGTGCAAATAATTGTAAGCGGTTTAATATTTGGGTGTGTCTACGCGTTAGTTGCATTAGGTTTAGTATTAATCTACAAGACAACAGAGGTCGTTAATTTTGCTCATGGTGAAATGGCTATGTTTTCTACGTTTATTAGTTATGTTTTGTTAACTAGTTATGGCCTTTCCTATGTTCCGGCCTTCCTTCTGTCGTTATTATTTGCTGCATTTTTTGGTTTAGCAGTTTACTTCGTATTTATGAAAAGAGTACAGAATGCTCCACATTTAAATCAGGTGGTATTAACTCTAGGTCTGTTTATGGTTGTTAATGGTGTAGCGGGGCTAATTTGGGGGTATCAACAAAAATCTTACCCAACAGCTATTGAGGGGAAGCCATTTCAAATAGGGTCTGTTTTTATTTCAGCAAATGAAATTTTAATCATTATCCTCACAGTAATTCTAATGTTGGTATTTTTCCTTATATTTCGTTTCACAAAAATTGGTCTAGCAATGCGCGCTGCATCACAAGATACCATGGCATCTGAATTGATGGGAATTAAAGTTACGACAGTTTTTATGGGTACATGGATTTTTGGATGTGTTCTAGGTGGAGTAGCAGGAATTATGACAGCACCACTTACCTTTTTAAGTCCAAATATGATGTCTGAAGTTTTAATTCTTGCATTTGCTGGTGCAGTATTAGGCGGTTTTGTAAGTCTTCCTGGAGCTATTTTTGGCGGACTATTAGTTGGGGTTTTTGAAAACTTAATTAGTTATTATATATCCCCAGAGATGAAAATTGTGTTTGTATTCTTACTAATTATTTTAGTGCTGTATGTTCGACCACAGGGACTTTTTGGTGGAAGAAAATTAATGAAAAAGGTGTGATGAAAATTGATGGGTATATTGTCGAATAAACGTTTGTTGCTATCCTTATTAGTTGGTTTCACGTTGGTTTATCCATTTTTATTTGGGCAATCAGGATATTTTATCACACTTTTTGTGATGATCTCTATCTATGTAATTACTGCAATGGCACTTAATCTTTTGGTAGGCAATGGTGGTCAAATGTCCGTTGGGCACGCTGGATTTCTAACGGTAGGAGGATATACGGTCGCTATATTAACTACCAAAGTGGGACTACCACTATTAGTTGTTCTTCCTCTTGCTGGTGTTGTAACTGGAGTAATTGGGTTAATAATTGGCTTACCAGCAGTACGATTGAAGGGTCATTTCTTAGCTGTTGCAACATTAGGTTTTGGTATTTCTATTCCACAAATTGCATTAAATTGGAATTCTTTAACGGGAGGATATTCTGGATTAGCAGTAAGTAGACCGGATTGGTTATCTAATAATCTTTCATTTTTTTATTTAATCATTTTGGTACTTGTTCTAGTTACTTGGCTTATTCACAATATCCTAAAAAGTAGTCTTGGAAGAGCTTTTGTTGCAATTCGAGAAAGTGAGGTTGCTGCTCAGTCTACAGGAGTCAACCTATCTTTTTATAAAACCGTTATGTTTATGATAAGTGCCTTTTTTACAGGGATCGCAGGAGGTTTATATGGGTATTGGTTTGGGTATGTCAGTCCGAATGATTTTACACTTGCTACCTCGTTTCTACTACTGGCTATGGTTGTAGTTGGTGGTTTGGCCTCTATTCCAGGCGCAATAATTGGTGCTGTGATTTTCACTATTTTACCTGAGTTAACAAGATCCTTTGTAGGATTAAACAATATTATTATTGGTATAGCAGTGGTATTAGCAATTTTATTCCTTCCAAAAGGATTGGTATCTATTACAGAATTTTTTAAGAAAAGGTCTCAACCTATTACGGTTAAAGAAGGAACAGATCGAACTGGAGGGATGGTTAAGGATGCTAACATTTAAAGATGTCACCGTACAATTTGCAGGTTTGACAGCGGTAAAGAAGCTTTCGTTTGAAGTTCCAGAAGGACAAATATATTCCATTATTGGACCAAATGGAGCAGGAAAAACAACAGTTTTTAACTGTATTAGCCGTTTCTATAAGCCTGTGTCTGGTTCCATAACGTTTATTGGAGAAGATTTAATGAAATTAAAGCCACATCAAGTAATTAAAAGAGGGATAGCTAGAAGTTTCCAGAATGTGGAGTTATTCCGTGAAATGACAGTATTGGATAACCTGTTAACTGGATTACATCCAATTATGAAGAAGAATATCCTTAGCATTGCATTAAATTTACCTTCCATAAAACGTGACGAAAGGATAGCACGAGAAAAGGCGAATGAAGTGATGGAGATGCTAAATATTGAACATTTGGCATATGAAAAAGTCTCTAATCTGTCCTTTGGTTATCAAAAAATGGTTGATATAGGTAGAGCGATGATGTCTGACCCAAAATTAATTTTGTTAGATGAACCAGTTGCTGGGATGAATTCAAATGAGACGGAAAAGATTAGTCAATTAATCTTAAAACTAAAAGAGGAATTAAATTACACCGTGCTACTTATTGAGCATGATATGTCACTTGTAATGGAAATTTCTGATCTTGTCACTGTAATGAGTTTTGGAGAGAAGATTGCACATGGAGTACCAAAGGAAGTACAGAATAATCCAGTAGTAATTGAAGCTTATCTAGGGGAGGTGGAAGAAGATGCTCAGTTTGTCTGATGTACATGTTAATTATGGCCATGTAAATGCTCTTAAAGGAATTAGTTTACAAGTCGATGATGGTAAAATTGTTTCTCTGTTAGGTGCAAATGGAGCTGGAAAAACAACAACCTTGAAAATGATATCAAGGCTAGTCAAACCCAAAAAAGGTGCTTATGAAATGGATGGCAAATCGATGATTAAAGAAGCTCCTAGTAGTATTGTGAAGAAAGGAGTTATTCATTGTCCTGAGAACAGAAGAGTATTTCCTCTATTTTCAGTAGAAGAAAATTTAATTATTGGTGCTTATAATAAACGAAACAAGTCAGTGAAACAGGAAATGGAAAAAGTCTTTTCATACTTCCCCATTTTAAAAGATCGCTTGAAGCAGAAGGCTGGAACATTAAGTGGTGGGGAGCAACAGATGCTTGCAATTGGTAGAGCATTAATGGGGAAACCTAATATTCTATTATTAGATGAGCCTTCTCTTGGCTTAGCACCAAAAATAGTAAATGAAATTTTCTCTATTATCAAAGAGATAAATAAAAGTGGTACTTCTATACTGATTGTTGAGCAGAATGCATATAAAGCAATTGAAATATCCGATTACTCGTATGTTCTTGAAAATGGAACTATTGCACTTCAGGGTACATCCGAGGAATTAAAAAATAATGACGAGGTGCGTAGACTATATCTAGGTGGTTAATAGGTATAGGTATGGTATGTGGGGTTAACGAAAAATTTGAAAAACAAAATAATTATTTTAAGGGTGGTTATATTGAAAAAAATAAGTTTATTGTTTTTTGTTAGTTTATTAGTTTTTGTGTTAGCAGCATGTAATGAAACAACAACTGGTAGTCAACTGAATAACGCAAAAGATGATGATGAACTCTATGTCACCCGAGGAGTCACTAACGATAAGATTCTAATTGGTAACATATCACCACATACTGGACCTATTGCAGAGAGTGGCACGGCTAGATATGGTACAGAAGCGTATTTTAATTATATTAATGAGAATGGTGGTGTTCATGGCCGTCAATTAGAACTAATTAGCTATGATGATCAATACCAGCCTTCTCAAACCGTTCAAGTAGCACCTAGATTAGTTGAGGAAGATGAGGTCTTTTTACTTTTATCAAATCAAGGTACAGCAAATAATTTTGCGGTTAAAGATTATTATGAAGAAAATAAGGTAGTAAGTTTTCTCATAAATACTGGTGCTCCGGACTTTACAGCAACTAAAAACCCTTATTGGTTAGGTACTGGTCTTACTGTATATAATATCGAAGCAGAAATATTACTAGAATATGCTATTAATGAAATTGGAGCAAAAAAGATAGCTGTTGTGTACCAAAATGATGATTTTGGAAATGTCGGTTTCGATGCTGTTAAAAAAGCTATAGGAAAATATGAGGGAGCAGAAATTATTGCAGAGGTTCCTTATGTAACAGGGAATGAAGATTTTAGTTCACAGGCTGTAAAAATTAAGGATTCTAATCCTGATGCTGTACTTTCTTTTTCTCTATCTGGCCCAACTGCTAGCCTTAAAAAATCGATGTATGATTTAGGGATAGATGTACCTTTTCTTGTAACTGGGCTTGGTGGTAATAATACAAATCAATTTGAATTAGCAGGTGCAGAAGCTTGGGAGGGTACGATTAGTTCTACACCTTACTTTAACCCAACATCAGCTCCAGATGATCCGCAAATGAAAGTTTATGCAGAGCAGTTAGCAAAGGACTTTCCAGATTTACCGATAGATGGTTTTGCTCAATCTGGCTGGGCTTCAGCTCAAGTTTTAGTTGAAGCTTTAGAGAGAGCGGGAGAAGACTTGACAATGGAAAAATTTGTGGAAGCCGTTTATACATTAGAGGATTGGGATGGCTCAATGTACGCTTCAGTTTCTTTTAGTAAAGAAAACCATTATGGTCTAACCTCTGTCTATATTACCGAGGCTAAAGACGGAAAGATCACACCAATAACTGGAAAAATTACTTATGATCCAGAAACAGGGGAAATATCTTCGGAATAGTAATTTAGAAGTGTAAAAATATGCTCTTAATAAATTTAGTAATTATTGGAGGAATTAATATGAAAAAGATTTATCTAATAACTGTGAGCATACTTCTAGCTATCATTTTAGTAGCTTGTAGTGATGAAAGTAGTAGTAATTCTACTAGCGAAACAGGTAATGATAAAACTGGAGAAGATAGCGATTTATATGTAACACGTGGAGTAACTGATGACAAAATCCTAATCGGTAACTTATCTCCACATACAGGTCCTGTAGCAATTAATGGATATGGTAGACACGGTATTGAAGCATATTTCAATTATGTGAATGAAAATGGCGGGATACATGGTAGAAAGATAGAATTAATTACCTATGATGATCAATATCAGCCATCCCAAACTGTTCAATTGGCCCCTCGTCTAGTGGAAGAGGACGAAGTATTTTTAGTTACTCAAAACCAAGGTACAGCAAACAGTATGGCAGCTAAAGAATACTATGAAAATAATAAAGTGGTTAACTTTCTAGTTAATACAGGTGCACCTCAATTTACTTCTGAGAATAACCCTTATTGGTTAGGTTCTGGGATGCTTGCATATAATATTGAAGCGGAAATTCTATTAGACTATGCAATTAACGAAATTGGTGCGAAAAAGATTGCTGTCGTTTACCAAAATGATGACTTTGGAAATGTAGGATATGAAGCTGTCAAGGAAGCGATTGGAAATTATGATGCAGAACTCGTTGCTGAAATTCCTTATGTATCCGGAAATGAAGACTTTAGTTCTCAAGTAGTTAAGATAAGAGATGCAGATCCAGATGCAGTTCTATCTTTTTCTCTAGCAGGAGCAACAGCAAGTCTGAAAAAGACAATGTATGACATGGGTGTTGAAGTTCCATTTCTTGTAACAGGTCCTGGTGGCGGAGATACGAATCAATTTGAATTAGCAGGAGCTGAAGCATGGGAAGGAACGATTAGTTCTTCACCATTCTTGAACCCATCATCTGCTCCAGATGATGAGCATATCCAAACCTATGCTGCGCAAATGGAAAAAGATTTCCCAGATATCCCAGTGGATGGCTTCGCACAGTATGGTTGGGCAGCTGGACAAGTATTAGTTGAAGCTTTAGATCGTGCTGGTGAAGATTTGACAATGGATAAATTCGTTGAAGCAGTATACACGTTAGATCAATGGGAAGATTCTATGTATGCAGCGGTTTCTTTCAGTCCGGATAACCATTATGGGTTAACCTCTCTATATATTACAAAAGCATCTAATGGAAAAATTATACCAGTTACAGATAAGATTCACTATGATCCTGCAACAGGTGAAATTACGTACGATTAAGAGTTATTACTTAGGGGGAGATCCCCCCTTAAGTAATAATTCTCTACAATAATTCATAGTTATGGGAATTAGAACTATAACTATGATTTTCATACATAAAAAGTGAAAGGAAGATTAGATGCGATTAAGAAACAAAGTAGCAATTATAACAGGTGGGGGCGGTGGAATAGGTAGAGCAACTGCATTACGTTTTGCAGAAGAAGGTGCGGAAGTAATGATAGTAGATTTGGATGAAAAATCAGCTGTCGAAACGGCAAATTTAGTAAATGACAAAGGTGTGAATGCTTCCTATACAATTACGAATATGACGAAGCCAGAAGAAGTAGAAAATATGATAGATAATACGTTCAAGGCTTTCGGAAAAATCGACATATTATTCAATAATGCTGGAATTATTATGCACGAGAAAAAGATTCCTGATGTAGGAATAGATGAGTGGAATAAAATAGTAGATATCAATCTAAATGGGGTATTTTTAGGACTAAAATATACTATTCCGAAAATGAATCCTGGAGGTTCTATCATTAATACAGCAAGCGTTGCTGGAATTAAAGGACAGAAGCTAGTATCTGCTTATTCTGCTACAAAGAGTAGTGTGATTGCTTTAACAAAGTCAGCTTCTACTGAATTTGGCAGACAAAACATCCGTGTAAATGCGATTGCTCCTGGAATAATTGATACCACGATGGTATATGAATGGAAGCAAGCTAAAAAATGGCCTGTATTGTCTACAGCAAATGCGTTAAAAAGAATTGGTCGCCCTGAAGAAGTTGCTAATGCAGTATTATTTTTAGCATCGGATGAGGCATCTTTTATTACAGGTGAGACACTAGTGATTGATGGAGGCACACTAAATATATAAGATTGCTAACTTTTGTATTACACTTGACTTCATTATTCTAAAAATTCAAAAATCACATTATAAAGTAAACGTTTACAAATAGTTTGAAGATAAAGGAGGAATGTATCATGATGGATACACAATTAACTTTAGATTCTATGATTAAACGAACGGAGCAGTATTTTCCTAAGAAGGAAGTTATTTCTCGGACCCAAATAGGAGTGCAAACATTCACTTATAAAGAGATAGTAAGTAGAATGAAACGATTAGGAAGTGTACTTGAATCCTTGGGAGTAAAGAAAGGTGATCGTGTCGGAACATTTGCATGGAATCATCATCGCCACTTAGAAGCATATTTTTCCGTTCCTAGTATAGGTGCTGTTCTACACACGATAAATATCCGACTATCTCAAGAACATCTGATTTATATTATAAACCACGCAGAAGACAAAGTATTATTAATCGATGAAGATCTCCTACCACTAATAGAAAGTATTAAAGATGAATTAAATACTGTAGAAGCTTTTGTTGTCATGACAGATAATGAAACACTCCCAGGAACCTCCCTACAACCAGTTTATTCCTATGAAGAATTATTAGATAAGGCGGAAAGTACCTATGAATTTTCTGCAGAAATTGAAGAAAATGATCCTGCAGGGATATGTTATACATCTGGTACTACAGGAAAGCCAAAAGGTGTAGTGTATTCCCATCGCGGGATCTATTTGCACAGTATGGCAGTAGGCATGAAAGATACAATTGGTTTATCCGAATCGGATATAATTTTACCAGTAGTTCCAATGTTCCATGCAAATGCTTGGGGTATGCCCTTTGCAGCAACATGGATGGGAACAACACAAGTTTTACCGGGTCCAAATATGACACCAAAGATAATTGCTGAAATGATAGAAAAATATAAGGTAACTTTTTCTGCAGGTGTTCCAACTATATGGTTAGGTTTATTAAAGGAACTTGAACAAGGTTCCTATAATACTAGTAGTTTACGCGCCTTATTATGTGGAGGATCGGCAGCACCTAAAGGGATGATTCATACGTATGAGTCAAAATATGGTATTCCATTTTTACATGGATATGGAATGACAGAAACATCTCCACTGGTCACAGTTACTCGAATTAAAAGTTATCAGACCGATCTTTCGGTTGATGAACGTTTAGAAATTCTCTCGAAGCAAGGTTTAGTGGTCCCAGGAATTGAAATAAAAGTTGTGAATGAAAATGGAGAAGTGCAGCCTAATGGTAAAGATATGGGTGAACTACTTATCCGTGGACCATGGATTGCAGATTCATATTATAAAGGGGATCGCAATTCGGACGCTTTTCAAGGTGGATGGTTACATACTGGTGACGTTGTGACCGTCGATGAGGAAGGTGTTGTTAAAATTGTAGATCGTACGAAAGATTTGATTAAGAGTGGTGGAGAATGGATTTCATCCGTTGATTTAGAAAATGCAATTATGGCACATGAATCTGTATTTGAGGCTTGTGTGGTTTCTGTTCCTGATCCAAAATGGCAGGAAAGACCTGTTGCTTGTATTGTCTTAAAAGATGAACCGCAACATCAAATTACGAAAGACGATATTATTGAATTTTTGCGACCACAGTTTGCTAAATGGTGGTTACCTGATGAAGTACTATTTATTGATGAAATACCGAAGACCTCTGTTGGTAAATTCCTAAAAGTAAAACTAAGGGAACAGGTTGAAAAGCAATTAACGTTATAGGCTTTTAATAAAATATAGCCAGTAATGTACGTTAAGTAAATAAAAAGGTATGAGGAATTTTATTCTCATACCTTTTTATATTCTATTAATAATAGGGTTGAATTTTTAGAATATTTACTTGACATTTAAAAAATGAACAAATAGAATTAATATTAAGAATTATTATGTTCCCAATGTCATAGAATTTTAGAAAAATGATACCGTTTTCATTAATCGAAATCACTATAAGGAGAGTGCCATATGGAAAGAAAGATATTAACAGAAGAACATGAAATTTTCAGACAGTCTGTACGAAAATTTTTAGAGAAAGAAGCAATACCATATTTGGAAGAATGGGAGAATGAAAAACAAGTACCAAGAACTTTCTGGAAAAAGGCAGCAGAGCAAGGCTTTGTAGCACCTGCAGTAGATGAGAAATATGGTGGACTAGGTGCAGATTTTGGTTATGCTGTTGTAATAGCTGAGGAATTTGAGAAAGTGGCAAGTGGAATAGGTGGAATTGGTCTTCATAATGATATAGTTATTCCTTATATCCAATCATTTGGTTCCGAGGAACAGAAGGAACGCTGGTTAACAAAAGCTACGACTGGAGATATGATTAGTGCTATTGCGATGACAGAGCCAGGTACGGGTTCAGACTTAGCAGCAGTGCGAACTACTGCTGTTAAAGATGGCGATAGCTATATTATTAACGGTGAAAAGACGTTTATTACAAATGGTTATTCTGCGGATTTAGTAATTGTTGTTTGCAAAACAGATACGAATGCAAATCCACCTCATAAAGGAATGAGCTTAATTGTCGTTGAAGAAGGAACACCAGGATTTAAGAAAGGTAAAAAACTGAATAAAGTTGGGCAACGTGCTAATGATACGAGTGAGCTAATATTCGAGGAAGTTCGCGTTCCACAGGAAAATTTGCTTGGAGAGGAAGGTAGAGGATTCTATTATTTAATGGAGAAATTACAGCAAGAACGATTAATGTGTTCCATCCAAAGTTTAGCCTCTGTTCAAAGAATGATAGATATAACCATTGATTATGTAAAAGAGCGGCAAGCATTCGGTAAAAGTATTAGTAAGTTTCAAAATACTCAGTTTAAAATTGCGGAAATGCAGACACAGGCCACTATTGGGCGAACTTTTGTAGATCGTTTAATTGTTGATCACATTGAAGGAAAAAATGTAGTGAATGAAGTTTCTATGGCAAAATGGTGGACAACAGATTTAGCACAGAACGTTGCGATTGAATGTATGCAACTTCATGGTGGGTATGGATATATGGAAGAATATGAGATTGCTAGAAGATACCGTGATGTGGGGGTAAATTCGATCTATGCAGGCTCAAATGAGATTATGAAGGTAATCATTGCAAAAAATATAGGTCTATAGCTGAGATAAATACGCCAATAATATTTTAGAAGTCAATAGTGAAAAAAGGAGAAATATTCGTATGCATGTATACGACTTATTTAAATTAAATGAAAAGACGGCCATAGTAACTGGTGGTGGAAGAGGTCTCGGGGCACAAATAGCTGAAAGTTTCGCTGAAGCGGGCGCTAATGTGGTAGTTTGCTCTAGAAACTTAGATGCATGTCAAGAAATGAGTGACAAGTTAAAAAAAATGGGTGTGGATTCCCTTGCTTTTGCTTGTGATGTTACAAAACAGGAAGATATTCAAAGAGTCGTTAGAGAAACATATAATCATTTTGGGAAAATAGACATTCTTGTTAATAATAGCGGAGCCTCTTGGGGGGCTCCCGTACTAGAAATGCCATTAAAGGCCTGGAATAAAGTAATGGATGTAAATGTAAACGGGGTTTTCCTTATGAGTCAAGAAGTGGGGAAAATAATGGTTAATCAAAAACAAGGAAAGATTATAAATATAGCATCTGTTGCAGGATTAACAGGAGCTGATCCAAGTTATTTAGACGCAATAGGTTACAATGCTAGTAAGGGAGCGGTAGTAAACTTTACTAGGGATTTAGCAGCGAAGTGGGGACAGTATAATATCAATGTAAATGCAATAGCTCCTGGCTTTTTTCCTACTAAGATGTCTAAAGGGGTACTTGAGCAAGCAGAGGAAAAAATCTTAGAACTCACTCCATTAAATAGATTAGGAAACAATGCAGATTTAAAGGGCTCAGCATTGTTCCTAGCTTCTGATGCTTCTAATTATGTAACTGGAACAATATTAGCAGTAGATGGTGGAATGCACGCAGTATAAATTTAAATATTCCCTGAACAATGCAATTCGTTGTTTCAGGGAATTTCTATATTATCGTTATAAATATTTATAATCTTCATAATATACTTTACAATAGTTTTTAAAACATATAGAATTAAAATATCAAATTACCGTTCATCTATATTGTAACCGCTATCAAAAACTTCATTACATTGATTAACATTTCCGTTATCTTACTATAAATCAACCATAAGAAAACTATTAATAAATATGAAAAACATAAGAATTCTATTGTAATATCCCATTTTATAAAACTTGAATTATCATTCAAGTTTTAAATAATAATCTATTTATTAAAGGAGTGGTAACAAGTGAAATATGAGGAGCTTGTAAGTAAGTATTCGTGGGATGAAATCAAATCGTATTACGATGGGAATCCTAATGGAGAAATGAACATTGCGAATGAAATATGTGATCGTTGGGCTACTAATCCAAATAGAGTTGCAATTTACTGGGAAGATGAAACGGGTAAAAAAGAAGAGTGGACTTTTGCTAAGTTAAAAGAAAAGTCTGATAGAATGGCTAATGGACTGAAATCAATGGGTATTAATAAAGGAGATCGTGTTGCAGGTCTTTTGGGAAAAGATATGGAGTTAGTTATCACTATTTTAGCTACTTTTAAAATAGGAGCTATCTATGTCCCCTTATTTACTGCCTTTGGTCCAGATGCGATCATGCACCGATTAACAGATGTAGGAGTAAGTTTACTTCTTACAAATAAAGAACAAGTAAGCAAATTAAAAGATCAGAAGTTATCATTTGAAATACTTTTAGCTGATGGCATTACAAAAGATGGAAAAACCTTTTGGGAATTTGTAGATTCATTTTCAAGTGATTATGTAATAGAAAAAACTTTAGGTAATGATACTGCTATTATTCAATACACATCAGGAACAACAGGTTTACCTAAAGGAGCTATAGCTAAGCATAAAAGTGTATATAGCCTTTTTCCTTATTATAAATTTGCCTTAAACATAGAAGAGGATGATATCTTTTACGGTGGGGCTGACTTAGGTTGGTCTTTCGGATTAGTAGCATGTACAATAGGTCCATTAAATTTTGGTGCTAAAGTTGTTCTTTATAAAGGCCCATTCGAAGCAGAAAAAGTCTACCAGATTTTAGATGAATATCAAGTAACAAATTTTGCATATGCACCAACTGCATACCGTATGATGATGGCTTTAGGTGTAGAAACATCAAAAAAATATAATGTAAAAGTAAGGAAATTTAGTAGTGCGGGTGAACCACTAGATGGTGAAGTAGTAAAATTTTTTAAGCAAAATTTTGGAAGAGCAATATATGACCACTATGGTGCTACAGAGATAGGGATGATTGTAAATAACTACAATATTACAGATATGGAAGTAAAACCAGGGTCAATGGGTTTACCTATCCCTGGATATAACATTGCATTAGTAGATGGACAGGGGAATCCTGTTAATCAAGGAGAAGCAGGACAAATAGCACTAGATATTTCAAATGAGATCACTGGTTTTGGGGGCTATTGGAATAATTCCGAAAAATTAAAAGAGAAAATGCTTGGGAATTTGTTTTTATCTGGCGATCTGGCCAGAAAAGATGAAGATGGCTATTTTTGGTTTCAAGGCCGTGCAGACGATGTGATTTCAAGTGCAGGTTATCGGATCGGACCAACAGAAGTAGAGGCCAGTTTAATGGAACATCCTGCAGTATTAGAAGCAGCAGCTATAGGTAAACCAGATAAAACAAAAGGTGAAATTGTAAAGGCATTTATTGTTCTAAATGAAGATTATGAACCATCTGAAGAACTTAAAGAAGAGTTAAGTTTATTTGTTAAGAACAAGCTATCCAAACATCAATATCCTAGGGAAGTTGAATTTATTAATGAATTTCCTAAGACTCAAAGTGGTAAGACACAACGTTATTTATTGAAGAAACGGGAGTATGAAAATTATTCGCAAAGTTAAATAAAAGTATTAATTCTAGATATTAAGATAATTTCGGAGGGGGAGCTTTTCATGCAACTTATCCAGAACACTTATAAGGTGTTAATATTAATTCTTCTTCTTCTTTTTGTGTCTGCCTGTGCAGAAAGTGAATCCACTAGTGGGAATAGTGAAGAGAATAAATCAACGAATGGCAATGCACAAGGAGTTACGGACGATAAGATTATAGTTGGAACTTCAGCACCGCAAACTGGTCCAGTTGCTATATATGATAATGTCCGGAAAGGAATACAATCCTATATTGATTATGTAAATGAGAATGGAGGAGTAAATGGTAGGGAAATTGAGTTAATTGCTTATGACGATCAATATCAACCATCAAAATCACTACAAAATGCACAAAGGTTAATTGAAGAAGATAAAGTTTTTGCTTTAATAGGTCCAATAGGAACAGCTAACATTAATGCAGCTCAATCTCTATTAGTTGAATCTGGAATTCCTGTAGTTGGGTTAAATACTGGCGCCGACAAGTTTGTAAACCCTCCAATTGAGAATTTTTTTGCGACACAATTTAACTATAAAATTGAATCTAAAATGCTCGTAGATTATGCGATTAACAAACTTAATGCTAAAAAAGTTACTTTAGTTTATCAAAATGATGATTTTGGAATGGACAATCTAACGTATGCAAAAGAAGCTTTGGAAGAATTTCCCGAAGTAGAAATTGCAGCAGAAGTTCCATTTCTTGCGTCAGATACGGATTTTTCATCACATACCCAAAAGGTTTTAAATTCTGAACCAGATGCAATCCTTATGTTTAGCACACCTGCACCTGCAGCACAGTTACGGAAGGAATTATACAATATGAATGCTACAGACATACCTTTTATTGTTAATACTACTGGTGGTGCAGATTTAAATCAGTTTAATGTAGCAGGTGAAGAAGTTTGGGAAGGAGTCATAACTTCTACAAACGTAGCAATTGATGAAAGTCAAGTAGTTGATTATGACTTGTATGCTGAAAGGATAACTAGTGATTATTCTGAAGATACTATCGGATTTTTGACAGCAGGGGGCTGGAGTACTGGGAAAATCTTTGTGGAAGCATTGGAACGTGCTGGGGATGATTTATCATGGGATAACTTTATAAATACTATGGAAACCTTCGATGGCTGGGAGGAAACATTTTACCCTGAGGTAACTTATACTCCCGAACATAGGTATGGCATGACTACCCTATATATTGTAGAAGCAAAGGATAATGATTTATCTTTATTAGAACAAGTTTATTATAATCCAGATACAGAGGAAGTTGTATATCAATAGAAATAGTAGAAGTATAAATTAATATAGTTCTTTAAAGTGGAAATGTATGAAGGGAAGAATGGGTTAACTTAGAATGATAAAATTTTAAGTATTATGCTAATAATTTGTTCGATCATTCAGACAGAGAAAAAAGATGTAAAATTAAATCTTTAATAGGAATCAAAGACTTCCACACCACATTATGGGATGGAAACTAAGAAAAGCTGGACGGATTATACCATCTTATTTTAACTCAAATAAATGAAAAACAAATCTCAGTTTTATATCTCCAAAAGGCTAGTTGCTCAATTTAAATTGATTATCGATCCCATTATTGCTTGAGATTAGAAGTAAATTCGGATGAGTACAGATCCGAGTCATACGCCTTTCAACTATGATCAATTTGGTAATATACAAAAGAAAATTTTTTAAGAATAAGAAATATGAAAAACTAGTGGAAAATTATAATAAGAAATTACTTATCAACATTATTTTCAGAATGTTAGGACTACGAAGAGTGGGGTAATTGAGTACAGAATATTATATTCGTTATTTAGACCAAAAAACTACTAAGGAGCAATGAAGAATGAAAACATTAAATAGGTTATTTGTATTACTATTTGTTATTGTAATGTTATTTTTTGTAACTGCCTGTGCGCAGAATGGAACAACAGTGGAGAGTAGTGGCCAAAACGATAATAGTTCTAATAGTTCAAAGTATGCACAAGGTGTAACAGATGATGAGATTATTGTTGGAAATTCAGCACCGCAAACTGGACCTGTTGCCGACTATGATAATGTACGAAAAGGGATGCAGGCATACTTTAACCATTTAAATGAAAATGGTGGTATTAATGGAAGAGAGATTACACTTATTGCCTATGATGATGAATACCAACCTTCAAAAACTTTACAAAACATGCAGAGATTAATTGAAGAGGATAAGGTGTTTTCCTTGTTGGGGGCACTTGGTACTGCAAATATTAATGCTTCACAATCTCTTTTAGAAGAATCAGGTGTACCTGTTGTTGGTTTGGCTACTGGAGCAAATAAATTTGTAGAACCACCTATCCCTACTTTTTTTGCAACAACCTTTAATTACAAAATAGAAACAAACATGATGGTCCATTATACAGCTGATAAACTTGATGCTAAAAAGGTGGTGCTTTTATATCAAAATGATGATTTTGGTATAGATAATTTAACATATGCAAAAGAGGCTTTAGAAGAATTTCCAGAAATTGAAATTGCAGAAGAGATTCCATTTCTTGCTTCTGATGTAGATTTTTCCAGTCATACACAAAAGATAATAGATGCTGATCCTGATGTAATTCTCATGTTTTCTACACCAAGTCCTGCTGCACATTTAAGGAAAGAAATGTATAACAGAAATCTAACTGAGATTCCTTTTTTTGTGAATAGTAATGGAGGAGCAGATATGCACCAATTTGAGGTGGCTGGAGAGGAAGTTTGGGAAGGAATAATTACAACTAAGTACACAGCGGTTGATAAAAGTGAAGTTGTCGATTATGACTTGTATGTGGAGCGTATGAAGAAAGATTTTTCAGAGTCTGATTTAGGTTTTCTATCCGAACAGGGCTGGAGTATGGCTAAGATATTTGCAGAAGGTGTTAAGCGTTCGGGTGACGAATTAACATGGGAGAATTTTCTTTCTCAAATGAATACATTTGAGAATTGGGAAGAAACATTCTACCCATCTATTACGTATACTCCAGAACATCGTTATGGAAATACAACTCTATTTATAGTGGAAGCAATAGACGGCAATCACTCATTATTACAGAGAATGCATTATGATATTGAAACTGAGAAAGTAACTTATGAATAAAGGAAGGTAAGTAAAAAAGAACAGGGCTCATGTCTCTGTTCTTCTTTAAATGAATAATGTATAAAAATATATATTTGCATTTTGAAATGAACCCAATTACATTATTGCTTTTTTTATGAAGACAGGCCAGTGTAGTTTCTGTTATAAAGATAAAATTTTCTCCATCATCTCAAAATTATTTGATGTATTTATTATTTCGGCAGTATCTCCAATTCATTTTCAAAGGAGAGGTTAAAAGTGAAATATGAAGAACTTATAAAACAATTCTCATGGAATGAAGCAGAGAAGGAGTTTTCTGGAAACCCAAATGGAGTATTTAATATTGCTTATGAGATTTGTGACCGTTGGGCAAAAGATCCAAACCGAGTTGCAATCCAATGGGAAGATATATCAGGTGAAAGAGAAGAGTGGACCTATAAGAAATTAAAAGAAGAATCTGATCGAATGGCTAATGCTATGAAATCAATGGGAATTAAAAAAGGAGACCGTATAGCAGGGCTATTAGGAAAAGAGATGGAACTAGTTATTATGTTTATTGCCACTTGGAAAATTGGTGCAGTATATGTCCCATTATTTACTGCTTTTGGTCCGGATGCAATATTACACCGGATAAAAGATTGTGGAGTAAAACTACTATTAACAAATGAAGAACAAAAAAGGAAACTAGAAGGAATAGATATATCATTTGAAGTACTATTAGCTGATGGACTAACGGATGACGGAAAAACATTTTGGGAGTATGTACATTCATTTTCGTGTAATCATGAAATAGAAAAAACGTTAGGCGACGAACCAGCTATTATTCAATATACATCAGGAACAACGGGGTTACCAAAAGGGGCAATCATGAAACAGAAATCTTTATTCAGTATTTATCCTTATTTTAAATATGCTATGCACATAGAAGAAGAAGATATTTTCTTTGGCGGTCCTGACTTAGGGTGGGCGTTCGGATTAATTGCTTGTACACTTGGTCCATTAAAATTTGGTGCAAGAGTTGTCCTTTATAACGGAAGATTCGATGTAGAAAAATTATATCAAGTTTTTGAGAGATACCATGTTACAAGCCTTGCATATACTCCAACAGCTTATCGTATGATGATGGCAGCCAGAACGGTAATACTAAAAAAGTATAGGATAAAAATAAGTAAGTTTAGTAGTGCAGGTGAGCCATTAGATGGTGAGGTAGTAAAATTTTTTGAGAAAAACTTTGGTAGAGCGATATATGATCATTATGGTTCTACAGAAACTAGTAATATAGTGAACAACTATAATATTGTTGATATGAAGATAAAGCCCGGGTCTATGGGATTGCCACTTCCAGGATATCAGGTTGTATTAATTGATGAAAAAGGTAACCTTGTTAAAAGGGGAGAGACTGGTCAAATAGCAGTTGAAACTAATAGAGAAAAAGCATGTTTTGGGGGGTATTGGAATAACGATGAGAAATTAAAAGAAAAGATATTGGGTAAATGGTTATTAACAGGTGACCTTGCCAAACAGGATGAGGAAGGTTATTTTTGGTTTCAAGGCCGTGCTGATGATATTATTTCTAGTGCTGGTTATAGGATTGGACCAACTGAGGTGGAGGCAAGTCTTATGGAACACCCCGTTGTGTTAGAAGCGGCAGTAGTAGGAAAGCCAGATGGAATAAAGGGAGAAATAGTAAAAGCATTTATTGTTCTAAATGATATGCACGAGCCTTCTGAAGACCTCAAACAAGAGTTGAGCTTATTTGTAAAAAATAAACTTTCTAAACATCAGTATCCAAGAGAAATAGAATTTTTAAAAGAATTACCTAAAACGCAAAGTGGAAAAATCCAACGGACTTTATTAAAGAGAAGAGAGTATGAAAAATGAAAGAATTAAAAGCAAAGATTTAAAAAAAATTTGGGGCGTTCTAATTAAGATAGAGGAGCAGATAACGAAATTGATAATCTGCTCTTTGTACAAAATGTAATACAAAAACATTCTTCGGTAAATCAAGTAGCAGTTTTCGGTGTTCCACATAGTGATTGGGGCGAAGCGGTCATGGCTATGGTTGTTTTAAAACCCAAACAAAATGTTAATGAGGAAGAAATAATTGAATATTGTAAAAGGAACCTTTCAAAATATAAATGTCCAAAAGAAATTCGGTTCATTGATTCTTTACCTACTACTCCATATGGGAAAATTGATAAAAAAGTGCTAAGAAAACCGTATTGGGAAAATAGTGGACGAAAGTTTTAGTATAAAGAGGAATGTAAAACGTACCATTTTATTTCTACTAAATTAATTTAATTAAACTACTTACATAGTGTGAAGCATGATGATGTTTATTTACATACATTACCACTGTTTCATGCGAATCGTTGGGGCAGTGTTTGGACAATTACCGCTACTAAGAGCAACCCGCTTGCTTAAGAAAAGTAGACTCTCTAAAAATTTTGAACGTAGTTGATGAAAAGGGGCTGCTTTGTGGTGCTCCAACAGTAGTAATTGTACTTATTAATGGTCCAATTTCATAATATGTTTATATAGGAGGGATGGCTTTATGGTCAATACTCTGGAATTAGATGCCGTAGTAGTAGGTGCTGGATTTTACGGAATATATATGACTCATTTATTGCGAGAAGGGGGATATTCTGTTTGCTTATATGAAGCAGGGGAAGAGGTTGGTGGTACTTGGTATTGGAATCGCTACCCTGGGGCACGATGTGATACGCCGAGCGAGTTTTATAGTTATACTTTTTCAGAAGAACTGTACAAAGGTTGGATTTGGTCCTCTTTTTATCCAGAGCAGTCGGAAATATTAGATTATATGAAATACGTAGTAGATAAGCTAGATCTTCGCCGCGATATTCAGTTTAATAGTAGAGTTAAATCAGCAGAATATGATGAGAGTATAAATAGGTGGAGAATCCATTTAAATGAAAGCGCTATCCTAGCTAAATACTATTTTCCAGCAATTGGTGGTCTTAGTACCATTCATACGCCTAATATTAAAGGTTTGGAGAACTTTGTGGGTGAAAAATATCATACTAGTCGATGGCCGCATGAAAAAGTAGATTTGAAAGGAAAACGAATAGGTGTTATTGGAACAGGTTCTAGTGGTGTTCAATCCATTATAGAAACTGCGAATGAGGCAGCTCATGTCACTGTTTTTCAACGCACAGCACAGTATGTTTTACCTGTTAAGAACCCTTTACTTACGGAGAAAGAGATAAAAGAAATAAAGGATAATTTTTCTTCTTTAAGGAAGCGAGTTCGGGCGCATCCTACCGGCATGCCTTCCTTTCCTATATTAAGGAATTATTCTGCACTTGATGATACACCAGAGGAACGAAATCGATTTTACGAACAACTTTGGGAGGAAGCCAATGGGTTTCAATTTTTATTTGCATATAACGATTTAATGTTAAATGAAAAGGCGAATAATACGTTAACAGAATTTTTACGAAAGAAGATAAGAGAAATTGTTAACGATCCAGAAACAGCAGACAATTTACTCCCCAATTATCTTATTGGAGGAAAGCGTCCTGTTGTAGCTATTGATTATTTTGAAACCTATAATCGTGATAATGTTTCATTAGTAAATTTAAAGAAAACACCATTTATTGAAGGTACAGAAAGAGGTTTACGAACGACGGAAAAGGAACATGAACTGGATATAATTATTTTTGCAAGTGGCTTTGATGTAGGAATTGGTCCAATTAGAGATGCGAATATCCGTGGTAGAAACGGGTTACTATTGAATGAAAAGTGGGAAAATGGTGCAAATCTAAAAACTTTTGTTGGAGCATGTAACCATGGATTTCCGAATATGTTTTTACTAGGGGGTTGCCATTATCCATTAGGGGTTAACGTCCCACCAATTGCAGAATTAATGGTTAAGCGGATTTACGATTGTTTAACATACTTTAAAGAAAAAGGTGTTAATGTAATTGAGGCTACGACTGTAGCAGAAGAATCCTGGACCAATCTTATAAATGAAATAGGAGAAATGTCTTTCTATTCAAAGGTTGATAGTTGGTTTAATGGTGCAAATATTGAAGGGAAACCGCGAACCATTTTGGGTTATGCTGGAGATTTTCTTATGTATCAGGAACAAATATCTAAGGCAATGGATGAATACAACGGATTTACTGCTTCTTCGAGAGAAATAGATATGTAAACGGATAATTTTTTAGAGGAGGAGTAATAAATGAAATCTAGTAAACTAGATGACCTTCTAACAAAAGTAGTTGCGGATTCTGATGTTCCAGGTGTTGTTGCTTATGTAGCAGGTGATGATGAGGTTATTTATGAAGGAACTTTTGGAAAGCGGAATGTAGCTAATGGTGAAATGATGACTACGGACACGGTTTTTTGGATTGCTTCCATGACGAAAGCAGTTACCTCTGTTGCTGCCATGCAATTAGTTGAGCAGGGAAAACTGATTCTGGATCAACCATTAAATAAAATACTTCCCGAACTAAATGAAACAGAAGTAATGGTTGGAACGGATGACAATGGCGAACCAATTCTTAGAAATCCTAAAGGGCAAATTACATTGCGTCGCTTATTAACACATACAGCTGGATTTACGTATCATTTCAGTAATGAAAATACGGTGAAGTATATTAAGGCGAAAAACTTAGATATGAGAGAAGGGCAAAATGAATCGCTGTTGACTCCACTTGCCTTTGATCCCGGTGAAAAATGGGAATATGGCATTAATATTGATTGGGTAGGGAAGGCTATAGAAGCTGTTTCGGGAAAGAATTTAAGAACATATTTTCAAGAATATATTTTTACACCATTAGGAATGACGGATACGGATTTCGTAATTCAAGCTGAACAACGTGAGCGACTAGTAAGTATGCATGTACGTAACGTAGATGAATTAGCTCCAATTCCATTCGAAATCCCACAAGAGCCTGAATTTTTTATGGGTGGTGGGGGGTTGTATTCTACGGCAAGAGACTACACGACATTTTTGCAGATGATCCTTCATGGTGGTATATATAATGGAAAGCGAATACTAGAAACGGAAACAGTTAAAGAAATGTGTAAAAACCAAATTGGAGAATTTAATGTAACAACGATGAAAAGTGTTAATCCAACTTTAGCAAATGAATATGAAGCTTTTCCAGATATGATTAAAAAATGGGGGCTTGGCTTCCTTATAACGACAGAAGATGCTAAAGGAAGAAGAAAGGCTGGAAGTTTATCTTGGGCTGGTTTGGGAAATACTTTCTTTTGGATAGATCCAACAAGTAGGATTACTGCAGTGATTTTAACACAACTTTTACCATTTGCAGATCAAAGAGTTTTGGATCTATTAGATAAGTTTGAAGCAAAAATATATGAGTTAATTAATGAGAAATCTATGCAAGATAATTAATCTGAATCGTTTTAAAATAAGATACGGCAATACTTTGGAATAGAATGAAAATGGAAGGTGTCAACAAAGAAGGATTTAAAAAACAGTACTAGAATATGATGAAGCGCTTAATAAAGATGTTTCTTTCAAGCCAATTAAAAAATGAACAGTAGGTTTAGATGTACTAAAATAAATGGGGTAATTACATTAAATGATTGAGTTGAACTAGTTACGAAAATTATACTTAATGAGAGTATACAAAATTAATTGACTTTTAAGTATTTATTTTTTAAAATGATAGTGTAATCGTTCTCATTCTTAATTTAGTATGTTTAAAAATTTATATTCAGAAGTAACTCCACCCGGGAAAAATTCAAAACTGGGTGGATTTTTAGTTTTACTTAATTGGACAATCAGGAAAATAAAATGCTTAGGAGTGGATAATCATGCTATTAACAGAACAACAAGAAATGATTCAAAAAGTTGCTCGTTTAATTGCGAAAGATCACATCGAACCACGAGCAGCGGAAGTAGATCGAACTGGAGAATTCCCTTGGGATAATGTTCGAGTCATGGCTGAAAATGGTCTGTTTGGAGTCCATGTACCAGAGGAATACGGTGGTGTTGGAGGTGACATGATTAGTCATGTAGCCGTAGTGGAAGAAATCGCCAAAGTATGTGCCTCGACTTCCGTAATCAATACAACACAAGCATTAGCCATGGCGCCTTTTTTAATTGCTGGTAATGAAGAACAAAAGAAAAAGTACATACCACTACTAGCAGAAGGGAAAATCTTGGGTTCTTTTGGAATAACAGAACCAGGCGCAGGTTCTGATGTTTCCAGTGCTAAAACGATGGCTGTCCGAGAGGGTGATGACTACATCATCAATGGTCAAAAGATATTTATAACCAATGCTGGGCTTTCTGAAGTATATGTAATCGTAGCTCGTACTTCGGAGGATCGAACGAAAGGAATTTCCTTATTTATTGTGGAAAAAGGGACACCAGGTCTCAGCTTTGGAAAAGAAGAAGATAAAATGGGAATTCGAGGATCCGTTACAAGAGAAGTAATTCTCGAGAATGTACGAGTTGGCAAGGGAAATCTGATAGGAGGAGAAAATGAAGGGTTCAAGATCCTAATGAATGTATTTAATGAGACAAGGCCTGTGATTGGTGCACAAGCAACTGGAATTGCACAGGGGGCTTTTGACTATTGCTTAAATTATGTGAAGGAAAGAAAGCAGTTTGGAAGACCAATAAGTACGTTCCAAATGGTTCAATCAGAAATTGCAAATATGGCAATGAAAATTGAATCTTCCAGACTACTAGTTCAAAAAGCAGCAGAAATGCTAGATAGAAAGGATCCAAATGTGATTCGTTATGCTTCGATGGCAAAATGTGTTGCATCGGATACAGCAATGGAAGTAACAACCAATGCGGTTCAATTACTTGGTGGATACGGATATATCAAAGATTATCCAGTAGAACGAATGATGCGTGATGCAAAAATTACACAAATCTATGAGGGAACGAATCAAATACAGAGGGTTATTATTGCAAATCAACTTTTAAAGTAAGAAAGGGACTAAACTTATGAGTCTAAAAGATTAATCAGCAATCATCACCGGCGGTGCCAAGGGAAGGGGCCTACTAACCGTTATAAGTTCCTAGAAAAATGAGCAATATTGTACCGTTCGATCTGAATGGAATGATATTGCAACAAGTATAAAAGAAAAGAAATTTGAGCCAGTTAATGACGTTTGTTGGTGATGTAACGAATAAAGAAGCCATCGGGCAACAAAGAAAATGCCTAAGCAAGTTTAGGATTCCATGAAAGAAAATCAGTTCTAGGACAATTGGAAGAGCCAGAAGATATTGTGAATGCCTATGCTTTTTTAGCATCAGACGAGGCGAAATATATTACTGGAACAGTCTTACATGTAGATGGTGGTACGGTTATTTAATAGCAGAAAATAGTTAGGAGGAATACGATGAAAGCTGTTGTTTTGAAAGATAGAGTAAAACCAGGTGAAGAGATGGCTCCATTATATTTGGAAGAAGTGGTGACGCCAAGACCAAATAAGGGAGAAGTTCTCATTCGTCTTCGGAATGCGGCCCTAAATAGGAGGGATGTTTTCATTCGATACGGGCTTTATCCAGGTATTAAAGTCCCCTCGATACCAGGAGCGGATGGAGCAGGAATCATAGAGGAATTAGGAGAAGGAGTAGAAGGATTAAAACTTGGTAGTGAAGTAGTTATCAACTCTGCACTTTATTGGGGGAACAACCCGGACTATCCATCTAAAGAACATAGAGTATTAGGAGTTCCAGATGATGGTACGTATGCCCAATATGTAAAAGTTCCTGCTGAAAATGTATTTTTGAAACCAAAGCATCTTACTTTTGAAGAAGCAGCGGCTATTCCATTAGGAGGTTTAACAGCGTATCGTTCTGTTGTAACGAAAGGACAAGTGAAAAAAGGTGATACAGTTATCATTCCTGGAATTGGCGGGGGTGTAGCAACATTTGCTCTCCAAATAGCTGTAGCTCAAGGTGCTAGGGTATTTGTTACATCAAGTAGTGATAAAAAAATAGAACAAGCCGTTGCATTGGGAGCAGTAGGGGGAGTTAATTATGGCTCGGAAACTTGGGTGAAGGAAATGAAAGAATTATCTGGTGGTGCTGATGTTTCAATAGATAGTATCGGGGGAGATACTTTTAATGATTTAGTCAGCCTTGCCAAACCAGCTAGTAAGATTGTTAGTTTTGGAGCTACTTTAGGTCCTGTGAAAAACGTAGTAATGCCTAGAATCTTCTTTAAGCAAATGCAAATTCTTGGGTCAACAATGGGTACACCAAATGAATTTGCAAGTATGCTATCTCTTTATGAAGAGCAACAATTAAAGCCCGTGATAGATAAAGTTTATCCTCTTGAAGAAATTGAAGAAGCGCATAAACAAATGGATAAAGGGAATTCATTTGGTAAAATTGTTATTTCTATTCCATAAATATATATGAAGTTAGATAATAATAAATAAAATATGGAAGTGAGGGTTTGAAAACTCTTACCTCCATATTTAAATTAAGTTTTTCTATTTTCTAAACCTACTTAAGTCCGGATAACCAGTTATTTCCCAGCCCCCATCAACAACTAAACTTGTTCCATTAATATAGCTTGCATCTTCTGTTAATAGAAATAATGATGGAGCAGCAATTTCTTCTGGACTAGCTGGACGATTCATCGGGATTCTTTCCATAAATGCATCTTTTATTTCAGGCTTAGAGTTGAACTTTCTAGTGAGTGGAGTATCAACTAATCCTGGTAAAATAGCATTTACCCGTATATTATAACGGGCTAGTTCTAAAGCAGCGTTCTTAGTTAACATTTCTACTGCTGCTTTTCCGGATGCATATGCACCACCAGCATACATAGGGACATGGGCATTAAGAGAAGAAATGTTTATGATTACTCCATTATGTTGCTTTTTCATTTGTTGTCCTTGGTGTTTGATTCCTAAGAAGACACTATTTAATACGAGGTCAATTGTAAATCTCCAATCTTCTTCTGGTTGATCGATAATGGTGCCTGGTTTACTTCCACCGGCAACATTTAGTGCATAATCAAGTTTACTAAACTTCTCAGTTGCCATTTTTACTATTTTAATATGGTCTTCTTCCTTTGTTACATCAGCTTTTACACCAATAAAAGAATCACCAAATATTTCTTTGAGGTTTTGAAGGCTTGCTTCATTAATATCCGCACCAATCACAGTTCCCCCTTCTTTAATAAATTGCTCTGTTATTGCATAGCCAATTCCTGAAGCGGCACCAGTTATAATGGCAACTTTATTTTCAAATTTATCCATCTCTACCCTTCCCCCTGAAATCTAGTCTTATTATCAATATATTGAATGTAATCTTATTTTTCAAATAAATAGATAAACTATAGTTTTGACTTTTCTGATATATTAAAATGGAAGGAACACGCATATGCAATAATAAAAATAGTCAAGGAGTGAAAACCAATGAAAAACTTTGCTACCTTCCGCTCACCACAAACAATAAACTACGGCCAAAAAGCATTTAAAACAGTAGGAAAAGAAGCATCACTTCGTGGGAAGAAAGCACTAATCATCAGTGATAACGTAATGAATGACCTCGGTTATGTGAGTGAATGCAGAGATTATCTTGTAAGAGCAGATGTTGAAAGCGTTGCTTATCTAGGGGTGAAGTCGGAACCAACTGATGAATACGTTGCTCAAGGCTTAGAAAAGTTTCAAAAAGAAAAGTGTGATGTGATTATTTCGCTTGGCGGTGGAAGCTGCATTGATACAGCAAAAGCAATTGCTGTACTTGGAACCAATGGAGGATATATTGGAGACTATATGGGGGAGAAGAAAATTGCTGCTCGGAAACCAATCGCACATATAGCTATCCCTACCACAGCTGGCACAGGCTCTGAAGCCACAGACGCAACGATTATCACGAATACCTCAAATGATGTCAAGATGATGATTAAACAACCGGCATTCATGCCTGAGGTGGCAATTGTTGATCCAGCTTTGAGTGCATCCTCGCCAAAGTCTGTTACTGCTGCAACAGGTGTGGATGCGTTAAGTCATGCAATTGAAGCTTATATTTCAAGGAGAGCACATCCAATGGCAGACAGGCTGGCACTTTCCGCGATGGAGTTAATCGTTCATAATTTAAAGCCTGCCTATGAGGATGGAAAAAATATGAATGCAAGAGAAGCTATGTCATTAGGAGCATTGCAAGCTGGGATGGCTTTTTCAAATTCCTCTGTGTGTTTAGTTCATGGTATGTCGAGGCCAATTGGAGCGCTATTCCATGTTCCGCACGGATTTTCAAATGCAATGCTTTTGCCCGCAGTACTTGAATTTAGTAAAGAAGCCTGTATAGAACGTCTAGCAGATTTGGGAAGATTTTTTGAATCGGAAACAACAAATCTCTCTGATACCGAGGCAGCAAATGTGGCAGTTATAGCTGTGAAGAAACTATGCTTGGACTTAAATATTCCTAATTTGAAAGGATGGGGAATTGATAAGGATTTATTTGTAAACGTTACCAGCAAAATGGCAACAGATGCTTTAGCAAGTGGAAGTCCGCAAAATAATCCGAGAGTACCTACCCAAAAAGAAATCGAAGAACTTTATCAAGGTTGTTATGATTATCAGTTTTCGGATGAAAGTAAAGTCAGATAATTGAAGAAGTATTGGGGATAGAGAAACTGTTTTGAAAGCTTAGTACAGTTTTAGAGACAAATAAGTACAGCAATCTTATTTGAAAGGAGTTAGAAAATGAACCAATTTATCTCTCCAAAAAAAATCTACCATGGTGAAGGAGCAATAGATAGGTTAGATAAAATCATTAAAGATCTAAATGCTAAAAAGGTCTTCCTACTGACAGACCCGGTGCTTCAAGAACTTGGCCACCTTGATTACATTCTAGAAAAATTAAAAAAAAGCCAAGTATCGATTGAAATCTGTACAGATGTTGTTCCAGAGCCGTCACTACATATTGGGAATAAGATTATAGAGAAGGTAAGGAATAGTGGCGTAGATTTGGTTGTTGGTATTGGTGGAGGAAGTGCGCTGGATTTGGCAAAAGCAGCAGCCGTACTTGCCGAAAATCAGGAAATAGTGGAGGACTACTTAAATTTAACCGGGAAAAAGCAGTTAGAAAAGAGAGGCCTGCCAAAAGTGCTAATTCCTACTACAGCTGGAACAGGTGCTGAAGTAACGGATATTGCTGTGTTTTCCTTAGAAGATACTAAAGATATACTCACCCATGAGTTTTTGCTTGCTGATTATGCCATAGTTGATCCTGCTTTCACTTATACGTTACCACCAAGAGTAACGGCAGCAAGCGGAGTGGATGCTTTAACACATGCAATAGAGGCATATACTTCCATTAATGCAACTCCTTTAACGGATGCTTTAGCAATAGAAGCAATGGAGAAAATAGCAAAAAATATAAGAACAGCAGTATGGAATGGAGGAGATAAGAAAGCAAGAGAGGAGATGTCTATAGGTAGTTTACTAGCAGGATTAAGCTTTTTTAACGCAGGGGTTGCTGGTGTTCATGCCCTTGCATATCCATTAGGTGGGTTGTTTAAAATACCACATGGTGAGTCAAATGCTGTGCTGCTTCCTTATGTATATGATCATATTTGGCCTGCCTGTATGAAAAAGATGGTTAGGATAGGGAATGTTTTGCACCTCCCAACAGATGGAAAAAGTGAAAGAGACATTGCTATCGATGTTGTTAAACATATACAGAATTTAATACAGGATGTTGGGTTACCGACTTCTTTAAGTAAATATAATATTGAAGCTAAAGATATCGAGCGACTAGTGGAAAATGGAATCGAGCAGAAGCGACTGTTAAGCCGAAGCCCAAAGATACTAAACAAGGGTGATATTAGAGAAATCTACCAATCAGCATATGAGGGCAAATTAACAAGTAATTAGACATAATCTCATAGGGGGAAGTTCGATGTATAAAAAAGTAATAGAACCAAGAGTATCCGAAACGGATGGAGTTGGTCACATTAATAATACAACTATTCCAGTTTGGTTAGAAGCAGCGCGTAATCCAATATTTAAACTCTTTACACCAGATGATTCCTTTGCTCATTGGAAAATGATTATCTTAAATATGAATGTTGATTACTTGAATCAAATCTACTTTGGAAAAAATGTGGAAGTATACACTTGGGTAAAGAGAATAGGCAATTCGAGTCTTGAATTATATGAAGAGATTCATCAAGAAGGGAATATCTGTGTGAAAGGTTCGGTAGTTTATGTGAATTATAATGTTGAAAAACAAGTATCTGAATCAATACCCCAAGAAATCAGGGTGCAGTTGGAAGAACATTTACTATTAAATAGTATAGAATCTTAATACCTAGAATCCGGTGACATTATCGTTTACTAAAAATCTATGAAAATATTGGGTTAAATTGGGTTTACTGCAGAATGAACGGTAGATGAAACTAAAATCTTTGAAACGAGTCCCTGTCAAAGTCGTAGACGTGATTATCATAGTAGTAGAAAAGGAGTGATAACATGTTTAACAAAATTTTAATTGCAAATCGCGGAGAAATCGCTTCCCGAATCATTCGAACCTGTAAGCGAATGGGCATCCAAACAGTCGCAATCTATTCCGAAGCTGATAAGGATGCACCACACGTCTCACATGCGGACGAAGCATATCTTATTGGCAAGCCAAGGGTAAATGAGAGTTATTTAAATATCGAAAAGATCATTGAGGTTGCAAAAGAGTCGCGCGCTGAAGCTGTTCATCCGGGTTATGGTTTATTATCAGAGAATCCACATTTTTCCAATGCATGCGTGGAAGCAGGACTCATTTTTATAGGTCCATCAGGGACGGTTATTGCTCAAATGGGAAGTAAAATAGAAGCAAGAAAAACAATGGAAGCTGCCAATGTTCCCCTTGTTCCAGGGATAAATTATGCACTCCAAGATAACAAGGAAGCAGCCAAAGTTGCTGCGGCAATTGGATATCCTCTTATGTTAAAAGCCTCATCTGGTGGCGGTGGGATCGGGATGCAGGTAGTGAACAATCAAGAAGAACTCATGAAGGCTTTTGAAGGAAATCAGAAGCGTGCAATGGACTTCTTTGGAGACGGCGCCATGTATCTTGAAAAATTCATTGGAAATCCGCGTCACATTGAAATTCAAATTCTTGCAGATCAACATGGCAATATCATCCACTTAGGGGAGAGAGAATGCTCGATTCAACGAAGGAATCAAAAAGTCATCGAAGAAGCACCGTCTCCATTCCTTGATGAGGAAACAAGAATTAGAATGGGGGAAGCTGCAGTTCAAGCAGCGAGGTCCATTGGCTATACTAATGCTGGTACGATTGAATTTATTGTAGACGAAAACAAGAACTTTTTCTTTTTAGAAATGAACACACGTTTACAAGTAGAACATCCGATAACAGAGGAGATAACGGGGATAGATCTTGTCGAAAAGCAAATTCGTGTGGCAGCTGGAGAAGCTTTATCCCTTAAACAAACTGATGTTACATATAAGGGGCATGCAATAGAAGCGCGGATTTATGCGGAGGATCCGACAACTTTTTTCCCGTCCCCGGGTAAAATCAGCTACTTAGAAACACCTGAAGCACCTCACATTCGCCATGAATTAGCGATTCATAGTAATTCCCAGGTAACGCCTTTTTATGATCCAATGATTGCAAAACTTATCGTAAAGGCTGAAACAAGGGAGGAAGCGATTAAGTATATGGCAGATGCACTAAAAGAATATAAAATTAAAGGGATTAAGACAAATATCCCAATGTTAATCAATACTATCCTACACCCTGCATTTCTACGAGGGGAGACCACTACTGATTTTGTGAAAAAATACTTATCCTGAAACCTAGAGTCCTACTAGAAATCCTTAAAGTCATAGGCACTCGTCTTTTAACCAAACTCCTGTTTAGCTTGGTTAAATAGACTAGAAATATGAAGCCTTCCTAAATGGGAGGTTTCATACTCCATATACCAGTAACTTATTATCCCCCTATATTAAAGATCTCCGCAATTTTTCCATATAATAATTGACAATGAATATTCAAAACCTTAAAATAATTGTAAACGATTACATAAAACTAAATTGTTTCACAACGTTCTTTAATGAAACTCCATTTCATTTTAAGGAGGAAACACAATGCCACTTACATCCACTCGAGTTCTGGACCTAACCCGCCTCCTTCCAGGGCCATACTGCACTATGATCTTAGCTGACTTTGGAGCAGAAGTGATTAAAATAGAACATCCAAACGGAGGAGATTATCTTCGAGACTACCAGCCAAAGGTAGATGAGAATAGCGCATTTTTCCATTCGCTTAATCGTGGGAAAAAGAGTATTACCTTAGACTTGAAAGATGATCAGGATAAAGAAGCGTTTCTCAAGCTGGTAGAACAGGCAGATGTTCTCGTAGAATCATTCCGACCAGGAGTTATGGAAAAGCTGGGGCTGGATTATGAAATACTAAGGGCCCTTAATCCGCGACTGGTTTATTGTGCAATCACGGGGTTTGGACAAACTGGTCCCTATGCAGAGCAGCCTGGTCATGATATCAATTTTATAAGTCTAGCCGGTTTGCTGAACTTAATGGGAGAAAGGAACAGCCAACCAATCATTCCAACCACACAAATTGCTGATATAGGCGGCGGCGCCCTTCCAGCAACAATTGGCATCTTACTTGCATTAATAGCACGAAATCATTCTGGAAAAGGGCAACTAGTCGATATTTCCATGATGGATGGCGTTATTTCCTGGTTACAAGCCACACTGCCAAACTACTTATCTACCAATCAAACTCCTAGCCGTGGTGAGCAACTATTAGATGGAGGCCGGGCCTGTTACGCTGTCTATGAAACAAAGGATAAACGCTATCTTTCTGTTGGCGCGCTTGAACCGAAGTTCTGGAATGCATTTTGTAAAACGATAGGACGAGAAGATCTAACTCACCAACTAGAGGCACCACTCAACGAACAATACCGCATGAAATACGAAATTCAAACGATTATCCTAGAAAAAACACTTGCTGGATGGGTGGATATTTTTTCAGAAGTAGAAGCCTGTGTTACCCCAGTTCTTACCTATGAGGAAATGATCGAACATCCACAAGTGATTGCGAGACAAATGATTAGAACTAGCAACGACTTACAACTAAGTCACATCGGAATCCCGATTAAATTATCAGACACCCCAGGAAATATTAGAGGACAAGCCCCAAGATTAGGGGAGCATACCCAAGAACTGCTCTCAAAAATGTAGGAGGAGGCAAACTATGTCAACCGTTCAAACGAAATTTCAAGATGGTGTTTTTGAAATTGTTCTTAATCGCCCGGAAAAACTGAATGCTTTAAACAAAGATCTAGCATTAGATTTGTCCCTTGCTGTAAGAGAAGCAAAAACGAATCCTGAGGTTCGCGCCGTTCTAGTCTACGGGAATGGCAAAGGATTTTGTGCAGGTGGAGATTTAAAGGATTTTGGTATTGATATTGATAATCCAACTGAGGTAAGGGAGTTTCTTCAAGTAGGTCACGAAGCCGTCCTAGGACTCTATCAAATGGAAAAACCAGTAATCGGTGCTGTTCATGGTGCAGCAGTTGGAGCAGGCTGTAATATTGCTTTCGCCTGTGACATCGTAATTGCTGATGAGACAGCACTCTTCTCTGAAATTTTCTGTCAGGTTGGTGCAATTCCAGATTTTGGTGGTCTTTATTTTCTGCCGCAAAAAGTTGGCATGCATATCGCCAGTGAACTGATTTTTACAGGCAAAAAGTTAACTGCGAAAGAAGCGAAGGAGTATGGTCTGATTAATCAGGTAACAGTAGCTGGACTAGCTATCGAAAAGGCAAAAGAGCTAGCGACCTCCTTAGCCAAGGGGCCAACGAAAACATTAGGAATTGCAAAACGAATCATGCACCAAGCGCCATACATGTCGATTGAGGATGCTCTGCAACTTGAGGCTTATGGGCAGGCGCTCACCTTCCAATCACGTGATTTCAAAGAAGGCAGAGCTGCATTTATCGAAAAAAGAAAACCTGAATTTCTAGGGCATTAAAGGAGCTCTTAGAATTTAATCAAAAGTTTACTAATAAATTACTCGGGAGGAGATAAAGCAATGATAACACCATTAACTCCACTAGACTGGAAACGTCGTGCAGTCAAATACTATCCAAATAAAATAGCTGTGATTGATGAGGAAAAGGAGTTCACGTATAAGGAATTTGCAGAAAGGGCGGATAAATTATCCGTTGCCCTTCATGATGCTGGGGTTCGACAAGGAGATCATGTCGCTGTGATGCTTCCGAATACCCATTATATGCTGGAGTCTTTCTACGGTATTTGTCAGTTAGGTGCAGTGATGGTTCCGCTTAACTACCGAATTTCCGCGTCTGATATGGAATATATTATCAACCATAGTGATGCGAAAATGCTCATTGTTGATGAGGAGTTTGCCGGGTCTATCGAGGAAATTGTGGACAATTTGTCACTTGAGCAAATTGTTTTAGTAAAAGTAAGAGGACAGCAATCTACACTAGAAGCAATTGAATTTGAAAATTTTATTGATACAGTAACAGACACAACGCTACCTGAAGTGAGCCTTGATGAAAATCAACTGCTTACCATTAACTACACAAGCGGGACAACGTCAAGGCCTAAAGGCGTGATGCTTACCCATCGAGGTAATTACTTGAATGCCGCTGATTTTATGTATCATTTAGGAGTAAAGCACGATGATGTGTATCTCCATACTTTGCCAATGTTTCATGCAAATGGCTGGGGAGGAGTGTGGGCCATAACAGCAGCGGGAGCTACCCATGTCTGTCTGCGAAAAGTTGACCCACCTGTGATTTTTGATTTATTTGAACAGCATGGCATTACTTTACTCTGTGGGGCACCAACTGTAGTAAACATGCTTGTCAATCATCCTTACTCAAAAGAAGCGATCATAACAACCAATCCAAGAATGGGAACGGCAGGCTCTCCACCGGCAGCAGCCTTAATTCAAAAAGCGCAGGACCTTCTAGGCCTAAACATGATTCACGTTTACGGATTAACAGAAACCGCACCATTTATTTTATACTGCGAGTGGAAGAATGAATTTGATGCGAAAACAGCTGACGAACAAGCAACCATTAAGGCGAGACAGGGAATTGAACTTGCTTTTAATGGAGAAACCAAGGTGGTTCGCCCAGATGGCAAAGAGGTAGAGTGGGACGGAAAAGAACTGGGGGAAATTGTGACACGTGGAAATGTAGTAATGAAGGGATATTATAAGGATCCCGAAAGGACAGAAGAAGCACTGAAGGATGGCTGGTTCCATACAGGTGACTTAGCGGTAACATATCCGGATGGCTATATAGAAATTCGTGATCGTGCAAAAGATTTAATTATCTCTGGCGGGGAAAATATATCCTCCACTGAAGTGGAAGGCGTGCTGTACAAGCATCCTGATGTTTTAGAGGTTGCTGTTATTGCTATTCCAGATGAAAAATGGGGCGAGGTTCCAAAAGCGATTATTGTATTGAAGCCTGATGCAATGGTGACTGAGCAAGAAATAATCTCTTATTGCCGAGACAATATGGCCCATTTCAAAGCACCGAAATCAGTTGCGTTTGTAGAAGACTTGCCAAAAACGGCTACTGGAAAACTGCAGAAATTCCGTTTGCGTGAGATGTATTGGGATGGTGCGAAAAAAGTAAATTAAGTATTGGAATATTAAATATCAAAGGCGCCACAAAAGTGTGGGGCCTTTGATATTTATGATTTTTCTAGTGCAAACATATATAAGCGACCATTCGTATGATTCGCAGCCCCATTCGGGCACTCATCCCTTCGATGAACTACCATTCGTTCGATTTTCACCAGTATTCAGGCATTCATAACCACAATGAGTGACCATTCTCTGGATTATAAGCAGTATACGGGCGTTCATCCCTTCGATGAGTGACCTTTCCCTTCATTTTATGGTTGTATTCAAACATTCATCCCTCGATTAGTTACCTTTTTCTAAACTATAATAGCTATCGGCCCTTCAATTCTAATTAAATCATACAACCCTATTGCGCTTTAATAATATTCAATTAAATAAGGTATCAACCACTCTTCTTATCTTTATTCAAATATATACTTGAATAAGAAATGAATAATAGATATATTATATTCAAGTACAAATTTGAATGAATAGGAGGCAAGAAGATGAATAACAATGCTACTTGTGAAATTTTTTGTTATGACGAAGAAAAGGTTGAACGGATACAAAGGGGTATCCAATCCATAGATATTGCTAGTATGACACAAATATTTAAAGTGATGGCTAGCGAAAACAGAGCGAAAATTATCTATGCTTTGTGCCAGGATGAAGAGCTTTGTGTTTGTGATATAGCAAGTATTATAGGTGTTTCTATAGCGAACACTTCCCACCATTTACGAACGCTGCATAAGCAAGGAATGGTTAATTTTAGAAAAGAAGGGAAACTCGCCTTCTATTCATTACAGGATGAACATGTCAAGGAGATATTGATGCTGACATTGGCGCAGAAAGAAAGAGTGATGAAATGATGATTACGGTGTTAACAGCTGCACTGGTTTATGCAGCGACAGGTATAGATTATCTTGTTATATTAATTCTTTTGTTTTCCCAAATAAAAAAAGAACAAGTAAAACATATTTGGCTCGGCCAATATATAGGAACTGCCATTATTATAACGGGGAGTTTACTCGTTTCCCTTGGGGTTGTTAGCTTAATTCCACAGCAATGGGTTATAGGATTATTAGGACTATTGCCACTATACCTTGGTGTAAAAATTTGGATCAAAGGAGAAGAGGAGGAAGATGAAGGAAATATTCTATCTCAATCGTCCTCCAATCGATATAATCAGTTATTTGTGACAGTTACTTTCATCGTACTGGCATCCAGTGCGGATGATTTTTCGATTTACATCCCCTATTTTACCGCATTAAATACTACTGAAATACTGCTCGCTATTATCGTCTTTTTCGTGATGGTTGGAGTTTTATGCTATGTCAGCTATCGCTTAGCTTCTATGAAGTTCATATTGGAAAGAGTAGAGAAATACGAACGGTGGTTGGTACCATTCATTTTTATAGGATTAGGGATTTATATCATGCTTGAGAATGGCACTTTTAATGCGTTGTTTTCTTTCTTGAAATAACAGATTTAAAACATAAAGGAGACTTTTCTATGGATGTCGTGATAATTGGGGGCGGCCAGGCCGGTTTAGCAATGGGCTATGCACTAAAGCGATATAATGTAAGCTTTATCATTCTTGATGAGAACAGTGAAACTGGGGCATCTTGGAAAAAACGCTACGATTCATTAAAATTGTTTACCCCCAGGATGTATAGTCAATTACATAGTATGACTTTTGAAGGAGATCCTATGGGATTTCCTCATAAGGATGAAGTTGTTACGTATTTACAAAAATTCAAATCCACCAATGATTTACCAGTGGTTTACAATCAGAAAGTAATAAAACTATTAAAAGAAGATAAACAGACATTCCGGGTATTCACGCAAGATCAATCTTATACTGCCTGTCATGTTGTTGTGGCTACGGGTGCTTTCTATGATCCTTTCATCCCACCTATTCATGACGGATCTGTACCATTTATGATTCATGCTTCAGATTATCAAAATTCAATCCAAATCCCTCAAGGGGAAGTATTGGTTATCGGAGCTGGAAATACGGGTATCCAGATTGCAGCTGAATTGAGTCGCACGCATTATGTTACTCTTTCAAAAAGTAAAGGTATTAAAAGACTTCCACAAAAAATTGCAGGGAAAAGTTTATTTTGGTGGTATGAAACTTTAGGAGTCTCTAAAGCAAAGCCTGATTCATTGATAGGAAGGTATATTCAAAAGAGAGAGCCAATTATCGGAGACGATTTCCTAACTGTCAAAAAACATGTTGAAGTTGTTAGTAGAGTGAAGGCTGTTAAGAAAGGGATAGCTAGCTTCCAGAATTCGCCTTCTCGAAAAGTAAAGTCAATCATTTGGGCCACGGGGTATCGAAATCATTATTCTTGGATTGATATAAAAGGAGTATTAAATGAGGAAGGCAAACCCATCCATCAATTCGGAGTAAGTAATGTTGAGGGTCTCTATTTTCTTGGATTAAGCTGGCAAAGTAAGAGGAGCTCAGCTTTAATTTATGGTGTAAGTGATGATGCAAATGCGATAGCTGAAAGAATAATGCAGAGGTAAACAGCAGGTGAAAAGCTAAATATGACGAACCCTCGTTTAACTGAGTTATTATCTCTTATATAAATGTTCCGAGTATTATGTTAATGTAAAAAGAGTAGAAACTTTAATCATTCTACGTAGAAAATCATCAAAGAAAGTATAGCCACTTATAGTAGAGTTTCAGCTTATTAAAAATGGAGGTATATAATTGCTTACATTAAATATGCCATACCGTGATGAAATGCTAGAAGCAATTGTTGAGAATCCCTATTACTGTATTGTTGTAGTAGATAAAGACGCTAAAGTGACTTATTTGAGCAAGACATACTGTGACTTTTTAAATATCAAACGTGAAGATGCATTAGGTAAACATGTTGCTGATGTAATTGAAAATTCAAGAATGCACACTGTTGTAGAAACAGGCAAAGAGGAAATCGCCTCTCTTCAATATATCAGGGGTAATTATATGATTGCCAACCGCATTCCCGTTCGAATAGAGGGAGAAGTCATTGGTGCTGTTGGGTTTGTTCTTTATCGTGATACAAAAGAATGGATGGAGATGAATGCCCATATTAAGGAATTGCTGTTGCAATTAGAGCATTATCGGGAGCAGTTGAAGGCAAAGCATGGGGTAACTTACTTTTTACACGATATAATTGGTCGGTCACAAGAGGTAGAATACTTAAAAGAACAAGTAAAAAAGGTTGCACCAGGTGATGTATCGGTTCTCATTCGCGGGGAAAGTGGAACAGGGAAGGAGCAGTTCGCACATAGTATTCACCATTTAAGTAACCGCAGCAATCAGCCATTCATTACAGTAAACTGTGCATCAATTCCAGAGCATTTGCTAGAATCAGAGCTTTTTGGCTATGCAGAAGGTGCTTTTACTGGTGCAAAAAAAGGCGGAAAGCCAGGCAAGTTTCAACTTGCAAACGGAGGAACATTATTTCTAGATGAGATTGGCGATATGCCGATTAATGCACAGGTTAAGATTCTAAGAGTTTTACAGGAAGGGGAAGTGCAGCCAATCGGCGGGGTGGAGACACTGAAAGTGGATGTAAGAATTATTGCAGCGACAAATCAGCCTCTAGAAGAGCTGATTGAGGAGAATAAATTTCGCAAAGACTTATTTTACCGGATAAATGTGATTCAAATGGATATACCGGCATTACGAGAAAGACAGGAAGATATTCATGTTCTGGCAAAATACTTCTTGCATAAAATCTCCGTTCGAGTTGGCAAACGTGTGATTGATATAGCAGAAGATGTTTTAAATTGTTTGATGGAATATGATTGGCCAGGGAATATTCGTGAATTAGAAAATGTAATTGAATTTGCGGTTCACATGACAAATGGAAATTGTATAGAGATGGAAGATCTCCCCGCCCATTTTCACAATGAAGTGGGGGTAAGTGATAAAACGAGTTCACTAAAGGAATTGGTGGAGAAAACAGAAAAGGAAGCCATTCTAAAGGCTTTGAAGAGAACAAATGGCGATAAAAAGGAAGCAGCTAAACTATTAGAGTTAGGAAAGTCTAGTTTATATGAAAAAATAAAAAAATATAGAATCATCGTTCCGTAAATCCGGAAGCGCATTCCGGAAACATGGAATGATAGATGAAATAAACAATCCTAGGAAAGGGATTACATTTCGAAGCTGTTGAACTACTTCCTTCATTCCAGAAATATGGAAAAACAGGTTTATCTTTTCTTTTATTATGACATTTTCCCTAGTTAGGTAGACACTGTTTTAATAAGGAAATTAGCAGTTTTTCGAAAATTTATCATTTTTTAATAAAACTTGGCATAATTTTTGCTATTATAGTATTGAAGGGAGTGGGCAAACATGAAAAAAATTTATACATCTTTTCAGGATGCTGTAACACAAATTGAAGATGGTTCCACAATTATGGTTGGGGGCTTTGGACTTGTTGGAATACCAGAAAACTTAATACTCGCTTTAGCGGATTCTGGTGTGAAGCATTTAACGGTCATATCTAATAACTGTGGGGTAGATGATTGGGGACTTGGTTTGCTATTACAAAATAAGCAGATTGATAAAATGATAGGTTCCTATGTAGGTGAAAACAAAGAATTTGAGCGTCAGGTGCTAGCTGGTGAACTGGAAGTAGAACTTGTTCCTCAAGGAACATTAGCAGAACGCATTCGTGCGGGCGGGGCAGGAATCCCAGCGTTTTATTCTCCAGCAGGTGTGGGAACACCAATTGCGGAAGGGAAAGAAGTCCGCAATTTTGATGGACAGGATTATCTCTTGCAAACGGGATTGAAAGCTGATTTTAGCTTGATACGCGCTGCGCAGGGTGATAAGGCTGGAAACCTGATTTACAATAAAACAGCACAAAACTTTAACCCAATGATGGCAGCGGCAGGAAAAATTACCATTGCTGAAGTCGAAGAGCTTGTAAAAGTTGGGGAACTAGATCCGGCTACAATACATACGCCAGGCATCTATGTACAAGAATTGATTACGGGGCAGCAGGAAAAGCGGATTGAAAAATTAACGCTAAAAGCGTAAGTTCAAAAAGGAGGATAAAAAGGACCAAGAAACTCGAGGAGGCGTAGCTTTGAGGAACGGAACGTATGCAATTAATACGTGAGTACCGGAAAAGCAAGCCAACGAAGAATTTCGAAGTGTCATTTTTACCGGACTTTTTGAAAATCAACTAAAACAAGAAGCATAACAAGGGAGGAAAGCGTCATGGTCAATGTTTTAGATAAAGCGAAAATGAGAGAACGAATAGCAAGAAGGGCAGAGCGGGAAATTGAAAGCGGTTCCTATGTAAATTTGGGGATTGGGATGCCGACAATGGTCGCAAATTATATTGAAAATGGAAAAGAAGTAACCCTTCATTCAGAGAATGGTCTTCTTGGTATTGGGCCTTATCCAACGAAAGAGGAAGTTGATCCTGATTTAATCAATGCTGGAAAAGAGACCGTAACAGCTGCAACAGGTGCTTCTTATTTTAATAGTGCCGAATCATTTGGAATGGTACGAGGTGGGCACCTTGATTTAGCAATACTAGGTGCGATGGAGGTTTCTGAAACAGGTGACCTTGCCAACTGGATGATTCCAAACAAAATGATTAAAGGAATGGGCGGCGCAATGGACATTGTCCATGGCTCTAAAAAGCTTGTTATTATGATGGAGCATGTAAATAAGAAAGGCGAGCCGAAGATTCTTGAAACATGCACGCTGCCTCTGACTGGTGAAAAGGTAGTCGACCGTATTATTACGGAAAGAGCAGTGATTGACGTGACAGATCAAGGATTGGTTTTAGTCGAGGTTGCAAATGGATTCACAAAAGAAGACGTCATAAAATCAACTGGTGTCAATCTAACTATTAGTGATTCTTTAAAATTAGATGCTTATTAATCTATCACACATAAGAAAGAAGTAGAATATAAAAGGGGAAGAATATTTCATGGAAAACAAAGTTGTTTTTGTAACTGGTGCTGCAAGTGGGATTGGGCATCAGATAGGGGTAGAGTTTGCGAAGAACGGGGCAAAGGTTGTATTTACGGATGTCAATGAAGAAAAGTTAAAGGAAGCAACCAGCATTTTAACAGCAGAGGGCTATGACTGTTTAGGGGTAAAATGTGACGTTACAAATGAGGAAGATATCAAAAACGCCATTGATGCAACTATAGAGAAATACGGCAGATTAGATGTGCTATTTAATAATGCTGGCCTGCAGCATGTTGCATCGATTGAAGACTTCCCAACAGAGAAATATGAATTTATGATTAAAGTAATGCTAATTGGCCCATTTATGGCAATCAAGCATGCAATGCCAATTATGAAAAAACAAGGTTCAGGCCGTATTTTGAATATGGCATCGATTAATGGCTTAATTGGATTTGCAGGAAAAGCGGCATACAATAGTGCGAAACACGGTATTATTGGTTTAACCAAAGTTGCAGCATTAGAAGCAGCGGATCATGGGATTACCGTGAATGCAATTTGCCCAGGTTATGTGGATACACCACTTGTTCGTGGACAATTTGAAGACTTAGCGAAAAATCGCAACGTACCTTTAGAAAATGTTCTAGAAGAAGTTCTATATCCTTTAGTTCCACAAAAACGTTTATTAGATGTACAGGAAATTGCAGACTATGCTTTATTCTTAGCAAGCGATAAAGCAAAAGGCGTAACAGGTCAGGCCGTCGTTCTTGATGGTGGATATACAGCACAATAAAAATTAAAATATTCAATGTCGGGGGAAGTGTAAATGGATTTAATTATTATTTTAGTAGCACTAGCGCTGCTAATGACTGCTGCATATCGCGGATATTCTGTTATCTTATTCGCGCCGATAGCTGCCTTATTAGCTGTTGTCTTTATAGAGCCGGCCAACGTTCTGCCGTTTTATTCCGGTGTATTCATGGAAAAGATGGTAGAATTTATTAAGAACTATTTCCCAGTCTTCTTATTAGGTGCCATTTTTGGGAAAGTTGTTGAAATGTCCGGGATTGCAGAATCTATTGCTAAAACAATTGTTCGTTTAATCGGTGCTAAACAGGCTATGTTGACGGTTATCTTGCTAGGTGCAATCTTAACGTATAGTGGGGTAAGTTTATTTGTAGCAGTTTTTGCCATTTATCCTTTTGCGAAACAATTGTTTATCCAAGCAGATATTCCTAAGAGATTGATGCCTGCAACGATTGCACTTGGTGCGTTTACGTTCACAATGGATGCCATACCTGGTACACCACAAATTCAAAACGTTATTCCTACCACTTTCTTTGGGACAAACATTTATGCTGCTCCAACGCTTGGAATAATCGGTGGTATTATTGTCTTAGGTGCTGGGTTAGTATACTTAGAGTGGAGAAAGAGTCAAGCCAAGAAAAAAGGTGAGGGCTATTTTGGGTTTGGAGATGAAGCTGCTGCTCTTGAAAAAGCAGAAGCAGCAGAAAGTGAAGAATCTACTCCAGATATGCAATCGAATCAATCTGTATTAAAACAGATTTTAGCATTCGTTCCTCTTATTCTTGTTGCAGTAATGAATAATTATTTAACAAAAGCAATACCAAGTTGGTATCCAAATGGATTTGATTTTGCCGCGCTTGGATTAGAGCAATATTCTATTGATGTAGCAAAAACTGCTTCTATCTGGGCAGTAGAAATTGCATTGATTGTCGGAATTATTACCGCACTTGCATATAACTTTAAACGTGTAAAGTCAAAGCTTAAAGAAGGACTAAATACTAGTATTGGCGGTTCATTATTAGCCGTTATGAATACAGGTTCAGAATATGGTTTTGGGGGAGTTATTTCCGCTCTACCTGGGTTTACCGCAATTAGTAATGGAATTTCAGGCACATTCACGAATCCACTTGTAAATGGGGCCGTGACGACGAGTACACTCGCAGGTATTACAGGGTCTGCATCTGGAGGAATGGGAATTGCCTTGAGTGCGATGGCAGATCAATACAATCAAGCAATTGCTGCAGCGGGTATTTCACCTGAAGTTATGCACCGTGTTGTCGCAATGGCATCAGGTGGTATGGATACACTTCCACATAACGGGGCTGTTATTACATTGCTCGCTGTTACAGGATTAACGCATAGACAGTCATATGGTGACATTTTCGTGATTACCATTATTAAAACACTAGCAGTATTTGTTGTTATCGCGCTTTACACATGGTTTGGCCTTGTGTAATCAAATTTTGATTGATAGACTTTTAGAAAGCTAATACTATATTATGAATAACTGAGGTGGAGAAGCATGGAATCTGTCTATCTAGTTGAAGGTGCACGCACACCTTTTGGCACATTTGGAGGAAGTCTTAAAGATGTAGAGCCACTAGATTTAGGTGTGGCTGTATATAAGGAAGCTTTAAAACGTAGTGGGGTACGTGCAGAGCAAATTGATTTTACCTTTTTAGGTAATGTCATTCACTCTGCCAAAAATGCACCATATGTTTCTCGCCACATTGCGCTCGAAACCGGTGTCCCAATCGAAAGCCCTTCACTAACATTAAATCGTTTGTGTGGTTCAGGTCTACAAGCAGTTGTTACTGCAGCGCAATCGATTATGCTTGGAGAAGGCAAAGCAGCGATTGCCGGTGGCGTGGAAAATATGAGCCAGTCACCATATGCACTAAGAGGAAGCCGTTTTGGTACAAAATTAAAGACGCCACAAGTGGATGATATGCTCTGGGCTGCGCTAACAGATGAGTATATTGGAAATGGAATGGGGATAACAGCAGAAAATTTAGCTGAGAAATACGGGATAAGTCGTGAAGAGCAAGACGAATACGCCTACTTAAGTCATATGCGAGCCGCAGAAGCACGCAGCCAAGGTCGTTTTAAAGATGAGATTGTTCCCGTTGAGATATCATCTAGAAAAGGCACTATTGTGGTTGAAGAAGATGAGCACATTCGTCCAGAAACCACTGTAGAAAAACTTGCAAAGCTAAAACCATCCTTTAAGAAAGATGGGACGGTAACAGGTGGAAATGCAAGCGGAATTAATGATGGAGCAGGTGCTGTTGTAGTAGCTAACGAATCTTTCGTTCAAGAAAACGACCTAAAACCACTAGCCAGAATTGTATCCTGGGGAATAGCTGGTGTCGATCCGGCTTATATGGGAATTGGTCCAGTACCAGCGATTAAGCAGGCAGTTCAAAAAGCAAATCTATCGCTTGACGATATCGATCTTTTTGAAGTTAATGAAGCCTTTGCTTCCCAATACTTGGCTGTAGAAAAAGAGTTAGGCCTTGAACGTAATAAAGTAAACGTCAATGGCGGAGCTATTGCACTTGGCCATCCGATTGGTGCTAGTGGAACTAGAGTACTTTACACGCTACTAAAAGAATTACAACGCAGAAACAATAAATATGGTGTTGCATCGCTATGCATCGGCGGTGGCCAAGGAATCGCGATGGTAGTGGAGAACCTTTCATAGAAGGCTGTTATACCAGTTGCTATTATATTAGCTTCTTTTGAAATCTATTAAACTTAGAAAGGTCTCGTCCTAGTGATGAGGCTTTTTTCTTTGGCAAATGTCCAAATTCGAAACTTACAATATCCGAGTGGAGATCAGGATTTGAAATAATCCGAAGATAGTTTACAATCTAAATAAAGTACGATCATACGAGGAGTATCCATAATGAAAAAAATGGGGGTAATAGGTGGAATTATTTCGATTCTATTCTTAAGTGGCTGTTTCCATTCAACTGCGGCCAGAATTGTTACTGACATGTACCAAGCGGCTCTTGGAATGGACAAAGAGTTGGTAGAATCGTACTTTTCCGAGGATTATAAAGAGGATAATGAACCTTTTACGGAAGTAGTTGAAAAGTTGAATGTTGATGTCGTAAATAGACAAGGGGTACATCTCATGCATATAACGGAATTAACGAGCAGTCAGTTGACGGAGGAAGCTGTACAAGCATTGAATGAGGATTATCAAGGAGAATGGAGCTTAGTTGTTGCACAAATAGATGAAGACTCTCTGATGGCTTGGATTGTACAGCGAGGAGAGACGCAATATTATATTATGGATGGAAAAGAGATTTCTAACAAAGAGTTCAATGACATTTTAAGAAAGGATACCCTTAGGAAGGGTGGTTAAATTCTTTAATCATCTTAACTAAATTCGTACTCTATGGATGAGATAGTAGCTAAAGTAGATAAGTATAATAAGAGTCTCCTTGCTTGAGCATCAGCTCCTATAAATGGTATAGTTAGTCGTACACTGGAAATAATGAATTCGTGATCCGATTATATAATGCAAAGGAGTTTTAAATAATGAAAGTAAAATTGAACCGTAATGCAGCAAAAGAATTGAAGAAAATGTTAGAAACAGATGAAGCAGAAGGTAAGATGATTCGCGTTTATGTTTCCCATGTTCATGGTGACCATGCCCATTATGGCATTGACTTGGATACGCCTGGGGAGCACGATGAAGTCGTGAAAACAGATAAGGACATCGATATTATTCTTGATTCACGTGAAGACTTCTTAGATGGAGTTTGGATTCAGTACTTTTACGTAGATGAACCTGGATTTGTCATTACTAACCCATCTAAAGGTGGACATCATCATCATTAATTTAAAAAAACTTGCTTATAACTGCAGTTATAAGCAAGTTTTTTAATTGCTATGTCGTCAGGAAAAGTCTGATTTATTCTTCATCCTCCATCACATTATAAGCCATATCAAATAAAGTCATCTGACTGTCAACCAGCTCTTCTCCAGGTCTTGGCTGTACGTAATGGTATGTGCCATCATTAGCTTGCTCTCTTGCTTTTAAATTATCTGCTAATGAGATGTCGAGGACCTCTTTAATTCGTTTTTTATTATGCTTCTCATAAACAGGGAATAAAAGCTCAACACGCTTAATCATATTTCGTGTCATCATGTCGGCTGATGAAAGGAAAATGCGCTCATCACCATTGCTGTAGAAATAATAAATTCGGCTATGCTCAAGGAAACGACCTACGATACTGCGTACCCGAATGTTCTCGCTTACGCCTTCAATACCAGGTTTTAAGCAGCAAATACCCCGAACAATTAAGTCAATTTGTACACCAGCTTGGCTTGCTTCGTAGAACTTCATAATAAGTTCCTTGTCTGTTAAGGAATTCATTTTAGCAATAATGCGACCGTTTCTGAATCTCTTATGGAAATGAATCTCCTCATCCATATAACGTAAGAAATCTCTTCGAATATCAAATGGGGCCATAGATATATGATTGAATTCGGGTTTTTCTGTAAATCCACTTAAATAATTAAAGAAATTCGTTGCATCTATGCCAAATTTACGCTTCGTTGTGATGATTCCCATATCTGTATAGATTTCTGCTGTCTTATCATTATAATTTCCTGTACCTAAATGAACGAATCGTTCAATTTTTTCTCCACGTTTACGAACAACGAGCGTAATTTTACTATGTGTTTTTAAAAAGTTCATGCCGTAAATTACATGGCATCCTGCTTTTTCAAGCTCTTTCGCCCATTGAACATTTCTTTCCTCATCAAATCTTGCTTTCAGTTCAACTAGTACAGTGACTTGCTTGCCGTTTTCTGCAGCTTGTTTTAGCCCCATGATAATGGGGGAGTTTCCACTCACACGATAGAGTGTCTGTTTAATGGCTAAAACTTCCGGGTCCTTTGCGGCTTCTGTTACTAGCTCTACAACAGGCTCAAAAGATTCATAAGGGTGATGCAAAAGAATATCCCTTTTTACTGCAGCTTCAAAGACAGTTTCATGCTCATGTATATCTTGTGGATGCTGCGGAATTAATGTTTGATAGATGAGATGCTCATATCTTGGTTCTACTTCATTTATAAAACCAAATAAAAATGTTAAATCCAGAGGACCATCCACGATATATAAGTCATCCTTATGAATTTCCAAGACATGAAGCAGAAAGTTTATCGTATTCTTGTCATATTTCCCATCTCTGACTTCTAGGCGAACAGCAGCTCCCCATTTTCTTTTCTTTATCTCTTTTTCAATTTCCTTAAGTAAGTCTCTTGCACCTTCCTCATGGATAGTCATATCTGCATTTCTGGTAATCCGAAACTCGCTAACTGATTTAACATGATATCCGTGAAATAGTTTATGAAGAAAATAGGAAATCGTATCTTCCAACATGACATACTTGTCTTCTTTTCCAATTTTAATAAAACGTTTAAGAAGAGCAGGGACTTGTACAATGGCAGTTTTAATTTTGCTGTCAATATCCACTGTATCTTGTAAAGTAACCATCAGGTTAATTGATTTATTCATTAGCAAGGGAAACGGATGGTAAGCATCGATTGCCAGCGGTGTTAATACTGGGAAAATTTGTTCATCGAAATAATCCTCTAATTGTGTTTTTTGATCATTCGATAGATCTTCAATAGATACAATAGAAACATTTTCTTCTTTTAATAACCCTAACAGTTTTTTATATCCTTCATATTGTTGACGGACATTCTCATGGTTTAACTCTCCAATAGCTCTTAATTGCTGTTTTGGTGTTAATCCAGCTTTGTTTTCGGGCTTATTAAATCCAGCCTTCACTTGATCCTTTAATCCAGCTACACGCACCATAAAGAATTCATCTAGATTAGAGGATACGATGGCAACAAACTTTAAGCGTTCTATTAACGGATTTCTTGTGTCAAATGCATCATCAAGAACACGTTTGTTAAATGCCAGCCAGCTCAGCTCTCGATTATTGTAATAAGATGGATTGTTTAGATTTATTTGTTCTGTCGTTTTTTCCAAATTATCATCACCCTTTTCTTTCTCTAACTATTATATTAGAGATATACCGATTATCATTCAAGGTTTAAAAGATTTAATTCAGTTTAATCTATTGCTTGAAATTGAAGAACCAAATTTTTATTTAATGCTTTTTCAATATGTTTCTTTTGTTTGGTAGCTTGGTATTCCTCGGGCTTATAATCTTTATTACAATAAATCGTTACTTCCATTTGTTTACCCTTCGTTTCTACATCCAAATCCACTACAACCTGTCTTTTGGTTGCATCGAGACAGTAAGAAAATTTTAAAATGGCGCCAAGGAGACTTAATTTGTCTTTCTCTTCTTTTGAAAACCAATCCTCATATGGAAGTATAAACTGTTTAAAAATATTTTTACTTTTAAACGATGCGAGTAATGCAAGCTTAAGACGATCAATATGCATTAAACCGTCTATAGTGCGATTCGCTAACAGATAGAAGGTATGCTGTGCACTTGATTCCGAATCAATATATTCTCCCAAATTATATACACAGCATGCACGCTCCAACAACATCCAATCACTTTCAGAAAGCGATCCTAGTTCCTTTTCCTTAAAGCCGTTAAATACTTTTCTGGTTAGAAACTGCATATATTGATTATGTTTTTCATCAAGATTGTATTGATGCATAAGTTCTTCAATACTATCCTGCAATACATTAGGATAAAGTCGATTATCTAAGTCTTGCGTCAGTTTTTCATAAAAGACGCCATCACGGAGCCCTTTCCTGCTTAAGATAAATCCGGTAGCTGAGATGGTTTCATACAGGGTTAGGAAAACCGTTATGGCAGGGACAATGGTATCTGCTCGATCTGTCGATAAACCATCCACTTTCTCTAATTCAGCCTTGGATAGAGGCGAAAGCTGATTTAATACTTGCGCAATATCTTTGTTATTCATTTGATACTGATGGAGTCCCGCTAACGGATAATCCTTCATGCTTTGGTCAATCTGTGCAAGGTTACGGGCACTTCCACCAATTCCAATTAAGGCTACGTGCCTCTCTTTTAACCAGTCTAAGCTATTAAATTGCTCTGTCAGGAATTTACGCAGCTTAGATACTGCTTTCTCTCCCTGATATTCAGTGAAAAAGCTCTTTAATGTTAAGGCACCGAAAGGGAAACTATGGGAATGTCTAATCACTCGATCTTTAAAGTATGTTACTTCCGTACTACCTCCACCGATATCTACTGTAATTCCCTCTGCTATAGAAGTGGAGTTAACGACAGATAAATAACCATAATAGGCTTCTTCCTTTTCAGAAAGAATGCGCATTTCCCATCCCAATTTCTCTTGCACGATTCTCTTTATCTCTTCTTTATTTGTCGCTTGGCGAATCGTTGCGGTTGCTACAACAGACAATTGGGATAGGGAATAGATTTCAATTACTTCTTTAAAACTCTTTAATGTGGATAGCATCTTATGGATGCCTTCTTCTGTTAATTCGTTGCCTGCGTCAAGGTAATTCCTTAGTCTAGCAACTGATTTTACGTTTTCTACTTCATGTAACCGTCCAGTTTTGATTTGTGAATAGATGACTAGTCGCATGGTATTTGAACCAATATCTATAACGGCGTAATAATTTTTTTGCATAAAATGAATCACCTCATATACATATAAATATAACAGGAATCGAAATTCGTGTCAGTCATTTACCTGGAAGAGATTGTATGATAATTCATTACATATTTCCCGGGTAATATACCCTGATTGTCGATTCTTGTAAAAAAATGCAGCAGCTGGAGAAGGGTAAGAACTTGCTGTGAATGAGACAAGATGTACGTGCATATGATGTATAAACCACGGGACTACATCTACATGGAGGGGAGAATATAGATGGATATACTTGGTAAAGTAAAGGGCTATCGAGAAGAAGAAGAGAGATTGAAGTGGGAAGGTACTTTCGCGGAATACTTGGATATTATTAAGGAAAGACCAGAGGTAGCGCAATCTGCACATTCACGTGTATTTAATATGATAAAAGATGCTGGGATCGAGAATAGTAATGGATTAAAGAAATATAAGTTCTTTGAGAATGAAATTTTTGGTTTAGAGGAAGCTTTGGAAAAATTAGTGGAAGAATATTTTCACCCTGCAGCGAAGCGTCTAGATGTAAGAAAGCGAATTCTCTTATTAATGGGTCCAGTTAGTGGTGGGAAGTCTACGATAGTAAGTATACTAAAAAGGGGATTAGAGCAATATTCAAGAACAGATGCTGGTGCAGTATATGCAATTAAAGGCTGCCCAATGCATGAAGACCCGTTGCATCTTATTCCACATCACCTAAGGGAAGAATTTTATGAGGAATATGGTATTCGCATTGAGGGAAGCTTATCCCCATTAAATACGATGCGATTGGAAAAGGAATATGATAGTCGAATTGAGGATGTATTAGTAGAAAGGATATTTTTCTCAGAGGATAAGCGTGTTGGGATTGGAACGTTTAGCCCGTCAGATCCCAAATCACAAGATATTGCAGATTTAACAGGAAGCATTGATTTTTCAACCATTGCCGAATACGGGTCAGAGTCCGATCCGAGAGCCTACCGGTTTGACGGAGAATTAAATAAAGCAAACAGAGGGATGATGGAGTTCCAGGAAATCTTGAAGTCGGATGAGAAGTTTCTATGGCACTTATTATCTTTAACGCAGGAAGGGAATTTTAAAGCAGGCAGGTTCGCTTTAATTTCGGCAGATGAATTGATAGTAGCTCACACGAATGAGGCAGAATATCGTTCATTCATTTCGAATAAGAAAAATGAAGCCTTGCATTCCCGTATCATTGTCATGCCGATACCATATAATTTACGTGTTAGCGAAGAAGAAAGGATCTATGAAAAGATGATTCGCACGAGTGATATGGCACATGTTCATATTGCTCCGCATGCTTTCAAAGTAGCGGCTACTTTCTCGATTTTAACTAGATTAAAGGAATCCAAGAAGCAAGGTGTGGATTTACTGAAGAAACTTAGGTTATATGATGGGCAGGATGTCGAAGGCTTCAATCAAGTGGACGTAGAAGAAATGAAGCGGGAATACCAGGATGAAGGCATGGATGGAATTGATCCGCGCTATGTTATTAATCGTATTTCTTCTACCATTATTCGTAAGGAAGTACCTTCGATTAATGCACTTGATGTACTGCGCTCTTTAAAGGATGGGCTTGACCAGCATCCATCGATTTCCAGTGATGATAAAGAAAAGTTTATGAATTATATCGCGATTGCTCGTAAAGAGTACGATGATATTGCTAAGAAAGAAGTACAGAAAGCTTTTGTATATTCTTATGAAGAATCTGCGAAGACACTTATGGATAATTATTTAGATAATGTGGAAGCATACTGCAACAAAAATAAATTACGTGATCCATTGACAGGCGAAGAAATGAATCCAGATGAAAAATTAATGCGTTCGATTGAAGAGCAAATTGGTATTTCAGAAAATGCGAAGAAGGCATTCCGTGAAGAAATATTAATTCGATTGTCTGCATTTGCGAGAAAAGGAAAGCGATTCGATTATAATTCTCACGAGCGTTTAAGAGAAGCGATACAGAAGAAACTTTTTGCAGATCTGAAGGATGTTGTGAAGATAACAACTTCATCTAAAACACCTGATGAGTCACAGTTGAAGAAGGTTAACGAGGTTATTGCTAGATTAATAGATGAATATGGATACAATTCTACTTCTGCAAATGAACTGCTTCGTTATGTTGGTAGCTTATTAAATAGATAATTGGCGATGATAACCAAAATTGGAACAGGGCTAATTCATTATTTAGCTCTGTTTTTTAATCTATTTCTTTTAAAAATAGCAATAAGTAAACTCGTCTTGCATAATATAAATAAAAGCACGATAAACACTTTAAATTGTCTACTTATAGATAAATAACAGAAAATTCAAATTTATAAAGGAGAGGTTCGATTTGTCGGAAAAGCAGAAAACGAACTTTGTTGTTTCTCAGGAAGACTGGTCTCTCCATCGAAAAGGCTATCAGGATCAACAACGGCATATTGAAAAAGTAAAGGATGCCATAAAAAATAATTTGCCCGATTTGATAACAGAAGAAAATATTATTCTTTCAAACGGCCGGGAAGTAGTGAAGATCCCGATTCGCTCTTTAGATGAGTACAAAATTCGCTACAGCTATAATAAAAATAAACATGTTGGCCAGGGAGATGGGGATAGTCAGGTAGGGGATGTTATCGCACGTGAACCATCATCAGGTGAGAAAGGGCAGGGGCAAGGAAAGCAAGCTGGAAACCAGCCAGGATCTGACTATTATGAAGCGGAAGTGTCGATTGAAGAGGTAGAGGAAGCTTTATTTAAAGACCTGGAATTACCAAATCTTCAAAGAAAAGAACAAGATGAAATTACGGTTGAAAAGATTGAATTCAATGATGTACGTAAAAAAGGGTTAATGGGTAATATTGATAAAAAGCGAACGATATTAACGGCTTTAAAACGAAATGCGAGGGAAGGAAAAAGTTCCATAGCCCCGATAAGGAATGATGATTTACGTTTTAAAACATGGAATGAAGTTATAAAGCCAGAATCAAAAGCCGTTGTTCTTGCGATGATGGATACAAGTGCCTCTATGGGAACTTTTGAGAAGTATATGGCAAGAAGCTTCTTTTTCTGGATGACACGCTTTTTACGGACAAAATATGAATCCGTTTCAATCGAATTCATTGCTCATCATACAGAAGCAAAGGTAGTTTCAGAGGATGACTTTTTTAATAAAGGGGAAAGCGGAGGGACGATTTGTTCATCGGCTTATATGAAAGCATTGGAATTGATCCAAGGGAAATATAGTCCGACACGTTATAATATCTATCCATTCCATTTTTCAGATGGAGAGAATATTACGTCCGATAACGCGAAATGTATTGAATTAGTAAAAGAGATAATGGATGTATCGGCAATGTTTGGCTATGGCGAAGTAAATGGTTATAATCGTTATTCTACATTAATGAATGCCTACCGAAATATTGACGATCCGAAATTCCGTTATTATATATTGAAAGAAAAACGCGATGTTTATAACGCAATGAAAACCTTCTTTATAAAAGAAGAAGCAGCTGTCTAGCCTCCCGAATGGGGGGTTTTTGTATTGTTAGATGGAGTAGGGATTGAGATACTTTAGTGTGAGCATCGCTTTTGAACAAGCAGTTATCGTCTTCGAGAGGGGTAAAATCGACCTTGAGTGGGTAAACATCGCCTTTGAGAAGCAGAACATCGCCCTCGAGAGGAGAAACATCGCTCTCGAGAGAAGAAAAATCGCCCTCGAGTGGGTAAGCATCGCCTTCGAGAAGCAGAACATCACCCTTGAGAGGAGAAACATAGCCCTCGAGTGGGTAAGCATCGCCTTCGAGAAGCAGAACATCACACTTGAGAGGAGAAAAATCGCCCTCGAGTAGGTAAGCATCGCCTTCGAGAAGCAGAACATCACCCTTGAGAGGAGAAACATAGCCCTCGAGTGGGTAAGCATCGCCTTCGAGAAGCAGAACATCACCCTTGAGAGGAGAAACATAGCCCTCGAGTAGGTAAGCATCGCCTTCGAGAAGCAGAATATCACCCTTGAGAGGAGAAACGTCGCCCTCGAGTAGGTAAGCATCGCCTTCGAGAAGCAGAACATCACCCTCGAGAGGAGAAACATCGCCCTCGGGAGAATGAACATCGCCCTCGAGAAGTAAAACACCACTTCCGATCAAAAGTTACACCAAACTAGCAGCACTTTCAGCAAAGAAAATGGAAAAGAAATCAGCAGCAATACTGATTTCTTAAGTGTATTAGCTTTTAGGGAAATGCCGTCGTTACACTTTTGCAGTAGGGAAATTCATGCTTTCTTATTTCCTGAAAAAAATTAAACTAATAATTCTATCGTATACACCCCACGTGAGGTGCTGACAATAAAGCGAGATCCATCAAATTCATATAAAGCGCTGTCCTCTAATGGAATTTCATATAATTGCGATGGGAGTGGCTGATATTCATTTAAGGTTGTTTCTATAACACCACTACCATTTAACTGCATTGAATACAATGACACATAATCATCTGAACGGGTTGCTTCTTTCGAATATGAAATAGCTGATAAATTCATTAAAGTTTCATCAAAATCATCCAGCTCATGTTTGGTAATTTTTATTTTTCTTCCGTTCCATTGTTTCATTAACTCGTTAAATTCTTCTATTGATAAAAAAACTGGCTCCATACTCATCCCTCCTACTTGTTAAAATGTCCTTGTTTCTAAGAAATCATGCATGATTTTACTTGCTGGTTAAGTTCATTATTTTGTCATTTGCTTCATACACTATAAAAAGGATTTTGTTTGTGAATAAGAGAAAAAGCTCTATTGGAGGGGATATTCGTTGTCAATGACAAAGGAGCTTCGTTATGCTATTGCCGAAATAACCGAAATCGCGGAAGATTTTGGCTTAGACTTTTATTCGATGCGATATGAAATTTGTCCTGCAGATATTATTTATACGTTTGGTGCCTATGGAATGCCGACGCGTTTTTCACATTGGAGCTTTGGAAAGCAATTTCACCGTATGAAGCTGCAGTATGACCTTGGTTTAAGCCAAATATATGAATTGGTTATTAATTCCGATCCATGCTATGCGTTTTTGCTGAATACGAATAGTTTAATCCAGAACAAACTTATTATTGCCCACGTCTTAGCCCACTGTGATTTCTTCAAGAATAATGTTCGCTTCTCTAACACAAGACGCGACATGGTGGAGAGCATGACAGCAACCGCAGAGAGAATTGCCCAATATGAATTGATTTATGGCAAGGATGAGGTTGAGAAATTCTTAGATGCTGTTTTATCCATCCAGGAGCACATTGATCCTTCGATTATTAAATCAAAGCTCTCCTATGATATGGATGACGATGAAGAAGAAGAGCTGATTGCGCCAAAATCAGAGTATGATGATTTATGGAGTATTGGGGAAAAGCCAAAACCGAAGAAAATTCGTAAGCGGAAAAAGGACAGAAAGTTTCCTCCCAATCCGGAAAAGGACCTCCTGTTGTTTATTGAAGAATTCAGCAGGGAACTAGAGGACTGGCAGCGTGATATTTTAACGATGATGCGGGAAGAGATGCTGTATTTTTGGCCACAGCTAGAGACGAAAATCATGAACGAAGGCTGGGCATCCTACTGGCATCAGCAAATCATGCGAGAGCTTGATCTAACAACAGATGAAACCATTGAATATTCTAAGCTAAATGCGGGTGTGGTACAGCCCTCCAGAACTTCCATCAATCCATATTACTTGGGAATTAAAATTTTTGAAGATATCGAGGAGCGCTACAATAACCCAACGGAAGAAATGAAAAAGCTTGGGATCGAACCTGGTAAAGGCAGGGAGAAGATTTTTGAAGTAAGGGAAATAGAATCGGATATTTCATTTATCCGCAATTATTTAACAAAAGAAATGGTACAACGAGAGGATATGTACTTGTTTGAAAAAAAAGGCCGCGATTACCGAATTACAGAAAAGGATTATGAACAAGTCCGTGATCAGTTGGTTTCCATGCGGGTGAATGGCGGTTTTCCATTTATTACGGTGGAGAACGGTGATTATCTCCGAAATGGAGAACTGTATTTATCACACGGATATGAAGGAATTGAGCTTGATCTGCATTATTTAGAGCATGTTTTGCCATATATTCATCAATTATGGGGAAGAACTGTGCATATGGAAACAGTAGTTGAAGAGCGTCGAGCAGTTTATTCCTATGATGGCAATAAAATAACAAAGCGTAATTTATAAGATAAAGGAGAGCGATGACCAAGGCCTATCGCTCTCCTTTATAAATAGCACTAAAGTTTACATAAAGCACATTAGAATTTAAAATTCTATTTCCTAATAAACATTTGCGTCCAGTAGTTCCCATCCTCAATATAACCAACACCAATGTGTGTATAGCCACCATTCATGATATTTGCTCGGTGGCCTTCACTATTCATCCAATCATCTACTACCTGTTCGGCTGATCTTTGTCCCATAGCGATATTTTCTCCTGCAGAACGATAGGTCACACCAAAACCAGCCATCATATCAAATGGACTGCCATATGTTGGACTTTCATGGGAAAAATAGCGATTCGCATGCATATCCCTTGATTTTTCTCTGGCAACAGAGGATAGCGTGTAGTCTATCTCAAGCAGATTTAAACCTGCTTGTTGTCTTTCTTCGTTGGTTAATTCTACCACTTGATACTCCATTTCTTTTAACCCATTTGTATTCTCATTTTCTTGATCAATTTCCGGCTGGTTTTGCTGATAGTTATACGTATTAGGAAAGTTGTTGCGTAATTCTTGATTTGGCGCTTGTTCTGTTTCCATGCTAATCGGTCTGAAATTGTTGCCAAAGCCTTCTCCTTGATGGTCTGGACTCTGAGTTTGTGGATAATACGTACTTGGTGCATTTGTTCTTAAACTAGAAGTGGTTGGTGAGTCTTGATTTACCTCAGGTGTATTTGGTGCACCACAAGCTGATAAGGAAATTGCAATACTTATTACAAAAAGGATGATATATCTTTTCATCTTTTTAGCTCCAATCTTTTGTGTGAAGTGTTCATGGTTATTCTCCCTATTTAAAAAAGAAATATGCGAAATAGTATCTTAGACTATGTAACATTTTTCAGTATTTTTCGTCTATAAGTACATAAACATGTTCCATTAGATTGAACAGTCAGGGGGTCAAAATGAAAAAGAGGAAAATCATGTTATGGTTACTAATTTTGAGTGTCATTGTTTCGGCTTGCAGCAATACAGGGGAAGAAAGTTCCATGGAAGCTAATTATGATATGGAGAATTCATCAGAAGAGATGGAAATAGCGGAACCAGAAACCCCTTCAGAGGAATTCTCTGAAGCAGAAGAATCTGCTCCAGCACAGGATAATGAGGAGCAGGTGCAGCAAGTAGAGACAAATACGGAGAGAAAAATTATTTACAACGCGCATTTAAATGTAGAGGTAAAGAACTTTGAGAGCTCGTATACAAACATCCAAAATCAGGTGGCCGAATTTGATGGCTATGTTGTGGAGTCTTCCACATTTGGAGCGACTGAAGGCAACCCGCCAAGCGGACAAATTACAGCCAGGATTCCACAAACGGATTTTCGATCGTTTATCCAGCTTGTAGAGGATGGTAGCAGCAAGGTGATCGATAGTTCAGTGTCTGGCCAGGATGTTACAGAAGAGTATGTGGACTTAGAATCAAGGTTATCATCGAAGCAAGTTGTGGAGAAACGATTACTTGGATTTATGGAGCAAGCAGAGAAGACAGAGGATTTACTAGCGATTTCCAATGACTTAGCTACTGTGCAAGAGGAAATTGAGCAAATTGTTGGTCGGATGAACTACTTGGAAAACAAGTCAGACTTAGCAACGGTGACGATATTCTTGCAAGAGAATAATACCAGTCTGCCAAGCGAAGGGGAGTTAAATACTTGGGAGAAGACGAAGGACCAATTCATGAAGAGCATTCATTTCCTTATAACCGCAGCATCCGCTATCTTCGTGTTTGTAGTTGGAAATATTTTATTGTTTTTGTTAGTCGGTGTTTTGGTGCTTTTCACTTATCTATTTGTTAGAAGAAAGAGAAAGAATCATCCTGAATGAAAATAAGGAGAGTGTTTCACGGTTGTGAAGCGTTCTCCTTTTTTCTTCCAGTGTAAAACTCATTCAATCTAGTCATAAATGCTCTTAGTCACAAGTTGTGGAATGTGTTAATTTAAAATAATTTCCTGAAAAATATACCATTTCTAAAAGTATAAGATATAATAACTTTAAATATTTTTGGGGGGATAGTATGGAGGTTAATGATATCTACAAGGAATTGCCAGTAATCGAAACAAAACGATTAACACTTAGAAAACTAACTCAACAAGATTTAGAAACAATGTTTTTATATTGCTCCGACGAGGAAGTAGCAAAGTATGTATTATGGGACAGGCATCAGTCCTTGAAAGATACTAAAGAATTTATGGATTATGCTTTAACTCAGTATGAAAAAGGAGAAATTGCTCCCTGGGGAATGGAACGGAAAGGGACAAATCACCTTATTGGTACTATTGATTTCGTACAATGGAATCCCAAGCATCAAACAGCTGAGATTGGCTATGTACTGGCACGGGATCAGTGGGGAAATGGACTGATAACCGAGGCGGCACTTGAATTAATCAGGTTTGGTTTCGAGAAAATGGAATTAGTCCGCATTCAAGCAAAATGTTTTGAAGAAAATACCGCATCTGCAAGGGTCATGGAGAAGATTGGAATGGCGTATGAAGGTACTTTTCGCCAAGCAATGAAGGTAAAAGGAAAGCACCGGAATTTAAAGGTCTATTCCATCCTTAAGGAAGAGTATGAGAAGGGAAAATAAGAGGTGGGGAGTACATGAGAGAAGAAATCGTTGATCAATGGAATGCAGAGATGTATGACGACAAGCATGATTTTGTTGCAAAGTATGGCATGAACTTGATTCATTTATTAGTCCCAAAAACAGGAGAAGACATATTAGATCTGGGATGTGGAACAGGAGACCTAACCGCAAAATTAGCAGAGTTCGGTGCAGAAATAGTGGGCATTGATAAATCAGAAAATATGGTTAACCAAGCAAAACAGAAATTTCCGCATCTAACTTTTTTCGTTAAAGACGCAACCGAATTAGAGGCTGTCCATTCTTATAATGCTGTTTTTTCTAATGCGACGCTCCATTGGGTCAAACCTCCTGAAAAAGTACTAGCAGTAGTTTACCAATGTTTAAAAGAGAATGGCAGATTTGTTGCGGAATTTGGTGGAAAGGGAAATGTTAAAAGCATTACAGATGCCATTATCGAACAGCGAGTAAAGGCAGGATATACCTATAAGGAAACGTATTATCCTTGGTATTACCCAAGCATTGCTGAATACACCTCGCTTATGGAGGAAACCGGTTTCCGAGTAACGTATGCTTCCCATTACGACCGTCCAACCGTACTTAGCGGTGAAGATGGGTTACGAAATTGGATATATATGTTCGCGACAAGTTTGCTGGAAGAAATAGAAGGGGGAGCAAAGCAAGAAATTATTGAAAAGGTAGAAGAACAGTTAAAACCATCTATGTTTGAAGCTGGAAATTGGATTGCAGATTATAAGCGGATTCAAGTGATTGGGATAAAAGAGCGCAATTAAAAAGTACATTTCTGTATACTAAAACAGGCCTTCCTTAAGGGAAAGCCTGTTTTTACTTTTCTTTCTGCTGTTTTTTTGCATTCCTCTGTTGAAACATCTCATATAGATTCCTTAAAGAATGGACATTAAGTTCAATATCTTTCTCATAAGCATATTTCACTGCATACCCGAGAGCTAATGTCATCCCACCTGCAACACTTCCGCCTGCAACCGACCCGGCACCTGGAACAAATTTGACGATCTGACGAAAAACGGTTTTTCCAATATTACCTGTGATTGTCGCGATGATTAATTCCTTGGCTTTTTTCTTGGATAATGGCTTATCATATAAGGCAGCGAGCTTAATCATTAATCCCACTTGAATTCCAGTTAATGGAATGAAATCAGATCCTGGTATGGGTGCCGCTCCAATAGCAGTTGCAGATGTAGTTGCACCTAATATCCATTTTTTTGCGATTGGGGATTTAGCCTGAATCGTTTTTGCGAACTTAATGTCTTTATGCTTTTTTTCTAGAATATCCAGAATCTCGTTTCGAAGTCTATCTATATTTTCACCAGTTTTCGATGAAATAGGGATGACTTTAAATTCTTTGCCGCTATGCTCTTTTACGTAATTTATTAAGTTAGGAATATCCTCAGCAGCATCAATTTTATTAAGGACAAACAGGATGTTTTTATTTTCTTTCCGAATCAATTCAAAGGTTCTTTTCTCTCCTTCAGAGAATACGGTTCCTGCAGCATTTAAGAAGAAAAGAATGACATCAGCATCTTTATAAAACTTCATCGTTGCTTTTGAATTCTCGCTTATTATGTCATCTAAACCAGGCGTGTCGACAAAGGTAATGGCATCGGTATACTGATAGAAGTCAATCCCAATTGTTTCACCAGGCTTCGCACCAACATGTGCGACCTCATCCCCAATAAGCTGGTTAATGGTGGAGGATTTTCCGCTGTTGACATGTCCAATCATGGCAAATAGAATCTTAGCATCTTCTTGAGCATTTACTTTTTGGCTTTCCTCATCATATGATTGTTCAAATTCTTTTTCATCAAATACTGGCAACCTACTCACCTTCCTTTCTCTTATCATAACACATACAAGAATAAGCTCGTCTATTATTATGTAAAACGAATGCATTAAAATGCCTTAAACCATTCAACAAAGTTTAATGCAGTGAAAATTAGTTGAATTAATACAATATAGTTGCGTTTAAAACTAATTCCGTAAATAATAAAAAGTGGGTTTTTTCACAGGATAATAGCAAGAAAAAATATCGGATGGGAATGTTCAAGAAAATATGTGTGTAAGGAGGTAAATAAAAATGACGAAAGGTAGCATGAAGGCTGAAGAAACGGAAAAATTTGTCGAAGTAATTGGAGATACTGTTTCTGGGAAGCATTTAATAAGTACTATTATGATAAGTATTGCATTAAGCTTAGCTGGTTTTTTTATTGGGAAGAATATCTTTCCTCATATCGCTCCAGAAGAGATGGTGCAATCTTATTCCCTATTACTTGGAATTGCAGGGAGTCTCTTGGCTTTACTTCTTAATACGTTTCTCTTTAAGCCAAAACGAACATTGAATGAAGTTCCAAGTACAAGTGATGAAATAGGAGAGGTCTATAAAAAGCTTCAATTTGATATAGAAGAGGAAAGAGAGTCTATCTTAGAAGATCCAGTCATTAGGAAAGAAATGAAAGAACAGGGGATATATGACATGTTTATTAAAAATGAGGGGGATAAGCGGAAATGAGCGTTTTCGTAATCGCTATTCTCTTAGCAGTACTAGCAGGAATTATATTTACATTAATCGGTCTGATTTCTGGTTCAGATGAAACAGCCATTTTAGTACCGTCGACGTTGATTGTCGTTTTACTTGGAGCACCACCAGAAGCGGTTTTTGCCTTTTTTATGTCGGCTATATTGGCCAAGCATCTAACCCATGCTATTCCTACAGCACTAATGGGAGTGCCTGGAGATACATTAGCTGCTCCGATGCTAGAGCATGCAAATTTTATGCGCAGAATTGGGTTGCCGCATATTGCTCTTAGAAAAATGATTTCAGGTGGAATTATTGGTGCGTTTATTGCACTTCCTGTCGCCCTTTTATTTGCGGTGTTCTTAAGTCAATTTGGAACCTTTTTTCAGGAAAATGCAGGAATTATCTTTACATGTGCTGCCATATTAATTGGTTACTTTTCGAAAGGCCGCTGGGTGAGTATTTTACTTATCGTGCCTCTAGCATTAGTTATTCAAGGACTAAATTTGGTAAGTTCAACGATTTTAGGAAGCGGTCTTTCAATTAGCTTCTTTCTGGGAATTGCGATTGGTCCGCTATTAACGGATCTGCTTATCGCAACATCAAGAAGTGCTCGTCCTTTGATTGAAAGAACGAAACCGAATGAATACAAGCTTGCTCCTGAGCAGAAATCGTGGAGTGGATATTTTCCAAATCCCTTTAAGGTGTTAACGAAAAAGCAAGCTTCGGCTGTTGGAGGTACTTCTTTTCTATCCTCGTTAACATTTGCACTTAGTCCAGTAGGGATGACATCATTAATGGGTGAACTCATTGGATCACGTATTAAAGGACAATATAAGAAATCTACTACCAGCTTAGCAACGATGAATGGGGTGACAGAGTCTACTTATGTTGCAGAAACCATCATCCCTTTAGTAGCATTTGGTATCCCACTAAGTCCTGTTGCAATTGGACCTGCGCAAGCCTTATTTAATGCACCACCTGTTTTTACTACGGAGCCGCTCCATAATTTACATACGATGATGGAACCGCTTGACTTCCTAATTTACGGACTGATTGGATTAGTAATTGCGTCCGTCATCGCGTATCCATTTTCCATGAATTACGCTCGTAAAGCCACTGTATTTGTATTGAAGCGGATTAACCAAGAAGCGATTATCGGCATGTTTATCGGGATTGTCTGTTTACTTGCATTTTATGAAGGTGGCCTTGTAGGAATTACGGTTACATTCGCGATGGCGATGGTTGGTGGTATGCTGAATCGCTTTCTCGGAGTTGGTGTAGGTGTTCAGTTCATGATATTCTACGGGTCAAGCTGGATTATCTCTACGCTGATTGGATTGTAGAGGGTAATCTGTGTTATAAATAATGTAAGTTACCTATAAATCTTGAAAAAGGAGTGAATGTTCAATGGTTGGAGTAGAAATTGATATGGTTGTTACCGATAGCTTGAAAGCTCTAGAATTATATGAAAAGGTATTTGATATTGAACGAGTGGAGGTTACAGATTTTCCCACGGGTCAAAATGAGGTCATTTTTACCCTGTACGGAGTACGTTTTCATATGTTAGATGAAAACCCGCAATTCGGTTTGAAGGCCCCTAATACAGATGCACCTCAGACTATTTGGTTTAACATACTTGTTAATGACATTAAGGAGACTTTTACAAAAGCAATTAGTGAAGGATGTACAGAGGTGCAGCCTGTAACGGAATTGCCTGACTATGGCGTGTCTAATGCAACATTCAACGATCCGTTTGGTTATCATTGGATGCTGCATCAGATACATAAAGAAGTGAGTTTTGAAGAACGTATAGAGCTTTGGGAAGAAAAAAAAGATAATTTATAATGATGTAAGGTAAGAGACGGAAATAGTGTACTAAACAACGAAAAGGGTGGCACAAAATGGTAAACTTTTGTGCCACCCTTACTTTTTCATTCTATTTAGAAGCAGTTACGGATTCTTCTTCAATAAATCCTGTATTAACTAACCCTTCTAAATTAGGCTGCTCTTTTAAGAATTCCAGGTTATAGGAAGAGTCAGCGAATTCCTGTAAAATATTTGGATCGATTTCATAAGTGAAGTTAATTCGTTCCCATGAATTGTCCACTACCGTGTCAGATAGTCCTTGACCAGTAATGTCTTTGATCTTAGCTTGAACAATGTTTTTTGCTTCATCTGGGTTTTCTTCAATAAAATCTATGGCTTTCTTATGGCCGTCGACAATGCTTTGGACAAGCTCTGGATTGTTCTCTACTAAATCTTGTGAAGTTACAAATACAGAAGCTGGCAATCTATCATTAAAAGCAACTTCATCGCCCTCAAATAATGGTTTACCACTGCCTTCTTCTTCCATGACGGAAGCCCATGGTTCTGGTACTGCCGCTGCATCTACTTGACCAGATAAGAACATACTATGATAAGTTGCCGGCTCACCAGTTACATGTTTCATTTCTCCGCCAGTACGGTCAGAAGTAATGTCGTAAATTTCACTCATCATTGTTTCAAACTGAACATCATGGGTGCAGCCTACACCTGGAGTAATGAAAGTTTTGCCTGCTAAATCTTCAGGTTTTTCAATACCAGATTCATTGCTAACCATTACGACAGTTCCTCCAGATGCCCCACCGGCAACAACATTAATCTCCGAACCACTTGTAAAGTGATTCATAGCAGGACCTGGTCCAACTATTCCACCTTCAATTTCACCTGCAGCAAGTGCTGTCATAAATGTAGCACCATCAGGGAAGTATTGGTATTTCACTTCTGTCCCTTCTGGAAAAGCTTCCTCATACAATGCTTTTTCTTCCGCTACCATCCCTGCTGCATGGTCAATGTTTGGGAAATAACCTATTGTAACTTCATCAGGAATACTGCCATCTCCACTTGCACCTTCATCTCCACCACAAGCAGCAAGTACAAGTCCAATTGCAACAAATCCTATTAATAATATAAATTTCTTCATTTACCTCGCTCCTTTTTTAAAATTATTGTATAATAACCCCATTTTGCTTATAGAATTTCTATAATAATCCCCATCGTTTCATCACTGTTTTCTCCATTTTAGAGAAAACAAAGTGGTCCACCAAAGCCCCGATAACCCCAATGATAATAATAATTCCAATCACTTGATCCATTCGTGCATAATCTTGCGCATAGCTTAAGGTATAGCCTAAGCCAGGTCCATTACTTAATAATTCGCCAGCCATTAATGCACGCCAGCTAAATGCCCATGCAAGCCTGAGTCCTGACATGAAATAAGGAATACTCGCTGGAACTTCTACCCGGTAAAAAAGGGCAAAACCTTTTGTTCCCATTGTTCTTGCTGCCCGTACCATTTGGGGTGGGACATTGCGAATGGCACTACGGACATTCATAGCCATTACAAAGGTACCACCTAGGACGATAACAAAAACGACCGAGAACTCCGTAAAACCAAATAACATGATCGCAAGAGGCACCCAAACAATACTTGGAATACTTTGCAGGGCAATTAAATACATGCCGGCTGTTTCATCCGCCTGCTTGGATTTTCCTAAAATAACTCCAATTATGGTACCGAATAAAATGGCTAGAGACATCCCACTAAACAAATGTTTAAAGCTGGCTAGTAAGGCAAAGACAAAATCCCCACTGGCAAAACCTTCGTAGAGTGCAGTAAATACCTTTACAGGAGACGGAAAAGTGACTGCAGGGAATACCTCCATTGAAAAGATAATCTGCCAGATTGCTAGAATAACCAATAAGAATAAGACTCGTTTAATGACTATGTTCCACTTCATTCGCTAACTCTTCCTTTAAGACTTTATTTATTTCCCCTTCCAATAAACGCATGATATCGTTCTCCAGCTCAATTGCTTTTAAATCGTCTCGTTTTCTAGGTCTAGGGATTTCTACGCTGATGTCTGCAATCACCCGGCCGGGTCTCGTACCCATAACAACAATTCGATCGGATAGTTTAATTGCTTCGTGAATACTATGAGTTACGAACAAAATCGTCTTTTGGGTCTCCTGCCATATTTTCATTAGTTCATCATGCATGATATGTCTTGTTTGCTCATCTAAGGCGCCAAATGGTTCATCCATTAAAAGAATCTTAGGATCCATCGCAAGTGCTCGAGCGATCGCGACTCTTTGCTGCATACCTCCTGATAGCTCAAAAATATAGTTTTCTTTAAACCTGCTAAGCTGAACCATCTTCAAGAAATGGTCGGCACGTTTATTCGCTTCTTCCTGTGGTATCTTTCCTTTTAAAGGAAAGGTAATATTGTCTCTAACGTTTAACCAGGGAAAGAGGGCAGGCTGTTGAAAGACCATTCCGCGATCAGGGCCGGGTTCTTTTATCTCTTTTCCTTGAAGTGTTATATTTCCAGTTGTTGCTGCTTCCAGTCCTGCTACCATGGAAAGGAGGGTGGATTTACCACATCCAGAAGGGCCGAGAATGGAAACAAACTGGTTTTCCTTTATGGTTAATTGGATATCGGAAAAAACAGTAAACTGTTTTTCCTCCGTACTAAATGTCTTGCTAACGTTATTTATTTCCAGAAACAAAAAATCAGCCCCTATGATACATCAATATAATTCCTATAAAAATACTAAGGTTTAATATCTTATATTATACGAAGATGATGACAAGTGTGTCAATGGTTTATTTAAGAAAATAGGAATAGGGGCGCTTTCTTATTAAAAAAGCAATTATTTGTTCATCTGAACAAATAATTGCTGATATGCTTTTGCTTCTTCCTTCTTACCAAGCTGCTTATATACTTTCGATAAATAAGAGACAGGTTTAGGATTTTCAGGGTGAAGCTCCATCTCCCATTTGAAGCATTCAATTGATTTTTCAAGTTGATGAAGGTCGAGGTAAAGCTCTCCAAGGGTTAATTGATTATCAGGATCATCTCTGAGCTGTTCCATTTTTGCAAGCTTTTGCTCGATAGGAAGACGATGAGAAGCGGTCCGCAGCTCGCTGCACCATGCTATCACTTCTTTTACTTCATATTCTTGTAAAAATGCAGATACAAAAGGTTTAATTAATTCCCCTAATATATGTGCACTTTGATTAGAAAGCTGCACTAATCGAGAACTTGAAGAATTAAAATATCCTGCAAGCAATCTCGCGTCAGCGTTATCAATATGTTTCAAGACGAGAGAAATCTGTTCATTGGTAGGCTGGAAATCATACTCCATTAAGAAGGATGCGATGCTATTTGAATCTTCATTTTCAAGTAATCGACTAAATAGTTTTTCTTGCAATAAAGGATGGTTTTGTTTTTGAAGAAGATCTTTAAAGATAAGAATCTGGTCTTTAATAGATAAGGAGGAGATGCTCTCCTCTATCTCAGCAAGATTCTGACTGGAATAGGTTCTTTTAAGCATAGCTAAACGAATAGCTAATTTATCCATACTACGATTTTGTGTTTGATAAAGCTGAAATAAGTGGATTGCGTAGGCAGGGTCTAAATGAAAGTCATAACTGACTGCTTCGACATAGGTTGGGTCCTTTTCATAAAGCAGGTCGAGCTGTTGGTACATAGTTTCATAACGTTGGAAAGCTATGTTGTGAACCATGTCATAAGCAAATTTATCTTTCGGGAAAAAATGGAGGTATGTTTTTAAGATTTGATAGGATTTATAATTCTTTCCATTTCGTCGGAAGTGGTAAAACGTATCTTTTAGAAGTTTCTTACTTGAATCCTGTTTAATAAACGAGTCAAAAAATATGAAGATAAAAACAACTTCTTTCATGGAATAGGATTTATGTAGGGTATTAATTAATGCATTAAATTTAACGAATCTAAAGGGTTGGTCTGTCGCAAGTATTCGGTTGGTAAGTGGGTGTGTGCCAGAGAAGGAAATTCCATTTTTAAAGGCTAAATGAATGAAGGAGTTCAGACGAATTTTATTTGCTTTCACCCCATTAATGTACTGGTCTTTATAAAAAACAAGATAGTAATAGCTACCTTTAACGTCCGTTGCGGCTATGATTTTGGATTGGTTATAAATAATAAGTTCCTCTGCTTTTAATGTACGATGCTTTTTATTTAATTGAACTTTGAAATGGTTAGCATGCATGCTATCAGCTCCCTTATTTAGCTTGGATCAGCTTACTTTTACTTTATCATAATAAATCCCTAACAACAAACACTGTTAGTAATTAATCCTTTCTAAAGTGATTGACATCTGATATAATGATTAGAAATTAGTATCTAGTCCTAAAATTGGGAGGTTGGATTAAAGATGAAGCGTGAAGATTTAATTGCACCAGAGGATTACAATATCGTAATGGAATTTGAGAAATATGCCAATGAACCGGAAAGAAAAGCGATTATCTGGGAAGATGAAGATGGGAATCAGAAGGAAGTTACCTACCAGAGTTTAATAAAAAATGCCAATAGGGTTGGGAATACACTATTAGAACTTGGTCTTAAAAAAGGAGATAAACTGTTAGTAATGATGCCTCGATTAATTGAAACGTATGAGGTATATATTGCTGCCTTGAAAACAGGAATTATCATTATCCCATGTTCCGAAATGTTCCGTACGAAAGATCTGCAGTATCGAATCACACATGGAGAAGTAAAAGGGGTTGTGAGCTATCATCCTTTTGCATCGCAATTCAATGATATTGAGCAGTATGATTCGTTAGTGAAGCTTTCTGTTGGAGAGCAAGTGGAAGGCTGGCATTACTTGGATCAATTGAAGGTGTCTGCATCCGATCTATTAGATATTGTGAAAACAACCAATGAAGACCTAGCATTTTTACCTTATACATCAGGGACTACTGGAAATCCAAAGGCAGTGATGCATACACACGCTTGGGGATATGCGCATATGCAAACAGCGCCAAGCAATTGGTTATCCATTCGTGAAGGAGATACGGTTTGGGCAACAGCTGCACCAGGCTGGCAAAAATGGGTATGGAGTCCGTTTCTTTCTGTACTTGGCTCAGGTGCAACAGGATTTGTATATAATGGGAAATTTGAACCGAAGAAGTACTTAAGTTTACTCGAAGATAACGATGTGAATGTATTTTGCTGTACACCAACGGAATACCGGTTAATGGCGAAACTGGATAATTTGGAAGACTATGACCTATCGGCTCTACATAGTGCTGTGTCTGCCGGGGAGCCATTAAATCGGGAAGTAATTGACCGGTTCGAAAAGTATTTTAATGTTACGGTACGTGATGGATATGGTCAAACAGAAAATACATTATTACTAGGTTTTCTAAAAGGAATGAAGGTTAAACCAGGTTCCATGGGTAAACCAACTCCAGGAAATAATGTACAATTAATCGATGAAGATGGGAAGCCAGTTGGACCAGGAATAGTAGGGGATATTGCAGTAGCATTAGATACACCATCACTATTTAAAGGTTATTATAAAGACGATGAACGTACGAAGAAATCACATCGTGGCACCTTCTACATTACTGGTGACCAAGCGAAAATGGATGAAGAAGGGTATTATTGGTTTGAGGGAAGAAATGATGACATCATTGTTAGCTCAGGCTATACGATCGGACCTTTCGAAGTTGAGGATGCATTGGTTAAACACCCTGCAGTAAAAGAATGTGCGGTTGTAGCAAGTCCCGATGAAATCCGAGGAAATGTAGTCAAAGCCTTTATCGTGCTTCAAGACCATATCGAAGGTGACGAGGCACTTGTTAAAGTGTTACAGGACCATGCGAAACAGCTGACAGCGCCATATAAATATCCAAGAAAAATAGAATTTGTCAATGAATTGCCGAAAACATCATCAGGCAAAATTCGCCGGGTAGAACTAAGACAACGCGAAAAACAGAATCAATAATTTAATCATAAAGCCACTTCGGAAATGGAATCCGGAGTGGCTTTTCTTTCAGTGCTTCATTTTGTCTGGCAGCGCATGAATCGATTCAATCAGCTGGTTAAGCTTTCCTTCAACACGATGCAATAAATAAAAGGTAACCGCAATCGGGAAACCAACCTCAGTAATAAACGAAACCCAAGCTTCCATGGACAGTACCTCCAATCTGTTATTTGATAAAGCTGTTGTTTTTCTCGTGGTCGATGTTGTTCATCTCAAGGTTGATGCTTCTCTTTTCAAGGTCGATGTTTCTCTTCTCAAAGGCGATATTTCTCTTCTCAAGAGCGATGTTGTTCTTCTCAAGAGCGATGTTGTTCTTCTCAAGAGTGATGTTTCTCTTCTCAAGAGTGATGTTTCTCATTTCAAGAGTGATGTTTCTCTTCACAAGAGTGATGTTGTTCTTCTCAAGGCTGATGCTTCTCCTCTGAAAGGCAATTTTTTCTAGATGAGGAAGGTTCATCTCCCAAAGTAGAAATACAACCTCTTGAGTGAATTTCATTTTCTCAGCCGTTGGACGGACCAATGATCATTCAAGTTCCTCAATATTTTTTATTCATTCGGCTGGGTAAAAAGCAAAAGGTATTGAAAGGAGCCTTTGATAGAGAAGACCAGCGTTAACAAAAACGCTGGTCAATATCTTATCGCAGATTAACTGCCTGTAAGAAGTTTCACTTTATAATCCTAAGTCAATTTCTTCTACGATGTTTTCAACAACACGTGCACTTTTCTTCTCAATAAGATCTCCGCCGTTTGATGTGAATGCGTTTTGAACAATAATTTCATCCATAGCTGCATTTACAGTAGCTGTATTAACGGGCTCAATTGGTTTTTCAACAGAATAAGTTACTGTTTTACCATCTTGATTTACAAATTTTAGCTCTAATCTTTTCAAGGTTCCTCCTCCTTTCTAAAAATTATTTTCCATTTTTTAAGCTTCAACAATGTCGGAATCATCTTTACGAATAATGTTATAAAGAGGACACTCTTGCAAACTTGCAATTGCAGTTGCTGTAGCTAGCAACTGATCAGCTGTTGCAGTTGTTTTCACGTTATTAAAGCTCTTATAAGCGAATACTAATTCTCCAGTCTCCAGGTCTGTTCCATCTTCAAACATTAATCGCAGTGTGGTGTTGGTAATGTTTGCTACTGCCATATTGATCACCTCCCTTCACAAATATAATCGAAAGGAAATGGGGAAAGGGGGCACGGGAAACAAGTTAATTATTATTTAATAGTCGGTAATTTGAAGAAGCTGCAGATAAGAGAAGGACTTGACGCAAGCGTTATAGAAAAGGTATAACTGTAATAAATTCAAGGGCGAGGTGAGTTTTCATGAACATTATTGATACGCATTGTGATGCATTGCTGAAACTGCAATTAGCCAAACGAAGCTATGAAAATAAGGAGAAATTAGATTACATAAATGCAGAGGAATTAGAAACCAATTTAGAGCGTCTTAAGGAAGGAAAAGTAGGGGTCCAATTTTTTGCGATTTTTATTCACCCAGATGTCCCATCAGATGAAAAATGGCAGCATGCACTAGAACAAGTTGATCTTTTTTATACAGAAGTTGTCGGAAAGGCGAACCTGAAGCATATTCGTAATTGGCGTGAGATAGACAAGCTGAAAGAGGGGGAAATTGGCGCGGTATTAACGTTAGAGGGAGCAGATGCATTTGGAAATGATTTAGTAAAATTGCGCACCCTTTATCGTCTTGGGGTACTCTCCATAGGAATGACGTGGAATAATGCCAATTTATGTGCAGATGGAGCAGGGGAACCCCGTGGAGGTGGTTTGACTATGCTCGGAAAGGAAGTTGTTCGTCTGAATAACGAGCATCATGTATTTACCGATGTGTCGCATGCAACGGTAAAAGGGTTCTGGGACATTCTTGAATTATCGGATTATCCTATCGCCTCTCATTCCAATGCACGTGCCATTTGTAATCATAGGAGAAACCTTTACGATGACCAGATCAAAGCTATGTTTGAAAAGAACGGACTGATTCATGTTGTGTTTAACCCGCCATTCATTAAAGAGGGAGATGGGGAGACTACGATAGATGATTTATTGAAGCATATCGATCACCTCTGTTCTCTTGGAGGGGTAAAAAATATCGGTTTTGGATCTGATTTTGATGGAATTGCCACACATGTGAAAGACTTAGAGCACGCAGGTAAATACCAAAACTTGGTTAAAGCCTTGCTGAAGCGTTATTCTGAAGAAGAAGTAAAAGGCTTTGCTTACCGGAACTTTCTTAATCATCGGCCGGGAGTGGCTAAGAAATAACTGCTGTGTCGAGGCTAAGATAATTTTCCTATATAATGGGAAACTTTAAAGTCTTTTTGCTAAAATTAAATAGTTGTAACCTTTATACGGTACAATGAGACATGTACGATCACAAAGATAATAAAGACCGTTGTTTATTATTCCAAATTCATGATCATACTAAATCGGAGACAAATGTAGGAGATACAATTCACAGTCATCAACATCGGAATTAAAAAGGTTCGTTGCCTCAATTCATGGGGGAACGAACCTTTTATTAGAAGTAGGAATCAGATTCTATTAGAGTTTTTGTCCATAATATTTATCGAGAGAGAAGCCTCTGCCCATAATTTCAGAAGCATTTAGGAAAATAACAAAAGTCGTTGGTGCTTCCTTTTCTAATAGCTTCTTTAAATGGACCGCTTCCTGTTGTTGTGTGACACAGAGAATCATTGTCTTATCCTGATTCGTATAGCCTCCGACAGAGCGAACTTTCGTTAAGCCGCGATCAAGTTCTGTTTGTATGAGATTTTGAATTTTCTCCTCCTCATTTGTAATAATGAGAATAAGCTTTGTTGTAGAGGTCCGCAATTGGACAAAATCAATGGCTTTTCCAGATATATAAATGGCTAACAGCGCGAAAAGAGTAAGCTCCAGATTGAAGACAATGATGGAAGAAATGACGACAATACCATCAACAATAAATTGCGAGTAACCGCTTGATATCCCTGTGAATTTCCTCACAATTTGGGCGATTGCTGCGGTTCCTCCAGTAGAGCCATTTCCTTTGTAAACTATTCCAAGGCCAACTCCTAATAGGATTCCTCCATATAAGGCGCCAAGAAAAGGATTTGTAACTACAATTGGAATGTCTTGTGTTAAAAAAATGACAAAGGGAACCCAAAATGTACCCACCAATGTTTTCCAGCTGAAGTCACTTCCCATGGTTAACCAGCCAATAATAAAGATTGGAATATTAATAGCAAATTGAACGAGGGATGGACTCAATTCGTAAAGCTCAAAGAGAATCGTACTCACACCAGAAATTCCGCCAGCTGCAAGTTTCGAAGGTAAGAAGAACATATTGTAGGTAAGTGCAACTATAGTGGCACCGATAATTATGTAGGTATATTCAGTAATGGTTTTGTTTTTTAAAAAAGCACTCATTGCATTGGTTCCTTCCCATTTTAGATGCTTGTTCAAGTATGAACTTCCTCTACTTTATCACTAGGCATGGGCGGAGTAAATAAAAAAGAAGGATGTTCTCCTTCTCTTTAGACTGTTGCACGTATTTTCTCTTTTGAAATCATTGCTTTCGCTACTTTTTCAGTGAAGTCTTTTCCAATTTTCGGTACCAAGGATTTTAGCACTGGAGAAACAACGGTTTTCATTCTGCCATTAATACCAATATCAAGGAATCCTGTCATCTCCGTTTTTTCTGGCCCAATAGCCTTGGCTTGAAAATAACCACTTCCAACACAGGTTTTGCTTGCAGTAGCTAATGTGAAACTGATCTTATCTGGCTCAATCCACTCGGTAATATCGATATGTACGATAACCGTTTTTTGCATGATGCCAATATCTCCATGCAGCTTCCAGATGGACTTTTTGATGTTTATTTTCTGATGTGATTCATATCCAGGAATTAGCGGTGCCCAGTTGTCCATTTCACTAACAAATCTCCAGATCTGATTAATTGGTAATTCAATTTCAACAACATGCATGCCTTTTGCCATTCTTTTCTCTTCCTCCTCAGGTTTCTCTTTAGCAGGCAAGTAAGTATAAACATACTTACCTGCATAAGGCTGTTGCCTAAAAGGATTGGCTAAGCCTTCGTTTTCTAAAAAACTCACGCAAGGATAATATATGGCAGCTCGTAAAAATATAGAACAATTGGATAAAAATTCAAGAATGATTTTCAAGTTTATTCAAATGCTAAAGCAGAACAGATATAATCTGTTCAATTCCCCCGAGGAGTGATCAGCGGATGGCTAACAGAAATAAATTGTTAGTACCAGGTGCGGAACAATCGTTGAACGGGATGAAACAAGAAATCGCGCGCGAATTCAATGTTGAACTTGGAGCAGACACGACTGCACGTGAGAACGGTTCGGTGGGTGGCGAGATGGTTAAACGAATGATTCAAATCGCCGAGGAAAGCATGCGAAATAAATAGGCATTCGTATGCAAAAACTGCACTCCCTTTTTGGGGGTGCAGTTTTCATTATTGTCTTACTTTACTATTTTTTTCTACTTTTACCGTCCAGTCAAATGGATCTTCCATTTTTCCATATTGAATTCCAGTAATTGTATCATAGACCTTCTTAGAAATATCTCCTGTTTTTCCTTCATTGATGACTAAGTGATGCCCTTCCCAATAGAGTTCACCAATTGGAGAAATAACAGCAGCTGTTCCAGAACCAAAAGCCTCTTCTAATGTTCCATTTTGATGTGCCTCGTAAAGCTCTTTTATGGATACTCTGCGTTCTACCAAAGGTATATCCCAATGTTTGAGTAATTGGATAACAGAATCTCTAGTGATTCCTGGAAGGATACTTCCATTTAAAGCCGGTGTAACTACTTCTCCATTAATCTTGAAGAAGACGTTCATGCTCCCAACCTCTTCAATATATTTCTTCTCTACCCCATCTAACCAAAGGACTTGAGAATAACCTTCCTTCTCACATAATTCTTGTGCTTTTAAGCTGGATGCATAGTTGCCACCTGTTTTTGCTTCACCTGTTCCACCTTTTACAGCGCGGACATATTGGTTCTCAACTGCAATTTTCACTGGATTTATTCCTTCTTTGTAGTAAGAACCAACAGGAGACATAATGATAATAAATTTATAATAATGGCTTGGCGCCACACCAAGATATGGCTCTGTTGAAATAATAAATGGACGGATGTATAGTGATGTTCCCTCTGTACTTGGAACCCAATCACTATCCATCGCAACAAGTTGTTTAATGGCCTCAAGTGCTAAATTCTCATCAATTGGTGGAATGACAAGACGGTCATTAGATTGATTCAAACGTTGTACATTTTTCTCAGGTCGGAATAACTGAACATCACCATTCTCTGTACGGAAGGCTTTTAAACCTTCAAAGACAGACTGACCATAGTGAAAAATCATTGAAGCGGGACTAATGGATAGGTTTTGGTAAGGAATAATACTTGGATTATGCCAGCCTAAGCCTTCTGTATAGTCCATCACAAACATATGGTCGGTGAAGTTTCTTCCGAAGATGAGGTCTTCTGATTTAGGTTTTTCTTTTTTATCTTGACGTTCTTCCACACGAATTGATTGTTCTTCCATTTAAAATGTCTCCTTAGTTTAAAGATTTTCTATATATCATAAAATAGATTTTTAATTAAAGCAAGACTAAATTTTATAATTTTTTGTGGTAAATTAAGATTAGGTAATTATAATGCTTGTTCGATAAGTAGTTAACCGAGAAAGGCTTATATGAAAAAATAATGTTGATAAGGGAATGATGGATTTGATTAAAGCAATTTGTTTTGATTTAGATGATACATTGCTATGGGATGAGAAGAGCATATCGTTAGCTTTTCATGGAACATGTAAGTTAGCAGCAGAAAAGTATGAAATAGATCCTGAATTATTAGAAAGAAAAGTGCGTGAGTCAGCGCGAGAGCTTTATGAAAGCTACGATGTTTACCCATTTACTAAAATGATCGGAATCAATCCATTTGAAGGGTTATGGGGCACCTTTAATGATGAGGGAGAAGAATTTGCAAAACTGCGAGAGGTGGCACCTGCTTATCAGAAACAGGCATGGGCAGAAGGATTGAAAAAAGTTGGCATCGAGGATTCGGATTTTGCTGTTGAGCTGGCAAAAACCTTCCCTAAAGTGCGAAAAGAGAGCCCTATGCTGTACGAAGATAGCTTAGAAGTATTGGACGCTTTAAAAGACAAATATCAGCTATTTCTTCTGACTAATGGATCTCCAGAACTGCAAAACATTAAGTTGAGTATTACCCCAGAGCTTCGTCCATATTTTGAAGGGATTGTTATTTCTGGAGAATTCGGACGAGGAAAACCAGACCATCGAATTTTTCAACATGTATTAGAGAAACTAAACCTGAATTCGGAAGAGGTACTTATGGTTGGAGATAACTTAAATACTGATATTTTAGGCGCAAACCGTGCGGACATTCGTTCCGTATGGATAAATAGAAAAGGTGTGAAGCGTACAGATGGAGGCGTTCCTACATACGAGATTTATCAGCTGAGGGACCTTTTGGGTTTGTTGAAGACGATTGAATGAGTAGAAGCTTTATGTAATCGGGATGGACTATTAAATTTTAATTCCATAAGAGCAAGTATGGCATTCGCTGATTTTTAGGTGAATGTCTTTTCTTTTGTTTAGGTAATAGAAAAGATGGATTTCTTTTTGTTAGGGACTGAGGAATCTTGGGGATATTGGTTTGGTGGCGGAGCGTGGTATTTTCTTGCACTATTTCTCCCGGTTCTCTTTAAATTCATGGAGTTCAAGATATAATATGCTGTCTTTGGTGACTCGATTTTGAGTAGTTTACGGCATTCTCTATTGGTAATTGTGCGTTGAATTAAGAGAAAGTAATCCAAAATCTTTCTTACATGAGCAAATTGATCTCTGTAATCACAATGGTCACAGCGCCAAACTTTATAATATCTGTGCATAGGAGAATGTCCACAATTCTCACATGGAATTCCATTAACAAAATAATCTTTGCTTAAACGGTATTGCTTTATAAAATCAGGATGAAGTGGGTTGTCGGATTGAATAAGAGTCTGTTTCAATTTCTTTAAATTGTCTTTTGTAATAACATGACGAGAATATTTATCTTTGAGTTCTTTAATTTTTGGAATGATGTTATCTCCGTAGATTAATTTGTTATAAAGATGGGGAGCATTATTAGGGTTTTTAAGAATGGTAGTGGAGTCACTTATCACTGCGAGACTTTCAATCGGTAGGCTTTGTAATTGAGTAGCCTGTTGTAACCATTCAATAAATTGTACTTCATGCGTTTGAACTTGTAAAAGAGGGTTTTGGTAGCTTTTTTCGATATTTTGATAGGATTGTGTAATATTATTAGTTTCTTGATTAAAGGTCAGCTCTCCTTTCCAGTTTTTAATTTCTAAAATAAGGAGAAACTTAGTAGAAAGTAACACGGAATCCATTTGGAAAAAACGATTATTGTTTTTTAAACGTAATCCTTGAATATATAAAAGGTCTTTTGAAGGATATGCCCCTAACTTGTAATCAATTTGACGCTCTCCAAGGTAACCGGCTAAATGATGTCCATACTCTTGATTTAAAATTTTATTATATCTATATTTCTCTTTTAGCATTCTAAATAAAGCTTCATAACATAACAAGGTTAATGGTTTAGTCCTCTGAGGTATATACAATAAACTCTCTCCTTTCTTTAAATAGCTGGATTCGACAATTGTTGGTAAAAACCTTTATAGATTTTGTAAAATTAATGTTAAATTTAAGTGTTGATTTTTAGAAGAATGGAGAGGTGAGAAAACATCGCCCTTTAGAGAAAGAATATCGCCATTAAGAAGAAGAGTATCACCGTTGAAAGAGAGAATATCGCCTTCGAGAGGAAGAACATCACCTTTGAGATGGAAAACATCGCCCTTGAGAGGAAAAACATCACCCTTAAGAGAGAATATCTCCCTTCGAGAAGAAGGACATCCCCCTTGAGATGGAAAACATCGCCCTTGAGAGGAAAAACATCACCCTTAAGAGAGAATAACGCCTTCGAGAAGAAGGACATCCCCCTTGAGATGGAAAACATCGCCATTGAAAAGAAAAACATCACCCTTGAGAGGGAACATATCACCTCCGAGAGAAAGAATATCACCCTCCAGAGAAGCACCTTCACTCAAAACAAAAAACCAGCAAGCCCAAGCCTGCTGGTCCTCCATTACAAATCAATTGCTACTACTTCTTTAATCACATCAAGTCCTTTAAGTGCATCCAATGCTTCATCATCAAGATGACGGTCAATGGTTACCATCATAATTGCATCTCCACCTATATCGGAGCGATCCACTTGCATGGTCGCAATGTTGATGCCGTGGTCTGCCAATAAGCTTCCCATGCGGCCGATAACACCTGGCTGGTCATTATGCTGGATAACAACCATGTGGCCTTTTGGTGTAACGTCTACACTGTAGTTATCTACTTTGACAATGCGAGATCCTAATCCGTTTAATAAAGTACCTGAAACAGTGCGTGTTTGTGTTTTGGTTTTTACTTCAACGGTAATTAGATTGGTAAAGCCTTGGGTTTTTGATGTCTTGTTCTCATTAACGGTGATGCCTTTTCGTTCTGCTAAATATAAAGCGTTCACGTCGTTTACACTGCTGCCAAGATGGCGCTTAAGGATTCCTTTTACCGTGTTTCTTGTTAATGGAGCAACCTCAATATCATATAAGTCACCAGAATAAGATAGATTGATTTCCTCAGCAACTTCTCCAACTAAGTCAATTAAGAATGCCCCTAGTTTTTCGCTGAGCTGGAAGTATGGCTCAATAACTGTCATTACATCTTTTGCAACAGAAGGGAGGTTTACTGGGTTTTTGACAGTATCTCCAGTCAAGTAACGAAGAACATCATGGCTTACATCAACTGCTACAATTTCTTGAGCTTCAATCGTGCTTGCACCTAGGTGTGGGGTTGCAACTACTTCTGGCAATTCAAGCAATTTATGGTCAACGAATGGCTCCTCTTCGAACACATCCAATGCAGCACCGGCTACCTTACCAGAAACGATAGCATCATATAATGCATCCTCATCGATAATTCCGCCACGAGCACAGTTCACAATGTAAACTCCATTCTTCATTAACTGAAAAGCCTTTGCATTTACCATATGTCTCGTTTCTTTCAATAACGGCGTATGAACAGTAATGAAATCTGCCTGACTGATTACCTCTTCAAATGTTCCATAGCCAATACCCATTTTTTCTGCTTTCTCGGGTGTTAAAAATGGGTCATAGGCGACAACGTTCATACGTTGGCCTTTTGCTCTTGTTGCAACTTCTGCTCCAATTCGTCCAAGCCCAACAACACCTAATGTTTTATCGCGTAACTCCACACCAACATATTTTTTACGGTCCCATTTATGATTTTTCAATGCATGATAAGCTTGTGGAATGTTCCGGGAAATAGCCATAATCATCGCCATCGTGTGTTCAGCAGCAGAGTTGGTATTTCCATTTGGTGCGTTTACAACAATGACACCATGTTCTGTCGCAGCATCTAAATCAATGTTGTCTACTCCGACTCCGGCACGTCCGATTATTTTTAAGTTTTTCGCTTTGCTTATCACTGATCGGGTAACCTGTGTTCCACTACGGACAAGCAATGCGTCAAAATCAACAATTTTTTCTTCTAATTCTTCTGGTGTTAAATCGGTTTGCATTACAATTTCAATATTTTCCGCTTGCGTTAATGGTTTTATTCCATCTTCGCTTAACGGATCACTTATTAATACTTTGTATGTCATACTTGCGCCTCCTGTTGTAAATAGATTTCTTGCGCAGCTTTCACACCTTCACCTAGCTTAACTTCTTTTCCAACCTTAATTAGTCCAATTTCTAGAATTCCTAAAATTTGCAGGACGTCAGCAGGGGAGCAATATCCCATATGACCAATACGGAAAATACGACCTTTCAAGTGCTGTTGTCCACCTGCAATAGAAAGCCCAAACTCCTTTTTCAATACTTTACGTAGTGCTTCTGCATCAAAGTCTTCGGGTTTCACCGCTGTAACTGTTGGGGATGCAGCTTCATCATTTGTAAGTAATGGGATTCCCAATGCTTTTATGGCTGCTCTAGTCATATCTTTCATTAAGCTATGTCTTCTATAAACTTCCTCAAGACCCTCTTCTTCAAATAGGTTCAATACTTGCTGAAGTCCGAATAATAACGACAATGCTGGTGTAAATGGAGTAGAATCTTCTTCTAAACTGTCACGGTATTTTTTAAGGTTAAAATAAAAGCGGGATTGTTCATTTTCTTCAATAACCTTCCATGCCCGTTCGCTAACAGCAACAAAAGTCAGGCCAGCAGGCAGCATGAATGCTTTTTGTGATCCTGTTACAAGGATATCAATATCCCATTCATCCATTTTCGTTTCAACTCCACCAACACAAGAAACTCCATCAACAACGATTAATGCGTCTGAATGATCATGGACTACTTTTGCTAATTTATCTACAGGATTTAATACACCAGTTGAGGTTTCGCAATATGTAGAGAAGACAACAGAAATATTAGGATGTTTGATAAGTATAGATTTCAGTTCTTCGGGATTTACAGCTTCACCCCATGTAACTTCAAGACGATGTACTTTAATTCCATATGCGTCACAAATTTTAGTGAAGCGATCGCCAAATGCACCAGTTACTAAAACTAGTACTTCTTCTCCAGGTTTTACAGTGTTTGCAACAGCCGTTTCTAACCCTGCTGTACCACTCCCAGACAAAATAAGTACATCTTGTTCTGTTCCAAAGACACGCTTGAGCCTTGGCTTAATGTCCTTAAGTAAGTTTTTAGTCTCCTGTGCACGGTGTCCAATCATAGGTTGGCTCATCGCTCTAGTGACACTAGGGGGTATTGGACTTGGACCGGGAATTCTCAGTAATTGATGATCAGGTAGCATGTAAGATCTCCTTTTTCTATTTAGGTTTATCACAACAGTGATTTAGATATAGCACCAGCCGCCTTGAAAATAAGACGAAGGGATACAACAACTATTACTTCCTATTCGTCGTTAATAAGGCGCTTTTTCACTTAATATAGCAATATTATATCGCTTGTCAATATATTTAGCCAATTAAAATTGTTATAAAAATAAGGTTCGTATTGTAAACGTTTTATTAATAAATCCATAATAAATTGAATTACGTTTACATTCTATAACATATACAAACAAAGTAATTATTAAAGTTTCTATTATAATTTTAATTACAATAAATTCATTGAACTATCTGTATATTAGTCTTATAATGTTCTGAAAGAAAGGTGGGGATGAGGTGTCAAAAGAAACAAATACGAAAGATTTGCGAATAAAGAGTAAGGTATATTCTGAAGGAGCAATCAAGGCCCCAAACCGTGCCATGTTGCGTGCAGTAGGGGTTACCGATGAAGATTTTACGAAACCGATGATTGGGATAGCAAGTACTTGGGCAGAAGTAACACCATGTAATATTCATTTAAATGATCTAGCGGCACAAGCGAAAAAAGGTGCAAGAGAAGCAGGTGGGGTTCCTCTCCAATTCAACACAATCACGGTTTCCGATGGGATATCTATGGGTACTGAGGGGATGCGCTATTCCCTGCCAAGTCGTGATTTGATTGCTGATTCGATTGAAACAGTTGTAGGTGCAGAGAACTTAGATGGACTCGTCGCTATTGGGGCATGTGATAAGAACATACCAGGCTGTGCGATTGCCATTGCCAATGCAGGGGTACCTGCTGTGTTTGTATATGGAGGAACGATTGCCCCAGGAAGATATAAGGGAAAAGATATTGACCTTGTTTCTGTGTTTGAAGGTGTTGGTAAACATAATAATGGAGATATTGATGATGAAGAACTCAGAGGGATTGAGTGTAGTGCTTGTCCTGGAGCTGGGGCTTGCGGTGGTATGTATACAGCGAATACGATGGCCTCTGCCATGGAAGCAATGGGCTTGAGTTTACCTGGAAGCTCTTCTAATCCAGCGGAATCACCTGAAAAGGTTGCGGATACGAAGGCAGCTGGGGAAGCTGTATATAAGCTCCTGGAAAAAGGGATCTATCCAAAAGATATTATGACTAAAAAAGCATTTGAAAATGCCATAACGGTTGTGATGGCTCTTGGTGGCTCAACAAATGCCATTCTTCATTTGCTTGCGATTGCACATGCTGCAGAAGTTGACTTAACCATTGATGACTTTAACCGTATTCAAGAACGTGTTCCACATCTAGCAGATCTTAAACCAAGTGGAAGATTTGTTATGCAAGATTTACATCATGCTGGCGGTGTACAAGCTGTCATGAAGCTTCTCTATGACCATGGCTATTTGCATGGTGACTGTATGACCGTAACTGGAAAAACAATAGCTGAAAATCTCGCAGAAGCTAATGGTTTAGTAGAAGGTCAGAATGTCATCATGCCTCTTGATAAACCAAAACGAGAAGATGGACCGTTAATCGTTCTTAAGGGTAACCTTTCTCCAAGTGGCGCTGTTGCTAAGGTTTCTGGAGTAAAAGTAAAACGCCATACTGGTCCAGCGCGCGTATTTGACAATGAGAAGGACGCAACAAATGCAGTTCTAAACAATGAGATTAAGGAAGGCGACGTACTGATTATTCGCTATGTAGGGCCGAAAGGTGGGCCAGGTATGCCGGAGATGCTATCCATTTCTAGTATTCTAGTTGGAAAAGGTCTAGGTGAAAAAGTAGCACTATTAACGGACGGTCGGTTCTCAGGTGGTACGCATGGTTTAGTAGTAGGTCATATTGCTCCTGAAGCGCAGGATGGTGGGCCAATTGCATTTGTAAAGGATGGTGATCTTGTAACCATTGATTCCGATAGAAAAGAGATTTCATTCGAAATCAGTGAGGAACAGTTGGAGTATCGCCAGAAAGACTGGACAGCACCTCCGCTTTATCGCAAGGGTATATTGGGTAAATATGCACATAATGTGTCTTGTGCTTCAAAAGGCGCGATAACAGATTTTTTATAAGTAAACTTTAAACATCTAACATAGAAATATATTGCATATTGCAAAAAAGGCAGTTCGGCTTATAAGCTGATTTACTGCCTCCTTTTAAATTAATAAAAAATTTACATTTATCAAAAATCAGGCAATGAGCGGGTTTGAAAACGGATACAATATATTGCGCTCTATTTTAACAAAAAAAATTTTAAAAAACCTATTGACCTTGTTTGAAAATAAGTATATGATTACTGGCAATATCATAATTTCAAAATGATTTGTTTTATAAAAATAGTAAGTTATTTTAATATAAAGAACTCGATGACGGGAAACGGAAGCAAAGCTCGTGTAATTACAGAGATCTAGGGTTGCTGGAAGCCTAGAATTGCACATTGTTTTCATCTCATCCCTGAGTGCCAAGCTGAAAGGGTTAAGTAGGCTTGGTCAGGTATCTCACAATACCTGTTATCAAAAATAGACTGTATTTTCAGTCTCTGAGGTAGTATTCGCGAGGATGCTATAAAGCTGGGTGGTACCGTGAAAAGATGCTCTTTTCTCCCCAATATTTTCTGCAATTGTGCAGTTTGTTTAGGGAGAAAAGGGCTTTTTTTCATGCTGAAAAGAAAAATTTTAGCTAAGAAGAGAATATTTACTGATGATTATTAGGGAGGTAAGTAGTAGTGAAAGTTGAGGCAAAGCCGAAAGATGTTGTTGACAGAAAAGTTGTAACTGGTGCTGATGTATTTATTCAAGCTTTGGTGAACGAGGGAGTAGATACAGTTTTCGGTTATCCAGGAGGAGCTGTTTTACCTATCTATGATGCACTTTATCGCAGTAATGCTAAATTTGAGCACATTCTCTGTCGGCATGAACAAGGAATAATCCATGCTGCAGAAGGATATGCAAGGGTAACTGGAAGAGCAGGGGTGGTAATCGCTACTTCAGGACCTGGAGCAACGAATTTAATCACAGGGATAACAGATGCAATGATGGATTCTTTGCCAATCGTAATCTTTACTGGTCAGGTTGGTACGAATGTTATCGGGACGGATGCTTTTCAAGAGGCGGATATCATTGGGATTACGACTCCAATTACGAAGTATAACTACCAAGTGACGAACATTGCTGATTTACCAAGAATAGTAAAAGAGGCATTTCATATTGCCGAGACAGGTCGTCCTGGTCCAGTTGTGGTTGATATACCAAAAAATATTTCACAGGAATTAACGGTTGGGGACTTTGAAACTGATTTTTATTTGCCAGGATATCAGCCAACAGTTAACCCGAATCCATTACAAATAAAAAAATTAAGTGAATCCTTGCGTCGTGCAAAGCGACCACTACTACTTGCAGGAGCTGGTGTATTATTTGCAGGTGCTACAGAAGAATTAAAAGCATTTGCTGAGAAGTATCAGCTTCCAGTAACAACCACCCTGCTAGGGTTAGGAAGCTTTCCTGGTAATCATTCCCTTTCATTAGGAATGGCTGGTATGCATGGAACCTACGCAGCCAATATGGCCATTTATGAAAGTGATTTGCTAATAAACATAGGAGCAAGATTTGATGACCGCTTAACAGGAGCCATTAAGCATTTTGCCCCTAATGCGAAAGTAGCACACATCGATATTGATCCCGCCGAAATTGGGAAAAATATCAAAACAAACATTCCAGTTGTAGCAGATGCCAAAGCAGCACTAAAGGCTTTGCTGCTGGAAGATGCAGAGGATCCAGATCATAAGTCGTGGTTAGAAAAAATAAATACAAACAAAGAAACTTATCCACTTTGGTATGAGCGGTCATCAAGTGAAATTTCACCTCAGTGGCTAATACAGCAAATCTATGAAGAAACAAATGGAGAAGCTATTATAACAACAGATGTAGGGCAGCATCAAATGTGGGCAGCTCAATTCTATAAGTTTGATAAACCAAATAAATGGGTCACCTCAGGTGGACTAGGTACGATGGGATTCGGTTTCCCAGCTGCTATTGGAGCGCAACTAGGTGCGCCGGACAGTCAAGTAGTGGCGATTGTTGGAGATGGTGGATTCCAGATGACACTACAGGAACTATCGGTTATTTATCAACGTAAGCTTCCAGTTAAAATTATTATTGTTAACAATGAAGCACTTGGAATGGTAAGACAATGGCAGGAGACATTCTATGAAGAGCGTTATTCAGAATCTCTATTGTCTGAAAATCCCGATTTTGTCAAACTTGCGGAAAGTTATGGAGTCAAAGGGATGAGAGTAGATAAAGAGGCTGAAGTGCCTGCTGTTTTAAGAGAAGCCTTTTCATATGATGGTCCTGTACTTGTTGACTGCCGAGTTGTGAAGCGGGAATGCGTCTATCCAATGGTGGCACCAGGCAAAGGGAATCATGAAATGATTGGGGTGACAAAATGAGACGCATTATAACAGCAACCGTACAAAACCGAAGCGGTGTATTAAATCGTATTACCGGTATGCTATCTAAACGGGGATTTAATATTGAAAGTATTTCAGTAGGAACATCAGAAACAGAAGGAATTTCTAAAATGACGTTTGTAGTAGAAATCAGTGATAGTCAAAAGCTTGAACAATTAACGAAGCAATTAAACAAACAAATAGATGTCCTAAAAGTCTCTGACATAACGGATAAAGCGATGGTAGCAAGGGAGCTGGCCTTGATCAAAGTAGGCAGCACTGGACAGAACCGTAACGAGATCCAAGGTGTGATCACACCGTTCCGTGCCTCTGTCATCGATGTAAGTCGGGACAGTCTTATTATCCAGGTAACAGGAAAGCCAGATAAGGTAGATGCCTTGATTTCACTACTTAGGCCATATGGCATCAAGGAGCTATCCAGAACAGGGGTTACAGCTTTCTTAAGAGGACAGCAGCCACAACCCTTACATGAAGTAAATACGTTATTAATCTAGTAAACCTAGACTATATAAAAAAATATATATTGAAAAAAGAGAGGAAGATTAAATATGGCAAAAGTATTATACGAAAACGATATTCAAAAAGAGGTTTTACAAAATAAAAAGATTGCAATCATTGGATATGGCTCACAAGGGCATGCGCATGCAAAAAACTTAAGAGATAGTGGCTATGACGTAGTTGTCGGCTTAAGACCTGGGAAATCACAGCAGCAAGCTGTTGAAGATGGGTTCGAGGCTTATACGGTGGCAGAAGCAGTAAGTACAGCAGACGTAGTGATGGTTCTATTACCAGACGAAAGACAGCCACAAGTCTATGAAGAGAGCATTAAACCAAACTTAAAGGCAGGAAGTGCATTGGCATTTGCCCATGGATTTAACATTCATTTCAATCAAGTTGTTCCTCCAGAAAATGTGGATGTTTTCTTAGTTGCTCCGAAAGGACCTGGCCATTTAGTTAGAAGAACGTATGAAGAAGGGGCAGGTGTACCAGCATTATATGGTATCCACCAAGACGTAACAGGAGATGCGAAAGCAATTGCTTTGGCATATGCAGAAGGAATTGGTGCAGCACGAGCAGGTGTATTACAAACATCTTTCCAAGAAGAAACAGAAACAGATCTATTTGGAGAACAGGCTGTTCTTTGTGGAGGGTTAACAAGTCTTGTAAAAGCAGGATTCGAAACATTAACAGAAGCAGGATACCAACCAGAAGTAGCTTACTTTGAGTGCTTGCATGAGTTGAAGTTAATCGTTGACTTAATGTATGAAGGTGGATTAGAAAACATGCGTTACTCTATCTCTGATACCGCACAATGGGGTGACTTTGTATCTGGACCACGTGTCATCAATGAAGAGACAAAAGCACGTATGAAAGATGTATTAACAGATATCCAAACTGGTAAATTTGCTCATGGCTGGATTTTAGAAAACCAAGCGAATCGCCCTCAATTTAATGCGATTAACAATGCAGAATATAATCATCCAATCACAGCAGTAGGGAAAGAATTACGCGCTTTGATGCCATTTGTGAAAAACCCAATTGAAAACAAAGAAAAGGAAGGGAATGTCCATGTCACGAATTAAGATTTTCGATACAACGCTCCGGGATGGAGAGCAATCACCAGGTGTCAATCTTAATAAGCTTGAGAAATTAGAAATTGCAAAACAGCTTGAACGTTTAGGTGTGGATATTATGGAGGCAGGATTTCCTGCTTCCTCCAAAGGAGATTTCCAGGCAGTAAAATTAATCGCTGATACTATTAAAGATACTTCTGTTACAGGTTTAGCCAGAACAACAAAAGGCGATATCGATACTGCATGGGAGGCATTAAAGGGGGCAGCAGAGCCAAGATTACATTTGTTCTTAGCCACATCTCCAATCCATATGACCTATAAATTAAAGATAACACCGGAGCAAGTAATCGAACAATCGGTAAACATGGTCTCCTATGCGAAACAGAGATTTCCGCAAATTGAATGGTCTGCAGAGGATGCAACCCGTTCAGATTGGAATTTCTTAGCGCAAATTATAGAAAAGGTAATTGATGCGGGGGCGACGGTGATTAACCTACCAGATACGGTAGGGTACACGACACCTGCAGAATATGGAAAGATGTTCCACTTCATTCGCGAAACGGTGCCGAATATTGATCGCGTGAGTCTTTCTTGCCATTGTCATGATGATCTTGGTATGGCTGTAGCTAATTCTATTGCCGCAGTAGAAAACGGCGTAACACAAGTAGAAGGAACAATTAACGGAATAGGGGAGCGTGCTGGAAATGCAGCACTCGAAGAAGTTGCAGTTGCATTAAAGATCCGCTCCGATTATTACCAATATGATACAGGTCTAAAACTAGATGAAATCAAACGTTCCAGTGATTTAATTTCCAAACTGACAGGGATGTATGTGCAGGCAAACAAAGCAATTATTGGTCGTAATGCTTTTGCCCATGAGTCTGGTATCCACCAAGATGGTGTATTGAAAAATACGGAAACCTATGAAATTATCACTCCTGAATTAGTAGGGGTGAATTCCAATACATTATTCCTAGGTAAGCATTCTGGTCGACATGCCTTCAAAGATAAAGTAGAAAGCTTTGGGATTGAATTAACAGATGATCAATTAAAAGAAGCATTCCAACGCTTTAAACAATTAACAGATCATAAGAAAGAAGTTACTGACGATGACATCTATACAATTGTGATGGAAATTAAGACAGAAGCACAGGCTGTTAGTAAATATGAGCTTAAGTCTTTCCAAGTACAATACGGTCAGGCAACCATCCCAACAGCAACCGTGTCATTGGTAACACCACAGGGGAAAACATTGCAAACGGCATGTACTGGTAAGGGTAGTGTAGAAGCACTTTACAACACTTTGAGCACATTGATTGAGGAAGAATTAAAACTATTAGATTATCAGTTAAACTCTGTTGGTGGTGGTAAAGATGCGCTTGCTGAATCCCATGTACAGTTATCTGTAAATGGAGAGGCAATGAATGGAAGAGGCTCAGCACAGGATGTACTGGAAGCATCAGCTAACGCATACTTAAATGCGGTTAATCGTTATATCATCACAAAACAATCTGTGAAACCAAAAGAAGTGGTAAAACAATAAGAATTAAAAAAGCAAAATGATGGAAGAAGATGGATTAGTCAACTTCTTCCTCTATCTTCTAACCTAAGAAAGGGAGGTCATGTACGTTGAATAAACAGATAATATTGCTTCCTGGTGATGGAATTGGCAGAGAAATAATGGATTCTGCAAAAGTGGTATTACAGGCAGTTGCACATGAATATGGTCATTCGTTCACATTCCATCAGCATGCGATTGGTGGAGATGCTATTGATCAGTATGGAACACCATTGCCTGAGGAAACGATTCAGGCTTGTCAGAATGCAGATGCCATTTTATTAGGAGCTGTTGGTGGACCAAAGTGGGACCAAGTAGCCGTTCATCTTCGCCCTGAAAGAGGGCTTCTTGGAATCCGTAAAACATTAGGATTGTTTGCTAACCTACGTCCTGTCAAAGGATTTCAGGCTTTGCTTCATGCATCACCAATAAAGGAAGAGATTATTCAGGACAGCGACATTCTCATTATCCGTGAGTTAACTGGAGGATTGTACTTTGGTCAGCCAAGTGAACGTAGGGATAATGGGAATGCGGTAGTTGATACACTTTCCTATACAAGAGAAGAGATGGAGCGAATCATTGATAAAGCTTTTGAAAGTGCGAGAATCCGTAATAAACATCTGACCTCTGTTGATAAAGCAAATGTTTTAGAATCTAGCAGATTATGGCGTGAAGTGGTAGAGGAAAAAGCAAAAGATTATCCAGATGTAACGGTAGAGCATATGCTTGTAGATGCCTGTGCGATGAAGCTCATTACGAATCCAAGCGCATTTGATGTCATTGTTACGGAAAATCTATTTGGTGATATTTTAAGTGATGAGGCATCTGTATTAACTGGATCGCTTGGAATGCTTCCATCTGCAAGTGTTCGATCGGATGGTGTCGGTTTATATGAGCCAGTTCATGGTACTGCTCCAGATATAGCGGGGAAAGGAATTGCTAATCCATTAGGAATGATTCTTTCGGCAGCACTTATGCTACGATTTTCCTTTGGAATGGAAGAAGAAGCAAGTGAAATTGAAAAAGCAGTTAATGAATGTCTGGAACAAGGCTATCACACAGCAGACTTACGAATCAAAGATGGAATTCAAGTAGGTACGAAGGAAATGACGGATAAGGTTTTGGAAAACCTTACTGCAAAAAGCATTTCAGACAGTATTTGTAATACGTATGTGTGAGGAGGATGGGAAATATGGGAAAGCCAAAAACAATTATAGAAAAGATATGGGAAAAGCATGTAGTACACCAAGAAGAAGGTAAACCAGATTTACTTTATATTGACCAACATTTGGTACATGAAGTGACATCTCCTCAGGCATTTGAAGGGTTAAGGTTATCTGGGCGCAAGGTACGCCGACCAGATCTTACCTATGCCACAATGGACCACAATGTACCGACGAAAAATAGAGATAATGTTAAAGACGAGATTGCTAGAAAACAAATGGAAACCTTACGGGAAAACTGTAAGGAATTTGGGATTAAACTTGCTGATATTTTCCATCCGGATCAGGGGATAGTCCATGTTATTGGCCCACAGCTTGGGTTAACACAGCCGGGTAAAACCATTGTCTGTGGGGATAGCCATACATCAACACATGGAGCATTTGGGGCCCTTGCCTTTGGTATTGGAACAAGTGAAGTAGAGCATGTCCTTGCTACACAAACGATTTGGCAAGAACGACCGAAAACGCTAAATGTTAAAGTCGAGGGAGACTTAGGGCCTGGTGTCACGGCAAAAGACTTGATTCTAGCAATCATTGCTAAATTTGGTGTTCGTTTTGGAACGGGTTATGTTATGGAATATACAGGAGATGCGGTTCACCAGTTATCAATGGAAGGCCGTATGACGATATGTAATATGTCGATTGAAGCAGGAGCTAGAGCAGGTCTTATAAGCCCAGATGAAACGACAGTAGAGTACTTGCGTGGTAGAGAATATGTGCCTAAAGGGGAAGCTTTTGAGAAAGCAGCAAAGGAATGGTTGGCTTTAGCTACCGATGAAGGTGCAGAATATGATGAGACAGTTGTGATTAATGCTGCTGAGGTTGAGCCGCAAGTATCTTGGGGGACAAATCCAAGTATGTGTGTTCCTATTGGTGGAACTACGCCAAGTTTAGATGAAGTAGAACATAAAGAGGATGTAAGGCGTGCATTGGAATATATGGGTCTAGAGGAAAAGCAGCCAATCACTTCAATTGATATTGATCATGTATTCATTGGCTCTTGTACGAACTCACGACTTAGTGACTTACAAAAGGCAGCTGCGATTGTAGACGGGAAACGCGTGAAGTATGGTGTAAAGGCCATTGTTGTACCAGGCTCGTTCAGTGTGAAATTAGAAGCTGAAAAGCTGGGAATTGACAAAGTATTTACAGATGCAGGCTTTGAGTGGCGAGATTCCGGATGCAGCATGTGTCTCGGAATGAATGATGATATTGTACCGCCGGGCGGACGCTGTGCATCTACTTCTAATCGTAATTTTGAAGGAAGACAGGGAAATGGTGCTCGTACCCATCTTGTCAGCCCGGAAATGGCAGCAGCAGCAGCGATTGAAGGACGATTTGTCGATGTTCGTAAATTTACTGCTGGTGTTTTAAACTAGGAGGTGGACAAAAATGGAGGCAATAAACAAACACAAAGGAAAAGTATTTCCTTTAAATCGGACCAACATTGATACAGATCAAATTATCCCGAAGCAATTCTTGAAACGGATTGAAAGAACGGGTTTTGGTCAATTTCTGTTCTACAACTGGCGATTTGATAATGATGGAGGATTAAGAGATGATTTTGAATTAAATCATCCGCGTTTTGAAGGAAGTTCTGTTCTTTTAGCGGGAGAAAACTTCGGTTGCGGCTCCTCTCGTGAGCATGCTCCATGGTCTCTATTAGATTATGGCTTCAAAGTAATTATAGCACCTAGTTTTGCAGATATTTTCTATAATAATGCATTAAAGAATGGGATGCTACTTATTAAAATGGATGAAAAACAAATTTCAGAATGGATGAACCAAGCAGAAGATGGTACATTTATACTGAAAGTAAATTTAGAAAAACAAGAAATTACAGACGACGAAGGAACTGTAGTGACATTCGATATCCCTGCATATCATAAAGAGAAGCTACTTAACGGATGGGATGATATTGCGTTAACACTTCAGTTAAAAGATCGAATCGAAGAATACGAGAATTCGAAATTAGCCTAAATTAAGGGGAGTGACAATCTTGGGGATTGCTTAACTGGTGATTTAGTACACAAAGCATGGAAGCGGCTTTCACACATTGTGCACCGTACACCATTACTTACATCAACAACAACAGACAATTTAGTAGGAAAACATGTTTATTTTAAAATGGAAAACCAGCAGAAAACAGGTGCATTCAAGTTTCGAGGAGCAAGCTACAAGCTAATGCAGCTATCAAGAGACCAGCTTTCAAAAGGCGTAATCACAGCATCAGCAGGTAACCACGCACAGGGAGTGGCACTTGCAGCCAAGAAGTTAGGTGCCAAGGCATCTATCTTCATGCCAGAAGGAACACCATTGGCAAAAGTGAATGCAACAAGAAATTATGGTGCGGAGGTTATACTTACTGGGGAGAGCTTTCAAGAAGCACTGGAAGCATCCATCGATCATCAGAAGCACACTGGTGCAGAATACGTGCATCCTTTCGATGATATTGAGGTGATGACAGGTCAGGGTACGATGGTGATGGAAATGTTAAGGCAGGAAGATCGTCTTGATACCATTATTGTACCCATTGGTGGCGGTGGCTTAATAAGTGGAATCGCAGTAGCAGCCAAGCATGTCAATCGGAATATTAGGATTATAGGCGTACAAGCAGCTGGGGCACCAGCGATGTATAATAGTTTTCATAGCCATACATTACAGACAGTGGATTCGGTCTCTACGATTGCTGAAGGAATTGCAGTGAAAACACCTGGTGAAAAAACGCTACCTATTATCCGCAATTACGTAGATGATGTTGTAACTGTTACAGATAATGAAATCGCATCGGCCATTGTTTATATGCTGGAGCGGAATAAGACATTAATGGAGGGTGCAGGAGCGGCCGCTTTAGCCGCACTATTTGCACACAATGATCAAATTCCCTCCAGACATTGTGGCATTATTGTCAGTGGAGGAAATCTGGATATCGGTATTATGGCGAAGATTCAAGAAATGGCAAATAGGCTGGAACATAAAGAAAAAATTGCTTTATAGTCCCCAGTAGAGGGGGGTTATGACATCCTCTTGTCGAGAAATGAAAGTCAGCCAACATCTTAATTTAAGGTGTTGGCATCTTTTACTGGTTGAAAAGCAATTAAGAACATAAGAGTCCCGATTTTTTTAGTGATGAACCATAGGTCTAGTGGATAGATGTTGGGGTGACTTTTATGGATAACAGGTACAAAAAAACCATACAGGAACACTCGGTCCTGTACGGTTTTTTCGTTTAATTTTCTTGTATTTCTCTACGGTTTTTCTTAAATAGTTTGGATAACAATTCATATACAAGCGGTACAATAATTAATGTTAATAGGGTGGAACTTGCGAGACCTCCGATAACGGTAATCCCTAGCCCTTTAGAAACTAACCCACCGCCACCTGATCCGATTGCTAATGGAATTAATGCCCCAATAGTTGCGATTGCTGTCATTAGAATTGGTCGCAGGCGAGTTGCTCCGGCTTCAAGAATTGCTTCACGCAATGTTAGCCCATCACGCTCCATACGGATAATCCTATCCACGAGAACAATAGCATTTGTTACAACGATACCAATTAACATAAGCATCCCCATCATAACAGATACAGAGATGGTTTCACCGGCAATCAAGAGTCCAATAAATGCACCAATAATCGTAAATGGCAGAGAGAATAGGATGGCAAATGGTGCAAGTCCCTCGCCAAATGTTACAACGAGAATGAAGTAAACAATGGCAATCGCTGCAAGTATCGCTAGCCCAAGCTGTGTAAACGTTTCTTGCATATCTGATGCAACACCAGCAACACCTACAGTGACTCCACTTGGTAGATCCAAATCATCAATGGCAGCATCAACTTCTGCTGTCACTTTGGAAATATCTGCTTCTGTGTTTGTTCCTGAAACTGTTGCATAATATTCATCGTTGCTTCGTGATAATGTGTTTAATGTTGTATTTTCTTCCACTGTCACTAGTTCAGAAAGGGTCATGGTAGTCCCTGGTGCAGCTGGAATATCTATTTCCATTTCCAATAATTCATCCATGGACGCTGGTTGTTCTGTCTGTTCTTGTTGAACAATAACATCGATTGTTTCTCCATCTTTTTCAACCGTTGTAATGGTTTCTTGGGAAGATGGTGTACTTAACTTGGCTATGATTTGCCCAGTTGTCAACCCGTACTGGATCAGTTCTTGCTGATCAATATGAAGAACATGTTCCACATATGCATCTTCTTCACTTGATGAGACGTCTTCTAAACTGTCAATCGCGTTCATTTCCTCTTCTACCATGTTAACAGCTTCTTTTAAACTATCTAAGTCTTCACTATAGAATGTATAGCTGACTTCATTTGAAGAAGCACCCATTGAAGAGAAATCTTGGTTTTTCCATTCACCTGATTGGTCAAGATTTGTTACATATTCCTTAATCTCATCTCGTGCTTCTGGGAAGTTTTCCATTTCAGGATCAAAAATAACATACATCAATGCACCGCCTGGAGATCCTCCCATCATCATAGCAGAGGTGTCAGTCGAATCATTTACGGATAATTGAACAATATCAATATCCTCACGTTTCATCAATTCATCTTCTACAACAGAAACGTTTTCTAAGGTTTCTTCCTCTAATTCACCTGTCCCCGGTGTGTAGGTTAAATACATAACCTTTTCTTCTTCACTTCCAAGGAAGCTGAATCCGATTAATGGTGTCAGTGCTAAGCTTCCTACCAATAGAACAATGGCTACTATGGAAGTGATTACTTTATGGTTTAATGTCCAGTTAAGAATATTTTTGTAGCTCTTGGAAAGCTTTCCATGTTCTTTATGAATACGTTCCGTTTTCTCACTGTAAAGTTTCTTCTTAAATAGGAAGTGAGATAGAGCTGGAACGATTGTAATTGCGACGATTAAGGATGCAACTAAAGCAAAGGTCATTGTTAATGCAAATGGCATAAATAGTTCCCCAACCATACCTCCGACAAAAATGAGCGGTGCAAATACTGCTACCGTAACTAATGTGGATGATAGAATCGGCTTAAACATTTCAATCGTTGCTTCACGAATCAATGCACGCCCTGAGAGTTTCTCCTCTTTCAGGTGCAAACGTCTATAAATATTTTCCACAACAACGATAGAGTCATCAATAACACGACCGATTGCAACGGTGATTGCACCTAGTGTCATGATATTTAGTGTAATATCAAGCCAGTTCAAAATCATTAGTGCCATGAAAATGGATACTGGAATAGAAATGATAGAAATAATGGTTGATTTAAAGTCACGTAAGAATAGAAGGATAATCAAAATAGCAATTAATCCACCAAATAATGCTTTTTCTATCATCGTGTTGACTGATTCTTGTATTGGTTCACCTTGATCTAGAGTAACATCAACGACAAGGCCTTCCATATTTTCTTCTTCTTCCGCAATTAAATCTTTTACTTCATTTACAACATCTACGGTATTATCCTGTTGACCTTTAACGATTTGAATCGCAATTGCATCTTCGCCATTTGTACGTGAAACAGATTCTACGCTGCCCACTGTTTCGATGGCAGCAATATCACCTAAGGTTACGAATGGAGTTGGATTCGATTCGGATGGAGTTACAGGAATAATCATTTCCTTAAGTTCATCTTCTGTCATGAACTTGCCATCTACTGAAACAGCTTGTTCTCCTGCTTCAAACTCATAAAGACCTAAGGAAACAGCCATATTGCTGGCTTGAATGAATTCTTTGACAGAGTCTTCTGTAAGACCTAATTCAGCCATGCGTTCTTCATTGTATGTTAACTGTACTTCTTCAATATGCTGTCCTGTAATGGTGGCAGAAGCAACACCATCTAATTTCTGTATTTTAGGCAGCAGATTGTCATTTACTGTGGAAGTGAGTTCCACGATATCTTCTGTTGTACTGCTGACACTTAAAGCAATAACTGGCATCATATTCATACTGATGCTAGAAATGTTTGGCTCTTCTACATCTTCTGGTAAGGTTACATTATCAAGTGCAGCTTCTAGTTCACGTTTTTTCTCATCCATATCTATTCCGTAGTCATATTCAACTTGAATGCTCGACACACTGGATGAGGAGTTCGAATAGACAGCTTTGACGTCTTCAAGACCTTCCACCGCTTGTTCTATCGGTATGGAAACTTCATCCATTACCTGTTCTGGAGTCGCTCCTGGGTAGACACCCGTTACCATTAAATATGGAATGGAAATATCTGGTATGGATTCTGTTTTCATTTGTGTCCCTGAATAAATACCTGTGACAGTGATAATAATGGTGAGGAGCCAAACTGCCAGCTTATTTTTAAGGACAAAGTTTACAATACCTCTCATCTTTACACCTTCTTTAATTGACTTGGTTAACCCAATTATTTATACTAATGACTACTGAGTCAATTGTCAATGGAATTAGCGGAGGTAGATGAAGAAATTGATGAAAAAACAGCTAATTATGGAGCAAGCCTTAGAGTTGTTTGCAGAGCAAGGGATTGATGCTACATCTGTACAGCAAATTACTGACAAGTGCGGAATATCTAAGGGGGCATTTTATTTATCCTTCAAGTCTAAGGATGAATTGATACTCACTGTGTTGGATGACTTTATAAAACGTTTTATATCCGATATTGACTATGTAGTCAATAATCGTGAAAAGGAAAATTTACTGTACGAATTTTATCTTAGCATTTTAAACTTTTTTAACGAGCATTCCAATTTTGCAAAAATCTTCGTTAAGCAGCAAAACTTCTATATTTCCAAGGAATTCATCATTAAATTGGAAGAATATCAGCAACTGTTCGATAGGACTGTTTTTAAACTGGTAGATCGCTATTATGGAGATAAAGTGGAAGATAATAAATATGATTTGGCTTACTGTATACAGGGTTTTATGAAATTGTATGCCGATCTGTTTTTTTCAATGGATATACCGGTAGATATGAACAGGCTGTGTCAATCACTTGTTGAGAAAACCGATTTAATAGCTGCCCATACGACCATCCCAGTTATTACAAAAAAGATTTCCCAGCTTATGAATAAACCGTCCTGTGAGAATTATTCAAAAGATGAAATCTGTACATTGATTCAGCAAGAATTACAGGAAATGGAAGAATCCATCGAAAAGGACTCCCTCATTCTGTTGAAGGAGGATTTATCCAATCCAAAACTAAGTCCTGCCCTTTTAAATGGGTTACTTGAGAATATAAGACACCATCCTCAATGTAAGTGGATCTCCTATCTACTAAGAAGCTATTATGCATTTGAAAAATAATAAAAGTAATTTTGGACCCGAGAATAGCCCCATTATCTTTTAAAGATAATGGGTCTTTTTCATAAATTCATTCCTTTTCTCATAAGATGTCTTGATAGCAACTAAAGAATTTTGGAGCATCCACTCCAAGATAGCCCAAAAGGAGCTGGTTTCAATGAAACAGCGCAATAGTAATAAGATCCTCTTACTTATTATCTTCCTATCAGCGGTTACCCTCTTAATTTTCATTTTATCTAGTTTGTTTTTTTCAGAAAAAAGACAGGCAGAGCAGGCTGTTGATCAGTTTTACGAATACGAACAAAATGGATTATTTTCAGAGTCATGGGAGATGTTCCACCCATTAATGCAGGACAAGTTTCCAAAAGGAGAGTATTTAGAAGATCGTCCACATGTCTTTTTTAATCACTTTGGTGTATCTACCTTTTCATACTCAATCAATGAAATCAGCAAGGTAGAGGACTGGTATATGGAGGAAGGAAGTACGGTGATCCCCGTAGCCTACAAGGTCAGCATTTCCCAGAGATTTAAGAGTAAATATGGTAACTTTTCCATCTATCAATCTGTTTATGCAACAGAAGTTGATGGGGAATGGAGAATTCTTTGGAACTATCATTAACAAAGGCTCCTTAACTCTATCGTTTTTCGTAGTGAAGAAAACTCGAGTTCATTCGACAGAAAAGGATAAGGCCTTCATTGAATAAATGCATCATAATATTTTCCAAACCAAACCCTTAAAAACCACGTATTTCTCAATAATATTTATTTATTATGACTAATCCTACTTTGTAAATTTATCAAAAGCATATTGATTTTCAGATAATTTTAACATATAATTCCTATAAATAAAATTAGTAGTTATTAAATTTTGATTACATTTTAATTTCCAAATAATTAAAATATAATTTACCGCAAATATATTGAATTTTTATAGGAAGTAAAAACATAGAACTAGAAGAAAGACTAGGGGGAACTTCGGTGAGTAACAAACTACTTGAATTGCAAAATCTCAAAACATCATTCCGAATTGAAGATAAATATTACGCGGCAGTAGATGATGTATCAATAACTGTAAATAAAAATGAGGTACTGGGGATTGTAGGTGAATCAGGTTCTGGAAAGAGTGCACTTGCATTCTCTGTGATGGGACTTCATAATCGGGCAAAAATTGAAGGGAATATTGTGTTCAAAGGTAAAAATATAGCAAATAGTAAACCCTCTCATTTAAATAAAATCCGCGGGGATGCAATGGCAATGATTTTCCAGGATCCTCTAACTGCTTTAAACCCTCTCATGAAAATAGGAGATCAAATTGCAGAGACACTTATTCTGCATCGTCCCAATATGTCAAATAAAGAACGAACAGAACATGTCATAGAGTTACTCAATATGGTGGGAATTCCAAGGCCTGTTTATGTTTATGAGCAATTTCCGCATGAACTGTCAGGCGGGATGAGACAGCGGGTCGTGATCGCAATCGCAATCGCCAATCGCCCTGAACTATTAATTGCTGATGAGCCAACTACAGCACTGGACGTAACCATTCAAGCGCAAATTTTAGATTTAATTCGCACATTGAAAAATGAAATGCATGCTGGAATTATCCTAATCACTCATGATTTGGGTGTTGTAGCGGAAATGGCTGACCGTGTTGCTGTTATGTATGCAGGTCAGATAGTGGAAATAGCCGATGTACATACTTTATTTGAAAAGTCGAAGCATCCATATACGCGTTCCTTGCTTAACTCTGTTCCAGCTGAAGGGCAGGACAAGCTCCATGTTATCCAAGGGATTGTGCCAGGATTAAAAAATTTACCAAGAAAAGGCTGCCGTTTTTCTCATCGTATACCATGGGTTGATCCTTCTCACCATGAAGAGAATCCTGAATTACACGAGGTGGCACCTGGACACTTTGTTCGTTGTACATGTTATAAGCATTTCTACTTCCCAGATGAAACAAAGGAGGTTCACATCCATGGCAATCCTAGAGGTTGAAGATTTAAAAGTTTATTTTCCAGTTAAAGCAGGAATTTTTAACCGTACAGTCGACTTCATAAAAGCGGTTGATGGAGTTTCCTTTACGATTGAAGAAGGCAAGACGTACGGATTAGTAGGTGAATCTGGATCAGGAAAGACGACAACAGGTCGTGGAATTATTGGATTGGAAACGATTACTTCAGGAAGAGTTGTCTTTAATGGTGCGGATGTCACCAGTAGAAAAAGCAAATCAAAAGATATGCGAAAAGATATGCAAATGATTTTTCAGGATCCTTATTCTTCTCTCAATCCGAGAAAAAGAGTAATTGATATTATTGCTGAACCACTAAGAAACTATGAAAGGCTTTCCAAGATAGAAGAGAAAAAAAGAGTACAAGAACTGCTGGAGCTTGTAGGATTAAGTCCGGAATCCATCATGAAGTATCCACACGAGTTTTCCGGTGGGCAAAGGCAGCGGATTGGAATTGCCAGAGCGATTGCATTAAAGCCGAAGCTGATTATTGCTGACGAGCCGGTTTCTGCTCTTGATGTATCTGTACAAGCCCAGGTACTGAACTTTATGCAGGATATCCAAAAAGAACTCGGTCTGACTTATTTATTTATCAGTCATGACCTCGGAATAGTGAAACACATGTGTGATGAAATTGCAATTATGTACAAAGGAAGATATGTGGAGCAAGGCACGAAATATGATATCTTTCAAAACCCTCAGCATATTTATACGAAACGCTTGGTAGCTGCAATTCCGGATATAGATCCGAGAAACCGGGAGAAGCAGTTTAAGTTTCGCAGGCAGGTTCAGAAAGAGTATGAATCCTCCTACAGTAATTATTTTGATAATGAAGGTTTGGCATATGGATTGCAATCAATATCCGATACGCATCTTGTTGCTTTACCAGAGAGAGGGTGATCATCTATGTGGAAGTTTGTTGTAAGAAGGTTGCTTATTACATTTCCGCAGTTGATTTTACTTAGCCTTATTATCTTTTTGATGGCGCAAGCAATGCCTGGTGATGCACTAACAGGTCTAGTAGATCCAAATTTGAGTTTTGAAGCGAAAGAAGAACTTCGAGAGAAACTAGGGTTAAATGCTCCATGGCATGTTAAATATGCGGAATGGGTGTCAGGTGTTGTGCAGGGGGATTTTGGAGAATCGTTTCGGTTTAAGATGCCTGTTACCGAATTGTTGGAGCAGCGTTTATGGAACTCATTCTTGCTAGGAGTAATGACATTAGTATTTACATATGTTATTGCAATTCCTCTAGGGATTATCAGTGGGAGATACAATGATACGATTCTAGACTCATCGATTACTGGTTACACCTATATCGGTTTTGCCACTCCATTATTTATCTTTGCACTTATTATGCTTTTTGTATTTGGATACCAGCTGCAATGGTTCCCAACAAGTGGAAGTGTAGCGCCAGGACTTCAACCTGGCTCCATGGAATATATCTTAAGTAAATTTAATCATTTATTATTGCCGGCATTGTCGATGGCATTAATCCAAACAGTGTCCACTGTTCAGTATTTGAGAAGTGAAATCGTCGATACAAAACAAAGAGAGTTTGTTATTACTGCTAGAGCAAAAGGTGCTTCTGAATCAAGAGTGTATAACAAGCATATTTTACGAAATTCCTTGTTGCCAATTGCTGCATTCTTTGGTTATGAGATTTCATTTCTAATTACAGGAACCCTTTTCGTTGAACAAATTTTCGCTTATCCAGGGATGGGGCTTTTATTCTTAGAGTCTATTAATCTGCGCGATTATAGTGTTGTAAATGCGGTGGTATTATTATTCGGAGCTGCTGCAATATTTGGGGCTTTATTGTCCGATATCATTCTAAGTATTGTGGACCCACGAATTCGCATTAAATAAAGTACAAAGTACTGCGTCGAAAAGTAAATAGCATGAACTAGACACAGCTTGACTCTGAGGTGATAAAAATGGAAATGAAACAAATCGAAGCCCAAACACAGGACCCTACGAAGAGTCCATCTGGTTTGAAGATTCTTTGGAGAGAGCTTGTCAGAGACAAGGTGGCCCTATTTTCATTAATCTTATTGCTGTTAATCATGATATTCGTATATGGAGTATCCTTTATCTTGGACCAAGATGAGATTGTGAAGGTGGACTTGTTTGCTATTCATCAGCCTCCATCTGAAGAATTTATACTAGGCACCGACTATGGTGGTCGAGATGTATTTGGACAACTTATCATCGGAACAAGAAATTCCTTGACGATAGGATTTGCTGTTACATTGATCAGTGGAATATTTGGAATCGCTTTTGGATTAATTGCTGGCTATTTCGGAGGTCATACAGATAATGCAATGATGCGTGTGTTGGACTTTTTCCAAGTCTTGCCGTTTACCATGCTTGTTATCGTGTTTGTCTCAATCGTACCAAAGTACACCATTCTTGCTTTCTGTTTAATCTTTGCTGCTTTTAGCTGGATGGGGATAGCAAGATTGATAAGGTCTAAGGCCCTGCAGGAAAAAGAACTGGATTATGTTCAAGCCTCAAAAACATTAGGCACATCCCATCCGAAGATTATTTTCAAAGAAGTGATGCCGAATATTAGCTCCTTGATTATAGTTACATTGACATTGAATCTTGCTGCTAATATAGGGATCGAATCAGGACTATCATTCTTAGGTTTTGGCTTTCCTGAGAGTACACCAAGTCTGGGGACATTGTTAAGCTATGCGACCAATCCACAAACATTAGAATTCCGTTGGTGGATATGGGTTCCAGCTGCTGTACTGATTCTCGTACTAATGCTTTTAGTCAGAAATGTTGGGGAGGCACTAAGGCGGGCAACTGACTCAAGACAGCGAAGAGGTTAGGATCAGGCTCTCTTGGAAATCTAATTGTTGGAAAATTTACCCTTTTCATTATTCGGGAAATTAGGCTTGAAGGTGGTGAGGCTGCATAGAGTGATAAAGATGGAGAAATTGGTACTTACATCAATTGTTCTTTGGTTTGATGTTTGTATATATAGTCAGTGGAACTGACGTAATAAAAAATAAAGAGGATTAAAAGGGAGGTTACAAAGATGAAGAAAACAAGTAAATGGCTACTTGCTTTAATGCTTGTTTTGTTGCTTGTATTAGCAGCTTGTAGTGGAGGTTCTGACGAAGAGACGACAGCGGATGAACCAGCAGAAGAGGGTACAGAAGAAGGAACAGAGAAAGATGCGGGGGATGAAAAATCTGCAGAAGATGGGTTAGTCTCTATCGACGATTTTGCTGTGGACAAAACCAATTCGGGAGAAGCAATTGATGGTGGTACATTAAACTTTGGGTTGGTTTCTGATACAGTTTTTGAAGGCTTATTACATCCTGTATTTTATGAAGGTGATCCAGATTATCAAGTTATGAAATTTTTCGCGGAGGGGCTTTTATCCGTAGATAATAACTTTAACTATACGCAGGACGGTGCAGCTACTTGGGAGGTAGACGAAGCTGGAACAACGTTTACATTTACGATCGGTGAAAATGTAAACTGGCATGACGGCCAGCCAGTAACAGCAGAAGATTTAGCTTTTGCATATGAAGTTATTGGTCACCCGGAATATACTGGTATTCGCTACTATGCTGTTGAAAATGTTGTTGGTATTGATGAATATAATGCGGGTGAAGCAGATACTATTTCTGGTATTGAAATTGTGGATGATAAAATCATTAAAATTACTTTTAAAGAAGCAAATCCATCACTTTTAGCGAGTGGTATTTGGGATGACCCACTACCAAAACATATTTTTAAAGATATTCCAGTTGCGGAAATGGCAGAATCTGATGCCGTTCGTGTAAACCCAATTGGATTTGGACCTTTTAAAGTAGAATCAATCGTTCCTGGTGAGTCTGTCACTTATACAGCGAATGAAGATTACTGGCTAGGTGCACCAAAACTTGATGGAATTACATTAAAGGTTGTAACTCCGCAAACAGTTGTTCAAGCATTACAAACAGGTGAAATTGATGTTGCGGAGCCATTCCCGACAGCTCAATACGCAGATGCTGTTGATTCTTTAAGCAATGTGGAATTCTTAGGTCAAACGGATTTAGCTTATTCATACATCGGATTTAAATTAGGGAAATGGGATGCAGAGGCTGGAGAAAACGTACCAGATCCAGATGCGAAGATGGCGGATGCCAACCTGCGCAAAGCTATGTGGTATGCAGTTGATAACAATGCTGTTGGAGAGCAGTTTTACCAAGGCTTGCGTTGGGCTGCTACAACTTTAATTGTTCCGGCATTCCCGGATTATCATGATGCAACGGTAGAAGCACCTAGCTACGACCCAGATGAAGCAAATAAAATTCTGGATGAAGCTGGGTATGTGGATGTAGATGGAGATGGGTTACGCGAAGATCCAGATGGTGAAGAGTTAGTAATTAATTTTGCTGCTATGTCTGGTGATGATACTGCTGAACCGGTTGCAAACTACTATATTCAAGCATGGAAACAGGTTGGCTTAAATGTTGAGCTAGTAGATGGACGTCTACTTGAGTTTAATACATTCTATGATAGAGTAGAAGCGGATGATGAAGGTATTGATATTTATTCTGGTGCTTGGGGAACTGGTTATGACGTAGACCAAAATGGTTTATACGGCCGTGCAGCAGGATATAATTATCCTCGTTATGCAAGTGAAGAAAATGATCGTTTGTTAGAAGACGGTGCATCTGAGGCTTCTATGGATGTCGCACATCGCCAAGAAGTATATAAAGAATGGCAACAATTAATGGTAGACGAAGTTCCTGTATTCCCTACACTATATCGTGCAGAAGTAGTACCTGTTAACGAACGTGTGACAGACTGGACAATCCAATGGTCATTAAGGGATAATGCATACCATGAAGTTGGTGTAACCCAGGAAGAACCAGTTTTACCATAATGATTAAAGAGAAGGAAGGCTCACATTTGTGGGTCTTCTTTTTTGGCATGAAAGGTAAACTTTTTATATATGTAAGAAAGGCGCTTAAGCAATTGGTTAGTGAATGTCCTGGGTTTAATGTGATTTTTTCTGCTTAAGATAGGTCCATAACCCCTTCTCGCTCCCTCTATTATCCAGTAACATAGTAAGCAAAAGGGGGATGGGGAATGTCTAAGAAGATTGCAGTTGCTATATTTCATGGTGCAGGAACACCAAAGAAGGATTTTGCAACGGAAATGATTGAACAAGTTTCAAAAGCGTTGCAAAAGAAGCTTAAAGTGAAAGATGTTGAAGGGATTTTTTCCTTTGAGCCTGTATTTTGGTCAAGCATTTTTGAGAAAGAGCAAGCAAAGCTTTGGAATCGGTTGCAGCAATCGGCAGATTTAGATTTCCCACGAATGCGAAGATTTGTTATTGAATTTTTGGCTGATGCAGTTGCATATCAGCCAACCCCGGACAATCACCAAAGCTATGATAGAGTAAATGCTTATGTGGCAAAAGCCATGAATCGACTTCGGGAAAAGGCAGGTGCAGACGCACCATTATGTGTAATAAGTTATAGTTTAGGAACCATTGTAGCAAGCAATTATTTCTATGACTTACAGTTTAGGCGACATAAACGCGGTTTAGAGACCATTCAATACACAGGCGATTCTCCAATTGAAAAATGCGAAACGCTGACTTTATTTTACACGACTGGCAGTCCGATGGCCCTTTGGTCTTTACGTTATATTGATTTTGGTGCACCGATTACAGTTCCTTCCCCAAAGATAAAACACCTTTATCCAAATATAAAAGGAGAATGGATTAACTTTTATGATAAGGATGATGTTCTTGCGTTTCCGTTAAAAGGCATTAATGAGGCGTATTCCTTAGCCGTCACAAAGGACGTCGAGATTAATACAGGCGGGTTCGTATCGAGTTGGAATCCGTTATCCCATTTCCATTATGACAGGAATGAGAAAATCATTGAAACGATTGCAAAAGGACTTGCAGAAACGTGGAGAAGTTTGACGTAATAGGATATAATGAAGGAAAGTATAAGGCAATGGGGGATTCGAAGTGCTAACAGAACAAGATAAATTAAAAAAAATAGCTGGCGAAAAAGCTGTAGAGTATATAAAAGATGGTATGAAAGTTGGCCTCGGTTCAGGTTCAACCGTTTACTGGATGATAAAGAGATTAGGTGAAAGAATCAAGCAAGAAAGAATAGTTGTAGAAGGAATCCCATCTTCCAATAAAACTGCAGAATGGGCAAAAGAGTTTGGAGTATCACTAACAGATTTTTCTAGAGTAACGGAATTAGATATAACGATTGACGGTGCAGATGAGGTAGATGGAAATCTGCAGCTAATAAAAGGTGGCGGTGGAGCACTTTTCAGAGAAAAAGTGATTGCCCAAGCAGCAAAACAACTGCTTATTATTGTAGACCCATCCAAGCTTGTGAAGACACTAGGGGCATTTCCTTTGCCAGTTGAAGTGCTGCCATTTGGCTGGGAAATTATATCGAAAGAATTAAAAGAACTTGGAGCTGATTGTAGCTTACGCAAGCAAAATGAAGATATTTATATAACTGATAACGGGAATTATATACTAGATTGTCAATTTAGTGAGATTAAAGATCCCGTTAAGCTCCACAACGAATTAATTCATAAAGTAGGTGTCCTGGAGACAGGATTATTTATTGACATGACCAAAACAGTATTAGTTGGTGGCGAAGAATTGCGTGTTATAGAGAAGTAAAAAAGAGGGTGTTCTAAAAGGTAAGTGACTATACCTTTTAAGAGCACTCTCTTTTTTGGCTGCATATTGCCTTTTCAACCTTCTTAATTTCTGCTGCGGGTTTATGGCATAGCTGTTGGACCGAAAAGACCGTATGAGCATGGGGAAAGCTTAGAAGTATGTGTACCATGCGCGTATATAGCGATTGATGGAACTTTTGCGAAATATTCCTTGGGAAATGAAAAGTTGAAATGGAAGAGAAAAATGGAATCCTAGGCAAAGCATTAGAGACTAGAATGCCAGATGAAATTATGCACCGCAAATAGAGTTCATATCTATTGAGATTTCAGCCGGAGTATACCTAGGGACCTCTAGTTGTTTATTACAAAAAAATAATTTATTTGAGTAGTAGAGTATGAGTCAATTTGTTTTCCTGAAAAGGCTTCTTGATGATCCCTTCAAATCAAGCATGTTTAAACGAAATGATAAAAGGGAAATAAAAAAATAACACTTATATCAGTCACTAAATCGAAAGGAGATTATTATTATGAATACAACTGTTTCAAATCAGAAAAAAGCAAAGACTGGATTAGTAGTGGCAGGAGTTCTTGCTACAGGAGCATCAATAGTGCTGTTAAATCCAAATGTAAGGTCTAAAGTAAAAGATACATCCAGAAATGTGAAAGATTCTGTAAATCAATATGCGACTACGATTAAAGAAGATCCAAATGGAACCAAGCAAGCCATTATCACACGCATTCAAAATGCTACTGAAATTTCAAAAGAGGCATTAAACAAAATTCAGTCCATCCTCGATAATCAAGCTAAAGATATCAAAGAAACAACTCAAAGTGTTGTAGGTGATGCGAAAGAGGTGGTGGACACTGCGAAGGATGCTCAAGGTGAATTAAAGGATGTCAAAGACAAAGCAGTGGAGGCAAAGGATGAGCTGGTGAGTGCAAAGGATGAGGTTAAGTCAAATAAGAATGAAAAAAACAGTAAGCAGCAGTCAAACACAACAACAAGCAATAAAGTAGAAAAAACTCCAGTTAGACATAACTAAGAAAATGGGCAGGCGTTATAACGCTTGCCCTATTATTATGGAACTGGTGTGGTGGAATAATGTAGCTAAAAAAAGATCTTGATTAATTCTTATTACAATTGGTTTTATTTCGCAACGAAAAGGATTTCTAAGATATAATGTAAATATAAAATACATATAAAAGGAGAATATCTTATGCGTTATTTTGCCGTATTTTTACCTATGAAGGATGAAGAGAAGAGTAAAGCATATCGTCCTGAGCATTTAGCTTATTTAGAACAAAAAGAAGAGGAGCGCAAAGTGTTTGCACGCGGGCCATTTATAGATGGTACAGGTGGCTTTGTAGTCTATATTGCAGATAATCTGGAAGAAGCGGAAAGAATGGTGAAGGAAGATCCATATATCGTTCATGGAGCAAGAAACTATGAGATTCGGGAGTGGGCAATGACGACGAAGGCTAATCTCCCAGAATAAGTAAAGGACTCAAGCAACTGAGTCCTTTTTCATGCAGGGCAAGGAGGGATTCATTATCTACTTCACCAATCCCAACTTTTTCAATCCATTAAAAATCCCGTCCTCATTCACGGAGGTTGTTTGGTGTTTGGCATATTGCTCTAATTCATCAGCAGCATTCCCCATAGCAAAGCTCGCGCCTGCTGCTTGCAGCATTTCCTTATCATTCATGCCATCACCAAAGGCTATCGCTTCCTCTTTCTCTATGTTTAACCGCTCTAATAGTTTTTTGATAGCTTCTCCCTTATTTACACTAGTACGAATAATATCATAGGCATGTTTTACACCTTCCACATTAACTTGGGAAAGACGGATAGTGGGATCAAATTGGTAAAGTGCACTGTCTTCAGGTTCTAAGTTCATAATCGTCATTCCTAGTATTTGTCCAGCAACTTCATATGTATAAGGGTGATTTTTTGTCATCTGAAAAGCTTCTGCAAAATGCTTCGAGATAGAGCTTTCTGGATTTGTTAAATAGTTCTTTCCATTGGTATACATAATTACTTCATGATTGTGCTGGAGAGCTAACTGTACCATCTTTTTCACAGTTTCCTCATGCATTGGTTCATCAACAATGGTTTCCTCATTGAAGAGGGCAAGTGCGCCATTGTAGCCTATAAATGAGTCAATGTTTAATTCTTCTGCTAGCTCACGGATTTCATGAATTGGTCTTCCTGTTGCTATAAACACTTCTATTCCTTGTTTTTGTACTTGGAGAATTGCATCTCTCGTTGACTGAGCATATGTATGGTCTGGTTTTAAAATCGTGCCATCAATATCTAAAAATAATACTTTATAGGTCATGTTGAACTCCTTTTAACTTATGATACTTCGAGTGTAGCATATTTTTCCCTCAAGCCAAACTTAAGAATATGTAAATACCAGGTACAAAACTGTACCTGGTAAAAGAATTATAATGCTTTATCGTCCACATTATTTAACCAATCTTCAATTGTGCCAATTACTGAATCTACTGTTCCTTCCTCAAACGGAGAGCGGAGATTTCCTGCTTTTACAAGCTCTAAAAATGGTTTTGATCCTCCTAGTTTACATAGATTTAGATAATCCTTCCATGCTTCCTCGTGGTTCTCGTTATCACGTTTCCAGAACTGGAAGGCACAGATTTGTGCTAGCGTATAGTCAATATAATAGAAGGGATCAGCATAGATATGCCCTTGACGTTGCCATAGTGCTCCATTTTCCAAATAATCTATTCCATCATAATCACGATGTGGAAGATAGGTTTCCTCCAGTTTCTTCCATACTGCTTTTCGCTCATCAGGTGTCCACTCAGGGTTTTCATAGACTAAATGCTGGAATTCATCCACACAGACTCCATATGGAATAAAGGTTAATCCAGAGGATAAGTGGCTAAATTTATATTTATCCGTATCCTCTTTAAAGAAGTTTTTCATCCAAGGCCAAGTGAAAAACTCCATACTCATCGAGTGGATTTCCGCTGCTTCACTTGTCGGAAATCCATATTCTGGTATACCTAAATGCCGAGATGAATAAACCTGAAAGGCATGACCTGCTTCATGTGTCAGTACATCAATATCTCCTGAAGTACCATTAAAGTTAGCAAAAATAAATGGAGACTGGTAATCCTCGATAAAGGTGCAGTAGCCACCAGCTTCTTTCCCCTTTTTCGCTTCCAGGTCCATAAGATTATGGTCTAGCATGTATTGGAAAAATTCATTGGTTTCTTTAGATAATTCCTCATACATTTTCTTCCCATTTTCAATAATCCACTCTGGTGAGCCTTTTGGTGTGGCATTACCAGAGGTGAACTCAAGGCTCTCATCATAAAATTTCAGAGAATCTACACCTAAGCGCCCTCTCTGCCGTTCGTATAAATGGCTTGCTGCAGGAACAATGGTTTCACGAACTTGTTTACGAAAAACATCCACCATCTCTGCGTTGTAGTCGATTCGTAACATGCGCAGGTACCCTAGCTCTACGAAATTTTTAAAGCCAAGCGTTGTTGCAATTTCATGGCGGGTTTTTACTAGCTTGTCATAAAGCTCATCAAATTTCTCGGCATGCTCTGCGAAAAATCCGAACTTCGCTTCTATTGCCTTTTTACGAATACTGCGGTCTTTATTTTGCGCAAAAGGATCCAGCTGTGCAAGGGTATACGTCTCTCCTTCGAACTCAATTTCAGCGGAAGCAACTAGCTTAGAATATTCGGAGACTAGGCGATTTTCCTGCTTCATTAAGTCCATCACTTGCGGTGAAAATGCTTTGATTTCAAATTCTGCAATATTGAATAATTGGGTTCCGAATTTTTCCTCCAATGCTTTACGATAAGGAGACCCGATGAGCTCCTTATAAAATTCCGTACTCAATTCATTAAATTCTGGCTGTGCATCATCAAAGAAGTCACGCTCCTGCTGGTAAAATTCATCTTTTGTATCAATGGAAGATCGAATGTATACCAGGTTCCCCATTGTAGATAGCGTATTACGCAGCTTGTTTATAGATTCCGCTGCCTTTTCTGCTTCGTTTTCGTTTGTTGCATTAGAGAAGTCTTCCAGCAGGGAACGGAAATGTTCTTTCACTTTCGGCACGTCTGGTCTCTCGTATTTATAATCTTCAAATTTTATCAATTTAAGTACCCCCTTTGTATGTCATTATATACTTTCTATTCGATGAAAGGAAAATTAACCCTATCTTTTCTGAATGTTGGAAATGAAAAAAGTTGTCTTTCAAGGGGAAGCAAGTTAGACTAAAAGAAAGGGGGGAGAAGGATGCTTGAGCCTGTTGCAACAATTGGGAGTATTTTAACGTTTATTGTATTTTTAATTGGACTTGTTGGTGTTAGAGCGTCGTCTAAGCAGACAGATGCGGTTTATTATCCTAGCTTTTTCTTAGCAGTATGTGGGCTGACTTTTCTAGCGATAGCTTCTATGGTAAATAAGGAATTCTTAGGAGCACCGCTTGGAGGTTGGGGAATTGCATGTATGTTTTCAGCGGCAATTGGGTTTATCTTAACTTCTATGTTCGATGTATATAAGAACAGTAAAAGCATTTCGGAAAATTAATTAACACAAAAAAAGGAGCCTTATATGAGCTCCTTTTGTGGTTATTGCGTGATGAGCCGGCTGTTAGATCATCATTTCTCACTTATATGAACTTCATCTTAATCTCTGGAAGGTGATGTTTCTGCTCTTGCGGACTATGATTTTCCTCTCACGGTCGATGTTTCTGTTCTCGCGGTCGATGATTTTCCTCTCACGGTTGATGTTCCTGCTCTCGCAGGCGATGTTCCTGTTTTCGAAGGAGATAATTTCAATCTCGCGGGAAATGACCCTACTCTCAAGAGTAGAGGAAAGGGCAATAAACCCTACCCTCATCGAAGTTTCCTCTTATTTTAAATAGGTTTTCCCATCACGCTGTTCAATTTTACCTTCCTTCATCAGCTTGCCGAGAGCTCGTTTAAAGGCTGCTTTACTGATTTCAAAGGTGCCGCGAATATCCTCAGGCTCACTTTTATCACTAAAAGGGATGATACCATTATTTACTTGCAAATGCTCAAGAATAAGATCTGCATCCTCCATCATGCCATGCTGTTTCAATGGTCTTAAGGATAGATTTAATGTCCCATCATGTTTGACCTCGATTACACGAGCGGTTACAAGTTCTCCAAGTCTTGGTTCGCTTTTGCGTTCGAAATGGTGGATAAAGCCACGATAGTTTTCTTTTGTAATAATTGCTGTTCCTTCTCTGCTTGTATGATACACATGTCCTGTTACTTGGCTATTTAACAAGTCTTCGGGTGCAAGTTCTATTTCACGATAAATAATTCCTTCAGTAGCTGGGATAGCTAAGAGCCGCCCTTTTTGGTCAAGTCCTAGAGTTACAAATAGCTTGTCACCGACTTTAGGCCAAACGCTCTCGTACAATGGCAGGTCATCCTTAGAAACGAGCATTTCCTTAGCTATGCCAATTTGAACGAACACACCGCCTAAGCGAGGGGACACCTCAACTACCTCTGCCCAATCATAAGAATCCATGCGAATCGTCGGTAACGTTGTTGTAGCAGCAATGTTTCCTTTTTTATCATTATATAAGAAGACCGTAACCTGCTCGTTCTCTTCTAGTTCTTCCTTTGCTTCGTTATGATGCAATAGTGCTTGCTCGCCATCTTTTTCTAGTACATATCCAGTTTCAATCTTTCTTAGGACTGTCATAGTTTCAACCGTTCCAATCTTTAAGGTATGCATATATGTTTTTCCCTTCTTTCTAAGTTATTATAGTATGTATTGGAAGAGGGGTACTCTATTTACAAGAGTACCCCTCTGATTAGAAAAGTAACACAAAATTTATTTATTATCCCGACTTTGTCTTTAATCGGGTGGGAAATTTAAGATATCATTTCACTTTAACCGCGGTACATTTTCCACTACAGGCTCCTGTTTCTCAGCAACTCATTTAAAACGAAACCTGTTTACCTGTTCTCTAACTTAAGCAACATAAGCCCTACCTGCTCTTATGTCCTTGCGTCCCCTTAGACGCGCCAGTGTGAATAAGCATTAACAAAAACACTGTAGAATGCCAGAGTTGTGTTACCTTCACAATCTATTTATTATAGCGGGAAATTATCGCCTTGTCAATATCTAATGTGATTGCTTGGAAAATATTTTCTCTGATATCTTTAGCGAAACAATATACAATCCAATCGATAGGATAACTAATATAAGATAAGGTTGAAATGGTATATATTTTTCTACCAACAAGACGAAACCTTGATCAATTTCATTAAATGAGACATAATTTGTCATCCCTAACACATCGGTTAATAAAGATAAGAGAATAAATTGTAACAGAAAAAGGATGATTAGATATACGCTAAACGTGATGTGAGGATTTCGAATGAGGTAATACATGGGTGCGAAAACAGCAATGAGCAGAAGAAACAAGCAAGTTACAGTAATGAAATCCTTAAAGCCATAAACATAATAATTAGGGGTAGGAATCCAAGCATCCATCATACTAATTACACCCCATTGAAGCAAAACAACAATAACTGTAAAGAGTAAGAAAAATACATATCTACTCATAACTATCGCCGTTCTCCTTAAAGGCAGACTAATGTTCGTTCGGTGAATCGTTGCTTTTTGATCATAAAAGAAGCTGCCAAATAGAACCGAAGAAAAGATCAGTAACAAAATAAAAGTCGGTGGGATATAGGTAATATACCCAACAGGGATAAGCAGTAAGGTAATTAGTGCCCAAGACGACCAGGTTAATAAAAAATCCCGTTTGATAAAATGCAGCATAGTAGACAACCTCCTAAACAATATCCTTTTTGGAATATATCCACCTTGATAGATGGTATGATAGGCAAAAGCACGCAATCGAAAAAACAAAACAAAATAAAACTGGCTGGAAATAGATCACAGGATGAAAGAAATCGATCATCGGCTGCAATCCAGCTGCCATGAAAACGATGATGAAAAATAATCCAATGGAACTTAAGCAATGTAAAAATAGCGCAAGTCCAGAACGTTGAAGCATATAATACAGTGGAAGTGTTACTGCAATCAACAAGCTTGTAAAGGTATAAAGGCTTAAAACGGCGTCCCCGTTTAATTGAGAAGTCCATTGAAAAGAATCAAGCAGCCACATATACAAACATAAAACGATGTTCAACACAAAGATAAAGAGATACCTAGTTAAAACAATATCGTTCGTTGAAACAGGCAAACTGCGTAACACATAATCGGAATGATTTTTTTGATCCATGTAAAAGGTGCTAAAAGTGATCGCCATCATTGTCCATGGGTAAAGAAAGGAAAATGGATCATCTAGTAAGGTTATAAATGATATGCCTATGATGACAATTACAAGAAAAGGAAAATTAATTTGGACATCTTTTTTGATAACTTGAATCATGAAACTATCTCCTTTCTCGTGAGATAAAACATAATATCCTCTAAACTTGCTTCTTCCACGATAATCTCATCTCCAAAGCCTTCAAATGTAGAGAGGTCTCCCTCAAATAAGGCATGAAATCCTACACCTGTTATTTGAGTTCCGATGAATAATTCCTTCGTATCGTCGTCTATCATTTCTGTTTTTCCTTTAACAACATGGAAATGACGTCGGATGTCCTCCATGTTCTTTTGAAGTGAAATTTCCCCATTATGGATAAAGATGATATAATCTGCAATCCGATCAAGATCGGTTGTAATATGGGTAGAGAGAAAAATGGTTTGCTTTTCATTTGTCATCAATTCTTGGAGGTGCTCAATGAGCTCGCGGCGGAAAACAGGGTCAAGTCCAGAAGTTGGCTCATCCATTATAATAAGTTCCGGCTCATGAGCAAGAGCAAAAAGCAAGGAACATTTCATTTTCATCCCTTTTGAGAACTTCTTTATTTTCTTATAGAATGGCAATTGAAATCGGTCGAGATAGGATTGAAATAATTCCTCATTCCACGAATCATAGAAGGGAGCAATAAAGGACTTCATTTTTTTTATCGTAAAATCTTCATACATATAGAGGTCATCATAAACAAAACCAATTCGCTGTTTGACATGATGATCTTTGTGGGTTGTACCAAAAAGCCTAATCTCTCCTTCATCTATTTTTAGAATATCCATGATCATTTGAATGGTTGTCGTTTTCCCACTCCCGTTAGGTCCAATAAAGCCTGTAATGTATCCCTGTGGTACAAAAAGGTTAAGGTTTTTAATAGTGAAATCCTTGCGAGTCTTTGTTACGTGATGTAATTCAATCGCGTTCATCTACAGCTCCTCCTCGTAGTAAATTTCTATTCGCTCGATCATGTCTTCCTTCGTTAATCCAAGTTTTTTTCCCTTTTGAAGAACATTTTCAAGCTGAATTTCTAATTCACTAATTTGCCATTCTTTTAGAATCTCCGGATCTTCCCCAGCAACAAATGTTCCTTTTCCAACTGCTGAGACTAAGTATCCTCCTTTTTCCAGCTCTTCATATGCCCGTTTTGTTGTGATAACACTTACCTTCAAATCCTTTGCAAGCTGACGCATAGAAGGGAGGGCATCCCCTTCCTTTAACTCACCAGAGAAGATCTGTGCCTTGATCTGGTCCATGATTTGCTGAAATAGCGGCTCCTTTTTAGTGCTTGAGATGAGTATATTCATGGGTTGGGGCACCTCTTTTTTTGATTGTATATATACATTATATACATTGTGTATATGGAGTCAAGGGATAATTTGGAAAAAACGAGTTAGGTTGGTGATTGAGAGGAAGTCGTGTACTGTGCCTAAGTAATAAGGTGAAAAGTAAAAATTGATGAATACCTTAAAAGAAGAACGGTTTTATTGTCCATTAATTCTACATCCTGTTAAGTTGAGGGGATAAATCGCTTGCTTTAAAAAGCAGTTCCTCCCCTGAAGGAATCCACTAAACATCAGTTGTATCGGACTGGGAAGAATGGAAATGCACCCAACAGCATCCCCTATGTACTTTCATTATATTTATATTTATTTTATTGGGCGAGACCATTAAGCGGAATTTTGCTGTACACATATGATACCTTGAGGAAATATTAAATAATTTTTGGGGAGTGAAATCAATGAAAAAACCCTATTATGATACCGAAAAAGCGGTTTATAGACCGAGGAAATGCGCCAAGAGACCCGATTATCATAAGAGTTGCTGTGATTCTCATAAAAAAGGGACTGGAATGCCGGATAAGAACCGTTTTGAGAACTGTGTAGAGGAAGTGTTAGAAGCCATTTTGAGGGCACAGAATAAAGTTAAACAAGATGATCACTGTAAAACGTCATGTGAGAACTCCATAGACGATTTACGTGGTGAGAAACAGAAGGCAATCAAAAATACTATTCCAATCATCCTATATTGTGGATGTGATCCTTTTAAAGGAACTGGAGTAGTAACATATTCAAGTTGCAAGGATAAAAGTAAGAAAAAATTTAAATGTATTGATTCGTTTATTTTTAAAATCAAAGAACTGAAAGGTAAATGTGCTGTCCTTGAATTACTGGCATTTAGATCAGATTTAAAATATTCAGCAGTCTCTAAATATGATTGTTGTGGTCATAGAAATAGTAGTCCTTATTGCCAAATTGATAAAAAATGCGCGGATGATCTAATCAAAACAGGAATTTGTATAAATGTTGATCTTTCCTGTTTCTGCGCTGTGACATGCTTGCCAGCTGTGAAATTATAAACTTGTATCTATTGAATTTTCTCCAAAAAGGCTCGTATGGTACCTTCGCTGGAAGGTAAAAGGTAAACCTTGTCTATTAAGGTCTACCTTTAATACATAATTAACCTACCCTCCAAACGATTCAAGCAAATCCTCAATGTCTTTTAAATTTAACTCACCGGAGTCAGATGTTTCTTTTTTAGGAGATATGTCATTAATGGAATGATTTTTAATAGAACTCCCTTGTTTTATCATTTTTTTAATTTCTAACAATTCAAGCATGATATCACTTGATTGAGCATGTTTAACAGGTTTAGGGTGCAGATAACTCTCAAGTGCTGAAAAGATAAGATGCAGGAGTGTATTATTTTCGGCATGAAACTTTATTTGTTCTTGTGTTTTTGGTGAGACTACCTGATTTTCTCCTGTTTTGACTTCGATGAAGCTGTCAGGAATAGTTATTATAGTTTCATTGGAAAAATCCGTATACATCCTTGACATTTTCACCACCTCATCCTTTACCCTTTTGTATAAACATAGTCATCTATTTTTGCTTTACGGTATTGATTCATTTTTGCTAGAATCATTAGTCCAAGCACATTGAGGTTTGGCATATCCTCTGGAAAGTACAAGTCAATGGGCCGGCCTCGTTCTTTCCATTTTACCGCTGCTTCCTCGATTTGTCTTTGCGCAAGTTTTACTGCTCCACCAACGGCTATATATCTTGCTGCACCTTTAATTTCATTGGAACCTGACCGAACCCGATCAAAATGCTCTAGGTATTTTATGGCCATGTCTCTTAACTGTGGTAAAACATATTTACTGATATCTTTTTTTACACCAGCAAACGGCTCCACGTACCATTCTGACGGTCCCTTAATTAATAGTTTCTCTAATTCTGACCTTGAATTAAACTGATATAACTCATTTTTACTTACTTTTTGAATGATAATATCAAGATATGGATTGATTCCGAAAGCTTCTCCTTCTACAGAAGCGACGGGTTTATTATTTTTTATACCAACAAAATCAACGGAATCTCCACCTAAGTCGCCAATAATAATCCCCTTAGCTGAATCCTCTACAAGTGATTCATTTGTAACCGAGAGTGTCTCCTGATCCCGTGTCAATCCTAAATATGCGCATGCACCTTCAGCACCAACAATTACATCATCGATAGTCAATTTTACAACCATTTCTTTTGGCTCTTCCATGCCAGGGACTTTATGAAAAATCACGCTATGCGTACCGATGAGACGCTCCTTAAATGTCTCTTTATTTTCTTTATATTGTGTGGTAGGTAATGAAACTGCCAGTTGGTTGATATGATATTCCAATTCTGTATTCCACGGTTGGGTAACAAGTGCATGATAACCAGCAATTCCGAATAATAACAAGTAAGTTCGAACCTCATCTGCCTTTTGGTTATTATAAGAAGTAAAGCTCACATTTCTTTGCTTTGCTGCTGCATTTCCAAGATAATAGATCTCCCGTTTATCAACGAATGCAGGACTTTTTATTTCTACGATTAAATTATCTTCCAGATCAATATCATCATCATCATATGGTTTTTCATATAATTCTTCATCAAACAATGCGATTGCATTTGGCATTTGATAATCAAATGTTTCGCCGTTATCTGATACAAGTACTTTATACCAGCTGTTTCCTACATCAACAGCTAAAAGATTATTTATTAACATCGTATCTTCCTCCTCGTTTTTAATCTTATGCATGAAAAGATGGGCTGTGCTAGTACCCATTTTTATTTCCGATTTTTTATCACGCAAAGACGTTTTTTATCCCCTCCTAAGTTCGAGGGAAACAAAAGACATTTGAAGGTAGGGAGGCAGTGGACTGCACTGCATGAAGTTTCACTTTAACTGGTGGAATTTCTACCCTTGTATCCTATTCATTAGGGATTTATAAATGAATCATTTTACTGCCATTGTTGATCTTTTGTAATTAAATATAAGAAATAATCATGCTGATAATATATATTACTCTGCATGAAGAATGGTTACTATACTTGCTTTCATCTGAAGGTATATATCTTGGCAGTATATTATTTTTTTAGATACTTGATCTTAATGACAGGCAGCTTATATCGATCGGTGGGTCGAAACAATAGAAAATAAAAAATTGTTTAAAGCCGCCATAATCGAGGATAAATAAGTATCCGTAACAGGAGATATATGGTTAAATGTCTAAAAAATTCTCACTACCATGATAAAAGCCCATACATAGTCAAATATCCTACATACGATGAAATTGAGTTAAATATGGTAAGGAGGAATACAAATGTCAGAAATGCATGACCATAAAAATAATGTTGAATGCAGAGTAACTTCAAATATAGGCGAGTGTGATAACCATCCTTTTACTCCACATGTTAGTATTGGAAAACTTTACACAAAGGTGCCTGTCGTTTTGGCAGAGCTTGAGCTACAGTTAAATTTGGACACAAAGATTAAATTTCCTGAGCCAGTTTTAGAAATAAAAGATGTTAAAAAACGAGTGAATTTAACACAATGCCGATTATTATTACCAACTAAGAAATTATTTATAAAAGGATTTGTCCGCAAAAACATTCAATACGCTTCTCCATCGAAAGAGATTGCGGAAAGTACTGAAAAATCAATAGCGTCAGACTTACATTCTCTTACTGTGGATATTCCTTTTGAATGTGTAACAGAAATCAAGAAGTTTCTCGCACACCCCGTAATGCCAAAAATCAACAAGCGGGATGAATTTGATTTCGGGGTATCCCAAGCTTTACCACCAGGTTACCCTGAGAAAGATGAATTAATGACAAGTGATCTTTCCCAGTTCCATCAAGAAAGTAAACAATTCTATAATGAATTACCATTCTGTGAGTTACTTTTCAGCAAGATTATTGAATGGGATGAGGCAGTGGACAGAACACCGCTTCCACATACTGCTCCATTGAACGAAGGTTTTTTCCAAACGGTAGAAGAAAAAATGGTATTGGATATAGGTTTAAAAGTATTGCAAAATCAACAAGTCAGGGTAACGTCAACATCCAATGATGATCATTATAAAGATGATCATTATAGAGATGATTGTAAGCATGATTGCAAGCATGATTATAAGCATGATCATAAATACGATTATGATTCGGATTATGAACTAGATATTGGCACAGACGATTAAGAAAATGTATCTGCATATTCATAAATGTATTAGTGTAAGGAGGTGATTGGAGGGGTGCTCTATGTATAAAGCACTTTTCGATGGGAAATGGCAGATAACTTTACACATTCTGGACACTTGAATTGGAAAAACGAGGAAAAGGTAGTACGTTTTCACAAGAACAGGTCAAATACAAACCTTAACAATATTGGGTATCCATCCATTTCAAAAAAGGCAAACAATCATGCAAGAAAGACAGGAATTTATTCTCCCAATAGCAGTAGTACAAATACGTCAAATCCTGTAATCTATTCTTCGCCTAGGTTAAAAGACCGGGAATTTCATCATAATGAAAATCTAGAAAATAATCCTATCCAATCAGATGAAAAATCGAAACAAATATTAGAGAGTGACAAGAAAAAAAATGAAGGCCAATCAAAAAAGTATAGTAAGTATTCAAAACAAGGATCGAAAAACCGAAATGATTCAAATGATAACGATGAAGGGGCTTATCTAAATAAAGCAGATAAGTCCTCAAAATATCAAGAAAAGCAACCATTAACTCTTAAAGAGGATGATACTAAAAATATATCAAACATTAAGAGTGAACTAGATGAGAAAATAGATACTTTTAATGGGGAGTCATCTCTCTCACAGGAAATTACAACACAGGCAGAAACAGAAAATCAGACAGATTCTAAAGATTCCCAAATTAAAACTACTTCAAGTAATAAACATGATTCTTTAGAAGACATGTTTTTATCTAAGATGGGTATTGAAAAATCATCTACAGAACCTACTGAAGGAGATGATAAAGCACTTGATGAAGAGAATCAGATGGAGCCATTTATAACAGAGCAGAATAATAGTGAGGAAGAATATTTGTTAGAAAAGTTTTTATCCATGTTAGGTGAATCGTCAGATAATACCGATGACGAGGAAGAAACTTCAAATGATGACCTTTCAGATCAGAAGGATATGGCTCTTTCTATTTCACATAAATCAGACGAAGAAGCTCCTTTAAATCATAATGAGGAAACTTCATCATCGAAATCTTCTAATGCGGATGACGTGGAACAAATATTAAATGATGACTTTTCAGATCAGAAGGATATGGCTCTTTCTATTTCACATAAATCAGACGAAGAAGCTCCTTTAAATCATAATGAGGAAACTTCATCATCGAAATCTTCTAATGCGGATGACGTGGAAGAAATATTAAATGATGACCTTTCAGATCAGAAGGATATGGCTCTTTCTATTTCACATGAATCAGACGAAGAAGCTCCTTTAAATCATAATGAGGAAACTTCATCATCGAAATCTTCTAATGCGGATGACGTGGAAGAAATATTAAATGATGACCTTTCAGATCAGAAGGACATGGCTCTTTCTATTTCACATAAATCAGATGAAGAAGGACCTTTTAATCACAATCGAGAAACTTTATCATCGGAATCTTCTGACGCCGCTGATGCGGAAGAAAAATCAAATGATGACCTTCCAGAACAGGAGAATAAGTTTCTTTCTATTTTACATGAATCAGATGAAGAAGGCCCTTTTAATCACCATCGAGAAACTATATATTCGGGATCTTCTGACGCCGCTGATGCGGAAGAATCATCAAATGATGACCTTCTAGAACAGGAGAATAAGTTTCTTTCTATTTTACATGAATCAGATGAAGAAGGCCCTTTTAATAATAGAGAAACATTATATTCGGGATCTTCTGACACCGCTGATGCGGAAGAATCATCAAATGATGACCTTCTAGAACAGGAGAATAAGTTTCTTTCTATTTTACATGAATCAGATGAAGAAGGCCCTTTCAATCACAATCGAGAAACATTATATTCGGGATCTTCTGACGACGGTGATGTGGAAGAATCAAACGATGACCTTCCAGATCAGAAGGATATGGCTCATTCTATTTTACATGAATCAGACGAAGAAGCTCCTTTTAATCGCAATAGAGAAACTATATCATCGGAATCTTCTATCGCCGCTAATGGAGAAGAAATATCAAACGATGACGCTCCAGAACAGCAGGATATGTTTCTTTCTATCTTACATGAATCAGATAGAGAAGCTCCTTTTAATCATAATCGAGAATCATCATCATCGGAATCTTCATCAGTTGATAATTCTGTTTCAGACTTTGAAAAAGAAGAGCTCAAGGTCAAGAAGTATAGGGAGAAAAAACAGTATGAAAATTTAAAGAAAAAGACCGATCATCATCAAAGGACACTATATCGTCCAGATAAATTAGCAAAGCTCCCTGTTTTATTAGCAAACGTTGACTTTGATGTTGATATCATTCATGCAATCGATACAAACTGTCAAATAGAGTATGTAATCAATGCAGATTGGACCGTCAAATCATTTGAGGCAAATGTAATATTGCCATCAAATACCGTTTTTGTTAAAGGTGCTCTCGTAGCAGATATCGAATACGTAGATGCACTAACAAAAAAAATCCATACAATTAAAATCCCAATTATGTGGGATAAAGTCATTCATGTAGACTGGATAGCTTTTCCTGAAAAAAATATGGAATGCGGAAAAGAGTATACATTTATTACATGTGATCAGGGCGTCAGTACACATTTTGAATTCTTCCAAACTTTCACAGAAAAAATTGAAGATGAATTACGGAGTATCCAATTTATTTGGAGCCATGATCTTGATTCCCAGAAGGTAACAATCCAGGGCACAGCTAATATAGCGTTTGATTTATATCAGAAACAATATATACCTGTTTGTGTATAGATAGGTGGAAAAGGGTGTTGGAAGTTCTGACACCCTTTGATCATTGATTAATTATCCATTAACTGGCAGTTAATTTACACAATAATGAAGTGCTACTTAACTATTCTTCATTTTTTCATAGGAATTATCCTCTTTATTCACATAAAATGAATAGTAGAGGGATCCACACCCTCTACCGGCTATTGAGATAGTTTTGTTGTTTTTGAGTATGTCAGCTCATATTTCTAATAGTCTGATTTTGTAATTGTTTTTACTAGTTGCTTTTGCGTCAATCTTAAATCAAGTGTAATCGACATCTTCTCTGTTATTTTATTGAAGCGACCCCAGTTATCGAAATTTCTAATAATATCCCATTGGTTAATTTTAGCTTCGTCTAATTTACACTCAATTGGTTCATTAAATAATTCTTCAGTTTGAGAACCAAAATTACAACGATCTGCCTCCATTTTATTCGGAGCCAACTCCCTAAGTTCGTTATTTGTACTATTCTTATTGCTGGCAAAAGCAGGGCTAGCAGGGGTTTTTAATTCCACTGTGTGAAAGCATCTGAATGGAACATTGACGATGAAATCTTTCACAAAACCATGACAGTCTTCTACAAATTGAATATTTTTGTGTACAAACCCTTCAACAAATAAGTTTACTGTACGTCGTGCCTTCTCATCAGTTCCGATTATCCTTGTAGCTTTACATTGTGTTAAATGAACATTCTTCCTTATCTCTTTTATATCTGTTGCAAAGGATGGAAGTTTAATATCTGCCTCTACCGGAATTGTCAACCGTAAGTCTCGAAGAACCACTATACGTTCAAAACCAGTGGTATCAAATTCGATAATTTCACAGCCTGTGCTTCTTGATTCTGCTACATCACATGCTAGCATAGGCGGGCATTCTTTGTGATTGCTGCTGCCACAAGGTTTCCCAGTGTTTATTTTCATACATAATCACTCCTTCATTGTATTTGCTTGTCAAAAGTAATATTATTTCAGATTGAATTGCTTTTGACTTCCCTATAACCTATGTATGATATATTGCTTAAGGGTGGACGCATGCCGCTAGGCCTTTGCATATTTATTGCAGGACAGGGGAGGCTTGCGTCCTTAGAATATGAGTGGACCCATGACAAACTACCCTTAGTCCGTTGAGTTCAAAATACGAAGGAAATAGATTTTGTGTTACAGATACTATAAACTCAACTTGCTCATGCAGCCATAGAAAATAAAGCAAAGGGTGGCGAGGAATAAAAAAGAAGAAAAGCTGTTGGGGTATTTCCCGAGAGCATGAAATTCTGAAAAAAAGTCCGAATTTTCGCTCAGCAGTGCAGTTTTAGCAGTAGAAGAGATAGAGCTTAAGTAGATTGTTAACTATCTCCGCTATGTTTCCTATTGGTGTCGTATTAGACCCCAATCTTTGTGGCGAATGGATGGTAATAGGTCCTGTTTGCTCACAGAGACGGTCATCAAGATCACTGAATTCGCCATTATTAATAATACCTTTCCGGATTAGTGTAATTTGGATAGATACGATAGTCTATGAATAATAGTAGGTTAATAACTGCTCACTATCGTCCTTAACTATTAAGGCTGATTAAAAACTGGTTCGACTGCTGGTGGTTTTCAATTACCTGCTCCCCTAGACAAGCACCTGGGCGGTCTGTTGCTCTTGGAAGAAAATTTTTTTGTTCATACAACTTTTTCGACTAAAGCTCCTTCGCCATGTTTTTCATAGCATTTATAAGAATTATCACTAGCGTATTGGTTACATGAATAATTCTGTTTGTGACAGCTGTGTGCCTTAATTTTGGAAATGGTATGATAACCCGTAAATATTGACAGGACTTGGTATTAAGTTAACAGGTGCACATACCAGGTCCGTAGAAAATACTCCCCTCTAAGTATTCAGATTTTTAATCTGTTTACTTAAAGGGGAGCATATCAAAAATAGGTGAGCGTATTTGACGTTTATTTTACATGGATGCGGTTATAACAAAAAATTTATATTACTATAACTTGGTTTTTAAAAGGAAAATCTAGTCGTCGAAACAAACAGTAGCGATATCCTCACAATTTATAAAACAAGGTTTACAGTCATCGTCATTTTCTTCAACGAAAGCAACAAGACAAGTTCTTGGGTCAAAGCTTATAAATTTAAGGTCGTCAAATTCGGCGCCACCTTTTATTGTAACTTCAACTTCAGTACCTGGTGTGACATGTTCCCAAAACTCCTCACAAAACTTTCCTTTACATTTTGGTTTGTCATCTTTATGATCATGATGATGATGATGATGATGATGCTTTTTATCACAGTCACAATGATGCTTCTTATCCTCATCATGATGACGCTTTTTATCACAGTCACAATGATGCTTCTTATCCTCATCATGATGACGCTTCTTATGACAATCACAATGATGCGGTTTGTGACACTCCCATTCTTCCTTATAGTAATCGTCTCTCTGATACATCATGTTATGCATTCTCCTTTATAATATTTTTTGAAGTTTACCTATTCTTTAACTGATTTATCGAATAGATTACTTCTTTACATTAATATTTATATGTTTCCAGAAACCTTTTGAATAGATAGATGCCCTGACAAAAATGCACAATTTTATCCCCGGATAGGTAAATCGTTTATAGCCAGTTCGAAAGATTTGTAGGAAAAACAAAGAAAGAGTATTTGTTAAAAGTACTGCAATTGAGCCTACTTATTCTAGTAAAATTTCAATGAAATTTGGCAAGAAAGACAACGTAACTTGAAAATGCCCTAGAGATAGAAGGATGGCCCGAATATAGTAATCCATTGTGTAATTAATCAGTAGTATGGAGAATGAAGTAATAACTGTTAGGGTGGTTTGAGAGTGGCAATCAGTCAAGAGGAAAAACCAATCGCAACTGAAGATGTCAAACGGTCAAAGAAAGTAAGTGGAGGTTGCGGTTGTCGTAGGAAAAAATTAAATAATAGTAGTCTTGAAAATATACAAGAATTCCCTTCCATAATGCAGGGGTTTTTGCGTTTGAAAGGCACCAGTGCTTTATGGTCAAACGTTAATAAAAGATTTCTGCTTTTTATATAAGTGTGTATGCTCCAAGCAAGGACATTCTTCCAAAATTATAAATATGTGCTAGTATACAAGCATCTTCTTTCACCGTACATAGTATAGCATTGACTCTACTAAAAGGGAGGTGGAAGAGAATGAGCTGGGATTATCATGACGAGTGTAAACATGATCGTAAACACGAGCGCAAACACGAGCGCAAACACGAGCGCAAACACGACGATGACTATGACTGCTATTGTAAGAAAAAGAAAAAGAAACACTGTACTAAGCACACTTATTGGGTTTGCGAGGAAAAAGATTATTAATATGGAACAATAAGGCATCGCTTTTCAGACCTCTTAAAAAGAATGACTCTGAAAGGGGAACTGGTTCCACCTTCAGAGTCATTCTCCTTACTTATCGCCGAAACTCTTAAAAATCTCATGAATTAAGGTCCCATAGGTCTTTATGTTATAATTCAGTTTTGCAGGTCATCTCAATCAGTGATGACTTTTCGTATACAAACTTTAAGGATCTTTTGTTAAATTCCCAAGTAACAGGAATCTTCTCATCGTATACTACAAAGCTATCAAAGATTGCTGGTTCTTCAAATATATCACAAAGCACCGCACTTCCTACAATTTGAAACGTATCCCCTTCATTTGCATCGTCGTGATCAAGAAACACTGGAAAGAAATATTATCAAATGTTTTTCTATTAAACTTACTAAATAATATTTTAATTTATTAGACAAAAAATTCCCCCGTGGTATAACAGATTTTATTTAATCTGTCTTCCTTAAGAGGAATATATCACTTTTTAAATTAGGCTCTTTTTATTTAAATCAGTTAGTATTTTCGATAACATCCTGACTAAGCTTTGCTTTAAACCGTTATAAATCCCTATGAAGCTTTTCTGTTTATAACAGCTTCAAAACGGTATTCTTTTTAATATTGAAAATCTGGTATAAGAAGATCTTACTGATGATTTGCAGTGACAATAAGTCATTCGAAAAATAGATGTTCAAGCACACTATTACGTGAGTAAGAATTTTGATAATCTCCATAAAATTATTTATAAAAGGATAGAATGTGACTTCGTAAATTATCCAACTATAGTGTTATTCACTTGATTTATGTTATTTTTCTAATAGATTGCAAGCTTTAATAGCATCCTCAATTAAAGATTCCAAAACAATTTCTTTTTTGATTGCGAGCTTTATCAGATCTTCCAAATTGTTTGTCAGCACTTTTAATTCTTCTGCCGTAAAATTGCCTTCTCTTATAGCCTGAGACTCGGCGCTGATAGCATCTGCAAGAGAATTCACAGTTTCAACGGCAGATTCAATGAGTTCAGTAAGGACCTCTTTGCTTGTTTTATGATCATGTTTCTTGCAAGAGTCACATTTTCTTTTAGGTTTGTATTTACATTCCTCCATACAGTATTCGTAAATACAGCCGCACTTATAACTGAAATGATTTTCATTATTATTTTCCATGTTAGAACGGTTACGTTTACTTCGATAAATCAAGATTAATCCCTCCTTTTTATACTATAGAATGTAAATAAATATACATATGATTGGGGGAGAGCCTTTATTGTTTGAAAAAGGCTAATACAATAGAAAGTAATAGTAGTGCTTTTATCCATACCACAAAAAGGTGGAATAAGTAAAAGCAATAACCATACACTGATTTATTTGCTAAACAATTAAAGATTGGCTTCATATTCTTTAACCCTTCTGTAAAAGGTGCTGCTAATCATGCTACCAATTTATAATCTTTACAGTTATGACTTAATTCTTTTTTCAGGTTAAACGGACATAAAAGTACATTAATCTCGTCTTTCCTTCTCCTAAATTTAACTTCATTTTGCTTAGATGTCCGAATTCCTTCTTCCATATATCATTGGAAAGTACGGTGGAGCCTTCATTTGAAAGTAAATGTTATTTTTATGACAAGAGAAAGTTTGTGGGAAATGCGAGGAGATATAACCTGTTAATTTTAAGCATTAACGCTATACTGACATTTATCGTCATATATATTGCAAGTGTTCATGCCATCCCTTCTATATAACCTAATAGGAATACATACCCAAATTCTAATAAATGTATCTTCTATTAGTAAAAGAGTTTATACACTAACTCAAAGCAAGCATAAACTACCATAGAAAAGGAGGTGGAAGCATGAGCCAGTTTAATAATGTATTTGTAAGATTAGAAAACGCGCTAATAGATGCTTTAAATGTAGCCAATGAAGGTGGAGATCAAAACGCTATTGAGAGATTTTTAAAACTAATTACTATAAAGCAACTTGTATTCGACCTTATTTTGGAAGAACTTTCTGACTAAGATTTACAACGGATAATAACAAGTTAATATTGTACCCTTTGTAAAGGAAATGATTAAAGGGTCATGCCATTAGGAGAAGATGATTTCTGTATTAAACAGGAATCATCTTCTTTAAGTTCCATTGGTACATGTTGTTTGTCTATTTAGTTATTAATGGATACTGTTCTTGAAAAGCGTGATTAGGCAAACTTGATGTTGCTCCACATCGATTAAAAATCGCCCCGACAGTTTAAAAAATTGCTCGAGACTCAGAGACGTCACCCTTTCACTTAAAGGAGTCCCTCCGAAGTTCTCCAATATCTCATATAGCAGTTGAACGGCCCCACCCTTAATTCACATCACAATCATTATCCCTGGATTCTCAACACAATCCAAATTTACCGAAAACGGCCTACCAAACCAGTATTTATGATAAACTATGAATTGCTTAATATAGTTTGGAGATGAAGAGATGAGTCTATTTTTAAATGTAATATTGCCAATTATGCTTGTGTTTACGTCAGGGTTTGTCCTGCAAAAAATTCGAATACTAGATGTAAAGTCAGTATCTGCAGTCTGCTTATATATTTTGTCGCCAGCATTGGTATTCACATCACTATATGATGCAGAATTCAATAGCGGGTATATTATCATTATTGTTTATATGTTTCTATTATTTTTCATTATGGTCCTGATTAATAAGATTCTAGCGAAAATCTTTCATTGGTCACAGAATACGGAGAGTGCTGCAATTCTAGCAACTGGATTTATGAATGCTGGAAATTACGGGCTTCCTGTTGTCCTATTCAGTCTTGGCCAAGCAGCACTTCCGTACGGGGTGTTTATTATGGTGGTTCAAGGCTTACAGAATAATTTCTTCGGTGTGTATTACGCATCTCGCAGCTCAAGTGGTATGACAAGAGCACTAAAAAATGTGATGAAGATGCCGACCACCTATGCAATGATTCTTGCTTTTCTATTTCAGGCATTTGATATAACTATTTCATCGTCAGTACATGACACACTATCCATGGTTGGAAATGCAGCGATTCCTGTCATGATGATAATGCTTGGCATGCAGCTTGGCTCCATTACCGGCATTAAACTGGATTGGCAAGTGATTACATCATCTGTTCTATTAAAAATGGTTGGTGCACCATTAATTGCCTTTGCTTTTATTCATCTATTTAATGTGGATCCACTTATCGGTGGAGTATTATTGATTGTTTCAGCAATGCCTACTGCGGCAACAACGACCATGTATGCAATAGAATTTGATACAGAGCCGGAATTGGTATCGAGTATTACGTTTATAGCAACCGTTACTAGTATATTAACAGTTACCATTCTATTAAACTTAATATAAAATTAAAATTCGCCTGGGTGAAGTTAAATATCATTCCCAGGCGATTTTTTGTAGTCTAGGAAATTATAAAATGAACGACCTGTGGATATTTCTTATCATTAAGAAAAGCCACGTCCGGCTCCAGCTCCCAGCAACTAGCAGATCTTTTAGTGGGACGAGCATTGCGCAGTCCCAAACTTCACACTCCTCCACTACGATAACGTTCAACATAGTTGAACTTCATTAATCAAGTTAAAGGAAGTGCCGACTAAAAACGGCTTTCGCCAACGTCGGCATACCCCTAAAGGGGCATGTTTCCTTTATCTCATTGCGGAGCGCTCCAGTTTGTACGTTGCTAAACGGGCGCTTACGCCTTTGTTCTGGACATAGGTGTCAAGTAAGTGTTTTTCAGAAGACAAAGAACAAAGAATATTTGGAATCTACTTCTGAGCCAATTATAATGTGGATATAACAATTAAAAGACCAAAGGGGAGTTGTAGGATGGATTTAGGTTTACAAGGGAAGTCAGTTATTGTAACAGCTGCAAGCAAGGGCTTAGGAAAAGCAATTGCAACTGAATTTGCGCGTGAGGGTGCCCATGTATTACTAAGCAGTAGGACCATAGAATCGCTAGAAGAAACGGCAGAAGAATTAAAAAAAGAAACAGGGAATGCCAATATTGATTGGGCTGTCTGTGATATGAAAAATGCAGATGATATAACGAATCTTGTCGAAAAGGCAGTCGAATGGAACGGAACGGTAGATATACTAATTAATAATACAGGCGGCCCACCGGCGGGAAGATTTTTAGATATGACTGATAAGGATTGGTATCATGCATTTGAACTGAACTTATTAAGCTTTGTTCGTACAATACGAGCGGTTGTACCTCATATGAGAAAACAAAACCGGGGAGCGATTGTTAATATCGCATCCTCTTCCATTAAGCAAAGCCTCGACAATTTGGTGTTATCGAATACAATGCGGCCGGGGATTGTTGGTTTATCCAAGTCACTGGCACAAGAATTAAGTGAATATAATATTTTAGTCAATACGGTTGGACCGGGAACGATAAAAACAGACCGGATCATTCAGCTTAATCAATTGAATGCAGACAAAGCTGGAATTTCGGCGGAGGAATTGATGGAGGAATCTGAATTAAGCATTCCAATGGGCCGCTTTGGCCAACCAGAAGAATTCGCAAAACCAGTTGTCTTTTTAGCATCAGCCGCAAATACGTATATTACTGGACAGACATTAGTGGTGGATGGTGGATTAGTCAAAGCTTTATAACAGAAAAACGCTAAGCCTTCAAGCGCTTAGCGTTTTATCTTAAGAACTAGTCTTGTTTCTCCTGTTGTAAAACAAGCAGTTCCTTTAACGTGTTGTGGATATTTTGTAAACTAATTAAAATGAATCCAAGCATAACCATCGTTACGATTTCCCCTGTGAACATGGATACGAATGCAAGAATAATAACCGTTATTATCGTAAAAGAATCCTTTTTCATGATCCACCTCGAAACTCTCTTTTTGCCTCCAGTGTATCACAGGTAAATCTATTGATGGTTAGAATATTCGAAATTAAATCAGATTTAATATACCAAGCCCAATAAGCAAGGTCGGAGGAAGAAATGATAATTTTTGAAGCTTTTTATTCTTCGCCAATAACAACCCAATTCTCATGCCGAATGAGAGAAAAATACCACTCATTCCTGCAATAAGAACAGCCGTAATAATTGGAGAGTAACCAAGTAAAGACGCTCCAATTCCTGCACCAAATGCATCGAGAGCTAGGGCAAATCCAAGCAGCAGTGCCTCACTGACAGAGATGGTTCCAGAATTATCTAGATCGGCTTTATCAGGAGTGGCAAGCACTGTAGTGATTTCACCAAACCTACTCGTTGGTTGAGCTTCTGACCCTTGTTTTTTCTTTTTGATATTGGCAATAATCAGGTTGGCGAGTGAAAATAATCCAATGGTGATTAGGATAAATCCTCCGATCATTTTCGCAATCTCTACGGAGAGAAACATTTCAAGCACATTTCCTAACAACATGGAAGTTAAGAGTACGGCACCGGAACAGACCATAATAATGATTAAAGCAATAACTGGTACCCTGATTTTTTGCATGCCGTATGTTACTCCTACTCCAAAGCTATCGATACTAACTGCAATGACTAATAACAATAATCCAATAAAGATGAGCATATCGATTCAGTCCTTTACAGAGAATCTAACATAGTGTATGGCAACAACATTCGTGGTGTGCTTTAAAATTGGAGAAGGGCAACATAATGGGTACTAAACGATATGAGTGTAAGAGGCTTCACTGATATGGTGATTTAATGGCAATACGCACTCAAAAAAAGATAGGATTAGCTCTGCATAGATGTCCCAACTGTGGTAAAGTAACAATAGATGTTTTTAAAGGAGAATTCTACATGAGCAAAACTTTAGTACTTGCAGAGAAACCTTCCGTTGGCCGTGATATTGCACGTGTGTTGAAGTGCAGTAAAAAAGGAAACGGCTATTTGGAAGGACAAAAATATATCGTTACATGGGCGTTGGGGCATCTTGTTACATTAGCAGACCCAGAAGCCTATGATGAGAAATATAAAGAGTGGCGCTTGGATAAGTTACCAATGCTTCCAAATCATTTAAAGCTTGTTGTTATGAAAAAAACAGGCAAGCAATTCAGTGCTGTTAAAACACAACTAAATCGTAAAGATGTTGGGGAAGTAGTTATTGCAACAGATGCTGGACGGGAAGGGGAGCTTGTTGCTCGTTGGATTTTAGAAAAAGCACATGTCAAAAAGCCGGTGAAACGCCTTTGGATTTCTTCTGTTACCGATAAAGCGATTCGGGATGGATTTAATCAATTGAAGCCAGGCAAGCAATATGAAAATCTCTATGCTTCGGCTGTTGCCCGTTCTGAGGCGGATTGGTACGTTGGATTGAATGCGACTCGTGCACTAACGACAAAATTTAATGCACAGCTTTCAACTGGCCGCGTGCAAACCCCGACACTTGCGATGGTAGCGGCGCGTGAACAGGAAATTAGGGAGTTTAAGCCGCAGAAGTTTTACGGTATTGAAGCGAAGACGAATAAAGGCTTTAAGCTGGTTTGGCAAAATGAGAAAAACAACTCACGTATTTTTTCTAAGGAGAAAGCAGATGCATTACTTGGGCAAGTGAAGGGAAAACCTGCAAAAGTAGTGGATATTGCAAAATCTTATAAGAAGAAATTCGCACCACAACTTTATGATTTAACAGAATTGCAGCGTGATGCAAACCGAATTTTCAATTTTAGCGGGAAGCAGACATTGTCAATTATGCAGCGTCTTTATGAGCATCATAAAGTATTAACTTATCCACGTACGGATTCACGCGTGATAACAACCGATATTGTTCCAACATTGAAGGACCGTGTCAAAGCATGTGGAGTCGATGAATACAAACAAGCAGCAGGAAAGATTTTACAGAAAGACTTAAAGCTTTCTAAAGCAGTCGTGGATAATGCTAAAGTATCCGATCACCATGCGATTATTCCAACAGAAGAGCGTGTCTATTTATCAGACCTGGATGACAAGGAACGCAAGATATATGACTTAGTTGTAAAACGTTTCTTAGCGGTATTGTCTGATCCATATGAATATGAGCAAACAACTGTAATAGCAGATATTGCTGGAGAACGCTTTGTGGCAAAAGGGAAAATCGTCAAGAAAGCAGGCTGGAAGGAAATATATGACAATCGCTTTGAAGATGACGATGCACAGGACGACCAGCGTTTGCCTGCAATAGAGAAGGGTGATACGTTTACGGGATTGCAAACGAAATTGACGGAAGGCGAAACAAAGCCGCCAGAGCATTTTACAGAGGGCGCCTTGCTGCAAGCAATGGAAAATCCGGTAAAATATATGAGTTCAGATGAAAAGCACTTAGCAAAAACGATAAATCAAGCAGGCGGAATCGGAACTGTCGCGACACGTGCCGATATTATCGAGAAGTTGTTCAATACGATGTATATTGAGCAAAAAGGCAAGCATATTTTCTTAACTTCGAAAGGTCGCCAAGTGCTTGATCTTGTTCCAGCTGATTTGCGTTCACCAGCATTGACGGCAGAATGGGAGCAAAAGCTGCAGGCCATTGCAGATGGCAAGCTTAAGAAAGAGAAGTTCATCTCAGAAATCAAAGGTTATACGAAACAAATTGTTTTAGAGATTAAAAACAGTGACGAGAAGTTTAAACATGACAACATGACAGGTACAAAATGTCCAGAATGCGGCAAGCTGATGCTTGAAGTGAAGAACAAGCATGGACGGATGCTTGTCTGTCAGGATCGATCCTGTGGTCACAAGAAGAACATTGCCAAGCAAACGAATGCCCGCTGTCCGAACTGTCATAAACGAATGGAGCTCCGTGGGGAAGGCGATGGGCAGATGTTTATGTGTAAATGTGGCCACCGTGAAAAACTGTCTACCTTTAATCAACGTAGACAGAAGGATAAACAGGGCAAAGTATCGAAGAAGGATATTAATAAATATTTGAAGAAGCAGGATGACGATTTTAAGAATAATGCGTTGGCTGATGCATTGGCTAAGCTGAAGAAATAGATAGGTGGACTCTCTTTGGAGGGTCCATTTTTTGTTCCAGCTATTCTATTGTCGTATTTTGTTGAATGCAAAAGTTTACAGTGTTTTTGCTAAGTTTACAAGAAAAGCACTAATGTCCAACCATTTTCCGATAAATTTCGCAGTTTAGGATTCAGGTTTCAGCATGAATTCGAGCCAATGGGTTTACTTGTACGATTGAAAGCTTTATCATTTAATAGAGTCACTATTTAGAATACAAGGAGGTACATATAGATGGCATTCGTGATTTTAGAAGCCTGTCAGTCTGAAAAAGCAGGCGAATGTGTGAGTGTTTGCCCTGTTGATTGTATAGAAGAAGGTCCTGATCAATTTTATATTGATCCAGATATTTGTATTGATTGTGGTGCATGCAAGGCGGTTTGCCCAGTGTCTGCAATTGAAGAAGAATATGATTTAACGCCAGACCAAGAGGTGTTCTTGGAAAAAGCAGAGGAATTCTTTGCGAATCGGTAAATAGATATATATGGCTTATGAGCACAGGGACTTGGTAAGAAAAATGACGCATGGATAAGCGTCATTTTTCTTTAATCATATTAAAAGCTTTTTCTAGATTGGTTGTAGGCTGATGGCAGGCGAAGTTTTCACATACATAAACGGTGATGTCACTGCCTAATTGCTTATAGGAAGAGGCATAAGGAGCAGTTTTAACTAATTTTCCAGGTTGATCTGCAGTTAATACAGATGCATCTGGTAAAAAATCTGCTTGAAGCTTTTTAAGAAAATAAGAGCGCTCCTTTTCTTCACCGAGTACGACAACTTCTTTAGTCGGGAATTCTAACAGCTGCAAGCTTTGCAGAAAGAAGGGGCTGGCAGAAGCTTGTTTTTTCACATCATCGTAAAAGGTATAATACATTTCTTCAACATTCTCGAGATAGCTTGTTTCCCCTGTCAGCTGACCAAGCCTTGTAAGCATGACACCAGCCACACTGTTACCTGAAGGAAGGGCACCATCATAGATTTCTTTATCCTTTGCAATTAATGTTTCACTATCAATTCCACTGAAGAAAAATCCACCATTCTCCTCATCCCAGAATAATTCCAGCATCTGGTCGGCTAGCTTGCGTGATTTCTCTAAATAAGTGAGGGCAAATGTCGCATCATATAATTCTAGATAGCCCCATAAAAGAAAGGCATAGTCATCGAGATAAGCCTTGTATTTGGTTTCACCGTCTCGATAGCGCGCCATTAAACGGTCGTCCACAACAAGTTTTTCTTCAATAAATTGCAGAGCTGTTTCTGCCATGCTAATGTACTTATCGTTGGCAAATACCTTTCCAGCCATCGCAAGAGCTGCAATCATCATGCTATTCCAGCTTGTTAAAATTTTATCGTCGACGTGAGGATACACACGTTGTTCGCGAGCTTGCAAGAGTTGTTGGCGAGCAGATTCAAGCTTTATCTGAAGATCTTCGGTCATTGCATCATCATTGTCAATTAAGTTTGGAATATTTTTTCCCTCAAAATTGCCTTCAGGAGTGATATCGTAAACGGAAGCATACTGTTCACCCAGTTCTATGCCTAAAACTCTGATTACTTCATCATAGCTCCACACATAGTATTTCCCTTCCACTCCTTCCGAATCAGCGTCGATTGCCGAATAAAATGCACCATCCTTACTTGTCATTTCTTTTTTTATAAAGGTAATAATCTGTTCAGCAATTTGTCTGTACAATGGATTTTTCGTAATCTGAAAGCATTCTGTATACACGATTAACAGGAGTGCATTATCATACAGCATCTTTTCAAAATGCGGGACGAGCCATTCCTCATCTGTAGAGTAGCGGGAAAAACCGAACCCAATATGATCCCAGATTCCTCCAGCAACCATATCTTTTAATGTTTTCTCTACGATTTTCAAAGCACCAGCATTTTCCGTAAAATAATACTGCCTTAATAAAAACAGTAGATTCTGGGGCATAGGAAATTTAGGTGCCTCCCCAAATCCTCCATAAATAAAATCAAAGTTCTTCCCTAGTTGTTGATAAGCCTCATGAAGTACATCCTTCGTCAGCCGTTTATCGCTTTTGGCTGTTACTGTTCTTTGAAGTGCATCGGTCACACTTGCTGTGATTTTATCAATTTTATCAGGGGTTTCTGTATATTGTTTATGCAATTGTTGTAAGGCTTCCATAATCCCCGGACGACCATATTTGCTGTTCTTTGGAAAATACGTCCCAGCATAGAATGGGATTTTGTCTGGTGTCATAAAAATCGTTAAAGGCCAGCCACCGTGCCCCGCCATCATCTGACACACCTTCATGTAAATAGAATCAACATCTGGCCGCTCCTCACGATCGACTTTTATAGAGATATAGTGCTCATTTAAAAGGGCAGCTACTTCTTCGTCTTCAAAGGATTCGTGTGCCATGACATGACACCAATGGCAAGTTGAATAACCGATCGAAAGAAAAATAGGTTTATTTTCTCGTTTTGCCTTTTCAAATGCTTTGTCTCCCCAAGGGTACCAGTCAACTGGATTATGGGCGTGCTGTAGTAAATATGGAGACTTCTCGGCGATTAACTTATTAGGCTTTTGGTTCGATGTCATCGAAAATCACATTCTTTCTTTTACTTGTTTTGAGCTTACTTTACCACATTTCTCCAAGTTCATACCAAAATAAAAGAGAAATAGATTGAAATATTGTAATTACCGAAACATATAAACACATATTTACAAAACATTTACTTCCTATCCATATTGACTTAATATTTGTTTGTTAATTTATTAAGTGTAAACAAACATTAAACAAAAATGAAACAAACAAAATAATGTTTGTTTAGAATAATAAAGAAGATAATATGGAGGTGCTGTATCTACTAATCTACTAAGCCATACTTCGTCATGTTTTTTTATTCAACATCGATCAAACACACAATTGGAGGATAAACAAATGAAACAGACAAAACTAAAATCATTAATTGGAGCAGGAATCCTTTCATTATCTATTGCATTAGCTGGCTGTGGGACTCAAGCTGAAGAAACCTCTACAGCAAATGAAAATGACTCACTTGAAACCATCATTGAAAAAGCGAAACAAGAAGGAAAAATTGCTAGTGTTGGGATGCCTGATACCTGGGCCAACTGGGTGGAAACATGGGATGAAATGGAAGAACAGTATGGCATTACACAGACAGATACAGACATGTCCAGTGCAGAAGAATTAGCTAAATTTGAATCAGAAGGTAAGAATGGCACAGCGGACATTGGTGATGTTGGAATTAACTTTGGACCGTTAGCGAAAGAAAAAGGACTTACCTTACCATATAAAACCACTTATTGGGACGAGATTCCCGATTGGGCAAAAGATGATGAAGGTCACTGGCTGTTAAGCTATACCGGAACAATTGCCTTTATTACAGACAAACAAAATGTAGAAAAAGCACCGACATCGTGGGAAGAACTTGCAAATGGCAATTACAGTATTTCCGTTGGAGATGTAACCAAGGCTACACAGGCACAGTTTGGCGTGTTAGCTGCAGCCATCGCTAATGGAGGAGATGAAACAAACATCCAGCCAGGAATTGACTATTTCAGACAAATCGCAGAACAAGGTCGAATGACTTCTGCGGAGGCAAACATCGCCAATTTAGAAAAAGGGGAAATTGATGTAGCGATTGTCTGGGACTTTAATGGGTTGAATTACCGTGACCAAATTGATCCAGAACGCTTTGAAGTAACGATTCCGACAGATGGATCCGTAATGAGCGGATACACAACGGTTATAAACAAGCATGCACCAAATCCAAATGCAGCTAAGCTTGCAAGAGAATATATTTTGTCTGATGAAGGACAAATCAATCTAGCAAAAGGTTACGCTCGTCCAATTCGTGATGTAGAACTGCCCGAAGAAGTACAGGCGAAATTATTGCCAGATGAAGCTTATGAAAATGTTCAACAGGTAGAAGACCATGCAGCGTGGGATCAAACTGCTGTTGAATTACCACAACTATGGCAACAAGAGGTGCTTGTCAATGCTCAATAAAAAAGTAGTTATGATTACATTGGATGGCTGTCGTTATGACATTGCCATCCAACAATTAGGAATTTTAAACCACTTTGTTGAAAAGGGATTGGCTTCCCGCTTTAAAGTATTATCGGAAACTCCTAGCAACTCCCGTCCTTTGTATGAAGTTCTGTTGACTGGTGTTCCGACACATGAAAATGGAATTTATACCAATTATTCTGTACAGCGTTCCAAAGAAGAAAGCATCTTCTCCCTTGCAAAAAAAGCAGGTAAAACAACGGCAGCTGCTGCTTATCACTGGGTAAGTGAGTTATATAACCGTGCCCCGTTTTCTATGTTGGAGGATCGGATTCAGCATGACGAATCGAATAATATTCAGCATGGCATTTTTTATTCAGATGACACCTATCCAGATTCTCATTTATTCCAGGATGCCCATCATCTTATCCGTACCTATGCTCCTGATTTTATGTATGTACATTCCATGAATATTGATGATGAAGGTCATAAGTATACGGGAAATTCAATCGAGTACCGCCGTGCAGTCAATCGCATCGATACCATTTTAGGTATTTATCTTCCAATATGGCTTGAAATGGGATATCAGATTGTCGTGACATCGGACCATGGAATGGATGATTATGGCAACCATGGCGGAACAATGAGGGAACACAGAGAGGTCCCGTTATTTATTCTTTCGGATTGTATGGCACCTCATATTGGTGAAAATGTACAAGCCCAGCTTCAGCTCGCACCGCTTGTTTGCCATATGCTCGGCATAGAAAAGGCGGAGAAAATGCAGAAAGTAGATTGGAACAGCTGGAAGCAAGAGGGGGATATGCATGAAGCGAATACAGTGGAATAGAAAGATACTGCTCCTTATTCCGTTTTTTCTTATAGCAGCTATGTTTCTTATTATTCCTATGGTAATGATGGTTACATCGAGCTTTACCAGTGAGGCAACAGGTGCCTTTACATTGGACAACTACAAGGAAGTTTTGACAAATCCCTTCTATACCCAAGCATTTATGAATAGCGGATTGATCTCCATTTTTTCCAGTGTGACGGGTCTTGTTTTGGCCATTCTTGTCTCCTATGCAATGACGAACCTCCCGGATAAAGTTCAGGATAAATTAACTGTCTATATTAATGTTGCAGCGAACTTTGCCGGTGTTCCTTTGGCCTTTGCCTTCATCATTCTGCTTGGGAATTCAGGAGTATTCCGCCTCTTTCTAGATAATCTGGAATGGCCGCTGTTAAATAACTTTGATCTTTATTCTTGGCAAGGACTTGCTATCACGTACTTGTACTTTCAGATTCCACTTGGGATTCTCTTTATCTACCCATCATTGAAAAAGATAAGAAAAGAATGGAAAGAAGCGGCCTTTATGCTGGGGGCAACAAATTGGATCTACTGGAGAAAAGTAGGACTTCCAAGTATTATGCCAAGCATTGCAGGGACGTTTGTGATTATGTTTGCCAATGGAATGGGTACCTATGAAACAGCCTATGCCTTAACTGGAAGCAACGTCAATCTAGTCACCATTCGAATTGCAGCATTAGTTTCGGGTGACATTTACGCAAGGCCAATCATTGGCAGCACACTGGCGGTTCTGTTTGCCGTCATTATGATCGTAATACTATTTGTCTCGCAAATGTTACTGAAGCGAGTGAGGAGAGACCTTGCATGAGAACAAAGAAACGACATTACAGCACGTATATCATTATGGCGCTTTTTGGTTTTTATATGGTTTTCCCATTTGTATCAACAGGTTTATACGCTACCTCTACGGAATGGTCCAATAGTATTTTGCCGAGAGACTTCACCGTACAGTGGTTTGCTGAATTAATGAAGGACCCAGCTTTTATCTCTGCGGTCATGCGCTCGATTGTGTTGACATTTACGACACTTGCTGTCGTACTGGTCATTATGGTTCCAACTGTATTTATCGTCTATATGTATTTCCCGCGTGTGGATCAGTTTATGAAGGGACTTGTCCTGATGCCATATGCCATTCCTGGAGTAATTCTTGCTACAGGCCTTCTTAGAATGTATTCAGGCTCTCTGATTCCGATGTTTGCTGTCTTAGTGGGCGGTTTGTTTATTGGCTCACTGCCATTTATGTATCAAGGTGTACGAAACAGCCTTGAAAGTATTCAGACAAAGAACCTAATGGAAGCAGCTGACTTACTTGGAGCCAGCAAGTTTATCGCTTTTGTGAAAATTATTTTGCCTAACATTAAACTTGGTCTACTGATTACGACATTGCTTATTTTTTCAAGCTTCTTCGGTGAATTTGTGCTGACAAATCTTTTAATCGGCGGAAATTATGAAACCATTCGGATTTATATGCTAAGACGAATGAATGAAAATGGACACCTTGCGAGTGCTGTGATGGTTGCCTACTTTATTCTATTAATCTTAATTAGTCTGCTTATAACTTATATGACATCTAACAAGCGTAGAAAAAATCTTCGGAAAAAAGGAGAACCTTTAACAGAAATGGACGAGGCCGAGGTCCTTTTACCTCCAACAGAAGATTCCTTAACCAATTAGCATCCAGAAGCAAACAAAGAGGAGAGGCGAATACTATGAGTTTTATTGCGATTGATGAGTTAAAACTTTCTTATGGTGATAATAACGTATTAAAAAATATATCGTTAAATATTGAGGAAGGAGAGCTTGTGACACTGCTTGGTCCAAGTGGATGCGGAAAATCGACGCTTCTTCGTGTTTTAGCTGGGCTGGAGGTTTTTCAGGAGGGTGAGCTATATCTGGATGGAGAAGAAATTAGCAATCTGCCTTCTAAAGACCGAAATGTTGGTTTCGTATTTCAGTCCTATGCTTTATTTCCTAATATGACAGTCTATGAAAATATCGCCTTTGGTTTAACGATTAAAAAGCTACCGAAAACGGAAATTAATCAGAAAGTCATGGCTGTGCTCCGTTTAGTAAATTTGGAGGATAAAGCTGACTATTATCCTGATCAGCTCTCAGGAGGTCAGCAACAGCGCATTTCACTTGCTCGTTCACTGGTGACTGAACCGAAAGTTCTGCTCTTAGATGAGCCCCTCAGTGCACTGGATGCCAAAATCAGAAAGCAATTGCAAATGGATATCCGCAAGCTTCAGAAACAGCTTGGAATCACGATGATCTTTGTTACCCATGACCAGGAAGAAGCAATGATTTTATCAGATCGAGTAATCGTGATGAACGAAGGTAAAATTGTTCAGCAGGCAACACCTCAAGAATTGTATGCACAGCCGAAAACTCATTTCGTTGCAAGCTTTATCGGAAATTACAATATTTTAACCTCAGAACAATTGAAGCAATTGCATCCAGCATTCACAGGAAAAAGTGGCAAGCATTCCTATGCTATCCGTTCAGAAACAATTCAAATCAAGCCGATTCATGGCGAAAACGTTCTCAGTTTCCCTGCCCATTTAGATGATTATACGGTACTTGGAAGTACTATCCGCTGCTACTATACTGCTGGTACATTAAAGTTGACAGTTGATGTTCTAAATAGTGAAATAAATATAAGTGAACTAGCTAAAACAACGGACCTGTATATTCATCACGATCATATTGTACCAATCGATATGTAAAACTTTTGTCAGCAGAGGAGTAGTTTCATGAATAAAGAAGAACGGCATCAGCGGATTTTAGAGCAGCTGGAAGTAAAGGAAAAGGTATGGGTGAGCGATTTAGCAGCGATAAATCACGTCACTCCTGAAACCATTCGAAGAGACTTAGCAGAGCTGGAAATGAATGATCAGTTGACTCGAGTCCATGGAGGAGCTGTTCGTTATCGACCCTTGCATAAGGAGCCATTATTTAAAAAGAAAATGTCTCTTCACGCTGAAGAAAAGAAAATAATTGCGAAATATGCAGCGGAATTAATTGAAGATGGGGATACCATTGCGATAGATGTTGGTTCCACTACAGCACATCTTGCGGATATGCTTGAAAATGTACAAGGACTGACCATTGTCACAAATTCGCTTTATTCAGCAGAACGTTTTAATCTTGCCATTGAAGAGCAGCGAATAACTGGACAGGTAATCATGCTTCCCGGCGTAACTAATCCTTACCAATCTTCGGTACGGGGAATATATACGGTAGAGTTTTTAAAAAGATTTAATTTCAACCGAGCTTTTATTTCCTGTGGAGGATTGACCAGAGATGCAATTTATGATTTTGATATGGACGAGTCTCTAGTTTCGGAGGCCATGATTTCTTGCAGCCAGGAATCCATCCTTCTAACAGACTCCTCCAAACTGAATAAAAAATCTTTATTTGAAATCGGACCTATTTCCAATATCTCAACGATTATTTGTGACAAGGAAAAGCCAGAAGACTGGTATGAGAATAGTTATGAATGGATCACCATTCCATTATTATTAAATAGAAAGGAAGAGAATGTTGAAAGTAGATTACCACATACATCTTGAGGAAGGACCGTATTCTCTTTCTTTTGTAGAGAAGACCATCAAAGCAATCGACTCTTATGAACCCATTCATGAAAAACAAGGAACGAAAGAGTGGCTTATGAAGACAGTCGACTTGATGAGCAAGCGCTTAGAAACGACAGAATATTCCAAATGGTGGTTGGACTTTTATCTCGAGGAAGCTTTAAAAAAAGGAATCAAGGAAGTAGGGATTGTTGACCATCTTTATCGTTTTAAGGAAACAAGAAGCTACTTTACGAAATACATGGACGTCACTTCGAATGAAATCGGTATAAAGCAAGCAAAATGGCTTGACCAAGTTATGGTTCGAAACTTGAATGAATTTGTGGAATTAATTACTTCGCAAAAAGCAGCTTGGGCTGAAAAAGGTGTGAAGTTAAAGCTTGGAATTGAGGCTGATTATTTTTCTGGTGGCGAAGAGGAATTAACCTCTCTACTAGATGGCTATGATTTTGATTATGTTATCGGATCCGTTCATTTTAATCAAGGCTGGGGTTTTGACAATCCGAAGCTCAAGCATCACTTCGAGAAAAATGATTTGCATGCCTTATATCAAAATCATTTTGCCACGGTGAAAAACGCAGCTTCTAGTGGACTATTTGATTTTATAGCCCATTTGGATAACCTAAAGGTGTTTAATTACCGACCAGATGAATCGAGATTATTTAATATGTATCAGGATGTTGCGGAAACTCTAGCACACTATGATATTGCCACAGAAGTGAATCCAGGGCTCTATTACCGCTATCCTGTTAAAGAAATGTGCCCGAGTTCAACATTTCTTGATATCCTGATTTCAGAAGGTGTGAAGTTTACCATGTCATCAGATTCCCATTATCCGAACGATCTTGGGATATACTCAGATCGTATAAAAGCGATGCTTTTGGAAAAAGGGGTTTCTGAGATTGCTACGTTTGACAAACGAAAGAGGAATATGCAAAGTCTGCTTTAGCTTTAAGTAAAAGGGTTTATAGGAAAAATATTTTATACAATCCTAAACGACTAATAGAATTGAATCTAACTCATGTGCTATTTCGCAATAAAAAATATCATATAAAGGAAAATCCGAACTAATTCACATTAAAAATCAATATGTTAGTTCGGATTTTTATTTTATTAAGAATCTCCCTTCCTTCTATAAAGATGTGATTGCTCTTTCCTGCATAGGAAGGAGCAACTACTATTCGAACGTTAACGCCTTCGAAGGATTCACTCCCTCCAATGTGTTTGCCACAAAAAATCGAATCTTCATCTATATCGCCCTAGAATTGAGTGTTGAGGTAGTCCGGTATAATGCCTTTACTGATATTGAATTTCATCCCAAGAAGCCCATTATTTGGCAAGTTAAATCATTAACGTTTGGAGAAATACGTTCGAAATGGCTGCAAAAGGGTATCGTTTCATTTTTGTCCTTATAGGCGGCATATGAATGATAAAATTCAAGGTTTGGTCCCTTAGAGGGTTTATAAAGGACTATTCCAAAACTCTAACTTTCCCTAAAGTTTAGGCAGAAGTGCGCCTCCAAAAGCTAATGGTATAAGGAGTTACTAAAACGCTTGACATACCCCTTGTATGTTAGTTAAAATTGCCTTCTGTTTTAACGAATTATGAGCAAACTGCTTTATTTAGAGAAGGGAGGGAACCATCTTTACTAGACCTTCAGGGGTCCAATACCTTTTCATAGCTAGTTAAAGCAAAATTAAAGTCATTAGATGATGAATAAAAAATACGTGGAACTCTGTGTAAACTTGGTTTAATGGAGTATCCTAACGAATAAATAGGAGGTGGAAAGATCATGACTATTCCCGATAAAAAAATGCTTCGACGTGTTGTAGCGTCAAGTTTAATCGGATCGACAATAGAATGGTATGATTTCTTTCTTTATGGTGTTGTAGCTGGTATTGTATTCAATCAGCTATATTTCCCTACAGGTGATGCTTTTATTTCGACTATGCTTGCTTTTGCAACTTTCGCAGCTGGTTTTGTTGTAAGGCCAGTTGGTGGTATTATCTTTGGTCATTTCGGAGACAAAATTGGACGTAAAAGTATGCTTGTACTGAGTTTAACTATTATGGGAATTAGTACGGCATTAATGGCCTTTTTGCCAACATACGGACAAATTGGTGTAATAGCACCAATTATTCTGGTGCTTTTACGAATGATTCAAGGTCTTGCATTAGGAGGAGAGTGGGGAGGAGCCGTCCTCATGACCTTTGAGCATGCCCCTGAAAAAAAGCGTGGATTATATGCTAGTCTTCCACAGATTGGCCTTGCTATAGGTCTTTTATTAGCATCTGGTGTGGTAGGGCTGCTGTCGCTAATGCTTGAGAATGATCAATTTCTGCAATGGGGATGGCGTATAGCTTTCGCAATTAGTGCAGCATTAGTATTCTTAGGTCTTTGGATTCGGTTAAATGTAGATGAGAGTCCTGAATTCCAGAAGTTAAAAGAAGGAAAAGAAGATACAGGTATTCCAATAAAAGAAATGTGGCAAGGGAATGTTGGAAAAATCTTTGCCGGCATGGGGGCAAGATATATTGATGGTGTTTTCTTCAATATTATGGGTGTCTTTTCCATCACGTTTCTCACACAAAGTCTGAATGTTTCACAGAATGTCGCTTTATTAGGTGTGTCAGTAGCGGCTTTTGTCATGATTTTCTTTATTCCTATCTTTGGTTATATTTCAGATCGATATGGGAGAACCAAGACATACTGGTATGGAAGCTTAGTTACTGGATTCTCAGCAATCCCCGCTTTCTGGCTAATGGTAAACAGTGGAGGAAGCACTACCCTTATTTGGCTATCGATCATTATTCCGTTAGGCATTTTTTATGCAGCCGTTTATGGACCTGAAGCTGCATTATTCGCGGAATTATTTGATGCAAAAGTGAGATACACAGGAATTTCTTTCGTATATCAGTTTTCCGGAATATTTGCTAGTGGGTTAACACCGATGATTGCAACTTATTTATTAAGCTTAAGTGAGGGCTTCCCTACTTACCTCGTCTTGTACGTTGTTTTTGCCGGAATTGTCAGTGCTTTTTCAGTACGTTGGATATCCAAAAATAAAGCTCTTGTTTAATTAAAGTTCTAATGGGGAATACAAAATTAAGAGGTGTGTATGGTGAATAACGATCCCCATGAATAGATGATCTAAATCAATGAATAATAAGATGTAGGTCATCCACACACTTAATGACGTTTAAAGGAGTGAGCTTTTTATGGAACAACAAGAGGTAAGAAAGCATATTGAACAAATTATAACAGAAAGTAGTACAGGTATTATGGCTACTGTTAAAGGAAATAAGCCTCATTCTCGATACATGACTTTTTTTAATGAAGATCTAACTCTTTATACTCCGACAAGCAGGGATACAGATAAGACAGAAGAAATTAGTGAAAATCCTAATACACATATCCTGCTTGGATATGATGGAGAAGGTTTTGGCGATTCCTATGTAGAGTATGAAGGGAAAGTTACCATTAAAGAGGATGAAGAATTAAAGAAAAAAATTTGGGATGACAATATGAAGATTTGGTTTGATGGTCCTGAGGATCCTGATTTGATTGTTCTCGAAATTAAACCGAATCAAATTCGTCTTATGAATAAGAAGGGAACTCCCCCAGAAACGTTAGAACTATAATTATCCATATAAAAAGGATTGTCGCTTTAGTTAGTGACAATCCTTTTTTAATATCTAGGAAATTATAAAATGAACGACCTGTGAATATTTCTTATCATTAGGAACAGCCACGTTCGGCTCCAGCGCCCAGCAACTAGCAGATCTTTTGGTGGGACGAGCATTGCGCAGTCCCAAACTTCACACTCCTCCACTACGATAAGTCAACATCGACTCAGTCATACATAGGTTGCGCCAACTAAAACCGGCTTACGCCAACGTCGGCGTACCCCCTAAAGGGGCATGTTTCCTTTATCTCATTGCGGAGCGCTCCAGTTTGTACGTTGCTAAACGGGCGCTTGCGCCTTTGTGCATAATATCGATTCCGCTGGACTTATATCATTGTATGAGATGGCAAGTGTATCTTCTTCAATTTGTTACCCTGTCTTATATTTTTTTGATTACTTTAAATGAAAAGAAGATGCATCGATTATCTCAACGTCCTTTCTGCTTTTTACCTGTTCCATTAATTGAAAAAGTGCCTCATCTTTTCTTTTCGCTTCAATCATACAGTCAATTTGTGGAACACTATCCTTAATGGTATGTAGAAACTCAAAGAACATATCCACATCCACATAATCGGAATGATGCCGAAATTCTTTCTCACTTTTTGGGCTTGATATATGCATCTTAATCGGCAGAGGAGAATGATTCCAAGTTTGGACCACGCGACCCCAATGAATTTCCCAATTAGGGTGCTCGTGATGGGCAAGGTGATGATGATAATCGAAAACAAGCGGGATATTCAGTTTTTCGCATAAGTACAATGTATCTTCTAAGGTAAAGGAGGTATCGTCATTTTCAAGCATAATCATTGTTTGAATCGATCGTGGGACATACATCCAGTTTTCAATAAAGCGTTCAAGTGATTTTTCTGTTTCCTTGTAGTTGCCGCCTACATGCATCACACAGCGATGAACCGGATTAATTCTCATGGCTTTTAATAATAAATAATGCATCTTTAAGGTTATGATAGCATTTTTTAAGATATGTTTTTTCGTTGAGTTAATAAGAACAAAATGATCAGGATGAAAATCTATTCTGATCTGATGTTCAGTGGCAAAATCTCCAATCTCCTGAAGTTTGCTCTTCAACGGTTGTAGGTAATTCCAGTCATCAAGTTCCTCGTGGTTTGCTAAAGGAATAAGCCGTGAGGATAATCGATAGAAATGAATGTCCGAGGCTGCGTTATGCCGTAATATTCTTAATGTGTTTTGTAAATTCTGCTGTGCAATACGTTCTAATTTACGAACAGCAGCCTCCCTGTCAGGGATTTTCTCAAATTGGGTAAAGGTCATGGTTTTCGAGGGAGAGGCATTTTGCAATTCCATGCTCATCGCAACATAACCAAGCCGTACAATTGTCATTGTTTCACCTCATACATAAATTTAATAGTTACCATTCTAACGTTGAACTTGATATTCGTTTAACTCCTCGAATAGATGCTAAATCTTCCACAAGTTTTTGCATCGCTAGGTTTTTTTGTTTGGCTTCAATTATTATGTCAAAGTCCTGATTTAGTTCTTTCGCCATTCTAAAAAAAGGGAGTACAAAATCTTTTGCCACAAAATCGGCGTGGGAGCGGAAGCTTTGTTCAGACTTTGGTGAAGAAATATGTACCTTTGGTTTGTTGTTTGAATGTTTCCATGTGTTAAATATCCTAGGCAAAAATAGAGAAAGATCAGCTTCTGTTTTATTAGCCATATGATGGTGATAGTCGAATATCATAGGGATGCTTTCCTTTTCACAAGTAATTAGAGTTTCTTCGACATTATATGTTTTGTCATCATTTTCAAGGGTCATTATCGCTTTTATTTCTAAAGGCAATGTCCTTAGATTATGGTGGAATCTGCTTAACGTTGTATGCTTATCGCCATATGCACCACCGATATGAATATTAATAATCCCATTTTCAACTAAATTCATCGCTTCCAGCATCTTATAATGGTATTCCATATCTTTTACTGCATTTGCAGTTACTTGATCATTAGGGCTTGTAAATAATGTAAATTGATTTGGATGAAAACTTGGTCTTATTTTATATTGCCTGACTAGTTGACCAAGTTCTTCCCATTCTTTCTTAAATGGAGTGATAAAATCCCACATCACTTCTGGATGAGTGGCTAAAGGAACTAGTGAGCTTGAAAAACGGTATAATTTAATTTCATGTGCAATATTATAGTGTAAAATTCTTTTTGTATGTTGTAAATTTTGTGCGGTTACTGATTTTAGTTTCTCCGCTCTCTCCTGTTTCGGAAGTTCCGAATACCGTTTAAACGTTAATGTTTTAGATGGACTTGCATCCCATAAACCTAATGCATTTGCTACATAACCAAATTGAATCTTCATTCATGTCTCCCCTTGATCTCGTACTAGAAAAAATAGGTCGCAAAAGGCATATACAGATATGATTTGTGACCGAGTGCTTAATTATTCAGTATCGTGGAATTGTAAATCATCAACTGTCCTAAAAAAATCAGAAATTTACTCATTCTATCGAAAAAAATGTGTCTTAAAAACGGGATATGCTTTTAAGACACACTCTTTTAAATTTTGATAAATTGTTATTTTAAAGGTCCTTGAGTAATTTGAGAAAGTTGTTCATTAACTTTAAAAAGTTTCATACTTGCACCCTTAATGCCGAATTCATCGAAATTTTTTCTGTTTTTCTCCATATAATTTTCAGCATCTTCTTTTGTGTCAAAAAGATAAATGCCACCTGATTCCTTGGTTTCTTCATTCTCAGTCCAAAGTTTCCAAATAAAGCCCTTTTCTTGAGCGATATTCTTTGCTAAATCTGTAAATGCCGTTGCCATTTCATCTCCAAATGGTCCCTCGTGCGGAAAATCAACCTGTACTAAGTATGCCATTCTACATTCTCCTTTTTCTAAGATGTTCATTTTTTAAATGAGAAAACTAATTATGTATTTTAATTACCTAAAAAACTTCTTAACTTATGTTTTTTTTGAGTAAAGATTTTAATTACAAGTAGAAGTAATTCTCATATGATGTACATTTTATAAATCCGTTACTTCTTTGTCAAAAGTTACACTACTAATCCGAAATTTGATGAAAGATACGAATGATGCGGATCAAGCATAAGCAAGAAAAGTGCTGCTAATCCATTGATTAACAGCACTTTTCATACTAGTCCTTATAGTTTAGCTGATCTTCAATCTGGCCGTCATCATTATGAATAATAACCATTGTGGATGCATCTTTTGCCATTTTTTTCGCTTTTTCTACAGCTTTGTCTTTAGAGTCAGTTGTAAGTTCAGGGTCATCTTCGCCTTCACGCTTAATTGCCCAACCCTCTTCCTGGTGTGGTACAACGTGAAATCTTGCATCTTCTGTGCCAGCACGCTCCTCGAAGTATTCACTGCGATCGCTGTTATTATTGTCTGCCATGAAATTACCTCCTCTTAAGCTTGTAATTCTATATTCAATCTCTTCCCTGAATCTGTTATATGAAAACCTTATTCATTAGAAAACAAAATATTATAAGAGGAAATTTTGAGAGGATAAAATTTTAAACCTAAGCAATTAGAACTATAAAATACATGGAATATGGTAAAATCAAGTAAAGAATTTCCATAATATGCCGATATATTGAGTAGGATAAGAATTGCTGGTAGCAATAATGCAATTTACGAGGAGGACTTACGTTGTTTAACAAAAAAATACACCAGGATATGAGCAAAGTATTAGACGAGCTAAAGAGATTAAAACTGGAGGCGCAACAGGAAAGTCCATCTTCTCTTCACATTTCTTATGAAGCAGAGGATTCTATGATGCAAAAAGTAGTAAACAGCATGAACGAAATTATCAATGAATTACAAGATAAATATGGCCATCTTTATGATAAGCACAAAATTGTTACGGATTTAAATTCAATTGGAACATGGGATTTAGAAATAAAGGATGGTGTTCCAGGCAAAAAGAACATATATAATGATCAATTTAGAGAGGCGCTGGGTTATTTAAATGATGAGGACTTTCCCAATGTCTTTGAGAGCTGGTATCATTCTATTCCGGATGAGGAATCAGAAAGAGTGACAACAGCATTCGAAGAACACTTCTCAAGTGATACCAGTAAACCATATGATATTGAATATATGGGAATTATGAAAGACGGTTCCAAGGAATGGTTCCATGCAAAGGCAGTTACGTTACGGGATGAAACTGGTGCACCTTATCGGAATGTCGGGACATTAGTCAATATCCATAAAAATAAACTAAACACCGTACGAATACAAAATCTGTTGTCACGTTTAGAATTAATAGAGAAATCACTCAGTTTCAGTGTGACAACATTAGAAGGAGCATGGGGGATTGATGTAACGAAACGTGACGGTAATAAGCAAGCATACTGGTTTTCTCCACAATTCAAACGGCTTCTGGGATATGAAGGAGACGAATTTGAGTCCAGTGAGATATCATGGTTAGACCTTGTGGTGGAAGAACATGAAGAAGAAGTAAGAAATAAATTCGAATCCCACTTATATGACTCCATTGCAAATCCAGTGTTTGATATGAAATTTCAGATGAAAACCAAACAGGATAAAATTCGTTGGTTTTCTATGCTGATTAGAACAGTGCATGATGAACAGGGAGTACCAACCCTTGTATCTGGAGTACTTCGTGATATCGAGCGTGAGATGAAACGGAAAGAAGAAGATAAGGCAATCGAAAATGAAATGAATGATTTTACATATTCACTGCGTGGGCTTGCAGCTAATATTAATGAAGTTTCAAAAGAGGCGCAGGAAATAGCAGATGAGCATGAAATAACAATGCAATCTACGAATCAAGCGAAAGAAAGCATTGAGATGACGAAATCGATTACGGAATTAATAAAACAGATATCTAATCAAACAAATTTACTAGGTTTAAATGCTTCCATAGAAGCAGCTCGGGCAGGTGAGCATGGCAAAGGCTTTGGTGTCGTAGCGGCGGAGGTTCAGAAGCTATCCTCTAACACTTCAGAAGCTGTAGAGCAAATTGAGAAAATTTTAGATGATATAAATACATCCGTATTAAACATCGTAACAAGTATGAATAAGATGAGTGATCGTATACAATCACAGGCTGGTGTGACGGAAGAAATTAATAGCACGTCGGAAAATATCCATGACATGTCAGGAAAATTACTAACTCTCATCCAGCAATTAAATTAATAGGAGAAGAATAATGGACAATCAAAGCAATGGTATTTTACTAGAAAGTGGAACAAATGAACTCGAGGTCATCCTATTTGGACTGGGCAGGGGCAGTTTTGCAATCAACGTGTTAAAAACGAGAGAAATCATTACGCCGCTTCCAATCATGAAAATCCCCAATTCGCACCAATATGTAGAAGGAGTGATTTCTCTTCGTGGAGAGATTATTCCTGTGGTTAAGCTCTCCGATGTTATACAATCTGAACAATCAAAGGATCCCCAAAATGATCGTTTTATTGTTGCAGAACTAAATGGAATGAAGATTGCCTTTCGTGTCCATAGTGTTAACCGAATTCAGCGTATATCCTGGGAACAAATAGAAAAGCCGAACGAGTTATCAGCAGGAAAACAGCCATACGCAACAGGTATTATTAAGTTTGATCAAGAAATGTCCATTTTATTAGATATTGAGAGAATTGTCGTTGAAATTAATCCTGATTTGGGTGGGAGTGCTGATAGTATCCAAACCCTTGGACCTCGAGAGCGTTCTGCAAAAAGAATTGTGGTGGCTGAGGATTCAGCGGTATTACGTTCACTATTAATCGACACGTTAAGTGAAGCTGGCTACGAAAATGTTAAGAGCTTCCAAAATGGAAGAGAAGCGTGGGAGTACCTAGTGGAATTAGCAGAGGATGAATCGACGAATCCAACTGAAAAAGTTCAATTGCTCTTGACAGATATAGAAATGCCACAAATGGATGGCCATCATCTAACACTACGTGTGAAGCAACATGCAAGATTAAAAGAACTTCCTGTTATCATTTTCTCTTCTCTTATTACGGATGATTTGTTCCATAAAGGAGAGAAGGTGGGGGCTAGTGCTCAGGTTAGTAAACCAAAGCTTGTAGATTTGGTGAAAGAGATTGATAAGTTCATATTATAAATTTATGAAAGAACCCAACATACTAGAAAAAGAAAATAAGATGAGCTAAAAGCTGCATCTAAGCTGGATAAGACCAGTTTAGACGCAGCTTTTTTTATAGCCTAGGAAATTATAAATTGAACGACCTGTGGGTAATTCTTATCGTTAGAAAAGCCACGTCCAGCTCCAGCGCCCAGCAACTAGCAAACTTCACACTCCTCCACTACGATAAGTCAACATCGACTCCCTACGGTCGTCGTGTTTCCTTTATCTCATTGCGGAGCGCTCCAGTTTGTACGTTGCTAAACGGGCGCTTGCGCCTTAGTTCAGCTAATGCAATAGGAAAATAGCATTAGTTGCTTTCAACCAAATAGGAGAAAACTGTTTAATTAAAAAATAGAGAGGGTATAAATCAACTACAAAGATCGTTTAGCAGATTAATATTAAACAATTGCAGACAGGAGAGAACGATAATATGAAAAAGAAAGTTCTTTTTATATCTGACCATGGTGATCCACTTGCAAGACTTGGAGGAAAGCAGTCAGGTGGACAAAATAATTACGTAAAACAACTTGCTCTTGCATTAGACCAATTAGGATTAACTATAGATGTTGTGACTCATTGGAGTAATCCAAATACGCCGCAAATAGAAGGCTTTGGCGAGAATTGCCGTGTCATTAGAATTGCTGGTGGACATAAAGGATATATGAATAAAAGTGAAATGGTTAAAATATTGCCAGCTTTTTATAAGGAAATGAAGGAAATTATCCCGATTGATACGTACGATATAATACACTCCCATTACTGGATATCAGGCCTGCTCGGTCTTGTGATAAAAAACAATTTTAAAATTCCACTTATTCATACCTCCCATTCACTAGCCATTGCTAAATATAGAGGAACAGGAAAAAAAGAAACAACACGATTACATGCAGAAAAAAATATTTTAAGAAAAGCAGATACCGTAATTGCCACTACTACAAATGAAAAAGATCTTATTGAGAGCTTTGCAGGGCCAAAAGCAAATGTGGTAGTATCTTCTATTGGTGTCAATCAAAATATTTTCTATCCATATGCAAGAAAGAGATGGCGAAGTGCACCAGTATTCTCATTTGCTGGTCGATTAGAAGAAACAAAAGGTATTGTTACATTGCTTCAGGCTTTTAAGCAGCTCAATACTAACCTAAATCATGATATCAAATTAATTATTGCTGGTGGCGATGATGAAGAGGTAGATTTAGTCAATTTTGCACCTAAGAAGAAGGAACTAAAAGAAGCTGTACGTGGAATAGAGAATAACGTTATGTTTGTTGGATCCAAAACTCAAGAGGAACTCGCAGATATATTCAACGAGTCGACCGCAGTAGTGGTTCCATCCTATTATGAATCATTTGGTATGGTTGCAGCAGAGGCACAAGCTTGTGGGACCCCTGTTATCGCATCTGGAGTTGGTGGATTGCAAAATGTAGTTTCCGATGGTTTTACAGGTTTACATGTAGAACCCAAAAATCCAGATCACTTATTAAAAGCAATGAGTATACTATCAAAAGACAAATATTTGGCTAAAGAGTTGGGACAACAAGCGGCTGAATATTCCCATAAGGCTTTTAATTGGGAGAAGATAGCGAAACAAATGGACATGACATATGAAAGGCTGATAGGAACAAATGAACACGTACATGCTAGCTACTGATTTAGATGGGACTTTGGTTGGTGATGTCATTGCCCTTAAAGAATTACTGCAATTCTTCGAGTCACAGCCATATAATGTAGAATTAGTTTATATTACAGGAAGGCACTACGATTCTGCATTATCACTCATTGATAGCGAGAGCTTACCACTTCCTTCTATTTTAGTGACAGATGTAGGGACGAGTATTTATAGTGGCAGTGAATTATTACCCGATTCGAAGTGGGAAAAGAAGATGATGGAAAACTGGAACCCGCAAGCTATAAAAGAGATAGCAATGCAAATACCAGGAATTTCACTTCAGTCTTTACCAGATGATCGCAGAGTTTCCTTTTATGTTAACGATAATAAAGAGGCAAGCATGTTAAGACAGAAACTAAAAGAGTCTGATCTGTCTCATACCTTTGTCTTCAGTTCAGGGAGAGATGTGGATGTATTGCCAGAAGGTGCAGGAAAAGGAAAAGCACTTCAATATATCGTAAAGGAATATGCGGATGATCAGGCAAATATCCTTGTTGCAGGCGATTCTGGTAATGACTTAGATATGCTGACACTTGGCTACCCTGCTGTCATAGTAGGGAATGCTCAAAAGGAGTTGCTTGAGGTAAATCGGGAAAATATCTATAATGCTACAAAAGCATGTGCAGGTGGTATTCAACAGGCTTGGAAGCATTATTATGGTTAAGAAGAAGCAGATTAATCAGAAGCGACGATTCCAATTATATAAGAATCGTACTTCTGATTTTTATTTTTTTGTTGTCAAAAGAATAGTAGCACTAACTATCAATAGGAATACTGCTGCACTAATAAAACCTTGATCAGGCGTTAAGGAAAACATACCTGTTAGGGATGAGCCTAAAAAGGAGCCTACAGATATAAAACCATAGAAAAGACCGAATGCTTTCCCGCGCTCATAATCTGAGGAATACTCCGATATTAAACCAGCCATCGATGGGAATATAAGCGCAAATCCAATCCCATAAATCGTCATACTAATGATGAACACCATTTGGCTGGATGCGAAGCTAGAAAGCGTTTGGGATACAGCGATTGTAAGTAGACCAATTGGCAGAATCATTTCATTGCGGTACTTGTCAAAAATACGATTCGTTGGCGATACAAAAAATAAAATGGCAACAATCCCAAATACACTAATTAACATCCCACTGATACGGTCGTCCATTCCAATTGAAACGACTTTCAGTGGCAGCATATAGGCAAGGATTCCTTGAGAGGCGGCAAGAGAAAGAGCGCCAAGGAAGGCTAGCAATAAGCCTTTGTTATTAAATAAGCCTAAATAAGACAAGATAGAAGAGCGATTCCTGGCTTCATATTCTTGCTGTGACCTTTGCAGCGGCTTCAAAGTAAGCGTAATGATTAATCCTGCTAACATTAGGAAACCAATCGTCATATAAACCACTTCAGGTCCAATTTTAGATGAAATAATACCACTAAATGCAGGCCCGCTGATTGCTGCAAGCCCTACAGCGGCCCCAGAAAAGGCCATCGTTTTTCCTTTATTCTTATCTTTATGGTAAAGGGTCAAGTAAGTAAATGCGGCTGGAGTAATCACTCCGGCAGTCAATCCATTTAGAAAACGCACGAAAAGGAGCTGTGTTGGAGAAGTAACTATCGCGTATAGGAAGAGAACAACAGCATTTAATAAAAATCCTAGTAGCATTACTTTCTTAGGTCCTGTGCGATCAATTACTTGACCAGCGAATACATTACTAAATAAGTTAGTCAGGGAATAGGCCCCGACAATAAAGCCAATAAAACCTGTTGTGGCACCAAGCCCTTGTGCGTACGTACTCGTAATCGGCAATTGAGCAAATAGGTCTGTAAATGAGATATAGATTAATAAATATATAATAAAAGCCATTTTGGAACTTCCCCTTTAATCGGATTATACGTCTTCAGTATAGCACCCCAAGTTAATGATTTCACATGAATTGCATAAGGGAAAAATAATGAATGAATGTCGCTAAGCGTAGCTCATAATTGGAAAAACGAGATAATCGGAAGGAGAACTGCATGAAAGCATCGAGGAACACACCAAGCCATCATCAGGGCTTTCGTGTATTCCTCTTTCTTAATTGTTTTATTTAAATCGTTTCAACCGATTTTTTGCCTGTTCATCGCCTTTTATGGCTGCTTTTTGGTACCATTGCTTCGCTATTCTTTCATTAATTTCCGTTCCGATACCTGTCTCATAGCATAAACCTAGATTGAATTCACCGTACCGGTCACCACGATCTGCAGCTAATCGATACCAGGCGAGTGCTTCCTTATCGTCGCCTTTCTCAAAGGCTCTGTGACCAAGCTTGTTAGCAGCAAAATTATCGCCGTGTATAGCAGATTCCCTATACCATTCATTTGATTTATCTAGATTCTTTTCTGTGCCAACCCCATTATCACACATATATCCAAGTGTATACATTGCTTCTGGCACGCCAAGTTCTGCAGCTTTGGAAAATAGTTCAAATGCTCGTTTCTCGTCCTTCTCGACATATTCTCCACGCAAATACATATCCGCATAATTATTCATTGCATCTGGATGACCAGCTTTTGCTGCTTTTTGGTAGTAAGCATATGTTTTGGCATCATCTTTTTCAACGACCTTCCCATCATAGTAATAATTCCCCAACCAGTAAGATGCGTCCATGTTTCCTAAATCGGCTGCAGCCTTAAACCAACGAAATGCCCATTCATGACGGTCAATATCTTTATAAAAATGGGCAAGCTGGGTTTGAGCATTAGAATCTCCTTTCATAGCATCGCAATATAATGTTTTTACCTCCCGCCATTCTGCTTCTTCTAAGAAAATAACAGAGAGGTCCTCGGTGGGGAAGAGTAATTCCTTTATAATCGTTAAGAAATCCTTCAAGAGAATGTCCTCATATTTCTCTTGATAAACTTTCAAAGAAAGGAGCTGTTCCAAGAGAATAGCAATATCCTCTGGTATATTATTTTTTCCCTTACTCCATGATTCTAGGATTTCATGTATACAATGTATTCTTTCATCCGTGTTTTCAAGCTTAGTAATTTCATGCAAAACTTCACTACTGTTACCTTCTCTCAGTAACTTGATGAGTCCTTGAATATTCATAAGGCAAACTCCTTCAGCTTTTAAATTCTTTTCTTCTATGTATACGAAGGCTTCTTCTTTGATTATAATGAACTTAAGTACGAAGGGAAAGAAATTGAAAATTAGGAGATGAGAGAATGCCTGTTCATGTTTATCTTACTTTTAATGGAGATTGTGAAGAAGCAGTGCTTTATTATGCGGATGTGTTTCAAACGGAAAAGCCGGAAATTATGTATTTTAAAGATGTCCCGCCTAGTGATGAAATGCCGCTGACAAAGGAAACAGAGAATTTGGTTCTGCATGCACGCATTCAGATTGATGGCAATCCTATTATGTTTTCAGATGTTTTCCCAGGGATGGATTATACAATAGGAAATAATATTAATGTAACCGTTGTACATCATGATGAAGAATACATACGCAATGCTTTTGAAAAATTAGGAGTGAATGGAAAGGTTGGGATGGAACTTCAAGAAACATTTTGGAGTCCTTGCTATGGTTCAGTAACAGATAAATTTGGTGTTGAATGGCAGCTTAGTGTCGAGAAGGATGGAAATTAAAGAGAAATCGAGATGTGGAATAGCATCTCGGTTTTTTTCTCTTTTGCGCCAGCTGGATCATGTAAAAAACTTGCTGATTAGTTTGGAATTAGAGGTTTCCGAGTATTACATAATCCTATTCCCAACTTGTTGACACTTTCAAAACGATTTACTTGTTCTGTAGTATCACCACTATTACAGAATTTGAGAAACCAGAATGATAAGTGATGGTTAACAGCTAGTAAAAATCAAATACGCTTAACTACTAGTTACACTAATGCAAGTCTCCTTTTACAAAAAAACAATTTACAGCATTTTGATTGGTGTAAAAGTTTTTGGAGAATAGATTTGATACAATATAAGTACTAGTCATGAAAAGAATCGAGGTTGAACTAATGGAACCAGTAACATTATTTGCAAAGAAATACCATGTGGATTTAAGTGATGTAGATTTTAAAAAGAAACTAAAATTAAGTACGCTTTTTAGTTATTTTCAAGATGCAGCAAGTGATGCTGCATCTAATTTAGGGGCGGGAATAGATGTGTTGGAGGACTCTGGAATTGCCTGGATTCTCATGCGAATTCGAGTAGACATTTTAAGATTACCTAAGTGGGATGAGGAAATTGTTATCGAAACATGGCCACTTGAACCAAAACGCTTGGAATTTGAACGTGATTATTTGGTCAAAGATAACGATGGAAATACGATTATTAGAGCCGTGTCTGCTTGGGTCATTATGGATAGGGTAGAAAGGAAGCTTATGCGAAGCGATTCTATTGCTCTAAAGTACCCGACGATTATTGAAGAAAGAGCGATCCATTGTAAATTAGGCAAACTGAAGAAGAATGGACAATTAGAGAAATCCTATGAGCGTGTCATAGGTTATAGCGATGTCGATTTTAATGGGCACCTTAATAATTCTAAATATATTGATTTCATGATGGACTGTTTCCCGATCGAGGACCATATGAAGTCTAGCCCGAAACGTTTGGAGGTTAACTTTGTTAATGAAGTACTACCTGGGGAGACAATCATTTTACATAAAGATACATCAATGATCGAAGAAAAACGATTATATATAGAAGGGATTAATGAAAATACTGAGAAGCCTGTGTTTAAAGCAGTAGTGGAAATTGAATAAAGAAAGCAGCATGGCACTTGTTATGGCTCTTTGCTAAAGTATACAAGAAATTCGCTAATATTCACAATTTCTATAATTCCAACATGGGATTCATGTCGAGCAAACAACTAGGTGGGGATAAATAAATCCCCACTATATGAAATTTTACTAAAAAGGAGGAATTTTGCTCTTGAAGTATCATTCTTCTAGTATTGCTTTATGATGAAGATGTTGCCTTTCGTTAATGATAGCTAATGCTCTAATCATTGCATCGTTTCTTCAAAAATCCGAAAACTTAAATCGGGTACTTTCATCTTGGTTCCTTTACGAACCTTCTTTTCTTCTTTTTGCAGTTTTTCTCCCTTTGAAAATATCCACTCTATTATTCTGGAATTATTAAAGTTCAGCTTATTGGTCGGTATGCGAAGAATACTATCACTATTATTTAAAATAAAGATTAATCTTCTATTAACTAATCTTTTCTCATAGATAATGCAGCCTTTTTCATTGATGTCAAGGAAACGGAAATCAGCCTGGTTACCAAACAACTCATCTGTTCTACGCAGAGCAATCAGTTGTTTTATAAAGAAATATAATTCAGTATCTTGCTTTTCCCTATCCCAAACCATACACCCGCGGCAACCCGGATCATTATCACCCGTCATTCCGATTTCATCACCATAATAAATACAAGGTGTTCCGATGAAAGAAAGCTGAAATAGAAAAAGCATCCTTATTTTTCTTTTATCTCCGTTAGCTGTTGTTAAAATCCTTGCTGTATCATGACTGCCCAAAAGATTAAAAGATACCTCATTTATATTTTCAGGATACATATAAAGAAGGCTGGTTATAGACTCTGCAAACTTCTGTGTACCAATGGATTGCTTGGCGAAAAAATCTATGGCTGCTTTTGTAAATGGGTAGTTCATGACGGCATCAAATTGGTCACCTTTTAGCCATGGCATCGAATCATGCCACACTTCACCTAATATGTACACATCAGACTTTACACTTTTAACTACCTTGCGAAACTCCCTCCAAAATGTATGATCCACTTCGTTAGCTACGTCCAAGCGCCAGCCGTCAATATCAAATTCCTCTACCCAATATTTTGCGACCTTAAGTAAATAGGCTTTAACCTCAGGGTTTTTTGTATTTAACTTTGGCATCGTGTGGACAAAACCGAATGTATCATAATTGGGTTTTGGCTTATGAACAATGGGGAAATTCCAGGCATGGAACCAATCTTTATACTTGGATTTCTCTTGTTTTTCTAATACATCCTGAAATGGAGCAAAGTGATAACCGCTATGATTGAATACAGCATCTAGCATGACTCGTATGCCGCGCCTATGACATTCCCGAACCAACTTCCTAAATATGACTTTATCTCCAAATTGCGGGTCTATTTCTAAATAATCAATCGTATCATATTTATGGTTAGAAGAAGCCTTAAAAATTGGAGTAAAGTAGATGCCATTTATCCCTAAATCTACTAAATAATCAAGGTTGTTTAGTATACCTTGAAAGTCTCCACCAAAGAAATTGCCTGGAGAAGGCTCTGCACTTCCCCAAGGTAGCGTGTTTACTGGATTCAATGCGGAGTCCCCATTCGCAAAGCGTTCAGGAAAAATTTGATACCAAACCGTATTCTTCACCCAGTCTGGTGCATTAAAAACATCTATCTCGTGGATATATGGAAAACAGAAGTAGTTCGCAATATCCTGTGGAAGTTCCTGATAAAAGCCAAGTTCGGTAAGAATAACTGTCTCCTTTTTGTCGGAGCAGCGAAAAGCATAACGTAAACGATGAAAGGGGGGCTTTACAGATCCTTTCCAAAAATCATAGCTTGAAGTGGATGCCTTTTTTTCCATAACTATTGACTCAGTAAGCCATTTCCCATTCTCCCATTCGTATGGATCTCCATAGATCAGCTCCACTTTTTTCACATCATCTTTCTTCGTTTGGATCATAATATGAAGCGTATCTTTATTATAGGCATATGCAAAGTTGTTCTTCGGTCTATGAAATATTGCTTCCTTTAACATTTTTATTCTTCCTTTCTATATCATAGTTATGATAAGTTTTGTGAAAAGTAGAGTAATAAATTGATATCAATGTAAATAAGCTAATACTAGTACAATATATAACCTTACATACTCTTTAAGAACAAAAGGAATCGATCATTTTTAAAGGGAATTATGCAAACGATTTCAAATATTAGTTAGGAGGGGAAAGCATGAAGAATTGGCTATTGTTAACCATTGCTATGTTGGTCATCGGGGTGCTGGCAGCTTGTGCACCAGAGAGAGAGGAGTCAGCAACTGCGGAGGAACCAGAGACAGATACAACGGAAGAGACAGAAACGAACGAGACAGAGAAAAAGGAAGAAGTTACAGAAGCAGATAAACCAGAGAAACTCGTTGTCTGGGAGGATAAGGATAAGGGAATAGGCTTAGATGCTGCGATTGCTAGCTTTGAAGAAGAATTTGGAATTCCAGTCGAATATCGGGAAATGGATATGGCAACTGAAATTCGGGAACAGTTAAGGCTAGATGGACCTACTGGCCAAGGACCAGATGTAGTAACATTGCCCCATGATCAAATTGGACAGGTGGTTATTGAAGGCTTAATTGCACCGTTAGAGGTGGAAGAAACAGTTACTGGTATTTATACGGAATCTTCTATTGCTGCGCAAACCTATGATGGAAAGCTTTATGGATTGCCAAAAGCAACGGAAACTCCAGTTTTTATTTATAATAAGGAGTTAATGCCTGAGCCTGTGGCGACATTTGATGAGCTATTCAAGTTTTCAAAGGAGATGGCTGGAACAGATCAGTATGGTTTCTTAGCGTTATGGGATAATTTCTATTTTGGAAATTCGATAATGCAAGGACATGGTGGATATGTATTTGGTGGAGAAGATGGTGTACAGGATTCACAGGATATAGGAGTAAATAATGAGGGCGCTGTTGAAGGTGCTGCATATATCCAGCAATGGTATGAAGAAATATTTCCATCCGGTATTATTGGCGAAAGCGGTGGATCAGCGAAGGATGGCTTATTCCAGGAAGGAAAAGTTGCATCAGTAATGGATGGTCCATGGGCATTCCAAGGATTGAATGAAATAGGAATGGATTACGGTGTTACACCACTTCCAACCCTTCCAAATGGGGAATATCCAATTACTTTTATGGGAGTAAAAGGCTGGCATGTTTCCAACTTCTCTCAGAATAAGGAATGGGCGACAATCCTAGTAGAATGGATTGCCAATGAAGAAAATGCAAAAATTCGTTTTGAAGAAACCAAGGAAATTCCTCCAGTGAAAACATTAATTGATGATCCGATTATAGCGGAGGATGAGGGAGCTCAAGCTGTAGCAATTCAATCAGAGCGTGCGATTCCAATGCCTAATATTCCAGAAATGGCGGAGGTTTGGGAGCCAATGGCACAGGCTCTGCAGCTAATTGCTACTGGTGATTCTGAACCACAAGAAGCATTAGAGGAAGCACACTCTACTATTTCCAGCCAAATCGAATTAAATCATTCCGGGAACTAAAACAGAAGCAGTACCTCGTCCGTTGAGGTACTGCTTCATCTGAATCGAAGGCTTTTAGGAGGGGAGAATATTGAAGCCATTAGCATCAGTGAAAAAAAGAAAGAAAAGTACTACTGCACTTGTTCTATCCATTATCCCTGGACTTGGCCAACTGTATAATCGTCAAGCTGTCAAAGGTCTGCTGTTATTTACTCTAGTTATTGCCTTTTTTATCGTATTTCAGGATTTGCTTCGTTACGGGTTTTGGGGTTTGTTTACGTTAGGCACGGACGTTCAATATGACCACTCTATTTTTCTATTGGCGGAAGGAATTCTTACCGTCATGATCACGCTGTTGCTTATCGGGATTTATGCTTGGAATCTTTATGATGCGTATAAAGTGGGAGTAAAACGCGATAATCAGAAGAAAGTTAATGGGCTGCGAGAGCAATATCATAATCTGATTGATATAGGGTTCCCATATTTAATGATGTCACCGGGATTTTTATTAATGCTGTTTGTTGTGATGTTTCCTATTCTATTTGTCATTTTGTTAGCTTTTACAAATTATGATCTCTATCATTCTCCACCAGCGAATCTAGTAGAATGGGTTGGAGTTCAAAACTTTATCGATATTTTTAATATCCCAATCTGGCGTGATACGCTTTTTAGTGTACTTGCTTGGACTGTCGTTTGGACACTTGCTGCGACAACCTTTCAAACAGCTTTAGGGATTATTCTCGCTGTTATTATGAATCAGCAAGAAATTCGGTTTAAGAAAATCATTCGTACGATCTTTATTTTACCGTGGGCGGTTCCAGCCTTTGTATCGATTCTTGTATTTGCCGGGATGTTTAATGAATCGTTCGGAGCGATTAATCGAGATATTCTAGGTTTTTTTGGGATTGCTGGTGTACCTTGGATGACTGATGCTATGTTTACTCGAGTAGCTTTAATCTTTATTCAGACATGGCTGGGTTTCCCGTTTATTTTTGCGATGACAACTGGGGTATTGCAATCCATTCCTAATGAATTATATGAGGCTGCTGAAGTAGATGGGGCTTCTATTTTTCAAAAATTTAAAAGCATTACCCTGCCGCTTATCCTATTTGCAACGGCACCAATTCTGATTACACAGTATACATTTAACTTTAATAATTTTAATGTCATCTTCTTATTTAATGGTGGTGGTCCAGCGATGACCGGGCAAAGTGCAGGTGGAACGGATATTTTAATATCATGGATTTATTCTCTAACGATGAATTCTGCTCAGTATGGCAAAGCGGCGGCAATTACAATGATATTATCCTTTATTGTCATCTCGATTGCACTTTGGCAGTTTAGAAGAACGAAATCATTCCAAGAAGAGGATATGATGTAAATGAATCAGAAAAAACAAAAAGCAATACGTTTACTGTTGTCATATATCGTTATCTTACTGATGATCATAATCATTCTTTATCCGATCTTTTGGATTGTTGGTTCCTCCTTTAATCCAGGCAATAGCCTGTCAGGCTCATCCATAATTCCGGAAAATGCAACAATCAAGCATTATCAGGAATTGTTTAACCCAAAGGAAAGCGATTATTTATTATGGTATTGGAATACGTTAAAGATTTGTATCATTACCATGGTCTTGTCCGTCCTTCTCGTTAGCTTAACGGCTTATTCCTTCTCACGATATCGTTTTATTGGTCGGAAAAATGGACTGATGACCTTTCTTATTTTACAGATGATACCTAACTTTGCAGCACTCATTGCCATCTTTGTACTTGCGTCACTAACCAAGCTTCTTGATACACATTTAGGTTTAATTTTACTCTATAGCGGTGGTGCGATACCAATGAACACTTACTTGATGAAGGGTTATCTTGATACCATTCCAAGGGATTTAGACGAATCGGCAAGAATGGATGGTGCAGGCCATCTACGGATATTTTTTCAAATAATCATGCCGTTATCGAAACCAATCATTGCAGTGGTAGCCTTATTCACATTTATTGTTCCATTTGCTGATTTTATTTTAGCGCGTATTCTGCTTCGTTCTGAGGAGAAATTTACACTAGCAGTCGGACTGTATCAAATGGTTGCCAAGCAATTTGGGAATGAGTTTACATTATTTGCTGCAGGTGCAGTATTAATTGCCGTTCCAATTTCGATTTTATTTTTATTATTGCAGCGCTACTTTGTAACTGGATTGACAGCCGGGGGAATTAAAGGGTAACCGATGAATAGTGGATAAATAAAAATCAATCTTCCGCAATAGTTTGGAAGGTTGGTCTTTTTTGCATTTAGAAGAACTTCAAGACGTGAAGCCATAAAAAAATTAACTACAAAATGAAGAGAAGGAAAGCAATGGTTTAAAAGTAGTTCCTTTTGTTCCAAAGGAAGAATTTTGTAAAATAATTAGAGAGGTTTATGTTAAATCGAAGGAGGTTGAAAAACTATCAAAAATGGGTACTAAAAGATTTATATATATATCTAAGAAGAATGTCAGCTTTACTTACCTAAGATTATTTTTCATCTTAGTTAAAGTAAGGCTTTTTCTTTCAAGTTGAAAAAAGGTAATATCTTGTTTATTATAGGCAAACGTATTCACTATATTGCTGTTTTATATTAAATTTCTATTTGTTTATCTATTAAAATTATTAGAAAATTATATTGCCCATTTAGAAAAGTTGTGATAATATAATAATGCAAACGTTTTCCCTAGTTTGCAAGTTTGCATCAAAGATAACTTCTGATAGTTTCATGTAGAAAACGAGAACTAGGTTTTCCTTTTGAATTATATGTAATCGTTTTCAATTAATTAGGGGAAATAAAACACTAGGAGTGAAAATGATGGGGGACAAAAAGTTTTTGTCGAAGGTCTTTATAGCAATGGTTTTAGCTGCTGTGTTAGTAGTAGCTGGGTGTAGTTCTTCTGACAATGCTTCAGGAGATTCAGATTCAGGGGATGGCGTGACGGTTGATATTTTTCAATTTAAAGTAGAGTTTAAAGAGCAGTTTGAAGAGTTAGTTGCAAAATATCAAGAGGAAAATCCAGATGTGACGATTAATGTACAAACTGTTGGTGGTGGAAATGACTATGCAGCTTCAATAAAATCACAAATGTCATCTGGGGACGAGCCAGATATCTTTAATGTCGGCGGTCCAACAGACATAGAAGAATATAGAGATTACTTATCCGATTTATCAGATACCGCTGCAGCAGAGGCAGCTTTAGAAGGAACACTTAATAGTGTGACAGAAGGAGATCAGATATTAGGCTTACCATATTCTCAAGAAGGTTATGGATTAATTTATAACAAAGCAATTCTGGAACAGGCTGGTATTAACCCAGATGAATTAACAACATTCGAAGCACTGGAAGAGGCAGTAGCAACATTAGATAGTCAAAAAGAAGATTTAGGATTAGAAGCTGTCTTTGCCTTACCTGCAAAAGAATTATGGGTTATGGGGAATCACTTAGCAAATGCCTATATAGCACCAGAATTTGAAAACGATATCACTGCTGCTTATGAGGCAGAAACAATTAATTTCGAATATGGGGACCAAATGAAGAGAATGCTAGATTTACAAAGCAGCTATTCTGTACAGCCAGTGCTTAGTCTTGATTACTCTCAACAGGTTGAACAGCTATTTGCTCAAGGTAAAGTGGCAATCATACAACAAGGAAACTGGATTTATCCAACGCTTGAACAAATGGACCCAGAATTTGCAGAGAACAATATTGGCATGATTCCGATGCCAGTAGAAGGATTAGAAGGCCATCTGCCAGTTGGCGTTCCGCAATACTGGGTAGTTAATAAGAACAGCAGTGAAGAAGTTCAGCAAGCAGCAAAGGACTTCCTGGATTGGATGTACACGTCTGATGCTGGAAAAGAAATGGTATTAAATGACTTTAAATTTATACCTGCTTATGAAGGATATGATACTGCACAAATTTCAGATCCATTATCCCAGGTTGTTTATAGCTATTCAGAAGAAGGTAAAACAATTGGCTGGACATTTATGGCAACCCCAGTTGGCTGGAATGAAGATGTTCTAGGAGTTAACATGCAACGCTATTTGAATGGTGACATTGAGTGGCAAGAAGTACTGGATACGGCTAAACAAGAATGGGAGAAATCTAGACAATAGTTGACGAGTTGACTATTGCAGCCAACAAAATAGAAGGTATATTTTGTTGGCTGCCCGCTATAGCGGAAGGTTTTCAAGAAATAGAGTGGAGGTGCTCTTAATGAGGAATAGGAGCGTATCATTTTGGCTTTTTGTGACACCAACCTTACTTGCCCTTGCTCTTGTCGTATTTGTCCCATTCATTTATGGTTTTGTTTTTTCATTTACCGATTGGAATGGATTAAGTGCGAATGAGTTTATAGGTTTAGCAAATTATGTAGAACTATTTCAGGATAAAGAATTTCTTAATTCCATCTGGTTTACCATTAAATTTGCAGTGGCGTCTATCGTTTTAGTTAATGTAATAGGTTTAGGATTGGCATTGTTAGTAACACAAAGAATGAGATCTAGCAATATATTAAGAACAGTATTTTTTATGCCTAACTTAATTGGAGGATTAATTTTAGGGTTCATCTGGCAATTTATCTTCGTTAGTGCGTTTGATGCTGTTGGAAGTGCATTAGGAATTGAAGCGTTACAGGGATGGCTCTCTACAACAGAAACGGGCTTCTGGGGACTAGTTATTCTAAATGTATGGCAATATGCGGGATACATCATGATTATATATATTGCTTACCTGGAAAGTGTGCCTGAGGAGCTGCTTGAGGCGGCAGAAATAGATGGAGCAAATAGTATCCAACGTTTCTGGAATGTGAAATTTCCATTGGTTGCACCAGCTTTTACGATTAGTTTATTCCTTACATTATCAAATGCCTTTAAATTGTACGACCAAAACTTGGCATTAACAAATGGTGGTCCATTCAATTCAACACAAATGGTAGCCATGGAAATTTATAATACAGCCTTTAGTGAATCAGATATGGCTTATGCACAAGCAAAGGCAGTTATCTTCTTTATTCTTGTCGCGGCAGTCGCACTGACACAAGTTTATTATAATAAGAAGAGGGAGGTAGACTTATAATGAAGAAGAAAAGGAGAAATAAATTAATTATTGAAATTGTCGGTATCCTGATCGCTTTGTTATGGTTATCTCCATTTTACTTAATGCTCGTTAATGCGTTTAAAACAAAAAGTGAGATCTTTTCAGATGTACTAGGGCTTCCAGAAACATGGACATTTGAAAACTTTAGCCAGGCATTTATTGACTTAAATTTCGTGAATTCATTTATGAATTCTTTATTTATTACGGTTGCAAGTGTGGCAATCATCATTTTATTCTCTTCTATGGCTGGATATGCCTTAGCAAGAAACAAGAGCAAGCTTAGTGCCGTAATCTTTATGGTATTTGTAGCTGCGATGCTGATCCCTTTCCAGTCGGTCATGATTCCTTTGATTTCATTGTTTGGCCAAGTGGATATGCTGAATCCAACTGGGTTAATCTTTATGTATCTAGGATTTGGGACTAGCTTATCCATTTTCCTATATCATGGAGCAATGGCAGGAATTCCTGTTTCCTTGGACGAAGCAGCTACGATTGATGGGGCAAATAAATGGCAGATTTTTTGGAAGATTGTATTTCCAATGTTAAAACCGATTTCCGTAACTGTTATGATTTTAAATGTGATTTGGATTTGGAATGACTATTTACTGCCTTCTCTTGTATTAGGAGGAGAGAATGCAACCATCCCATTACGGATGTTCTTCTTCTTTGGTCAATATACAAAGCAATGGCATCTGGCTTTAGCTGGTTTAACCATTGCCATCATACCTGTCATTATCGTTTATTTCATTGCTCAAAAGCATATCATTAAAGGTGTAACAGATGGTGCTGTTAAGTAATGATCAATTGGTTTTAAGGTAATATCGGCATTATTTTTCCTGTATAATAGAGTATTAGTAAAAGTATAAGACAAAGGAATGAATGGAGATGTCAGTAACAATAAAGGATGTTGCCAAAAGGGCGAATGTTGCTCCCTCAACGGTATCCCGAGTGATATCAGATAGTGATAAAATCAGTGAAAAAACAAAGCAAAAAGTTAGAAAAGTAATGGAAGAAATGAATTACCATTTGAACCATAATGCTCGGGTATTAGTACAAAAATCAACGCAAACGATTGGTATTGTCATGAAGCATTCGGCGAATAGATCCTTGCACAATCCATTCTTTCCAGAAGTACTAAGAGGAATGAGTTCTTATTGTCATAAACAGAATTACAGTCTCTTATTAACAACAGGAAATTCAGAAGAGGCCATTTACCAAGAGGTTGTCAACATGGTACAAGGGAAACGGGTTGACGGAGTTATCGTATTGTATTCAAAAAAAGAGGACAAGGTAGTTCCATTCCTGCAGGATTGTAATATTCCATTTGTTGTTATAGGAAAGCCTCAAGGAGAAAGAAGTCGAATCATGTTTGTGGATAATGATAATACAAGTGCTGCGAAGGAAGCTGCCATGTATCTTATTCAAAGAGGTCATAAGCGGATTAGTTTCATTGGAGATGAGCCTGAATATCAAGTAGTACAGGATCGACTCGCAGGCTATTATGAGGCAATGAAGGAACATAATCTAGTAATACGAGAAGAATATGTTCAAAATCTAAGCCAAAATGTGGAGGAGACAAGGAATGTAATCGAAAAAATGATGAATATTCCCGAACCACCAACGGCAATCATCTCATCTGCCGACGTAAATGCCATTCTTATTATGAGTGCCCTACGAGAATTAGATTACAACGTGCCCAAGGATATTAGCATTATTAGCTTTAATAATACCATTATTTCTCAATTATCTAATCCATCCATGACATCAGTTGACATTCAAACGTTTCAGTTAGGGTTTGAAGCAGCAAAATGTGTCATTGAAAGTATTCAAGACACAAATATGTTTACTAAAAGTGTCATTATACCTACTGTTATAGAAGAGAGAGATTCTACAGGCTATAACAAAAAAGAAGATTAATGGATATTTTTTTTCGAGGAAAATGCAAACGTTTGCCTTAAATTAAAGGAGAGTGATCAGAATGAACGTATTAGTGTGGAACGAATACCGTCATGAAAAAGAAAATAAAGTAGTATCGGACATCTACCCAGAAGGAATTCATCGAACCATTGCTGCATTCCTAGAAAAGGAAGAACAAATAAACGTAAAGACAGCGACATTGGACGAACCGGAACATGGTCTAACAGATGAGATTCTTTCAGAAACGGATGTGCTTCTATGGTGGGGACATAAGGCGCATGAAGATGTAAAGGACGAAATAGCAGAGAAAGTGAAACAACGCGTTTTAGATGGAATGGGCTTGGTCGTTCTGCATTCCGGACATTTTTCGAAGGTATTCAAAAAATTAATGGGAACAGGCTGTGATCTTAAATGGCGTGAAGCGGGTGAAAAAGAACGCTTATGGGTTGTGGATCCTACTCACCCAATTACCGAAGGGCTTGGTCAATATATTGAGCTTGAGGAAGAGGAAATGTATGGGGAACATTTTGATATTCCGACACCAGATGAGCTTATCTTTGTTAGCTGGTTCCAGGGGGGAGAGGTATTCCGTAGTGGAGTAACGTTTAAACGAGGAAGAGGAAAGATATTCTATTTCCGACCTGGTCATGAAACCCATCCGACCTACCACAACGAAGAGATTCAACGAGTCATCACAAATGGTGTAAAATGGGCACATAATACGAACACACCGACACATGTTTATGGAAATCAACCTGCACTAGAAAATTTAGATAAATAGGGGGAGACGGAATATGGAGAGAATTCGAGTAGCGGTTATAGGGACAGGAAGTATTGCGAAGCATCGTCACTTACCAGAATATGCTAGCAACCCAAATGTAGAGATTGTTGCAGTTTGTGACATTGTACCAGAAAGAGTAAAAGAGATTGCTGAAGAATATGATGCAAAGGCCTATACGGATTATAAAGAGTTACTAGCAAAGGAAAATATTGATGCAATTAGTGTTTGTCTGCCAAACTATTTGCATGCACCAGTCTCCATTGCTGCACTCTCTGCAGGATGTCATGTGCTTTGTGAAAAGCCGATGGCAACTTCTAGAGAAGAAGCGGAAGCGATGATTCAGGCTGCAAAGGAAAATAATAGAAAGCTAATGATTGGTCATAATCAGCGCTTTGTCTCCTCACATCAAAAGGCAAAAGCATTAATTGACCAAGGTGAAATTGGGAAGATATACAGCTTTCGTACAACATTCGGTCATGGAGGGCCTGAGAGATGGAGTGCAGAGGGCGAAGATAGCTGGTTCTTTAAAAAAGATCAAGCATTTATTGGAGCAATGGGGGACCTTGGTGTACATAAAGCCGACCTTATTCGTTATGTGTTAAATGATGAAATAACGGAGGTTGGTGCATTTGTGGAAACAAGTGCCAAGGATGCAAATGTAGATGATAATGCCTGTTTTATTTTAAAAACAGAAAAAGGCGTTATTGGTACATTGGCAGCCAGCTGGGCGTATACAGCTGCAGAAGATAATTCCACCGTTATTTATGGTGAAAAAGCGATCTTGCGACTAGAAGACGACCCCAAATATTCGCTTGTTGTTCAATACACAAATGGGGATGTTGTGAAATATGAATTAGATGGGATTCAATCCAATGAAGAAGGCGGTCAGTCCACTTCTCATGTGATAGACCACTTTATTGATTCCATTTCACAAGATACAGAGCCACTTATAAATGGTGAAGAGGGAATGAAGGCTTTAGACATTATATTAGGAGCCATTAAATCCGTAGAATCAAAAACTATACAAACGTTAGAGAAGTGAAGAAAATGAAAAAATTGAAAATGGGGATTATTGGGGTAGGCGGAATCGCTGAGGGGAGGCATATCCCTTCTTACCTCGCATTACAGGAAAAGGTAGAAATCACTGCAGTACAAGATATCAGGGGAAAGCGGGCAAAAGAAGTCGCCGAGAAATACGATATTCCCTTTGTATTTGAAGACTATCAATCATTATTTGAGGTAGTTGATGCTGTAACAATCTGTACCCCTAATAAATTCCACTCTAGAATCGCTGTTGCAGCTTTAGAAGCAGGCTGCCATGTCATTTGTGAAAAACCAATGGCAATGAATGCTTCAGAGTGTGAAGTGATGCTGGAAGCTGCTCAAAAGGCAAACAAACAACTTGCTATTGCTTACCATTATCGCTTTATGCCCCAATCGAGGCTTGCCAAGCAAGCAGTTCAAGAGATTGGCGAACCACTTGTCACAAGAATACAGGCGCTCAGAAGACGTAAAGTACCAGGCTGGGGTGTATTTACCAATAAAGAATTACAGGGTGGAGGTAGTTTAATAGACTATGGCTGCCATTTAATTGATTTAGCACTTTGGCTTTTAGATAGTCCAGAACCTGTTGAAGTAATTGGGAGAACCTATAATCGTCTTAGCAGAAGTCCCGAACAAATAAACGACTGGGGAAACTTTGATCATAAGAGTTTTGAAGTGGATGACCATGTAACTGCTTATATAACGTTTAAAGATGGAAGCTCCATCTTATTTGAAACATCTTGGGCAGCGAATATCAAAGAAGATCATACACACCTAAGTATTTCTGGAACTGAGGCTGGATTAAACGTTTTTCCGTATGAATTTTATCAACCAAAGCATGGAACATTTATGACGACAACAGCGAGTGTAACAGAGGATAAAAATTTCGGATTATTGCAAGCTGAGAACTTTGTGGATAGTTGTCTTGGTGACGCAGAGTTAGTCGTTAAACCAGAGGAAGCAATGAAGGTAACGAGAATTATGGATGCCATTTATGAGAGCAGTGAAACAGGGAAGAGTGTGAGATTAGGAGAGTAAGATTTTTTCAGTAGGAGCAACAGCATAAGAACCTAGCTGCGCTATTTATGCATCGCTACTGTAAATGAATGTTTTATAGGAGGGGATTAAACATGAAATTAGGAGTGTTTACTGTATTATTTCAAGGGAAATCATTTGATGATATGTTGGATTATGTGAAAGATGCTGGTTTACAAGCAGTGGAAATCGGTACAGGCGGAAACCCTGGCAATGATTTTTGTGATGTGGATGCACTCTTAGCAAGTGAAGAGAAGCGGAAGGAATACTTGGATAAAATTCATTCTCGTGGCCTTACGATTAGTGCTTTCAGCTGTCATGATAATCCGATTTCTCCGAATAAGCAGCATGCTGAAAAATCGCATGATGCATTTGTAAAGACAGTGCGTTTAGCAGAGTTAATGAATGTACCTGTAGTCAATACCTTCTCAGGTGTTCCAGGTTCCAGTGAAAAATCCAAATATCCAAACTGGCCTGTTACACCATGGCCAACAGAATACTCAGATGTTTTGGAATGGCAATGGGAGAAGAAACTAATACCTTATTGGAAAGAGCAGGCACAATTTGCCAAAGACCACGGTGTAAAGGTAGGGCTGGAGTTGCACGCAGGATTTCTGGTCCATACACCATACACTTTACTTAAACTGAGAGAAGCAACAAACGATGCAATCGGCGCTAACCTTGACCCAAGTCATCTTTGGTGGCAAGGAATTGATCCAGTTGCTGCAATTAAAATTTTAGGAAAAGCAAATGCGATTCATCATTTTCATGCAAAAGATACGTACATTGATCAAGATAATGTAAACATGTATGGCTTAACAGATATGCAGCCATATGGAAATGTGCAATCACGTGCTTGGACATTCCGTTCTGTTGGCTATGGTCACGGCATCCAAGAATGGACCAACATCGTCAGCGCACTGAGAACCTATGGATATGATTATGTGATCAGCATTGAACATGAGGATCCAATTATGTCAGTTGACGAAGGATTCAAACAAGCGGTGAAGAACTTAAAAGCAGTTAACATCGAAGAAGCACCAGTCAATATGTGGTGGGCTTAAACTTAAAATTAATAGTTGAATGGACAACTAAATGAAGCGTACAATGAAAGCAATCGATAGCTTGAGGAGGATACAACATTGAAATATTCTAGTTTTATGAGCGGTATATATGCAGTTAGTGAGTGGATTATGCGATTTTCTGTGATTAATCTGCTCTGGATACTCTTTAATGTTCCGATTGCTTTCATTGTTATAAGTATTGTTTTTGCAAATTGTTCAGCAGATATACTGTTATTAATTCCACTTCTAATTATTCTACTGCCACTTTTATTTTTCCCTGCAACACAGGCTATGTTTGCCTCTACACGGGATTGGGTGTTAAAGCGTGAGGAAAAGGGGTTAATAAAAGGATTTTGGAACTATTATAAAGAAAATTATAAAAATAGCATGCTCGCTGGAATTATATTCACTGTCATGTGGACGATCTGGTATGTAGATTTGTATTATTTCAGCATGAATAATATTTTAATCATGTTTGTTATTGTTTTTATTGGGCTGCTGCTTTTTATCTATACCATTAACTATTTTTCTGTAAGTGTTCATTATGACTTAAACTTACGAACTCTATTGAAAAATGCTTTTTTAATCACTTTAGGCAGCCCAGCCTTGTCCATTGCAGTGTTGTTCATTACTGGCATTATCACCATTATCAGCACTCGTTTTATAGTACTTATTCCTTTCTTCTCTGGCTCAGCAATTGCATTTTTGTGCTTTTCAGCCTTTTACAGGCAATATCTTAAGTTACATGGAAAAATTAATTAGGTAAAGGGGGATTCTCATGAATAAGAGATGGTGGAAAGAAACCGTTGCATATCAAATTTATCCGCGCAGCTTTATGGATTCGAATGGGGATGGGATTGGAGATATTCAGGGTATCATTTCCAAACTGGATTACATACAGGAATTAGGCGTGGATGTCATTTGGATTTCCCCAATTTATCAATCTCCAAATGATGATAATGGCTATGATATTAGTGATTATCAGGATATTCTCGAGGAATATGGTACGATGGATGATTTTGAACAACTCTTAGATGAAGTTCATGACCGTGGAATGAAGCTGATTATGGACCTTGTGATTAACCATACGTCTGACGAACATCCTTGGTTTATAGAATCACGCAAATCAAAGGATAATGCCTATCGAGATTATTATATTTGGCACCCCGGGAAAAACGGAAAGGAACCAAATAATTGGGAATCCATATTCGGTGGATCTGCATGGAAATATGATGAGCTGACTGAAGAATATTATATGCATGTTTTCTCAGAAAAACAGCCTGATTTGAATTGGGAGAATCCTGTTGTTCGCGAAGAGCTATACAAGATGGTCAATTGGTGGCTGGATAAGGGAATCGATGGTTTCCGTGTGGATGCAATTTCACACATTAAGAAGACACCTGGATTTCCGGATATGCCGAATCCAAAGAAGAAAAAATATGTTCCTTCCTACAAAGGGCATATGAACCGTCCCGGGATTCAGGACTTTTTGCAGGAACTAAAAGAGAACACATTCAATAAATACGATATCATGACAGTCGGAGAAGCGAACGGGGTTAAGGTGGAGCAGGCAGATGATTGGGTTGGAGAAGAAAACGGGAAGTTTAATATGATATTCCAATTTGAGCATCTTGACCTGTGGGGCAAAGCAACAAATAACATACTAGATATTCATGCCTTAAAGGAAACGCTGACAAAATGGCAGGTTGGCTTGGAGGGGAATGGCTGGAACGCATTATTCTTAGAAAACCATGACCAGCCGCGGTCGGTTTCGACATGGGGTAATGATAAGGAATACTTAGTTGAATCTGCTAAGGCGCTGGCAACGATGTATTTTCTTATGCAAGGCACGCCATTCATTTATCAGGGGCAGGAGCTTGGTATGACCAATGTTGCATATCCATCGATTGATGATTATGACGATGTAGATGCGAAAAATTTCTATCACAATGAACTCGCAGAAGGGACACCGGTAGAGGAAATCATGAAGGTGATTTGGAAAACAGGTCGCGATAACGCTCGTACACCGATGCAGTGGAACAGAGAAGAGAATGCAGGCTTTACAACTGGTGATCCATGGTTAAAAGTAAATCCTAATTACCTAGATATTAATGTAGAGCATCAGCTTCAGGATCCAAATTCGGTTTATCAATACTATAAAAGCTTAATCAAATTACGCAGCGAAAATGAAGTATTTATTTACGGAAGCTACGAGCTTTTACTAGAAAATCATAATAGGATCTATGCATATACACGCACGCTGGCAGATGAAGTAATGCTAGTGCTTGTGAATTTATTCGATAAAAGAGCTGCGTTTAACTTGCCTGAGGAAATCCTGGCAATGGACTCTAAACTTGTGCTTGGAAACTATGCGAATATTCCGGACGGGTTTGAGTTAGAGCTTCGACCATATGAGGCAAGGGTTTATCGATTGAGTTAACAAAATAAAAGCAGTACTCGGCAGTTGGTCGGGTGCTGCTTTTTTGGGGTTAGAAAGTTTGCTTGATTTCGCGGAAATGTTAAAGTTTATATATTTACCACTACACACCTATTCGTTCGATTCATTGTATAAAGTTGGATATTTTCCGCAATAGTATTCATATATAAGATCTAATGACATTAATTATTATATTTTTGACAAATATGATTGTCAAAATGACTATTATTATATATAATTGTACTAGATAAAAATAATAGAAGGTGATAGGATTTGAAAAGTCGTTTAAAGGAGCTTCGAGCCCGTGAAGGCTATAATCAGACGCAGCTTGCTAAGCTCGCGAAGGTTTCTAGACAGACGATAAGCCTGATTGAACGCGGAGAGTACATGCCTTCATTACTGATCGCCGTTCGTATCGCACGTATTTTTAATGAACCTGTTGAAAATGTATTCCGGTTTGAAGAGGAGGAGTTTTAGATGAAATTTATATTGCAGTTTTTCATTAGTGGGGTTGCTGGTTTCTTTTCCGTGTATGTTCTAATGAGCTTTTCTGATGTTCATTTTGCTGGAGAAGTTACTGTGCTTGGCTTAATTGCTATTTCGATCATTCTAACCGCATTGAGTATCTTTCGGTTCCAAAAGATTAAATTATTAAACAAGCAAAACTTTAGCGGTGAGGAAGAGGATGAAGTGGAAGATAGAAAATATAAGATGTTTGCCGATTATTCTTTATTTGCAAATATCAGTTTTGTTCTTTCAATTCTTGCACTTAGCTTAAGTATTATTGTAACTCATAACGTAATCCTGACGATTGCATCCTTGATCTTACTTATTATTACCTATTTCTTGATCCATTATATGACGCGTTTAATGCAACATGTATATCCAGAACGTAATATACCAAGTAAATCTGACCCTGATTACGCTCAATCTGTACTGGATCTTGCAGATGATGGTGAAAAGCATGTTATCTTAGATGGGTTGTATAAATCACAAGGCTTACTAAATCTTTCACTAATTATTGCTATCTCACTAGCTACTGTTTATTCAGTGAGTGGCGAAGAATCTCAAATCTTTTCTATTATTCTGATGGCCATTGTACTTCTTGTTGTTAATGGTAAATATCTGTTAGTAATTCGAAATAAATAATGAAATTGAAAAAGGGGTAGCCTTACGGGCTCCCCTGTATAATAAAATACTTTGCTTACAACTGCTAGCCCTTTTCCATCTATTTTTTTAATAGTTGCTCTTTAGACTCCTGTATAGAATCCCCGCTAGTTATCCTGGACTATAGGTCACAGTCCATTATAATGTAGGATTTACCGCCTCTTGTAAAATGGCCGTCTGTTTCTTTTAAGCCAAATTTCTTATAAAAATCCACTTTATTCTTTCTTGCATTACACCAAATTCTCTTTAATCCTAATTGCTTTGCTTCCTTTATGACATCGTGTAACAATGCACTTCCGTACCCTTTGCCTTGTTCCGTTTGCAGTGTAGCAAATTTACGAAACTGCCCTTCCCCATTATCAATAAAAAGGGAAACCACTGAAATTAGTTTTTTATTTTTATAAAACCCATAATGCATACCTATATCATCATCTTCTAATTTTATAAAGTCAAAGGGCTTGTCTGGCCACATAACTTTATGTCTTAATTCCCAAGCCTTTTCCTTGCTAATTTTAGCAATCTCAATGTTCACAGCATCCTCCGACTGAAAATCTTTATTTTGATTTAATACCTGCTCCACAGAGGGGAATGATTATTCTCTCTTCTGGGGCTTTGTTGTATTTAATGTAACCAGCATAATTTGCTGCAGATGTTACTTCTACATAAAAACCTTTCTCGCTAAGCTGAGCTCGCGCACTTAGAATTTCATCCTCTTCAATGTCAATAAATTCCCCATTTGTCTTTCGGACAGCTTCTAAAATCTGTTTAGAACGTGGGGGTGCAGCAATCGCTATCCCTTCCGCCAAAGTACCTTTATTTGTGACTGGCTGTGCTGATTCGTTTCCCTGCTGATAAGCTTTCACGAGTGGCGCGCAGTTGGCTGCTTGAATGGCAACGATTTTTGGCATTTTTTTAATTAATTCATTTTCCAATAGCTCTTTAAAACCATAATATGTACCAAGCAAGAGTGTACCATTACCAACAGGGATTATTAACGTATCTGGCACATCCTGTAATTGCTCATAGATTTCATAAGCGTATGTTTTTGTACCTTCGTAGAAATAGGGATTATACACATGGCTTGCATAAAAAACTTTTTCGTTATCAACTGCTTTTTGGGCTTCGGCTGCAATGTCTTCCCGTGTACCATGAATTTTTTTAATAGTTGCACCGTGTGCTGCTATTTGAGCAATCTTTTTCGGTGAAGTTTCATTACTTAGATAAATGTCACATGAAATGTTGCAGCGTGCTGCATAGGCTGCAATAGCGGTACCAGCATTCCCACTGCTATCCGCGATCACTTTGGATACCGCTAGTTCCTTCGCCTTTGTCATTAAAACAGCAGCCCCACGATCCTTAAAGGATAGGGTAGGCATCATATAATCCACTTTAACGTATGTATTCGGTTCTTGTTCATCTAGAAGAACTAAAGGTGTTTGGCCCTCTCCCATGGTTACTTTTTCCCAAGTTGTTGAGTCTTTTGCGAATGCCATGGTTTCGAAATAACGCCATATCGAATTGGGATAGTTATTCCAAGCTGTGATATCTAATTTAGGTACTTCTTTTACTAAATCTAAAACGCCGCCACACGCGCATCTCCAAATCGTTGGGGTAATGTCATGTAGTTTTCCACAATGATTGCAACAATATTGCTCCATTATCTCTTCCATCCTTTCCCGTTAATCATTATCACACCAAGAAAATATAGAATTAAATATAGGCAATCGCATCGATCTCAATTTTGAATCCAAAATGCAATTCATTCGTTGGTACAACGGTACGAGCTGGCTTATGTTCACCAAAAAAATTTCTATAAACAGCATCCACTTTATCCCATAATTTTACATCTGGTATATACAGAGTCATACGCAGAATTTGTTCTTTATTACTTCCGGCTGCTTCTAATATCTTTTCTACATTTTTTAGAGCTTGTAATGTTTCTTCTTCAATCCGTCCAAATTTCTTCTCACGTGTTTCAGGATCAATGGAAAACTGGCCTGATACATATACGGTATCTTGATGAATCGTTGCTAAAGCATAATGTCCATTGGATTTTAAATTTCCTACTTCAAATATTTTCTTCAATGGTAACTCCCCTTTGTTTAAAATATATTTAGATACAATTAGTCAGGTGATTTACTTGTATTTTCGAGTTATTGCAATTTTCCTCTGCATTCTATTTGAATCTCCTCCAGAATGTTTCCATTTGAAACTAAGTAAGCTTTTTCGTGTAAATTAGAAACCGGGCAGATATGATTTGGAATAATCTGTACCTTATCACCGATGCTTACATTCCTGTTAAACTCTTTATGATAAATAATTGCATGTTCGTCAAAAACCCCATGGATGTATACATCATCAAATTCTTTAATTTTACCAAGCCCCTTTGTCGCGGTTATGCCTTCAGAGCGGGTTTGTGCAGTAATTCCTTTAGCACCTACATCTGTAATGACACGTTCATCTGTTGGTTTGCTGATAATGGTTGTAAGTACGGTTGCTGCACATTTTTCATAGGATTCAATTACATTAGATTGAGAGGCATCCATTAAAATATAAGTGCCAGGTCTTATTTCAGTGACTCCTTTAGGAATTTCAAAGTTTAATATAAATGGAGGGGTAGAGCCAATACTAACTATCTTAGGTTTTAAACCTATCTCCGTTGCTAATTCTGCAAAACGTAATGTTCGTCTTACACTTGCGTTATACCATTCTTTACATTCCTCTACATTTCTCGCTTTATAAGTATGGCCATCATGGGAAAATACCCCTTTAAAGTGGAGATGACGACTTTTCTTAATTGCATGTAGTAGAATATGAAAATCCTTCTCCTCAATAATACCCGAGCGATTTTCACCAACTTCAATCTCTACCAGCACCTGAGCTTTTTTTGCAGAACCCTGAAATACCGCTTCTATTTCATTTACTTGGTATAAACTATCGATTCCAAATGAAATATCGATAGACTCGGATAATTTTCGAATGCGCTGGATCTTTGATTTTCCAACTATTTCATTTGCTATAAATATATCTTTTAGCCCATTCTGTGCCATCACCTCAGCTTCACCTACTTTGGCAACTGTAATTCCAACAGCACCTTCTTTTTCCTGGAGTTTTGCCAGCTTAGGCATTTTATGGGTTTTCGTATGAGGACGTAAATGGACCTGGTTTGCTTCTGCATATTTTTGCATCGATTGAATGTTTTGATAGAGAATATCCTTATCAATTAAGAGTGCTGGAGTATCAATATCTAAGTAATTCATCTCTTTTTCCTCCTTATGCATTAAACGTATATGTTAATGCTTCTTTTTCACTTCATCTAAATAGCTATAAACTGTAACCTTTGAAATACCTAATTGTTCCGCAACTTTTTCAACCGCCCCCTTCATTAGAAAAATCCCTTTTTCTTCCATAAAGCGAATTAATTCTATTCTTTCATGACGCTTCATACCTAAATGAACGCTATTTTGTATAATTTGCTGAATCAATCCGTCTACAATTCCTTCTACATTGTCCATGTCAGAATTAGATTGTTCCCGAGTATCTTCTACTGCAACTGGCGTTGAAAGAAAAGCATCCATAAATTGTTTCATCTGCTGTAATGCTTCTACATTAAAGTTAATACAGAAAGCACCAATCACTTTTTGTTCTAGATCACGAATCAAAGTAGTGGATGAACGGATTGTCCGCTTGTCTTCTGTAACATAGGTATAACCAGATAAATAATCTTCCTTGAAGTCTTTCGACCGCAATACCGTTTTTACAAGATGGTCAAAGGATTGACCGACTTTCCTTCCTGTTACATGGTTATTTATCGTATACATGACAGAACTTCGTGGATTGGTTAAATCATGGATAACAATTTCACAATGGTTTCCAAACAGTTTAGCAGTGGATTTTGCTAAAGGAATATAGCTTTCCAGTATTTGTTTACTTCTCTCCATCACTTGTACCTCTCTGATTACACTGGTTATATTTATATAATAATTTATATAAATATAACAATTGTATACTTTTTTATATATTATAACTCAATTTTGATTTATTAGATAGATATATAATTTTAACTTGAACAGCATTTCCTAAACAATTATAAATAGATGGTCGATATATAAAAGATATAGAGTCTTTTGGGGGGCAATAGTATGATACTGAAGAGAAAGAGAAAAAAAGAAGAAACAAAATCGTTGTTAGCGTTGAGTAATGAAATGAATGCGATTGTAGAAGTAAGGAAAGACTCTGATCTAGAGAAACAGTTACAAATGCTCGATTTAAGTGAAGAGGATTTTGCAGTGGCGAAGGTTCTAAAGCCTTATGTTGAGCAGGATATAACTACAATTGTAGATGACTTTTACAAAAATCTGGAATATAATGAAGCGCTAATCCAAATTATTCAGGATCACAGTTCCTTTGAACGGTTGAAAAAGACATTAAGAAGACATGTAGTCGAAATGTTCGACGGTGAAATGAATGAAGCATTTATAGAAAGAAGGAAAAAAATAGCCTGTGTACATGTGAAAATTGGACTGACACAAAAGTGGTATATTGCTTCATTCCAAAAGTTATTTGATGGACTGCTTGGGGTTATTGTTAAAAATTTTGACCAGGAAGCGGACAAGGTGCAGGCGATTAAGGTGATAAATAAGATTTTAAACTTAGAACAGCAAGTCGTATTGGAAGCGTATGATGATGAGTTAGAACGGATTCGCAACGAAGAAAAGCGCAGTAAGTTAGTAATGAGGGAAGCATTAGAGCATACCTCTATGGAGCTTGCTGCATTGGCAGAAGAAACGAATGCCTCGATTCAGGCAATGACGTCACAGATTGAGGAAATCACAAATAACTCTAAATCTGGTACAGCTTTAGCAGAGGAAGCTAAACAAACAGCTGAAAAAGGGAAAAATCAATTAAGTATTATGAATGCATCCTTGAAGAATATGCATGAAAGCACAATGAAAGTTAGTAAAGATATGGGAAACCTTGAAGCGACCTCTACAGAGATTAACGATATTATTAATATCGTTAAAACCATTGCAGACCAGACCAACTTACTAGCATTGAATGCATCAATTGAAGCGGCGCGGGCTGGGGAGCATGGACGTGGATTTGCGGTAGTTGCCGAGGAAGTTCGCAAGCTTGCTGAGCAAACTGGGAATTCCGTGAAAGGTGTATCCGATCTCGTCAATCAAACCAATGAGCAAATTTTTAATAGTTCAGCTTCCATTCAGCAAGCTACTTCTCTTTTAGCTGAGGTGAAGGAGCATATGGAGCATACAGTTGATGCGTTCCAGCAAATTGATGAGACGATGGAAAAAACAAAGACAAGTAACCAAAATATTCAAGCGGACTTAGAAGCATTTGATTTGGCTATTCATGATATTGAACAATCGGCCGCAACGATATCTTATTCCGCAGAACAATTAAGTGAAATGATGGAAAAATAATGGAAGAGTGCTTTTACAGCACTCTTTTTCATTTATCTAAGGTAAGTTTTATAGAAAGCTTTCCTTATTTATAATAGATGAAGCAGGATGGATATAGTCTAAAAGTCAAGTAAAACAAACAATAACGTACAATAGTACTTAACTTACTAATAGTAATTCAATTATTTTTTGAAATACAGTTATTAAGACCTACTACGTGAGTCAAAATTCATTCCATTGTCACTTGTAGCTGTTTTCTAATGTGGGTATTCTAACAATATAGGAGGCGGAAGTGTTGACACAACAATTGATAGACGATTTGTTGGAGCTTATCACACTGTGGCTGGAAGATCTGGAAGAGATTAGAGCAAATGGTTATCAAACAGATAAATTAATTGCACAATTAGAGAAAAGGGCAGGCGATGTCGAGTCAGGTATCCTCGGTCTGGAAGAGAATATAAAACAAATCGACGCAGATATTCAAAAAGTGTTAAGCTGTAAGAGTAAGGCGAAGGATGAGAAGTACTTAAAAATTAGTTAATAAAAGCGTGCTATTGCAGGCTTGTTTTTTTACCCTGCAATAATTGATACGAAGCTCTCCCTTAGAGTATAAGAGGAGAGCTAGCATTGTATTGTTACCTCATATTCAGTGGAAATCCATTATAATGAAATACTCATAAATTGACCCCTGAGAGGTATATTAGTGCATCTCCGGGGTTATTTTCATTAAAGAGCGTAATACGATTATATGTATAATGTATCTTCCTTACTAGATTAAAAGATCAGAAGCCCTATAGTAATCGGGATAAAACTAAAGAATAAGATCATTACACAGAATCCCATAATATCCCGTACTTTCAAACCAGCAATAGCAAGTGCTGGCAAAGCCCAGAATGGTTGAATCATATTCGTCCAAGCATCGCCCCACGCTACTGCCATCGCCGTTTTAGCAACATCTGCATTTAATTTTAATGCTGCATCAATCATTATTGGTCCTTGGATAGCCCATTGTCCTCCACCAGATGGGACAAAGATGTTAACAAGGCCAGCACTTATAAAGGTTAGGAATGGAAGTGTATAATCCGTTGCTATATTTACAAAAAATATAGACATTTGCTCTGATAATCCTGAACCCACCATCATTCCCATAATCCCAGCATAGAAAGGAAATTGAATAATGATTGGGCCAGCATTCTTCACGCCATCAGATATGGTATCCAGGAATCGTTTAGGTGTTCGATGGAATAAAATTCCTAGAAAAAGAAATATAAAGTTGACTATATTGATATTTAAATCAAATCCACTTGTTGCAAAATAATAGAAGGTAAATACAAGTCCCATTATACCAATAAGAAGTGAAACAAGCTGACTGTTTTCCAGTTTCTCAGCAGGAGTTCCCGCTTGAATAATTTCATTGGTTTCCTCTTTTTCGGGAGGCAGGAAGGATGTATTGTCTATTTTGTTCACGTTATTCGTTGACTTCAATAAATAGCGGTTAAAGAGAGGCAATGTAATTAAAAATGCGATAACAGTAAAGATATTAAAAGGGCTGAGTAATGTTTCGATAACTGGAATAGTTCCCATTGTTTCTTCTAAAAAGTGTCCTGGTGTTGCAATCGTGAGTGGAATAGAAGCGGATAAGCCCCCATGCCATACAAGGAAACCACTATAGGCACTAGCAATTAAAACCCGGTAATCAACCGTTGGTACTCTTCTTGCAACATGAATGGAAAACAATGCACCGATAACTAGTCCAAATCCATAGTTTATTAAACAAGCTATTGATGCAACAAATGTAACGAGCATCACGGCCTGCGCAGGTGTCTTTGCAAGTGTACTTAGCTTGACTAATATATTTTTAATAACTGGAGTGTTGGCTAAAATATATCCCGTTACTACGATTAAAGACATCTGCATGGTAAAAGACAATAAATCCCAAAATCCTGATCCCCAATAATCAACCATTTGTACTGGGCCACTATCTGTGAACAGAACACCTACTAAATAGACAAAAAATGTTAATATAATGGCAAATAGAAAGGCGTCTGGCAGATAACGCTGAACGATTCGATCAAAAAATGATGTGAGAGTTTTCACTACTATTTCTCCTCCTTAGTTGAATTCGCTTTCAACCCATTATAATATGTTGGTATTTATTTGAAAAGTCGTAAGAGGTAGAAAAATGTTTATTTTGGGTCTTATAAATTTTGATTTTTAATGAATCAAGTCGAATTATAGCGGTGATTTTTTGTTTTGCCCTAATGAGAATCGGTCAGGATTGCTGTGATGGTCGAAGGGAATGGGGCGGTAGTGAAAGCGTCACAAAGGATTTTTTCCAACAATTAAAAAAAGGAAAAGCCAAAAGCTTTTCCTATTCATCACCTAAGCAAAAATTTGATCAATCTCATCGATTTCTGCTTGTGTCAATTTCACATCTAATGTTTTCAGGTTGCTAAGAACTTGGTCGCTGCGTTTAGCTCCAGGAATAATCGCATCAATGACATCTCTGGTTAAATACCAAGCAAGTACAACATGAGCTACTTCTGCTTCTTTCGTATTTGCGATGCTGCGGATCTTATCTACTTTTTCCAGGTTTTCAAGGAATGCCTCTCCCTGGAAGTATGGCAAGCCCTTACGAAAATCATCAAACTTGGAATCCTTGTTATATTTTCCAGCTAATAGACCGGAAGCTAGTGGGAAATAAGGAACAAAGGAAATATTTTGCTGTTCTAAGTATGGAAACAATTCTTTTTCCGCCTCTCGATTTAAAAGATTATATTCACCTTGGAACACATCAACGTATCCGTCTTGGTTTGCATCTTTCACTTGCTCAGGAGAGAAGTTTGATAATCCAATTACTCGGATTTTTCCTTCTTGTTTCAATTCGTATAACGCACCAACCGCTTCTGCTTTTGGTGTGTTTTCATCTGGATAATGAAGGTACATTAAGTCAATATAGTCTGTTTGAAGACGTTCCAAACTCTTCTCTACTTCTTCTTTTAAAAAGGAAGGATTATTATCCATCACCATTTCATTGCCTACAAATTTTGGTCCGATTTTCGTAGCAAGTACAAGTTCGGAACGTTTTCCGCTCTCCTTTACTACTTCACCAAGTAATTCTTCAGAACGGCCTGGGCCATATAAAAAGGCGGTGTCTAAAAAATTCAAACCATTATTAATGGCAGTATGAACCAATTCTTTACCAGTTTCTTCATCTAAGTTCGGGTAAAGGTTGTGACCGCCTACTGCGTTTGTACCTAATCCGATAGGGTTGACAACTAAATCCGATTTACCAAGTTTTACTCTATTTGTCACCTGAAACCATCTCCTTTTTAGTTGCTGTTTTCCTCATACAGGCAAGAAAACTTTATAAAGAGGAAAAGTTCATGCCTTACGTCCACCTTAAATTATCTTCAGAACCGATGCAATGGAGAGCACTTCTGTTTCAATATTTGAAACCTGTTCGGTATTCAAGCGGGGTATAATCTAAAAATTATGAGATATTTCCACCCTATACATAAAATTTTTATATATCCGATAGTAAAGTTAGATTAATCGATTGAGGTGGAAGAAATGAAAAGAAAAAAGAAAGTGAACAAGCGATTTCAATTTAAAAGTATTCGCTCGAAACTATTAGCTGGGTTTTTAACGGTAAATATATTATTTATGCTATTGTCGTTATTTAATATTTTTGCTATCTACAAATTAAATAAAGATACAGAGGAAATTATAGATTATCAGCTGGAATTATTAATATTAGATGAGCAGCTAGCATTAAATATGGCGGAAAGAACGGCATTGCTGCGCGGGTATCTTTTATACGAAGATCCTGCCCTCCGTGATCAGTTTGTCTTATCAACCGAAGAAACGATAGAATTAGAGAATCAATTACTAGGATTAAATGATAGTGAGCAAACGAAAGAGCTTATTAATAAAAAAATCGAGTGGGGTACCCTAACCGATACGGTGATTACTGAATTTGAAAATGGCGACCAAGAGTATGCATTGGCCTTAATGGATACGGAAGTATTACCACTTGAAACTGAAATCACCGGAGAATTTAAAGAAGCTGCAGCGGGCAGAGAAGCGATAATTAAAGAACTTGGGAACAATATGATAGAAATGGGAAGTAATATTTTCTTGTTAAGTTTAGTTGTAACGCTAGTGATTATGATTATTAGTGTGGCAGTTATCCTTATTACCTCTCGTAGTATAACTAAACCAATCATTGCGGTAATGAACCGGATGAAACAGCTTTCTCAAGGCGAGTTAAATGTAGAACCTCTTGAAGCTACAACTAAGGATGAGGCTGGACAGTTAGTAGTGGCAACCAATGAAATGACTGCACAAAATAGAGAAGTTCTTTTAAAAATTCAAGACACAGCAACAACCCTTTCTTCTCAAGGGGAAGAATTAACGAATGCTGCCAGCGAAGTAAAACAGGGAACAGATCAAGTGGCAAGTACCATGCAAGAAATGGCTTCTGGGGCAGAAACTCAGGCAAACAGTGCATCAGACTTAGCATCTAAGATGACTGTCTTATCTAATGAAGTGCAAGAAGCAAATGAACGTGGGAAGAATATTCAGCTATACTCTGATAAAGTGCTAGATTTAACGGATACGGGAAGTAAGCTCATGGAAGATTCTAACCAACAAATGATGAAGATTAACGAAATAGTGAAAGAAGCAGTTGCAAAAGTGGATGGATTAGAAGTACAATCCCAGCAAATTTCGAAGCTTGTTTCGGTTATTCAGGAAATTGCAGATCAAACGAATCTATTGGCATTAAATGCAGCAATTGAAGCAGCACGAGCTGGAGAGCATGGCAGAGGATTTGCGGTTGTAGCTGATGAAGTTCGTAAACTAGCAGAACAAGTATCCAATTCCGTTCAAGATATTACAAGCATCGTTAGCAATATCCAAACAGAATCAAGCAATGTAACGGATTCTCTAAAAGGCGGCTACACAGAAGTGGAAAAAGGAACAGAGAAAATTAATACAACATCTGATATGCTGGAGAATATTAGTCAATCAGTTAGGAAAATGGTCCAGGATATTACGGTTATTTCGGATAATCTATCAAATATCACCGTAAATACGGAATCCATGGATACATCCATTAATGAAATTGCTTCCGTGTCTGAAGAGGCTGCTGCTGGTGTTGAGCAGGTTGCTGCATCCTCTGAACAAACGAGCAGTTCCATGGATGAGGTAACTTCAAGCTCTGAACAGCTTGCAGTATTATCTGAGGAATTAAATGAAATGGTACGTCAATTTAAGTTATAAAAAAGAAGGGGAATATTTCCCTTCTTTTCTTGTTTTAGGAAAAATGAAAATTCTTAACAACGAAGAGTTTTCCTATAAAATTCAACTTATTTTAAGTTGTTTAATAGAGTGAAAACTTCCTTATTATGGTACACTAGCATATGAAAAGAATCACAACATGTTGATAAGGGCAAACTATCTCGAAAGAATAGGACGCAAAGCCAAGGGTCTAAGGTCAAAGACTATGATAGCCTGGTTGCCAAAAGTGATAAATAGACTTTATTATTTTGGCTATTCTTTATATACGAGAATAGTTTTTTTGATTCATGGTGATTGCTAGCAGAAAAACATAGATTATAGGGGAATGATAGCATGAGTCATATTGCGTTAATTAAAGAGAAGGGCTTAATTCGTGAATCAATTATAGGAATTCTACAGGAAAAATTACCAGAGCATACTTTCCGCGCTTATACCTCTGAAGAAGTAACAGATTTTTATCAAAACAGGTGTGATCTGCTTATAATTGATATTGATGCAGCAGTCGAAGTATTTGATCTCATATCTTATTGTAAAAAAGAAAACATCAAAGTAGCTGTATGGATAGCTGCTATAGAACGAGAACAAGTTGTCCCATTCTTGGAAATGGGCTTGGAAGGGTATTTTTATAATGGAATGGAAACGGTGGAGGTTTGCCTCGCTATTAATGCCATGTTAAACGATGAGAATTATGTCCATTCGCGTCTTGCAACCCTTTTAATTGATGAATACGTTTATTCAATTAAACGGACCTCCTCGATGAAGAAACAACGACCAGTAAATCTATTAACACAGCAGGAGTGGAATATACTCGAGCAAATAGCAAAAGGCGAGAAGAACGAAAACATTGCAAAAAATCTATTTATCTCAAGCAACACAGTAAACAGTCATGTAAGCTCTATCTTGAAAAAGCTAAATGTATCTGATAGAACAAGTGCAGCGGTGTTGGCTGTGAAACAGAAATGGATTTCTGTCTAAGACCTATCCCAAGTGGAGGGTCTTTTTTTATGATTGAGAAAAGAGTACACCTTGCAAACAAATCTAAACGAAAGTATTTTTTAGGACAAAGTTTATAGGAACATTTACTCAAACTTTTCGTAAAATCCCAATAATATCTCACGGTTTTTTCATGATTGTTTGCAAAGTCTCTTCATTTTCTCTTATAAAATCCGATATTAAAAGAAATAGTTCCAAATTACTACCTTATACAATCGAATCCTTTACTGTGTGATGGGATTTTTGAAGGAGTAACACTGAAGCACAAAAGGAGAAGATAGGATGTCAGTATCAGTAGAAGAAAGGAATCGTTTGGTCCTTCATTTATTAAATGGAACCAGCTCGTCTTTAAAAACGATTGTACCAATCCAGCACAAGCTATCAAAGCCTCAATTACTTGGCAAATTAATTCATTTTCAATTTGGTGTATTAATAGGTTTCACAGGTGATGTAAAAGGACGATTGATTATCGACGGAGATCAGTCCGTATTCCAGGCAGTAGGAGAATCCATGTTTGGGATGTTTTTAGAAGGAGAAATGTTAACTTCTTTTAGTGGAGAACTTGGCAACATGATTGCAGGCAATCTTTCAACAAACATCATCCAGAATGGATTGAAGACAGACATTACGGCACCAACTGTAATGGAGGGAGATACAACCATTTCAGGGTATTCAAGTGCTATTTATATGGCTGCAGATTTTGAACAAGCTGGTAAGCTTGGGATTCATTTATTAATTGATTAATTAAATTAGAATGCAGGGTGCTAGTTGCAACCCTGCATTTTTATTACACAGAATTGCAATGTTTTTTAGGTCAGTTCTTTAAGATAGTTAGTTTTTGACCGATATAGAAAGTAGGTCAAAGCTACTAAATTTATAGTAATATAACGGTATACATAGTAGACGATAAAGTTTAGAAAGGAATTATCATATGAATACGGATCAATATTTAGACGTTTTCTTGGATGAGAGTCGTGAGCATTTGCAAGCCGTGAACGATAATATCCTTGAATTAGAGAAACAACCAGAAAATCTTGACTTAGTGAATGAAATTTTCCGTTCTGCTCATACATTAAAAGGGATGGCGGCAACGATGGGCTATGAAGATATTGCTTCATTAACACATAAAATGGAGAATGTGCTGGACCGAATTCGTAATCGCCAACTTTCGGTTACAACCGAAGTGATTGATATTATTTTCGTAGCAATTGAATACCTAGAGGACATGGTGGGTTCCATAAGTGATGGGAATGATGGGAAAAAAGACGTATCAGAGCTTGTTGCGCGCTTGCAGCAAGTAGAAAAAGGGGAAGCAGCTCCTGATTTAACAGACACAACTACTGCAAAAAATGAGGCAGCTGTTACATTAGAGATGGAAACAGCCCAGCAGATGGATATTGATTTGGATGAATTTCAATTGGAGGTCATTCACCAAGCTAAAGAACAAGGCTTCTTTGGTTACTTAATGACTGTTTCTCTATCAGAGGATAGTATTTTAAAAGGCGCTCGCGCCTATATGGTATTTGAAATCATAGAGAAAATGGGAGAAATCATAAAAACAACTCCTGCAGTGGAAGAGATTGAGGAAGGAAACTTTAGTGGAGAATTTGCATTTGTCTTTCTAACTAAAGAAGAAGCAGAGAAGATTAAAGCGTTGGTTTACAAAGTTTCAGAGGTGGAGCATGTTGAAGTTTCTAGCTTTTCTACTACAGGGGTGAAGGAAGAACAGAACTCAGTTGAGAAAGAGAGAGCAGCGGTTGAAGTTAAGAACCCTGAGAAAAAGGAAGCGACGCAAGAAGAATCGAAGCACCATCAAACGAAAACAATTCGTGTAAACCTAGAGCGAATTGATGACTTATTGAATATATTTGAAGAGGTTGTCATTGATCGTGGTAGATTGGAAGTTATCTCTGAAGGAATGGACAACCAGGAATTAAAAGAAACGGTCGAGCATTTAAGCAGGGTATCCTCAGAAATGCAAAGTCTTATTCTTTCTATGCGTATGGTACCTATTGAACAAGTGTTTAATCGCTTCCCACGTATGATTCGCGGATTGGCAAAAGATTTAGATAAGCAGATTAATCTTGAAATCATTGGAGCAGATACAGAGCTGGACCGGACAGTTATTGACGAGATTGGTGACCCACTTGTTCACTTAATCCGAAATTCGGTGGACCATGGAATTGAAAAGCCAGAAGTACGTCTTGCGTCAGGAAAAGCGGAAGAAGGAAAATTAACACTTCATGCATATCACAGTGGTAACCATGTGTTTATTGAGATTGAGGACGACGGAGCAGGGATTAATCGTAACAAGGTTCAAGCAAAAGCTATTGAGAAAGGACTTGTCACGTTGGAAGAAGCAGAGTCAATGACTGATGTTGAGATTGCTCAATTTATTCTGGCATCAGGCTTTAGTACAGCGGATAAGGTTTCTGATATTTCCGGTCGTGGTGTTGGTCTAGACGTTGTAAAGAGCAAAATTGAATCCCTTGGTGGTCAGATAAATATTGAAACCAAAGAAGGAAGCGGAAGTATTTTCTCTATCCAATTGCCACTTACACTTTCTATCATTGCAACATTATTAGTGAAGGTAAGTAGTGAGACATACGCGATACCGTTATCTTCTATTATTGAAACTGTATTGCTTGATGAAAGTCAAATAATGACAGCACATGGAAAACCTGTTATGGACTTCCGGGGACAAGTTATCCCACTAGTTTCCTTAAGCGATATCTTCCAAGTACCAGCGATAGAAGAGAATGAAAATACTGATACGTATACTGCGATTGTTGTAGTGAAAAAAGGCGACAAATTAACAGGGCTGATTGTTGATTCTTTTATCGGTCAAAAGGAAGTTGTACTAAAATCCTTAGGCAACTATTTACGTGATGTATTCGCCATTTCTGGTGCAACGATTCTTGGTGATGGAGAGGTAGCCTTAATTATCGATCCGAATGCACTGATTATATAAGAATTGGAGGCTTTATACATGAAATATGTTATTTTTACCCTACAGGACCAATCCTTTGCAGTGAACGTTGATCAAGTAATTTCAATTGAACGCCTCCAGGAGATTACGATGATTCCAAGGACCTCTGCCTTTATTAAGGGGGTCACAGTGATTCGTGGGGTTACAACTCCCATTATTGATTTAAAAGAACGGCTATGGGTAGATGAAACGGCGCAGACTGATGATACTCGAATACTGGTCGTTCATATTCAAGGAATGCAGATTGGATTCATTATTGATGCTGCGACCGCGGTGATGGATATTGATGAGGCTGTGATAGAACCGGCACCACAGATTGCAACTGGTACAGGTGAAACATTCATAAAGAGTGTCGCGAACTTAGAAGATGGTTTGCTAATGATTTTAGATTTAAATACAATGGTGAACCCATTGGAGAAGCAGGAATTAGAGGAAGTTGCTGCAAAGTAATAACAATAAAAAGATAGGTGCAGTCCAGTTTTGAGACTGCACCTATCTTTATTTCTAATTTATAAATGTTCATCAATCATCTTTTAAAGAATCCAATGCTTTCGTAAAGTAAGCCGTGGGCAATAGCATTCCCAATGCAGATTGGATTATTGTGAAGAATCGAACAGGGCCAATAGGAATCATATTACCATACCCTACTGCGAACATATTATTAAATTCGTAATTTTCGTTACTGTATAACAAGTAATACTGTATGATTACCTTATATAACAGTACACAGGAAGTGAAGAAAAGCATGCAGGAGAAATATACCATTGGGGATTTTTACTTTTGGAAGATAACGATTAGCTTGGCATTTGCGTCGTTTTTCGTATTCGCGGCAATGTATGTGGTACAGCCATTGCTTCCAGTTTTTGTCGAAGAATTTGGTATTTCCATTAATACAGCAAGCTATTCCTTATCGCTTACAATTATCGGTCTAATCATTGGTTTAATACTATTAGGTTTCTTTTCAGATAGAATAGGAAGAACCATATTTATTAAATTCTCATTAATTGGTTCTGTTATTCCATTCTTTCTGTTGCCCTTAATCGATTCATTTTGGTTTATCTTAGTAGGGAGGCTTGTTCAAGGCTTTGCACTTGCAGGGTTGCCTGCAGCATCGATTGCCTACTTAAATGAAGAAATGGATCGGAGAAGCGTCGGCGTTGCGACCGCTCTTTACATATCGAGTAATGCTTTGGGTGGGATGGCAGGTCGGGTCATAACAGGTTATATCGCCGATCAATATTCATGGGAAAACGCCTTTTATTTTTTTGGCATACTGGGCTTCGTTCTTATATTCGCCGTTTTGTTTACCCTGCCAAAGTCACACAACTTTGAGCCAACCAATGAAACCTTTCGTAAGGACATTGAGGGTTTTTTCTTTCACCTAAAAAATCCAAGTCTAGTATTAGTAATTGGAATGGGGATTGTGCTGCAATTGTCCTTTACAGGAATATGGACATATTTGCCATTTCATTTGGAAGGAGAGCCTTTTACCTTATCCCTTGAAGCCATCTCCTATATGTATTTTGCTTATGCATTAGGTATCGTTGGTTCGCCGATTGCTGGATGGTTTTCAGGAAGATTTGGATTAAATTCTGTTAGGAATGCCGGAATATTTACGATGGTGGTTGGGATTTTCGCAACGTTTAGCCAATCTCTTGTGGTGATTATTATTGGGTTGTGTGTATTGTGCTTGGGGTTTTTCATGGCTCATTCATTGACAGCAACCTCAGTTGGAGAGAAGGCTACACATCATAAAGGCAGTGCATCCAGTCTTTATCTTGTTGCCTATTATATTGGAGTTACCCTGGGCAGCTCAGCTATTAGTCCGGTATGGGAAGGGGCAGGTTGGCATGGGGTTCTTTTGCTAACCGGTATTCTTCCGATAGCTTATCTGCTATTTGTAAATTTGATGTTAAGAAGGGTAAGGGGACATCGTGGATCCTAGCGGAAATATATAGCCACCCTTATTAGTGAACTATCATACAATGTAATTTACTATACTTTTACTTTACGTCTCCTTCCCTATTGTATTAGAATAACGAAGGATAATGAACAAGGGAAGAGTGATAATATGCCAAAGCAAATCTGGCTATTAATAATAGCAACAACGATTAACGTAACTGGTGGCTCCATGCTGTGGCCGCTAAATACCATTTACATGCATAATGAACTTGGTAAAAGTTTAGCTTTTGCTGGGTTCATTTTAATGTTTAACCAGGGTGCAAACATGGTGGGAAACCTCATCGGTGGCAGCTTATTTGATAGATACAGTGCTTATCGGACACTTCTGTATGGGACGTTGCTTTCCCTCCTTTCAGCCATTGGTTTAGCCTTTTACCATAGTGTCATTCCATATACTATCTTTTTACTATTAATGGGCTTCGGAACTGGAGTGACATGGCCAGTTATGTATGCGATGGCGGGTTCTATATGGCCAGAAGGCGGTCGCCGCACATTTAATGCCATTTATGTGGCTCAGAATTTAGGCGTTGCATTAGGTGCGACAGTTGGAGGATATATTGCTAGTCTTTCTTTTGATTATATTTTTATAGCGAATGCAGCTTTATTCTTCTTGTTTTTCCTTATTGTCGTCTTTACCTTTAAGAATTTCGATAATTTACAGGATAGGCAGATGCACACTTCTGTTATTGAACAAAGCGGAAAAATCAATGACAGGACTGCATTTGTTTCTTTATTAATTCTATGCAGCGGCTTCCTAGTAATCTGGGTCGCATACACTCAATGGCAGGCAACCATTGCACCATATACCCAAGCAATTGGAATCCCATTAGAGCAGTATAGTACGCTTTGGGCGATAAACGGTTTTCTTATCGTTTTGTCGCAACCTTTGATACAATGGATAACAAGGGTAATACCTTCTCCTAAGAAGCACATCTATATTGGAACAGGGATTATGATCATCTCGTTTCTTATTGCGATGAACGCTGCGGACTTTACGATGTTTGCAGTTGCAATGGTCATTTTAACACTAGGGGAAGTGTTAATGTGGCCGGCATTTCCTACGCTTGCTAACGAACTTGCACCAAAAGGAAGAGCTGGATTTTATCAAGGGCTGGTGAACAGTATTGCGTCAGTAGGCAGAATGATCGGACCATTGCTTGGAGGAGTTATTGTCGATACTTTGAATATGGAAATATTATTCTACGTAATAATGGGAATCTTGTTTATCCCCTTTATCACCACATTCTTGTTTGATAAAGGGAGAAACAGTGAAAAGCAAGGAGTGGAATCATGACTAAAGAAGTAAAGCTAATCGCACTTGATATGGATGGTACATTGCTAACAACAAAACACGAAGTATCTCCCCGTACAAAGCAGGCAATTGAAAAGGCAATGGAAAAAGGCGTTGACGTTGTTTTAAGTACAGGGCGCGGTATTGGGGCCTGTTATCCTTATGCAGAGGAATTAAATCTAACCTCGTATTTAGTTACAGCAAATGGCGGGCAAATCTGGACAATGGAGAAAGAGCTGTTGGATGAGCATTTGCTTGAAACAGCAACCATTGAAAAATTATGGAATATTGGACGCGCCCAGGGTGTATTTATGTGGATGATTTCGACAGAGGGTGTATTCACCAATGAAGCTCCAGATAACTTTTATGATTATAAATGGCTAAAATTCGGCTGTCAGACCGATGACAAAGAAAAGCTGGATTATATGGTGAAAGAACTTTCTTATTTTGAGGAGCTTGAATTAACTAACTCCCTCCCAACGAATATAGAAGCGAACCCTAAAGGGGTAAGTAAAGCAAAGGCACTCCACTTCCTTTGTGACAAAATGGGTATTACCATGGACAACGTCATGGCTTGTGGTGATAGTTTGAACGATATTAAAATGATTCAGGAAGCTGGAATCGGGGTAGCGATGGGTAATGCCCAGGAAGCCATTAAGAATGTTGCGAAGTATGTAACAGATACTAATAATAATGATGGGGTAGCAAAAGCGATAGAGAAATTTGTATTGGATAATTAATCGGCACAAGTATCGCCTGCTTAGTGTGAGAAACTCGAGCGGTACGAGCCACATTGATGGCTACTGCTTTTGTAGGATCTATTGTGGTGGTCAGTATGGCATATGCAGCCAACTTTATTTATTGCAATTATACTTAAAAGTAATAGAAACAGTACTAAAAAAGGAGGACCATAATATGAAAGCTATCACGGTAAAAAAACCAGGTGGTGCGGAACAGTTACAGGTTGTCGAATACGATAAACCAATTCCGAGAGACGGGGAATTATTAATAAGAGTAGAAGCAGCTGCTGTGAATCGAACGGATATCATGAATAGGGAAAGTAGTTCTGGATATTTGGATAATCCAATTTTAGGTGTTGAAGTTGCTGGAATAGTAGAAGAAGCGGGTGCAGGAGCAAAAATTGCTGTCGGGACGCGTGTGATGGGACTTGTGAATGGCGGAGGTTATGCGGAATATGCCGTTATGCCGGATGATAGAGCGATGGTAATTCCGGAAAACCTTTCTTTTGAAGAAGCAGCTGCTGTTCCTGAAGTATTTTTAACTGCATATCAAACGTTATTTTGGCTAGGCCAATTACGTAAAGGTGAAACCGTTTTGATACACGCTGGTGGAAGTGGAGTTGGAACGGCGGCAATTCAGCTAGCCAAACAAATCGGACAGGCGAAGGTTATTACAACTGCCGGGTCGAAAGAAAAGTTAGATTATTGCCGTTTACTAGGCGCGGATATTCTCATTAATTATAAGGAACAGAACTTTAACGAAGAAGTGTTAGCTGCAACCGATAATCAAGGAGTAGAGTTGATTCTTGATTTCATTGGAGCATCCTATTGGAGCAAAAACCTTTCTAGTATAAAAGTAGATGGGCGATGGGTGTTGATTGGAATACTTGGTGGTGCTGAAGTAGAAAAAGTCAACTTAATGGAGTTAATGTCAAAACGGATCCAGTTAACCGGGACTCTGCTCACTCCAAGAAGCGATGAATACAAGGCAGCCCTAACATCAGAATTTTCCTCTAAAACACTAGAGCTTTTTGAAAGTAACAAGCTACGTCCAATTGTTGACCATGTATTTTCTTTTGATGAAATAAAGGAAGCACATGAACATATGGAGAACAACAAAAATATTGGAAAGATAATTGTGAAGGTAAATTAACAGTTAAGTTGCTTTAAATTTGGCGATTACTAGTTGATTCAATTGATATAAGTTGACATGGAGTCTATCAATAATATAAAAAGTTTTTTTACGTAAGAGACAAGCCATCCTTGGTTTGTCTTTTTACAATTAATAAAGGAACATGGCCCTTGAGGCAGGGAACACCGCCCCCAAACGGAGGAACATCACTCTCGAGCAGAGGAACATCGCCCTCGATCGGGGAGACATCACTCTCGAGCAGAGGAACATCGCCCTCGAACGGGGAAACATCACTCTCGAGCAGAGGAACATCGCCCTCGATCGGGGAGACATCACTCTCGAGCAGAGGAACATCGCCCTCGATCGGGGAGACATCACTCTCGAGCAGAGGAACATCGCCCTCGAACGGGGAAACATCACTCTCGAGCAGAGGAACGTCGCCCTCGAACGGGGAAACATCACTCTCGACCAGAGGAACGTCGCCCTCGATCGGGGAAACATCACTCTCGAGCGGAGAAACATCGCCCTCAATCGGAGAAACATCACCCTCGAGGCAGGGAACATCGCCCCCGATCGGAGGAACATCACTCTCGAGCAGAGGAGCATCGCCCTCGAACAAGTAAAACATCGCTACCGTCCCCCACAAATAAAAATTCAGCAGACTATTAGTCTGCTGATCTATCAACTTCATTAAATTCCAGCCACCCAATACATAAGTAGAGAAACAAGCACCGATGTTATGAGCATTGCTATAAGTGGGCGCATTGCTTTGGAGCGTACTTCTTTTAAATTAACATTCAAACCAAGTCCGACCATTGCTGAGGTTAACACAAAGGTAGTGATTAAGTCTGTGCTATCCAGAAACCCATTTGAAACAGGAATCCAGTCGCCGAGCACATAGGTTCCTACTATACTCATTGCAATAAATCCTAGTAAAAACCATGGGAACGAGACTTTGGCTTCCTCCGCTTGTCCTTTTTTTCGATGCCTCATCCAGTAAATGAGAACAAAGCAAAGAGGAACCAATAAAAAGACACGGCCAAGCTTTGCAAGCAATGCCATGGCAAGTGCTTCCTCGCCAGCAGGTTCTGCTGCTAGAGCAACATGTGCTAGCTCGTGCAGGCTCAAGCCTGACCAAATTCCGTAGTGTGCATTGGAAATAGGCAGAAGTGGTAAAATTAATGTATAGATAATCGAGAATAGTGTACCTACTAACGCAATTAGTCCTATACTTATGGCTGTATCTTCCTCTTTTGATTTAATAATGGGTGCTACAGCAGCAATTGCGGCTGCACCACAGACCCCTGTTCCCACACCGAGTAATAGAGAGATGGCCGGGTTTGCTTTCATGGCTTTTGATAGAAACATAGTTACTAAAATAGCAAATATAATGGTAATAGCAGCTTTAACGAGCAGTCCAAGTCCATCCGTAAAAATTACACCAATATTTAGTTTTAATCCATATAAAATAATGGCGAAACGTAATAAGTATTTCGAGGAGAATTCAATACCTTCCCTAAAGAACTCTGGATACCCGAAAAGCTGCCTGAAAATAATGGCAAGGAGGATGGCACAGGCAAGGGGACCAATATGGTTTACTCCAGGAATAAGTGACAATACATAGCCAATAAGTGCAATAATAAAAGTAAATCCAATACCGTAAAGAATCTTTGTTACTTTATTTGTTTTTAAGTCTGTCATTATGTTTTTCCCTTCTATGATGTCCTTTTATTAGTATAGAAGTAGATGTATGATAAATAAAATAAATAATTGTAATAAGAACAATAAGTAAATATTATAATTAATAGCAGGAGGGCTAATATGGATCAGCATTTAATCGTCTTTATGAAGGTAGCTCAATTAAAGAATTTTTCTCGCGCAGCGGAGGAGCTGCATATGTCACAGCCAGCTGTTAGTCAATATATACAAGCTCTAGAACGAGAGCTCGGAGTAAAGCTTCTGGAACGAACAAATAAATATGTAGAAGTAAACAAAGCAGGAAAGATTGTCTATCAATATGGAAAAAGTATTTTGCGCGAGTATGAGCAAATGCAGACATTAGTGTCTGATTTACAAAATGAACCAGCTGGAGAGCTTCGTATTGGTGCAAGCTATACGATTGGCGAATATCTATTACCTTCTTTCTTAGCGCTGCTTCAGAAGGACTATTCAGCTATTATTCCAAGCGTATCGATTGGCAATACGGAGGATATCGGTTCAAAGCTTGTTTCTCATGACATCGATATAGGATTGGTGGAGGGGACTTTCACGCATAAACAAGTTATTTCTGTACCCTTTCAAATAGATCGATTGTATATCATTTCCAGTATAGGGAAATCCTTATTAAAGAAGCGGATAACACCTGAAGTTTTAGCAGCTGAAACATGGATTATTCGCGAAGAGGGCTCTGGAACACGAAAAGTAGTCGAGGAATTTTTTGAAAAACATCATATTTCCCCTAATCGTCTCATAACATTGGGAAGTACCCAAACGATAAAAGAGGGAGTCGAAGCTGGACTTGGTATTAGTCTTTTATCAGAGCTGACGATTCAAAAGGAGATCGAACTGGATCGAATCAGGAGGCTGGAATTCGCAGGGACGCCAATTCAACGTGCCTTTTATGTGATGAAAAATCATCATGAATTTTATCCCAAGGCACTTCAAGTTTTTGAAAATCTCGTTCGGAGAAGTCAAAACAGTGATTAGAATATACCTTACATTATGGCTCGAAAAGGAGTATAATAGTAGGTAACTACGAAAGGGGATGCTTTCATGTCATTTTCTCGCGGACCGAAAGAACCGGTACCAGAGGTAGAAACAAATGTTTGGTCATGTACAAGTGGTGAATGCCAAGGTTGGATGAGAGAATCTTTCAGCTTCGAGGCAGAACCAAATTGCCCACTATGTCATTCATCAATGGAGCGGGAAGTACGCGTACTACCAGAAATGCAATAACTAGAAAGTATCTCGAATAAACGGAGAAATGCAAGAATAACGAAATCCCTATTCCTAAGAGAATGGGGATTTTTGTTTCTTCTATAGCTTGTCATACTTCTATTTCCATTCACATATCTTCTAATAGAGGAAGCCTCATGGACTTGTCATCTTTTGAAAATAATAGAGGAGGAATGTGAGTTGAAATACAAAAATCCCAATACAGAAGGTTCTGTAGTAAGTTTTAAAAAGCGCTACGATAATTACGTTGGAGGAGAATACCTTGCTCCCATCCAAGGTCAATATTTTAAAAATGTCACACCAGTAACTGGAGAAGTTTTTTGTGAAGTTGCTCGTTCAACAAAGGAGGATGTTCAGCTTGCTGTAGATGCAGCCCACGCTGCTAAAGAGGCATGGGGCAAGACATCGGTTAGAGAGCGTGCTAATATCCTTAACAAAATAGCTGATGTGATGGAAGAAAATTTAGAAATGCTTGCCGTTGCAGAAACTTGGGATAATGGGAAAGCTGTTCGTGAGACATTGGCGGCTGACTTGCCACTGGCTATTGACCATTTTCGCTATTTTGCCGGGGTTATTCGTGCGCAGGAAGGAAGTATCAGTCAAATTGATTCTGACACGGTTGCCTATCATTTCCATGAGCCACTAGGGGTCGTTGGACAAATTATTCCATGGAATTTCCCATTACTCATGGCTACTTGGAAGCTTGCCCCAGCTTTGGCAGCAGGAAACTGCGTCGTTTTAAAGCCTGCTGAACAAACACCAGCTTCCATTCATGTATTTATTGATCTAATCAAAGACATAATCCCAGCAGGGGTCATTAATGTCGTAAATGGCTTTGGAGTAGAAGCTGGAAAACCGCTCGCAACCAACCCCGGGATTTCCAAAATTGCATTTACTGGTGAAACAACTACAGGAAGATTGATAATGCAATATGCTTCTGAAAATATTATTCCAGTAACATTAGAACTGGGCGGAAAGTCTCCTAACATTTTCTTTGAGGATGTGCTTGAGAAAGATGATGGTTTCCTAGACAAAGCAGTTGAAGGACTGGTGATGTTTGCTTTAAACCAAGGTGAAGTATGTACATGTCCTTCCCGTGCGTTAATTCAAGAATCGATATACGACGCCTTCATGGAGAAGGCAATTGAACGTGTGAAGCAAATCAAAATTGGGCATCCACTCGACACTGAAACAATGATGGGCGCGCAGGCCTCTCAAGAACAAATGGAAAAAATCACTTCCTATTTAAATATTGGCAAAGAAGAAGGAGCAGAAGTCCTTATCGGGGGCAACGTCAATCAATTAGCTGGAGAACTGGAAAATGGTTATTATGTAGAGCCAACTATCTTTAAAGGACATAACAAGATGCGCATCTTCCAAGAGGAAATCTTTGGACCGGTTTTATCTGTCACTACTTTTAAGGGAAAAGAAGAAGCCTTAACTGTCGCCAATGATACGCTATATGGTCTTGGAGCAGGTGTGTGGACTAGAAATATTAACCTGGCATATCGTTTTGGACGAAATATTGAGGCTGGTCGTGTATGGACGAACTGCTACCACCAATATCCTGCACATGCAGCATTTGGTGGCTATAAAAAGTCAGGAATTGGGAGAGAAAATCATCTCATGATGCTTGAGCATTATCAGCAAACTAAAAACCTGCTTATAAATTATAGTGAGACGTCTACAGGTTTGTTTTAATGGGAAGGGGGCAGATAGCTCCCTTTTCTTATCCACGAGGGAGGGATTTAATGGTTGAGCGTGTAATCGCTACTGCACAGGCACTTGACTTGATTGATAAGCTAAAGAATGTTCACGGCTCTTTAATGTTTCATCAATCTGGAGGCTGCTGTGATGGAAGTTCTCCCATGTGCTATCCACTAGGTGAGTTTCGTACAGGTGAATCAGATGTATTGCTTGGGAGAATTGGTGACAGCCCTTTTTATATGGCAAAGGACCAGTATGAATATTGGAAGCATACGCAGTTAATTATCGACGTAGTGGATGGGCGAGGAGGAATGTTCTCTCTGGAAGGTCCGGAGGGGAAACGATTTTTAAGCAGATCGCGTATATTTACAGAGGAGGAACGGAAAGTGCTTGGGTTAACGGAATAGGTTTCGTTTGTCATTTTTGAAGCTGTAAGGTCTATAGCTTTAGTTGACTATGACGTATACCTGTAGCAGTTTTATCGTAAGTTAACTGGCTGTAAGTACCCGACTGAGTGAAGTTTCACTTTATGAAATAATACATGCACTCCCGCCCATTTTCATCATAATCTAATACAGACCACTATAAAGGATGTGTCTCTTTGAAAAAATATTATGTAACTGGAAATACGGCGGAAGGCTTTGTCAATTATATAAAGCCAAATTTATATAATATTAATAAAATCATTGTATTAAAGCATCCATCTAATCGTTTGAAAACAAGTATAATACAAGCATTTATTACAAAATATCAAGGGGAGGAAATGGAGATTTTAAAGAGTCCGCTTAACGGACAATATCTGGATGGATTAATACTGCGGAATAAATCATTGGCAATCGTAATTGATAGGATTGTTCCAGAAGATGTAACAGATTTATTTGTTGTAGATTTAGATTTATTTGTAAAGTATCACAATGGGGTTGATGAGAAGGATATAGAGAAGTTCGAACTGTTTACCCAAAGAGCCTATAGTTCCTTTCAAATTGGTTTAAGAATTCATGATGACTTAGAGGATATTTATATTAATGAAATGGATTTTAATAAAGCGGACGCACTGTCTGAAGCGTTCATTCACGATATAATCGGGGGACAAGAGAAACATGCATCAGCAGGACATATGTATCATCGCTTATTTGGAACGAATACAGCTGATGGGGTTGTGAATGAAGTACCCAGCTTAATTAAGCCGATGAAAAAGGTATTTTATATTAAAGGGAGAGCTGGGACAGGTAAATCGACGTTTATGAAAAAAGTAGCAAATGCCTGTCAGCAGAATGCATTTGATGTAGAGGTCTATCATTGTAGCTTTGACCCTAATAGCCTAGATATGGTTCTGGTTAGAGAGCTTGATTTTTGCTTATTTGACAGTACAGATCCACATGAATTTTTCCCGTCACGTGAAGGGGAGAGCATCATTGATCTTTATGAACTCGCTGTGTCAAATGGGACAGATGAAAAATATGAGGGCAGAATTAATGAGGTTAATCAGAATTATAAATCCTATATGAAGCAGGGAGTCCGTTTTTTAGAAAAAGCAGGCGAATATTTACAGCAAATCGAAGCAACGTACTTTTTTACCTCAGATGAAGTGAAAAATATTACCGATTTTCTATCAGAACATGTCATTACTATAGATTGAGGATGAGAAAGAGGGGGCTTATCAAAAAATCTAAACTTTGGCAAGCTGAGAGCCACGGAAATGCAATGCACGTTTCCCTGGCGGCTGGTGAGCTCTTTGGGCGATTGCGTCTTGAGGAACCTCACCAGGACTTGTCTTCCTAGAGGAGTCTCCTGTATTTTTCCTCATTTATTTTGTGGATTGTTCTTGGTTTGTGTCAAACAGTTTGTTTGTGTTCCAGCCTTTTATATAACAAAAGGAAACATAATTTTCACTAATGGAAATTAATCTAATAATTTAGTATTGCTATTTTTATATAAATAATGTAAAATAAATTAACTGAATATTACGATATGTGTCTTGCCAAATTACTTAGGGAGGTGTGAATGGATGGTAACTGTTAAAATGTTAAAGCCGTATTATATCAAAACTGACCATGAGTATGTACGAATCGTATTAGCATATCAGTATTTTTCCGTTGTCATTCGCGACAAAGATTACCAATTTATTCCGATTGAGGCGAATGAGATTCGTATTAATCGAAAAACGCAAAAGGTAGAAAATGTAGAAGCGAAATTTGCTTTCCAAAATGGTAAAGATGTCGTATATCTAACGATGGCTAAATTAATTACCCTCCCTGATTTCTTGCAGCAACTTCATTCGATAGCTAGCACTTATTATATCAATGAGGCGCAAGAAAGTAGTAAAGAACAAAATATTGAAAGCGCAATCATCATTGAGGAATTGGAAAAGTTGAATGTAAAACGCCTTATTGATAAAGCGTTAGATGAGCACGATGAAGCAGCTTTTTATCAGCTAACTAAATATTTAAGTAATCATTAAAGTCATATATGTTAAAAATGCTATCCCTCATAATAACAAGGGATAGCATTTATTTTATTGCTTTTTAAATTCAGTTAGCAAGTTGGTCACTTTTTGCATGACATAGCCACTTTCTTTATCCTGTGTTTGTTCGATCATCATTGCGATAAGGATGTCTTGGTCATCGGTTGGGTAGCCAACAAACCAGCTATTGATTGCTCCATCTTCCTCTTCTAGAGTAAGTTTCAATTCCACTGTTCCTGTTTTTCCGGAAATAGGAAAGTCAGCCTTCTGTGCTTCTTTAACAGCTCCATCTGTCACGACAGCGCGCAGTGCCTCTTGAATAATATCCGACTGTTCTTCTGTAATCAGGTCTTCTTTCCAAACTTGCCCATCTTCCTCATCAGCGAAAATAGTCGGCTTTATCATTTTTCCATCGTTTAAGAATGTTGTATAGGCTGAGGCAAGGTGGATGGCACTCATCTGTACTTCTCCTTGACCATAACTTGAATTGACAAGGAGTACTTCATCATCTAGGCTGCCACTGTTGGAAATCATAGATGCTGTTGTTGGGTAAGAGTAAGGAATCTCTTCTCCAAATCCGAATTCCTCCATCCCTTTAACAAATTTATCTGCGCCCATTTTGACAGCTTGCATGGCAAAATAGATATTGTCAGAACGGACAAGCGCATCCCTTAAATCAACTGGGCCATTTGAAGTAGATACACGAGTTACCTCATATCCTCCCCATTCTTCGCCTTTACTCCATGTTAATCCTTCGATTTCAAATCCTTCTTCAGGATTAATACTTCCGTTTTTAAGTCCGATTGCAGCTGTGATCGGTTTTAAAACCGAACCAGGTGCGAAAGTTGAGATAGAGCGATTAATTAATGGCTGTTTTTCATTGCCTTCTAAACGCTCCCATATATCTTCTGATGTCCCATACATTATTTCGTTTGGATCAAAAGCAGGACTGCTTACTAGTGCTAGCGTTTCCCCTGTTTTAGGATCTATGGCAGCAGTAGTGCCCGCATCACCATCGTAAGCCACATAAACTCTCTGCTGGGCATTAATATCAATAGTCAGCGTAATATTTTCTCCATTTTGGACTGGTTTTTCAGCAAGAATGACATTTTCTTCATCCTCTTTGCTTATATAAATCTGAACACCTTCCTGTCCTTTAAGCTCCGCCTCATATAAACGTTCTAACCCTCTAGCACCAATCATATCATCTGGTGCATATTGACTTTCATCAAATTCTTCAAAATCATCTGCACGTACCGTTCTTAAGTAACCAACAAGATGTGCAGCCGCTTCACCTGCAGGATACACACGACCCACATCAGAATTAATCAGCACACCTGGCACCTCTAATAGCTGGTTTACTACCGTTTCATTAGACGGTGAGATTTGCTTTAAAGGAACAAAACTATTCGGCTGTACCCAGTTTGCTTGAAGAGCCTTGTCAATAGAGTCTACAGAAATTCCAAGTAGGTTTGCAACTTGTTCATTGGAGTTACCTGCTAGCTTTTCAGGAACAAGGCCAACCTCATATACTTCATCATTGAGTGCAAGTGGGATATTGTTTCGATCCAAAATTTCTCCACGCTTTGGCTCTATAGTTTCGAGTCTTATCTCTCCGCCATTTTTTAGTTCAGGGTAAATAAACCCCGAATCCCATTGAACGAACCAGTTTTTTTCTTCCTCTTCACCTTCTTGAACAAGTGTCGCAGAATAATCAAAAGTAACCGGACCAGCCAATGTGTCCATTTCCACATGGAATGGAATCTCAGCTTTTCCTTCTTCAAATGCTGTATTGATGCTTTCTTCATCCAAAGCATCAAAAGATACTTCTACGTTTGACACACCCATGCTTTCATATATACCAGCTTGGCGTTCGATAGACTCCTCTTCTGAATAGGATGTTTTTGTCTCAGAGGAGAAGAGGGTATACATTTCATTATAGGCTTGCTCATTCCAATGTGTAATAAAGGTTTGAAAACGGTCATTAGGTGATGCATTATCTTCGGAGCATGCAGCTAAGAAAAGAAGTATAATACCTAATAATATATATTTTTTCAAAATAAGTACCCCCATTATTTATTGATTTAAGTAAGTATACGATTCTGGCTAAGTAAAAGATTCGCTGTAAGAAAAATAGAAGAAAAGTCACACTGTGAAGGAATCATCAGGTGACTTTTCGATTGAGTATTGGATATTATTGGACTTCAGAATGCTCTTTGATTTCAGTTGATATTCGGTTGAATTCCTCGTCTGGAACGACATAATAATAAATGCCATTAATCATTTGTCCACTTCCGTTAATCTGCATGGTCTCAATGTTTTTACGAGTCCCAATATAATCAGTAAATAAGGTTTGGATTTTATTCATATCCAAGTCCGTTTGGACATTAGATCCTAAAATCTCTAACATTTCACCAAACTTCGTAATACTGGAGAAGTTAGCTGCTTTATCAATGGCAGCAGCGATTACTACTCGTTGTCTTTCATTACGACCAAAGTCTCCATTTGGATCTTGCTTTCTCATCCGAATATAGTCTAAAGCTTCTTCACCGTTTAAGTGAATTTCTCCTTCTGTGAAGCTAGTGCCCCCTTGACTAAAAGCAAAGTTATTTTGCACCGTTACACCACCAAGGGCATCAATTCCCTGTTTGAAACCTTCCATATTTACTCTTCCATATACATGGATAGGAATATCAAAGGTTTCTTCTACGGTCTGTACGGATAAATCCACACCCCCAAATGCATAGGCATGGTTAATTTTATCCATCCCGCGTCCAGGAATATTTACATAGGTATCACGAGGGATACTAAGCATAAGCATGGAGTTCGTATTTGGATTCAAAGAAAGAAGAATCATTGTATCAGAACGACCGCGGTCACCACTGCGTTCATCTACTCCCAGTAATAAAGCATTAATAGCATCTTTTTGTTTAAAGCGATCATCAACAGCTCGCTTAAATTCCGGATCTTCACTTCGAGCCAAAGGAGTATGCATGGTTTCTACAGTATTGCCAACCTGATTCCATAAATAAAGCGCATAACCTCCAACAATTAGAATCAAAGCAAGGATGATACCCCCAACCCAAAAGGGCCATTTACGTCTTTTTTTGTTTTTATTATTTTCTAATCTTGAACTCACAAGAATTACTCCTTAATATATCGAAATTTGTAAATAATAGTATGTTTAAATTATATAGGAAACGGGTAAAATAGTCTATTAAGATTTTTTATACTCTTTTTAAAAGAGAATTACATTTAATTTGTTCTAGTATGAGTAAAAGAAGTATCATTACCCTTTTTGTTGCAATTAAATAGCTAGTGACACAGAGTGCTGTAATATTATATCGTCATTATAAAATTCAAAGCGTGAAAAACTTAATACCAAGTTAGCTTGATGTAAGACCATGTTTAGAAAAAAATCGATAAGGATACAAGAATAGCAGTAAGGGAGAGATTCTTATCTAACACCCAAATTCGTCCAAGGACCTCCTACTCACCCCTTAACACCCCATTGGGAAATATAAGACACCCACAACTGAGTGAGATTTCACTTGATTAATATAGACTATTTACTTGGTGAGACACCCAATTATTATTAAGATGCAGTAGAGATAAAAATTTAAAAGTCTCTTATTATATGAAAAAAGTTATTTTCCGACAAAACAAGTCATACCATATGTTTGGTTAATATAGTATGATAGTCTCATGAATATTCCGAATCATCATAATAGTGGACTGGATAGAATATACTAATTTATCGCTAAACAAAGTTTAAATTAATGGGGGAAAATGGAGTTGGCAAATTTAACAGAGAATGTGGCGTTGGATAGAGAATGGGTCATGTTAATTGAGGAAGCCAAGGAAATAGGAATGACATTGGAAGAGATACGTGAATTCTTTCAAGTAGGGAGAGTAAATGGAAATATTAAATAATTTTCGTACATTATATAGAACTGCTTATCATTTATATGATATAATTCGCGTTGAAAGTAGGTGAGATGACTTGATAGGTGAAAAAATTAAAAAATTACGCCAAGAGAAAAAAATGTCAATCTCAGAGCTCGCCGAAAAAGCAGGAATAGCGAAATCATATTTAAGTTCTATCGAGCGAAACTTGCAGTCCAATCCTTCGATCCAGTTCATCGAAAAGGTTAGCGATGTGTTGGGAGTCTCTGTAAACGACCTAATAAATGATAAAGAACAAACCGATCCATCTAAATTAGATAATGAATGGTTACAAATTGTAAGAGAAGCGATGGATTCAGGGGTTTCAAAAGAACAATTTAAAGAATACCTTGAGTTTAATAAATGGAAGAGAAAACAAGAAAATGAAACAGATGGCAATTTGTAACTGTAAAGCACATGCTTTACAGTTTTCTACGTTGGAAAAATAATCCTCTATCTATTATTTTATAAATTCACGAATCTATAGTGGAGTAAGGATGCTTATTACCTTTTTACTCGTGGTTGCATATACTGTCATATAAAATTCTCTTTAGGGTTAGACGCCAAATTGTAGTCATGATAGGCGCAAATAACAAAGGGTTCTGAAGTTGGCAATAATTGGAGAGGTAACCAATCTATTAACCCATATAATTGTAGAATATTTATAGATTTTGTGTTAATATATCCTACATGTAATAGATTCCGACATAATAATGGTTTTTATTCGAAAGTTCATCTAAACCTGTTTATGTTGTATAAAGGCGGGATTTCCTTTATGGGGGAACAAGAAAAATATAAAAAGTTATTAAAAAAAGTAATTGATGAAACAGAGAATCATACGATTAATACAGCAGAAGAACTTATCCAAAAACTTGTACAAGAGCTAACTAAAACCCATTCATACAGTCAACATACTCAATCTTAGAGCAAAGAGCTACATACCCATTGGGCATGTAGCTTTTTCGTAAGTTAGGAAAGCAAAAATATGGAAAAGAGTGGATTTGGATGGGTGTAGTCAAAACTTTATAAAGATGACGGTTATTAGCTCTAATAACATCTAAGCTTTCTAAATAAATTAAAAAGAGCAAAACTTACTGTCTAAGGGGGTTACTATTTAATTCAACCTTCCTTCGTTGACTCCACTTCTATTTCTATATATTTACTCTCCAAATCAGATAGCTCAGCTTGATTGTTAGTGAGGTCGACCATCCAATTTTTAAAAGTTTCTTCCTCTCCATCTTGTACATATACAATAAATTCTACGTTTTCAAGATAATGAATGTTTTCTAGAATGTGAGTTGAATTTCTTAAAACATTTTCAAGCTTTCCCAGTAATCCATAATCAACCGTTACGGAAATGCCTTTCATCAACTGCCGCTTTACAATTCCTGTTGTTTTGACAGCTTGAGAGGTAGTGCCTCCATAGGCGCGAATCAATCCTCCTGCACCTAATTTAATCCCTCCAAAGTACCGGGTAACGACAACTGCGGTGTCTTTCAAATGCTGTTTTTTTAACACTTCTAAAATAGGAATACCTGCAGTACCACTTGGTTCTCCGTCATCATTTGCCTTTTGAATTTCATCATGTTCGCCGATAATATAGGCAGAGCAGTTGTGTGTAGCATCATGATGCTTCTTCTTTATTTCTTGGATAAAGGCTTGTGCAGCTTCTTCGGTTTCAACGCGTCTTACATAACCAATAAACCGGGATTTCTGTATGATTAACTCGTCACTGCCTTCTGGTTTTACGGTATAATAAAATGATAGCATAAATGTTTTAATCCTCCTACAATTGGGTATATAGTGTTGGAATTGGAATAATTAAATATACATATTAAAAAAATTAGTGGGAATTTCCTATAATAATATAGAAAGACCCTATTAAAAATAATAAAGTGTTCGTATTATTATAGCAAGGTTGGTGGAAAACAGTGGCTGTAAAAATTAGTGAGAAAGCATTAGATCATGTCATCGATGAGATGGTTGATGTTGTTGAGAACAGTAAGGACGAGATTTTTAACATTAGTGAAGGTGCTCGTTCAGAGTATGAAAGACTGGTAAGAGAATTAAAAGAGACAAAGGATCAAGTAATCCGACTTATAGACGATGGGGATCAGCTTGAACAAAGAGTAAAGTTTTCCAGACAACGCCTAGCTGAAGTAAGTAAGTATTTCGATAGGTACACGGAGGCAGAAATCCGTGAAGTGTACGAAAACACACATAACATGCAAACTAAATTAGCCATGCTTCGCCAACAGGAAGAAGTATTACGGGAAAAGCGAAATGAATTGGAACGAAGACTTGTAAATTTAGCAAATACCATTGAACGAGCTGAAGGTCTGGCTAGCAAGATTACTGTCATATTGAATTATTTACAGGATGACTTTAAGCAAGTTAATGAGATGATTGTAGATGCAAAAGAAAAGCAGGAATTTGGCTTAAAAATTATTGAAGCGCAAGAGGATGAAAGAAGGAAAATTTCCAGGGAGATTCATGATGGCCCGGCACAAATGCTTGCCAATATTCTCCTCAGATCCGAAATTGTGGAAAAAGTTTATCAACAAGGAGAAATGGAAAAAGCATTAGAAGAAATTCGCAGTATACGCGTCCTAATAAGGTCATCTCTTTATGAAGTAAGGAGAATTATCTACGACCTGAGACCAATGGCCCTTGATGATCTTGGTTTAATCCCGACAGTTAAGAAATATATTAAGACGGTTTCAGATTACAACAATTTAGATATTGATCTAGTTGTAATGGGAAGAGATATACGTTTGCAACAAAAATACGAAATTGCCTTGTTCCGGTTAATGCAGGAGTCGTTGCAAAATGCCATTAAACATGCACAGGCAACAATGATAAAGGTAAAGCTTGAAATAGGAAGCAATAGAATAACGATGCTGATAATAGACAATGGTAAAGGCTTTGATACCCAGATTAAGAAGGATAAATCCTTTGGACTATTAGGGATGAAAGAAAGAGTAGAGATGCTTGATGGGTCTTTAAACATAAATTCCACTATTGGAAAAGGGACAATCGTATCAATTCAAGTACCCTATATTAACTGAAATGAGGTATAATAGAACATATATATCTTCATTTCTCTCATATACAAAGAAACTGATTCAAATGGGGTTTACTGAAATAGTAATAGGGAGATTTCTATAATACTAGGAGGAATAGAGAAAATGAATGGTGATAAACGGATTAAAATCGTGTTGATTGATGATCATAAATTATTTCGTGAAGGGGTAAAGAGAATTCTGGAATTTGAACCATCCTTTGATGTCGTTGCAGAAGGGGATGACGGTTCAGAAGCTGCGAAACTAGTAAAGGAAAATAATCCAGATGTGGTATTAATGGATATTAATATGCCGAATACAAATGGTGTTCAGGCAACTTCAGATTTGGTTAGATATTTTCCAAATACAAAAGTCATTATCCTTTCTATTCATGATGATGAAAGTTACGTGACACATGCATTAAAAACCGGGGCACAAGGTTACCTATTGAAGGAGATGGATGCGGATTCTCTTATTGAAGCTATTAAAGTAGTGAAAGAAGGCGGCTCATACCTTCATCCGAAAGTGACACATAATCTAGTAAAGGAATACCGTCGTTTAGCGAAGGAAAGCACATCTAACTTTGCTGATCGCGGTGTAGAATATCGCAAACCACTTCATCTTCTTACAAAACGTGAATGTCAAGTATTGCAACTGCTTGCAGATGGCAAGAGTAATCGTGCCGTAGCAGAAACGCTATATATTAGTGAGAAGACAGTGAAGAACCATGTTAGTAATATTTTACAAAAAATGAACTGTAATGACCGTACTCAAGCCGTTGTATCAGCAATCCGCAAGGGCTGGGTAGAAGTTATCTAATAAACATATGATTATAAGGGTGTACTTCAAAATGTAGGTAAAACTACTTTTGAGTACACTTTTTTCTTGGTTAAAATCCTCTGTTCGTAGATTGATATTTGTGTGCGTAGTTGATAGAAAGTGTTGATTTATTTAATTCAAGATTGTGGGTAAAACCGCTCCGGAAATACACTACGCTTTCCGCGGGCGCTGCTGAGCCTCCTCAAGGCTGTCGCCTTTGCGGGGTCTCACCTAGGCTTGTCATCCCGCAGGAGTCTTCGTGTATTTCCTCCGCTAAGTTGTGCTATTAATCTTTAAACAATGTATAGAGGAAACACCACCCTACTATATATGAAGTGTTTGTAGCGGGGGGCAGTCGACTCCTGCGGGAAAAGCAACAAGCGAAGACCCCGCAGGAAGCGGTTTTCTTCCGAGGAGGCTGAGGCGTTGCCCGCGGAAAGCGTACTGCCCGCAGCGGAAATCACCAGCGCATATTTCAGGTGTGTTTCCAGATGCTTATGCAGCAATATGCTGAATTAAACTAGTTCACAGTCTGTCTAAATTATGAAACAGAAATTTTTTCTCAACAGCTATCCCTTTGAGTAAAAGGTCACTCATGAGCGAAATGAAAGCCCGAATGAGAGAAGAACTCGAGTAAAAGGTCACTCATGAGCGAAATGAAAGCCCGAATGAGAGAAGCACTCGAGTAAAAGGTCACTCATGAGCGAAATGAAAGCCCGAGTGAGAGAAGCACTCGAGTAAAAGGTCACTCATGAGCAAAATGAAAGCCCGAGTGAGACAATCACTCGAGTAAAAGGTCACTCATGAGCAAAATGAAAGCCTGAATGAGAGAAGCTCTCGAGAAAAAAGTCACTCATGGACATCAGGAACACCCGAACTTAAGACGTCCTTGTATTTTTTAGTTGAACCTTAAGATAAGCAATGATTTTTTCAGTACTATCGTGTAGAATATAAATGAATTGGCTCAAGCTTGTTCACCCTCATTTTGAAAAGAAACTTCATATAGAGGGCTATCCTTCAGAAAAAAGAGATGTTTAGTTACGCGCGACGCCGTTTTCTGTCCCTGTTATCTCGGCACAATATGCGTGTTTAATAAACCAGAGCAAGTCCTGATCGACTAGTGATAAAAGCCTAAGTAATTGTAGAGGAGAAGATAGTATGAAGGTAGCTGTTATGACGGATAGTACCGCATACATACCAGAAGACATACGTAATGAGCATGATATCCATATGGTTCCATTAAGCGTTAACTTTGGGGATGGATCCTATCAGGAAGAAATAGACATAACAACCGAAGATTTTTATAATAAAATGAAAGAATCACAGGAACTCCCAACTACCTCACAGCCCTCGATTGGTTATGTGACCACGAAGTTAGAAGAACTATCCAAATCCTATGATGCCGTTGTCTCCATTCATTTATCAAGTGGTATTAGTGGAACCTTCCAATCTGTCGTTAGCGCCGGAGATATGGTTGAAGGTATTCTTGTTTATGCTTTTGATTCCGAAATAAGCTGTATGGCTCAGGGATTTTATGTTCTTGAAGCAGCTAGAATGGCAAAAATGAATAAAACGCCAGAGGAGATTCTAACTAGACTAAATGAAATGAAAGAGAGTATGACTGCCTATTTCATGGTAGATGATTTAACGAACCTGCAACGCGGAGGTCGTTTGAGTGGTGCGCAGGCACTTGTAGGAGGACTTTTGCAAATTAAGCCAATCCTTCATTTTGTGGACAAAGTCATCGTTCCTTTTGAGAAAATCCGGACTCGAAAAAAAGCTATTAGTCGAATTACGAGTATGCTTGAAGATGCGGCGAGTAAGGGAGATCCGTTAGATGTTTCATTTATCCATGCAAATGATGAGGCCGCTGCCAAAGAACTCCGTGATGCGTTTGCAGAAAAGTTCCCTAACGCAGAAACAAACATTAGCTATTTTGGTCCAGTAATTGGTACACACCTAGGGGAAGGTGCACTCGGAATAGCTTGGTATAGGAAATAGCACTTATATTATTGCAAATTATCTAGTTGTAAGACTTCCACTGAGTGAAGTATCATTTAATATCGAATCATCCAAGCTGCCGGATTCGCTTCTGGCAGCTAATCCATTTATTAAAAGGAGCGATATAATGGAAGAAAGAGCAATATCCTCGGAACACCTCAAATTCCTCTTATCTGGAAAACTACTATTAAGACAGGAAATTCCCCTTGATGAAATCCTATTTCAAAAGCTACTCCAACAACAAATTATTCGTAAAGCAGGTTCAATTGTCCAGAAAGGATTTTCCAATCAGTGTCTTCGCTGCGGTAACAAAAAAACCTCTCTTTTCGCAACTATACCTTGTGGAACTTGTTCAAAAACGCATTTATATTGTCGAAACTGTATTGCGATGGGAAGAGTAATGGAATGTGAACCATTATATGAATGGCATGGTGAAAGTGTGAGCTGGCCAAATCATCTAGAACCATGCACATGGCAAGGACAACTGACGCTAGTACAAGAGCAGGCTGCAAATCGAATTATAAAGGCGATTCGAAAAGAAGAAAAAGAATTACTCGTTTGGGCGGTTTGTGGAGCCGGAAAAACAGAAATGTTGTTTCCAGGGATAACGGCTGCATTGGAATCAGGTTTGAGAATTTGTATTGCTACACCAAGAGCAGATGTTGTTCGTGAATTACTTCCTAGATTAAAGAAAGCTTTCGAAAATGTCACAGTAGAGGCATTGTATGGTGGAAGTCCCACCAAAGCCGGAACTGCACAGTTAATCCTTGCTACTACTCATCAGTTGCTTCGGTTTAAGCAGGCATTTGATGTGATTATCATTGATGAAGTAGATGCCTTCCCATACCATAACGATGCTTCTCTCCCATTTGCAGCAAATAGAGCGAAAAAGAAACGGTGCACAACGATTTACCTAACAGCTACCCCAAGGAGAGAGCACCGAAAAAGAATACAGCAAAAAAAGCTAGAACAAGTTTTTGTTCCTATCCGCTTTCACGGTCAACCCCTTCCAGTACCACAAAAGAAAATTTGTTTCTCTCTAAAAAAGGATTTAAAAAAGTTTCTGCCTCCAAAAGAATTTTTTACCTGGATACCCAACAGAAAAAATCCTGCCCGGCAATTACTTATTTTTGTTCCGACAATTGCCCTGGCAGAAAACATGCACAGTATTATGCGCCGCTATTTAGTGGGAATGAACTTCTTAAAAAATGAAAAGGAGATGGCATTCGTTCATGCGGAAGACCCAAACAGGGAAGAAAAGGTTCTCCTCTTCCGTGAAAAGAAAATACAGGTTCTATTGACGACAACCATTCTGGAAAGAGGGGTAACTTTTCCTTCGGTAGATGTTGCAATTATAGATTCAGGGCATAAGGTTTTTGATGAGGCTGCATTAGTTCAAATTGCAGGACGTGCTGGGAGGAGTCCAAATGACCCAAAAGGGGAAGTGCTTTTTTTCCATGATGGCAAATCGGATGCGATGGAAGAGGCTATTTTATCCATTAAACAAATGAATAGGCGAGGAGGATTCAAGTAATGGAATGTCTGTGGTGTATGGAAGAGATAATCGTCGAAATTAGCTGGATTAATCTTTTTCAAGTAGAAAGGCAGGTAGCATTATGCAGTCGATGCAATGAACAGCTGGAGAAAATAACAGGTGCCCGATGCAAGCATTGCAGTCGCCAATCCACTCAAGATATATGTCCTGATTGTAAGTGGTGGAAATCTCAAGAGAAGGGTGATCCTTTAGAAAAGAACTTTTCTATTTTTCATTATAACGATTTTATGCAAGCAATTATTGCTAAGTGGAAGTATCGAGGTGATTATGTTTTAGGTGAAATATTTGAACAAGAACTCTTTCAAGCGTGTAACGAGCAATTCAAATTTTTAATGAAAGAAGCTGTGGTTGTTCCTATTCCTTTAAGTAAGGAACGCAGTAAAGAAAGATGCTTTAATCAAGCAGCTATGCTCGCAGGATTTATCCCTATGGAAAAAAGGAATATTCTATCAAGAATACATGGAGAAAAGCAATCGAAAAAGACGAGAAGAGAAAGAATTTCAGCAACAAATCCTTTTTTTATGTCCGAATCACTTAACAAACCTGTCCTTTTGGTCGATGATATATATACAACAGGTACAACGTTAAGACATGCAGCAAGCCTGCTTAAGGCAAATGGCAGTCATAAAGTCTATGCCCTTACATTAGTACGTGGATAAGCAACTTGATTTTTGATAGAATTTGAATAATACGTAAAAAGAGGGATAAATGATGGCAGAATTAGCTAATTGTTCACGCTGTGGCTCCGTTTTCTTAAAAGGAGTACGTGACATCTGTCCGGATTGTTATAAAGAAGAAGAAGAAGCATTTCAAACGGTCCATGATTTTCTTATAAAACAAAAAAATCGACAAGCAAATATGCTTCAGATTGTAGAAGATACTGGTGTTGAAGAAAGTTTTATTACGAAATTTATTAAAGAGAAAAGATTGCTGATTTCGCAGTTTCCCAATCTGGCTTACTCTTGTGAGCGCTGTGGGAATGATATAACCTCAGGGAAAATCTGTGCAAGCTGTCAAGCAGAATTGACAAAAGAGCTGCAGGATTATGAAGAGATAGAAGATCGCCTGCAAAGCATGAAAGATAAGGAGAAAGTATCGAGTAATACGTACTATTTTATTGGTAAAGATAGGAAAAATTAACTCTTTATACTCTTTACATGTTGCCGATATTAAGAGGAGAAGTTAGCTGAACGAAGGGGTGTGAATGAACGTGAAGATAAATGGCCCTAATCCAACCAATTTTAATCCATATAAGAAAATTATGGAAAAGCAAGCTGCACAGCAAAAAGAGATGAAAAAGCAAGATCAGGTTGAGATCTCAGAGCAAGCGAAACAATTACAGGAAACGGATAAGCCAAACGCAAAACGTGCAGCTTATGTACAAGAAATTAAACAAGCCATACAATCTGGTGAATACAAAGTGAATGCAGAAAAGACGGCGCAGAAAATGATCGATTTCTGGTCATCGAAGTAAGTGTGGCTAATAGAAGGAGGTTGTTTCTTTGCCAGTGACACCAGTAATAGAATTGATGAACAACCTAGTCCAGGTGCATGAAGAGCTTTTAAATATATCTAAAGAAAAGTCTGATCGCATAAAAGAAGGAGATATGGATAAGATGCAAGCAATCCTTGTGAAAGAACGGAAGCAAATTAGATTGCTAGAACAAACGGAAAAGAAAAGACAGGAGCTAGTTGATGCTTGGTTTCTATCCCACTTTCCTTCAAGCGAAGAAGCTACGATTACGAAGATGCTCGAAGCTATGGAACAAGAACAAGATAAAGAAATTTTGGCTGGAGTTACAGCTAAACTAACCGAGCGGATAACGGAATTAAAGCAGCAGGAGGAACTGAACCGAGTATTGCTTAGTCAATCGATGCAATTTGTTCAGCTATCACTGGATTTGATGCGACCTTCTATTTCTAATATAAACTATGGAAGCAAAAATAAGGAAAATGAAGAACCCAATCGATCGTTATTTGATTCTCAAGCTTAATGTTTGTTGAAATGCGGTCTATCAGAACATAAATAGTTAAAGCAAAAGGAGTTAAACAATGAGTACATTTCACGGTTTAGAGATGGCGAAGCAAGCGCTATTTGCACAGCAATCAGCGCTGTATACGACAAGTCATAATATTGCAAATGCAAACACAGAAGGTTACACAAGACAGCGTGTGAATTTTGAATCTACTACTCCATTTCCAGCTGGTTCTCGAAATCGCCCGCAAATTCCTGGGCAAATCGGTACTGGAGTTGAGGCAGGTTCTATCCAGCGAATTCGAAATGAATATTTAGATACACAGTTTCGTGGAGAGAATACGCTTGCTGGTTATTGGGAATCCAGAGCGAATGCCTTAAGCAGATTGGAAAATCTACTTAACGAACCATCTGAAACAGGCTTGTCTGCGTCTATGGATGGGGTTTGGCAGTCCTTACAGGATCTGGCAGTGAACCCAGAGAACTCTGGTGCACGTGCGGTTGTAGCTCAACGTGGTCAAGCATTGGCAGACACCTTTAACTATTTATCTAATTCCTTATCCAACATTCGCGGCGACCTGAAACAGCAAATTAATTCTAATGTAGATCAAGTAAACACCATTCTTAAGCAAATCAGTGACATTAACCAGGAAGTGAAGAAGTTAGAAGTTCATGGTTATGTAACGAATGATCTTTACGATAAACGGGACCTCCTAATAGATGAATTATCCAAAATTATGAACGTAGAGGTGGATCATTCTAAAAGCAGTGATAATGCCTCGGATGTTGCAGATGGCTTGGTTACCATTACATTTAATGGCCAAACATTAGTAGATGGTGCAAAAGGTGACCATCAAAAGCTGGCTGTTGCCTACCACAATGCTACTGCTGATCCTAATGAAAAAGTTTACGGTTTGAATTTCGTGGATGAAAATAATAATGTAACTGGACAACTTTCATTCCCTCTACCACCAGAATCACAGGGTTCTTTAAATGCATTAATTGAAGCTTATGGATACGGAGAGACCAATGATACTAATGGAGATTTTGTGGCAATGCTTGCAACTTTTGATGACATGGCAGCTTCATTTGTTCAAGCATTTAATGGGCTTCATGAAGGTGGTTTGGATTTAAATGGAAATGCGGGTCTTCCATTTTTCTCATTTGACCCAGCTGGTGTGGAAGGTGCTGCTACGATTGTAGTCAATAGTGCTATTTTAGATAATCCAGACTTGATTGCAGCAAGTAACGATGGAAATACTGGAGACGGCGGAAATGCACGAGATTTAGCTAATGTTTTTGAACTTCCTTTGAGCTTTAAAGATGGAGAGGTCACATCTATCAAAGAATATTATGAATCTGAAATTGGAAAGCTCGGTGTAAAAGCTCAAGAAGCCAATCGAATGGCTGATAATACGAGCATTCTCCTAACACAGGTGGAAAATCAGCGACTGTCCGTTAGCTCTGTATCACTTGATGAGGAAATGGTGAATATGATTAAGTTTCAACACGCCTATAATGCTGCAGCCAGATCGATGACGGCTACTGACGAACTATTAGATCGAATTATCAATAATATGGGCTTAGTAGGAAGGTAGGTGACTAGAATGCGTGTAACACAGAATATGCTTTCAACAAACATGTTAAAGAATTTATCCAATAGCTATTCAGAAATGGGTAAATACATGGAGCAATTGAATACAGGGAAGAAGATAAATAAACCGTCTGATGACCCAGTTGTAGCTATGAATGGGATGGGATATCGTTCCGAATTAGCACAAGTTGAACAATTCAAGCGCAATACCAATGAGGTACATAATTGGTTTGATAATACGGATGCAGCATTAGATCAAGCTACACAAGCTATGCAGCGACTACGTGAATTAGCTGTTCAAGCAAGTAACGATACATATGATGCTTCTGAGCGGCAGAATATTGCAGCTGAAGCGAAGCAAATTAAATTGGATCTAATTGATATTGCAAACACTCAAGTTAATGATAAATATATTTTTAATGGTACCAATACAAATGAGGCTCCGTTTGATGGAAATGGTGACCCTATTAACATAATGAACTCAAATGTTGAAATAGAGGTTGCTAAAGGAACGGTACTAAATGTAAATGTCTCTGCAGAGGCTGTATTCGGTTCAGGAGCTTTGTTTGATAGAATAGATAATTTTATTACGAAATTAGAAACAAACACAGGTGATATAGCTGCTAGTTTAGGAGAGATTGATGATGATATCGATAATATCATTAACGCCCGCGCAGACCTTGGAGCAAGAATGAATCGTTTGGAATTGGTAGAGAATCGGTTAGACCAGCAAGAGGTGATTGCCACGCAAACAATGTCCAAGAACGAGGATATTGATTATGCAAAAGTAATTACCCAGCTCATTACACAAGAAAGTATCCATCGAGCAGCATTATCCTCAGGATCACGTATTATTCAACCTACGTTGGTTGACTTTCTAAGATAACCTAAATAAACCCTAGCCCAATCAAGGGTAGGGTTTTCTTGTTTTACCTAATGGATAAAAAATGGAGGAGGGATGTTCCATGGAGATACCACAAATTAGAATGAAAACGCAATATGCTCAAATCCAAATTCAGCAAACACCTGGAAAGCAGGAAATAAGCCAGCCAAAAGCAGAATTGACGATTAAACAGCCTTCAGCAGATATATCCATTCGTACCACTCCTGGTAAGCTAGATATTGATCAGACCAAAGCATGGGAAGATATGAACTTAATGCATATTTTTAAACGAAACAAACAATTTGCCCAAGAAGGAAAGCAAGCTTTAATGGAGGGCATAGCTAGAAGAGTGAGACAGGGAAACGAATGGATGAGAATTGAAAATGGTGGAAACCCACTAGCATCCCAAGCAGCTCAGAATGCTTACGATTCCATGAAATCACTTGGTATTAAATTCATTCCTTCCCATTTTGCTGTAGAAACGAATTATCAACCTGCAAATGTGGATATTCAGGTACAGGTGAACAAGCCAATCATCGATGCTAATCCACAAAAAGTGCAGCATCATTATCAGCCCGGTAGAGTAGAGACTTCATTAAAGCAGCATGCTGATTTAGAAATTGATTTTGTTAATATAACGATTTAAAGAATGGCTGTTTATGGAAAAATATAGATAGACTTCTGATTAGTTTAATTCAGTATAGTGCATAAAACCCGCTCCGGAAATACACTGCGCTTTCCACGGGCGGCTGCTGAGCCTCCTCGAGACATACGTCTCTGCGGGGTCTCATCTAGGCCTGTCCTCCCGTAGGAGTCTCCGTGTATTTCCTCCGCTAATTAGTGCTCTAAACTCTTAAACTATAGATGGTAAACGCACAGTTAAACATAAGTGATTGTAGCGGAGGGCAGTCGACTCCTGCGGGAAAGCGAAGACGCTGAGACCCCGCAGTGAGCGGTCTTTGCGAATGAGGAGGCTCAGCGCGAGCCCGCGGAAAGCGTACTGCCCGCAGCGGAAATCACAAGCGAATATTTTTAGTTTAGTGTTTTTACGCTAAAAATTGAATTAAGTTAATTCACATTATCTATCAAATACGAAAGATTAATAGTAAAAACTATAAAAAATTAGAGTATACAATGAAAACCTAGAGGTGATGATGATGAAATTACAAACCAAGTACCTTGCTGAAGTAGAAATAGACGACGATAAAATAATCCATTTTCCTAGTGGGATTCCGGGATTTTTAGAAGAAACGGACTTTGTATTACTAGATCTTCCAGAAAACCCTGCCTTTCAAATCCTGCAATCCATAAATAATGTTAATGTAGCATTCATTGTAACAAATCCTTATCTTATCTACCCAGAATATACGTTTAACCTGGATGACTCTACAATCGAAACATTAAAAATAACGGATGAGAAACAAGTAGCTGTATTTTCTATTGTTACCTTAAAACGACCATTCCAAGAGAGCACACTTAATTTAAAGGCTCCTATTATTGTTAACTCAAATCAGCTAATTGGAAAACAAGCTATATTAAATATGGAAGAGTATTCTTCAAAAGCAGCAATCCATCCAATTTCTGTAGAGAAAGGAGTTAAATAATGCTTGTCTTAACTAGAAAACGTAATGAAGCAATTCAAGTTGGAGATGACATTGAAATTAAAGTGATTGCGATTGAGGGAGATCAAGTGAAAATTGGAATTACAGCACCAAAAAGTGTTGGCATTTATCGTAAAGAAATCTACGTAGATATAGAGCAGCAAAACAATGAAGCAGCGAATATATCATTCGATTTACTAAAGGCATTAAAAGATTCGAATAAGTAAAGAATTAACATTTAAAATATCTCCTCCATAACCGATATTAATAGTAATGATAATTGTTAAGGAGATGCATGGCGATGGCAATAGATAAAGTATCAACTGGATCCGAGCCTCCGCTAATAGTAGAAGACATCAAGCGAATAACATCACATACGGAAAAAGCTGGGGATCTAAATCAGGTAAGCAAAGAAGAAAAAGCACAATATCCCACTAATGAGAATGTAACGAAGGAAGCATTACAGGGCGCAGTAGCTTCTTTAAATGAGTTTATTAAACCAATCCGGACGAATTTGAAATTTGAGTTACATGAGCGATTAGAGCGATATTACGTATCTGTCGTGGACTCGGAAACAAAGGAAGTAGTAAAAGAAATTCCACCTAAAAAAATGCTGGATATGTACGCAGAGATGGCAGAGTTTATGGGATTTTTAATAGATGAAAAAATATAAGGAGATGATTCCTTTATGAGTATGCGAATTGGTGGATTAGCCAGTGGAATAGATACAGATACTATTATAAAAGATTTAATGAAAGCAGAGCGTATTCCACTTGATAAACTGGAACAAGACAAAACTATTCTAGAATGGCAGCGAGATAAATTTAGAGAAATAAATACAATAGTTGCAGAGCTAGATAAAATGCTTTTAGACATGCAGCTGACTAGTACATATAGCACGAAGAAAGCTAGTTCTTCCATGGAAAGTGCAGTGACGGCCAGTGGGAATGCGAGTGCTGGTGAGGGAACTTATCGTATTAATGTAACCCAGCTTGCTAGCAGTGCGATTAATTTTAGCCAAACAAAATTAGATAGAGCGGGTTTAAACGAAGCTATCCAAAGTTATATCGATGACCCCGCTAATCTTAATGCTAATGGAGAAGTAACTTTCTCCTTTTTCTCTTATGGTGAAGCAGATGAAGAAAACAATATTCCAGCTGGAATGCAGGAAAGAATAGTAATACTAAAACAAGGTGATACGATAGACGATGTAGCGAGTAAAATCAATGCTGCAGACAATAATGTACGAGCTTTCTTTGATGAAAATTCTGGAAGATTTATGATTGAAACAAAACGTACGGGAAACTACAATACGGATGAAAATCTATACGGTGGTAAAGAAATTGGATTTAATAACACTGGCTTTTTTAATACAGTACTTAAACTAGATTATACAAAGGAACAAGGCGGAGAAGATGCCGAATTCAGCTACAACGGAGTATCAGGCTTCAAATCAAAGGATAACTCCTACACCATGAACGGAATTACCTTCCAGTTCACCAACGAGACCAATGGTGATGCTGTTCTTACACTAAACAACGACGTCGACGCAGCAGTAGAAAAGATCACTGAATTCGTTGATAAATACAACGAACTAATAGAACTTCTAAACGAAACACAAACAGAAGAAAAATATCGCGATTATCCGCCATTGACTGATGCTCAACGGGATGATATGGAAGAAAAGGAAATTGAGTTATGGGAAGAGAAAGCGAAAAGTGGAATTTTAAGAGGAGACAGTATTATTTCCTCGGCTCTGTTTACCTTAAGACAAGGCTGGTTTAAAACGGTTGGTTCCACTGGTGCCTTTGACTTAATAACGGACATCGGAATTTCCACTACAAGGGATTATTTAGATGGTGGAAAGCTAGAAATTAACGAAGATAAACTAAAAGAAGCTCTTCAGAAAGATGCAGAAAGCGTATATAAACTTTTCGCTGGAGAAGGGGAGACAAAAGGCTTAATCGATCATCTGGATGAGTCCCTTGGAAATCTAGAATCTCAGATTGAAAGACGTGCTGGGAAAAGTACGGATTCCGCTTTAGATAATTACACAATTGGAAGACGTATGGACGATTTAAATGATCGAATCGATGCTTTTGAAGATCGTCTCACACAAACAGAAGATCGTTACTGGAGACAGTTTAGTGCAATGGAAAAAGCAATCTCCATGATGAACCAGCAATCTGCTATGCTGATGTCTTTCGGCCAGTAACCAATACGAGGAGGGGATTGAGGAATGAATAAAGCCTATCAAACATATCAGAACAATGCAGTCAATACTGCTTCAGGCGGGGAACTAACCTTAATGCTTTATAATGGTTGTATGAAATTTATTAAACAAGCAATCAGGGATATGAGCGCGAAAAATTATGAAGCAAAAAATACAAACATTCAAAAGGCGCAAAACATTATTCAGGAGCTAATGATTACACTTGATCCAAAAGTAGAAATCTCAAATCAAATCATGCCATTATATGATTATATTCATTTCCGTTTGAAGGAAGCAAATGTCCAGAATGACCCAGTAATACTTGAAGAGGTATTAGGATTTGTAACTGAATTTCGAGATACTTGGAAACAAGTTATCTTAAAAACAAGACAACAGCAATATGACCAAGGCGCTAGAGTTTAAAAATGAATCGAATCAAACCAATCTTTGAATTGACCAAACAGATGAAAGCTATTCTGGATCAAACCATGACGGCTAAAAATAGAGAAGAAATGATAAATAAGGTAAATAACTTACTTGAACAAAGAGGTATGGAAATGGAATCTATTAATCCACCATATACCGAAGATGAAAAACAGCTTGGAAAAGAGCTTCTCCATTTAAATGAAGGAGTACAGAGGCAAATTGAAGCGGCATTTTTGGAATTAAAGAAGGAAATGAAGCAAGTTAAACGCCAGAAAGCCTCAAATAAAAAATATCTCAATCCTTATCAAAATGTACAAATAATGGATGGCAGATATTTAGATAAAAAGAAATAATTTATACTGTATTAGAGTTTAAAAACAGAGATGCATGCGTGTCTCTGTTTTTTTATATATAGAGAATACGAAATTCTACTCCAAAGTCGATTTATCTTTTAAATAATTTAATGAATCACTGATTCAGGAAAAATTAATCTAAACTATATATCAGAAAAGACAGAATTTAGAAACAACTAGAAGTTTAAAAAGGAAAAAACGGGGTATATATTGTATAATATAAGTATAAGGAAGGGGGATATTCATTATGAAATTTAACATCCGTGGAGAGAATGTAGAAGTAACTGGTGCAATTAGAGAATACGTAGAAAAGAAGATTAGTAAATTAGAAAGGTATTTCGAAGCTCCACTAAATACAGAAGTTCATGTAAATATTAGTGTTTATAATGACGAACAGCGAATCGAAGTAACGATTCCGATGACTGATCTATTACTGCGTGGAGAAGTACAGCATCTTGATTTATATGCAGCCATTGATTTAGTAGTAGACAAATTAGAAAGACAAATTCGTAAATATAAAACTAAAATTAATCGTAAAACTCGTCAAAACGGTGCCCCTAAATACGCTTTTGCTGAAATGGAGAAAGAGTCCATTGAAGCGCAGGAGTTTGATGAAGATGAAATTGAAATTGTTAGGACAAAACGATTTAACTTAAAACCAATGGATCCAGAAGAAGCAATACTGCAAATGGACATGCTTGGACACCAATTCTTTGTTTTCACTAACGATAAGTCAGGTGAGTCTAATGTCGTATATCGACGCAAAGATGGAAGATATGGTTTAATTGAACCTAACGTTTAAAAATATCAATGAGAGAAGCGGTGTTTCTAATTAGAAGCACCGCTTTTAATTAATGTCTTTGACGAATATTGTCGAATACTTATAAGGAACTTAAAGGTTTAATGATGAGAATGATGATAAGCAGTAAAATGGGTCTATTTTACTGTAAAAATCAATAAATCACAGACATATATTGTCGAATTAGCAATCATTTTAGCGAAACATGAATTCGTAAAACTTGCTAGCATGTGATAAATATAAGATAACAAGTTGATAGGAGGAGGACAATGACCGAAGAGGAGAGAAGCACGCTATTGCATTTGTCGAAAAAAGTAAAACAGCAGGAGCAGACTATTGCTCAGCTGGTAGAAATATTAGCTGCAACAAATCGAAGAATAACGGACCTGGCAAGCAAACAAGAAAAACATCAAGTATACTCCGATATTGCCAACTAGAAAACTATTTCCCCCAAATAGACCTCATGTTTCCTCATTTACCAGAGAGTACCCTATCCCCCGGGTACTCTCTATTGTTGTTCTGCTCTTTGTTAATCCTTCACCATTCAGTTGTAATAAATTATTATCTAATGTTATTATTATAATAATGGAATACGGTGTGTGTTCCAAATGAGGATCAATGGCAGAATTAAGTATCATTTTTCTTATATAGTTGGGAATTTAATATATTCACTAAATATATTGCTTAGGAAAAGTCTTACCTTTTCTAACATGAAAAAAGGCTTACTAGTATTGATTTGAATTGAGGAGCGTAAATAATGGCAGGATTATTGACGAAAATATTCGGTGATGGCAATAAAAAACAACTAAATCGTATGCAGAAGAAAGTAGATCAAATAGAAGCGCTTGAACCAACAATGGAAAAACTAAGCGAGGAAGAACTTCAACAAAAAACTGCAGAATTTAAAGAGCGTATTAAAAATGGAGAAACGCTAGATGATTTATTAGTGGAAGCTTTTGCTGTTGTTCGTGAAGCCTCCAAGCGCGTATTTAATATGCGCCCCTACAATGTACAGCTAATAGGTGGGATGGCCATTCATGAGGGCAACATCGCTGAAATGAAAACTGGGGAAGGTAAAACACTGGCTTCCACACTCCCTGCTTATTTAAATGCGTTGGAAGGAAAAGGGGTCCATATTATCACGGTGAATGAATACCTGGCAGATCGTGATGCAGCGGAAATGGGCAAGCTGTTCCAATATCTTGGCTTGACTGTTGGTTTAAACGGGAATGGCCTCTCCAAGGAAGAGAAAAGAGAAGCCTATCTGTGTGATATTACGTATGGAACAAATAATGAATTCGGCTTCGACTATTTAAGAGATAATATGGTGCTTTATAAACATCAAATGGTACAAAGGCCACTAAACTTTGCAATTATTGATGAGGTTGACTCCATATTAATTGATGAAGCAAGAACCCCGCTTATTATCTCTGGTTCAGCGAAGAAGTCTGCTTCGCTATATCAACAAGCGAATAGCTTTGTCGTTACATTAAATGGAGAAACCGACTATACCTATGATGAAAAAACAAAAGGTGTCAGGCTAACAGAAGAAGGGAATAATAAGGCCGAGAAGTTTTTCCATGTCGAGAATCTATACGACTTGGATAATGTATCCTTGACTCACCACATTAGCCAAGCATTAAAAGCACATGTATCGATGCATAAAGATGTAGATTACATGGTACAGGACGGAGAAGTCGTTATTATTGACTCCTTTACTGGTCGATTGATGAAAGGACGTCGCTATAGTGACGGTTTACACCAAGCAATCGAAGCGAAGGAAGGCCTGCAAATTCAAAATGAAAGCATGACCTTAGCTTCCATTACCTTCCAGAACTTCTTCAGAATGTATAATAAGCTTGCTGGTATGACAGGTACAGCTAAAACGGAAGAAGAAGAATTCCGAAATATTTATAACATGGATGTTATTGTCATTCCAACGAATCGAGAAATCGTTCGTGACGATAAAGCGGACCTTATTTATAAAACGATGGACGGGAAATTCCGTGCTGTAGTAGAAGAAATAAAGGAACGTAATCAAAAGGGACAGCCAGTTCTAGTTGGTACGGTTGCGGTGGAAACATCGGAACTTATCTCAGCATATCTTAAAAAAGCAGGAATTAAGCATAATGTATTGAATGCAAAGAATCACTTCAAGGAAGCAGAAATTATTGAAGGAGCTGGACAAAAAGGTTCCGTAACGATTGCAACAAACATGGCTGGTCGTGGTACCGATATTAAACTAGGAGAAGGCGTAAAAGAACTTGGTGGGCTTGCTGTCATTGGTACCGAGCGACATGAATCCCGTCGTATCGACAATCAGCTCCGTGGTCGTTCTGGTCGTCAAGGAGATCCAGGGGTTACCCAGTTTTACTTGTCGATGGAAGACGAGTTAATGCGTCGTTTCGGTTCTGACAACCTTAAAGCGATGATGGATCGTTTAGGAATGGACGATTCACAGCCAATTGAGAGTAAAATGGTATCCCGTGCTGTAGAATCGGCACAGAAACGTGTAGAAGGTAACAACTTTGATGCTCGTAAAACTGTACTTGCTTATGACGATGTTTTACGGGAACAGCGTGAAATTATTTATAAACAGCGCTTTGAAATTATTGACGCAGGAGAGAACATTCGTGAAGTTATTGAAAATATGATTAAATCCTCTCTTGAGCGTGTTGTCGCGACACATACCCAGGATAATGACGAAGCGAATTGGAACCTCCAAGCAATAGTAGATCATACCAAGGGTAATCTTTTAGATGAAGATTCTATTTCGGTTACCGATCTTAAGGATAAGGAAGCAGATGAACTCATAGACTTTATCTTTGGGAAAGTACAAGCAAAATACGATGAAAAATCTCAGGAATTGACTCCGGAGCAATTCCAAGAATTCCAGAAGGTGATCGTATTACGCGTAGTAGATACAAAATGGATGGATCATATCGATCAAATGGATCAACTGCGTCAAGGGATACATTTACGTGCTTATGGACAAAATGATCCATTGCGTGAATACCAATTAGAAGGCTTTAATATGTTTGAAGAGATGGTTGCAAACATTGAAGATGAAGTAGCGAAATATATTATGAAGGCTCAAATACGTGATAATCTGCAACGTCAAGAAGTGGTTAAAAATACTCAAGCAGTTTCTGGTGATCAAGAGAAGAAAAAAGCGCGTAAACCATTTGTAAAACAAGTGGATGTTGGCAGAAACGATCCATGTCCTTGTGGTAGTGGAAAGAAATATAAAAACTGTCATGGAAAAAATTAAAAAAGAGTGGTAACACTTCCTTCTATGGAGGGAGTGTTTTACTGAGAGAATGTATGAGGTGAAAGTATGGAACTAGCAGAAATTAGAAATGAATTAGAAAAAATAGCATCAACAATTGAAAACTTTAGGGGGTCTCTTTGACTTAGATGTAAAAGAGGAACGTCTAAGAGAACTTGAGCAGCGAATGACTGACCCGCAATTCTGGGATAAGCAAGATGAAGCGCAAAAGGTTATTAATGAATCAAACCAGTTGAAAGAGGTCATTAATAGCTTTCGGAGCATGGAAGAACGTTATGAAAATATGGAAGTTTCCTATGAACTTGTAAGAGAGGAAAATGATCAAGAGCTATTTGATGATCTAAATGAAGAATTAACTTCCTTCATGAAAGATGTTGATGCTTTTGAATTACAGCTCTTATTAAGTGAACCATATGATGCCAATAACGCAATTCTAGAATTGCATCCAGGAGCAGGTGGGACAGAGTCGCAGGACTGGGCTAGCATGCTGCTTCGTATGTATCAGCGCTGGGCGGAGGATCGAGGCTTTAAGGTAGAGACAATTGACTATTTACCAGGAGAAGAAGCTGGAGTGAAAAGTGTAACACTGCTCATTAAAGGTCATAACGCGTATGGTTATCTAAAAGCAGAGAAGGGAGTCCATCGTTTAGTTCGAATTTCTCCTTTCGATTCTTCAGGCAGACGTCATACTTCATTTGTATCTTGTGATGTTACGCCTGAAATGTCAGATGATGTTGATATTGAGATACGTTCAGAAGATATTAAAGTAGACACTTATCGTGCAAGTGGTGCTGGTGGGCAGCACGTTAACACAACAGATTCTGCCATCCGTATTACACACTTGCCAACCAATATTGTAGTTACTTGTCAAAATGAGCGTTCACAAATAAAGAATAGAGAAGCAGCAATGAAAATGCTGAAATCAAAACTTTATCAACTGGAGATCGAAAAACAACAGCAAGAACTAGCCGAGATACGTGGGGAACAAAAAGAAATCGGCTGGGGTAGCCAGATTCGTTCCTATGTTTTCCATCCCTATTCCATGGTTAAGGACCATCGAACCAATACGGAAGTCGGGAATACTCAAGCTGTAATGGACGGTGAGATCGATCCGTTTATTGATGCATATTTGCGATTACAAATTAAATAAAACGAAGCAAAAGGGCAGTGTTATAGCTGCTCTTTTTTTATTAACAAACAAGTAATTATTCCTTGTTTTCTATTAAAATCTCTTTAATTTCTCCTTTTCGATAATTTGCCATAAATGACGATAAATGCTGTCTGCTAAGGGTTAGTCACCATTTGCATGGGAAATGAGACGCATAGCAATATTTAAAAAAATAGCAGAAGGGGTATAATAGAGACATTAGAACATTTATTAGAATGAATAGGGGGGATTTTTTTATGAAAAAAAGCTTATTGACTTTATTCTTTTTATCGATGCTAGCACTTGCTGCTTGTGGCGACGGAGAAGATGGAGCTAGTGAAGAGCCTGATGATAATGGAGCTGCTGAAACAGAACAAGGTGAAACAGTTTCGGCTGGTGAAGAGGAATATGCAACGAACTGTGCAGCTTGTCATGGTGCGGATCTGTCTGGAGGAGTAGGTCCTGCATTGAATCAGATTGGTTCAAAATATACACAGGATGAAATAGCTGAAATCGTACAGAATGGAATTGGGACAATGCCTGCCCAATCTGTTGCTGGAGAAGAATTAGAAAATCTTACTTCCTGGTTAGCGGAAAAACAGTAGATTATTTTACAGGAGAAAGCCTGGCTGCTTGTATAAGTGGACAGGTTTTTTTGTCTAAAGACCTATTGAATGTATTAAGGTTTTATGGTATGTCCTGTAAGGTTATGAACATTATTGTAGAGAGGAAAGCAAATATTAGCCTTGTCATCAAAGGATTGAAAAAAACATGAAAAATTTCAAGGACTTTACATAAATACCAATAATGAAATATAAATGTAATATTATTTAACCTAAAATTATTGGCGAAAAATGATATAATGTAGAAGGTTAATTGTCAGCTACATACTAAACTAGTAGTGATAGATTAAAATCGACAATTTACAATATTAATATTTGTAAAGGTGATTATGTATGATAGAAATGAATAATGTTTATAAAACCTATCCTAATGGTGTTACTGCACTAAATGGCGTGAGTATAAAGATTGAGCAAGGTGAATTTGTCTATATCGTTGGACCTAGTGGAGCGGGAAAATCGACATTTATTAAGCTGATATATCGAGAGGAAAAACCCACCGAAGGTTCTATTTTAGTTCAAAATACAGACTTAGTGACAATTAAAGAAAAGAATATCCCGTATTTTCGTCGAAACATTGGCGTGGTATTCCAGGACTTTAAGCTTCTGCCAAAGATGACAATATATGAAAATGTTGCATTTGCTCTAGAAGTAATTGAAGAGTCCCCTCGTAATATACGTAAACGTGTAATGGACGTTTTAGAAACAGTTGGCTTGAAAAACAAAGCTCGTTTTACACCAAACGAACTATCTGGTGGAGAGCAGCAGCGTGTTTCGATTGCACGTGCTATTGTTAATCATCCTAAAATCGTCATCGCTGACGAACCAACAGGAAACTTAGACCCCGAAACTTCTTTAGATATTTTGAGAACATTTGAATCAATCAATGCGAAGGGCACTACCGTTCTTATGGCTACGCACAGTAAAGCATTGGTTAACGAATTTAAAAAGCGTGTTATTGCGATTGAAAGTGGAATTATTGCACGAGATGAAGATCGAGGAGAGTACGGCTATGAAATTTAGAACATTATCCCGGCACATTAAAGCAGGCAGCAAGAACATCATAAGAAATGGATGGATGACGGTCGCTTCGATTGGTGCGGTAACGACAACCTTAATATTAGTAGCAGCATTTCTTGCCTTAGTTCTCAATCTAAATGAGATGGCAAATAACATAGAAGACGATGTACAGATTAATACGTTAATTGACTTAACAGCAACTCAAGAAGATGTTTTAGCATTAGGTGAGCAAATAAAAGAAATTAACGGTGTAGAATCCGTCAGCTTTTCTTCAAATGACCAGGAGCTTGAAAAGCTTATATCAGGCATGGGTGAAGAAGGCGATGCATGGAATATGTTTGAGCAAGATAATCCATTGAATCACGTTTATGTGGTCAAGGCAGCAAACCCAGAAAATACAGAACCAATTGCTGCTGAGATAGAAAAATTCGACCATGTTGAGAAAGTGGTATTTGGACAAGATGTTGTAGACCAATTATTTACCTTTAATAATTATGCTAGAGTAATAGGATTAGTGCTTATCGCAGCCCTTGTATTTACAGCGATCTTCCTTATCTCTAATACAATCAAAATTACAATCATGGCAAGAAGCAGGGAAATTGGAATCATGAAACTGGTCGGTGCTACTAATGGATTTATCCGTTGGCCATTCTTTATTGAAGGGTTATTACTTGGAGTGTTGGGTTCTGTTATTCCAATTGCGTGTATATTAGTAGGTTACTATTACTTAGATAACTCATTAGCAGGAACTGTCTCCTTCAGTTTCGTAGAAGTATTGCCATTTAATCCATTTGCATGGCAGTTATCTCTTCTTGTTTTAGCTATTGGAGCTTTGATTGGTGTATGGGGAAGTGTCATGAGTATTCGTAAATTCCTTAAAGTATAAGTGATAATAGAAAGGTTAAGCTTTCCTTTCTGGCAAGATAGTTAGGAAATACCTGCTAATTAGCTGGTATTTCCAAAAACATACATAGTTTATCCAAATGTAACTCTATGAAAGTGAGGAATCGAGAAATTGAAGAAAGTTTTGTACGGTTTGTTAACAGCTGGTCTATTGTCAACAATGATTGCTACTCCACTGGCAGTTTCAGCTGAATCAGTAGGTGATGTTGAGAAGGAAATTGAAGCCATTCAAGAGGAAAAGAAAGAGATTGAAGAGAAACAGAGCGGAATAGAATCGAATAAAAAAGACACTGAAAAAAAGATTAATGAAAATTTAAATCAACAGACGTCGGTAGAAACAGAGATTAATAGTATTGATAAAAAGCTTAAAGATACGAATGATAAAATTACAACAAAAGAGAATGAAATTGAAACAACAAACCAGGAAATTAAAAAATTAGAACAAGAAATCAACACATTAAAAAATGAGATTAATGAGTTGATTGAAAAAATAGAGAAACGAGATCTTCTATTAAAAGATCGTCTTCGCTCCATTCAACAAAGTGGTGGAGAAATGAATTACATGGAAGTGATTTTTGGTGCAAAGAGCTTTGGTGACTTTATCAGCAGATCCATTTCTGTTTCCACCATTATGGGACAAGATAAAGAGATTATGGATCAACAAAAAGAAGATAAAAAAGCATTAGAGGCAAATAAAAAAGAAGTAGAAAACAAAAAAGCTGAAGTTGAAGATAAGAAAGTTGCATTAGAAGCGCAGAAGGAAGAATTAGTAGCATTAAAAGGTCAATTAGACGACCAGCTAGCTGAAAAAGAATCTCTAATGGCTCAACTAGAGGAAGAACATGCAGAATTGGAAGAGATTGCTCTAAGCTATGAAGAAGAGCAAGAGATTTTACAAGCGGAAGCAGCTGCCAAACAAAAAGCATTACAGCTAGCTCAAGATAAGAAGAGTGAACTGGAACAACTTGCTAGAGAAGAAGCTGAGAGACAAAAACAAGAACAAGAACAAAAACAAAAAGAGCAGGAAGCAGCAAATAACAATTCAGGCTCAAATCGCTCAAACGTCTCAAACGGTTCAAATGGTTCAAACGATTCGAAAAAGGATACTGTTTCCACCCAGCCATCTCAAGGAAACTCGGGTGGAATATTCAGCCGACCTTCCAGCGGTAGTATTTCATCTCATTTCGGTATGAGATTCCATCCAATCTTTAATTATAACAGGCTACATGCTGGAACAGACTTTGCTGTTGGTACTGGTACTCCTTTGGTAGCCCCAGCTGATGGAGTTGTATTCCGTGCAGGTTGGGTCGGAGGATTTGGTAATACTATTATGATTACCCATAATATTAATGGAAAAACCTATACAACCGTATCTGCTCACTTAAGCCAGATTAATGTTTCTGTTGGACAAGCAGTAAGTGAGGGTCAAGTGATTGGTGCAACAGGAAATACAGGAGATTCTACAGGACCACATCTACACTTTGAGGTTCACGTAGGTGGTTACGGAAACCCAGTAAACCCAGTTCCGTACTTAAAATAAGAAACTAGAGAAAAGACATTGCACATGCCAGTGCGGTGTCTTTCTTTTTTCTTGACTACTCAGTTTACCTAATGCGGGTTAAAATCATAGTCATATTGGATATATAATGGTATCATTTTTAATACGTTAGAATTCGCTTAGGCAGTTCATGTTTCACGTCCCTAATATAAGAAAAAAGAACAAAATGTATCCGTCGCGTTACAGAATTTTCTATAAATAAGGGTATTTTACATTTTCTGAAATATAATATGATAGTGTTGTTAGTTATAATTGTTTAATTAAGGTAAAATAATACTTATGGAAGCACAGAATGGAAGGATTCTATTATTACAATTTATTGAGGTGAAAAAATGAAAATAAAAAAATCCCACTTAACTCTCTTATTAGTTGCGGCTTTATTGGTAGGCGTTGCTGGTTCATATATATTCTTGCAAGTTGCCCCTTCTAATAATACAGAGTCTTCATTGGATTTTGCTGCAAATGATGACTCACAAACTGCTAAAAACAAAGAAAAAGGTGAAACGCCAGAGAATTTAAATAAGGTTGCTCAGGCGTACTCATTAATTCAACAAAATTATATTGAGGATATTGATGATACACAACTAATTGAAGGTGCTATCGAAGGAATGTTAGCTACACTTGAGGATCCACATAGCTCTTATTTAGATGTAGAAACCAATAGTCAATTTAATGACCAAATTGAATCTTCGTTTGAAGGAATAGGTGCTGAGGTTAGTATGGTCAATAACATTGTCACCATAGTCGCACCAATTAAAGATTCACCAGCTGAAAAAGCCGGGCTGCGTCCAAATGATCAGGTGTTATCTGTTGATGGAAAGAGTTTAGAGGGTCTCAATTTAAATGAGGCAGTTGCCAAAATTCGTGGGGAAAAAGGATCGGAAGTAGTTTTAGAAATTCTCCGTGCAGGTGCAAAACCGTTTGATGTAACCATTGTTCGTGATGAAATTCCAGTTGAAACCGTTTATAGTGAACAGCAAGAGGTGGATGGCAAGCTGACCGGAATTATCGAAATTACGAATTTCTCAGAAAAAACTGCAGAAGAATTTAAAACACAGCTAGATGCACTAGAAGAAGAAGGAATCGAAGGGCTGGTTATTGATGTACGAGGAAATCCAGGCGGGTTATTAAATGTGACAGAAGAAATACTTTCTATGTTTGTCCCAGAGGATATTCCTTACATACAGATTGAGGATGCAGACGGAAATCGTACTCCATTCTATTCCAATTTATCTGAGAAAAAAGGATACCCCGTCAGTGTGTTGATCGATGAAGGAAGTGCTTCCGCATCTGAAATTATTGCAGTAGCACTCAAAGAATTAGGGTATGATGTTGTTGGTCACACCAGTTATGGAAAAGGTACCGTCCAGCAAGCGGTACCAATGGGAGACGGCAGCTCAATAAAACTCACAACAAATAAATGGCTTTCACCAAATGGTGAGTGGATCAACGAGAAAGGTGTAGAGCCAACTATAGAGGTAAGTCAGCCGGATTATTACTATGCGAATCCAATTGTTATAGAAGAACCTCTCAGCTTTGATCAATCCGATGAGGCAATCGAGAATGCACAGATTATGCTGGATGGATTAGGGTATCAAACCGGAAGAACAGACGGCTACTTTAGCAAGGAGACAGAAGAAGCAGTTCGTAAGTTCCAAGCCGATTATAAGCTGAAAACTACTGGTGTAATTGATAAAGAAACTGCTGGTGTCATAGAGGCAAAAGTTGTAGAAAGTATCCGCAATGGTGAAAACGATATTCAACTAGATAAAGCATTAGACCAATTGTATAAATAAGTAGGAGATTATTACCAGGGAAATAACGACAACAAAATCGATACTTAGACAGATTAGATTAAATCCGTGGGTAGTCCCCACGGACTTTCTTTTTCATTCCGCTGAAATAAGCAGGATAATGACGAATTTAAATAGAATATATCAATAGTTAGGCATCGATGTTAGGAAGGTGATTAGATGGTTGAAGAATGGGCTTTTGAATTAGGGAAGGGAATAGGAAGAGTATTTTTGAATCCACTTTTATATTGGGCATTCTTTTTAATAGTATTAGCTGGTATAAGAAGAATCAAAAAAGAAAGATTAGATTTTGGTACCAAGATTTTTGATGTTTTTTCTGAATGGAAAGGTTCATGGAAGCTTTCTATTATTTTTGGCCTTATTGTTTCTATTATTTCGCTTGGAATAGGTATGGTAATTCCCTACGAAAGTCTATTGCTTTTAGCAATTATAACGATTATATTAAGTATTTTTTTACATTTTCATACATTGTCTGTAGCCTATACAATCGGGGTTACATACCTTGTATTGTTATTTTTGCCGTTTCTAATGGAAAATCAGACAGTGCTGAATCCCGATTTATTTTCAGAAACTAATTTTACAGCCTTATCCATTCTATTAGGTATCTTCTTATTTGTGGAAGCATTTCTTACTTTTACAGTGAAGCGTAATGAAACATTTCCAAGCCTGACTTTAAGTAATCGTGGTATCTGGATTGGCAAGCACCAAGTAAAACGAATGGCTATTATTCCATTTTTTACTCTTCTTCCAACTGGATTAATAGGTCCTATAGGTGATTATTGGCCAATGTTAGATTTTGGCCAAACTTCATTTTCTCTTATTCTATTTCCGATGCTAGTAGGGATTGATTTTTCTGTAAAAGGAAGCTTACCAATTCATGCTGCAAAAAGGCAAGCAAAACAAATTCTTCTGTTAGCTATTGTTGTTACAGTCTTGGCAGCTGCCAGCATCTATGCTGTTTGGCTATCGTTTGCTTCTGTCATTTTAGCTATTACTGGTAAGGAATTTATCCGTTATCGTTTTCGAACTCAAGACCGTACAAATATGGCTTATTTCCAGCCAGAAAACGATGGATTAAAGATTGTTGGGATTATTCCCGGAACAACAGCAAGCCGCTTAAATGTATTCGTTGGAGAAACGATCGCAAAAGTAAATGGAAAAAGAGTTTATACAGAAAAAGACTTTTATCTTGCATTGCAGGCAAGTGGAGCATACTTCAAGCTCGATGTTCTGGATGATGCCAAGGAAGTACGGTTCGTTCAAGGAGCGATGTATGAAGGGGATCATCACGAACTTGGTTTTGTATTTGCATCAGCCCCGCATCATTTAAATAAACAAGCAGCAAATTGATTATAAGGACTTCTATCTAATAGTTTGTGTTTTAAAAGGAAGGTAATATAAACGGAAAGTCAAGCATCCTATTTTACCTGAGTTTTTGAACAGTAACTATTAAGATAGAAGTCATTTTGCGTATGATTTGATAGGTATGAATATGGGTAAAATATTAATATGAGCAATTCAATCGAATATCTGTTCGATTTTATGATAAAATATGATATAGTATGGATAGTTAAGAACGGAACGGAGGCGGAATGTTTTGAATAAGAAGTTTGAGCTTGTATCAAAGTATGAACCTTCTGGTGACCAGCCTCGAGCAATTCAGGAAATAACAGAGAATATACATGCTGGAAAACGTCATCAGACATTACTTGGTGCAACGGGAACAGGAAAGACGTTTACCATTTCCAATGTAATTAAAGAAATTAATAAACCTACATTGGTGATTGCTCACAACAAAACCCTTGCAGGTCAATTATATAGTGAATTTAAGGAGTTCTTTCCAAATAATGCAGTTGAGTATTTTGTAAGTTATTATGATTATTACCAGCCTGAGGCATATGTGCCGTCAACAGATACATTTATTGAAAAGGATGCAAGTATTAATGATGAGATTGATAAACTTCGCCACTCGGCAACATCAGCATTGTTTGAAAGAAACGATGTACTGATCGTTGCCAGTGTTTCATGTATATACGGTCTAGGTTCCCCAGAAGAATATGGAAGCCAAGTATTATCCTTGCGAATGGGGATGGAAAAGGACCGTGACCAGTTATTGCGGGATCTCGTAGATGTTCAATATGCAAGAAATGATATCAATTTTCAACGTGGGACATTTCGGGTTCGTGGAGATTCTGTTGAAATTATTCCTGCATCTAAAGAAGAGCACTGCATACGCGTTGAATTTTTCGGGGATGAAATTGATCGAATTCGTGAAGTAGATGCACTAACGGGCGAAATTATAGGAGACAGAGAACATGTAGCAATATTCCCAGCATCTCACTTCGTTACTCGTGAAGAGAAGATGAAACTTGCGATTGCTAATATTGAAAAAGAATTGGAAGAACGATTAAAAACGTTACGCGATGATAATAAATTACTTGAAGCACAGCGTCTCGAGCAACGGACTAACTATGACTTGGAAATGATGCGGGAAATGGGATTCTGTTCTGGGATTGAGAACTATTCCAGACATCTGACTTTAAGAGAAGCTGGTGCAACACCTTATACATTACTGGATTATTTCCCAGAGGATTCATTAATTGTCATTGACGAGTCTCACGTAACCCTTCCACAGATTCGTGGTATGTATAACGGTGACCAAGCGAGAAAGCAAGTTTTAGTAGACCATGGCTTCCGTTTACCTTCTGCCCTGGATAATCGTCCATTAAAGTTTGAGGAATTTGAGGAAAAAGCCCATCAGCTTGTTTATGTCTCCGCAACTCCTGGTCCATATGAGCTGGAGCATACTCCGAAGATGACGGAACAAATCATTCGTCCAACTGGATTGCTTGATCCTGAAGTAGAGGTTCGCCCAATTGAAGGGCAGATTGATAACTTAATTGGAGAAATTAATATGCGCATCGATCGAAATGAACGAGTGCTTATTACTACTTTAACGAAGAAAATGTCTGAGGACCTAACAGATTACTTGAAAGAAATAGGCATGAAAGTTGCCTACCTTCACTCAGAAATTAAAACATTAGAAAGAACAGAAATTATTCGTGATTTACGCCTTGGTAAGTATGATGTGTTAATTGGTATTAATCTATTAAGAGAAGGATTGGATATTCCTGAAGTATCGCTTGTCGCCATCTTGGATGCAGACAAAGAAGGGTTCTTGCGTTCAGAACGTTCTTTAATCCAGACGATGGGACGTGCAGCGCGTAATGAAAATGGGCGTGTTATTATGTATGCAGATAAAATCACGGATTCTATGCGAAAAGCAATTGATGAAACATATCGTCGGAGAGAAAAGCAGATTGCCTATAATAAAGAACATAACATTACACCGAAGACAATTAAGAAGGATATTCGAGACTCTATTCGTGCAACAGTTGCTGCAGAGGAATTGGAGCAATATGATAGTAAATCGAAACAAATTGCAAACCTTCCAGTGAAAGAGAAGGAAAAGATCATAGAGCAAATGGAAAAGGAAATGAGAGAAGCTGCCAAAGCGCTTGATTTTGAAAAAGCAGCGGAGCTTCGTGATATTATACTAGAATTGAAAGCTGGAGCGTGAGAAACGAAATGGCAAATAAATATATTCAAATCCAGGGAGCGAGAACCAATAATCTAAAGGATATAGATGTAAAAATTCCAAAGAATAGCCTTGTTGTTATTACAGGGCTATCTGGTTCTGGGAAATCTTCTCTTGCTTTTGATACAATTTATGCAGAAGGACAACGAAGATATGTAGAATCCCTGTCTTCTTATGCTAGGCAATTTTTAGGCCAAATGGATAAGCCGGATGTCGATGCCATTGATGGTCTATCCCCTGCAATTTCGATTGATCAAAAGACCACAAGTAAAAACCCTAGATCTACAGTTGGTACCGTAACAGAAATCTATGATTATTTACGTTTATTATTTGCACGTGTAGGTCATCCCATTTGTCCGAAACATGGAATCGAAATCTCCTCTCAAACGATTCAGCAAATGGTTGACCGGGTTATGGAATACCCGGAACGTACAAAAATGCAGATTCTTGCACCGGTTATATCTGGGCGTAAGGGTGAGCATGTAAAAGTGCTTGAAACACTAAAAAAAGAAGGATATGTACGTATACGTGTAGATAAGGAAATGCGTGAAGTAACAGAAGAAATTAAACTAGATAAGAACAAAAAACATTCTATAGAAGTTGTTGTCGACCGTGTGGTTGTCAAGCCAGGAATTGAAGGTAGACTAAGTGATTCAATCGAAACAGCATTAGGATTAGGAAGTGGAAACATTATTGTGGATGTAATGGGTGAAGAGGAATTAATTTTCAGTGAAAACCATGCATGTCCCATTTGCGGCTTCTCTATTGGAGAGCTTGAGCCACGCCTATTCTCCTTTAACAGTCCATTTGGTGCATGTCCGAGCTGTGACGGTTTAGGAAGTAAGTTGGAAGTGGACCTGGAATTGGTGATACCTGATTGGGATCTATCCTTAAATAAAGGAGCTATCGCACCATGGGAGCCAGTTAGTTCAAAATATTACCCACAGTTGCTAAAAAGCGTTTGTGATCACTATGACATCAACATGGATATTCCTGTTAAGGATATTCCAAAGGATCAAATGGATAAAATTTTATATGGAAGCGGCACAGAGCAAATCCATTTTTATTATGAAAGTGAATTTGGCAAAAAGCATGACAGTCATATTTATTTCGAAGGGGTTATGAACAATGTCGCGCGCCGCTACAGAGAAACTTCTTCTGATTTTATCCGTGATACGTTAGAAAAGTATATGTCTGAAAAAAAATGTAATACTTGTAAAGGACATCGTTTAAAAGAAGAAGCTTTGGCAGTTAAGGTTAATGGATTACATATTAGTAATGTAACCGATTATTCTATTGTGGAAGCAAAGGACTTCTTTCATGGACTTGAACTGTCAGAGAAAGAACAACAAATAGCAAAGATGATTTTAAAAGAAATAGAAGATCGGCTTAATTTCCTTGATACGGTAGGCTTGGAATACTTAACATTATCGAGAAAAGCAGGAACACTATCGGGAGGGGAAGCACAGCGAATTCGCCTAGCTACCCAAATCGGCTCCGCATTGACTGGTGTCCTATATGTACTTGATGAGCCATCCATTGGGTTGCACCAGCGTGATAATGATCGCTTAATCGGAGCATTAAAGCAAATGCGTGATTTAGATAATTCTTTAATCGTTGTAGAACATGACGAGGATACCATGCTTGCAGCAGATTGGCTAATCGATATTGGACCAGGTGCAGGAGAGCATGGCGGTGAAGTAATTGCCAGCGATACGCCAGAAAATGTGATGAAAAACGAGAATTCTATAACAGGCAGATATTTATCTGGAAATGATTTTATTTCATTACCAACACAACGGCGAAAAGCAGATAAGCGTAAATTGGAAATAATCGGAGCAACAGAGAACAACTTGAAGAATGTATCAGTCAAGATTCCAATTGGTTTATTAACTGTCGTAACAGGCGTATCTGGCTCTGGTAAAAGTACCTTAGTAAATGAGATTCTCTATAAATCTCTTTCTAAACAGCTTTATCGTGGCAAACACAAGCCGGGTCAGCATAAGAAAATCAAAGGGTTGGAATATGTTGATAAAGTAATCGATATTGACCAATCCCCAATTGGTCGTACACCAAGATCAAATCCGGCAACATATACAGGTGTATTTGATGATATTCGTGATGTTTTTTCTCAAACCAATGAGGCGAAAGTTCGCGGATATAAAAAAGGTCGCTTTAGCTTTAATGTGAAAGGCGGACGCTGTGAGGCCTGTAATGGAGACGGAATTATTAAAATTGAAATGCACTTCTTACCAGATGTCTATGTTCCTTGTGAGGTATGCCATGGAAAACGCTATAATCGCGAAACATTAGAAGTAAAATACAAAGGAAAAAACATTGCAGATGTATTAGAAATGCGTATTGAAGAAGCATTGGACTTTTTCTCTGCGATTCCGAAGATTAAGCGGAAAATTCAAACACTGGCAGACGTTGGTCTAGGCTATGTCCGATTAGGACAATCAGCAACCACACTCTCTGGCGGGGAAGCTCAACGTGTGAAATTAGCAAGTGAACTGCACAAACGTTCTACAGGTAAAACTTTTTATATTTTGGATGAGCCAACAACAGGGTTGCACATACATGACATTAAGCGGCTTTTAGCTGTATTGCAGCGTCTGGTTGATAATGGTGACACCGTATTAATTATAGAGCATAATTTAGATGTCATTAAATGTGCTGATCACATTATTGACCTTGGACCTGAAGGAGGAGACAACGGAGGACAAATAGTTGCTACCGGTACGCCAGAACAAATCGCTGATGCCTCCGATGTTTCCTATACTGGAAAATATCTAAAAACAGTTATCGAACGAGACAGAAGCAGAATGGAGTCATATTTGGCAGAAAAAGAAGAAGTCAGTACAAAGTAACATCAGAAACAGCAGCCTGGAACAGGTTGCTGTTTTCATATGATGGACTACTTTACGTAGCAAGCAAACAACGAGAGAGGCAGGACTATTATCTAAAATAATGGAGGCGGTAAAATCTTACAGAGTTAGCCAAATACCAAAATTAATTATATTAACCGTATAAAAACTTTGACTATCCCTTCCTCATTGGGTAACATTTATTTACAAGGAATTGGAGGAACGAAGATGAAACCAATTGAAATCGATAAGGTACAAGACAAACTAGAACATTTTAAGAATAAGCAAATTTACATACATCTTGAAACGACAAATGGGGCATATGCAAGTCACTTCAATCAGGACAAATATAATGTTGGTGCATACATCCGAAATGCAAAGGCCTCTTATCACCAAGCAAAAATCGTTGGAGATGGAAAGTCTTTTCGTGTTGGCTTAAAAATGGAGATAGGCTGGATTTATGCGGAAGGGTTAACAGACTGGGAAATGCTTGATTCGAAATTATTAATGGCAGGCCACGACCGTGAAGGACGATTAATGGTATCTCTTCAAATAAGTGAAACTCCGTTTAGTTACTAGTGCACGTTTAAGAAGGGCTGATTGATGATTTCTAGTAGAATATGATAGATACTCGTGAAGGAATGGTGAAGTATGGAAAAGCATGTAGTGGTTATTTATCCACATCCAGATGACGAATCATTTGGAGCTGCAGGAACTGTAGCGAAGTTTCGGTCGGAGGGAGTTCCTGTTACTTACTTATGTGGAACACTGGGAGAAATGGGAAGAAATATGGGGAATCCGACCTTTGCCAATAGAGAAACATTACCTGAAATAAGAAAACAAGAACTCATGGATGCATGCAATATTTTGGATATGGAATTAGAAATGCTCGGTTACCGTGATAAAACTATTGAATTTGAAGACAGAAGGCAAGTAGCTCACCACATCAAAACTTACTTGGACAAAATAAATCCTAGCTTAGTCATTACACATTATCCTGGGTTTGCAGTGCATCCTGACCATAATGCTTATGGAGCAGCCGCTATTGAAGCAGTTAGTCTAATTGAACCTGAGAACCGTCCAACAGTCTGGGCTCAGGCATTTTCAAATGATACTCTGGAAAAATTGGGTACGCCTGATATTAAAAACGACATTGAGAAGTATTTTGATAAAAAGATTAAAGCCATATTAGCTCATGCTTCCCAAGCTATTGGCGTGATTAGTCAATATAGAAATGCAGATAATATTCAAAGTGATTTAAACGAATTAGCAAAGCAAAACCTTGGCATAGAGAGATTCTATGTATGGAAATATTAAAAGCTTACTTTCGGCTAATGCGTTAGTTTTTTCTATTATTGGTAAGGCTAAGAACTTGGCTATTCCCAATCCTTTTCTCAGCTGGGATTTTATAAATACCTAACTTACTAAAGTCAGCAGTGTATTCCTACACTGCTGACTTTTTATTAAGGAATCTTAAGCGTATGAAGTCCATGATTCAGATGGATATTATCTGCACAAAATGAACACAGTTTATTAGTACGAAATAGTAGAGAAAATATAACTCGCACTGAATGAAATAAAATATTTACAAAAACTTTTTGGTTCCGATCAAACGCTCAAGTGTATCACTTAAACGTTTTATGCTACAATTAAAAACAGCTAGCGTATCCAAAGGAGGACATAAAAAGAATGGGAACAATGGTACGTACGAAAGACTTATTAGAAACTTTTAATCTGACCCTAGTGGCAGGGAAAGATGGGATACATAGAGAAATTATCACAAGTGATATTTCACGCCCTGGTATAGAAATGACCGGGTACTTTAAATATTATCCAAAAGAACGTTTGCAATTAATTGGAAAAACGGAGATGACCTATTTCCTTGATCTAACTGAAGAAGAACAAAAAGACAGGGTGGAACAATTGTGTACGGATGTCACACCAGGTATCGTTATTTCCAGGGGAATGAAAGTTCCAGAAGTATTAATAGAAGCAGCTGATCAAACTGGAGTGCCAATTTTACTTTCACCTCGCAAAACAACCAGAGTGATCAGTCGATTAACCAATTACTTAGAGGCAAAATTCGCTCCATTTACTGCCATTCATGGAGTTCTAGTCGATATTTATGGTGTTGGTGTTCTGATTACAGGGCAAAGTGGAGTTGGTAAAAGTGAAACAGCTCTGGAGCTAGTGAAGCGTGGACATCGTCTTGTGGCCGATGATAACGTGGAAATAAGACAAGAAGATTACGACACACTAATCGGGAATTCACCACCATTAATTGAGCACATGCTTGAAATACGCGGATTAGGAATTATCAATGTAATGACATTGTTTGGCGCGGGTGCAGTTCGCAGTTATAAAAAGATATCGATGGTAGTTAATCTTGAAAATTGGGATGAAAAGAAACAGTATGACCGTCTGGGGTTAGATGAGGATACAATGAAAATTATGGATGTGGCTCTTCCAAAGGCAACGATTCCAGTCAGGCCAGGCCGAAACCTTGCCGTTATTATTGAAGTGGCTGCAATGAATTTCCGTTTAAAACGAATGGGAGTCAATGCTGCCGAGGAGTTTTCAGATCGGTTAACTAACATGATAGAACATTCAAATGATATAGAATAGGGGGAGAGAATGTGTTATATACCGCACCATTAGATCGCGTATTTCTGGAGATTGGCCCACTTACCATTTATTGGTATGGCGTTATCATTGCAACAGGTGCTGCGCTGGGGCTTTGGCTTGCTGTTAAGGAAGCCGATCGCCTTGGACTGGAAAAAGATTTGATTATTGATTTTATTGTTTTTGCTGTACCAATAGCTATTCTGTTTGCTCGTATTTATTACGTCACATTTGAATGGGAGCGTTATGCAGACGGTCCATTTTGGCGTGTGTTCGCTGTATGGGAAGGTGGAATTGCCATCCATGGAGCTGTTATCGGTGGAATCTTAACGGCAATTGTCTTCGCTAGAGTGAGAAAAGTGCAATTCTGGCAATTGGCGGATATTATTGCACCAAGCTTGATTTTAGGTCAGGCAATTGGCCGCTGGGGTAACTTTATGAACCAAGAAGCACACGGTGGTGCCCTTCCAGAAGGTTCTATGGTGTACGACATTGTTCCGGATTTCATCTTAAACCAGATGACGATAAATGGCACTACATATCATCCAACTTTTCTATACGAATCTATTTGGAATATCCTTATATTTATTGGATTGATCTTAATGCGTAAATATTTCAACCCTATACGCGGGGAAGTATTTTTAACTTATGTTATTACCTATTCTATTGGCCGTTATTTCATAGAAGGTTTACGTACGGATAGCTTATACGTATTTGGAGAAGTAAGAACTGCTCAGCTTATTTCTATCTTAGGTATTATTATCGCTATTATTATAATGATCTATCGACGTAAAACGACAACGGTCCGTTACCATGATGCTCCACCTTCCAAAAAGAAGGCAAAGAACAATAAGAAAAACATAGCAGGAAATAAGAAAAAGAGAAAATAAAAGTTGTTGTTTATCTAAATAGATAAACTTCTGGTTGGTTTAATTCAAGATAGTGCAAAAAAACCGCTCCGGAAATACACTACGCTTTCCGCGGGCGCTGTTGAGCCTCCTCGTGCTAACGCACTGCGGGGTCTCAACTAGGCTTCTCCTCCCGCAGGAGTCTTCGTGTATTTCCTCCGCTGGATTGTGCTTTTAAACAAGGCATAAGGAGAAACTGCTAAACATGAAGTGATTGGAGCGAAGGGCAGTCGACTCCTGCGGGAAAAGCAACAGCCGAAGACCCCGCAGGAAGCGGTTTTCTTCCGAGGAGGCTGAGGCGTTGCCCGCGGAAAGCGTACTGCCCGTAGCGGAAATCACGAGCGCATATTTCCAGTGCGTGTTTAGATTTCTTCATCAAACATATTCTGAATTAAGTTAATCAATATTTTCTTTCAAATACTAAAGATATAAAATACAAATCAGGCAAAAAGTAACATGATTTCCGACTTAAACATTTGAAAACAAAAGAGGTGTAGTCATGTCTGGCATTCTATTACGGGGTATGAAGCAAGGTCTCTTTACGACTTGGACACTGGGAAAAGTCATTTTCCCGATCACATTAATTGTCACGATATTACAGTTTACCCCTGTCTTGCCATGGGTGATTAAGTTACTAGAGCCCATTATGGGTTTATTGGGCTTATCAGGTGAGGCTGCCGTCCCATTGGTTTTAGGAAATGCATTAAATCTGTATGCAGGTATTGCAGCCATTATCTCGTTTGAATTTACTGTAAAAGAAGTATTTATTCTTGCAATCATGCTATCTTTTTCACACAATCTTTTCATAGAGTCAGCAGTTGCGACAAAGGTAGGGGTTAAGTGGTATGTCATTGTCGGTGTGCGAGTTGGATTAGCTCTGCTATCTGCTGTTATCATTAACTTATTTTGGAATGGTGGAGGGGAGATAGCGCAATATGGGATGATTTCCTCAGCGCAGGCTGAACCAGAAGGCTGGTTAGCGATCAGTCTTTTCGGAATGGAAACAGCGATTTTTGCCATCTTACAGCTTGCCATTATTGTTATTCCATTGATGATAATCATGCAATTTTTACGAGAAAAAGGCTGGTTACACTTTCTTTCGGATAAATTAGCCCCTTTTATGCGTATACTTGGAATGAATAAAAATGCTTCAATGACAATGGTTGCTGGATTAACCATTGGTTTAGCTTTTGGCGCTGGCCTCATGATTCAAGCAGTAAAGGAAGACAATGTCTCGAAGAAGGATATGTATTTAGCGCTTATATTCCTAGTTTCCTGTCATGCGGTTGTCGAGGATACCCTGATATTTATTCCACTTGGCATTCCTGTGTGGCCATTGCTAGTAATTCGAGTAGTAACTGCTTTGTTGCTAACGATAATAATAAGTAAAATATGGACGAATATGGAACGGAAAAGAGAGGGCACAACAGATGAACATTCATACCGTACTATTTGATTTAGATGGAACTTTAATTGATACAAATGAATTAATTATCGCTTCCTTTACACATACTTTTAAACATTATGAACTCAACTTTACAAGAGAGGAAATCATCGAGTTTAATGGTCCTCCATTGGTAGAAACATTTACAAATATAGACCCTGATCGTGTGGATGAGATGATTGATGTCTATCGTGAACATAATTTACGTGTACATGATAATTATGTCGAGGCTTTTCCTTATGTTTTAGAGACGTTAAAACAATTAAAGGAAAGAGATATAAAAATAGGAATTGTCACTACTAAGATGACAGATAGTGTAAATAGAGGATTAAAAATAGCAAAGTTAGAAGGTTTATTTGACACGATGGTAACACTTGATGATGTTACACACCCTAAACCACATCCTGAACCAGTATTAAAAGCGATGAAAGCATTAGATGCAAAGGCAAGCACGACATTAATAGTGGGAGATAACTCCCATGATATTGAATCCGGACAAAATGCAGGGGTAAAGACAGCAGGTGTAGCTTGGTCCTTTAAAGGAAGGGAACGTCTGCAGCAATTGAATCCAACCTATATGCTAGAGGATATGCGAGATTTATTAAAAATTGTAGGTGGGTAAGAGATGAGAAGAACGGAAAGGTATCCAGTAAAAGGTGCGAATTCCTTATGGCAGATTTATAAAACGGTATCGTTTTGGAAGGTGTTTAAGAATACGGCCATTATTTTGATTGCGCGCTATACACCTTTTATGAAAGTGAAAAATAGCCTCTATCGAACATTTCTTAATATGGAAATAGGTGAAATGACAGCATTCGCCTTTATGGTTGTGCCTGACATTATGTTTCCTGAGAAAATTACAGTTGGGAAAAATAGCATTATTGGATATAATACTACCATTCTTGCGCATGAATATCTCATCCAAGAATATCGCATAGGTGATGTTATCATTGGTGACGAGGTAATGATTGGAGCGAACTGCACCATTCTGCCAGGAGTTAGCATTGGTGATAAAGCCATCGTATCAGCAGGAACACTCGTTCATAAAGATGTTCCTGCTGGTGCCTTTGTTGGTGGAAACCCAATGCAAATCATCTATACTAAAGAAGAGATGGAGAAAAGAAATAGAGAAAACTTCTAGAGAGGGGATGAGAATATGGACATTCCAACTGGTGTACTGCCAGCTATTAGAAGAATGAAGGACTTTGAAAGAGCTTTAGAATCTGATAATGAAACAATCGTATTATTAGAAACAAGGCTAAGTCAGCTTAAAAGTCTGATTCAGTATGCGAAGAGGGAAAATAAAAGAGTGCTTGTTCATTTTGATTTGATACAAGGGCTAAAAGCAGATGAATATGGAATGGAATTTCTTATTCGTGAGATAAAACCAGATGGTATTCTTTCAACAAGAGGAAATGTAATAACTTTAGCAAAAAAACAGAAACTTTTAGCAATACAGCGGATGTTCCTGCTGGATAGCTTGGCATTAGAAACAAATCTAAAGCAAATCGACAGAATTAAACCAGATTGTGTAGAAGTACTACCTGGTATAATGCCGGCGATTATCCGGAAGATCATTGATGAAACGAATATACCAATTATTGCGGGTGGATTAATTACCGGTAGAGATGATATTGATCATGCTTTTGATGCAGGAGCTGTTGCAGTCACCACATCGAATATGGAATTATGGAAATACACCAAGTGATTAGTGGTAAGAGGAATATAAAAAAACAAAAAAGTTTGACAGCGTTTTCATAATGGTGTATTATACTTAATAAGTTAATATAAGTGGTGGAGATTTGGAGACCCGTGCTTTTAATTTTACGTACTGCAATAAAGGTATGTTTGTTAAGGCATGGGTTTTTCTAATTTCCTCGCTTACTAGTTTTATAGATTAAGTAAAAGGGGTGGATGGTATGTCTGAGTTTTTGGCAGAACTTATTGGTACGATGATTCTCATTATCCTTGGAGGCGGAGTAGTAGGTGGAGTTGTCTTGAAGAAATCAAAGGCAGAGAACTCTGGTTGGATTGTCATTACCATAGGTTGGGGTCTTGCCGTTACGATGGCAGTGTATGCTGTAGGAAGTTTTTCTGGGGCACATATTAACCCAGCTGTAACGATAGGATTTGCATCAGTTGGTGAGTTTCCCTGGGAAAAAGTGCCATTGTATATAGCTGGACAGTTTATTGGCGCATTTTTAGGAGCAGTTATCGTATTTTTAAATTATTTGCCCCATTGGAAAGAAACGAGAGATAAAGCCTCTAAATTAGGAGTATTTGCAACAGGACCTGCCGTCAGAAGCCCATTGTCTAACTTGCTAAGTGAAGTCATCGGCACTTTTGTATTAGTATTAGGTCTTTTGTTTATAGGAGCTAATGAATTTACGGAGGGGCTAAATCCATTAATCGTTGGGGCATTAATCTTGGCTATTGGAGTTTCACTGGGTGGAGCTACTGGTTATGCGATTAATCCAGCTCGTGACCTGGGACCAAGAATTGCACATGCATTACTTCCTATTCCTGGAAAAGGGGAGTCAGATTGGAGCTATGCTTGGATACCGGTAGTAGGTCCAATTGTTGGGGGTATTTATGGTGCTGTCTTTTACCATGCGCTCTTCTTAGGTACTTACTCTATCATATTTTGGTTATTAACTGCTGCTATTCTTTTATTGATTATTGGTGCAGTAAACGGGGAATTAAAGAAGAATAAGTCTATAGATCAGTATCAAAAAGAAAAAGTAATTTAAAGGGGGAAAAGAACATGAAAGAACAATATATTTTAGCGTTAGACCAGGGGACAACTAGCTCAAGAGCTATTCTTTTTAATCATAATGGTGAAATTGTAGAGACTGCTCAAAGAGAATTTGAACAATTTTTTCCGAATTCGGGCTGGGTAGAACACGATGCGAATGAAATCTGGACTTCCATTCTCGCTTGTATAGCAGACGTACTGCGAAAATCAGATATCGAGCCAGATCAGGTAGCTGGCATTGGGATTACGAACCAGCGCGAAACAACAGTTGTATGGGATAAAAACACGGGAAGGCCAATTTACAAAGCGATTGTTTGGCAATCGAGACAAACAGATGCTATTTGTAAAGAGTTAAAAGAACAAGGATATGAGGATACAATCAGGAACAAAACCGGTTTATTAATCGACCCTTATTTCTCCGGCACGAAGGTGAAATGGATACTGGATCATGTAGAAGGTGCAAGAGAAAGGGCGGAGAATGGAGACTTATTATTTGGCACCATTGATAGTTGGTTAGTGTATAAGCTATCAGGAGGAGAAACGCATGTTACCGATTACTCCAATGCTGCGAGAACTTTAATGTTTAATATTTATGACTTGAAGTGGGATGATGAGTTACTGGAAATATTGGATGTTCCTAAAAGTATGCTGCCAGAAGTAAGACCTTCTTCTGAGGTTTATGCAAAAACAGTGAGCTATCACTTCTTTGGTCATGAAATCCCAATTGCCGGAATTGCAGGAGATCAGCAGGCTGCACTGTTCGGTCAAGCGTGCTTTGAAAAAGGAATGGCGAAAAATACCTACGGAACAGGCTGCTTCATGTTAATGAATACAGGAGATAATGCTGTAGCTTCCAAACATGGATTGCTAACGACACTTGCTTGGGGGGTAGATGGGAAAGTAGAGTATGCCCTGGAAGGGAGCATCTTTGTTGCGGGCTCCGCTATCCAATGGCTTCGTGATGGGCTGAAAATGATTGAAACAAGCCCGCAAAGTGAGGATTTTGCAGCGAGGGTTGATTCAACTGATGGAGTTTACATGGTGCCGGCGTTTGTTGGACTCGGAACTCCATATTGGGATAGTGATGCAAGAGGTGCTATCTTTGGATTGACACGAGGAACAACGAAGGAACACTTCATTCGGGCAACACTGGAATCGCTTGCATATCAAACAAAGGATGTTCTTGATTCCATGATTGCTGATTCTGCTATTGACTTAAAAACGCTTCGAGTGGATGGCGGTGCAGTGAAAAATGATCTGCTTATGCAGTTCCAAAGCGACATTCTTGGAGTACCTGTTGAGCGACCAGTTGTACAGGAAACAACGGCTCTTGGAGCAGCTTACTTAGCTGGTTTAGCGGTTGGTTATTGGAAGGATAAGGAAGAAATTGCAAAGCAATGGCAAAATGAAAAAACATTTACGAATCAAATGGATGCAGAAGAGAGCGAAAGGTTGTATAAAGGCTGGCAGAAGGCTGTAGAAGCTACAAGGGCTTTTAAATAAGTGTAATCTCAATTAGTGGAGAGAATTCATCTCCGCTAATTGAGATTTTCCAATTATAACTGTTAACCAGATGGGAAAGGGTGGTAAAGATGAAGAAAATCATTAACGATCCGAATAGAGTAGTGGAAGACATGGTGAATGGAATGGTACAGGCATTCCCCAATCAGTTAAAGCGAATTCCAGGAACCATGGTAATTTCGCGTCAGGAAGCACCTGTAAAAAATAAGGTTGGCCTTGTTAGTGGTGGAGGCAGTGGCCACGAACCTGCTCATGCTGGATATGTTGGGAAAGGAATGCTCGATGCCGCGGTAGCAGGAGAAGTATTTACCTCACCCACTCCAGACCAAGTATTAGAAGCAATTAAAGCGGTGGATGGCGGTGCTGGGGTCTTTTTGATTATTAAAAATTATACAGGTGATGTGTTAAATTTCGAAATGGCAGCAGAACTAGCTGAAGCAGAGGGAATACAAGTAGAAAAAGTGATTGTCAATGATGATGTAGCGGTTGAAGATAGCGATTTTACGACAGGGAGAAGGGGAATAGCAGGCACAATTTTTGTTCATAAACTGGCAGGAGCAAAAGCTGAACAAGGAGCAACTCTTCAGGAAGTGAAAGTTATTGCTGATAAAGTCGTCCAAAATGTTCGTTCGATGGGAATGGCTTTAACACCGTGTACTGTTCCCGCAGCAGGAAAACCAAGCTTTAATCTGGAAGAAAATGAGATGGAGATTGGTATCGGAATTCATGGGGAAGCAGGGATTGAAAGGAAGGAAATCTCAACAGCTGATGAAATTGCAGAGGAATTAACGATGAAAATCATTGAGGATTTGCCTTACCAAAGTGGTGATGAAGTTGCTGTAATGATTAATGGGTTAGGTTCTACTCCAGAGATGGAACTTTATATTGTCAGCAGAAAGGTACAGGAAGTTTTAAAAGAAAAAGGCATCCAAGTTTATCAAACATTCGTTGGAGAGTTTATGACTTCATTGGAAATGGCTGGCTGTTCGGTAACGCTTCTTAAATTGGATAATGAGTTGAAGGAATTATTACATGCAGAATCACTTGCGCCAGCGTTTCGTGTTTAATCTAAGTTATACTGAGGAGGATTAGCTGTGGAACTGACCATAGAGGATACGATAAAATGGATGCAATTAACAAATGACAAGATTCAAAAGAACAAAGAGCATCTTACAGCTCTTGACCAAGTAATTGGGGATAGTGATCATGGAATAAATATGGCAAGAGGATTCCAAGAAGTAATGAAAAAGTTGGATGCAGCAACCTATGAGACAGTTTCGGATGTGATGAAGGATGTTGCCATGACGTTAATGTCTAAGGTTGGTGGTGCCGCTGGTCCGTTGTATGGTACTGCTTTTTTAAAGTTATCCATGTCATTGAAAGACTCCCAGAAAGTAGATGAAAGCTCTTTTGCAAAAGCATTAGAAGAGGCTGTACAAGGAATCATTATGAGAGGAAAAGCAAATGCTGGGGAGAAGACAATGCTTGATGTTTGGATACCAGTACAGGATTATTTCAGCGCGAATAATGTAAAAGCAGATGAACTAGAGACAATTGCTAAGACAGCCATGGAACAAACGAAAGAGTTAAAAGCAACAAAAGGCCGGGCTTCCTATTTTAAAGATAAATCAATAGGACATATTGATCCTGGCTCTGCATCATCTTATTATCTTTTTACTTCACTTGCTGAAGTGATCGAATAAAGTCTTATAGTATATAAATATAGAGAGGAGGCTAGGATGCATTGTCAAAAGTAGGAATCGTTCTAATTTCTCACAGTTCAAAAATTGCAGAGGGTATCTATGAACTCATACGGCAAGTTATTCAAGATGTTCCGATTGAATTAGCAGGTGGTACGGAAGATAATGAGATTGGTACAAGTATCGACAAAATAATGAAAGCCATTCAAAAAGCAGATCAAGGACAAGGAGTCCTTCTGTTTTACGATATTGGCAGTGCGAAAATGAATGCAGAAATGGCAATCGAAATGACGGAATCTATTCAAGCTAAGTTAATAGAATCTCCACTGGTGGAGGGAGCCTATATGGCAGCAGTTGAATCTGGAATGGGAAAGAAACTGCAGGATATTTATGATTCCGTGAAAGAAGAATTCCATTGTGAAAATAGTTGATGCACATTTGTATACGATAAAGATATAATATGTTATAGTTATTATAAGTTAATAGATTGGACGGAGATTTGGAAGAGCCGCAAACAGCTAATGCAGAGGTGCATTAGTACGTTTGTGGCTTCTCTTTTTTCTCCTCATAACCCTTTTGAACTTATTGCGAGTAGGAAAGTGAACTTTCTTGCCGACTAAAATAGGAGGTATCACGTCATGACTAACTTCTCAAGTCTAAATCGTCCAGAAATCTGGACAGAGCTGAAAGAGAATCCCCTCGATGTGCTAATTATCGGCGGGGGAATAACAGGAGCGGGAATCGCATTGGATGCTGCAACAAGAGGAATGCGTGTCGGCTTAGTGGAGATGCAGGATTTTGCTGCGGGGACATCAAGCCGATCGACAAAACTGGTACATGGTGGGCTTCGCTATCTACAGCAATTTGAGATAAAAATGGTTGCGGATGTTGGAAAGGAAAGAGCAATCGTATACGAAAATGGACCGCATGTTACGACTCCTGAATGGATGATGTTACCCTTTCATAAAGGAAGCACCTTAGGACCATTAACAACCAACATTGGTCTACGTGTATATGATTTTCTGGCAGGAGTTAAAAAAAGAGAACGTCGTAAAATGTTAAGCGCAAGTGAGGCTATTGAACGAGAATCATTGATTAAACAAGAAGACTTAAAGGGTGCTGGTTATTATGTGGAATATCGAACAGATGATGCAAGGCTAACGATCGAAGTAATGAAAAAGGCAGTCGAGTATGGAGTGCACGCGCTAAATTATGCGAAAGCTTCTAAATTCCTTTATTCGGAGGAGAATAAATTAGAAGGAGCGATCATTGAAGATCAAATTACAGGAGAAAAGCATCCGATTTATGCGAAAAAAATTGTGAATGCGGCAGGGCCATGGGTAGATAATCTTCGGGAGATAGACGGTTCTAAGCAGGGAAAGGCATTGCATTTAACAAAGGGAGTACATCTAGTATTTTCAAATGAGGTCTTCCCATTACGACAAGCGATTTATTTTGATACACCTGATGGACGTATGATCTTTGCTATACCAAGAGACAACAAAACCTATGTGGGAACGACCGATACTACTTATACAGGAGACATTGCCCACCCAGTATTAACCGTGGAGGACCGGGATTATTTGCTTCGTGCAATTCACTATATGTTCCCTAAACTAGAATTAGGACCAGAGGATGTGGAATCAAGCTGGGCAGGTCTTCGTCCATTAATAGCGGAAGCGGGGGCATCTAACCCAAGTGAAATCTCACGTAAAGATGAAATATTTATCTCAGAATCTGGATTGATTTCCATGGCTGGAGGAAAATTAACAGGCTACCGAAAAATGGCACAAGAAGCGGTGAATACTGTAGCAAAGCAACTAAAAGAGGAAGAAGGCATTTTATATTCTAATAGTAATACGATGGATCTGCCTATTTCAGGTGGTGATGTGGATGGCTCTGTAGGATTCGAACTATATAAGAAAAACAAGGTAAAAGAAGGAATGAGCTTGGGATTATCAGAAGAAGAAGCAATGGCTCTCGTACAGCAATACGGCTCCAATGTAGATGTTTTATTTACCCTGTTTAGAGACAATAAAGAAGAAGCTGCTAAAGAAAATATTGATCCAATTGTGTTAACACAGCTTCTTTATTCAATAGAATACGAGCTTGCCTATAAGCCGGTTGACTTTTTCATTCGCCGTACAGGTGCATTATTCTTTGACATTGACTGGGTCCATGAAAATAAGGAATCGGTAATTGACTATATGAAGAAGTATTTCCAATGGAGTGATGAGCAGTCCAAGGAATATCGCCTTGAATTAGAGCAATTATTGAAAGAAGCAGTTACTCCTGTTAAATAGCCATAAAGTAGTGCGTTAATCTTTGGAGATTAACGCACTTTCAATTAGTTAACTCAGTAGTTGATAGAAAATGTTGATTAACTGAATTCAGGATAATGCTTAAAGACGCTCCACAATACACTGGAAATATGCGCTCGTGATTTTCGCTTCGGGCAGTACGCTTTCCGCGGGCAACGTCTCAGCCTCCTCGGAAGAAGATCACTTCCTGCGGGGTCTTCGCTTGTTGCTTTTCCCGCAGGAGTCGACTGCCCTCCGCTACAATCACTTCCTGTTAAGGGGAGCTTTCTCCATCCATAGAGGTTTAAAAGCACAATCTAGCGGAGGAAATACACGGAGACTCCTACGGGAGGACAGGCCTAGGTGAGACCCCTCAGAGACGACAGTCTCGAGGAGGCTCAGCAGCCGCCCGTGGAAAGCGCAGTGTATTTCCGGAGCGGGTTTTATGCACTATAATGAATTAAACTAATCAGCGGTCTATTTACTATTATCTAGAATACCAAAATTATCCTGGAATTCTAACAATCGGTGAATCCCTTCTTTTCCCTATATTATTCCCGGTTTAGATATGGTATACTTTTGACATATTGACTTCATATAGGGGGATATTTATGCCACAGGCAAGAAAAAAGAAAGAACCAACAAATATTATCCCTTTTATTCCTGATGGTGATTTTTACTTCACGAAAGGCGTAGAAGCTTTTCAGAACCGGAAATTTGATCTTGCAATAAAATGGATGAAGAAGGCAATTGACGCGAAGCCAAAAGAGCCACTGTTTCAATGTCAAATGTCTGTCATTTATACAGAAATTGGAGCATATCATGCTGCTAATCAAGTATTAACCGAAGTACTGCAAAACAGTAACTATATAGATTGTTATTACCTAATTGCCAATAACTATGCGCATTTAGGCTTATTAAATGATGCCAGAAAATATGCGATGTCCTATCTTGAAAAAGAACCAGAAGGTGACTTCAGTGAAGATGCTAAAAGTCTCCTGGAGGTTATTGAATATGATGACGATGAAGACAATGAATTCACTTTAGATGATGAAGATGATCTATTAATCTACCAGGAGACTGCCTTCTTTCATATGGAGAATCAAGAGTGGGAGGAAGCTATTCCAGTCCTTGAAGAGTTAATGAGCCTCTTTCCAGACTATATGATGGCCAAGCATGACTATTGCCAGGCGCTATTCTTCTCAGGTAATCAAGAAAAAGCCATTGAACAGCAGCTCCAATTACTAGAAGTTGAGCCACTGTCATTATACAGTCACGCTAATTTGGCCATTTTCTATTATGAAACTGGTGATTTAGATGCATACCAAGCACATATTGGAGTACTGGAAAATATTTATCCAATGCATGAGCAACAGAAATTAAGGCTAGCCGTTACTTTTGCTAGAACGGGAAATTATCAGGCTGCTTATCAGCGATTTCTAAAGCTTGGAAAAGGATCAGTGAAGAACCACCCATCTTTTTTCCGTTGGTACAGTATTTCTGCTTATCAAGTTGGAGAGCCTTCGAAGGCTTTAGAATTATGGCAGGAAGGATGTAAACGACATCCATTGCTAGGACAAGAATCAGGTCCATGGAATAAAGAATAGAGCATTAATTACCTGGAGATGAGCAGAATAATAGACGAATAGCATCAGATTTTATAAGGTAGATGTATATAATAAAAATTATATTATTTATTGAAATCCAGGTAATTAATTAGAACATAAAAGGGTGATAGCATGACAAACGAAAACGTATTTGATGTCATCATAGCAGGTGCAGGACCAGCTGGTATGACTGCTGCGGTGTATGCTTCTCGTGCCAATTTGAGAACATTGATGATTGAACGCGGTATACCAGGTGGGCAAATGGCAAATACAGAGGATGTAGAGAATTATCCTGGCTTCGATTCGATCTTAGGACCGGATTTATCTAATAAGATGTTTGACCACTCTAAGAAGTTTGGTGCAGAATATGCATATGGCGACATCACAGAAGTCATCGATAATGGAACTTATAAAATCATCAAAGCTGGTAATAAGGAATACAAAACAAAAGCATTCATTATTGCTACAGGAGCGGAATATAAGAAGCTTGGTATTGAAGGTGAAGAGGATTTAGGTGGCCGCGGCGTATCCTATTGTGCAGTTTGTGACGGAGCCTTCTTTAAGCAGAAGCATCTTGTTGTAGTTGGTGGCGGGGATTCCGCTGTGGAGGAAGGCGTCTATTTAACACGTTTTGCTGATAAAGTTACCATCATTCACCGTCGTGATGAACTCCGTGCTCAGAAGATTTTACAACAGCGTGCCTTTGATAATGAAAAAGTGGATTTTATTTGGGATACTGTTGTCAAAAAAATTAATGGGCCTGAAGGCAAAGTGAGCAGTGTTACATTAGAAAACGTGAAAACAGGAGAGCAATTTGATTTTGATGCGGATGGTGTCTTTATTTATATCGGCTTAGTCCCATTAAGTGGACCATTTGTCTCATTAGGCATTACAAATGATGAAGGATATATTCCAACAAATGAACATATGGAAACAAAAGTTCCTGGAATCTATGCGGCAGGGGATATTCGTGAAAAACAACTTCGACAAATTGTGACAGCTACCGGTGACGGAAGTATTGCAGCAGAGTCAGCGATAAAATTTGTCGAAGAATTAGAAGAAGAAACGAAAGTGGCGAAATCCTAATTTAAATGCAAATCTTAACTTTGTTTTAATGATGCTGTAATACAATCGAAACAAAAAAGGGGTACACTATAAATAACTAATTGACCCCCTTTTAATAGATAAATTAGTTTCTTGCACAGATGATTCCATCTGTGCCTTTTTTTGTCTAATTATGGGACAAGACCCCAAATAATAAAGAGAGAATCTCATTAAAGCTTGTCTTAATTTGTCGTATTTATTCTTCAAGAAGATCAGAATAAATATTGCTCTTCATAAGTTCAGCTAAGACCTCGCCTAAGGTGAAGATTTTAGTTTTTAATAAAAAATGGCAGAGGCTTTCCAGTCAGGACGAATGGAAGTTTCATTGCTTTCATAGTATAATAAAGGAAGAGCATACAGTATAGGTTAGTGACTTAGCCCCGATGTTTTCGGTTGATGAGCTTTTGTTCTTTATATTTCATTACGAAATTATAAATTTCTACACTTATTTTTATGTTCATGATATCCTTCAACTTGAATAAAGGGGAGAGAAGAAGATGAGTGATAACAAATCAGAAACTAAATTGGTAATTATAACCGGAATGTCAGGTGCTGGGAAAACTGTAGCGGTACAAAGCTTTGAAGATTTGGGTTATTATTGTGTCGATAATTTACCCCCTACCTTGTTACCAAAATTCTTAGATCTAATGAAGGATTCTACCAACAACATTCAAAAAGTAGCATTAGTCATGGACCTGCGTGGACGTGAATTTTTTGATTCGTTATTTGATGCATTAGATAGTTTGGGGAAAGAACAGTGGATAGATGAGCATATCCTATTCTTAGACGCCAAAGATGAAAAGCTTGTTAGTCGTTATAAGGAGACAAGGCGTTCCCACCCATTAGCAGTTGGCGGTCTCCCGTTAAATGGGATTAGACAAGAACGAGAAATTCTGGATGAGTTACGTGGAAGAGCACAGCGTATCATTGATACTACCAATTTAAAGCCTAAAGACTTAAGAGAAAAAATCGTTAAAATATATTCAGAAGACAAACAAGAGATTTTCTCTGTGCATTTGGTTTCATTTGGATTCAAGTATGGAATTCCAATTGATGCAGATACCGTCTTTGATGTCAGATTTTTGCCAAACCCGCACTATGTCTCTCACTTACAGCCATTAACTGGTTTAAATCAAGATGTAGCAACATATGTTTTTAAATGGTCTGATACTCAAGCATTTATTGACAAGGCGATGGACTTGTTGCAATTTATGCTGCCCCAATATAAGAAAGAGGGGAAATCCCAGTTAGTTGTTGGAATTGGCTGTACGGGTGGACAGCATCGGTCGGTTGCCCTAGCGGAACACTTTGCAAAAGAGTTGTCCAGCCAGTATATTACACATGTTAGCCATCGAGATATTGACAAAAGAAAGGAACATTAATTATGTCAGTTCTGAAGCTGCCACGGGTCGTTGTAATCGGCGGAGGTACCGGTATGCCAGTCCTCTTGCGTGGTCTTAAAGATTTACCAATCCAGCTTACAGCATTAGTTACCGTGGCTGATGATGGGGGAAGTACAGGAAGATTGCGAAATGAAATGGACATTCCGGCTCCAGGCGATATCCGAAATGTTATTGCAGCACTATCCGATGCAGAGCCTATGCTGCTTGACCTATTTCAACATCGTTTCTCGGTGGGGAACGGCTTATCTGGGCACTCCATGGGGAATTTATTATTGGCTGCGATGACTTCCATTACAGGTGATTTTTATGATGGAATTAAGGAGATTTCCCGTGTTTTAAATGTTAAAGGCGAGATTTATCCGATTTCCAACCAAACGATGTCACTCCATGCAGAATTTATAGATGGTACGACTGTATCTGGAGAATCTAATATCCCGAAAGTAAATAAGCGGATTGATCGAGTGTTTCTGAGTCCGGACAAGATCACACCTCTGCCTAATGCAGTGCGTGCGATTGAAATGGCTGACTTAGTTATTATTTCCCCAGGTAGTTTATATACAAGTATTATGCCGAATTTAATCATACCCGAGATTGATGATGCCCTAAGAAAAACACAAGGAAAAGTTGTCTATGTTTGTAATGTGATGACACAAGCTGGCGAAACAACCGGATATACAGCATCTGATCATGTTGGGGCTATTATTCGCCACATAGGAACAGGATGCTTGGATGCTATCGTCGTTCATAATGAACCAATTGAGCAATCAATCCGTGCAGTTTATGCGGAGGAAAATGCTGAGCCAGTGACTTATGATATCGAAAAATTAGTCGATATGGGTCTGGAAATTATTGAAGGGGATATTATTAGTCATCGAGGGTCTACGGTAAGGCATGATAAAGATAAAATAGCGATGTTATTGTATTCCATATTGGAGCAGTGACACGCATAAGTAAAGGAGGTATGAGCATGTCCTTTGCTTCAGAAATTAAAAAGGAACTTACATCTTTAGAAATCGAGGATGAAGCATGCCAGGATGCTGAGTTAGCCGCTCTCATTCGAATGAATGGCGTGATCTCTCTTTCTAGAATGCAATACACACTAGATGTACAAACGGAAAATGCTGCGATTGCAAGAAGAATATATACTTTAATTAAAATGAGATATGCCTTGCCAGTAGAATTGCTCGTTCGTAAAAAGATGAAGCTAAAGAAGAATAATGTTTACATTGTGCGTATGAAAAAAGGAGTTCAAACCCTGCTTCAGGACCTGGAGATTATGAAGGATTCCTACTCCATTATTTCAACCATATCCGATAAATACTTAGCGAATTCAGATTGTAAAAAAGCATACTTACGTGGTGCGTTTTTAGCAGGTGGGTCCGTTAATAATCCAGAAACTTCATCCTATCATTTAGAAATCTCTAATGTACACAAGGAGCATAATGATGCATTATGTGAGTTGTTAAATACATTTGAACTCCGGGCTCGTACGTTGGAAAGAAAAAAAGGCTTTATTGTCTATATTAAAGAAGCAGAAAAGATTACGGAGTTCCTCAATATTATTGGGGCGCATAATGCGTTATTTAAATTTGAGGATGTAAGAATTGTTCGTGATATGCGTAATTCCGTTAACCGCCTTGTGAATTGTGAAACGGCAAATTTAAATAAAACCATTGGTGCTGCATTCCGACAAATAGAAAATATAAAGCTCATTGAAAGAACAGTAGGTCTAGAAAAACTTCCTGAAAAATTGCAAGAAATCGCAAAGCTGCGCATCATGCACCAGGAAGTTTCCTTAAAGGAATTAGGCGAACTAGTGTCGAGTGGGAAGATATCTAAATCAGGGGTAAATCACCGGTTAAAGAAAATAGATGAATTTGCTGATAAAATTAAACAAGGTGAGATTGTACTTTAAACCTTCGTGAAGCTTTTGAGGAATTATTTTTTTAAAAGACATTATATGTTATAATGCAGGTAATTTATAAGGTTCTTCGTACCACAATCCATCCGTAGAGAATAATTTGTTTTCTATTGAACAAGTGGACTTTAGGATTGCTAGCTAGAGAGAGATAAACTCTCTACTGGCTGCTACAAAGGTTTCCGCCTAAAGCGAAGATACCTTCTTTTATAGAGAAATGTTAGCGTTTACGAGCAAAAGGGGAGGATGAGGGAATTGGTTGAAAGGTCATTAAAAGTTGAATTGGAGTCAGGACTGCAGGCTAGACCAGCTGCACAATTTGTGCAGGAAGCAAATCGATATTCTTCGCATTTATTTTTAGAAAAAGGCGGAAAGAAAATTAATGCGAAAAGTATTATGGGGCTGATGAGTTTAGCGATAGCGAGCGGAGAAGAAATCACTCTAATCGCAGATGGTCCTGATGAAGAAGTGGCTTTGAATCATTTATGTTCATTTGTATCAACAAAATAGGGGCAGAAAAAAACTCGGCTTCTAGCGACGCCGAGTTTTTTACATTACTTATTCAGGTTTGCGTTCTAAGATTTGATCAATTAGGCCATATTCTACAGAAGCTTGTGCAGTCATGAAGTTATCACGCTCTGTATCACGTTCAATTACTTCTAGTGGTTGACCTGTTTTTTCAGCCATAATTTGGTTCATGCGTTTCTTGATTTCGATAATACGTTTTGCATGAATTTCAATGTCTGTTGCTTGACCTTGTGCTCCACCAAGTGGTTGGTGAATCATAATTTCACTGTTTGGAAGTGCATAGCGTTTTCCTTTTTCACCAGCAGTTAGAAGGAAAGCACCCATAGATGCAGCCATACCAATACAGATGGTAGATACATTTGGTTTAATAAAATTCATTGTATCGTAGATGGCCATACCAGCTGTAATCGATCCACCAGGTGAATTGATATACAAGGAAATATCCTTATCTGGATCTTCCGCTTCCAAGAAAAGTAATTGTGCTACAATGGAATTTGCAACATTATCGTCGATTCCACTACCTAATAAAATAATACGGTCTTTTAATAAACGTGAGTAAATGTCATATGCACGTTCTCCACGGTTTGTTTGTTCAATAACTGTAGGTACTAAATTCATTTAAGTATCCTCCTTATAAACACCAATAGAATAGTTTAATTGTTTCTACATTCATAATAGCTCAAAGGTCAATAAAGGTCAAACAAAAACGTTCGACAACACCTATTCATATTATTTCCATCTTTCCCCATATTTGTTTGATATAAACATAAGCTTTAAACAAAGAAAAGACAAGAAATCCAACTTATAATGGAATTCTTGTCTTTTCTTTATTCCTATTCCCAGATTTTAACAGCATAGGGAGGAAGAGTATAATTTTATTCCGAAGTATAATCTTCGTTAATAGAAAAAGATAATAAGTCTGCTTCTTTATTCCAATCTACAAAAACTTCTACCGATTTCCCCTCATTATTGGCAACAACAAAGCTGGGCTCACCATGTTCTCCAACATATTGGAGTTGTTCATTAAATTTGGAGCTAACATCCTCTTCTAATAAATCATTCAGCATATCAAGTGTTTGTTCACGTGTTAAATTATCCATCGATTTTTCTCCTATACATCATATTATCTATAGGATTCACTAATCATACCGGAACAATACATGAAAAAAGCCAGGAAAAAAATTGTTCCTGGCTTAGCCCCATAAAGAAAAAAAGAAATTGAAAGCTTCTCAGAATTAATTATGGATGTGAAAGAAGCAATTAAGTGGGGGAGAGAAAATCACTAAAAAGGTGTGTCAAGAATATTATAACGATAACTACCAATACTAAGAACATAGTCGAAAAATAAGAGGTGGTTTACATTTTAACATATACAGATATCGGTAAAGGAGTGCCAATCGTATTTATTCATGGTTTAGGTAATAGAAAAGAAATGTGGAGATTCCAACATAAATTATCTGAGAACTATAGATTAATACTTGTAGATTTGAGAGGTCATGGCGAAACAGAAATTGAAAAGGATATTACAATGTTCAATTTTGCTAAAGATATAATTGAACTGTTAGAGCATCTAGAAGTGGATAGAGTATTTATATGTGGATTATCTCTAGGGGGACTGGTTGCGCAAGAAATCTGCAAACAAAAGCCAGACGTAGTGCGTGGCCTAATATTGGCAAACACGACTACATATATTCCGTATATGGCTAATATAATGGTAAGCCAGTTTATCAATAAAAGTAAAGAGGATATCATTGATGCTGTTATGAGTTGGTCTTTGTTTAATAAGAAGCTAGAGAAAGAGGCGAGAAGTTCTTTTTTTATTAGAGATGCATTTTATTCGTGCGCAAAAGCTCCCATAGGAATTAATTATACAAAGCATTTACTGACTATGCGAAAGCCGATGCTGATCATTAGTGGGACGCACGATATGGTTACGCCTATGTTTTATTCATTATCCATGTATTTGATGACATGTAATTCGAAGTTTGTTTCACTTAATGCAGGACATTTAAGTAATATAGAAAAGCCAGAAGAGTTTAACCGGAGTATTAATAATTTTATTAAAGATGTTTCATGAACGATAAAATCTCATCCTTAAATGGGTGGTAATATCTACAATGTCATATTCCGTCTACAAAATAGACGTAATCTTCTACTACAGGCGCGCCTTCGCCAATTTTGCTTAACTTTTCGACTATCTTAGTTATCCCTTTCACCTCCAATTTGTCATTAACGTATCTTTCCTTATATCATCTCAATAAACTCTTTATGCTTATAAAATTTCTTGACCTTATGTTATTTATCGCTTCCCCGCAGTTTTCTTGATTGCCGTAACTCTTCTCGTACTTATTAGTCATTGCTACGTAATCGCGATATCCAGCGACGTTAGCTGTATCAATAATCGACTTCTAGTAATAATTTTAACTATCATCGATTTTATTGTAATTTGGAGCTTGGCCAACAGTATACTATAAGCACGGATATAGATATCATTGATGGCACATTTTCAGAGGTTACAGTTTTGCCATATCCAAGTGGTTCAGGAGATATTGTACAACCGCCAAATGCGAGAATATCATAAACGTTCACAAAAGTATCAACTGCAACTGACAGTGTTAATATATGCAGGTAGGTCTGAAGCTATAAGGGCCAAGGAATAAAAATAAACAAAGTAAAGATTGAAAAAGGTGCTATATCAACACCATGGACTCCAGCACATCAGATTTAGTAGGACCCCAAGGACCTAAAGGTGCGACTGGAGATAGGGGACCAACAGGTTCAAGAAGGGTTCGTAAAGAAATGCAAAACATAATAAAAACTCGCTGGGACAAAACGAGTTTTTTTATGAAGACGCTTTTTAATTAATCTTCCCAAACATCATTCATTAGATCTTCAATTTCTTTTCTTAATTTTTCAGTTTCATTTTTCAAGACAGTTACTTTTTTACCTTCAATCTCAATAACGTCACCAATTGAAGCCTCTTTTGGAAATAAAGCTTTATTGTAATCCTTTGTCATACCATCTATTTCGACAACTGCGATATTACCTTCGAAACGGTCAATTATACCTTTTATTTTTTTCATTTTTACCTCTTAGATGTTGAAACTGTTAATTTTGTTCCCGTTGAACTAATAACAATATTCCCCTTTTGATCTGTACGATATACTGTAGACTTCGCTGATTTAAATCTGTTTAAAACGTCCTTTGTAGGATGTCCATAAGAATTCTTACCAACACTTATTACTGCATATTTAGGTTTAACCACGTTTAAGAAATTAGTGTTTGAAGATGTTTTAGCTCCGTGGTGTCCCGCCTTTAACACATCTGCTTTTAGTGTTTGTTTAGCTTTAATCATATCAGTCTCAGAAGCTTTTTCTGCATCCCCGGCAAATAGAAATTTATTTTTGTTATAAGTTACATGTAGAACAGCACTCCAGTTATTTAAGTCACTTTTATTGTAATTTTTAACTGGACCAACAAACTTTGCTGTAACATATTTAAGTGGTAATTTCACATCTGCTTTAGCTGTTTTAATTGTGAGTTTTTCATTTTTAACCGCTTGTAAAAAGTTTTTGTATGCTTGAGTAGTATGGGACACTTTAGGGGCATATACAGATTCTACTTTATATGCTTTTAGGACTTCGTCTAATCCACCTATATGATCCGCGTCTGGGTGAGTTGCTATCATTATTTCAATGTCATCAACTTTTTGTTTCTTTAAGTATGCAATAATTTCATCACCCTGACCTTGTCTACCACCATCAATTAATACGTCTTCGCCGCCAGGCATTTTGATATAAGTTGCATCACCTTGACCAACATTAATAAAATGTACTTTCATTGTTCTTGTAGCGGCATCAGCAGATATAGGGGATACAATAAGTGTTACTACCAATACTATTGATGCAAAAATAGCAAGTATTCTTTTCAATTACCAGTCCCTCTTTCTTATTTTAATTATAAAATTATTCTATTACTTTAACAAAAACTTTACAATATGAATATTGAAATAATAATTGAAATTCTAACAAATAAATTCAGTGTTAGTTAAGGCAAAATGGTAACAAGTATTTTTCAATTTAGGTATGAGAAGGAGATGGCAAATCCAGATGAAATTTGGAGAATACGAACCAGGTGATACAATAAAGTTTTAAGGTGTTCTAGAATTGAGAGGCGGTTATGACTTGGTGTATCATTGGAAATTGTAAGAGGCAAAAGTAAAATATAAACTACATACAAGAAGTGAAGGATTGTCTTCTCTTATTTTTGTAAGTTAAACCTGAAATTAAAATATGGGAGCTATTAAGTCAAAAAATTACATCGAAACCTGATGGTTAGAAAACGGTTAGAAACCAAACAAAAAGGCAAGGGAGAGAGAATTACTCTAACCCTTGCCAATATTGTCATTAACGTACGCGCCCAGAGGGATTCGAACCCCCGGCAAACCTGGTACCGGAAACCAGTGCTCTATCCAGCTGAGCTATGGGCGCATGGTGAAAAAATGGTAACGTGTTATATTATAACGCTCTTTCACTCTATTAACAAGTAGTTTTTCTTTTTTCAGCAAAAAAAGAAAAACGCTCTACACTTGGTGCAGAACGTTTTACTGTTGTTCCGGATTTGGATCAACCTTGTTCCAAGCTGTTTTTAAGCGATCGACGATAAAATCAGCAACTTCATTTACGTTTAGATTATCAGTTGTAACCTTGTAATGATGGTCTTTGTAAATAGGCTGTCTTTGGTCAAACAGATGCCGCATATCTTCCCTGTTTTTACCTTGAAGAACGGGTCTGCTATCAATAATTGAGCTTATACGATCCTGCCAAGCATCCCAGGATAAGTCTAAAAAAAAGACAATGCATTTAGATAGACAAGCTTCTTTAATTTCTTCCTGTAAAAAAGCGCCACCACCAACTGAAATGACTTTTAAACGTTGATTATGACATAGGTCAACGATGGTGTCTTTTTCTTTTTGGCGGAATTCCTTTTCTCCAAAATTTTCAAAGATTTGTCTCGTTGGCATACCATATTCTTTTTCAATAACTTCATCAATATCAAGGAAATCTCGATATAATCTCTTAGCAACCTCTTTTCCAATGGTTGTTTTTCCAACCCCCATAAAGCCAATAAGTACAATGTTTTTTTCTCTTAGTGCTAAATCCTTCATTCCCGTTTGCCTCTTTCCAATTCTTGTTAAAGATAGTATATGATAAAAACACCGAATTGTAAAAAAATTATTTTGCATAATCAGTTATGAAGTATGTTTGTGGAAATTCTATAATTACAGTCATAGCTGGTTCAGCGAGAAAGTTTTTTTCATCCCCTTCCATATTGGTAATATCACTATGTGTTTCACTCATTTAATAAATAATGTTTTATTAGATGTAATCATTTTTGAAATATAGTAAAATAAGTGTAAATATATAGAATTGGGGGATATATATGAAACTTGCTAGCTATAAGCTAAAGAAGGCATCAGGCTCTTTCCGTGTAGGTTTTATAGAAAATGAAAAGGTGATAGATGTACAGCAGGCATATCAGGATGCCTTAATTTCAAAGGGAGAGCATGATACTGCCTATCAAATAGAGCAAAATCTGCCAGCTGATCCAACAGCCTTTTTTAGTTTAGGTTTTCATGCATTAGATAAGGCAAATGAAGCATATAAATACATAGCAGGAAAGAACTTAGGGGTTGAAAGAGATGAAGTTCTGCTTGGAACTCCTATCCCGAATCCTTCAAAAATTATTTGTGTTGGTAAAAACTATGCCGACCATGCAGCAGAGATGAATAGTGATATTCCTGAGTTTCCTGTGCTATTTGCAAAGTTCAGCAATGCTATTGTCGGCCCGGAAGATGCACTGGAAAAGCCACGGTTAACGAATCAGCTTGATTATGAAGTTGAGTTAGGTATTGTAATTGGGAGAGAAGCATCCAAAGTTAAAAGAGAGAATGCCTATGATTACATAGCAGGCTATACCATTGGAAATGATGGATCTGCTCGGGACTTGCAATTTAGAACACAGCAGTGGCTGCAAGGGAAAAACGCAGACAGGACAACACCGATAGGTCCTTGGATTGTAACAAAGGATGAACTTACGGATGCAGCGAATCTTGGAATTCGTTCCTTTGTTAATGGAGAGAAACGTCAATCTTCCAATACGAGTAAATTAATATTTGATGTTCCGTTTTTATTAGAATATATAACAGAAATTATGACGCTAAAACCGGGTGATATTATTTTAACTGGTACACCAGATGGAGTCGGGGCAGGGATGAACCCGCCGCAATTTCTTCAAGCTGGTGATGTGGTAACAGTAGAAATCGACCAAATTGGCCGAATGGAAAATAAGGTTGTAGAGAAGTAAATACAGAAAATAGCTCATGACAACCACATGAGCTATTCTTTACTATCAATGAACTAACCGATATTTTTTCTATCCAAAGATGGACTGGAAAGTTTCAAAAGATGGCGATTATAAAAATGTGCAATTAGATTTAATGTTGATTTAGGAATACGTTTTGGAAAGTATTCTTTTTTGTAAAGCATGTGATAAGCCTTTTTCAAATCCTCCCATTGCTTTACTCCATTTAGCTGTTTAAACCTAGCAACATCAATTAAGCGAATATCACCCTCAGGTGTAAGGATGATATTTCGTAAATGGACATCAGATGGTGTTAAACCAACTTCCTTTGCTGCTTTTAAAGCAAAATCTACTGCCTGGACATGAAAATCTGTAATTTCTATACCAATTGATAGACAATCAAATAAGGTATGACCTTCAATATAATCCATTACAATATAACTACTGCCAGCTTTATAAAAGGTAGGATAATAAGAGATGCCTTGAAGTGCTTGATAGATGGCAGCTTCCTCTTTTGCAATATACCTATGGGAAGGGAAGAAGAACTTTAATGCCATTTTAGTATGTTTGATTCGAAATACGACAGCACTTCTGCCTGTTCCAATATGCACAAGTAAAGGGTCTTTTGCTAGTACAACGATCTTGTTCTTTCTTTTTTTAATCACAATAGAATTTGCTAAATCGTCAAATGTCTTCACATCATCTTCCTCTTTAACATGTGACATGTTTTAATAACTATTATATAAAGAAAAATTTGGTTTATGAAATATTTTGTCTATCCGTTCGTAATATTAGTTTTCAAGAGTGATCCTCAGAGAAGAAATTACAGGACTTTCTGTTGAATTAATGGCAAAATAGAATAAAGGGGAATGGAGGGGGGATGGGGATATGAAGCCAAGGCTTATTCAGCAGCAAACACTACAATGGAAAATGAATCAGTCGCTTATGCAGTCCATCAATATCTTGCAATTCTCTAGTTTGGAATTAAAGGAATATATTGACCAGCTTACAAAGGAAAATCCATTAATAGAGGAAATAGATTATGATTATGACTTTGAGCAGTATCGTTCTACTGCATCTAAACAGCCTGAAATTGGGGAGATAAATGCAGCAAAGAACAGTATGTATGATCAATTAAAATCACAATTGATTACGCTTACAATAACGGAAGACCTTAAGCCGGTTGTGGCCTATGGAATTGATTCTTTAAACAGTGATGGATACTTGGATGTGGAATTGAGTTTATGGGCAGAGCATTGCAAAACTTCCATTGAAAGGGTGGAAGAAGCCTTAACTTGTATCCAATCTTTAGAACCAGCAGGTATTGGTGCAAGGAATTTAACAGAATGTCTTATACTACAATTAAACAACATGGGCATGTATGATTTCTTTTTAGAAGAATTATTAGAAGATCATCTAGAATGGATCGCAACAGAGGATTATGGGAATATTGCAGCATTTTTTGATACAACTGCAGAACATGCTAAGAAGATTGTGGAGAAAATCCGACTCTGTCATCCAAAGCCAGGACAATTATTAGACACGGAGGAACCAGAATATATTATTCCAGAAGCTTCTATATATATAGAAAATGGTTCTTGGAAAATCAAATTCTTTAAATGGGCAGCTCCAACAATTAAAATAGATCCAGTATATGCGAATTTAAAAGTTGAGGAGAATGAGGCAACTACTTATTTGAAAGAGAAATATCGGCAGGTTGAGTGGCTAAATCAGGCTATCTCGTACCGAACAAATACATTGGAAAACATTATTCGGTGCATTGTGGAAAAACAATATAACTTTTTTGAAAGAGGTCCAAGTGAATTAAAGCCATTCACATTAAGAGAAATATCAGAGGAGCTCAATATCCATTTATCCACTGTAAGCAGAGCAATTAATCAAAAATATGTGCAAACCGCGCAAGGTGTACTTCCAATTAAATTCTTTCTACAATCAGGTATACGAAAGTCCAATGGAGAAAGCACTTCTTCTATTGCGGTGAAGCAGCTTATTCTTAAGCTCATACAATCAGAAAGCAAAGCGAAGCCATTGTCTGATGAAGCTATCAGAAAGCAATTGGAATTAAAATTTGGAATTAAAATTGCCCGCAGAACGGTGATGAAATATCGCGAACAATTAAATTTACCATCTTCTGTTAAAAGGAGAAAAAAGAAGTAAAGGGTGGACGAATTGGTAAAAGTGTTATTTTATACGAAGGAAAATTGTGGATTATGCAATGACGCGAACACTCTATTAGAATTATTGCGGGAAGAGTTTACGTTCAAAACGGAATACCGTGATATTTATACCAATGATGTATGGCTTGAGAAGTATCAGTTAACGATTCCTGTCATTGAAGTAAATGGAAAGCAGTTAAATGCAGTTGAAATAAATTACGAATCGCTGCATGACTTATTAGAGAAAGAAAGTACGAGGGAGGCAAATTAGTTTGCTTCCTTTTTTGGTATGGAAATGGGAATAAAAGGGAAGATATGAAATGCAAGTTCATATCTGTCAGCGAGATGGTTAAAAATAGAATCTATGTAAAAGTAATATTAACTATAGTTAGCAATAACTTTACAAAAAGATTGGTGCATAATGGTTGTATATTTAATTACCTATTGTTATAATCTACTTGTCTGGGACATAAAACATCCTTACGGGACATTTTTTGACCATTAGAAGGAGTCCTTTGTATGAGAACCTTAACCGAGCTGCAGAAAAAGTTAATACCCGATCTTCTTGATGTAATGAAGCATCGATATTCCATCCTTCAAAGCGTACATAATTTAGAACCGATTGGAAGAAGAGGACTTGCAGAAAGAGTCCATTTAACCGAACGGGCTGTAAGAAGTGAGGTTGACTTTTTACATGAACAAGGGTTAATAGAAGTAACCTCTAAGGGTATGTATGTTTCGAAAGAGGGTACATTAGTTCTTGAAGAGATGGCTGGCTTCATGCGAGAAATAATGGGGTTAAACGTTTTAGAACAGCGAATTAGGGAAAAGTTAAATATAGATGATGTTATTATCGTTCCAGGAAATAGCGATGAATATGAATGGGTAAAACAGGAAATGGGAAAAGTATGTATATCTCACCTGAAAAAGATTGTGAAGAACCATTCTATTATTGCTGTAACAGGTGGCACAACTATGTCAGCAGTTGCGGATGTGATGACCCCGCTTGGAAATAATATCGATGTTCTTTTTTTGCCGGCACGAGGTGGAATTGGAGAAAAGGTGGAAAATCAGGCGAGTGGTATTGTGGCTGAAATGGCAGAGAAGGCTCGTGGTGATTATCGATTACTTTATGTTCCCGATCCGTTAAGTGAAGTTGCATATCAAACGTTGATTAATGAACCTTCTATTAAGAATGTTCTCGATCAAATCAAGACAGCCGACGTTGTTATTCATGGTATTGGTGATGCATTAACAATGGCAAAACGCCGGAAAACATCGAATGAAACGCTTAGAGAACTAGCAGTTAAAAAGGCTGCAAGTGAGGCGTTTGGATACTACTTTGACCAAGAGGGAAACATTGTCCATAAGGTTAGAACTGTAGGAATACAACTGGAAGACCTATCAGCAATTGGCAATGTGATTACGGTCGCAGGTGGTAAATCTAAAGCTGAGGCCATCATTTCCTACTTTAAACAAGGAAGAAGCAACTTGCTTATCACGGATGAAGCCGCTGCAATTCAGGTTTTAAGAGGGTAACCTCTTTAAAATATATAAATAATATCTCTTAGGAGGAATAAGAATGACAGTAAAAGTTGGAATTAATGGTTTTGGTAGAATTGGACGTAATGTATTCCGTCAAGCACTAAAAAATGATGAAGTGGAAATTGTTGCAGTTAACGACTTAACTGATGCTAACATGCTTGCTCATCTTTTAAAATATGATTCTGTTCATGGTAAGTTAGAAGAAGAAGTAACTGTAAATGGTTCTAACATTGCAGTAGGTGGAAAAGAGTTTAAAGTTCTTTCTGAACGCGATCCTGCTCAATTAGGTTGGGGAGATCTTGGTGTAGATATCGTTATCGAATCTACTGGTCGTTTCACTAACGCTGAAGATGCGAAGAAACATATTGAAGCTGGAGCGAAAAAAGTAATTATCTCTGCACCTGCATCTAACGAAGATTTAACAATCGTAATGGGTGTTAACCAAGATAAATACAATCCAAGCGAGCATAACATCGTATCTAACGCTTCTTGTACAACAAACTGTTTAGCTCCATTTGCTAAAGTACTTAACGATACATTTGGAATCAAACGTGGATTAATGACAACTATCCACTCATATACTAACGATCAGCAAATTCTTGACTTACCACATAAAGACTATCGTCGTGCGCGTGCAGCAGCTGAAAACATCATTCCAACAACAACTGGTGCTGCTAAAGCGGTTAGTCTAGTATTACCTGAATTAAAAGGTAAATTAAATGGTATGGCTGTTCGTGTACCAACTCCAGACGGTTCATTAACAGACTTAGTTGCAGAACTTGATAAAGAAGCAACTGTTGAAGATATTAACAATGCATTCCGTGAAGCTGCTCAAGGTAACCTTAAAGGAGTACTTGAGTATAGCGAAGAACCACTAGTTTCTACTGACATTGTTGGAAACACTCATTCTTCTATCGTTGATGGTTTATCTACAATGGTAATGGAAGGCAACATGGTGAAAGTTGTTTCTTGGTATGACAACGAAATGGGTTACTCTTCTCGTTGTGTAGACTTAGCTGTATTCATGGCTAAACAAGGACTATAAAAATCAGGGAAAACAGCCGCCGCAAATTGGTGGCTCCGATTTCCAAATGATTAATCATGAGGAGGGGAGGCGACTCCTCTCCATTTTCTGTTAAATTTATATGAAAAGCCTATTTACTATGCATGAATGGTATATAATGGATATCGTAGTGCATAATGGAAAAGCTTAAATTACATATTCCTTTGGGAGGCTGTAAAATGAATAAGAAATCATTAAAAGATCTTGAAGTAAAAGGTAAAAAAGTGTTTTGCCGTGTGGACTTCAACGTACCAATGAAAGACGGAGAAGTAACAGACGATACACGTATTAAAGCAGCACTACCAACTATTAAGCACTTGTCTGAGCAAGGGGCGAAAGTAATTCTTGCCAGCCACCTTGGACGTCCTAAAGGTCAAGTAGTAGAAGAATTGCGATTAGACCCAGTAGCGAAACGTCTTAGCGATTTAATCGGTAAAGAAGTTGTGAAAACTGACACCGTATATGGTGAAGAAGTGAATCAAGCGGTAGCCGGTTTAAATGATGGCGACATTCTATTAATCGAGAATGTTCGTTTTGAAGCTGGTGAAGAGAAGAATGATGAAGCATTGTCACAAAGCTTTGCAGATATGGCAGATTTATATGTGAACGATGCCTTTGGAGCTGCTCACCGTGCACATGCATCTACAGCGGGTGTTGCTGAGAAACTCCCATCTGCTGCAGGCTTCCTAATGGAAAAAGAATTAGATGTATTAGGCAAAGCATTGGAAAATCCTGAACGTCCATTTACTGCTATTATCGGTGGAGCAAAAGTGAAAGACAAAATCGATGTAATCGATAATCTGCTAGAAAAAGTAGATAACTTAATCATCGGTGGTGGTCTTGCTTATACATTTATCAAAGCACAAGGCCATGAAGTAGGGAAATCCTTACTAGATGAAGAGAAAATCGATTTAGCGAAACAATTCATGAAAAAAGCAGAAGAAAAAGGTGTAAACTTTTTACTTCCAGAAGATGTTATTATAGCAGATGACTTCTCTGAAACTGCAAATACAAAGGCTGTATCCGTATCTGAGATTCCTGCTGACTGGGAAGCATTAGATATTGGACCGAAAACACGTGAGAAATATAGCAACATTGTAAAAGAATCTAAACTTGTAATATGGAATGGACCAATGGGTGTATTCGAATTAGATGTCTTTGCTGGTGGTACAAAAGCGGTTGCTGAGGCACTTGCTGAGACAGAAGGCTACACTGTAATTGGTGGTGGCGATTCTGCTGCAGCAGTTGAGAAGTTCAACCTAGCGGACAAGATGGATCACGTTTCCACAGGCGGGGGAGCATCCCTTGAGTTCATGGAAGGAAAAGTACTTCCAGGTGTACAAGCTTTAGACGATAAATAAAGAACCGAAACCAAATAGTAAATATGAGGTGATAGGATGCGTAAGAAAGTAATTGCTGGTAACTGGAAAATGAACAAAGTGTTATCAGAAGCAAATGAATTTGTAGAAGAAGTAAAATCAAAAGTACCAACAAGCGATAGAGTGGAAGCTATTGTTTGTGCACCTTTCCCATTCCTTCCATCTCTTGTTGAAAAAACACAAGGATCAAGTGTGAAGGTAGCGGCACAAAACATGCACTTTGAAGACAATGGAGCTTTTACTGGTGAAGTTAGCCCTGTTATGTTGAAAGATTTAGGCGTGACTCATGTTGTTTTAGGACATTCCGAGCGTCGCGAATTATTCGCTGAAACAGATGAAACAGTAAATAAAAAAGCACACGCCGCGTTTAACCATGGTTTAACTCCAATTGTTTGTGTTGGGGAAACTTTAGAACAACGTGAAGCAAATGAAACCAAACAGCTTGTAGAACAACAAGTGAAAAAAGCGTTAGAAGGACTGTCAGATGAACAAGTGGCAAATACGATTATTGCGTATGAGCCAATCTGGGCAATTGGAACAGGTAAAACTGCATCAAGTGAAGATGCAAATGAAGTGTGTGCACATGTTCGTACAGTAGTAAAAGAAATTACTTCAGCAGACACAGCAGATCAAGTCATTATTCAATATGGCGGCAGTGTTAAGCCTGCAAATGTAGACGAACTTCTAGCACAGTCAGATATTGATGGTGCATTAGTTGGTGGTGCAAGTCTTGAAGCAGATTCCTTCTTACAGCTTGTGGAGGCTGGTACTAAATGAGTCAAGATAAACTAGCTGCATTAATCATTCTAGACGGATTCGCAATCCGCGATGAAGCCTATGGTAATGCAGTAAAAAAAGCAATAAAGCCAAACTTTGATCGATATTGGGAAACCTATCCTCACAACCAATTGACTGCCAGTGGTGAGGCAGTAGGATTACCAGAAGGCCAAATGGGGAATTCTGAGGTAGGGCACTTAAACATTGGTGCTGGTCGTATCGTGTACCAAAGTTTAACTCGAGTGAATCTTTCTATTCGCGAAGGAGAGTTCTTCGAGAAAGAAGCTTTCCTCAAATCAATTGAAAATGTAAAGAAAAACAATAGTGCCTTGCATTTATTCGGACTACTATCTGATGGTGGTGTGCACAGCCATATTGAGCATATGTTTGCATTGCTTAAGCTTGCAAGTGACCATGGCTTAGAAAAAGTGTATCTTCATGCTTTCCTAGATGGTCGTGATGTAGGACCACAAACAGCAGAGAAATATATTAAAGCAACAGAAGCGAAAATGGCAGAGTACGGCGTAGGACAATTCGCAACAATTTCTGGTCGTTATTACTCGATGGACCGTGATAAACGCTGGGACCGTGTCAAGAAGGCTTATGATGCTATGGTTTACGGTGAAGGACCATCGTACCAATCTGCTATGGATGTTGTGAAGGACTCTTATGAAAATGGAATCCATGATGAGTTTGTCATTCCATCTGTGATTACGGATGAGTATGATAACCCAGTTGGGAAAGTACAAGATAATGATTCCATCATTTTCTATAACTTCCGTCCTGATAGAGCGATTCAGATTTCACGTACGTTTGCGAATGAAGACTTCCGCGATTTTGATCGTGGTGAAGGAGTTCCACAAAACCTTCATTTCGTCATGCTTACACAATTCAGTGAATCTGTTGATGGTTTTGTTGCATATGAGCCATCAAACTTAGATAATACGGTCGGTGAAGTATTATCACAACATAATTTGAAACAGCTGCGTATCGCAGAAACAGAAAAATATCCTCACGTTACCTTCTTTATGAGTGGAGGACGTGAAAAAGAATTTCCTGGTGAAAAGCGTATACTAATCGATTCACCAAAGGTTGCAACCTATGACTTAAAACCAGAAATGAGTGCATATGAAGTGACGGACGCGTTGCTTCAAGAACTTGATTCTGACGATCGACCAAGTGCGATTATCCTAAACTTTGCGAATCCAGATATGGTTGGGCATTCCGGAATACTCGAACCAACTGTGAAAGCAATTGAAGCAGTCGATGAATGCTTAGGAAAAATTGTAGATAAAATCACTGAGTTAGGTGGACATGCGATTATAACTGCAGACCACGGTAACTCTGATGAAGTAGTAACATTGGATGGCGCCCCAATGACTGCACATACAACAAATCCTGTTCCAGTTATAGTGACAAAAGATGGAGTTACACTCCGTGATGGTGGAATTCTAGCAGACCTAGCACCAACATTGCTTGATCTTCTAGATGTAGAAAAGCCAAAAGAAATGACAGGAACAAGCTTAGTTAATAAATAATAATAAAAAATAAACTTATCCAAAAAAAGGAGAGATATTAAAATGCCATACATTACAGACGTATACGCACGTGAAGTATTAGATTCACGTGGTAACCCAACAGTTGAAGTAGAAGTTTATACTGAATCAGGAGCTTTTGGTCGCGCATTAGTACCATCTGGAGCTTCTACAGGTGAATATGAAGCAGTAGAACTTCGTGACGGTGACAAAGACCGTTACCTAGGAAAAGGTGTTTTAAAAGCAGTTCATAACGTTAACGACGTTATCGCTCCAGAATTATTAGGCATGGACGTTACTCGTCAAAACCTAATTGATTCTATCATGATCGAGCTTGACGGAACAGAAAATAAAGGTAAATTAGGTGCTAACGCTATTCTTGGAGTTTCCATGGCAGTAGCTCATGCAGCTGCAAACCTGCTTGATGTACCTTTATATAACTATCTAGGTGGATTCAACGCAAAAACTCTTCCAACACCAATGATGAACATCGTTAACGGTGGAGAGCATGCAGATAACAACGTGGACATTCAAGAATTCATGGTAATGCCAGTTGGAGCAGAGAGCTTCAAGGAAGCACTACGCATGGGTGCAGAGATTTTCCATTCCCTTAAGAAAGTATTAAGCAGTAAAGGTTATAACACTGCTGTAGGTGATGAAGGTGGATTCGCTCCTAACTTAGGTTCAAACGAAGAAGCTCTTCAAACGATTGTAGAAGCAATTGAAGCAGCAGGTTACAAACCAGGTGAAGAAGTGAAATTAGCAATGGACGTAGCTTCCTCTGAATTATACCAAGATGGTAAATACAATCTTAAAGGAGAAGGCGTTGTACGTACTTCTGCAGAAATGGTTGACTGGTACGAAGAAATGGTTAGCAAATACCCAATCATCTCTATTGAAGATGGTTTAGATGAGAACGACTGGGAAGGTCATAAACTATTAACAGACCGCCTAGGTGATAAAGTACAATTAGTTGGAGACGACCTATTTGTTACAAACACGAAGAAACTTGCGCAAGGTATTGAGCAAGGAGTAGGTAACTCTATCCTTATTAAAGTGAACCAAATCGGTACACTTACAGAAACATTCGAAGCAATCGAAATGGCAAAACAAGCTGGTTACACTGCAGTAATCTCACACCGTTCTGGTGAAACAGAAGACGCAACAATTGCGGACATCGCAGTTGCAACAAATGCAGGACAAATTAAAACTGGTGCTCCATCTCGTACAGACCGTGTTGCGAAATACAACCAATTACTTCGCATTGAAGACGAATTAGCTGGTATGGGTGTATACGGTGGATTAGCTTCATTCTATAACTTGAAAAAATAATAAATGAGAGTTAATTAAAGGGCTGCATTATTGCAGTCCTTTTTGTGTATGTAGGCCATTATGGTAACTATAGTGCCAGAGTCCTTTTCAGGTTAAAATCATAATATAAGCATTTTAGATTCCTATTCTGACGCGAATTGCATTCCAGCTTGATTATCCAAAGATTTTTAATCACTCTATGTCGATAATGACTAGACAAAGCTACTAATGAAATTGCTTTTTTCTCTGCCCGCTATTGCTCTCCTGTTGAAACCTTTCCACTTTTTGGCCCGTATAAATGGTAAGGAGGGGGTAAGATGAAGTCTTATAGTAATCCAATTATTAAAGTGAACCGGTCGAAATTTGAGAAGGTCTTTGATATCATTGCCCTTTTCATTTACTTTGCTAGTATTGTTTATCTTATTGCCGACTGGCCATCCATTCCCGATAAAGTGCCCGGTCATTACAACCTCGCGGGCGAGGTAACTAGATGGGATTCAAAAGCCATGCTTTTTCTTATGCCGATTATTGGTTTATTGATCATATGGGTGCCATCAAGTGTTCTTGAAAGATATCCTCATCTTCATAATTACAGTAGATTAACGGAAGAAAATGCGGAAAGACTATACAAAAATTCTATCAGAATGATGAACGTCATGAAAAATGAAATATTGATTCTCTTTAGTTTATTAAATTTGGAAAGTGTTTATATAGCTAAAAATGAGATGCAAAGTTCTTTGCTCGGGGGATGGGATATGGTTATTTCTTTAGTAATTATTTTTGGTTCCATAGCTTTTTTTATATGGAAGTCATTTAAACTACGGTAAATGAAAAGGGAGGGAGAAGTCATTTCTATTTTAGAAACAATCCAAGCACGCAGATCGATTCATCAATTAAAAGAACAACCAGTAGACTTATCCGTTTTAAAGGAGATTTTTACATATGCTTCCTATGCGCCAACACATTATATGAAAGAGCCTTGGCAAATTAAAATATATCAAGGACATGGTAGAGAGGCCATTATTGACGCTATTATACGTAGTTATCAGCGAATCGGAATGATAAAAAATGAGCAGGAGCCGAAAACGAAGAAAATGATTCATTCCATGAAAGAATTTTTGTTGAAGATTCCCCATCATGCACTTATTTATTTTGAAAAAGAAGAGGATTCTGTTCGTTATGAAGAAGAGTATGCGTCTGTCTGTGCTTTTATTCAGAATGCACAATTAGCGGCTTGGGAATATGGAGTAGGTATGCTTTGGACCATTACACCTTATATGCATGATCCAATATTTTTAGATGAAATTGGGTTAGACAATGAAAGATTTAAAATCGCGGCAGTTCTTCAAATAGGATATCCTGCAAAAGTTCCACGAAAAAAAGAAAGGACTCCCATAGAAGGAAAACTAGAAATTATTGAATAGACGCTGCTTGGCAAGCCCTGAAAGCGGCTGGTCAAGCAGCAAATCAAAAATACAAGCAGCAAATCAAAAAGCACCCAAACCACTTAAGTTTAGGTGCTGTAAAGGTATTATTCTGTTTTCTCTTTAATAAAAGCCTCAACCTCTTCGGCAGTATCCATAGAAAGAAGCTTATCTTTATAAGCAGCCAAGTCTTTCTTAGATAAATCACGAATTTGCGTACGTGCTGGTAAAATAGATGTCGCACTCATACTGAATTCATCTAATCCGAGTCCAAGCAAGATTGGAATAGCGATAGGATCGCCAGCCATTTCTCCGCACATTCCTACCCATTTACCTTCTTTATGGGCAGCTTCAATCACGTTATTTACGAGATTTAAGATAGCAGGGTGATATGGTTGATACAGATAAGAGACCTGCTCGTTCATACGGTCTGCTGCCATCGTATATTGGATTAAGTCATTTGTTCCAATACTGAAGAAGTCTACTTCCTTAGCGAATTGACGTGCAGTCACTGCGGTAGATGGAATTTCAACCATGATACCAACTTCTATGTCATCCGAAACCTTGACCCCATCTGCAACTAATGCCTCTTTTTCTTCCATTAATAATCCTTTAGCTTGACGGAATTCTTCTAGTGTTGCAATCATAGGGAACATAATTTTTAAATTACCGTACGCACTGGAACGAAGTAGTGCGCGCAGCTGTGGACGGAAGACATCTTCGTTTTCTAAACAGAAGCGAATAGCTCGGAAGCCTAAGAATGGATTTAATTCTTTTGGCATATCAAGATAGTTTATTTCCTTGTCTCCACCAACGTCTAAAGTACGGACAACTACTGGTTTGCCATTCATTTGTTCTAATACAGACTTGTATGCTTCAAATTGTTCATCTTCGGAAGGAAGCTCACTTTTACCCATATAGAGGAACTCTGTACGGTATAAGCCAACACCTTCTCCACCGTTATTTAAGACACCTTCTACATCAGCTGGAGTTCCGATGTTCGCAGCTAGTTCTACCTGCTCTCCATCTTTAGAGAAAGTTGGCTCATCTTTCAATTTGCCCCATTCCTCTTGCTGTTTTGCAAAGTCCGCTTGTTTTTGTCGGTAGGCACCAATCTCTTCATCGGTTGGGTTCACAATCACTTCCCCTGCAAGCCCATCAATGATAATCATATCCCCTTGCTTTACAGAATTTGTAATTTCTTTAGTCCCAACAATGGCAGGTATTTCTAAAGACCTTGCCATAATTGCGGAGTGAGAAGTACGACCGCCAATATCCGTAGCAAATCCTTTTACAAATTGATTTAATTGAGCTGTATCAGAAGGAGTTAAGTCTTGCGCAATGATAACGACTTCTTCATCAATAAGTGCTGGGTCTGGGAAAGTAACTCCTAATAGATGTGCCATCACGCGTTTCGTTACATCTTTAATATCTGCTGCACGTTCACGCATATATTCGTTTTCCATGTTTTCGAACATATCGACAAACATTTTTGTAATACTGTCTAATGCTGCTTCAGCAGTAACGCTTTCATTTCTTATCTTATCTTTCATTGGAGTAATTAGTTCTGGGTCATTTAGGATTAATAAATGAGCAGAGAATATTTCCGCATGCTCATCTCCAAGTGCTTCCTTTGTGTGTGCTTTTATTTTCTCTAATTCACCTTTAGAAATATCCAATGCTTCTTCAAGCCGTTTGATTTCTTCATCTGCTTGTCCAGCACTTTTATCCTCAAATGATAAATCTGGAGTTACTAATTGATACGCTTTCGCAATAGCAATTCCAGAAGAAGCTGCAATTCCATTTATTTTAGTCATATTATAATTTCAATCCTCTCATTAATAGCTTGTATATACATGTATTTTATCATATAATCTTGCTTGAAAACAATGAAAACACTTTCTTTTCATGTAAGTAATTACACCCGTCTACCAGATAACTATAACTAAGACCTATGTTATTGAAAAGTCATTTGCTTTAATTTACTTATTATCCATTGATAAATGCTATCAAACACTTCTTCTTTGTTCACCTCATTTAATACTTCATGTCGAGCTTCTTCGTAGAAATATACCATAATATCGTCTATTCCCAGTTGATGGTATAGATTCATCGTCTTCCAAACGCCTTTTCCATAATTACCAACAGGGTCTTCTGTTCCGCTTACAAAAAGCATAGGTAGATCGGTGCGAATCATGCTATTCCGCTGATTATCCTGCATTAATTGAATCCCTGTTAATAAATCATGAAAATAACTAGCAGAAGGTGTAAAGCCACATAATGGATCAGTAATAAATTTTTGTACCACATTTTCATCTCTAGTTAGCCAATCATGCGTTTTCTTTGGGTTATTAATCCGTTTATTATAATTCCCGAATACAAGGTGATTCATGAGGGCTGATTCTTCTCTCTGTGATAAGGCACGCGCTAATGTTATTCCCAAAGTCGTTAAAAAAAGTGGTGTATAGCCAGTTCCAGTTAAAATAACACCAGCTATTTCTTTGGAATATCGTTGTACATAAATCCGTGCTAAAAAGGAACCCATACTATGGCCCAAAAGAAAAATTGGGGTGTCTGGATAATCCTTTTTAATATAGGAAGTAATAAGGAAAAGGTCGTCTACTACTTTAAGAAATCCATCTTCACTTGCAAAGTACCCGAGGCTATCATACCTTAATCCTGTTTGACCATGCCCTCTATGATCATTACCATAGACAAAAATCCCTTGTTCAAGCAAGTTGGAACTAAAGATATCATATCGTTCAATATGCTCTACCATTCCGTGTGCAAGCTGAACAATGGCTTTTGGTCTCTGATTTGGATTAAACCATCTCTTTACATAGATTTCAGTGTCATCTGTAGTTTTTAACCAAAAGGTGTCTTTCATCACAATTTTCCTTTCTGTTTGTATTACTTATAGATTAACTCAAATTAAGCTTGCTAACTATTAAAAACATATGCTAAAGTATAATTCAGAGAGTTGTACGTTATTAGGAGGTAAATTGGATATGACTGCTTTAATAAATACATTACTGATTATTGATGCCATTGTATTAATTGTGTTTGTTGTACTTCAGCCTGGTAAGAGTGCTGGCTTATCTGGAGCAATTACAGGCGGTGCAGAGCAATTATTCGGAAAACAGAAAGCACGTGGGATGGAACTGTTTCTACATCGTGGGACTGTTATCACTGGTATCATCTTTTTTGGATTAGCATTTATAAGTGGATACTTATTATAAAGCTCAGGAAGCCTCATCACTTTAATGGAGTGATGGGGTTTTTCTTCTTTCAATGTACTCTTTTCTAAGAGGAGGTAGCTTATGTCATAATGTAGATATACTTCTGATTACTTTAATTCAAGATAGTGCATAAAAACCGCTCTGGAAATACACTACGCTTACCGCGGGCGCTGCTGAGCCTCCTCGAGACTGCCGTCTCTGCGGGGTCTCACCTAGGCTTTTCATCCCGCAGGAGTCTACGTGTATTTCCTCCGCTAAATGGTGCATTAACCCTTTTAAACAATGGATAAAGAAAGCACATTTTAACTTGAAGTGATTGTAGCGGAGGGCAGTCGACTCCTGTGGGAAAAGCAACAAGCGAAGACCCCGCAGGAAGTGGTCTTCTTCCGAGGAGGCTGAGACGTTGCCCGCGGAAAGCGTACTGCCCGCAGCGGAAATCACGAGCGCATATTTCCAGTGTATTCTGATGCGCCTTTAAGCACTATTTTAATTAAGTAAACCAACAGTTTCTATCAACTGCGTTAGATTAACTAACAATCATATTTACATAATAATCTTCCAACAAGTAAGTAATCATGCGAATTACTTTATAAATGTGTAAAATGGTAGATAATGGGTATAGTATCAAATAGTTAGGAGTGCAAGATATATGAAAATCGTACAACCAAAGCCCTTTACATTCGAAGCAGGACCTCGCGCGGTATTATTGCTGCATGGATTTACGGGTCATTCAGCAGATGTTAGGATGTTAGGACGTTTCCTAGAGAAAAAAGGATATACAAGTCATGCTCCCATATACAGAGGACATGGAGTTCCACCAGAGGAACTACTCAATACAAATCCTAAACAATGGTGGGAGGATGTAAAGCAGGCGATGAAACATCTTCAAGATTTAGGATATGAGGAAATCGCCGTTGCTGGCCTTTCTCTTGGTGGCGTGTTCAGCTTAAAATTAGCATATTCCACTAAAGTTAAAGGTGTTATTCCTATGTGTGCACCAATGTTTTTTGATAATAGCTTTCAATTATCCAAAGGCTTCCGCGCCTATTCAAAAGAATACAAGCAATTTGAAGGAAAAGAACAAGAAGTGATTGAGAAAGAAGTCAATCAGGTAATGGAAGATTCCAAAGATCTCTTTGAACAGCTAGGTAAAGAGATAACCGAAGTGAAAAACAATGTAGATACGATTTATACACCTACATTTGTTGTTCAAGCTAGAAAAGATCAAATGATCAACACGGAGAGTGCAAACTACATATATGAGAATGTAGAAGCTGATTTGAAGGATATAAAATGGTATGAACAATCCACTCATGTTATTACGCTTGATGACGAGAAGGAACAATTACATGAGGACATCTATCAATTTTTAGAAAAACTGGATTGGAAGGCGTAAGAAAAGCACAGAAGGTAAATAATAGAGAGAAAAGGTGGGTGAAAGAATGAAAGAGAGAGTGCTAACTTTTTTTAATGAATCTGGTACAAAACCTTTAGCAGTCGATGAAATAGAAGCAGCATTAGGATTACAGGACGCTGTAGAATTTAAGGAGCTAGTTATTGCTCTTAATCAACTGGAAGAGGCCGGTGAGCTTGTTCGCACCAGAAAAAACCGCTTTGGGTTGCCAGAAAAAATGAATCTTGTACGCGGAAGAATTCAAATGCACCAAAAGGGATTTGCTTTCCTAATCCCAGATGAAGAAGGACAAAAAGATGTATATATCCATGCAAATGATTTAGCATCTGCAATGAATAATGACAAAGTGCTTGTACGAATAGAAAAGTCTGGCCAGGAGGGGAACCGACCAGAGGGACAGGTTATCCGAATTCTGGAGCGTGCGGTTACTCAAGTGGTTGGGACATTTGAGGATAATCGCGCCTTTGGGTTTGTTATAGCAGATGATAAACGAATCCCTAATGATATTTTTATTCCAAAGGGTCATACTCATGGAGCGGTCGATGGTCATAAGGTAATAGCAAGAATTACGAAGTACCCTGAAGGAAGAAAGAGTGCAGAAGGTGAAATTCTGCAAATTCTTGGACATAAAAATGACCCAGGAATAGATATTCTTTCCATCATCTATAAACACGGCATTACCATCGATTTTCCAGATGAAGTATTAGAACAGGCAACGAATACGCCGGAAACAATTAATGAAAAAGAATTAGAAGGACGTCGAGACCTTCGTGATGAAACCATTGTTACGATTGATGGAGCAGATGCTAAGGACTTGGATGATGCTGTAACTGTGAAACGCCTAGATAATGGCAACTATAAGTTAGGCGTTTATATCGCTGATGTCAGCTATTATGTGGAAGAGGGTTCTCCGATTGATAAAGAAGCCTTTGAACGTGGGACAAGTGTGTACTTAGTTGATCGTGTTATACCAATGATTCCACACCGCCTTTCGAATGGCATTTGCTCACTAAATCCGAAAGTGGATCGGCTAACACTCGGCTGTGAAATGGAAATTAATTCTGAAGGCCAAGTAGTCAATCATGAAATCTTTCAAAGTGTTATTAAAACAACAGAGAGAATGACATATAGTGATGTCAATAAAATTCTAGTAGATAAAGATGAAGCATTAATCGAACGTTATGAGCCACTCGTTCCGATGTTTGAAGAAATGGAACAGCTAGCGCGTATTTTACGTGGGAAGCGGATGGGTCGCGGTGCGATTGATTTTGACTTTAAAGAAGCGAAAGTTCTTGTAGATGAGGAAGGGAAAGCAATTGACGTTGTTCTCAGAGAACGTTCCATTGCCGAGCGTCTTATTGAAGAATTTATGCTTTGTGCAAACGAAACAGTAGCAGAGCATTTTCACTGGCTTGATGTTCCGTTTATTCATCGTATCCACGAGGATCCAGATGAAGGAAAGCTGCAGAACTTCTTTGAATTTCTTGCAAGTCTTGGTATATCTGTAAAAGGAACAGCCAATGAAATTCATCCTCAAGCCTTACAGAAGGTATTGGATGAGGTAGAGGGACGACCGGAAGAAATGATTATTTCGAAGCTGATGCTTCGTTCCATGAAACAGGCGAAATATGATCCGCAAAGCATTGGTCACTTTGGACTTGCAACAGAGTTTTATACTCACTTTACTTCCCCAATTCGCAGGTACCCGGATTTAATCGTACATCGCTTAATTCGTACTTACCTTATTAATAAAGAATTGGATAGCAAGACAATCGGCCACTGGAAACAAGCACTGCCAGAAATAGCACGACATACATCAGAGCGTGAGCGCCGTGCAGTAGATGCAGAACGGGATACCGATGATTTGAAGAAAGCAGAATACATGCAGGACAAAGTTGGCGAAGAGTTTACTGGTGTGATTAGTTCTGTCACTAACTTCGGAATGTTTGTAGAACTGCCTAATACCATTGAAGGGCTTATCCATGTTAGCTTTTTGACGGACGACTATTATCACTTCGATGAGAGAAGCCATGCGCTTATAGGTGAGCGCACTGCCAACATTTATCGTGTTGGTGACGAGGTGAAGGTGAAAGTTGCCGGGGTAAATCTAGATGAATATAACGTGGACTTCGAATTAGTTGGAGCAGAGCCAAGGAAAAGAAGGCCTTTAAAGAATTCAAGCAATGGTAAAAGTGGGAATGGAAGAAGTAATGGACCCAAGAATGATGTAAATAAAAAGCCAAAGAAACATAAGAAAAAGAAGAAAAAGAAATGAGTCTCTGTCTCCCGGAGACTCATTTCTTATTTATTACAGATAAACTAGTTTTAAAAAACGAGTAGAATATCATAATAGCAATTAGTAGAATACAGCTAGAAAACGCCCAATTCGTTCAAGGCTTGTGGGTCACTCCCAGTGATCCTAACCTCAGTGGGAATGAAAAGAGTCCGCAACTGAGTGAAGTTTCCTTTTATTTGATGAACAAAGCTGGGAAGCCTAGCATATAATTTGGTGTGAAAGCCTTAATCTTTACACCGCCTTAAAGAGTTGCCTTAAGGAAAACTTATTGTTGACTTCTAACTAATGATTGAATTACAATTATAAAAAGGTCATTTGATGTGGTATACCTTGAAGGGCTTCATCAGGAAGGAGAAACAAAAAGTGAACGACATTTTGTTAGCCTTTTTATTAACATTATTTGCAGGTCTTGCAACAGGCGTGGGAAGTTTACTTGCCTTTTTTGCCAAAACAACCAATACAAAATTTCTTTCATTTTCACTAGGTCTGTCCGCAGGTGTAATGATTTATGTATCTATGGTTGAAATCTTTTTTAAAGCAAAAGATTCATTAACCGCTGCACTTGGATCAGATGAAGGTTATTGGCTAACGGTTATTTCCTTTTTCGGTGGAATGCTGTTAATTGGATTAATTGATAAATTTATCCCAAAGTATTCTAATCCTCACGAAGTTAAAAAAGTAGAGGATATGGAAAGGCCGGAGAAATCAATTAATAATCCCGAATTAATGAAGATGGGTGTGTTTACTGCATTAGCCTTGGCGATTCATAATTTCCCAGAAGGTATCGCAACATTTATTTCCGCAATAGAAAATCCATCGGTTGGATTCGCGATTGCAGTGGCAGTTGCCATTCATAATATTCCAGAAGGGATTGCTGTATCCGTGCCTGTATATTATGCTACTGGTGATAAACGGAAAGCGTTTAAGCTATCCTTCTTATCTGGATTGGCTGAACCAATTGGTGCGGTTGTTGCCTTCTTCATTTTAATGCCGTTCCTAACGGATACAATGTTTGGTATAATCTTCGCAATGGTAGCAGGTATTATGGTGTTTATCTCAATAGATGAGCTCATACCAGCCGCTAAGCGATATGATGAAACGCATCTTTCTATCTATGGTGTGATGTGTGGAATGGCAGTTATGGCTGTTAGTTTATTATTATTATATTAGTTAAATTTACAATGCGAACAATCTGTTTGTTCGCATTTTGTATTGCTTGGAAACATGTCCAATATTTGATAAAATATAAGAACGTGAAAGTAGGTGTACCGTTATGCCAAAAGGACAAGGAAAAGTTATTGCCCAAAACAAAAAAGCATCTCATGATTATTTTATAGAAGATACGTATGAAGCTGGAATTGTATTACAGGGTACAGAAATTAAATCGATCCGGAACGGCCGAGTGAATTTGAAAGATTCTCACGCGAGAATTGACCGGAATGGGGAAGTACGATTAGTTAATTTGCACATATCTGAATATGAACAAGGGAATCGTTTTAATCATGATCCCACACGTTCGCGTAAGCTGCTTTTGCACAGAAAACAAATCGATAAATTAATCGGGTTAACGCAGCAGCAAGGTTATGCGCTTGTTCCTTTAAAGATTTATATTAAAAATGGCTATGCAAAAGTTTTAATTGGTCTTGGAAAAGGGAAGAAGAAATATGATAAGCGTGATGATCTGAAGCAGAAACAAATGAAACGTGATGTAGAGCGGGCATTAAAGGATTATAACCGTTAAGAACTTGTAAAACCTTCCATCACTTGATTTTGTCTACAGCTGTGTTATAATAACAATTGTCACCACAAAATAAGTGGCAAAAGCTCAGTGCTATTCCAGAGCGTTTTCCTTTTATGGGGACGTTACGGATTCGACAGGGATAGTTCGAGCTCAGGTTGCGCGTCGAGGTTACGGCTCGTAAAACGTTACTCGCCTAAATATAACTGGCAAAGAAAACAATTACTCTTTAGCAGCTGCGTAAGCACTGCTTTAGGATCCTTCCTACCATCGCCTGTGTGGTAGATTGAAGGGTCTCAAACTCAAGCAGGCTTTTTCCGATTCCACCGTCTGAGGATGAAGGAAGAACTTAATCAGACTAGCCTTTGGGAAGCCTGTTGGTAGGCTGAACAAATGGTGAATGATAATATATCAACTACACGTGTAGAAGCCTGAGTGGCGTTATCTCTGGACGTGGGTTCGATTCCCACCGTCTCCACCAATACATAAGTTGGTGGTTTTTTTGTGTTTTTGTGACTTGTCCGCCATAGTAATTCCAGCCCTCTTTGAAAGCTCAGTTACGCTTATTTTTCGTTTTGCTAACTAAAGGGCGAAGTAAAAAGGTAATGCCCCTCCATATAAAAAGATGAAAATGATATATTTTATGGAATGAACCCCAAAGAAATCCGCTACCGGATCTGCCGGTTCAGAAACCAGAAATATGCAAAAAGTGAGAACCGGAATTTCAATGAGAATAACAGCTATCTTCAAAAATAATGTGGTTGCTATCTTTATAAAAACACCTCTAGTATATTTCAAAATGTTAATTGTTTTTTGGCTATGAATTTAAGACATTCTTTATAGGTTTTTGAAGTACGTCCACAATGGCTGCGATGATACTTGTTGCCAAGATGCCCATTAGACCTAGAGATATTGGACCTGCTGCATCATCACCTGTGTATTGAGCATGCACCCTTAAATAAACTATTGCTAGAAAAATGAAGAAAATGACAGTAAAAGTGCATTTTTTTATTACCTCCAAAGATTGAAGAGATAACTCAGAGAAAGCATTTTTCTTTTCAATATAGGTTAAAAGTTTAAATACTCGATACAATGCCACAGAAAACGTAATACATATTCCATATGCACATACCAAAAGTGGATATAGCGAATAATCACCCGGGCGCTCTATCGCATCTCTTCTGGCTGCCTCAGGCAACAAAACTATACACACGGCAAGCACTGCAAATCCAATCAGAAAAATTATTACCTTTAAGAAAGTGGTTGAACCTCGTTGTACATTCATATTAAGCACCTCGATTATTTAATGACAATATTAATTTAACACATAGTTTATTGTTTCACAATAAATACATATTGTTATTTATTGTATTATTATTGTTATTTAAATATCCTATTTAAATATCCCTTTAATTTTGACAAAAATAAAAAGCATTTCTCATTACAAAGAAATGCTCTTACTTTAAAATGTTAAATTTGTATTCTGAGTAGGATTTGACTAAATCAATGGTCTTTTGCGAAACTTCCCAATCTACTTTTTTTCAAATTCATATCTATTGGTTCTAAAAATCGCAAAATTAAACCCTTCTTTCATTATAATTCTTAGTACCCCAAATCGCACTAAAAACACTCTGTACAATGGCTATTGTACAGTGCTAATTTTATGTTACAATACGTGGAATTTTTATTAATAAATTCAGAAAATGGCTTTATATCAATAAAAAACACTTACTCACAATTTGCGAATAGGTAAAGACCCCCGAAAGCTAGAGTAAAAAACCCAACTTTCGGGGGTGTTTTTATATAAATCATGTAATTCTTAATATAGTGTTGTATCTGGCAGCCTCAGACTAAGTTTGAGGCAATATTCAGTGAACTTAAATCACTGTCCCACCATCAATACTCAAAACTGTTCCTGTAATATATTGAGCTTCATCTGAGGCTAAAAATGCATAACCAGCAGCGATTTCCTCAGGTTTTCCTAAGCGGTTAAGAACAGATTTGTTTTTCATGATTTCTTTCACTTTTTCAGGCATTTTTTCTACCATTGGTGTGGAGATAAATCCTGGCGCAATTGCATTAACACGGATATTATACTTCCCTAGTTCCTTTGCCCATGACTTAGTCATGCCAATCACACCCCATTTTGAGGCAGCATAGTTTGTTTGACCAAAATTACCATATATGCCGACAACTGAAGATGCATTGAGAATGACACCGCTTTTTTGTTCTATCATCACATTGGCAGCAGCCTGTGAAACATTAAAGACCCCTTTTAGGTTTACCTCAATCACATTATCCCATTGTTCTTCCGTCATTTTTACTAACCTTGCATCCTGTGTTATTCCAGCATTATTGATAACAACATCAACTCGCCCATAATGATCTACCGCAGTTTGAAATAATTCATCTACTTTTTCGCGATCTGTTACATCTGCTTCTATTCCAATACAATCGCCACCAAGATTCTCGATATCAGACATAACTCTGTCAACATCCGCTCTCTTCAAATCCAAAAGAACAAGTTTGGCACCTTCTGAGATAAATTTCTTTGCAGTTGCCTCACCAATACCGCTGGCCGCCCCTGTAACAACAGCAACTTTATCTTTTAATCTCAAATTTTTTCCTCCTACTTATTCATGATGATTACCCATGAGAAGAAATTAAATTATCCTTAACCATTCTGTTAATTCGTAGCGCTTATGCAACAAAAGATACTATTCAACATTGTAATCTGTATTTATGGTGAAGTTGCTTGACCCTTTCTTTTATTTTTCTAGAAAGTGTCAATACTTATGAGAATGATCTGGTATAGTGATATAACTGTGGCTATAGATGTTGCCAAACTAGCAAAAAGATGGTTCAAGATACAGGTATTAAGAATGACTCACGCCATAAATACAAACTATTTAGAAAATTAACGGCATTAAAAAAGAAGGGAAAAGCAGCAGGTCTCCAAAACAGGTCCATTTTTTGATAAGCTTCATTCTAACCAAATAGGTTCCTTATTAAGTTTCTGCTTTAATCCCTTCTCATTTATCCTGTTATTCTATGCACTCGGTCTAGGGCTAAAAAATTCTAACATTCCTTTTTGTGTTTGCTTCCATTGCTCTACAAAACCTTCAAATACTTTTGTTGCTTCTTCGCGTGTCTTTTTGTTTTGAACAATCGCTTTTACAGTAGCCTCTTCTAATTGGTCTGTTGATTTTGAAAGAATATCAAGAGTAGTCTTTCCAGGCAGGAAAGCAATCGTATAAGATTTATGTCCAACTTCTTCGAGTTTATTTAACCATTCCTGGTAATCTCCCTCTGCATAGGCATTATTATTCGCCAAGAAAGATGCCGCACTTGTTTTCCAATCTGTTGCCAGTTTTTTTGTGTTATCCTCAAGCTGAGTATATTGGTCACGTGTTCCGTTTATCCATTTCTTTTGATTTTCAATGTTTCTTAAAGCTTGAAACTCTACGTTCTCAAAAATTTCACCTGGATTCAACCAAAATCCCCAAATACTATCCACCATTTGTTCATTTGCTGACTTATTACTGCCTTTTCTTTCCGCCATCTAAAATCCCTCCATAAAATAATTTATATTTACTAAAGCCTGGAGACCTTAGCAATAGAACATAAACGCTTAGAAATTTTCGTTTATGTGTCTAATCATTTTTGGTGACTTGTCTTGGATAGTGGTTCTATTCATTCTTGTTATCTTCTCGCTTGGATGTGAAACTGGTTGGGGAGAAGAGATTACTGTACATGTTGAAAAATTGGTCTAGCATCTTCTGATATTCACCTAATGTGTTTGCCCAAATGCCTAAATAATTCTCGCCCGCCTTTGTTATAGAATAAATTCTTTTGGCTGGGCCTGATGACGTAGTATCCCATTCAGAATGGACTAAGTCATCTTTTTCGAGTTGACGAAGGATTCGGTAGAAATTACCTTTGTCCACAGACTGAAATCCGAATTCTGTAAGTTTGTGCATTAATTCATACCCATGTGCATTCCAATCTTTTAATAGTAGAAGAAGCACTGGTATCATAAAGTTTTTCGGAGTATTCATTCCGTGTTCTTTGTACCTCTGATCCTCACTGTTTGATTTAGATGTCATCTTATCACCTTCTAATATAATATAACCATCTATATGTAATTTACACCCATATGTAAAAAATGTCAACACCTTACTATTCAAAAATTTTCCGCAATAATTTCTATTCTTTTTAAAAAAATCATCTTAATTTATCAAATTGTGTAGAATATTGTAGTAATTTTACGTACGAAAGTTTCCCAAATTATCGTTGACTTGTTTTAGTATAGTAGGTGAATAATTTCAAATAAACTATTCAGGAGGCAGGATTGTGACAAATCAAAGTATAATAGATCCATTTGCACTATGGAAAACAATTTATGAGCAAACAGAGAATAATTTTAGCGAAGCGATTCATGAAACGCTTGGAAAAGAGGAATATGCTGAATTATTGGGACAGGTACAAAATGGATATCTTCAATATCAAAAATTAATTCAGAGTACAACGGAGATGTATTTAAAGCAATTAAATATACCAACTCGTGAAGAAATCTCTAGTGTTGCCTCCCTAGTAATTAATTTAGAAGAAAAAGTGGAAATTTTAGATGAGAAGATAGATGAAGCTACTTCTGATCAAAAAGTACTTCAAGAAATCAATAAATTAAAAACAAGTTTTACAAGGTTAGATAAGAAAATGAGTCAGATCCTGCAAGCATTGTCTGATAATGAAAAAAGTGGATCGGCATCCTCAACACCAACAACACCAGCACCAGAGAATAAATAACGAACTTTACATATAGGTACAATAGAAAAGCCTATGACCATAATTATTAAAAACGGAGGTAAATACATTGGCAACTATTTTAAATGCACAGGTTGAGAAAGAGATTACTTCAAAGCTGCAAGGAAAAGTAGCAATTGTAACAGGCGGATCTCGTGGTATTGGTTCAGTGATTGCAAAAGAATTGGCAAGAAATGCCGTACAGGTGGTAGTTAATTACAACTCTAGTGTTGAGTCGGCAAATGCAGTCGTGCAAGAGATTGAGGAATTCGGAGGGAAAGCTGCCTGCTTGCAAGCCGATGTATCAAATATTGACGATGCTAGTTACTTGGTGGAATCGACAATAAAGTCCTACGGAAAAGTTGATATTCTAATTAATAATGCTGGAATAACAAGAGATCGGACGTTTAAAAAACTAAGTCAAGAAGAATGGAATGAAGTGATAAACGTGAATCTCAACAGTGTATTTAATACAACTTCAAAAGTAATCCATCCAATGCTTGAGCAAGGGTATGGAAGAATCATTAATATCAGCTCTATTATTGGTCAAACTGGAGGTTTTGGACAAACAAATTATGCTGCATCTAAAGCTGGAATTATTGGTTTTACAAAATCTCTCGCATTAGAGACTGCTAAAAAAGGGATTACAGTAAATGCTATTTGTCCTGGATTTATTGAAACCGATATGGTAGAAGCAATGCCAGAGCATGTACTAGATAATATGATTTCTGCTATTCCTACCAAACGTCTTGGTCAAGCATCTGAAATTGCCGATGCTGTGATTTTCTTAGCAAATAATAGTTATGTGACTGGCCAATGCATTAATGTAAATGGAGGCTTATATATGTAAGACCTCTAAGTTTGATTATTTATGAGGAGGATGATGGATGGTTTATACACCAACAGAATCAATGGAAACGTTACTTGACGGTATGCCCGAAGAGTATAAAAAGAGTTATAAGCGTTATCAGCGAGCATTGAATATTCTCACAAAGGAACCAGAACCTCAGGTAGGTCAAACACCTAAGGAAGTAATCTGGACAAAAAATAAAGCAAAGCTATATCGATATCAACCAAACAAAACAAAGACAAAAAGCATACCACTATTAATGATTTATGCATTAATTAATAAGCCATATATTTTAGATCTGACACCTGGCAGCAGTTTAGTAGAGTATTTAACAGATAAAGGTTTTGATGTCTACCTGTTAGACTGGGGAACACCAGGTTATGAAGACCGTCATATGAAATTCGATGACTATGTGTTGGATTATATTCCTCGAGCTATCAAGAAAGTACTTCAGAAATCTGGTCAAGATGAAATCAGCTTACTTGGCTATTGTATTGGTGGAACATTGACATCTATAACTGCAGCGCTAAATCCACATTTACCAATTCGTAACTTGGTATTTATGACAAGTCCATTTGATTTTAGTGATGCAGGTTTGTTTACGAATTGGCTGGACGAACGGTATTTTAATTTAGACCTCATGGTAGATACACTTGGGAATGTACCTGCAGAAACAATAGATTTTGGAAATAAGTTACTAAAACCAATTACCAACTATTTGGGGCCTATTGTTTCACTTGCTGATCGAGCAGATGATGATGAGTTTGTTAAAAACTGGAGCCTTTTGCAAAAATGGGTTGCAGACGGTGTACCATTTCCTGGTGAAGCATATAGACAATGGATCAGTGAATTCTATCAGCAAAATAAATTGATTAATGATGAATTATATATTCGTGGACAACAGGTTAAATTAAGTAATATCAAAGCAAATGTTCTTAACATTGCAGCGGATCGTGATCATATTGCAATTCCAAACCAAACAGAAAAGCTCATGAACAAAATCTCCAGTAAAGATAAAACATTTAAACTTCTTAGTGCTGGGCATGTTTCTGTAACTGTAGGCAAAAAAGCTGCTAGAACTACTTATCCTCTAATCGAGGAATGGTTATCAGTCCGTTCACATTAATAATATGATTTTAAATAGAAGTACCCCCATGTTTGGTATATACAATTACCGATTGGGGGTATTTTTTTGTTTACAAACAAGGATATGGGTACTAATTAGAAAGTAAAAATGAAAATGCGAATATAAATTTTGATAGAAAGATATTTAAGAAGTTTTGTCTCAAATTATAAGTTTGTTAAGCTTGGCAGAGATTTGGTAAATAATTATAATTTAAAGTGGAAAAGGGAAGAATAACCCTTTAAGTGGTCGAAAAACCGAATAATATATATGGTGAAAAATAATAACTTTCGTGATTTAGTTGAAGTAACCTCGATTTTTTGATATTCTAAATTAGATTTATATAAGATACATCGTCTAATACTGGGGTATGGCCTAGGAGATTCTTCTAAGCTGTAAAAGGCTTGACTACGAGGTAAGTGTGAAGTGAAAGAAACATTCCATTCATCTTTTTTATTAACACATACCTTAATTAACGCTCCGGTAATCATTGTAGCGTTTTTATATTATTAATGCATAAGCTATCAAGTAAGCTGCATGCTCATCGTATTTAGAAAATGTGAAGTTATTCGACATTAAAACTGTTATGTGAATCCTCAAACATATTAATAAACCGAGAAGGGAAAAAAATAATGAAAAGAAAAATTTATTTTAATCATGATGGCGGAGTAGATGATCTTGTTTCGCTCTTTTTATTACTAAAGATGGACAATGTGGAACTCACAGGTGTGTCAGTTATTCCAGCAGATTGTTATTTAGAACCAGCAATGTATGCGAGTCGAAAAATTATTGACCGCTTTGGTTATGAGGGTCTTGACGTAGCAGAGTCAAATTCTCGAGGGAAAAATCCGTTTCCAAAGGACTGGCGTATGCATGCATTTTATGTTGATGCACTTCCGATTTTAAATGAATCAGGAAAAGTTGTAACACCAGTAGCGGATAAACCCGCACATCTTCATTTAATAGATACAGTTTTAGCAACTGAAGATAAAACAACTTTATTATTTACAGGACCTCTTACAGATCTTGCTCGTGCATTAGATGAAGCTCCTGAAATGGAAGAGAAAATAGAAAGACTTGTTTGGATGGGTGGTACATTCCGTGAAGCAGGAAACGTACATGAACCAGAGCATGATGGAACAGCGGAATGGAATGTATTTTGGGATCCTGAAGCAGCTGCCCGTGTATGGGAAACCGGCATAGAAATTGATTTAGTAGCTCTTGAAAGTACGAACCAAGTACCGTTAACTATAGATGTACGTGAGCGCTGGGCGAAAGAACGCCAAAATATTGGGGTCGATTTTCTTGGCCAATGTTATGCGATGGTACCACCACTTGTTCACTTTTCAACGAACTCTACATACTATTTGTGGGATGTATTAACAACCACATTTATTGGCAGTCCAGATCTTGTGAAAGTAAAAACCATTGACTGCATGGTTCACACCGATGGTCCAAGTCAAGGTCGCACAGTTGAAACTGCAGATGGCCGTCCCGTGAATGTTGTTTACAATGTGAATCGTGATGGGTTCTTTGATTATATGACTGAATTGGCAAAAAACTAGTAAAGGGGAATTCGAAATGTTAAATAAAAAACGGGTGATTATCGATACGGATACTGCTGGCGATGATACAATTGCAATATTAACCGCTCTTCATTATTTTCAAGTGGAAGGTATTATGATTACTGGTGGAAATGTGCAATTTGATCAGCAGGTAGAAAATGCCCTTTATACCATTCAAGTAGCTGGGAGAAGTGGCCAAGTTCCTGTTTACAAAGGACACGAGCGTCCGTTAATGGGACTTGGTAATAAGGAGCACCGTACAGTTGAAGATGTACATGGTAGGGATGGTATGGGGGACTCGTTTTTTGAAAAAGCACTTCAATCTCCTGCTGAAGGACATGCCGTCGATTTTCTGATTGAAACAGTTCACAACAACCCTGGGGAGATTCATTTATTGGCGATTGCACCACTGACGAATATTGCCATGGCGATTAAAAAGGATCCAACCATTGTTCCTAAAATCCCTCACCTATACATTATGGGTGGAACAAATAATGCATTAGGGAATATTACACCGAGTGCAGAATACAATTTCTTTGTCGATCCCGAAGCAGCTAAAATTGTCCTTCAATCAGGCATTCCAATGACAATGGTTGGTTGGGAAATGTGCACGCAATATTCCATTATGGATGATCAAGATCATGAGCACATTGAAGCTTTAAAAACAGCTGGTTCTGAGTTCTTTAAAGATATTAATAAAGTTGTGATGAAATTTAACAAGAGTGTTCACAAATTAAATGGCACGACGCATCCAGATACATTGCTGGCTGCTGTTGCAGCAAATGAAGAAATTATGACCAAATCCAATCTATATCATGTAGATGTGGAAACAGTAGGTGAACTGACTAGAGGTTACAGTCTAGTAGATGTAAATAATCGTTTGGAACGTGTTAAGAATGTTCGAGTCTGTGAAGAAATTGACCGGAATCGATTCAAAGGGATGTTAATTGAGGTATTGCGTTCTATACAGTAAGGGGAGGATTCGTAAAGGGATCATCCATTTTCTGATTAACTAAACAAAAAACCTGTTCAAATCTTAAAGATTATGAACAGGTTTTTTAATAGTTTATTTAATTATTGTTTAATATTAGCAAATATACAGTTACCTCTACCATGTGGGATACACATAGGAGTTCCAAATATTGGGTCACAGGCAATATTGCATTTCATTTGAAAAACATCATGTACAAGCTCACTTGTGATGGTATCTTCTGGTTTGCCTTGTGCAAATACTTTTTTATCTTTTATTGCAATGATGTGATGAGCGTATCTGCTTGCAAGGTTTAAATCGTGCAATACCATGACTATCGTACGTCCATCTTTCTCATTTAATTCAAATAATAAGTCCAGAACATCAATCTGATGTGTCATATCTAAATATGTGGTAGGTTCATCCAATAAAATAAGATCTGTTTGCTGTGCTAGTGTTAGGGCGATCCAGGCACGCTGGCGTTGACCACCAGATAAAGAATCAACAGGTTGATCAATGAGATCGAGCATATTAGTAGATGCAAGAGCTTGCTGTACAGCTGCTTCATCTTCTTTTGACCATTGTTTGATGAATTGCCGGTAAGGATGCCTTCCTTGCTTTACAAGTTCATAAACAGTTAAACCATCAGGTGTAACTGGACCTTGTGGCAATATTGCAAGATTCTTTGCTACTTCCTTTGTCCGCATCTTGGCGATATCTTCACCATTTAAGATGACATTGCCGTCTTTCGGCTTTAGTAGTCGAGCTAAAGAACGTAATAAAGTGGACTTGCCACACCCGTTTGGACCAATCAATACCGTAATTTCACCTTTTGGGATGGCAATATCTAAATCATCTATGATAATTTTATCCCCAAACCCAAGTGTCAAATTATTCGCTGTTAACGTTTGCATTAGAATCGCTCCCCTAAAAACTTGCATCTAAAACCGTAAATATATATCTTAATTGTATTTCTTTACATCTAAATAGTCAATGATAATTATTTTCAATTAGCTATGAAAATGAACAAAAAATGCTGTCCCTGAATACAGGAACAGCATGTATACATTATTTTACTAAAGTATCCAAAACGGCATCGATGGTTTGTTCAGATGCATGTAATCCAGTGTTTGTCCAGCTGTCCGGCTTATTCAACACGTATACATTTCCGTTCTGTTCGGCCGGAATACTTTGCCATACATCGCTGTTTTCTAACGTCTCTAAACCTTCCTCACCTTCAGCTGCCAGCAGGAAAACATGATCTGCATCAAGCTCGGAAAGTTTTTCAAGTGAAATGGGGTCCCATGTAGCTTGAGCTTCTCCAAGATCTTCAACAAGTGATGGATAATTCACACCGAGCTCAGAGTAAAGAACTTCTGCACTATGTCGGTCTTTTTCAAATAAAAAGAACTGGCCGCCAATCACCCAAATGGCTGCAACGGTTTCATCTCCTATTGCTTCATCGAGTTGAGCACTTGCTTCATCTATTTTTTCTTCATAGCCGGTTATAGCTTGTTCTGCTTCTTGTTCCTTACCAAGCAGTTTGCCAAATGTTTCAATTTGCTTGCGCCAGTCACCAGTCGTTTCTTCTGTCATAATATAAGTAGGGGCAATTTTGTTATACTCTTCATAAGTACCTTCGTAACTGTCCAAGTTATTTTCTAGAATAATAAGGTCTGGTTCATAGCTGAGTACTTGTTCTAAGGGCATTGTCCACTCTATTTTTGGAACATTGCTAAGTTGATCCTCTAGATGATTTTGTAACGTTTCTCCAATAGCCCATTTTGCAACTGGAGTCACGCCGAGTGCTAATAAGGCATCTTCATGGAAAGGTGCGATAATACGCTCTGCATCAGCTGGAATGGTTACTTCTCCCATCTCGGAATCAAGTGTAACTTCAGACTTTTCAGCAGGGTTTTCTTCTTTAGTCCCAGAATCCTGTGAAGCGTTATCATTTCCGCAAGCAGATAGGACAAGTAATAAAGCTATCAGCAGGCTAAAAAGGAACTTTTTTCTATTTTTTTCGCTCATAATAACTCCCCTTTATGGTATAATGTATATCTAACGATAATGATAATCAGTATCAATTAAAAAGTCAATCTAATGTAAATAAAGTTTTTTAATAATGATATAGAATAATTTAGGAGAGAACCATGCGCTCAATCATTAATCATTCAGCAATCTGGAAAACGATTATTAACTTTACAGCATTCTTTGCCATTTTTCTTTCGATAGCTATCTCCATTTCTTATGGTTCCACAGATATCGATTTAAAAATAGTATGGCAAGCAGTTATAAATTTTAATCCTGAGTTGACTTCACACCAAGTTATCCAGGAAATCCGCTTGCCCCGTGCGCTATCAGCAGCATTAGTAGGTGCTTTCTTAGCGGTCTCAGGAGCAGTGATGCAGGGGATGACTCGTAATGCGCTTGCTTCGCCCTCTATCATGGGTGTTACAGATGGAGCTGCATTTGCACTCGTTATTATGCTTGCGTTTTTCCCTGCTGTATCCAATTTGGGCTTAACTGCTGCTTCCTTTATTGGAGCAGGTGCTGCTGTAACGTTAGTTTTTATGGTTGGTTCATTTTCTAAAGGTGGATTGACTCCAGTCAAGCTTGCTTTAGCAGGGGTAGCAATTGGAACGATGCTCCGATCCATTTCTTCGATTTTTGCATTACATTTTCAGTTGGAAAAGGAAATGGGTTTTTGGCTAGCTGGAGGACTGGATGGGACAAGTTGGACATCTGTACGAATTCTTCTTTTGTCGGGAGTTGTGGGTTTAATTGTTGCATTAATTATTTCTAAATCCATCACTGTGCTTAGCTTAGGGGATGACATTTCAACAGGTTTGGGACAAAATAATCTGTACATAAAAATTCTTGGCATTTTTTCTGTGTTGATTTTGACAGGTGCTGCCGTGTCTATTGCTGGAGCAGTTGGATTTGTCGGTTTAATTGTGCCGCACATTACACGTTTTATTATGGGAACAGATTATCGGTGGATTATTCCGTCATCCGCTTTATTTGGAGCTTTATTACTCGTTTTGTCAGACTTAGCAGCGAGAATGGTTAACGCACCGTTTGAAACACCTGTTGGGGCAATCACATCCTTGATTGGTGTTCCTTTCTTCCTTTACTTAGCTAGAGGGAATAGGGGTGGCAAATAATGCAACAATCTGGAATAAAGAAGCGAAAACGTTTTATGCTAATCCTTGCAATATTGATTGTACTTATTATAAGTATGTTTTTTATTAGTTTGAGTACGGGTGTTATACAAATTTCTCCTTTAGAGGTTGTAAAAACGCTATTTAATCTTGGAACAGATAGACAGGAACTTGTTCTTTTTGATTTCCGTTTACCAGGAATTATTTTGGCATTATTAATCGGAGCAGGTCTTGCTGTATCGGGAGCAATTCTGCAGGGGATTACCCAAAATGAACTTGCTGATCCGGGTATTCTGGGAATAAACACTGGAGCAGGGCTTGCCATCGTCCTATTTATTTTCTTTTTTCAGGATATAATTCCTTCAACCAGCGCACTTTCGGCATATGTTATGCCTTTTGCTGCACTGATAGGAGCGATTTTTGCCGCTTTCATTATATATTTATTAGCATGGAAAAGAGGCGTCACTCCGATTCGACTGGTCCTTGTCGGCATCGGGGTCAATGCTGCATTTAGTGCAATTTTAACGATTCTTCAGTTAAAAATGGATCCACAAAATTATAGACAGGTTACAGTTTGGTTATCCGGAGATATCTGGAATGCAAACTGGAATTATGTAGTAGCTCTATTGCCTTGGATTCTTATCCTTATTCCTGTTGCGCTGCAAAAAGCGAAAGCGTTAAATGTGTTTAATCTTGGAGATGATCTTGCATCTGGGCTTGGTACAAGTATTGAAAGAGAGCGAAGTGTACTATTGCTTATTGCTGTAGCGTTAGCTGGAGCATCCGTTGCAGCTGGAGGAGCAATTGCTTTTCTTGGCTTAGTTGTCCCCCATATCGCAAGGAAGTTAATTGGACCATTGCATCAATATATTATTCCAATTTCCGCGCTTATTGGAGCTCTATTGTTGATGGTAGCTGATACCATTGGAAAAAATGTGTTGGCACCAACCACAATTCCGGTAGGGATTGTCGTCGCTATTATAAGTGTACCTTATTTTGTTTACTTACTAATGAAGTCCAAATAGAAGATAACGGAGGAGAAATGCTATGCCAAATCAACCCGAAATTTTTGATGTAACCATAATTGGCGGAGGCCCTGTTGGATTATTTACAGCATTTTATAGCGGCATGCGGGAAATGAAAACAAAGATTATTGAGTATTTGCCTTATCTCGGTGGTAAGGTTTCCTATTTTTACCCGGAAAAAATGATCAGAGATATTGGTGGAATTAAACAATTGTCTGGTGAACAATTAGCGGCAAATTTAATTGAGCAGGCGATGACTTTTGATCCAACAATAGTTTTAAGTGAACAGGTAGAGGGAATGGAAAGGCTTCATGATGGTACATTTGTATTGAATAGTAGTAATGGATCCAAGCACTACACAAAAACCATAATATTGGCAACTGGATTTGGCACATTAAAATCTGTAAAACTGGCTATTCCGAATGCAGTCGATTTTGAAGAGAAAAGCCTCCATTATTCTATCAAAAAAATTTCTGATTATAAAGGCAAAAAAGTTCTTATCTCTGGGGGAGGAAATAGTGCTGTTGATTGGGCAAACGAACTTGAGCCGATAGCTGATAAAGTTACATTAATTTATCGCAAATCTAATTTTAGTGGAATTGAAAGTAATCTTACGAAATTGATGAAGTCATCCGTGAATGTACTATTTCCATATGAAATTGTGAAAATAAATGGAGAAAATGGCAGGCTTACAAGTGTTGTTATTAATAAAGTTGGTTCTCCAAATGTAGAAGAAATCATGTTAGATTCATTAATTGTCAATCATGGTTTCCATATTGATCTAGGGCCTATAGCTGAGTGGGGATTGAACATGAATGAGGATATGATTCAGGTGAACAATGCCATGTCTACTTCCATTCCAGGAATATTTGCTGTTGGTGATATTGCTGATTATCCGAATAAATTAAGTCTAATCGCCGGTGGATTTAATGAAGGTCCAATCGCCGTGAACGGGGCAAAACAATTTATATCACCAAAGGAAGCGATTGGACATTTATATTCGACACATTATGAACCGTTAATAAAAAATAATAAAAGAAAATGAACGGAGAAGGAACTGTGGGTATGGAGCAGTTCCTTTTTTGCCTATGGAACTCAATCATTTCTAACTATTATAGATACAGACTTCCGATATTTGCCGAGTAGTGTTTTAGAGCGTACGAAAGAGCAGCTCTATTTATAATAATTTCTTTATTTTTATGTGGTGACAGGAACCAATGGAACAGCTACATAGTTACTCCCTAACTAGCTAGGAAAAATAAGTCCCATCTATATCTGACATAGACGGGGCACAAAAATCCTTACTACTGTATTATTCTACCTTCCAATTCCAGCAATTCGTTATCTTTAAAATCAGCATCATTCTTGCCATAAGCTCTATTTCCCGGAACGATACTTAATGCAATCGCTGCAATGAGACCTGGAATGGCATAGGCTAGGAAATACATATAAACTGGCAGGCTTGTCGTTAATAGGAATCCTCCGAGCATCGGACCGAGCATTCCTCCGAAGCGACCGATACCAGAACAGATACCGAGTGCAGTCGACCGAATGGCCGGTGGGTAATATTGGGAAACATAGGCCTGTATCAAATGCTGCGCCCCAATAGAACTTGCTCCAGCAATACCTACTAAAAGATAGATATACATTGAATTCCCGCCAAACCCTAGAAGGGTAATGGCAATCCCGCCGATCGCATATAAAAGGGCGAGCATGATTCTGAAATCGTATTTCATACTTAATCTTGCTATGAGAATCGTACCAATAATGGATCCACCTTGTAACACCATAAGGAAGGCTAGACTAGAATTCAATCCATAGCCAGCTTCAATCATTAGATTTGGCAGCCACGTATTTAAACCATATACCATTAATAGACTCATGAAATAGGTTGTCCAAAATAAAATGGTGCTCATTGCTCGTTTGTTTTGAAATAAACCGACAAATGGTACTTTTGTTTTCAGATGGTCGTCATTCGAGAATTCCACATGTTTCGGTAATTGTACAGCTGGATTCACTTTTGAAAGAATACGGATCAAATCCTTGTCCCTTCCTTTTCGAATAAGATAAGAACTTGATTCAGGCATTTTTTTATATATAAAAGGAATTAATAATAGGGGAATACCCGCAATCCAGAAAACGACTTCCCACCCTAGTGAAGGCATTAATGTGATCCCAAATAGAGGGGCTAACATACCTCCAACCGAGTACGAAACTAAAACAATTGATACAACTATATTTCTTATCCGGCTGGGTGCATATTCAGTACTTAATGCAATAACATTAGGCATAACACCGCCTAATCCAAGTCCAGCGAGAAAACGAAAGATAGAGAAAGAAGTTGGATTGTCTGTAAATCCACATAACATCGTGAAAAAGCTAAACAAGAAGACAGATAGAATCATAATGTTTTTTCTTCCAAAACGGTCAGCTAGCATGCCAAGTACGATGGCCCCGAATACCATTCCAAATAGACCATAGCTACCCATCGCACCAGCTTCTACGGAGCTTAGGTTCCATTCCTCAATCAATACTGGAACAACCGTGCCATATACAACAAGGTCATAGCCATCAAATAGAATTATGATAAACCCCCAGAATATTAACTGGAGATGAAACCGATTAAATTTACTTGTGGCAATCAATTCTTCTGGATTTATTTTCTTCATTAGAGATTCCTCCTTATGCAGATAATATTCTATATATTGTTGTTATTCGGAAAAATATACTGTTAAATATAACAGAGATTGTATGCGTTTTCAATAAATTATTGATAAAAAAGTAGAAAATTTAGGGCAAGTAATTTAGAAAGCAGAGAAAATGAAGGATAGATTAGATTGAGAAATATTAAAGAGAGTGAATCTAGCAAACCCTTAATGAATGATTAGAAGAACGTTAATATTGAATGAGTTTGGTGCGTGCTAGATGATGATGGCGCTTTATTTTTTGTGTATAAGAATAGCTTAATTCCTGTTTGAAATGTTTGTGCATAAAGAGAGGGTAGCTGCCGTAACTATCACTATGACTATTATTCCAATTTTGATGTTTAACTTTCAGAGAAAAGTGAAATAGGTAACTAACGAGCAAAAGGAGGTGCCTATGCGAACATTTAATAAACTCGTACGTGATCGCATCCCGGAAATTATCCAGAGCACTGGAAAAGATTGTAAAACGGAAACACTGAATCAAGACCGATATATATTGGAGCTTAAGAAAAAATTACTTGAAGAAGTGGAAGAATATCTACAGGCAGCAACGAAAGAAAATGCTTTGGAAGAACTGGCAGATATACTAGAAATAATAAATACGCTTGTGGAGGATGTTCATCAATCATCCATGGAAGAAGTAGAAAGGATTCAATCTAATAAGTTAGAAAAACGTGGTGGCTATGAGGAAAAAGTGTTTCTTTTAGAAGTAGAAGATTAGATAAAATGATTTGATTTGTTTCGTAACAGATGATGAAGAGCATATCAGTATTTTTAATGCATAACTAGAAGAAGTGCTTTAAAACCCATTCTGTAAAAATAAGATATAGCCTTTTATAAATTACTAATATTAATAGATGAGGTGGGTTCGAGTGGTAAGTATTTTTATTGGATTATTCATCTTAATGGTGCTCGCCTATTTTGGATGGTCGATTATTTGGGTCGCACCATTAGCATCAGGTGTTGTTGCCCTATTAAGTGGATTAGATGTATATGAAACATATACCAATACTTATATGCAAGGTTTAGTTGACTTCGTAAAAAGCTGGTTTCCAATTTTCTTATTAGGTGCAGTCTTCGGGACTTTAATGGAGAAAACGGGTGCAGCGAAATCAGTAGCTCTGAAAGTAACCCAGTTAATAGGGAAGAAAAAGGCAATTCTAGGCGTACTAATTGCGGCGGCCTTATTAACATATGGTGGTGTAAGTTTATTCGTTGTCGTATTTGCAATCTATCCTATTGCACTTGAATTGTTTCGGGAAGCGAATGTTTCTAGAAAGTTATTAGTGGCAACATTTGCCCTCGGAGCATTTACTTTCACGATGACATCGGTGCCTGGTACACCACAGATTCAAAATTTAATCCCTATGAAATACTTTTCCACAACTCCCACATCTGGTTTCTTCATTGGGATTGTGACGACGCTCATTATGGCGGTTGGTGGATATCTCTGGTTGGCCTACCGACAGAAGAAACTAGCAGAAAAAGGAGATACATTTACAGAACCAGAAAATTCGGAGGATAAAGACGAAAATGATTCTGATTTACCAAATTGGTTTATTTCAATTATCCCGCTGATTGTGGTAGTGGTGTTTTTAAATATTGTAAAAGTGGAAGCTTTATATGCCCTGCTGCTAGGTAATATAGCTATTATGCTCTTGAACATAAAGAAATACAAGAAGTTCGTCCCTGCAATTAACGAGGGTGGGAAGGGTTCAGTAATGGCGATTTTAAATACAAGTGCTGCTGTTGGGTTTGGTTCCGTGATCGCGATTGTTCCTGCTTTTAATGATATCACCACAATGCTAGTTGGAATCTCAGACAACCCACTAGTTGGGGAAGCATTAGCCGTTCAGGTTTTGGCAATGATGACTGGGTCAGCTTCAGGCGGTATGGGGATTGCCTTTGAAGCCTTGGGTGATACTTTCTATGAATTATCACAGACATCAGGTATCAGCCCAGATGTATTTCACCGGATAGCGGCTGTTGCATCAGGAGCTTCCATCTTACCAAATAACGGAGCACTATTAACATTATTAGCTGTAACTGGACTTAGCCATAGAGAAACATATAAAGACGTATTTGTTGTTGCATTACTAATCCCTACAATTGCATTAATAGTAGGAATTATTATGGGCGCAATGGGCCTAGTATAAAAAATAGGAGGAATTTAATATGGTTGAAAGTAAAGTTGTAATTATTACAGGATCTGCTCGAGGAATTGGTTTTGAAATTGGAGAACACTTTGCTGCAGAGGGTGCAAAAGTGGTTCTTTCTGATATAAATGAAGAAGGCGTGAAAGAAGCAGCAGAATCACTGAATAAACTTGGATATGAATCTATTGGCGTAAAAGCGGATGTAACAAGTGAAGAAGATCTGCAAAATTTAGTTTATAAAACAAAAGAAAAATATGGTCGAATCGATATTCTAATCAATAATGCTGGATTACAACATGTAGCTCCACTTGAAGAGTTTCCAACAGCTAAATTTGAACAAATGATCAAGATTATGCTAACTGCCCCATTCATTCTTACAAAAACCGTTTTCCCGATTATGAAGGAGCAAGGCTGGGGTCGAATAATCAATGTTGCTTCTATAAATGGATTAATCGGATTTGCTGGTAAAGCAGCATATAACAGTGCGAAACACGGGGTTATTGGATTAACAAAAGTAGCAGCACTAGAAGGGGCTAAACATGGAATTACAGTAAATGCCCTTGCACCTGGTTATGTAGATACTCCACTTGTTCGTGGCCAGGTTGCTGATTTAGCAAAAACTCGAAATATCCCTGAAGAACGCGCTCTTGAAGACGTAATCTTAGCTCAAGTACCACAAAAGAAATTACTGGATGTAAGCGAGATTGCTGATTATGCTCTGTTCTTAGCAAGCGACAAAGCAAGAAGTGTAACAGGACAAGCAGTAGTAATTGATGGCGGTTATACTGCTCAATAAAATGATAAATACGAGATTTCGTGAAAACTCTGCTCAACGATTGAGCAGAGTTTTTTGTTAAATATGACTCTATCATAATAAAAACGAGCAGCTTCGTTTCTGTAGTGTAAAAAGGTGAAAAGTTTAGTAATATATTTATAAAAATGAACTAGACATAGAATAAATCTTCTTATAAATATAAAGAAAAATTTAAATTTCTTTCATCCTATTTAGTTTATAATAATATAAACTAAAATAATAATAGAATATTTATAAAAGTATAATGTTTACCTAAACGGAAATACAGATATTAATTATGTTTTCTTGTTTAAGTAGGGGGAGTTCATGTGAAGATATTAATTACTACGGAATGTTATTTTCCAGTTATTAATGGAGTCGTGACATCTGTGATGACATTACGGAAAGAATTGATAAATATGGGGCATGAAGTAAAGATACTTACATTATCAGGCAAAAAAAGATCGTTCGAAAAAGACGATGTCATTTATATTGGATCATTGGGACTTAATAAACTTTATCCAGGTGCTAGAATTGCATTTCCCTTTGACAATGTGTACCTAAGGAAAGTGATCGGTTGGAAGCCAGATGTTATCCATTCACAAAGTGAATTCAGTACTTTTCAGATGGCAAAGCTCTTATCAAGGAAGCTTGAAGTTCCAATCGTCCATACTTATCATACTATTTACGAGGACTACACCCATTATTTCTCACCATATAAAAAATGGGGGAAAAGAGTGGCACAGGTCTTTACTAAAAGTATTCTAAAGCACACTTCGGGCGTTATTGCTCCTACAGTAAAAGTACAATCTTTGCTGATTAAATATGGGGTCAGTCAGAAGATCCATGTTGTACCTTCAGGGATAAATTTGGGGCTGTTTGATAAAAGAATAGAAGATAAGGGAAAGTTAAAGCTCAAACAAAAAATAGGTATTCCGCCTAACAAAAAAGTTCTTCTTTTTGTAGGAAGACTTGCCAAAGAAAAAAGACTTGAGGAAATTCTGTATTTTGTATATAAATTTAATGACGAAAACATTTTATTATTAATTGTTGGCGATGGTCCTAATCGAGCTTTTTTAGAGAAATATGTACAAAAGCTGGGAATTTCAAATCAGGTAATTTTTGTAGGGATGGTTCCTTCTAAAGAGGTTATTTATTATTATCAAGTAGGAGATATCTTTGTTAGTGCGTCAACTAGTGAAACCCAAGGGCTTACTTACTTAGAAGCATTAGCGAATGGGCTTCCCGCCCTTTGCAGACAGGATATGTGCTTGGAAAATGTTATCATGGACGGGATTAATGGATGGCAATATAATAGCTATGAAAACTTTGCAGATAAATTATCTATTTTGCTCTTTCAAGATGAGGAATATAGAAGACTCTCTTACAATGCTCGAGAGAGAGTAGCATTAACTTATTCATCCATAGCTTTTGCAAGAAAAATAGAAGGTATTTACCAAGATACAGTTGCGACATTTAAACGAAGAGAGATTGTGGAAGAGGTTGTCCAAAAGGTTCAGTGATATGACAATTATGTCTATGTTCCTCGCATATTCAATGTTCTGAACCAAGGGGCTATTCCTTCCATAAACTCTTAATCTTCCATCTCAAGAATATGGGTATAAGGAAAATCTGAACTATTTCTAATTCTTATTTGAAGAAGCTGGAATTATAGTTCAGATTTTCTTTATTAATTTCTCTAGTTTATTTTTATCTTTAGTTTTATACAGAACTATTGTGTGAAAGGGAGAACTTTTATTAGTGGATTTGTCACTAATTTTATACAAAAGAATATAGTGCAAATAACTAAGTTAAAGGAGTTATTGAAATGGATTATCCTAATCACCTAGCGTGGCATGAAACACTTGATTTACATGAACTTGTGGCTTTTCAATCCATTGCCTTAATGAAGTTAAAGAAGTTTTATCCAGAGGTTAAGGATGCAGAACTGCAATCTATTTATCAGCATACGATCAATGGTATTGAAATGAATTTACAGGAATTACTTCAATTTTATTCATTTGCACCAAGAGATGAAGATGAAGAAGATTTGAGAAATCTTGATACAGGGTTCTTTTCCGGAGATTTACTAGCGTTCGCAAAAACAGCCGTTCGAAATTATTCTATTGCAATAACGGAAACTGCAACACCTGTCCTAAGGGATACGTTAAACAAACAATTACAAAGAGCAATTGAGACGCATGGAATGGTCTATGCTTTTATGTATAAGAAAGGATACTATCCTTCTTATGATTTGGAGAAATTATTACAAAATGATATTAAACTTGCAAATAAAGCACTCAAAATGAATTATTAAATAATTAGTTTCTTCACTGGAACATTTATCAGAGGACTAACTCATAGTGTTTATTAGTTTATACATCAGAGAATCATAGATGTTATTATTTAGGGTGCATTTTACAGCGGAGAAAATGCACCTTTATTTTGTGTTTAGCAACAGTAAGTCTTGTAGACGATTTATTAAAAACTTTCTAGCTTTAGTTTGAATGAGGCATGAGATGGGTAGATATGGTTAATCTACAATATGAGCATTTAAATTGTAAATAAAATCTAAATTGATTATAATTATCTCGAATTCAAAATAAAAAACGAAGGATGGATGAATCTCATGGCTAAAGTTGGAATTATTGTCGGCAGTCTTCGCAAAGACTCTTTTTCAAAGCAAGTAGCAAATAATGCAGCATCATTATTCCCAGAAGGTTATGAAACAGAATTTGTTGAAATTGGAAACCTTCCATTGTTTAATCAAGATTTTGAGGGAGACTTAGAAACACCTCAGGAATATACGGCATTCCGAAACACAATTAAAGAATTAGACGCGGTATTATTTGTAACACCTGAGTATAACCGTTCTATCCCAGCAGTTTTAAAGAATGCTCTTGATGTCGCTTCACGTCCATATGGAGAAAGTGTTTGGGGTGGTAAACCAGCAGCAATAATCAGTCAGTCACCAGGTGCTTTAGCTGGATTTGGAGCGAACCATCACTTACGTCAAGTACTTACATTCTTAAATATGCCAGTTGTTCAACAACCAGAGGCATATATTGGATCAGTGCATGAATTATTAGATGAAAATGGAAAATTAACAGAAGGTACACTTGAATTTCTGCAAGGATTTGTAAATGAATTTGTGGAATTAATCAAGAAGTACCAATAATTGGTTAACCGTTAAAGAGTGTCCCGTAATCATTTTAGGACACTCTTTTTCTATTTCATACACAATTGTTTTTACTTAAAACTAAATTAATATAATATTTTTTAATTAACAAAATCAAAAGTTTGACAAATTAGTGAACAAGTAGTAAAATTTAGTATGAATTAAAGATAAATCAATTTGTAATATATTATTTATACATAATATAAGGTGGTGAAATACCAAGATATCTTTTATGAAAAATTTTAATGCAAGCAAGGGAGATAAATTGTATGGATAAAATGACCTTTGTTTTATTTGGTGGAACAGGTGATTTGGCCAATCGTAAAATATACCCAGCACTTTTTAATTTATTTATTGAACAGAAAATGCCTTCTTCCTTTTCCATCATTGGGCTAGGACGAAGAGAAATGAAAGCTAGCGATTTTCAAGCAAGTGTCGAAAAATCTATTCTTACCTTTTCAAGGAATAAACCAAAAAACAAATTTGAATTAGATGCTTTTCTAAACACGATAAGATACAGCAAGCTTGATGCTGCAAATCCAGAAGATTATCAACAATTACTGAAGGTAGTCAAGGAACGAGAAGAAGCTTTAGGGCTTCCAGAAAATCGATTATTCTATCTTTCCGTTTCTCCAGCCTTTTTTGACATCATTGCAATGAACATTAAAGAAAGTGGCTTAGGAACAACAAATGGATGGAAGCGGCTCGTTATCGAAAAGCCATTTGGCCATGATTTACAGTCAGCACGTGAACTGAATCGAAAATTAAGTAATGCCTTCCAGGAAGAAGAAATCTATCGGATAGACCACTACCTCGGGAAGCCGATGGTGCGAAACTTGGAAGCTTTAGAATCAGCAAATCCTGTCTTGCAAGCACTCTGGAACAATCAATACATTGCAAATGTGCAGATTACTGCAAGTGAGACCGTTGGAGTGGAAAAAAGAGCTGGCTATTATGATACTGCTGGGGCAATAAGAGATATGTTCCAAAATCATATGCTTCAATTATTAATGATGACTGCAATGCAGACACCTAAGAAGTTGGAAGCAGAGGAAATTCGCAAGCAGAAGATTAAGGTATTAGAGGCTCTTCGCCCGTTAAGAAAAGAAGATGTTTCTAAACAAATCGTTAGGGGACAATATGCTGCTGGCGTCGTAGATAATCAGCTCGTTAAAGGATATAAAGAAGAGCCGGGAGTTCCCGCTGATTCTAAAACAGATACGTTTATAGCTGCCCGTTTATGGGTGGATCATCCAGATTGGCAAGGAGTTCCATTCTTTATACGGACAGGAAAGAAAATGCAGGAAAAATCGACTCGTATTGTCGTCGAGTTCAAGAACAATGGAAATGACCTATATGGAAGTACGGATCCTAATCTACTTGTGATAGAAATTAACCCAAATGAATCTGTAACCTTCCACTTAAATAGTAAGAATCCAGTAAATAGCAAAATGGAATCCATTAATCTTGATTATACTTCTAACCAAGAAGATGTTCCAGACGGCTATGAGCTGTTAATCTATGATGCCATTCGTGGGGATTCAAGTTTCTTCGCCCATTGGAATGAAGTAGAGTTAGCCTGGAAATGGGTTCAGCCCGTATTAGAGGCCTTTGAGGAAGATATCATTTCGCTTGAACTTTATGAAGCTGGAAAAAACGGGCCAGAATCAGCATATCGCTTGCTAGAAGAAAATGGATTTACTTGGCTTTTAGATAAACCAACAAAAGAACTCGTAGAAGCTTAATAATAGCTTAAACTGTAATAAAATTTGCAAAAAGGCTAAGTGGCTTAGAAAAGAGTATCAGTATGATTAAATAGTTTGTTGGGTACCCAAACAAACAAACGGCATCTATAGGAGGAACAGACATGCAAGTAGGATTAATAGGATTAGGAAAAATGGGGTCAAATTTAGGGAAAAACTTAATCGATAATAAGCATGAAGTTGTGGCTTATGACTTAAACCCAGAAGCGGTAAAAGAAATAGAGAAGTATGGCGCTAAAGGAACAAATGATTTAGAAAAGCTCATCCAATCACTTGAAAAACCTCGAGTACTCTGGATTATGGTTCCACACCATGTAGTTGATTCGGTATTAGATAACATGAAGCCTTTACTAGAAGAAGGGGACATTGTTATTGAAGCAGGAAATTCCCATTACAAAGATTCAATTCGCCGTTACGAGGACTTAAAAGAAATTGGAGTAAGTTTCCTTGATGCAGGAACTTCAGGTGGCATGGAAGGCGCACGAAATGGCGCCAACTATATGGTTGGTGGCGATAGAAGTGCTTGGGAAATCGTAGAACCAATCTTCCGTGATACAGCAGTAGAAAATGGCTATATTTTTACTGAAAAAGCTGGTGGCGGCCATTTCCTTAAAATGGTTCATAATGGGATTGAATATGGTATGATGGCAGCAATCGGGGAAGGCTTTGAAGTCCTGGAAAAAAGTGAATTTGACTATGATTACGAAAAAGTAGCAGACGTTTGGAATCATGGTTCGGTTATTCGTTCATGGTTAATGGAATTAACTGCAAATGCTTTTTCCAAAGATGCAAAATTAGACGAAATTCAAGGTATTATGCATTCATCTGGAGAAGGAAAATGGACTTTAGAAACAGCGTTAGACTTACAAACGGCTACACCAGTCATTGCGATGTCCCTACTTATGCGTTATCGCTCTCTTGAACAGGATACTTTCACTGGAAAAGTGGTAGCAGCACTGCGCAACGAGTTTGGCGGACATGCGGTAGAAAAGAAAAATTAAAAAAACTTATATTGGAGGAATTACATTATGAAATTTTTTATCGATACAGCAAATTTAGAGGATATTAAGAAAGCTTATAAAATCGGAGTTTTATCTGGGGTAACAACAAACCCATCTTTAGTTGTTAAAGAAGGCGTTAAATTTGAAGATCGTATTGTAGAAATTCTACAAGCAGTTCCAGAAGTAGAATCTGTATCCGCAGAAGTAACTCCAGATGCTGAAACAGCAGAAGAAATGATTGCACAAGCAGACGAACTGATTAAGCTTAATGGTGGAGATAAAAATATTACCATTAAAGTTCCGATGACAGTAGCAGGTTTAGAAGCAACACGTTACCTTGCGAAAAAAGGTGTAAAAGTGAACGTTACCCTTATCTTTACAGTGAACCAAGCATTGTTAGCAGCTCGTGCAGGTGCAGCATATGTTTCTCCGTTCTTAGGACGGTTAGATGATATCTCAGAAGATGGAGTGCAACTAGTAACCAAGATTGCTGAACTATTCCGTATCCATAACTTAGATGCGCAAATCATTGCAGCTTCTGTTCGTCATCCAGACCACGTAACACGAGTGGCAATGGCAGGAGCTCATATTGCAACCGTACCTTATAACGTTATCGAACAATTAACCAAACATCCTTTAACAGATCAAGGAATTGAAAAATTTGCTGCAGACTGGAAAAACGCAGTTAACTAATAAATAGCGATAATCCGACAAACGAATACTAATTAATAGTTAATATAAAATGTTGATTGACTGAATACAGAATAGTGGGTAACACCGCTACGGAAATACACTACGCTTTCCGCGGGCGCTGTTGAGCCTCCTCGAGACTAACGTCTCTGCGGGGTCTCAACTAGGCTTTTCATCCCGCAGGAGTCTCCGTGTATTTCCTCCACTAAGTTATGCTATTAATCTTTAAACAATATATAGTGGAAACACCATCCAACTATACATGAAGTGATTGTAGCGGAGGGCAGTCGACTCCTGCGGGAAAAGCAACAAGCGAAGACCCCGCAGGAAGTGATCTTCTTCCGAGGAGGCTGAGACGTTGCCCGCGGAAAGCGTACTGCCCGAAGCGGAAATCACGAGCACATATTTTTAATGTGTTTCCATACTCTATATATTTTTGCACGATATTAATCAGCAGTCTATCTAAACTTACGGTTATCTATCCAAAAAGAGTCTAAGAAATAAGCTCAATATCTAAAAAAATGATTGAATTATTAGAACACTGGGGGATTTAAACATGACTATTTCATTCGATTATAAAAATGCTTTATCGTTTCTAAATCAATCTGAAATCGATAATTTAACAGAGCAAGTAAACGTAGCACATGATATGCTCCATAACCAAAAAGGTCCTGGATCTGATTTTCACGGTTGGGTTGATTTGCCTTCTGATTATGATAAAGAAGAATTTGCAAGAATAAAGAAAGCAGCAGAGAAAATACGCAGTAATTCTCAAGCATTAGTTGTGATTGGAATAGGTGGATCTTATCTTGGCGCCAGAGCTGCCATTGAGTCATTAACACATACTTTCTATAATCAAATGGAAGGAAACACTCAAATCTACTTTGCTGGTCAAAACATAAGCGCAAAATATATCACACATTTGCTTGAGCTATTAGATGGCAAGGATTTCTCGATAAATGTCATCTCTAAATCCGGTACAACTACAGAGCCTGCTGTAGCCTTCCGTGTCTTCCGTGAATACATGGAGAAGAAATATAGTAAAGAAGAAATGAAGGATAGGATTTATATAACGACAGATAAAGAAAAAGGTGCCTTAAAGCAATTAGCAGATGAGGAAGGCTATGAAACATTTGTTATTCCAGATAGTGTCGGTGGAAGATTCTCCGTTTTAACTGCAGTAGGACTTTTACCAATTGCAACAGCTGGTCTTAATATCGACAAAATGATGGAAGGAGCAAGAGCGGCTTCAGAGAAATACAATAATCGCGATCTTCAATCAAATGAGAGCTATCAATATGCTGCTGTTCGTAATGCTCTATATCGTAAAGGGAAGGCTATTGAGTTGCTTGTTAACTATGAACCATCACTTCACTACTTTTCTGAATGGTGGAAGCAGCTCTTTGGAGAAAGTGAAGGTAAAGATCAAAAAGGGTTGTATCCTGCTTCTGTAGACTTTTCAACCGATCTTCATTCCATGGGCCAATACGTTCAAGAAGGTCGTCGCAATCTTATTGAAACAGTCATTCAGGTTAAAGAACCAATTGTAGACTTAACGATCTATGAAGATCCAGCAAATATTGACGGATTAAACTTCCTTGCAGGGAAAACAATGGATGAGGTAAACAAAAAAGCGTTTCAAGGTACGGTGTTAGCCCATGTTGATGGAGACGTGCCCAACTTGGTTGTTGAATTAGAAAAACTTGATGAATACAATTTCGGTGAGTTGGTGTACTTCTTTGAAAAGGCTGTAGGAATAAGTGGATTATTATTAGGAGTGAATCCATTTAATCAACCAGGAGTAGAAGCATATAAGAAAAATATGTTTGCTTTACTAGGTAAGCCAGGTTTTGAAAAAGAAAAAGAAGCACTGCAAAAACGATTAGAAAAATAAGTGATAATACGTAGGGGGAAGTGCTATGAGCATGGTGGATGCGAAAGTAATTAATACAAGATATGGGTTAGAAATGTACTGTGATAAGGATTCCAGTGTTGTAATTAACGAAGTTCACTCCCCAACAGATAAAAATCCATATTATGAAGTGTTAATTGGGGTTGAGTTTCTAGTTATGAAAAATCAAAAAGATATGTATCCCATGAAAAACTTCTTCTGGATTAGCATGAGTGAAGACTTTCAAACCGTGAAAATAAAGGAAACGGAAATGGGTAATCTTTTCGCTTTAAAGGATTCAGAGGAACGAAAGGCAACCAAGGAAATGGTAGCCCAATGGTTATTTAAAACTGAATCATTCAAAAAAGCGATTACTACTTGGATAAAGAAAGAGAGTCATTCGGTGCAACCAGATGAGGAGCAGTTTTTAAATAATCTGCTTTATCTCAGCACAGAAAACCTGGAAAGTGCTTTTATCGAAGCAGTGAATTAAGAGGCGAGCCATACTTTTCATAAAAGTATGGCTCTTTTCTTTTGTATAACAGAATAACCTATTTCCAACTGTAATAGTTGACAACAGATAGGGACTTTCGATATAGTAAATTTATAACGAAATAGAGATATTTTAATTAAAATATGTAATCGGTATCAAATATGTAAAAGGAAGTGAGAAGGTGGAAGAAAAGAAAGAATATGATAAAGACACCACATTATCTTTAAAGCTATTTGTTGTTTTATCACGGGCTCTAGAAGCTATTGAAAGAAAAATTGCCGAAAGTATTAAAGCATATGGCATGAACATAACTGAATTTGGAGTACTTGAATTGCTCTATCATAAAGGTGACCAGCCAATACAACAAATTGGAAAGAAAATTTTGATTGCATCAAGCAGCATTACTTATGTGGTAGATAAATTAGAGAAGAAAAAGTATGTAAAGCGTGTCGCTTGTCCTGATGATCGTCGAGTGACGTTTGCAGCCATTACGGAAGAAGGAAAAGCAGTGATGGATGAAATTTTCCCCAAGCATCAAGCAATGATGACAGAAATAATGAGTGTGATTGAGGCAGATGAAAAAGCACAATTGATTGAACAATTAAAGAGGCTGGGACTATTTGCTGCAAATTATGGAGTGGAATAATGCTGTATCAAAATTTTAATTTTGATACAGCATTTTTTTTGGCAGATAGGAAAGTATAAACTTTCTAATCAGATAGTTGACATAGTATCTTAAAATAGATTAAAATATACTTAATTACGATATATTTAATTAATAATAAATGAAATAAATCTTTTGTTTTAAGGGAAAGGTATTAGAAGAATCTATTCATAATTCTTTATAAAAGGGTGAGTTCAATGGAAATAAACATTAAAGAAGGAGCATTGAAGCAATTATCGACAATTTCATTCAAGGAGGATGAAGGTATAAGAATATTAGCTGAGTTTGTCGGTACATGCTCAATTGCAACTGAAATAGAGCTGCACAAGGAAACACAAATGGAAGATGATATTGTCATTGAACAAGAAGGATTTCTATTTTTTGTTCCGAATCAATCACTAGAATCGCTTCCTGAGAAAATAAATCTTGATTACAAACCGGGTATGGGCTACAAGATTTATTCTGATATGGAAACCTTCGGATATAGTTTCCAGCTAAAAGAATAATGAAATAAAGATGCTTGACATTGTAAGAATAAACATGTAAATTATAATTAATTAAAGATATATTAATTAAATATTGTTTAATTTAGAATAAAATACTTCAAGATTTGATAAATGATGGACAGAGAAGGAGACAAAACCTATGAAAAAAACAGCTGGTATTCACCATATTACAGCCATTGTTGGACACCCACAGGAAAATGTTGATTTTTATGCAGGTGTTCTAGGATTACGCATGGTGAAGAAAACAATAAACTTTGATGATCCTGGTACGTATCATCTTTACTTTGGAAATGACGGAGGGAAGCCTGGTACCATTATTACTTTCTTCCCATGGGCAAATGCATATCAAGGTAGGATTGGCGGGGGACAAGTTGGTGTCACAACTTATGTGATTCCTGCAGGTTCTATGTCTTATTGGAAAGATAGATTAGCTAAATTTAACATCAAGTTTCGTGAAACAGAGCGCTTTGGTGAAAGCTATTTAGAATTCGAAGATGTACACGGTCTCCAGCTTGAGTTAGTTGAGCGTGAAGAAGGAGAACCGAATAATTGGACATTTGGAGACGTTACACCTGATGTAGCAATTAAAGGGTTTGGTGGTGCTATCTTACTTTCAACCAATCCAGATGAAACGGCTAAAGCATTAGAAGATGTCATGGGCTTAGAAAAAGTCGGAGAAGAGGGAGACTTAATCCGCTTCCGTTCCTATGGAGATATCGGAAATATCATTGATGTCAAACGTACGCCACTTGGCCGTGGACAAATGGGGGTTGGGACGGTTCATCACATTGCTTGGCGTGCTAAAGACGATGCGGATCATCTTGATTGGCAATCCTATGTAAGTGACAAAGGATTTGGGGTTACGCCAGTACGTGACAGAAATTATTTTAATGCCATTTACTTTAGAGAGCATGGGGAAATCTTATTTGAAATCGCAACAGATCCACCAGGATTTGCACATGATGAATCCTATGAAACGATGGGTCAAAACTTAAAGCTACCAGAGCAGTATGAACAGTATCGTGATCAACTAAATCATGAATTAATTCCAATCGAAGTAAGAGAGTTAGATAAGTAAGTTTCCAGTAGATCGGAGGAAAAAGTATGCCAAAGACAGTAGGAATTCATCATATCACAGCCATTGTGAATGACCCCCAAGTAAACGTAGATTTCTACACCAAGGTACTAGGACTAAGACTAGTAAAGAAAACGATTAATTTTGACCGTCCGGAAGTATATCACTTGTACTTTGGCAATGAAACAGGCGATCCAGGTACAGTCATTACCTTTTTCCCTTGGACAAAGCTTCCAAAGGGTCGTGTTGGGACAGGACAAGTAGGCGTAACAAGCTATTTGATTCCCATTGGGTCATCTGTTTTCTGGAAGGATAGATTAGATAAACATTCTATCACTTATACGACTTCGACTCGATTTGGAGAAACTTATATTCAATTCCATGACCCTGATGGACTACAAATCGAGCTTGTAGAACGTGAAGAAGGTCCATTAAGTCAGTGGCAAACATCAGGAATCAATGTAGAGCATGCGATAAAAGGCTTCGCTGGTTCTATCCTATACTCTGCTAAACCGAACCGTACAGTTGAGATTCTAGAAGAAATTTTAGGCATGGAATACATTGGGGAAGAGGATGGCTATTTACGCTATCAAACTAGCGCTTCACTTGGAAATACAATCGATATCAAGCTTTCTCCATCTGTGCGCGGACTTGCTGGTGCAGGAACGGTTCATCATATTGCTTGGAGAGCACGTGATGAACAAGAGCACCATGCCTGGAGAGACATCTTAGAAGCGCAAGGATTTAAACCAACTGAAATAAAAGAGCGAAATTATTTTAAAGCAATTTATTTCTACGATCCAGGTGGGATGCTATTTGAGATTGCGACAGATTTACCAGGGTTTGCAGTTGATGAAGAACCATCTAAGCTCGGTGAAAAGCTCATGCTTCCAGAATGGCTAGAGGCAGAGAGAACAAAATATGAAGATATTTTGCCACCGATTAAAATAGATTAGCATAAATTGGAGGAATGAAGTATGGAACAGTTAAAAGGAGTACACCACGTTACAGCTATAACAAGTAGTGCAGAGAAAATTTATGAATTTTATACCTATACATTAGGCTTGCGTTTAGTAAAAAAAACCGTCAATCAAGATGATATCCAAACCTATCATTTGTACTTTACAGATGATGTAGGAAGTCCAGGAACCGATATGACATTCTTTGACTTTCCTGGTATACCTAAAGGGATTCATGGAACTGATGAAATTTCAAAAACATCCTTCCGAGTACCAAATGACGCAGCACTAGAATATTGGGTAAAACGTTTTGATCGTTTGCAAGTGAAGCATAAAGGGATTACAGAGCAATTTGGTAAAAAGACGTTGAACTTTGTGGACTTCGATGATCAACCATATCAATTAATCTCGGATGAGAACAATGAAGGGGTTCCTGCTGGTACTCCATGGCAAAAGGGACCGATCCCATTAGAATATGCAATTACTGGATTAGGACCTGTATTCGTCCGCGTATCAAACTTTGATTACTTCAAGAATATTTTAGAGAAAGTGCTATTCTTTGAAGAAAAAGCAAAAGAAGGCTCATTCCATTTATTTGAAGTAGCGGAAGGTGGAAATGGAGCTGGGGTCATTGTCGAGTATAATAATATTCTGCCTCGTGGAAGACAAGGATATGGTACCGTTCACCATGCTGCATTTCGAGTAGAAAATCGCGAAGTACTTGATCAGTGGAACGAATGGTTCGATTCAATCGGTTTACCTAATTCTGGGTTTGTGGAACGCTATTATTTCGGATCTCTTTATGCTAATGTTGCTCCTGGAATTTTATTTGAAATTGCAACAGATGACCCTGGATTCATGGGGGATGAACCATATGAAACATTAGGAGAGAAATTATCTTTGCCGCCATTCTTTGAGTCAAGAAGAGACGAAATTGAAAAACTTGTGCGTCCAATAGATACAGTAAGAAGCAATAAAGAATTTGAGAAAGAATACGAGGATTAATTTAAGAATATAATCTTTGCATAAGGAAATCTACTGTAATAGTCATTAAGTATCCTTCAACTTTAAACTGAAGGATGCTTTTTGTGTTTTATGCGGTTTATTATCGAAAACTGATACTTTTTAGAGACTCGAAATATTTTTGTTCCAATTTATTAGTAATCGAGTTACAATGATTCAGGTACTTCGATTATAAGCAATTTAATGTAAAGAAGGGGAAAAATTGAATATAGAAAAAAATAAATTTCAGGATCAGTCCTTATTTAATATTACGTGGCCTTTGTTTATAGAAATTTCACTTCATATGAGCATGGGGATTATTGCCACGTTAATTTTAAGTGGTTATGCAGATAATGCAGTGGCAGGAGTAGGAGTAGCCAATCAGATTATTAACATCTTCTTACTCGTATTTAATGTCACAGCCATTGGTGGGACGATTCTCATTGGGCAAAATTTAGGTGCAAATCGTTTGGACCGCGCTCGTCAACTAGCGAGATCAGCCTTTGGTATGAATTTCTGGATAGGAATTGTGATGACCATTATTGTGGTTTCTTTTGCTGGTATCTTTTTACAGTTTTATGGCTTGAGCGGAGAAGTTTACCAGTATGCATACACTTTTCTGACCATTACAGGGATCTCTCTTTTTCTTGAAGCTATTTCTTTAGCATTAAGTGCTGTTCTTCGGAGCTATGGGCATACAAGAGAAACGATGTTTGTTACACTTATGATGAATATTATTAGTGTTTTTGGTTATTTTATTGCCATTAAAGGCTGGTTTGGTCTTCCTGTGACAGGGGTTGCAGGAGTATCTGTTTCGATTATTGTTGCCCGTGTCTTTCTAATGGTTGCACTGTTTTATTTTGTTTATAAGAAGCTAGCTATAAAGTTTAATATAAAGGATATTATTCAAATCGATAGAACAGATATAAAGGAGCTTCTATCCATTGGAGTCCCATCTGCTGGAGAAAACCTCTCCTATCAGTTTTCTCAAATTGTGATTACCAGTTTCGTCGCTATTCTTGGAGATGCGGCATTAGCGGCAAGAGTTTATATACTTAATATCTCCATGGTTTGCTTCCTATTCTCCATGGCGATTGCCCAAGGTACACAGATACTCGTGGCCCGTTACATTGGGGCTGAGCAATATTCAAGAGCACTAAAACGAGGGCTGAAGACTTTAAGAATTGCAATGCTTGTGTCTTTAGTAGCTTCACTTGTGGTTGCGTTTATCGGGGAACCATTGTTGGAAGTGTTTACTGAAAATCCAGCAATCATTGCGATTGGTTTGCCTGTATTATGGGCAATTGTCTTTATTGAACCCGGTCGCGCTATGAATATAGTTCTCATGGGTTCATTGAAGTCGACAGGAGATGTTCGTTTCCCTGTTATCATTGGTGTAATTTCCATGTGGGGAATCGCGGTTGTATTCAGCTATTTATTCGGAATTACGTTCGGATTAGGGTTATTAGGAATTTGGTTAGCTCAAGGTCTTGATGAATGGCTTCGCGGTTTATTCGCTTTGAAACGCTGGAGAGCACAGCCGTGGTTAAAGAAAAAAGCCACAAAACCGGCTGTAGAAGCTTTATAAAAATTCAGGTCCTCTAGTTCAGTGATCTTATGTAAATACAGTATATATATTAAAGGAATACACTAAAATATAGAAGCTTGGATTTTGCCAAGCTTTTTTTGTGTTTATTATACTGTGCTGCAATCGCTAACAGTTACATGAAGTCATCTTTGGGTTTCTCATTAATATGTCCTATTTCTATTGAAATGCTTGAGTAAACTGGGTACATTCCTATAGTTCTGTGCATAGGATAGTTACGTAATATTAGGAAGGGATTTGAGAATGATGTATTATCAATATGTTCCAGCCATGTATCCACTCCCACATTATGCGCAAGTTAATCCATATACAAGACAGCTATTCTATCAAAATTCTTACGTACCTTATGACATGCGTTATATGCATTCATTCCCTAGACAGGAGAGCGCCGCCCATAGAGACCATGGCAAGCAGCCATATGTCGTAAATATCGAGGAAGCAACAAAGCAAAATAATACATTTCGTACAGCAATTTGGACAGGTGACCATTTACAGGTAACTCTGATGAGTATCGGGGTAGGGGATAATATTGGTTTAGAAATTCATCCACATGTTGATCAGTTTTTAAGAATTGAGGATGGAGAAGGGTTCGTACAAATGGGGAAAACGAGGAATCGTTTAACTTTTCAACGTAACGTAGCGGATAATTTTGCCATAATGGTTCCAGCAGGTACGTGGCACAATGTGACGAATACTGGTGATAAGCCGCTAAAATTATATTCTATTTACGCCCCACCAAATCATCCATTTGGTACCGTTCATAGGACAAAGGCTGATGCGATGAAAGAGGAATAAAGAAGAAGTACGAATATCCTGTATCGGTATTCGTACTTTTTTCCTTATTGACATATAAAAACACGGTAGCCTAGTTTGTTCTTGTACTTTTCTAATAGTTGCTGATGACTTTCAAGAATATGAAAGACACGATCATCTATTTCCTCAGAAAGCTGAAAATCAGGTGCACTATCTAGTGAAGAAGGCTTATCGTGTTCTACAGGATGAAGAACTTCAATAACGGTGAATCCTGTCTGTTTAAATATTTTAGTCCATTCTTCAGAAGTGAGAAGCTGTGAAATTTGGTAGAACTCCTGTATTTCATTTGCTTCGTTCTCAGGTAGAGGAGATTCGATTACCATTTCAATCGCTATAAGCTTACCATTAGGTTTTAATGCGCGTTTACAAGCAGGAAGGGATAGCGCTAGATTAGTAAATATAAATACAGATTCTGCAAGCAATATATCGAACTGATTCTCCTGATATGGCATGTCTTCCAAATACCCTACAGTTGACTGTACAGGAACATTTAATTGCCTGAAACGATTTTTAGCCTTCTTTATCATAGTTGCGCTGGCATCAATCGCACTAATCTGACAGCCATACATTTCAGCAAGATATGCCGCGGTTTGCCCTGTTCCACAACCAACATCAAGTATTTTGGTTGCTTTGTTGATCTTTTCCTTTGCAAGAAGCTGTTTCGTTAAAGCCAATCCTCCAGGATGTGCGCCGCCAACTCCTAATTGCTCTAAGCTCTCTAAATAATTACCTTCCATGGTTCAGACCGCCTTCTTGACTTGGTATACCATATGTTATGTAATTAATCTATATTTGTTAAGAAGCTATGTATTTTTTTAAATCCATCATCGATATATCTATAATAGGAAGAGGAATTCCTAAGAAAGCTGTAATAAAGATAATGCTTCCAATAATCAGATACAGCCGTCGAATTCCTCAAATTTAACTGAATGCTATCCTGCTGCAATTTCAAGAGGCGTCATTCCTCTTGTTATAAAGGAATGAATGGAGAAGATTTTGCCTATCAGACCTAGGATTAAACGGTTAATACCTGTTTCCTTTTCTCTTGTCTATCCATCAAATAATCGACAGTTTCTTGATCTGATTTCGTTTCCAGGACGTATTCTTGCTGATACGCTTCATGCCCTTTACCGGTGATAATAATCCAGTCACCTTCCATACAAAGGTCGATAGCCCATTTGATTGCCATTGTTCTGTCGGCAATAAGAATTCCATTATCATTTCCATAGCTTTCATGGAGATAATCCAATGTTTGAAGCATATCGAATGCTGCAACAGAATTTAAGTCATCCATGGTTAATATATAATAATCGCTTTCTGTGGCACTTATGGAAAGCATGTCTTTTCGTTTTCGTTCATCACGATTTCCTCGAAAACCGAAGATATGGATAATGCGTTTTGCGCCGTGTTGTTTTGCTGTTGTAAGACAGGATTGAATGGCAGCTGTTGTATGGGCATAATCGATTATGACCATGGCACCGTTTGGTAGCAGCCTTTTTTCAAAACGACCATGGACGCCCTTTATTTCAGCGAAACCTTCACATAACTGCGTGGAGTCTAAACCAAGGCACTTTCCGGATGCAAAGGCAAAAGCAGCATTGTACCGGTTATGAATCCCTGGTATAGGCAAATGGATCTGATGACTTGAACCGTTGTCTATTATCTGGAAGGTCTGACAGATTGGATCAAGTTCGTTTATTTGGAACCGACATGTTGATGCTTGACCAACAGTATAAACGGTTTTTCCAGAAGCTTGAAGGAGGTCTGCTGCTTTCCTTCCCCAGGCATTATCTCCATTTATAATGGCTACTCCATTATCTTTTAAATGCTGAAATAAAAGCAGTTTAGATTGAAAATAATGGTCCATTGTTTGATGATAATCCAAGTGTTCTTGCTCTAAGTTCGTGAATATACAAACATCAAAAGATATCCCCTCGACTCGGGATTGATGGAGTCCGTGAGAAGAAACCTCAATAATAATAACCTCATCCTTACTTTCTTGGAGCAATTTATGCAATACTAACGCGCTTGGCGTAGTATTGACACTTTTTATACAATCTCCATTGATAATATATTCAATCGTACCAATTAGACCGCAAGTTCTTTTGCTTTTTTCGATAAGGTTTTTAAGAAAATAACTTGTCGTTGTCTTTCCATTGGTGCCTGTGATTCCGATGATGATTTTATCATCATCCTTATTATTATAATAAGCCTTTGCAATCTTACCTAAAGCTTTTCTTGTATTGGGCACTTGCAGGTAAGGGACAGGGAGATCAATGTATTCCTTCTCTCCCACAATAGCAGCAGCACCTTTGTTTATGGCATCCTCTATATAATCATGTCCATCCATTTGATTGCCTGCTATAGCGACAAAGAGATCTCCGTTATTTATGTTTATCGAACTATCAGTAATGCCTTTTATCTCTATATTTAAAGAGATAAGATCTATGTTATTAAGGACTTCTATATTGTCTAGTAATTGATTTGCTTTCATCTATTTGCCCCTTCACGTTCTACTACATACGTATGAATCAACTAGAATTCTGCTTCCATGTCTGCCTGTTTCTAACTATTAATGTGTGTATTTTTCATTTCACTCATGCAAAAATGAATTGGTAAATAGATGAAACTTTATTGCTCTTTGCCTCGTAACAATACAAAGGGGGATCATTCCATGTTAACGACAATAAGTGAAAAATTAGTACAGATAGCTGCAGAACGCAGAATGAAGCATAAATGGGAATTACAATTAGCAGATTATGAAAAAGAACAGTTCACAATGAATAAAGAAATAGAGCACCTAACAGAGCAGTTAAAAAGGGAAGAGAAAGATGTGAAGAAGTTAGAAGGACTCAGTATTACTAATCTCATTCAAAGCTTAACAGGAAAAAAGTACGAAAATCTTGAAAGAGAAAAGCAAGAAGTAGTTGCAGTTAAGCTGAAGCTAGAAGAAGCGAAGAAGACAAAAAAGGAAATAGAGGAAGCCATTAAAGCATTGCATCACCAACTTGAAAAGGGGAGCGATATAGAGAATAGGTATCATCAAATACTACTGGAAAAGGAAAGTCAAATAAGTGAACAAGATTCTGTCGCTGGGGAGCGCTTACTTCAACTTAGTGAAGAAGAGGGAGATTTGGCTGCTTTTCTTGATGAGTTAAAGGAGGCAATTACTGCGGGAGAATATGTTCTTTCTGCACTTAATCAAGCAGAAAATGCACTCTCCGAAGCCGAGTCCTGGGGAACTTTAGATATGTTTGGTGGAGGGGCTGCTTCTGGATGGATTAAGCATGATTATATCGATAAATCAACAAACCACATTCACGAAGCACAAACACGTATGCGCACTTTTCAAAAAGAGCTTCTAGACGTTGAAGAAGATGCTGAATTGCGGATTGATATTTCTGATTTTCTAAAGTTCGCTGACTTTTTCTTTGATGATTTTATCTCAGATTGGCTCGTGCAGGAAAAGATAGAAAAATTATTAGAGAACATCCGAACCCAGAAAGACAATGTTATATATATTAAGCAGAATTTAATAGAACAAATTGAAGAAAAAGAAACAGTACTCCATGGTATTAAAAAAGAGAAAGAGAATTTAATATTGAATTATTAAACGAAAAAAGGCAAGGACATTTCTAAAATGTTTGACAAATGATAACAAATTACAAAATTAATGAACTATATTTTGAGCGGCTTGTCCATTAACTCTTGAAATCTTCATTTGATAAAACACTTTTGCCCAAACCTTTTAAGCTTTAGCTTTTTTCTTTATGTTCTTCTTTCCATTCTTTTAAGGGGAATTCTGCCGACACATTCACTCCATCGATAATGAGAAGCTTAGCATGGAAGGCTTGTTTTTCTAACCTATTTAAATCTGCATCGTCTTTAATTTTATATGACAGGTAAAAAGGGCTCTCCACACCGGGCTCAAAGTAGCTTGTACTTCCACGCTCAAGCAGTAACATTTTTTTATACTTGGAGTTTGGCTCTAGCTCCATATAAGGTGCGAGGGTGCGATTAGGCTGAACAACGAATTCTACTCCTAATGGGTGTTGTCCCGGATAATCAAAGTCACTTTTGATTGGCTTTTCCCCGGTATTTTCGATTAAAAAGTCATAACGCAGTTCATTACTTGCAGGATCAATCGTAATATCCATCTCTTTAATAATTAAATCATCAGCATTATCAAATCCCGTTAGAATTAGAAAAATGAAGCATATCATTGCTGCTTTTCTCATCATATTCCTCCTATATTTTGTCACTGTGAGTAGTATGTGGGAACAGACAAAAAGTATGCTTATAAAATATAAAAAAGTGCTTCGATGGAAGCACTTTTACTATAGTACATAGAAATATACACAAATAAAATGAAAGAAACTGCCTAGCATTATGAATAAATGGAAAATTTCATGAAAACCCCAGTTATTAAATTGAAGAAATGCAGGTTTTAATCCATATATAACCCCACCTATTGTATAGGCAACGCCGCCTAATATTAAGAACGTCATACCGCCTACTCCGAGTAACGGTGCTAGTTCTCCAGAAAAGAAAACAACAAGCCAGCCCATACCGATATAGATGGAGGTGGATAGCCACCTTGGAGAATGGAACCAGGTTAATTTGAATGTCACACCGAGAATCGCAAGTCCATTAATAACAATAAACAATACCCAACCAATTGTCGTTCCTTCCAGTGTAATTAAACAAAAGGGCGTATACGTTCCGGCAATTAAAACAAAAATCATCGAGTGATCTATTTTTCTTAGAAATGCAATGACACGATCCTTTGCCATCACCCAATGGTAGGTGGCAGATGCTGCATATAAAAGAATCATACTAATGCCGAAAATGATGACCGCTGTTACTACTAGGGCGGAATTTGTAGTGATTGCCGCTTTCACTGTAAGCGCAATTAAGCCAAATAGTGCTAAAATAGCTCCTATTAGATGTGTCCATGTGTTAATTGGTTCTCGAATGTGTGTGTTCAAATTAACAACTCCTAACCTTTTATGTAGTTTTGAAAACTATATGTTAATAATACATGCATTATGTGATGTAGTCAATATTTACTTATGTTTTTGCATAACGTATAATGAAAGAAAAAAATGGAGTTATAAAATATGGAAGATATTCGTAAATTAATGGAAGAATTGCAGTTGGAAACCTTTTTATCTGTGAATGATATTCCTGAATTAGATTTATATATGGACCAGGTTATCCAATTATTTGAAAAGAAATACACGGTAACCAAACGTAAAGAGGAAGACAAAGTCTTGACGAAGACCATGATTAATAATTATGCAAAAGGCAAGCTGTTTTTCCCTGTTAAGAATAAGAAATATACAAAGGAACACATTATGTTAATTAGCATGATCTATCAAATGAAAGGTGTACTTTCGATAGGGGATATTAAGAAATCATTAGGAAAGCTTAATATGATGGTCGAAAACGAGGATTTCCAGCTTGAAGCGTTATATGAGCGTTATGAGACGTTGGGAACACATAATGTAGCGAGGTTCAAAGAGACTAGTGAACAGTTAGATTCTGAAATTGCAGAAGAAGACAGATACATCAGGCAATTACTAATGGTGGCTTCGTTAACACATATGAGTAATTTATTCAGAAAAGCAGCAGAAAAAATAGTAGATGAAATCGAAGAAGAGAAGAAAGATAGCTAACTTGTTGGAAGTACTAGATAAGAGTAGAATAATAGGAAAAGAGTAAAGGAGAACGACGATGAGTCATACATATCCAAATGTAAATGATACAAAAGAAATAATTAAACAGTTAGTGTCCATCCCGAGCCCATCAGGAAATACCGAGAAAGTGATTTCTTACGTGGAATCCTTCCTAAAAGATTTAGATGTTGAAACGAGACGCAATCGAAAAGGCGGATTAATTGCTACATTGCCAGGAAAGGACAACACCGCACACCGTATGTTAACTGCCCATGTAGATACATTAGGTGCAATGGTAAAAGAAATAAAAGACAATGGCCGTCTTAAATTGGATTTAATTGGCGGATTCCGCTATAACTCTATTGAAGGAGAGTACTGTGAAATTCACACAGCAAGTGGTGAAATATTTACAGGTACCATCCTAATGCATCAAACATCTGTTCACGTTTATAAAGATGCAGGGGATGCAAAACGAAATCAGGAAAATATGGAAGTTCGGATTGACGCAAAAGTAGAGAATGCGAAGGATATACGTGAACTTGGTATTGAAGTCGGAGATTTTGTCTCCTTTGACCCACGTGTGCAATTAACAGAAAATGGATTTATTAAATCACGTCATTTAGATGACAAAGCAAGCGTCGCTATCCTTCTTCAATTAATAAAGCGTCTAAAAGCAGAGGGAATTACCTTGCCTTATACCACACATTTTCTGATTTCAAATAATGAAGAAATTGGCTATGGCGGGAACTCTAATATTACCTCTGAAACAGTAGAGTATTTAGCAGTTGATATGGGAGCCATGGGTGACGGGCAATCAACAGATGAATATACGGTATCAATTTGTGTAAAGGATGGAAGTGGACCTTATCATTATGGACTAAGAAAAAATTTAGTGGCACTTGCAAAGCGGTATGATATTGGTTATAAGCTCGATATTTATCCTTATTATGGTTCTGATGCTTCTGCGGCCATTCGTGCTGGACATGATATCGTTCACGGATTAATTGGACCGGGAATTGATTCCTCACATGCCTTCGAGCGGACCCATGAGGACTCTTTAATGCACACCGAGAATTTATTATATTATTATGTTCAATCTACTATGGTTGAGGTTTAACTGTCGCTTTGCTGCACCAAGAAAGGATTTAAATTAGATGAAACTAAGTATTCTAGACCAGGCCCCTATCTCAAAAGGAAAAACAGCGAAGGAAGCTCTGGAAGCGACCATCGATTTAGCCAGCAATGCAGATAAGTGGGGATATAATCGATACTGGATTGCTGAACATCATGACTTGGATGGTCTTGCGTCTCCGGTACCCGATATCTTACTTGGAATCATTGGACAAAAAACTGAGAAAATACGTTTAGGTTCTGGAGCGGTTCTGCTCCCTAATTATCAGCCATATCATATTGCCGAAAAATATAATCTCCTTGCGACTCTTTATCCTGGTCGTATTGACCTTGGCATTGGACGTGCACCTGGTGGGTCGGCAGAGGTTTCGATTGCACTTGCTGGGAATTTTTTAGAAAAGGTGAGGAAATACCCGGAATTAATCGATGAATTGGTTCACTTTTTACATGGAGATTTTCCCGATGACCATCTTTTTACTAAGATTACGCCGTCACCTCTCCCGGAAATTTCTCCTGAACCATGGCTGCTTGGAACAAGTGGGAAAAGTGCGGTACTTGCTGCACAGAAAGCCTTGCCCTTTGTGTTTGGTCAATTTATGAGTGATCAAAATGGACCGGAAATAGTCGATGAATATAGAAGGAATTTTATTGGAAGACATCCTAAAGTTTTCGTTACGGTTTCAGTGGTCTGTGCTGAAACGACAGAGGAAGCTGAGGAGATAGCGCTAAGTGGTCAATTATCTGCTGTCTTGCAGGCTAAAGGGGTAGGGAAGAACGGAGTCCCATCCATTCAAGATGTTAAGGAATATACATTTTCAGAGGAAGACAAAGAGATTATAGAGAAGGTTAGAAAAAGACAAATTGTAGGTAATCCTCAGGAAGTAAAATTGAAATTAGAAACAATAGCAAATGAATATGGTATAGATGAGATAATGGTTGTTACCATTACCCATTCCTATCAAGCTAGAAAAACTTCATATGAATTGCTAGCTAATCAGTTTCTAGTATAAAATCAATAAGGATTCGTTCTAGCTGACTGGTACCTTATCATTATAGAAACAAGTTGCTATTTATCCAGCGCTTTAACGTTTCAATGCATGTTTAACGATACGCTCGCTTATAATGAAAAGACCGAGCCTATGGAGATGGAGGAATATAATGCAAGATTGGGTAACAGAGATAATGGAGCAGTTTGGTTATCTGGGGATATTCTTAATGATGGCGCTTGAGAATGTATTTCCCCCGATTCCGTCTGAAATCGTCCTTCCTTTTGGGGGATTTATGACGACAAATTCAGACTTAACGATAACCGGTGTGATAATAGCGGCAACGTTTGGTTCTTTACTTGGCGCCATCATTCTTTATGGAATAGGCCTTATGCTTGACGTAGAGCAATTAGAGAAAATTATTGACCGATGGGGACATATACTTCGGATTAAGAAAGAGGATGTACACCGAGCAGATGCGTGGTTTGATAAGTATGGTTATTGGACTGTTTTCTTCTGCAGAATGGTTCCTTTAATTCGCAGCTTGATTTCAATTCCAGCTGGAATGTCGAATATGAAATTCATTCAATTTCTAATCTTTACAACCCTTGGAACGTTAATTTGGAATGTCATTCTTATAATGATCGGAGCAACACTCGGATCGAATTGGGATAGTATCTTAGGGTTTATGGATGTTTATTCTAATGTTGTCTATGTACTTATTGTAATCGGAATGCTGTTATTTGTTGGTTACTATTTGAAAAAAAGAAAAGAACGCAAGTAGAGAGGGAGAGATCAGAAATGATCCTCCCTCCATTTTTATGCTCTTTTACAGAATTTAACCAGCCTTTCCTTCATCCAGAGAAAAACTCAATAACTACAAGTGAATAGGGAAATGCATGCAAGAAAAAGAGGACCAAGCAAGGGGTCTCTCTTAAATACAATTACAAGTCAGCTAGCAATTACAGACTTGAGAACCAACCAGAAATACGCCTCAAGACCTAGCTTAAAATATAGCTTAAGCTCGTTATGGAAAAATGTATCTCAGGGTAAGATGAAATCAAGAAGAAAGGAGGCAATCACATATGAGAAAATTTATGTTGTTTGTTGGAGGGCTAATCGCACTCGTTATCTTACTTGCCAATATCGGTCCGATGGTTTTACTCGGCCTTGGGATTTGGCTTCTGTACTTTATTTTTAAACAGTTTGTAAAAAGCAACTCTACTGCCGGCAAGATAGGCTGGGTCATTCTCGGTCTCTTAACAAGTAGCCTTGTCATTTCAAACATCTGGGCAGTTATTGGTTTACTTGCAGCAGTGGCGCTTTATTACATTTATAAGAGCTGGAAAAAAGAGGACGATCCAGTTGTTCAAACAATCGTTGAAGAAGATGATCCATTTACGAACTTTGAACGTCAATGGGCAGAGATGAAAAACTATTAAAAGGAGAGAATAAAATGGCAAATATTTTTACTAGAATTAGGGATTCTATTGAAGCAGATTTACATGATGTATTAGATAAGAAGGAGCAAAAGAACCCGATTAAATCCTTAAATCAATATTTACGTCAGGCGGAAGAGGAAACAGAGAAGGTTCGTAAGCTGATTGACCGTCAATATAAATTAAAAGACGAATTTACAAGAGAGTTCCATAAAGCGGAAGATTTTGCTGAAAAGAGATTAAAGCAAGCAAATATCGCTGAAAAAGCAGGCGAAGAAGATATGCGAGCGTTTGCGATGAAAGATTATGAAGAATATCAGGTTCGTGCAAACCGAATGAAAGAATCTCGTCAGGAAGCTGTAGAACAATTAGAATCGCTTGAACAAAAATATGAAGAAATGAAGCATCGCTTGAAGGATATGCATTTGCGCAGAATGGAATTAATGGGTCGTGAAAATGTGGCTCATGCTAATTTTCAAATTAATCGTGTGTTAGAAGATGCTTCAGACAAACCATTTTCAAAGTTCGCGGAGATGGAGCGATATATAGATGATTTAGAATACAAGGTAAATAGTTACTATTACCGAAGCACATTTGATAGTAAAATCGCGAAGCTTGAAACAGAAATGAAGGAAGAAGCATAGGGATTTTCAATGATATAGAAATCTTTGAAAACATGATATACTAATACAGGTGCAAGCTTAGCACCTGTATTCTATTTAAAGGATATACAAAGAGTCCGGTGAAAAGGACACTTACTTTTAGAAGAAAAGGAGGTTGCTTCCATGTTCAAACGATTTAAAACAGATACTCTAAATTGGATTATTATTATTGGAGTCATCCTCCTTGTAATTGAGATTGTCTTTTTTCATGGAGGCAATCTTTTTAATGCAGTCTTTGCAGCTATTTTTGCTTATATTGGCTGGAGAAACATTCATAAGCTCTGGGGGAAAATTGTCTTCTGGATTTTTCTGATTGGTTTTATCCTTTCTGTACTGAATATGATGGCAGTCAGATTTCTTATCGCAGCTGCATTGGTACTATTTATGATTGATTATACAAAGAAAAATAAGGGAGAAGGATACCTCGCACCTTCACTGCCCGGTACTGAAAATACTCAGGGGCGAACCATACGATTAGAGCCTTTGTTTAATCATAAATGGTTTGAAGATCAATTTACCGATGAAACTGTTTATGGCTGGAGAGATGTGAATATTCACAGTGGATTTGGTGATAAGGTGATTGATTTAAGTAATACAGTAATTCCAAAAGATACTGCTGTCATTTCCATTAGACATGTGATGGGGAAAATTGAAATTTATGTTCCTTATGATGTAGAAGTCAGTATACACCATAGTTCTATTTTTGGCAGGGCGCATATTTTTGAAGCGCACCATTGGAAGTTAGTAAACAAATCACTTCTTTATCAAACAGAGAACTATGACACAGAGCAAACAAGAGTGAAGATTATAACCTCTATACTCTCAGGAGATATCGAGGTGAAGCGAATATGAAATTAATCATTCGATATACATTCGCCAGCATCCTTTATTCGGTATTATTAACATTGATTGTTATAGGTATTACTTTTTTATTCTTTCCTGTCAATAATCTGTCCGTACTTTGGACACAGCAAATTGGAACTGTTCCCTTCCTGGCATGGATTCTGTTATTTGTTATCATGCTTGGATCTATCTCAGGTATTACAATAGGAATGTATTGGAAGGACCGTATCTTTTACGTAGATCGTAAGCTGGATGAACTTGTTAAAGGAAAAAAGGTTATCATCGCAGAAGATGAACCTTATTTAGAATTAGAATCCGTAGAGAAAAGGATTCTCGAATTGCAGGAGAAATTGGCAAAGCAGGCAGAGTATTCTCAAAGGCTTGCATCTGAACGTGCTGAGGAAAGAGAAAAAAGCCTCCAGGAAATTGTGATACAAGAGCGTAACAGACTTGCTAGAGAGCTCCATGACTCGGTCAGTCAGCAGTTATTTGCTTCCTCCATGATGATGTCTGCTATCAATGAGTCTAATTCATCTAAAGACGAATCGATGAAAAAACAGCTTGGAATGGTAGAAAAGATGATTCATCAATCTCAATTGGAAATGCGGGCATTACTATTGCATTTACGCCCTGTCGCGTTGAAAGGAAAATCTCTGCAAGAAGGAACCCAAGAATTGTTAGCCGAACTAATTCAAAAGGTGCCATTGGAAATCACGACTAAAATTGAGACCTTTTACATAGATAAAGGTGTAGAAGATCAGCTTTTTCGTATTTTACAAGAATCCATTTCTAATACATTAAGACACTCCAAAGCGACAACTCTAAATTTAATGTTAATCCATCGAGATGAAACGATTATATTAAGAGTAGTCGATAATGGGGTTGGATTTGATATAAAGAGTATGAAAACGGGCTCTTATGGATTAGAAAATATGAGGGAAAGAGCTTATGAAATAGGTGGGACATTTAAAATTGTTAGTTTACCAAATCAAGGCACTCAGTTAGAAGTGAAGGTTCCGGTATTAAGAGGGGAGGAAGAGAATAATGATTAGAGTGTTATTTGCTGATGATCATGAAATGGTCCGAATAGGTGTTTCTGCTTACTTATCTGCCCAGCCTGATATTGAGGTGGTGGCAGAAGCGGATGACGGGGCGCCAGCAGTGAAGCTTGCCTTGGAATTACGCCCTGATATTATATTAATGGATCTTGTGATGAAGGAAATGGATGGTATAGAAGCAACGAAGCAAATAATGGAAGCATGGCCAGATGCGAAAATTATTATTGTGACAAGCTTTTTAGATGATGAAAAAGTTTATCCTGCCCTGGAAGCTGGAGCAACTAGTTATATGTTAAAAACATCAAAAGCAGAAGAAATTGCTAAAGCTATTCGGGCAACGTATAAAGGACAATCCATTCTGGAACCAGAAGTAACTGGTAAAATTATGACACGAATGCGAACGAAATCAAGCAACAATTTACATGACCAATTAACGGAACGTGAAATGGAGATCCTCCTGCAAATCGCACAAGGAAAAAGCAATCAGGAAATTGCAGATGAGTTATACATTGCATTGAAGACAGTAAAAGTACATGTCAGCAATATTTTAAGCAAGTTAGAGGTACAAGATCGAACACAAGCGGTAATTTACGCTTTTAAGCACCACTTAGTAGAAACAGAAGAATAAGAAGAATGAACTGCCAATTTCTAATCAGCAGTTCTTTTTTTTTGATTAAAGCCCTGTATAAAGCGATTCACGATAGGACTGTCTAAATTTTTTTAATTTTTTTAGAAAAAGGGGTTGCTTTATTTTTTAAAATACAATAAACTGTATTATAACAAGAGGTAAATAACTTTTCTGTTATATAAGAGGAGGCGAGATAATATGACAATGAAAAAGGTTAGCTGTCCAGAGTGTGGGAAAGAAGTGGATGCAAAGAGCTATTCCATGGAATGTGATTATTGTCTATCTAAAAAGGAGGACTAATTTTTTTACATTTACTGTTATATAACATTATCTAATTACTTTAATTATGATATAACAGTAAGTGTTTTCATCAACATGGGTATGAATCACAGAGTAACAATACTTTTTAATGAAAGAAGATAGTCTACTTAAACGAAGCAAGCCAATGCAGGTGAAGAGGATCGTTGGAGTTAATAATGATAACAGCTTACAAGTAATTAATATAAGGGGGAAATTAATAATGACGGAAAATCGTGTGGAATCACTTAGAAGAGAATGGGAAACTAATCCAAGGTGGACAGGAATTGAGCGACCGTATACGGCTGAGGATGTCATTCGCCTGCGTGGTTCGATTGATATAGAATATACCCTTGCAACGAGAGGTGCATCTAAATTATGGGAGGAAATTAATGGGGATGGATACGTCAATGCACTTGGTGCACTAACTGGTAACCAGGCAGTACAACAAGTAAAAGCAGGCTTGCGAGCTATCTACCTCAGTGGATGGCAAGTAGCAGCGGATGCCAATATTGCAGGCCACATGTATCCCGATCAAAGTCTTTATCCAGCAAACAGTGTACCACATGTTGTACAGCGAATAAATCAAGCCTTACAACGTGCAGACCAAATTCATTTCTCAGAAGGAAATGAAGAGATTGACTGGTTCGTGCCAATCGTTGCAGATGCGGAAGCTGGATTTGGTGGTCAACTAAATGTATTTGAATTGATGAAATCTATGATTGAATCTGGTGCAGCAGGTGTACACTTTGAAGATCAATTGTCTTCTGAGAAGAAATGTGGTCACTTAGGTGGAAAGGTTCTATTACCTACTCAAAATGCGATTCGTAACTTGATTGCAGCAAGATTTGCGGCTGATGTAATGGGTACGCCAACAATTATTATCGCACGAACAGATGCGAATGCAGCAGATTTAATTACGAGTGATATAGATCCGTATGATGCAACGTTTATAACAGATGAGCGGACTCCAGAAGGTTTTTATCGAACAAAAGCTGGTATTGATCAAGCTATTGCCCGAGGACTTGCTTATGCTCCGTATGCAGATTTAATCTGGTGCGAAACTTCAGAACCGAATATGGAAGAAGCAAGACAATTTGCGGCTGCGATTCATGAAAAATACCCAAATAAATTGCTAGCATATAATTGTTCTCCATCATTCAACTGGAAAGCTAAATTATCTGATGATGAGATTGCTAGCTTCCAAAGAGAATTGGGTGAAATAGGCTATAAATTCCAGTTTGTTACATTGGCTGGTTTCCACGCACTAAACCATAGTATGTTTGAACTAGCAAGAAAATATAAAGATGAAGGAATGGCCGCATACTCTGAGTTACAGCAAGCGGAGTTTGCTAGTGAGAAACATGGATATTCTGCGACACGACATCAACGTGAGGTTGGTACTGGTTATTTTGATGAAGTGGCACAAGTAATCTCTGGTGGTACATCTTCTACAACAGCATTGAAAGGGTCAACAGAGGTAGAACAATTTTCTAGTTGATAGTGCGGAATAGATTAAGAGAATGAAAGCCCAGTATACGTGTAAAAACGTACACTGGGCTTTTTTATTTGGTAAGGAGGTATATATTCGGCAAACCATATTCTTTGATGTAATTAGAAATTCCTAGTCATGAAACATAAGAAAAGTCGATTTCTGTCACTTTTGAAACATAATTGTAACATTACTATAATATGTGTGACATTTTTAGATGCTATACTACGATTGTCACGAAATAGGAAAAAGGACACACTTACATAATTTACATAAAAGTAGAAACATAAACGAGAAAATAATTACATAAAAAGAGAAACGAAATTGGGGAAGCGAGGATATTATAAATGAAAAAAATGATTCTAGCCGTATCTACAATTGCGGTTGTTGGTATAAGTGCACCAATATTCAGTAATACAGTATATGCTGAAACAGACTTGCAACAAGTTCAAAGCGATCGAGAAGAAGTAAAGGCTGGTCTTTCTGAGGCAGAAGGTAAAATTGCAGATGTACTAGTCGATTTGGAACAATTAAAAGAAGAACTAGACCGTACTACAAAAGCTCTTGAAGAAAATCAAAAAGTTATGGATACAACAGAAGCTGATATAGAAAAGACAGAAACTGAAATTGCTGACCTTGAATCTGAAATTAAAGAACTAGAAGCAGCAATTGAAAAACGCTATGGAATATTAAAGGAACGTGTAGTTTCCTACCAAAAGAGTGGCGGTTCGATTAACTATCTAGAAGTAGTTTTTGGTTCAAAGAGTTTTGGTGATTTTATTAGTCGTGTGACGGCAGTAAATAAAATTACTGAGTCTGATGCAAGTTTAATTGAACAGCAAGAAGCAGATAAAGAAGAAGTTGAGTCCAAGCAAAACGAATTGGTTTCTAAGCTAGAAGATTTAGAAGCTGAAAAAGTTGAACTACAAGGTATGTTAGCAACAATTAATGAGCAAAAAGAACAATCGGAGAAATCCGTAACAGCACTTCAATCTAAAAAAGCAGATCTTGTTGCTCTTAAAGATGAACTGCAAATGGAAGATAGCAGATTGCTAGCTTTAGAATCAAGCATTAAAGAGAGCATTGCGAAGGCCGCAAAGCCTAAACCAAATAAGGTAGTAGCAAGTTCTGATGAAAATGTTGATGGTGGTGAATTAACTACATTAAGCAAAGAAACTGCTAATAAGAGTTCTAATTCCAACTCAAGTTCAAAGGCAAGTGCTAGTTCAAGTGAAAAATCAAGTGAAAAATCAAGTGAAAAATCAAGTTCAAAATCAAGTTCAAGTTCAAAATCAAGTTCAAGTTCAAGTGAAAAGTCTAGCGCTCCTAAAGCTAGTGGAAATCTAAGCACAGCGATTAATGCAGGATTTGCACATTTAGGTACTCCATACGTATGGGGTGGAAAAGGACCAGGTGGTTTTGACTGCTCAGGGTTCGTATCTTGGGCATTTGCACAAGCAGGTATCTCCCTTCCATCAAGTACTGCTGGACTACAAAGTGTAGGTACAAAGGTTTCATATAGTAATGCAAAACCAGGTGATTTAGTATTCTTTAACACATATAAAACGAACGGACATGTTGGAATCTACTTAGGTGGCGGTAAATTTATCGGAGCCCAGAATTCAACTGGACTAGCTGTAGCGGACATGAACTCTGGATATTGGAATGATAAATTCGCGGGTCATGTACGTAGTGTGGCTAACTAATAGTATAGTAGAGAGAGGTAAATCGAATCTTGATTTATCTCTCTTTTTTTGGATTATGCGAGTATGAAAAGTATGTAATAGAATTGTGTTTATATACTTTTATCAACAACCAAATTATTTACTTCCTATATAAAGTGGAAAATCTCTTGCTCTATGAAGTTTATATTTTTAGATCGCGGGAATATAAAGTGCATACATATCAAAATTTAAAGAGGAGAGTCCATGAAGAGGAACCAATCGTTTAAAAATCCAGTATTTTTTGTTTCAGCAATTATTGTCACAGTTCTAGTAATTATTGGTGCATTATTTCCAGTACAATTTGGTGAAGTTGCTCAAACTTTATTTAATTTTACAACGATCAATTTTGGCTGGTTTTATTTATTATCTGTGTTTGTTATTACGTTGTTTTTAATTGTTATTTCCATTAGTAAGTATGGGAAAATTAAACTTGGACCATCAGAATCAAAGCCTGAATACCCGTTTTTTTCGTGGATCGGGATGCTTTTCTCAGCTGGTTTTGGTATTTCTATCGTATTCTGGGGTGTTGCTGAGCCAATGAGCCACTACTTCGATACACCTTACCATGACTTAGAAGGATTAACACCGGAGGCTGCAAGAGAGGCTATGAGCTATTCATTCTTCCACTGGGGGATTAGTCAATGGTCTGTATTTGCTATTGTTGGATTAGTCATCGCTTATTTACAATTCAAGAAGGATCGGAAAGGGTTAATCTCGGTTGCAATTGAACCTGTTATTGGAAAAAACAGAGTGGCAGCAAATACAGTAGATTCCCTTGCTGTCATTGCAACTGTTATGGGGGTGGCTACCTCACTTGGTCTTGGACTAATGCAGATGAACGGTGGGTTAACTGCTATAGCCGATGTTCCCAATTCGATTTGGGTGCAAATTATAATTGCTGCCTTTATGCTGGTTGCATACCTCCTATCCTCTAGTTCTGGATTGAATAAAGGGATTAAATGGTTAAGTAATATTAATTTAGGGTTAGCACTGCTCTTAATGGTTTTTGTTTTTATTGCGGGCCCAACACTGTTTATTTTAGAAACTTTTGTGTTAGCTCTTGGAGATTATATTACCAATTTTGTTCAGTATAGCTTGCGTCTTACTCCATATGAACAAGGAGCATGGGTGCAGGATTGGACGATATTCTACTGGGCGTGGGCAATTGCTTGGTCACCGTTTGTTGGTGCCTTTGTCGCACGTGTATCCAGAGGAAGAACGATAAGAGAATTTGTGTTTGGAGTATTAATTGTGCCGCCTGCTATTGCTTGTTTATGGGTTGCTACTTTTGGCGGCACAGCATTATACAGTGATTTATTCAATGAAACTCTAATTGCGGAAGCAGTAAATAATGACGTAACTGTAGCGTTATTTAGTACATTAGAAGTTCTGCCATTATCCACTCTTTTATCCATGATATCGATTGTTTTAATTTTTATTTTTATAGTAACCTCAGCAGATTCTGCTACTTATATTTTAGGCAGCATGACATCAAGAGGATCATTAAATCCAAGTTTATTTGTAAAAATCGTCTGGGGAACCTTGATAACTGCGATTGCAGTAGTATTATTGCTAGCAGGTGGTTTAGAAGCATTACAGACTGCATCCTTGACTTCAGCCCTACCTTTTACTGTTATACTACTCATCATGGTCCTGTCGATTTTGAAGCTACTAAGAAGGGACTATCATGGAAATAAGGAAAAATAAAATAAATAAAGAACAAAGCAGCTAAATCTAGAAGATTTAGCTGCTTTGTTAATTGTGGGAAGTCGAGGAAAAAAGATAAAAGTATAGACTGGTTTACGGCCGTGTATTATAATAGTTTTAAGGAAGTGGGTGATTCAGTTGGGAATGTGAAATTAATGGTCGTTACCAAAAATGTATTTTACCCCCATGGGTTGAATCATCGCGGTGCGAAAAATGAAGAGAAAGGTAACTGAATATTCAAAAAGACGGAGGTGAAGAGACTGTTCCATAATAGGGAAAGCCCCTTCAGAACAGTCTCCTTAATTGGACATAGTTAACCTGATGTTGGTTGCTATATTGATATTGCTTACGGCATTCTTTGTAGCAACCGAATTTTCCATTGTAAAAGTACGCTCTACTCGAATTGATCAATTAATTGCGGAGGGAAACAAACGTGCGATTTCTGCAAAGAAATTAATCGATAATTTAGATGCGTATTTATCTGCTTGTCAATTAGGAATTACGGTAACCGCCCTAGGGATAGGTTGGTTAGGTGAATCCACAGTAGAACGCTTATTGCACCCAGTATTCCAATGGCTAAATATAAATGGAGCCGCTGCTTCTTTCCTATCGTTTCTAATTGCTTTTGGTTTAATCACATTCCTACATGTAGTAGTAGGGGAATTGGCTCCAAAAACGATTGCGATACAAAAAGCAGAACAGGTAACTTTAATCTTAGCAAGACCATTGATGTTATTCTACCGCTTATTGTATCCATTTATTTGGCTTTTAAATGGGTCTGCTCAGCTCTTAGTAAGACTTCTTGGATTCAAGCCGATGAAAGAGCATGAAGGTGCACACTCGGAGGAAGAGGTGCGTATGATCCTTTCTGACAGTTATAAAAATGGGGAAATAAATCTATCAGAAATGATGTATGTGAATAATATTTTCACGTTTGACGAACGAATCGTGAGAGATATTATGACACCTCGTACAGAAATGGTCTGCTTCTACAAGGAAGATAGTTTCAAAGAGAATATGGATGTCATCCGTACAGAGCAATATACGAGATATCCTGTTGCAGATGAAGATAAAGACCATATAATTGGGTTGGTGAACTTAAAGGAAGTTTTTACTGGACAGTTGGAGGATGATAAACCTGCAACCATCGAGCAATTTATTCGCCCGATTTTACATGTGGCAGAAGCAACCCCGATCAGGCAAGTACTTCTTAAGATGCAAAGAGAACAAATTCATATGGCAATCGTTAATGATGAATACGGAGGGACAGCTGGGTTGTTGACTGTTGAGGATATTTTAGAAGAGATTGTTGGAGATATCCGAGATGAGTTTGATGACAATGAAATTCCTCTTATTGAAGAAGTAAACGATAGCACAAAAGTAGTCTCTGGCAAGCTTCTGTTAGAAGAACTTAGAGAAATTTTAGAAACAGATATCCCAGATGAAGAAGTGGATACAATCGGCGGATGGGTATTCTCTAAAAATTTGGATGCTAAAGTTGGTACTGCTGTTGATTTCGGAGGTTACCAATTCATTATTGATGAGATGGATGGATATCAGATTAAAAAGGTCAAAATAGTAAGAAGCTAAATGTTTTATTTTTATTTAATTATATTGTAGTATTATAATATAATAGAGGAGTTTCCTAGGGTTCCGCAGTACACTATACTGGTCTGGTCCGAGAGGAAACGCACGAACGCTTCGTGTACACGGAGGGACAAAAACCCGGGAGGATATCAATATATAGATATCTTCTCTGGTTTTTTTTGTTGTATGAGCTCTTTCGAATTCCCTATAGAAATAAAGTTTGTAAAAGAATACAAGGAGGATATAAATTGAACAAAGATTGGAGTATTGTATTTCTAGCCGGTCTCTTTGAAATCGGATGGGTAACAGGACTAAACCATTCGTATAATTGGTGGACATGGGCACTAACACTTATCGCCATTTATGCTAGTATGCATTTATTAATTATTGGTTCTGAGCGTTTACCAGTGGGAACAACTTATGCTGTTTTTGCGGGAATGGGTACAGCAGGTACCGTAGTGATGGAGATATTCGTTTTCGGGGAAGCCTTTCAGCTTGAGAAAATTGTGCTTATCCTAATTTTATTATGTGGTGTTATTGGATTAAAACTGATTACACCGAATGAGGAACAGGAAGGGGGGGATGCCTAATGGATTGGTTTTTCCTTTTATTAGCAGGTGTCGGTGAGGTAACTGGTGTAATAGGTATTAATAAAGTGGTTCAAAAGAAGAACCTACCCTCTTTTGCTCTATTAATTGGCGGTTTTCTATTTAGCTTTCTATTCTTAACATTAGCAATGCGCACGATTCCAATGGGAACTGCATATGCCATTTGGACCGGTATCGGTACAGCTGGCGGAGCGATTGTCGGCATGATCTTGTTTAACGAATCGAGGGATTGGCGAAGAATCTTATTTATTGGGATGATTATTGCTTCCGCAGTTGGATTGAAATTAATTAGTTAAAAAGAGCTTTAGAGAGATTTCCTCTCTAAAGCTCTTTATACTAGTATTACTTGGACTTATTGCTGTTCATCTGATAAATACTTTATATTCACGTATCCTGTAAATTCGTCTGTCTTAATTTTTACCCAACCATCAGGATCATTTATATCCTCGACTTCAACTTCTTGGTTGAGTGTGACTCCTCCGATAATCTCTGTATCTGTACCGGGTCCACCTCTTACATTTAATATACTTGCTGTTACATACATTGTAGTAGGTAAATCTTCTCCGCTAGCATCTTCAGCCTCTTCTTTGGCATTAGCAGTCTCGTTATTGGGTTCAGCTTCATCTTTCTCTTTTTGTTCCGCTTCTTTGTTGTTAGAATCTGAAGGGCTTTGTTCCGAGTTAACCTCTGTTGAAGCATCTGCCGCTGCGAAATCCGGGTTCATAAACTTATGCTGCATAATGATAACAAAAGCAATGAAGCCTGCAATTAAAATAGTCATTAATATAACAATAATTCCTTTATGATTATTCATAGTCATTCTCCTATATATTGATTTCTAGTTAACATTATACACAATAATGGTAGAAATTTGGAGGTTATTGTAATATTTTCTGCAAAAGATAGATGCGGGTGAACTGCTTTAAGAAACCGGATAATTTAAGAAGGAAATAAGTAATTATGTTTATAATGCACATTTGATAGAAAATCTGACGTAGTGAAAATGATATTTCCTGATTCTACTCTCGCTTGTTCTAATGATAGTTTGTGCTAGAAGCCGCTTCGGCAGAATACTTCGCTTTCCACGGGCACGGCCTCAGCCTCCTCGCGGAAAAACCACTGCTGCGGGGTCTTCGGACACGTGCTATTCCCGTAGGAGTCTTCGTATTCTGCCTACGCTAACTATAGACATTCTGCTTTATGTGTTGTGGAAGTACAGTAAAAAACGTTTCAAAGATCTACATTTGAATTTCTTATTACAGTAATCAAAGGGAAAGTCGAGAAGCTCAAACTTAGCGTAGTGTATTTCCGGAGCGGTTCCATACATTGTTCTGAATCAAACTAATCAGCAGTCTAACTAAATTGCATAAAAGAAAAAGATGCTCCCAAGTGAACTTTTGGAACATCTTTTAGATAATCTATTTATTATTTAAGCATGCTGACAATCCGGGCATAGCCCGTAGATTTCAAACTTGTGCCCATCGATTTCATAGTTTGCTAGTTTGCGGGTGACTTCTTCCATTGGGCAAACTTCTATTTCCTTCGTTTTTCCACAGTCATTACAAATAAAATGATGGTGATGGTGACTGGTGCAATTCATACGAAAATGCTTTTCCCCATTTAACTCTGTAGATTCTAAAATGCCGACATCATGATACAAATGAAGGTTACGATAAATGGTATCAAAACTAATCCCATCTTCACCTTTATCTAAGTATTGGATAAGATCCTTTGCTGTTCGATATCCATCAGACTCTGCAAAATAGCCTAGAATATCTTTTCTTCTTCCAGTGGCTTTATATCCTTTTTCCTTTAATAGTTCAATGGCTTCTTCAACATTCATCCCGTTTCCCTCACTTTTTTAAGTCGAAAGTTAAATTTCTTCATACCGATAGATAATAATAAAATGAAGATGGAAACCATGACAATGGTTCCTCCAGGCGGAATATTTAAATAGTATCCAGAAATGATCCCAACAATGACAGATATCTCGCCAAATAAAATAGAAAGATACATCATTTGTTTAAAGCCTTTTGCTAATCGCATCGCTGCAGCAACTGGTAATGTCATTAATGCGGATACAAGTAATACCCCAACGATTCGAATCGAAGCAGCAATAACGAGTGCGGTTAGTACGATAAATAGTAAATGGATTGATTTTGCATGGATGCCTGAAATCGTTGCATGCTCTTCATCAAAAGACAATGTAAACAATTCCTTATAAAAGAATGCTACCACAAGTATAACAAAGATAGAGATGGTTAATATCATAAAAAAGTCATTTTGGCTTACTGCAGAAACGGATCCGAATAGATAATTAAATAGGTCTGTATTAAACCCATCTGCTACGGCGATGAAAATAACACTTAAACCAACACCGCCAGAAAGAATAATTGGTATTGCAATCTCTTGATACGCATTGTAGACGCTGCGAAGCTTTTCGATTAAGACAGAACCGAAAACCGAGAAAGCCATTCCGCTATAAAGTGCGGGAATGGGTATCAAAAACAGTTTCTCCATCATTAATCCGAAGGCAATACCAGCAAGTGTTACATGAGATAATGCATCTGCTATTAGGGACAATCTTCTTACAACAATAAATGTTCCTAATAAGGGTGCGATAATTCCAATTAGCATTCCGGTAAAAAAAGTGTAACGTAAAAAATCATAGGTAAAAAAATCAACTAGCATTTTGTTGCCTCCGTTCAATGATTGTGGACGACAATATTTACGGGGTGTCCGTAAATCCTTGATAAGTCTTTCTCTGACAAGGAAGTGTATTCATTTGGTTTTCCATGGAAATGAAGGGTCTTATTTAAGCATACAATGTCAGTCGCATGTTCTGTCATTGTCCCTGTATCATGGGTAACTAATAATAACGTAATATTGTTTTTATCATGAAGTCGATGTAATAGCTCATAAAATCGTTTTACATTTTCATAGTCTACACCAACGGTTGGTTCATCCAGAATAATTAACTCCGGGTCATTAACTAGTGCGCGAGCAATAAATATGCGCTGTTGTTGTCCACCTGATAAATTTCCAATATTTTGATGTGCATATTCTGACATACCAACCTGTTCAATAGCTTTTAAAATTTTTGCTTTATGTTGTTTGTTCATAAACTTAAAATAGCCAATTTTTGCTGTTAAACCTGTAGAAACTACTTCAAAAACAGTAGCAGGGAATCCTTTATTAAAAGTGTTTGCTTTTTGGGAAACAAAACCAATTTTGCTTCGGTCTTTAACATACTCCAGGGGTCTTCCAAATAATTCAATGGATCCTTCATCCGGTTTCAAAAGACCAAGCATTAATTTTATTAAGGTAGTTTTTCCACCACCATTTGGTCCTACAAGGCCCATAAATGACCCGCGAGGAATCTCGAAATCGATGGATGTCAATACTGGCTTTTTTTCATAAGAATAACTTACATTTTTAAGGGATACGACTGATTCCATCATTTAAACCTCCAGTTAATTGCAGGTTAACTTGCTGCAGCGCTGCACTTTGATATGAAGTGATACATTAATAATTAAAGTTGAGACAAGCAGCAAGTCAAAAGCCCATTTCATTCAAGGGTCTGATACGCATACCCTCTTGTGGTGCTAACACTGAGTGGGGGATGTAAGAAAATACCCACTGTGTAAGGTAGCACTTTATTCTGTTGCTTGTTCTAGAATTTCAATATTTGACTGCATTAAAGAAATATAATCTTCACCATTTGTAATATCCTGTTCTGTTAATACAGCAAGATTATGGATGGTTAGACTATCAACACCAATCTCATTTTGGATAATTTGAGATACTCGATTAGCGGTATTTTGTTCGAAAATAATATATTCTAACCCATATGCCTTTGCCTGATCAATAATTTCCGTTAATTCCTTTTGAGAAGGCTCACTGCTTGAGGAGATTCCATTAATCGCAATTTGTTCTATTCCATAACGATCCTCCCAATAACCATAGGCTGCATGCGAAACTAAAATTTGTTTATTTTCTTTATTCTCTAAAGCTCGCTTAAATTGCTCATCAAGCGTTAATAAATCTTTTTCTAAAGCTACAAAGTTTTGATTATATTGTTCTTTTGCTTCAGGATTAAGCTTAACAAGTTCTTCCTTTATGATTTCCGACATTTTAATCATACGTAACGGATCAATCCAAATATGTGGATCCTTGTCTCCGTGATTATGTCCATCATGCTGATCGTGGCCGTGTTCTTCATCGGTATGGTTATGGCCATTATCTTCTGAATCCGTTTGGAATAATTCTTCATGCTTCCCGATTTCTATTAGGGAAACATCCTGATTTTGCAAAGCATCAGCAGCAGTTTCTGCAAATGCTTCTAAGTCAGATCCTATATAAAAGAAAGCATCACTTTCGGCAATGGCTGTCATATCCTTTGATGTAGGTTCATAGGAATGGGCGTCAACACCTGGTGGATAAACCGTTTTAACAGACAGAGTATCACCAGCAATTCGCTCAATAGCATATTGAATCGGGTAAATACTTGTATAAATCGTAAGAGAATCATCTTCTTTGGTTGTTGCATTTTTAGGTGCGCATCCAATCATAAAGATACTGATAAATAATAGGAGAATTATAGATTTGATTGCTTTTCTCATAAGTTCTTCATCCTTCAATTTTTATAAATTCACGTTTATTATAATATCGTAATCGTTACGAATTGTAAATAAGAATGATTACGAATTATTAATAGAATAGAAGAAAATTAATCTATAATGAACATTTAATCGACGAGCATCAACTAAATCATGCGATTCTTATGGCGACTAATTTCATAAATAAATGTATCTTCCTCTAATGCAGAATTAAAACTATATAATCAATTTAATTTATTGCGAAATATCAGATAATCGATTATAGTAAAGATATAAATATGAAAAATTTTTTTGGTAAAAATGAATGAGTATTCATTCAATATCATGTAAGGAGGAGTGTCATGAGCTACCAAGTAAAAAATGCGGCAGTGCTTGGAACGGGAGTAATGGGCAGTGCTATTGCAGCGCACTTAGCAAACATTGGGATTCCAGTGCTTATGCTGGATATTGTCCCAAGAGAACTTACTAATGAAGAAGCAAGTAAAGGGTTAACACTCGAACACCCGCAAGTACGTAATCGTATTGCCGCCAATAGTAAAAAGGCACTTTTAAAACAAAAGCCGTCACCAATAACATCAAAGAAAAGTTTGGATTTAATTAGAATTGGAAACTTGGAGGATGACCTGGCAAGGCTGACAAATATAGATTGGATTATTGAAGTAGTAGTAGAAAATTTGGAAGTAAAGAAAAAAGTTTTTGCAAGTATTGATAAATATAGAAAGAATGGTTCTATCGTCAGTTCCAATACATCTGGTATCTCCGTACATGATATGATTCAAGATTGTTCAGATGACTTAAAGGCCCATTTCTTAGGCACACATTTCTTTAACCCGCCAAGATACTTAAAACTGCTTGAGATTATTCCAACCAAGTATACATCAGAAGAAGTTGTCACCTTTATGAAAGCATTCGGGGAAGATGTACTTGGAAAAGGAGTAGTAGAAGCAAAGGATACAGCGAACTTCATTGCCAACCGTATTGGAACATATGGTTTATTAGTTACAGTTCAGGAAATGCTTAAAGGAAAATATAGTGTAGGTGAAGTAGATTCTGTAACAGGCTCCTTAATTGGGAGACCGAAGAGTGCAACATTCCGAACGTTGGATGTTGTTGGATTGGATACTTTTATTCACGTTGCAAATAACGTTTACAATCAGGCATCGGGAAAAGAAAAGGAAATCTTTGATGTTCCAGGTTTTATGAAGCAAATGAATGAAAAAGGCTGGATTGGAGCAAAGGCCGGACAAGGATTTTTTGTAAAAAAAGACCAGGGAATCTATGAAATTAATCCAGAAACATTGGAATATGATGATCGTAAAAAGCTGAGCACACCTGCTGTAGAGCTTGCTAAACAACAAAAAGGAACTCGGAATAAAATGAAAGCGCTTGTAAATTCGGAGGGCGATCGCGCTGGAGACCTTGTTTGGAATGTGGTTAAGTCTGTTTTATTGTATTCTGCTGAGCTTCTGGGAGAAATTGCAGATGATATTGTATCCATTGACCGAGCAATGAAATGGGGCTTTGGCTGGGAATTAGGTCCATTTGAAACATGGGATGCAATTGGTGTAAGAGACAGTGTCGAGCGTATGAAACAAGAGGGAGAAATAATTCCTGAGTGGGTGCTTGCACTCTTAGCATCTGGGAACGAAACATTCTATAAAAACGAAAATGGAATCCTTTCTTTTTATTATAAAGAGAAATACAAACAGCAGACTTTTAATAAGAAAGAAATAAATTTAAAGTTTTTAAAGGAACAACAAGGCGTCATTAAGAAAAATAATGGTGCTAGTTTAATAGATCTTGGAGAAGGTGTAGCTTTACTTGAATTCCATTCAAAAAGCAATGCACTCGGACTTGATACAATCCAAATGGTTCATTATGCGGTAGAAGAAGTGGAAAAAAATTATGAAGGGCTCGTAATTGGAAACCAAGGCAATAATTTCTCGGTTGGTGCAAACCTTGCCCTTATGTTAATGGAAGCACAGGATGAAAATTTTGATGAATTAGATTTAGTCATCCGCCAATTTCAGAATATGGCAATGCGTATCAAGTATGCGGAAAAACCAGTCGTGACGGCTCCATTCAATATGACACTTGGTGGAGGAGCTGAAGTTACTTTACCAGCTGCAGCTGTGCAAGCATCTATAGAAACTTATATTGGACTAGTGGAAGTTGGTGTAGGACTGATTCCGGGTGGCGGTGGAACGAAGGAATTATATTTAAAACAATTAAGAAATTTACCAAAAGGAATTTCCTTTGACCTAACGAAAGTCGCAAATGATGTCTTTGAAAAAGTAGCGACAGCAAAAGTGTCCACTTCGGCTGAAGAGGCATTTGAAAGTGGCTTTCTCGGAAAGGGAGATTCTATAAGTGTTAATCCAAGCCATGTAATCTATGACGCAAAACAAAAGGTACTCGCCTTAAGAAAGTCTGGATATCAGAAACCGAAAGCAGAAAAAATCCCTGTAGTAGGTGAAGCTGGTTATGCTGCGATGGTAATGGGTGCAAAATCTCTTGCTTACGGTGGGTATGCCTCCGACCATGACGTAAAAATTGCTGAAAAATTAGCTTATGTTCTATCAGGTGGAAGAATAAAAGAAGGAACACGAATTGATGAACAATTTATGCTCGATTTAGAAAGAGAAGCCTTTTTAAGCTTAATTGGAGAACCGCTGACACAGGCAAGAATGCAGCACATGTTAATAAAAGGAAAACCATTACGTAATTAGGGGGAGTGGAGAAGTGAAGGAAGCAGTTATTGTTGCAGGAGCGAGAACCCCTGTAGGTAAAGCATACAAAGGTTCCTTAGCAAATACAAGACCCGATGATTTAGCAGCATTAACGATTAGAGAGACGCTACAAAGGGCAGACGGATACGATGGCAATATTGATGACGTTATTATTGGTTGTGCAATGCCAGAGGCTGAACAAGGAATGAACGTTGCACGGAACATTGCAGGACTTGCCGGTCTTCCGAACGATGTACCAGGCGTCACCATTAATCGCTATTGCTCATCTGGCTTACAGTCGATTGCCTTTGCAGCAGAAAGAATTATGATTGGAGCTAGTGACACGATTATTGCAGGTGGAACAGAATCAATGAGTTTAATCCCGATGGGTGGTCATGTCATTAAACCAAATGTCAAACTCGTAGAAGAAGCACCAGGATATTATATGAGCATGGGGCATACGGCGGAGGAAGTCGCAAAGCGTTTTGGTATTACACGTACAGATCAGGATGAATTTGCTGTTCGGAGTCATCAGCGTGCAGCTCAGGCGCTTAAGGATGGGAAATTTAAAGATGAAATTGTTCCAGTAAAAGTAAGTGAAAGAATAGTAGGGAAAGGAAATAAACTAGAAGAAAGATCGTTTACATTTGAAATGGATGAAGGTGTTCGACCAGGAACAACCGTTGACATATTAGCAAAACTGCGTCCTGCTTTTAAAGCGGGCAAAGGGACCGTAACAGCGGGGAATTCGTCGCAAATGAGTGATGGAGCAGCATCCGTTTTGGTTATGGAAAAAGAAAAGGCAGAATCAGAAGGTCTTACCCCAATTGTTAAATTTAGGTCGTTTGCTGTAGCTGGAGTAGAGCCGGAAATCATGGGAGTTGGTCCAGTTGCAGCCATTCCTAAAGCTTTGGAAATTGCTGGATTGGAGTTATCTGATATTGGCTTATTTGAGTTAAATGAAGCATTCGCTTCCCAAGCTGTGCGCGTTATTCAAGCTTTGGATTTAGACCTGGATAAAGTAAACGTAAATGGTGGAGCAATTGCATTAGGCCATCCGCTTGGATGTACTGGTACGAAATTAACTTTAACTTTGATGCATGAAATGAAGAGAAGAAATGTTCAGTTTGGGGTAGTGACGATGTGTATCGGTGGAGGGATGGGAGCAGCAGGAGTATTTGAGCTTATTTAAATCTATTATGCGGAAAATAGATAAAGTACGAACCTATTTAATTCAGTAAATTGCTGCAAAAGCACCTGGAAACACACTGGAAATATGCGCTGGTGATTTCCGCTGCGGGCAGTACGCTTTCCGCAGGCAACGTCTCAGCCTCCTCGGAAGAAGACCACTTCCTGCGGGGTCTTCGCTTGTTGCTTTTCCCGCAGGAGTCGACTGCCCTCCGCTCCAATCACTTTATATAATTAGGAGGTGTTTCCACTTCCCAATATATAAAGATAAAGCAGCACCATTTAGCGGAGGAAATACACGAAGACTCCTGCGGGATGAAAAGCCTAGGTGAGACTCCGCAGTGCGTTAGCACGAGGAGGCTCAACAGCGCCCGCGGAAAGCGTAGTGTATTTCCGGAGCGGTTTTGCCCACTATCTTGGATTAAATAAATCAACACTTTCTATCAAACGACATGCAGCAACTATAGAACGAAGTCTAATTATTATTCAAAAAGGGGAGAAGGATTATGAGTGAAACGAAGGAAAGATTATTTAAAGGTGGCGCTTTTTTAACAGAAGATTTAACGGCACAGGATATTATTACACCTGAAGACTTTACAGATGAACAAGTTATGATAGCTAAGACAACAGAGGAATATATAGATAAAGAGGTTCTACCTCAATTAGAAGCACTTGAAAATCAAAACTTCGATATCTCCGTAGACTTATTAAAGAAAGCTGGGGAACTTGGATTGCTGGGTGCTGATGTACCAGAAGAATATGGCGGTTTAGGATTAGACAAAACAAGCTCGGCTCTTATTACAGAAAAGATGGCAAAAGCAGGTGGTTTTTCGATTACCCATGGTGCACATGTGGGAATAGGATCCCTCCCTATCGTTTTCTTTGGAAATGAAGAACAGAAACAAAAGTATTTACCGAAACTTGCTACAGGAGAGCTAATTGCAGCATATGCTTTAACGGAAGCATCATCAGGTTCCGATGCATTAGGAGCAAAGACAACTGCAGTGCTAAATGAGGCTGGCACCCACTACATTTTAAATGGAGAAAAGCAATTTATTACTAACTCTGCTTTTGCAGATGTATTTGTAGTCTACGCCAAAATTAATGGAGAGCATTTTTCAACCTTTATCGTAGAACGTGGATTTTCTGGTGTTTCTACTGGTGCAGAAGAGAAGAAGATGGGGATTAAGAGCTCATCGACAAGAACATTAATATTAAACGATGCCGAGGTTCCAGTTGAGAACTTATTAGGGGAAAAAGGAAAAGGCCATAAAATCGCCTTTAATATATTAAATGTGGGCCGATATAAATTAGCAATTGGTGGTGTTGGCGGAGCGAAGCTGGCACTAGAAGAAGCAGTGAAATATGTGAATGAACGAAAGCAATTTAATACTCCAATTTCAAGTTTCTCTTTAACAAAGGAAAAGCTGGGAACAATGGCAGCGAATATTTATGCTAATGAAAGTGCTGTCTATCGTACAGTTGGTTTATTTGAGCAGCGTATGGGTACTTTAAGTGAGGAAGAGTTAAAAGATGGACGTGAAATCGCCAATGCTATTGCTGAATATCAGATTGAATGCTCCATGAATAAATATATGGCGACAGAATTGTTGGATCAGGTAGTAGATGAGGCAGTACAGCTTCATGGTGGTTATGGATTTATTCAAGAATACGAAGTCGAAAGAATGTATCGGGATTCCCGTATTAACCGCATATTTGAAGGAACAAATGAAATTAATCGTTTATTAGTTCCTGGAACTTTATTAAAGAAAGCAATGAAGGGGGAGCTACCGCTTCTAAAACAAGCACAAAGCCTGCAAGAAGAATTAGTAATGAAAATGCCTGAGGAAATTGGGGAAGAGACATTAGAGCAAGAAAAATATTTACTGAAAAGTGCTAAAAAAATCGTATTGTTTGCTTCAGGTATTTCTGTTCAGAAATACATGCAAAAGATCGAGAGAGAACAGGAGATACTTATTAACTTAGCTGATATGGTGGCAGAGGTTTACAATATGGAAGCTGCCATTCTTCGTACGGAAAAGGCAATTGCTAAAACAGGTGAGAAAGCAAATAAACAAAAGCTATTATATACTCAAGTTTACGTTCAAGAAGCATTTAATCGGATTGAAGCTCATGCAAAGGAAACACTTATCGCAACAGAAGAGGGAGATTCATTACGTATGATGTTATCTTCCTTACGAAAACTAACGCGTCATACACCAATCAATGTAGTTGCCAAAAAGCGAGCTATTGCAGCGAAGGTCATTGAAGAAGAAACCTATATCGTATAATTTTGAAGAAGAGCCTCTAGCAATGAGGCTCTTTCTATTTCTTCCCTTTCCAGGCTAAGATGAAATAGCCAATAGACACTCCCAGGGTGTTCAGAATTAAATCATCGACATCAAAGCTTCTTGACATGAAATTGAATGAAGATAGTATCAGCTGTGTTATTTCAATGCTAAGTGAACTAATGAGACCTACTATAGTTGTATAAAGGAAAGAGGCGTGTTTTTTTAACAACACAATAAAGATTCCAAGTGGAATAAAAACAACGATGTTTCCAATTATATTTACGGAGGCGTGGAGAAGATAATCTGTCTGAAATAGTTTCATATATTGGATTATCGTTTGGAAAGGAATAAGATTGACACCTATTATTTCGCCTGTACCCTTTTCGATGGAAGAGAATATAGTGAAATATAGAATACTTTCTAAATAAAAAATAAAGGACACATATATTGTTTCCTTAATAAAAGAAGTGTTGATTTGCTTTTTCTTTCGGTAGAAATATCGTAAGGGTATGTAAACAAGCAAACTAAGAATCATAATAGGGTAGGGTAACGACTCCAAATAACTCATGAAAGCCTCCTTTCTATTTAAAGGTAATTGGTATCCTATATAATTGCAAGAAGGAAGGAATATTTAACTATCAACATAAACATGATAAGATAATGATATATTCAGTAATGGAGGGGAAAATATGGCAGTAACATTTTATTGGTACCCGAATTGTGGAACCTGCAAGAAAGCTAAAAAGTGGCTTGATGACCAAGGTGTCGACTATAATGCAATACATATAGTAGAGGAAACGCCATCAAAGGAACAGTTACTATCTTTAATAGAACAAAGTGATTTACCTGCAAAGAAATTCTTCAATACTAGTGGAAAAAAATACCGTGAACAAAATATAAAAGAAAAAATTGCGGACGCTAGCACAGAAGAGATGGCAGAAATCTTAGCTTCAGATGGGATGCTTATCAAGCGCCCTATCGTTTCAGATGGCGAAAAGGTAACAGTTGGATTTAAAGAAGAGACATTCCAAGAAAACTGGGGATAACAACTGCTGCGCTACTAGAAATATAGAAGTTTTGACGGTATAGTTAAATTATTATGTACTTGGAGGGATAGTATGAGTTTACCAGAGGGTTTATTATATTCAAAAGAACATGAATGGGTTAAAAAAGAAGAAGGAAAAAAAGTACGTGTTGGGATTACAGACTTTGCACAAGATGAGCTAGGTGACATTGTATTTGTTGAACTTCCAGAAGTTGGTGATACACTAACTGCGGATGAACCATTTGGCAGTGTAGAATCTGTAAAAACAGTATCTGAATTATATGCACCTGTAAGTGGAAAAGTAGTAGAAGTTAATAACCAATTAGAAGATAGTCCAGAGTATGTCAATGAGTCACCTTATGAAAAAGCCTGGATGGTTGTTGTTGAATTATCAGATGAAACTGAATTGGAACAACTGCTTTCCTCAGAAGCTTATAAAGAATTAACTGATCAATAATTTGTGATTAAGCGTGGTTTCATTGCTTATCCAGCTTTAACCTAAATTGTGAATAGTTATCCTTTATTAATTCATATACTTTAAATAAAATTGAATATTCATTAAAATAAGCATCCGTTTGCTTACTTAAGGAGTGCTGTGGGATGATAATGACAGAGTCTGACAAAGTAATCATTGTGGAAGGGTTAACAGATAAACGGCAACTACAAAAAGTAATTAATGATGACGTGACGATTGTTTGTACAAATGGAACGCTTGGCGTGGAACGTTTTGATGATTTATTAGAAACCTATCACTTAGACGAAAAGGATGTGTTTATTTTTGTCGACGAGGACAAATCGGGATTGAAATTAAGAAAGCAATTAGCCCGAGAACTTCCTCATGCCGATCATATTTATATCAGCAGTGAATACCGAGAGGTAGCAACAACTCCTGAACATATACTTGCAACTGCATTAGTAAGCAAACATTTTTCAGTAAATCCAATCTTCCTAATGAAAGAAATATAGGGTGGTATTTTTTTGCAGGAACTAATTGATGAACACAGTAAAGAAAATTACCTTTTATATATCTATACTCCGTTTTGTGGCACCTGTAGTGTGGCAAGAGCGATGTTAGAAAAAATCGAGGATATTCATAAACAGGATATTTTTTATGAAAGGAACGCTTCCTTTCATCCAGAATTCATGCAGGAGAACCAAATAGAAAGTGTCCCATGTCTTCTAATTAAACAAGATAATATCATTAAAGAAAAAGTATATGCTTTCAAATCTATAGCGAATATATATTCATATTTAATGGAATATAAGCCGGAATTATTCAAGAAACAGTGAAAGCTGGGAAAAGGCTAATCAACTTTATCTATAAGTACGAAAATTAATTAGCAGAGTTCTATAAGTAGACCTAATTGAAACTCTGCAATGCATAAGCTTGAGATGTAAGTCAGCCGCATGCGGAAGACGTTTTATATTTCCGCAGCGGTTTTTTTATTAATTTTTATTGGCAGTTGCTGGAGCCGAGTGAATCGCTGTTTATCATTGCTTTACTCATTTATGTTGACAGTATACAAAGCATGTGCTAGTATAAAAGTCATACTTTAATGAGTTAAATAATCAAATACGATATCTCTTATCATGAGCGGGGGAGGGACTGGCCCTATGAAACCGCGGCAACCTTCAAATCTACTTTGAAAAAGGTGCTAATTCCAGCAGAGCTTTTGTTCTGAAAGATAAGAGAACGGTAGACTTATAGATATTACGTCTTTCTGTTCTCTTAACAGGAAGACGTTTTTGTTTTGGGGTATATTAGATATAAGGTAAGGTATTTGATTATGCATCAAAAGGAGGTAGCAGATTGATTTCGATTAAGGGTTTACGAAAGGTTTTTACATCTGATAACAGAAAAATCAATGCTGTTGATGATTTAACCCTTAACATTCAAGAAGGAGAAATATTCGGTGTCATCGGTTATAGTGGTGCTGGAAAAAGTACCTTTATCCGTTTGCTGAATCGTCTTGAAGAGCCAACTTCAGGGAGTATTGAAATTGGCGAGCAGGAGATTACATCATTAAATACAAGAGACTTAAGAAAAGCCAGACAGGAAATAGGAATGATTTTTCAACATTTCAATTTACTCTGGTCTCGTACAGTAAAAGATAACATTGCTTTCCCACTCGAAATAGCAGGGGTAGCAAAACAAGAGCGTGAGAAACGGGTACAGGAGCTTATCGACTTAGTCGGACTAAGCGGAAGAGAAAATGCGTATCCTTCTCAGTTAAGTGGAGGCCAAAAGCAGCGAGTTGGCATTGCCCGGGCGCTTGCTAATAAGCCAAAGCTATTGCTGTGTGACGAAGCAACCTCAGCACTTGATCCAGAAACAACAAATTCGATCCTTGATTTATTAGTGGATATTAATCAAAAGCTTGGTTTAACGATAATATTAATCACTCATGAAATGCATGTTATTCGTAAAATTTGTCGTCGAGTAGCAGTTATGGAGAAAGGGAAAATAGTAGAGCAGGGTGATGTGTTGGACGTTTTCTCCAATCCTAAGAAACCTGTTACAAAGAAATTTGTACAGCAAATAATGGGAGAAACAGATGAGGCAGAAGATACGGAGAAAATCCTTGCTACTTATAAAGAAGGTAAGCTTGTTAGACTTCATTTTATTGGGGATGCAGCAAACGAATCGTTAATAAGCAAAGTAATTAGAAAATTCCCGATAGATATTAACATCTTACAAGGGAAAATCACACAAACCCAAAGTGGTGGCTATGGTACTATGTTCGTTCAACTAAAAGGTGAAGAACCGGATATTCAACAGGCAATTGAATTTATTCAAAGCGAAACCACTGTAGAAGTGGAGGTAGTTCGCGATGTTCAGTGAAATAAGCATGGATGAAATATTAGTGGCAGCATACGAAACATTATATATGACGATTGTTGCATTAATAGGTACCGTTATTATAGGAATTATTCTAGGCTTGCTTTTATACCTAACTGCTAAAGATAACATTTGGGAAAATAAATTTTTCAATATGATTGTTTCCTCAGTGGTAAACGTATTTCGTGCGATCCCATTTATTATTCTTATTCTACTGCTTTTCCCATTTACAGATTTCTTGTTTAATACGACAAGAGGGCCTACTGCAGCGTTGCCAGCACTAATTCTTGGATCAGCACCGTTTTATGCACGACTTGTAGAAATTGGCTTTCGTGAAGTCGATAAAGGTGTGATTGAGGCAGCAAAATCAATGGGGGCAAAAACGAGAACGATTATCTTTAAAGTTTTGCTTCCTGAATCAATGCCAGCATTAGTTTCAGGGATTACCGTAACAGGAATTGCTTTAATTGGTTACACTGCGATGGCTGGTGTAATTGGAGCAGGAGGACTAGGTGACTATGCCTATTTCTACGGATTCCAGCGCCGCCAATTTGATGTGGTTTTACTATGTACGATCTTAATACTTATTATCGTGTTTATTTTTCAGTTTATTGGAGATTTTATCTCTAAAAAACTTGATAAAAGATAAAAAAGCACTAGCGCTTAGCTAGATAAAACAAGAATAAGGAGAGAATGACAAATGAAAAAGATTTTATCATTGTTCGCTATTTTATTTATAGCACTTGTATTAGCTGCATGTGGTAATGGTGGAACAGAAGAGGGAAATACTGATAATGCTGCAGAGGGAAGTAATGAAGAAGGTGCCGAGGAATCTTCCAACGAACCAGCAGAGATTGTTGTTGGTGCATCTAGTACACCGCACGCAGAAATTTTAAAAGAGGCACAACCAATTCTTGAAGAAGAAGGAATTACTTTAAAAATTGAAGAATACCAAGATTATATATTGCCAAATGATGATTTAGCAAATGGAACATTAGATGCAAACTATTTCCAGACAGTTCCATATCTAGAACTAACAGTTTCAGATACAGGATATGATTTAGACTATATTGAAGGTATCCATATCGAGCCATTGGGTATTTATTCTAAAAATATTACTAGTGTAGATGATATTCCAGAGAATACAGAAGTAATCATAAGTCGTTCCATTTCGGACCATGCTCGTATATTAGCGCTTTTCGAAGCTGAAGGATTAATCAAATTAGATGAAAGTGTAGAAAAATCAGCAGCGACAGTGGATGATATTACAGAGAATCCACTTAATTTAACATTTTCACCTGACGTGGACGCCGCTTTCTTACCTGAAATGTACGAATCCGAAGAAGATGCACTTGTTGCCATTAACGGGAATTATGCTATTGAAGCAGGCCTAAGTCCATTGGATGACGCATTATTCCATGATGGTGACAATCCTAATTATGAAAATGTTGTAGCAGTTCGCTCTGAAGACAAAGATAATGAAGCATTAAATAAACTTGTAGAAGTACTACAATCTGAAGAGATTCAAAACTTTATCTTAGAAAATTATGGTGGTGCTGTTGTACCAGTAGGTGGAGACAAATAAGCAATTTCTTCGTATTTAGCAGTATGGGAGCGTATATGCTTGGAATTGTAAGAATGTAATACTTCACAATTAGTTGAGAAGATTAGAATCCTATAAATCGGGAATAAGTACACCAAATGATGGTTGTTGTATTATCTGACGGCTGTTATCATTACATTATTCAAGAGGAAAGGATGATAATCAAATCGCTATGAAGTATACAAGTGAAATGGAAAAAGCGATGGAACAATCCCACGGAATGAATTACGCTGAATATGAAAGAAAGCTGTCTAACCGACTGAAAGTAGAAAAAAGCCGGGAAGCAAGCTATCAAAAAAGTAAACAAATCTTGTCAGAGGTAAATGCTCAAGTTCATAAATAAGGGTTAATTTATCTTAGTGAAGTCTTCGTTCAAAATGTTGAGAACTGTTTCTTAAGTGATGACGAAGTACAGTAAGCTGATTAACATAAACATTCGTGCTGGTAATCTATTAGGTTTCCAGCACGTTTTCATTTAAACTGTAAATAAATACATACATATAAAAATTCTTTAAATAATGCAGAAGCCTGCAGGAACGGGAGTAAATAAGTTTATACTTGCATACCTGCCCAAAAGGCTTGCTATACCATAAGAAAACGTGCCGTTAAAGAGTTGATAATTAATTTGAAATGCTTTAAGATTGTAATGAGAATAGATTGAGAATGAATATTATATTCATTTCTTATCATAAGCGATTAGCAAATTTGGGTTTTGCTAAGCTTTTTTGCAAAACCTTAGTTGCACTTATGCAGTTAAGAAAGTATATACTTTACTTATCTGCGAAAAAATACAGAAACTTGGAGGTATAGCTATGTCAGGATCAGTATTAGAAATCAAAAATCTTCATGTATCAATCGAAGACAAAGAGATATTAAAAGGTGTAAACCTTACTATAAAAGGTGGAGAATTCCACGCAATCATGGGACCGAACGGAACTGGTAAATCTACTCTTGCTTCTGCAATTATGGGACATCCAAAATATGAAGTAACAGAAGGTTCTATCACACTTGATGGTGAAGATGTGTTAGAGATGGAAGTAGATGAGCGTGCCCGTGCAGGTTTATTCTTAGCAATGCAATATCCAAGTGAAATTAGCGGGGTAACAACTTCTGACTTCTTACGTTCTGCTATTAATGCACGCCGAGAAGAAGGCGATGAAATTTCTTTAATGAAATTCATTAAAGAATTAGATAAAGACTTAGAGTACTTAGAAATTGATCAAAACATGGCAACAAGATATTTAAACGAAGGTTTCTCAGGCGGGGAGAAAAAACGTAATGAAATCCTTCAATTAATGCAATTGAAACCAGAAATAGCCATTCTTGATGAGATTGACTCTGGTTTAGATATCGATGCACTTAAGGTTGTATCGAAAGGGATTAATAAAATGCGCGGAGAAGACTTTGGATGCTTAATTATTACGCATTATCAACGTCTGCTTAACTACATCACTCCAGATTTTGTACATGTTATGATGCAAGGACGTGTTGTTAAATCAGGTGGTCCAGAATTAGCAAAACGCCTTGAAGCTGAAGGATATGAGTGGATTAAAGAGGAATTAGGAATCGAAGACGAAACAGTAGAACAAAATGCGTAATAGAGGTTGTTCAAAAAGTCCGGTGAAAATGACGCATTGAATTTCTTCGTTGGTTAGCTTTTCCGCTACTCACGTATCAATTGCATACGTTTCGTTGCTCAAAGCTAAGCCGCCTCGAACTTCTCGGTCCTTTTCATCCTCCTTTTTGAACACGCACTAATAGTTAGGAGGAGTAACATGGCTGTCGAAACAAAGCTTCCATTTGATAAAGAGTATATCGAACAGTTTTCAAATACATTAAATGAACCAAATTGGATGCGTTCTCTACGTTTACAAGCTTTAGAACAAGCAGAAACGCTCGAAATGCCAAAGCCAGATAAAACGAAGATTACAAGATGGAATTTTTCCGATTTTAAACATGAGTATACAACTGGAGAAACTATTCCTTCTTTACAGGAGTTGCCAGATGTCTTAAAAGACTATTTTGATCAAGATAATCTGCCTGAAAATCTGCTCATTCAACGTAATCATACTGTTGCATATGCAGCATTAAAGGATGAATTAAAAGATAAAGGTGTTATTTTTACAGATATCTTTACGGCAATGAAAGAGCATAGCGATTTAGTTGAACAATATTTCATGAATAATGCAGTATCAGTAGATCAAAATCGTTTAACTGCCCTGCATGCAGCATTAGTAAATGGCGGAGCATTTATCTATGTTCCTAAAAATGTAGAGATTGAAGAACCGTTGCAAGTTGTATTCTGGCAGGAAGATCCGGAGTTAGCGCTTGTTAACCATGTAATCGTTGTAGCGGATGAAAATAGTAAATTAACATATGTAGAAAATTACGTTTCTAGTAATGTAGAAGAGCAGACAGTAGCAAATATTGTTGAAGAAGTGTTTGCCCATAACAATGCAAAAATCTCTTATGGCGCAGTGGATAATTTTGCTGAAGGTACTACTTCTTATGTGAATCGTCGTGGAGTTGCATATGATAATGCAACAATTGACTGGGCTCTTGGTCAAATGAACGAAGGTAATACAGTATCTGAAAACATCACACACTTAATTGGTAACGGCTCTACTTCTAAAGCGAATGCTGTTACTGTAGGGCGTGGGACACAAATTCAGAACTTCACTGCTAACATTGTACAGCATGGTAAAGGAACAGATGGATTTATCCTGCAGCGTGGTGTAATGAAGGAAAAAGCGACAACGATCTTCAACGCAATTGGTAAAATTGAGCATGGTGGTTCAGGATCCAATTCTGAGCAAGAATCACGTGTATTAATGTTAAGTGCAGATGCACGCGGTGACGCAAACCCAATTCTATTAATCGAAGAAGATGATGTAACAGCAGGACATGCTGCATCTGTTGGTCGTGTTGATCCTTTACAAATGTACTATCTAATGAGCCGCGGATTGAAAAAAGAAGAAGCAGAACGATTAGTAATCCATGGATTCCTAGCACCTGTAGTTTCTCAATTACCAATTGAATCGGTGAAGAAACAATTAACACAGGTTATTGAAAGGAAAGTTTATTAATGGATTCAAGAGCGATTCGTGAGCAGTTTCCGATACTCAACCAAGAAGTGAACGGAAAGCCATTGGTCTATCTTGATTCATCTGCAACATCTCAAAAGCCAATTTCTGTTATAGAAGCTCTAGATGATTACTATCGTCAAGACAATTCTAATGTTCACCGCGGTGTACACACACTAGGAACAAGGGCGACAGATAAATATGAAGGCGCAAGGGAAAAGGTAAGGAAATTTATCCATGCAAAAAGTATAAAGGAAGTTATCTTTACTAGAGGAACAACAACTTCCTTGAATTATGTTGCATATGGTTATGCCCGTCAGAAGCTGCAACCAGGGGATGAGATTGTGACTACTCCAATGGAGCATCATAGTAATATCATTCCTTGGCAGCAAGCTGCGAAAGCAACAGGTGCAACACTGAAATATATTCCCTTACAAGAAGACGGCAGCGTGTCATTAGACGATGTGAGAAAAACTGTAACAGATAAAACAAAAATTGTTGCGATTACACATCTATCGAACGTGCTGGGTACGATAAACCCAATTAAAGAAATTGCCGGAATTGCTCATGAAAAAGGAGCCATTCTCGTTGTAGATGGAGCTCAAGGTGCTCCTCATATGAAAGTAGACGTACAGGATTTGGATTGTGATTTCTATGCCTTTTCTGGACATAAAATGTGCGGTCCAACTGGTATTGGTGTACTCTACGGAAAACAAGAACTTCTAGAAGAAACAGAACCAGTTGAATTTGGCGGTGAAATGATTGACTTTGTAGATCTTTATGATTCTACTTGGAAAGAGCTTCCTTGGAAATTTGAAGGAGGTACACCCATTATCGCTGGAGCTATCGGATTAGGTGCAGCAATTGATTTTCTTGAGCAAGTTGGAATGGATGCTATTTTTGAACATGATAAAAAAATAGCGAAGTATGCTGTGGAACGCTTAAACACGATAGATGGGATAACTATTTACGGCCCAGAAGAACGTGCAGGTCTAGTTACATTTAACTTAGACGATGTTCATCCACACGATACAGCTACCGTATTAGATAGTGAAGGTATCGCTGTTCGCGCAGGACATCATTGTGCACAGCCATTAATGAAATGGCTCAATGTAACTGCCACAGCACGTGCAAGTTTTTATCTTTATAATACAGAAGAAGATATTGATAAGTTAGTGGATGGACTTGTTAAAGCGAAGGAGTTTTTTGGCGATGTCTTTAAATAATCTTGATCAGCTATACCGACAAGTGATTATGGACCATTACAAAAACCCTCGAAATCGCGGAAATATTGAAGGAGATTCGGTAACCGTTGATATGAATAACCCTACTTGTGGTGACCGCATACAGCTTCAATTACTAGTAGAAGATGGACTGGTTAAGGATGCGAAATTTGAAGGCGAAGGATGCTCCATTAGCATGTCATCTGCATCCATGATGACGCAAGCGGTAAAAGGGAAAACAATAGAAGATGCGTTAAAGATGTCTAAACTCTTTTCTGATATGATGCTGGGGAAAGATTTGGATACCGATATAGATTTAGGAGATATCGAAGCCCTACAAGGAGTATCTCAATTTCCAGCTCGAATAAAGTGTGCAACCCTTGCTTGGAAAGCAATGGAAAAAGGTGTGAACGAAGAGAAGTAACTATCTAAAGGAGGTTTTATCATTGTCTAAAAAAGCACCAGAGATAGAAGAGTACCAATATGGATTTCGTGACAAAGACGTTTCTGTTTTTCGTACGGAAAGAGGATTAACGAGAAAAGTCGTAGAAGAAATCTCTAAGTTAAAGGAAGAACCACAGTGGATGTTAGATTATCGTTTGAAAGCATTGGAACACTTTTATCAACGTCCGATGCCACAATGGGGTGGAGATTTAGCCGAGTTAAACTTTGACGAGATTGTTTATTATGTAAAACCATCTGAAAAACAAGGTAGAACTTGGGATGAGGTACCTGCTGAGATTAAGCAAACCTTTGATAAGTTAGGAATCCCAGAAGCAGAGCAAAAGTATCTTGCAGGTGTATCTGCTCAGTATGAATCTGAAGTAGTTTATCATAGCTTAAAAGAGGATTTAGAAGAAATGGGAATCATTTTTAAAGATACTGATACTGCTTTGAAAGAACATGAAGAATTGTTCAAAGAGTATTTTGGTACGGTGATTCCATATTCCGATAACAAATTTTCAGCGTTGAACTCCGCGGTTTGGTCTGGTGGTTCTTTCATTTATGTACCAAAAGGAGTAAAAGCAACATCACCACTACAAGCATACTTCCGAATTAACTCAGAAAATATGGGTCAGTTCGAGCGTACGTTGATTATCGTGGATGAAGGCGCATCTGTGCACTATGTAGAAGGTTGTACAGCACCTGTTTATACAACCAACTCATTGCACAGTGCCGTTGTAGAAATTATCGTGAAGAAAGACGGTTATTGCCGTTATACTACGATTCAAAACTGGGCGAATAACGTATACAACCTAGTAACAAAACGTGCTACTTGTGATGCAAATGCACAAATGGAGTGGATTGATGGTAATATCGGCTCCAAGCTGACAATGAAATACCCTGCAATCCACTTAAAAGGTGAAGGTGCACGCGGAAATACCATCTCTATCGCGATTGCTGGACGTGGACAAGTGCAAGATGCAGGTGCAAAAATGTATCACCTAGCGCCAAACACATCATCTTCTATCGTTTCCAAGTCCTTCTCTAAACAAGGTGGAAACGTGACATATCGTGGACTTGTTCACTTTGGAAGAAAAGCAGATGGTGCACGTTCCAACATCGAATGTGATACATTGATTCTTGATAATGAATCAAAATCGGATACTATTCCATACAATGAAATTTACAATGATAATATTTCACTAGAACATGAAGCGAAAGTTTCTAAAGTATCTGAAGAACAACTATTCTACCTGATGAGTAGAGGTTTAACAGAAGAAGAAGCAACAGAAATGATCGTAATGGGCTTCATCGAGCCATTTACAAAAGAGCTTCCAATGGAATATGCAGTAGAAATGAACCGTCTTATCAAATTTGAGATGGAAGGTTCAATTGGTTAATAATAATACAACAATCCTGTCTGGCAATTTGCTGGATAGGGTTGTTTTTTTAATACTGAAATATGTTATTTACTATATTATCTGCTAAAATGAAATCCATCTTTGTAGGAAACCAACTCAAACAATGCTAATATTAAGGTAGAACTCGTTAGTTAAAAGGGGTATTCATGTGTTCATTATTATTTGCTTACTGATTGGAACACTTGCTGCATTTGTAGGGGCGATTGCTGGTTTAGGTGGCGGGCTTGTTCTTGTACCTAGCTTATTCTTTCTCCAGCATATTTCAGATGCATTTAGTTGGGCAACACCGCAAACAGTTGTTGGAATTTCATTATTGACGATGATTTTTACTGGTCTTTCATCTACATTAGCTTACGTTAAAGTAAAGCGGGTGGATTATCGAACAGGCATTATCTTCCTGAGTGGCAGTATCCCGGGTGGAATGCTTGGTTCTTGGTTAAATCAGTTTATTCATGCAAATGAATTTTTATTGTATTTTGGTTGTTTAATGATTTTCATTTCATTACTCTTATTCATAAAGAAGGACTCTTATACTAGAAAAATACCTTCAAATAAAAAGGGAGTACGCACCATTCAACTGGAAGGAAAAGAATATCATTACCGCGTAAATATGGCAGGAGCGTTTATTCTTTCAATAGTCGTTGGTATTCTATCCGGGCTATTTGGAATTGGTGGTGGTTCCATTATCGTTCCAGCAATGATGCTGTTATACGGAATTCCTGCACATATCGCAACAGCAACTTCTATGTTTATCATTTTTTTTGTCAGTCTATCGAGTTCCTTCACTCATATCATCTTAGGTCATATCGAGTGGGAATATGTATTACTTTTCATCCCTGGTGCATGGCTAGGTGGAAAACTTGGTGCTAAAGTAAATCAGCTTTTATCAAGTAAAACATTGGAATGGGTATTACGGATATTATTCATTTTGATCGGTGTTCGAATGATTTTTCAAGGACTTTCATAAGGAGCTTAGCAAATGAAAGAGAATTTATACTTTTACTATACAAATGATCTTCATAGCAATTTTGAACAATGGCCAAGAGTTTCAGGCTTTATAAAGGAAGAAACAGGGAAAAGGCAAGAAAGAAATGAGAATTATTGGCTCGTGGATATTGGTGACCATATGGACCGAGTTCATCCCATCTCAGAAGCATTTATGGGAAAAGCAAATGTTGCATTAATGAATGATCTTCATTATGATGTAGCAACTATCGGGAATAATGAAGGAATTACACTTTCACATGAAGACTTGTTTCACCTTTATGATGATGCTGAGTATCAAGTTGTATGTACAAATTTACATAGTTTAAGAAAAGAGAACCCGGTTTGGTTAGAACGCAATGTTATAATCAAATCAAATTCAGGTGTGAAAATTGGGTTACTTGGTCTTACTGCGCCATTTAATGATTATTATGAGCTGCTGGATTGGCATATTTCTTCTGAATTTGAAGCACTCGATCATTATGTAGAGCAATTAAAAAAAGAGGCGGATATTATTGTCTTACTTTCTCATTTAGGAATTACAGAAGATCAAGAGATTGCCAGAAGATATCCGGATATTGATTTAATTATTGGAGGACATACACACCACTTATTGCGAACAGGGGAAAGTGTAAACCAAACATTAATAACGGCGGCTGGCAAGCATTGCTATTTCGTAGGTGAAGTTATACTAACCTGGGACCATCTTGAGAAAAGGCTGGTAGACAAGCAAGCATATGCAGTAGATATTACAAATTATCCAAAGGATTTAAAAACAGAACAGGGTTTACAGATGCTTCAAGATGAAGCTGACAAACTTCTTGGTGATCCTATTGTTCAAATCAATAGACCAATTGAAGTGAAGTGGTTTGCTGATACAATGATCATGCAGGAGCTTACTAATACCTTATTATCCTATACTAATGCAAATTGTGCGATGCTTAATGCGGGGTTATTATTGGATCAGTTTTCGGCCGGGTCTGTGACATATAGGGATGTTCATCGTATCTGTCCACATCCAATTAATCCTGTTGTGGTAGAATTGGCTGGAGATGAATTAATCGAAGTGATTCGTGCTTCTTTTACAAAAGACTTTACCGAACTCAAGCTAAAAGGTTTTGGTTTCCGTGGAGAAGTACTAGGACGCATGATGTTTGCTGGAATAAATGTGGAAACAGGTCATCATAAAAATGGGGAGGAATACGTAAAGAAAGTAACTTGTAATGATGGTAACGAGATAGATCGGGACTCTGTTTATCAGGTGGCAACTGCTGATACTTTTACATTCGGCAGGCTGTTACCTGAAATAGCGAGATCTGAAACTAAAAAATATTTCTTACCTGAATTTATTCGTGACTTATTAGTGGAGACATTAAAACGTGTTTATGGTTAAAACTAGATGAGTGACATATTTTCCCCCTCCAGCATAAAGATATAATGTATCTTTTGAAGGAGGCGGAAAATGTATGATGACTGTTAAGCCACTTGAATTAGAGGGGAAAATGTTTATAGAAACAACAGTGGAACTTCCGAAAACAACCCTGCTTATTATTTCCAATGATATAGGTTATATTATGTGTGCTGCACTTGACGTTGATTTTTTTGATGCAAATGAAAAATTAAAACAGCGGAATGTAATTTGTGGTCGTGCTGAAGGCGTCCGAACAATTGACCAACTTTTGCATGCCCCCCTTGCAAAAATTACGGAGGCTTCCAGTGAGTTATATGGTTGGGAAGTTGGAATGTCGGGCAAGGAAGCATTGTTGAAGCTTACGTAAATATAAATGTCTTCCATTTGGAAGGCATTTTATTTTGGGGGTTTAGCGGAATAATCATTATCTAATATTGCGGAGTTAAGTAATTGTGCAAACCTATCAATCGACTAATAGGGCAGGTTTACTTAGCACTCCTAATTGAAGTTTGTGAAGAATGAGGCTGGGACATAACTAAACTGCTTAACAAAGAAGTCGAACGATGTGCTAATTTAGCGGAGGGAATATACGTAGACTCCTACGGGAGGATAGGCCTAGGTGAGACCCCGCAGAGACGACAGTCTCGAGGAGGCTCAGCAGCCGCCCGTGGAAAGCGAAGTATATTTCCGCAGCGGTTGTCTCCGCTATTTCGTTCGGTTTTTCCTTTTCGGCAAACACATTTGTCCCAGCCTTATTCTAGATTAACTATTTTTCTCTTGCTCGTTAATCGAGTCAATATATTCTTTCATTCTTTTTTTATTCGGTGTAATGGTCAATCCTAAGTATTTTCTTTCTTCATTGGCAGCTTTGTAAAAAGCAATAGTCATTAATATAACTACTATACTAAATGGCAATGCTGCTATAATTGCGGCGGACTGCAGTGCATTTAAACCAGTTTCTCCACCTGATAAAAGCAATATATATGCAATCGCTGATAGAGATAACCCCCATACAACTTTTATAAAACCCGCAGGATTTAAAGTTCCAAATGCAGTCTGCATGCCTAAGACAAATGTTGCCGAATCGGCTGAAGTAATAAAAAAACAAGCAATAAGAACCAAAGTAATAAGAGAAAGAATGACACTCATAGGCAGTTCATTGAAAATACCAAACAATTGAGTCTCAGGTGGCATATCAAATATTTGGGGTGCATTTTGCGCGACTTCCACACCTGTTAGACCAAACGCACTAAACCAGAATATACTTACAATGGTTGGAACGAGTAATACCGCAATAATAAATTCCCGAATGGATCGACCTCTTGAAATTCTTGCAATAAATATACCTACAAATGGACTCCAGCTCATCCACCAACCCCAATAATATATAGTCCAAGATTGCAGCCACTCATGTTTTTGTTCGTTTAAGGGAGCTACATCTAAACTGTTAAATAATAATGAATTTAAATAATTACCAGTTCCACTTGTCACCATATTAAGAATAAATAAAGTTGGCCCCAGAATTAAGACAGCAAGAAATAATAGTCCTGCTAATATCATATTTAAATTACTTAGATATTGAATTCCTTTACTTAATCCACTCCAAGCACTATAAATAAACAACACAGTAACAACAGCAATGATAATTCCTTGAACTAGCGTGTTTTTAGGAATTCCAAAGAGGTAGTTCAAGCCGCCATTAATTTGCATCGCTCCAATACCTAAAGAAACAGCCACTCCAATAATGGTTGCGAACACCGCCAACACATCAATAACATTTCCTATAGGACCATCTACTCTATCTCCAAGAATAGGCCGTAATGTTTTAGATAATAAACCAACTTCCCCTTTTCTAAACTGCGAATAAGCTAATGCAAGTGCAACAATGCCGTATACAGCCCATGGATGAAATCCATAATGCAGAAAAGTGGATCTCATTGCTTCTGCTAAAGCAGCTTTTGTTTCAGGGTCAGCAGTAGGGGGAGCTAAGTAATGTGAAATTGGTTCAGAGGAACCATAGAATACTAAGCCAATCCCCATACCAGCACTAAACAGCATTGTTAACCATGATATCGTTTTAAATTCAGGTTTATCAGTTGGTTTACCCAATTTAAGTTTGCCGATTGGACTAAAAGCAAGAAATATACAGAAAAATAGAATAAGCGTGAAGACCGTCATGTAATACCAGCCAAAAGTTTCTGTAATCCATGCGCCAAGAGCTCCAGAAATTTCCCCAAATTCATCAGGAAAAACGGCGCCTAGTAGTACCAGTATACCGACAACGATTGCAGAATAAGTAAATACATTGGAAAATTGTTTTCTTTTTTCTTTCATAAAAAGTTTCATCCTTTTCACATTTGTATAGTAGATACACGTTTTACATAGTAACATAGTCAAAAATTGATTTAAAACAAAAGGGATAAGACGACGAGGAGAATGCTATATTTGCTGCTGGCATAACTTTGAATTTATTTTCACAACTTATAATGCTTTATTTAGCAAGAGATATGGTTTGATAAAAACATTGTGCCACACAAATTAGGTCTAATTGTTAGAGCAAATATTTAGTAGATGTTAACTTCTGTTATCTAACATCAATAAATCTCGTTTTGAAACTCTATCAAATTAAGAACTATTTATGTATGTTAATGAGAGATTTTCCTTTAAGTTAATAAAACAAAAATCTGGTTATGCAGAATCACCCTAATTTGGATATTGCGAATAGGTACATTAAGTATTACAAAGATATGCTGGTTATATTTACCCATTTAAAAAGGAGTCAAAACATTCCTTAGTCTAACCCAATTAATACAAGCATACTCTGTGTTAGGGGGGGTTTTTAGATTGGGGCCGAGAAAAAAACGTTATAATAAAAAATTTGCAGCTTCTCCAGGGAAAAATATCTTCCTAATGACGATAATTATATTTATTCTAGGGGTATCAATTAGTATATGGTATGTCGATAAGAAGATTACCCCAACTATAATTCAAATTGCTGAACGGAAAACAACTGAATTTGCTACGAGGGCGATTAATTCAGCAGTTCGTTTTGCTGAGGATTATGAGTTTAATGAGGTATTTGATATTACATATGATAATGAGGGCAATGTGGTAACGTATAACTGGAATCCAGCTGTGGTAAGTGAGATTAATCGTGTAGCGACTGATCGAGTCGAAGAATATTTCCAGAATATGAATAGAGGAGATCCAATTGCTTATGATTATTCCCTCCAAGAACCATATGACTATAGTGATGGAGCGAAAGACCGTGCAAAACTTGATCCGACCTTAATAGAAATTCCCCTAGGAGAGGTAACAGGCAATACAGTTCTTGCCAATCTCGGTCCTAAGATCCCAATTAATTTAGAACTCGTTGGAGCTGTAAAAACAAATGTCAAAAGAGAAACAGAACCGTTTGGCATTACAGGATCATGGGTAACACTATACATTGATGTTCAGGCAGATGTCCAAATTATAATCCCATTTATCTCTAAAGTGGAATCCCTCCAAACGGAGATTTATATAGATGGGGGAGCTATTATAGGCGACGTACCTGAGTTTTATGGAGGAGGAGGGGAAGGACCATCTATTTCAGTTCCTAAGTCCGATTTTGAGAATGAGAATGCAGACTTGCAAGATGATGAATAATCTAGTATAGTAGTGTCATAAATTCATATTCAACCTCAGATCGGTGAGGTAGAGGCGCAGGCAAAATAATTAGTTAGCAGGAGAATGACAACGATGAGTGCTGATGAAAGGTTTGTTTGCCGAAGCGTAATAAGGGTCAAACTTATTATAGCTGGTATGTTCTTGAATAAGGGGCATACTGTCATGCAGCAAGTGTGCGTGGAGAACTACTGATCGAAATGGAGGATAACGTATATTTTGTATGAAGCAAAGATAAGTTATTTTCTATCTTTGCTTTTTGTATGCAAAAAAACAACATCCTGATGCATTTCAAAGAGAAGTCAGCAAATTTCCCGCTTGTATGTAAAAACATTACACGGAGGTAAAGCAACATGGAAGGAACTATTTATTCGATTATACCTGCTGTATTAATGCTCATCCTTGTTATTGTAACAAGGAAAGTATTATTGTCATTAGGTGCAGGTATTATTTTAGGAGCATTATTTATTCATGATTTTAGTCCTTTAGCATCTCTAAAAGAAATATGGACTGTATTCTACGGAATCTTTATTTCAGAGGGTGCTTTAAATACCGGGAATATTTTATTATTAGCATTCTTGCTATTACTTGGAATGATGACTGCATTCTTACAAGCTTCTGGAGGCAGTCGCGCATTTGGAGAATGGATGATGAAGCGTGTGAAGACTAGAGTCGGAGCGCAATTAATGACAGGTATACTAGGCATGATTATTTTTATTGATGATTATTTCAATAGCTTAGCAGTTGGTCAAATTGCTAGGCCTTTGACGGACCGACATCGTGTTTCACGTGCAAAGCTAGCATATTATATTGATTCTACTGCAGCACCAGCTACAGTTATTTCTCCAATTTCTAGTTGGGGAGCGTATATTATTGGGATATTAGGAGCAATATTTGCAGCGAATGAAATAACAAATATAGAGCCTTTTACAGCTTTTATTCAAATAATTCCATTAAACTTTTATGCCATTTCTGCCATTATTCTTGTATTTCTAGTGGCTTGCTTGAAAATGGATATTGGTCCAATGCGTAAACATGAAGAGCGTGCTTTACAAACAGGAGAGTTGCTCGATCCTAACTCAAGTCATGCACCTGGAGACCTAAGTGATACTTTTACACCGCATCAGAACGGGAAAGTTTATCATTTAATTCTGCCGATTATTGCTCTTGTAGTCGGTACCGTGTTATCCATGATAATCACTGGTGCATATGCGAGTGGTGACAATGTTACGATCTTAACTATTTTTGCTAATACGAATGTAAATCTTTCTCTCACTATTGGTGGCGCTGCTGCTGTATTGTTATCCTTATTATTCCATCTGCAGTTAGATCAGCCAAAAGCGAATGTTGGAAAAATCTTTGTAGAGGGTTTTAAAACGATGCTTCCCGCCATCTATATTCTAATCTTAGCTTGGATGATAGGCTCCATTCTTGATAGATTGGAAACAGGAGTATACTTTGCAGAGAAATTCAGTGAAGCATCCATCAGCGCTTCCTTCCTGCCGGTTCTATTTTTTATCATTGCTGGGTTTATGGCACTTGCAACTGGTACATCATGGGGAACATTTGGAATTATGCTTCCAATTGCAGCAGAAGTTGCTGTAGTGACAGATATGGAAATGCTGCTGCCTTCTCTAGCAGCTGTTCTTGCTGGTTCTGTATTTGGTGATCATTGCTCACCGATTTCGGATACAACAATCCTATCGTCAACAGGTGCAGGTTCCAACCACATTGACCACGTGCTTACCCAATTACCATATGCACTACTTGCAGCCTCAGTAGGAGTGATTGGATATTTAATTGTTGGCTTTACGCATCAACTAGTGCTATCACTGGTTATTACTTTAGGAGTATTAATTGGAATTAGTTTTCTTATTCACAGCCTTTCAAAAAGAAAGGCATAAAAAGAGTTCCTTCACCCCTTTAGGTGAGGGAATTCTTTTTAATTAAAAAATTTATCTGAAAAAATTGACATAACGTGATAGTACGGTATAATACACATGAAAATAATGTATAGTAACAATATTTAAAATATTAATTTTATGTAAGCGGATTCAAATACTGACTAAGGAAGTTAGCTAAAAGGAGGTTATTCTTATGGAAACAAGATCTCAATGGGGCACAAGAGCGGGTTTTATTTTAGCAGCTGCAGGTTCAGCAATTGGTCTTGGTAACATTTGGCGCTTCCCAGCGGTGGCATATGAAAATGGTGGAGGGGCGTTCTTCATTCCCTATCTCTTTGCTTTACTAACTGCGGGTATTCCATTATTAATTATGGAATTTACCATTGGTCACAAGTATCGTGGTTCTGCTCCATTATCATTTAGTCGGATGAACAAAAAGGCAGAATGGCTTGGTTGGTGGGGTGCCTTAGTTGCCTTTGTTATTTCTACTTACTATGCGGTCATTCTTGCTTGGGCCATGTCGTATACTGTTTTCTCAATTAACCAAAGCTGGGGAGCGGATACGGAAGGTTTTTTGTTTAATGAGTATTTGCAAATTGTGGAGGTTCCAGGACAGGTAGGTAGCATAGTACCAGGTGTTCTTATTCCCTTAATCATAGTATGGGCTGTTGTTTTCGTAATCCTGTTTGCAGGGGTTAGGAAAGGAATAGAGATAGCCAACCGAATTTTTCTTCCATTACTAGTGGTCTTATTCTTATTTATTGTGATATATGCGCTAACTTTACCAGGTGCCATTGAAGGCTTAAATGCATTCTTTCAACCTGATTTTGAAGCTATTATGTCCCCTGATGTTTGGGTTGCAGCATACGGACAAATATTCTTTAGTTTATCCATCGCTTTTGCTATTATGATTGCTTACTCAAGTTATTTGCCGAAGAGATCGGATATTACAAATAATGCGTTTATTGTTGGTTTTGGTAATTCCAGCTTTGAATTATTAGCAGGTATCGGTGTGTTTGCCACGCTTGGTTTTATGGCAGGTCAAGCGGGAGTTGGAATTGATGAAGTGGTAGCAGGTGGAGTCGGTTTAGCTTTTGTGGTATTCCCGCAAATTATTAATGAACTCCCATTTTTAAATGGTTTTATTGGTATTTTGTTCTTTGTATCGCTTGTACTTGCGGGGTTAACTTCTTTAATTTCTATTTCAGAGGCCTATATCTCTGCCCTAATGGATAAGTTTAAAATAACTCGTACGAAGGCAGTTCTATACGGTGGTGGATTATCTGCTATTCTTTCCTTGCTCTATGCCACTCAAGGTGGATTGTTCTTCTTAGATGCAGTTGATTACTTCATTAACCAATTTGGTGTTGCATTTATTGGTCTTGTAGAAGTAGTTGTAGTCACATGGATCCTACGTCAAGTAAAAGACCTGCAAGCACATGCAGATGAAGTGTCTGATATTCGTTTAGGAGCTTGGTGGACGATTAGTCTAAGTATCATTACTCCAATCATATTAGGGTTTATGATGGTTCAATTATTTGTTCAGAATCTATTGAAGCGGTTCGATACACCTACAGGGAACTACGAAGGATATTCAGACACATTTATCCTCTATAGTGGCTGGGTTGTAGCTGCAGGAGCTCTTGTAATAGGGATTCTTATTTCTTTAACAAAATGGAAAAAAGACCCAACAAAAATAACTGAAGAAACAAGGGAGGCTAAATAATATGACAGCTGGAGCAATTCTCCTTATGGTTATTGGGATTGTTATTATCTGGGGTGGACTTGGATTAAGCATTCGCCACGCCATGAAACGAGCGAAAGATCCGGAATGAAAAAATAAGAGCCTTTACCAATAATGGTAGAGGCTTTGTTCTTATTTCTTCTCTTTTGCCATTCGTTCCCATTTGTTTAAATATGGGAAAGGGTCAAATGAAAATTCGCTATATCCGTTATCCTTGTACATTCCATAATGAAGGTGTGGAGGGAATTTACCAGACGTGCCAGGTGGGCCGTATCCAGAAGAACCAACACTTCCAATTACATCTCCTGGTTTCAGGACTTGCCCAACTTGTAAGTCTTCCTGGAAACCGCTCATGTGAGCATAGTAATGATAGATATTATAAATATCCCGGATTCCGATACGCCATCCTCCGTATAAGTTCCAACCCATCACTTCAACAACGCCATATGTGGTGGAATGAACAGGAGTTCCGTAATCAGCAAAAATGTCTGTACCTTCATGCATACGTAGACCTCCAAAACCACGACGGTCTCCCCAAGTATTACGATAACTATAATTGTATCTAATGTTAACAGGAAAATCACGGTCTGTTAAATTTATATCTCCAAATCTACGGAATACCTTGGATGTATTCATGATTGTTTGAACTGTCAGATCACGCTTATAATAATTCCATAGCCCTATTTTGATATCGTCTTCTGTTGGTCCGTACTCTAAAAGGAGATTTGCCATGGTATATAAAATGTCTTCTGGATTATCGATTTCTGCCTTTCCATCACCATTGCCATCTTTTCCTTTCCCCTCGAATATGTTAATGATTTGAGTATCGGTATTACTGCCGCTATTTCCAATTCCAAACCAAATTTCATCGGGAATATTTATAGATACTACCTTTTCAGGTTCATTGCTATCCTGTATATTGCGTTCAAAGTTGTCGATGGCTGCAAAGTAAATCCATGGTATTTGAGTTAATGTCTCTGTTTTCTTATATAATGCCATTCGCTCGTCATAAATCGACGGTTCTTTTTCTTCCGCAAAAGCCACTGTATTAAATCCAACAAATAGAAGTAACAGTTGGATGGTAACTGCGATTTGAAGCTTACCGTACAAACTTTCTCACCTCCTGGCTTTATTATCGTTTGTTGTCATGTAATTTCTTACATGGCTATTTATTGTTAGTCATTCCTTGTGGTGTCTTCTTCATTTCTTTGATAATCTGGTTAATCGTATTATCGTAGTTACGGTTCGTTGTTGAATTGTGCAAACTTTGGATATCATGGATTAGAGCAGGATTATCTGATACGTATACTTCAAAAAAACGAGGCATGAAAGATTCTGCTGTCTTTACAGCAATATCTGCAGCTTCTTCACTGCCTAAGTCGCCCGATTTTTCATAAGCAATAAGTACCTCTTGATCTGTTACAAGTGTTGCTACCTCATCAAAACCATCGTTTTGGAGTATGGTTCTTGTTATCATGTCTGCATATTGATTTCTATCAATGGTTGCAGATCTTGTTTCTTCCTCAACGTCGATTTCATCCTTAGAGAAGTGAACATAGCCTAGTTTTTCATTAAACTCCGTATTCCTCTCAGTTTCTCTGTCCGGATTAAGTGGGTCTGAAATATCTTCGGTTTGGGTAGCATTGTTATTCCCCGTACAGCCACCTATAATAAAGAGACCAAGTAGGATAATTAGTAAGCCATTCTTCTTGTACATCATTTCTTCCTCCTTAATGATGATTTCTCTTTTCTAGTTTGGTAAATCAGCAAGAATTCATGCAATTTATTTTATGCTAATGAACAGACGGGGAAAATGTGGTAAAATAGATTCAGCTTAAGAGAGGTGAACCTGAGTTGATAGAACTGCATGGGAAAAAGTATGAATTAATTGAGAATATAAAAGATGGTTTCCAAGAGAGTGCCTTTAAAGATCGATATTCTGATATCTTAGCTAAATATGATTTTATCGTTGGGGATTGGGGATATAACCAGCTTCGCCTAAAGGGGTTCTACCAAGATCGAAACACAAAAGCCTCTTTTGAAACGAAGATTGGTGCCTTAGATGATTATTTATATGAATACTGTAACTTTGGTTGTGCTTATTTTGTTTTAAAAAAAGTGGCAAAATAGGGACAATACCAATACAGCAATTAGAAAATATCAAAGTAACTAGTTTACTCACTATAAATTTAAAGGGCAATGTACCCGTAGTTTCTGACTAGTAAACCTCAAAGGAATTAACAAATAGAACATTGTTGAAGGAGCATGACTTAATAAGTTATGCTCCTTTTCTTGTGCCCTGTTTTAATTGTAAATCACTCATCATGTAGAGGGTGACTCCCTGGTAATTGTCTAGGTAAATCATCGTGCTGCTCCTCATCTGGATAAACAAACGCACTCATCCTTTTCTGGCCTTCTTCCCAAGGTGTCGATTTTCCTTCCACAGGTTCTTTTGAATTAACTGGGGAGCCAAAAGCCCCCTCTGGAAATTCCTCTGGTATCAATTCATTTTTTGAACGTTCGATCGCTTCGAAATTGGTGAATTTTCTTTGGTGTTTTTTTGGCATCGTGTTTTTCCTCCAAAAATTGTTTAACAGTAGCTTTCACTAAATTAGTGATTATATGTGAAGATTGGATCCATACCTGTCCTACTGGTTTTAATAAAAAGTGGATTTTACTTCATTTTCAATGTGGCATTTATAGTGGAGTTTCTGCTCCTTTAATACATATAAATAAGGGTTATGATTCAGGGAGTGTGGAACTAGAAAAAGCGCGAAATTTGGTTCAGCTAATGGAGCTTCGGGTTAAAATTATTAGAATAATTCAAGCTAAAAGCATTTCTTTTCATTATAAAAAAAGAGATTGTAATCAAATAGTAATAATAAATGAACACTTATAACTAGCAATATTTAAACTTGTGCATTTATGCCTGTCGAATCTTTTGGGATTATCCTACTTTGTCATTAATTATCTTTTGTATTGTTCTCAAATTATATTTTTTTGTTTACATTTGGGTTTCATAAATAGGACTAATTTAATGTCTAATGTTGCGAAAGGATTACTGCTCAAATTGACATATTTTGCTAATTAGTTTAAAAGTTTAGATAGAGCGACCTACTAACCAGCATTTTCCTCTATAGAGAAAATCCACTAGGTAATTAATAATTTAGTAGTGAATAACAGGAGAAGGGAATGTGAAGCATGTTTGAATCAAAGAGAAGAGCACTTATATTTATTACACTTTCTTTTATTTTAGCTGCAATAGCCGGCTTAATGTTTTTTAATACATATGCGGATTTAAATGAAAATCTAGGACAAACGACAGAAATATATATTGCAGACAAAAACATTCCATCTCGAGAATCAATAAGCAGTGAACATGTGAGAACGATGCAAATTCCCAATCGGTTTATAACGGATGCACACATACTATCTTTAAATCAATTAGAAGATCAAGTATCCATTGTACCATTGCTGGAAGGTGATATTTTAACGACCAGTATGCTGCGGCCATATTCTGACGTGACAGAAGAAGGTAATCGATTAGTTAAGCTGTTCTCAGAATGGGATAATGTACACTTTGACCAAAATCTTGAAGCACTGGATCGAGTAGATATAGTAGTTTCACAGAGTACGGAGGAAGGTCCGGAAACAGAGATATTTATGAGAGATATTCCAGTTGCTAACGTCGAGACAAACGAGGAAGGGAATCCTAACGTTACACTCGAAGTAGCTGTGGAAGAAGCCCCATCCCTTATTCATGTCCAAAATTATGCAGATAGTGTAAGAGTACTAAAGGCTAACTCTGGTAAAGACCAAGATAATCTAGAAACAGCAGAAAATACGCAATCAACTAACAGGGATAAAGAATAGTTACGGAGGACTTGAAAATGACGAATGATGGGATAGAGATTTTATTAGTTTGTGAAGATGAACAAGTAAAAAATCAATTATCAAAGCAATCCTTTGCGGATGAGATCGATTTATATACCGTTTCTCATAATCAAGCAATTAAAGAGATGGTAAAAACCTTACCAGATATCCTGCTTATCGTTGATTCTGAGGATTTTCCTAGTATGGAATTTATTCAACAAATTCAAAGTGAATTAAATAGTTCTTACTCACCAGTCATACTTTATATCTCTTATAAAGAAAATTTCATCATGCTGCGAGATTTGATTCGAATTGGTGTGAATGATTATTTTGTATTGCCTGATGAAATTATCACATTAAATGAACGATTAATACGAATGAAACGGGTTTTACAAGAACAAAAAATATCTAAAAATGAAGCTGTTGCTACTACTCAAGCATTAAAAAAAGGTGGGGGCCAAATATATTCCTTCTTTAGTGGCAAAGGTGGAGTGGGCTGTTCTTTGTTATCAACCTTGTATTCTCAGACCATGAAATTCGAGTCAACTGCAGAGGTTCTCTTTATTGATTTAAATCTTCAGTATGGTGGCGGGGATACATATTTGGGAATAGAAAGCGAACGCTCCATAGCAGATTTAATCCCAGTCATGAACGAGCTAAATGAACAGCATATACATAATGTAGTTGTTAAAGAACCTCATTCTGGTTTGGACTTGCTTTTAAGTCCTCAAGATGGAGAAATAGCAGAATCCATTCATGAAGATCATGTTATAAAGTTACTGCGGACCTGCAGAAGGGCATATGACTTCATTATTATTGACTTGCCTTCTCATATTGACCCTGTTACTTTTGCAGCTTTGGGAGAATCGGATTTAATTAACTATGTGATGACATTGGATACACCTTCACTTCGAATTTATAAAAATGTGAACGACCTATTTCAAAAGCTGAGATTAGAAACAAAGGGAAGACTACAACTTGTAATAAATGGTATTGAAAAAAATAATGAGTTAAATCCATCTGATTTGAAAGAATTTATAAACTCTCCGGTTGTAGCAAAGATCAAAGTGGATAAGAAAGGAATTTATCCATTAATTAATAAAGGTGAACCAATACGCAAGGGTGCAAAGGAGAAGAAAATGCCACTAGTTGCAAAGAATGTAAGGAAATGGGTGCTTAGTGAGTTGAAGTAAGAGAGGAGGGGGAACATGTCATTATTTAAAAAGCAGACAGGCTCAACCTTAGAGGCGAATGCTAGTACGGTTACTCCATATGATAATCCTTATATAGAAAAGTTAAGTGACTACTATAAAAAAAGATTATTAAACGAGACAAATCTGGAGCAGCTAACAAGTCTTGATCCAGGTAAGATGAGGATCGCAATAGAGCGGATTATCAACCAATTTATGAGTGAAGAAAAAGTGGTTATTTCGCAACGGGACAAAGAGCAATTATTAACACAGATCATTGATGAATCCGTTGGCTTTGGTCCTTTACAGCCTCTATTAAATGATGAGCAGATTACAGAGATATTAATCAACGGACCAAATGAAGTTTACATTGAAAAAAAAGGAAGATTAACTTTAACAGATATAAAGTTTCGCGATGAATCTCATGTACGGAATATTGTTGACCGAGTGGTGGCGCCAATTGGCAGGAGGATTGATGAAAGCTCTCCAATGGTTGATGCAAGATTGCCAGATGGAAGTCGTGTGAATGCAGTTATTCCACCTATTAGTTTAAAAGGTACATTAGTTTCTATACGTAAATTTAAAAAAGAACCATTTACTATGGATAATCTTATAGAATTTGATTCTGTTGATGAAAAAATGGCATATTTTTTAAATGCCATTGTAGAAGCAAAACTAAATATATTGATCTCTGGAGGAACAGGAAGCGGGAAAACTACATTGCTTAATGCTTTATCTAGCTTTATCCCACCTGGAGAAAGGGTCATAACTGTGGAAGACTCTGCAGAATTAAAACTTAACCGGCCAAACGTAGTAGGCTTAGAATCACGCCCGCCGAATACGGAAGGAAAAGGTGCGATAACCATAAGAGATTTGGTTCGAAATGCGCTGCGTATGCGTCCAGATCGAATTGTGGTGGGGGAAGTGAGGGGAGCCGAAGCGTTTGATATGCTCCAAGCCATGAATACTGGTCATGAAGGTTCCCTGACAACTGTCCACGCTAACACCCCTATAGATGCCATTCGAAGGGTTGAAGGAATGATTATGATGGGAGGTATGGATTTACCTAGTACTGTCATACGTGAATATATTGTTGGTGCATTGGATTTTATTGTACAGATCGAACGTTTGCAAGATGGGCAACGCAAAATGATGACCATTGCCGAGGTTGTTATTGACAACAAGACAAGGCAAGTAAAACTACAGGAAATATTTAAATTTATAAGAAATGGCATAGGCTTAAATGGAAAAGTAATTGGAAAGTTTATATCTACTGGCATCATACCGAATAGTTTAAATCGATTAAGGCTGTTTGGTTTAGAGGTACCAGATTCTATCTTTGAAAAAGAAGAAGGGGTAGAAGAAGATGATTGCATCATTACTGTTTAGTGTTTCAGTGGGTTTCTTCATTCTAGCAATCTATAACTTACTGGATTATCGTATGAAAAAGAGAGAGTGGAAAGCTTCTACGAGAAGAAATTTTACGATAGAGATAACGCGAAAAAGTTTCCTCACTGTTTGGGGGGACAAGTTTGATGAAACGAATTATGGCCGCAAAATAAGAGAAAAACTAAATAAAATTAACCTTCATCTTACACCTTCAGAATTTACAAGCATGATCATTGTTGGAGGAATGGCTTTGATTGTCTTGCTGCATTTGGTCTTTAAATTTGATCTCCGATTAAGTATTATCTTTACAATTATAGCTATTATTGCGGTAATCCAACTTTTATTTATTTCAAGAAGGAATAAATATCAGGAAAGATTAAATGAACAATTAGCTGGGGTTTGTAGTAGTTTAGCAAGTGCTACCCGCTCAGGAATGACGATTTCGCAAGGAATTAACCTTGTAGCAAGAGAAGCTAATGAACCGACAAGAAGTGAATTCAAGCGGTTAGCCAATGAATTAAGCTTGGGTGTTGAGTTTGAACAAGCATTGCAAAACTTCCAAAAGAGAACCAGGGGAAGAGAATATATGTTGTTCATTGTAACGCTTCTGACGCAAAAAAAAGCGGGAGGAAATCTCCATAGTACGCTGGAGGAAATGGCTCACATATTGGATGAACGAAAATTCCTGGAGCAAGAAATTAAAACTTTAACTTCCGAACAACGTTTTGTATCGATGATCGTACCGTTAATTCCCATAACTCTAGTATTCCTAATAAACATGATTATGGAAGGATATGTAAATGTATTATTCTCTGGTTTTGGATTATTTCTATCGATTATTTTTATTGCGGGTACAGTACTTTCCTTCTATCTTGTAAGAAAAGTAACCAATATAAGGGTGTAGTAGTATGGAACAATTATTTTTAATAACCATTCTTTCATTTATTATCTTTTTTGGTATTGCACTTAAGGCGTGGTATAACTATATCTCTGAAAGGGACAAGGTACATAATCACTTAAAAGAAGTTGCTCATATTCCATTCGAGGAAGAAAGAAAAAAGGAGTCATTTATTAAACGGTTTATTACGAAGGTGTTAAAATATGCAGATGATTTTTCAGACATCGGTGAACGATTTAACTTTTATAGCGAATCTGAAGATGTTTATAGCTGGTTAATCTATGCAAACTTCCCATATGAATTGACTGTTAAACGTTTTCAAGGATTAAAAATAATACTCATGATAGCAGGATTCTTTGCTGGAGTAGTTTTGTTCTTGCTAGGATTCCCTTTGAGACAATTTCTACTGTTTCTGCTTCCAGGTTTGGGTTATTTTGGTCCCATTTTCTGGTTAAGAAAAAAGGCAAAAAACAGGCAAGACGAGTTAAGTTATACTTTGCCAGATTTTATCGACATGGTCAGTGTCACTTTAAAAGCAGGGGCAAGCATTGACCAAGCTTTTTATCAAATCTCGAGATATTTTGAAGGACCAATTAGAGAAGAGTTCTCGCGGTTTCATCAGCGGATCTCTCTAGGTGCACCTCGAGTAGAAGCATATAAAGAATTAATTGAAAGAACAAATGTGCCAGAATTTGAAATGGTTATTAAATCACTAATCCGTGGGTTGCAATTAGGTGTTCCAGTTGCGAAGACCTTAGAAATACAAGCAGAGGAAATTAGAAAAATAAGAAAAGAGAAAGTTAAAGAGGCAGCATCTAAGGCGTCACCAAAAGTTACGATGATTACAACCTTTGTTGTATTGCCAACCGCATTTATTTTTATTGGTGGCTTGTTAATTCTAAACATAATTAGAAATATTCAAGACAGTGGCGGATTCTTATAAAGAAAAACCACAGACTGCTAATTTATGGGCATCGCAGCTGTGGCAATTGGTTAACACTTCGGGTAGAAGTGTCGCTATCATTATAAATGAAGGAGGTGGTTGGTGGCAACTAACAAGTCTTACATTGTTGTTGTTAGTCATTGGTATAAGAAGGTTACAAAACTATTAAATAATAATGGAGAGGGATGGAAAAAATGAAAGAATTAAACAAATGGAATGCTAAGTTAAATCGTACAGTAAATAATGAAGAGGGTTCACAAGCGGTAGAATTTATGGGCATCGCAGCTGTGGTAATTATGTTAGTAATTATATTAACAACTTGGATGGGTAACCAAGGGGATACAGGATTTACTGGAATTCTGGATGGTATTATTTCACTAGTTTCAGGTTGGTTCTAAAGATAGTATAGAAGATAGATAGTGATGAAGTAAGATGCTTCATCACTATCCTATTTAAATAAGAGAGGGTAGTTTTAAGATGATACATAAAATTAATAAGAGGAACATATTTTTCATACTTATACTAGGTCATTTAATTTTTCTTTTCTCTTGTTCGAATGAAGAAAATGGACAACCTGCTGATGAATTAAGCCAGGAAGAGGAAGCATCGACAGAAGCCAGTGAAGCTACTAGGGAAGTGGATGAAAGTAAAGGGGATGAGACGAGTAGCCAGGATGAAGCAATGGATGAAGAAATGAGAGGGCCATTGGAAGATCTTATGGATAGGGCTCCAGAAGAACCCAAGAATTTAGAGGAGATAGTGCACTATCCAACTGGTCCACTAGCTGGTAGAGACTACAAAGAAGAGATGGAAGAAATGAAACAAGTGGTAAAAGATTCACTCCCAGCAATTGAAGAAGAAGTAGATGAAGAATATTTAAATGCATGGTGGAGAGCGTATCGATACTTATTTGCAGAAGAATATCCAAATCCGGATCAGATTATAACCGAGATGAATTTGGATTATTTTGGCAGTCCTGGGATAGAAGATCCAAGATATCAGTTTAAAGAGCAAGTAAATGTTTTAGTCATTTTAGATGTAAGTGGAAGCATGGGGAATTCCATTGAAGGAAGAACTATGATGGATATTGCGAAAGATTCTATAAGTGATTTCACGTCGGCCTTACCAGAAAATACAAATATTGGCCTTAGAGTATATGGACATGAAGGACAGCGAACCGGAAAATCAAAGGAGCAGTCATGTGAAATTTCGGAACTAGTTTATGATATGCAGCCGATAAACAATGGGGAGTTCCAAAGTGTGATTAAGAGTTTCGAACCAACTGGCTGGACACCAATAGCTTTAGCTCTTGAAGAAGTGAAAAATGACTTTTCGGAATTTCCTGGTGAGGAAAATACGAACCTCGTTTACGTAGTAAGTGATGGCGCCGAAACATGTGGTGGAGATCCTGTAACTGTAGCACAAGGATTATCAGAATCAAATATTCAACCGATTATTAATGTTATTGGGTTTAATGTGGACCTTGAAGGCCAAAGTCATTTAAGAGAAATTGCAGAAGCTGGTCAAGGTGTCTATACAAATGCAGGTAATGAAGCACAACTTCAGGAAGCATTTGACCAAGCAGAGGAGCTAATGCGTAAATGGGAAGAATGGAAGAATGACGCTAATAAAGATGCAGGTCAACAAAGAAGTGGGCAACAACAAGAAACTTTTAAGTTTATGAGTGAATGGCTAAATACCAATCGAAATGAAGACAATAATCTTACTTTTGTTACTGACGAATTACTTAAGGATGGCTATATAACTGCGGAAGTCAGACAATTTATAAGAGAAAAATCAGATGAAAGATATAACCTATATGTAGAAATTCATGATCAGAAACACGATGAATTGATGGAAGAAATTACGAATAACTATGAGAAAATAACGAGTGAAATTGATGAACAATATGATGAAAATACAGGTTCAAGCGAATGATAGTTTATTAATCGCCATCTTGGCGGAGAACTGACAGTTCTTATAATGGACGATTCAAAAAATAATAATAATTCCCGGGGAGGATTATTATGAAAAATAAATGGTTAGCTTTTAAAAATGAAAATGGGTCACTTAGTATTGAATTTATTGGTCTATTGCCTTTCTTCTTTATTCTTTTTCTAGCATTCTGGCAAATTATTGGATCAGGTGCATCATTATTACTTGCTCAAAATGCTGTAAATGAATCCGCTAAAGTATATTCTGTTACGGCAAATGTAACAGAGGCAGAAAACACACTGCAGTCTGTTATTGGTTCCAGTACTATATTAAGTTATGAAGATTTTAATATCACTCAGGATAGTGAGGGGAACTTCACAGTTAGCATTACTGGGAAACATGGAATTGTTTTTGGCCCGCCTTCATGGCGAGATGTTTTTGAAGTAACACATCAAACGTATAGCCGGGTGATAGAATGAAGAGATTTAAGCAGCTATTAAAAGAGGAGAACGGAAGCACTACCATTTTATTGGTTGGTATACTTTTTTTTGGTGTTGTATTGATCGTGCTTTTCATGAACTTTGCTAAAATATTTGCAGTTGCAGACAGAGGAAGCTCAGCAGCTGAACAGGCTAGTTTGGCTGCGAGTGACGTGGTCTATGATCAGATTATGGAAGATGTCATTGAAGATTATAGTTATGTTTGTGGATTCGATGGTGATGCTGATATTATTTGTTATCTTGAAGATGATTATTTGGTTAAGCGAGCAAGTCTCGATGATGGTACTTTGTCTGCAGGTGAATTAAAGAAAAGAGCAATTGATGAAGTATTAATAGAAAAGATCCCAGGCAGAAATGATTTGAAAAGAGACATACGTCAAGCACTAAATACAGCTAAGAATGAGATAAGAGCTACTGTACGTAATGTAATCAACGCAAATAAAGGGGAAGCTGCTGGTTCTAAAATCATCCTATTTAATGATAAGAATCGTATAGAAGTAAGAAGTAAAGCTACATTTGAATCGATAGATACAGAAGTCATTCCGTCAATAGAGGAAGATATCGGAAAAATAGGAATGGGAGTAGAAATTCCTTTTATTGATTATATAAGTTGGTCCTCGGACTCAATAACATTGCATTAATAGCAAAAGGGAGAAATAATGAACTCTATATTTATAGTTATACCTATCATCATCATTCTTATGATTGCAACCTACACAGATATCAAAAGTAGACTAATATACGATTGGATTACTCTTCCTGGTATGTTGTATTTTTTTCTATATCAATTAGCAGCGAATACAGCCCACTTCGCAAGTTGGTTATTAGGCTTTCTGGTATTAGGAGGCATATCTTTCTTTATTGCATGGACTACTAATTCCTTAGGTGGTGGAGATATCAAGCTCTTTGCCTTAATTGGGCTTGCTTATGGGTTAGAAGTTGGATTACTAATTTACTTCTACACGTACGTTTGTGCAGTACTTTATTCTATGCCATTGATTATTATTAAGAAATTCTTTCCTGCAAAATCAACAATAACAAGTATTCCTATGGCACCGTTTATAGCTTTAGGAGTAATAGTCACTTATATGTTTCGATAAAGGGCGGTGCTTAACTTGGAAAAAAAGATCAATACTATACTTTCTGTATTGTTACCCACGCTATTCCTCTTTGCATGCACCTCCAACGATAACACAGAACAATTTCTGCAGCTATTAGAAAAAGCACCGTCAGAACCAGAAACTATAGATGAAATTATTCAACATCCAAAAGGAATGCTTGCTGATATGACCTACGAACAGGATATGGATGAAATAATGGAAGTAATTAAAACACATATGCCTCCTATTAAGAAAGAAGTAGATGCAGAGTATCTCGAAGATTGGTGGAGGGCATATCATTCTTTGTTTGCAGAAGACTATCCAGACCCAAGCCCAATTTTTACAGAAAAAACATTTGAGCCTTTTCATCACCCCGGCATAGAAGAGGAACGATACATATTTAAAGAACAAATAAATGTACTTGTGCTACTTGACGTTAGTGGAAGTATGGGGACAGAAGTGGATGGGAAACCAATGATTGATATTGCAAAAAGTTCTATTCAGGAATTTATTTCTCAGTTGCCAGAAGATGCAAATGTAGGATTACGTGTTTATGGGCATGAAGGGGCGAAAACTGGCGCCACTGTCGAGGAGTCGTGTAGGAGTACAGAGCTTGTTTATCGCATTCAACCTTTCGAGAAAGAAGTATTCCGATCAGAGTTAGAACGATACCAACCAGTTGGGTATACACCTCTTGCACTTAGTCTAGAGGAAGCTAGAGAGGATTTTAAAGAATATCCAGGAGAAGCCAATACAAACTTAATTTATGTTGTTAGTGATGGGTTAGAGACTTGTGGAAAGGACCCGGTAGCCACAGCAGAATTCCTAAGTAATTCTAATATTCAACCGATTATTAATGTGATCGGTTTTAATGTAGATAATCAAAGTCAAGTTCAATTACAGGAAATATCGGAAGCTGGTAAGGGAACATACACAAGTGCTGGAGATGAAGAAGAGTTGAATGAAGTTTTCCATCAGGCAGAAGAAATCTTTAGACTTTGGAAAAATTGGCAATCAAGGACAAAGGAAGAAGCAGCATCACACAGAGATGAACAATATAAGCTGGTGAACGAGTTTAATGACAAGTGGAGAGAAGCGAATGATAATGAAAGAATCAATATTTTTTATGCTATAAACGAATTAAGAAGCAGTGGCTACATTACAGATGAAGCGCATAGCTTTTTTGCCACAAAGAGAAGCGATCGGTTTGAACACTATTCACTATTAAAGGAGAATCAATCTACAGACTTAATAGAGAAGATTAATAAAAACTATTTAGAGATTATTGAAGAAGTGGATGAGTCATTTAAACAGAATACAGGGAGAGGCAGTAAGCAGATTGAAGATGAATACAGTTTAGAAGTTAGGTGAAAAGGAAGTTGGAAAGGGTAATAAGAATGTCAGAAACAAGGAATAAGAGAGTACTTACTTACATATACAGAACAGAGGAAAACCAGTGAATAAAAAGTTGTATGAATCAGATAAGGAGAGGGGAATTACAGTGAAAATTTCAACAATCCTAAAATGGATCAGCGGAGGATTAGAAGCGTTCTGGGGTATTCCGCTTGTGGGGGGAACAATTATTCTAGGCCTTTATTGGCTGCCATTAGTCTTCATGTTTATTTTACATATTGTAACCCTCGTCTTTTCATTAATAGAAAGGAAGAAATTCCATGGCAGTATTATGGGGATTGTTACTTCCTGCCTGGCGTGGATTCCATTCTTAGGAATGATTATGCATATATTAACAGCTATCTTCTTATTAATTGATGCTTATCAAGCACAAAAAGAAAACAATGAATTCGCATAAAAGAAAGATACATCCAGAGAAATTTGGATGTATCTTTTTTTACTGTTCTTCATCCCATGAGGTACAGCGCTTATATCCTCTAAATCTTTTCTCAAGAATTCGTCCCAAACGGAAGATTGCATCCTCATTCCCTATTGAGCTCATGATTTGGATGCTGATTGGAAGACCATTTTCATCCTCTGAAACAGGGACAGTTAAAGACGGCAGCCCCCATACATTTGCAAATGCAACATACGGCATGAAATTCAGAAAGGATTTCCGTACAGAGAAGAGTTCATGATAAACCTTTCCATGGTTCGGAGCAGCAGTATGATAAACTGGGAAAATTATAAGCTTCCCTTTTAAATATTCATTCAGTCTAATATCTCCTTGTTCGAGCGTCTCGTTGACTTCACGAATCCGTTTAATGGATGGTTTAAAGAGCTTTGAGCCAACAATTCCCCATGATAGAGAAGGATGTATTTTCGTTCTTTGTGTCAATTTCTCTCTCATAAATGATCTGAATAATCCAGAACGGTCGTTACCAAATGCCTCTCTTTCCAGAATTTGATTTTCCTCCATTGCAAGGATATCCTGCCATAATCGAGCACTTTCTTCAAAGAATGGAGGCACCGTTCGTTTCGTGGAAAAGGATCTTTCAAGAAATAGCTCGAGCGAATCTAAAACCTCTTTTGTTTTATCAGATAATGGGTAATCAATGCTGCTAGGCAAAATTTCAATCCGAAATGGCATCAGGTGTCGGGTCTTGATTTTGGATTCGGTTATGATTTCATACATTAAACGCATGTCTTGAACAGATTTCCCCATTGGGCCAACTGCAAGCATTCTTTGCTGAAGTTCTGTTGGTGCCTCAGGAAAGTGTCCTTCTGACGAAACAGTATTCATTCCAGGTTTAAATCCAATGACTCCATTAAAATGTGCTGGAATTCGAATAGAACCACCGATATCTGAGCCTAATCCAACTGCCGCTCCCCCTACTGCAAGTAACGCCCCTTCTCCACCACTAGATCCACCTGCCGTCTTGCTGATATCCCAAGGGTTGTTCGTGCGTCCATACAATTTATTCTCTGTCTCCTGACTAAAGCATAATGTAGGTGTGTTGGTTTTACCAAGTATGACAGCTCCTGCTTTCTTTAGACGTTCGATGACCACTGCATTTTGTCTTGCAATTAAGTCCTGTCGGTGCTCTAAACCACCAGTTGTCGTCATATTGATTACATGAAATGCTTCTTTGACGCTAATGGGGACACCGTGCAGTGGCCCTTTTACTCCATTTTCTTGTAATTGCTGATCTAAACTCTTCGCTTCTTCTAAGGCCTCGGAAAATCGGTCTTCCACTAACGCATTAATAGCAGGATTTACTTTTTTAATATGCTTTATATAGTGTTGGACCACTTCCTCGCTAGTTAGCTGGCCTTGTTTAATCTTCTCAGCAATTGATGTAGCATCCATATCAATCATTGACGTCATGATCATTCCTTTTCCCTCATTATCGTAAATTATTTTTGAAATGTTTTTATTAGGATTCTCACTTATTATATATGTATTATGATAAGATAAAATTATAGAAAGTCAATCGGAGGGATTCATATGTATTTTGTAGATCAACGTAAAATTGAAGAAACACTTTTATATATGGAAAAAGTTTGGAGGGAAATGAATCAAGTCCGTCTTCAAACCTTCTCAGAGAGGCTAAGTTACGAACGCATGGTGCATGTTTCCATTGAATCCATTCTAGATGTAGGAAATATGATGATAGATGGTTTTATCATGCGAGACCCCGGCAGCTACAATGATATTATTGACATTCTTGTAGATGAAAGCGTATTACCGAAAGAGGATGAACAACATTATAAAGAATTTATTGCGTTGCGCAAAGAGATTGTAAATGAATATACTGCCGTAAATCATGAAAGAATAAAGCAAGTAGTGGAAGAATGTAACCCTGTACTGCAAGCTTTTGGGACTCACGTTAGAACCTATCTGAAGAATGAGCTAGGAGTGGCAAATGCTTTTACTAACCCAAATTAAGGGTGTTTGTGATAAACGATAATTGGAAATGAGGAAAGACAATGAAATCATATAAAGGGTATTTAATTGATTTAGACGGAACCATGTATCTTGGTGCTCGTCCAATTGATGCTGCAGCTGACTTTGTTCAAACATTGGTCGATCAGGAGATTCCCTATTTATTCGTAACTAACAATTCCTCTAAGAAAGCAGAGGATGTCGCAGAACATCTCAACGAAATGGGAATCATGGCCAATCCCAATCAAGTGATTACAACAAGTATAGCTACTGCAAATTACATAAAGAAACAAAATGAAAATGCACGAATCTTTGTTATTGGCGAGGAAGGGATTCATCATGCTCTCGGCGCCGAAGGACTCACCTTGGTAGATGGTGAGGACGCTGATTATGTAGTGATGGGAATTGATCGTCAAATCTCTTATGAAAAACTTACTAAGGCATGCTTGAATGTCCGGAATGGTGCTGCCTTTATTTCGACTAATGGGGATGTGGCCATTCCAACAGAGCGCGGGTTATTACCAGGAAATGGCTCATTAACTTCGGTTGTTACGGTTAGTACAGGTGTGGCTCCTATATTCATTGGAAAGCCTGAAGCAATTATTATGGAAGAAGCATTGGCAGTCTTAGGATTATCTAAGCAGGAAGTTCTGATGGTCGGTGATAATTATTATACAGATATCAAAGCTGGAATGAACGCAGGATTGGATACGCTTATGGTTCTTACAGGAGTTACGCCTTTTGAAGAAATGGAGATGCTTGAAGAGAAACCAACCCATTTTGTACATAGTCTTAAGGATTGGATTCCAAATATATAAAAGAGAAAGAGTGGATGCTCTTTCTCTTTTTGACTCTAAAGGCTTTTTCGTATAAATAGTTCATTAAATTCTTTGCAGTTGATAGAAACTGCGAAGTAACCAAAATAGTGGGTACCACCGCTCCGGAAATACACCACGCTTTCCGCGGGCGCTGCTGAGCCTCCTCGTGCTAACGCACTGCGGGGTCTCAGCTAGGCTTTTCATCCCGCAGGAGTCTCCGTGTATTTCCTCCGCTAAATTGTGCTATAAACCTTCTAATTATGGAAAGAGAATGCACTGATAAGTATGAAGTTATTGGAGCGGAGGGGAGTCGACTCCTGCGGGAAAAGCAACAGCCGAAGACCCCGCAGGAAGTGGTAAGGAACAAAGGCTAAGAACGCCACGTCCTGTGGCAACGCCTTTATGACCAACATCCTGTTGGCCCGAGGCTGAGGCGTTGCCCGCGGAAAGCGTACTGCCCGCAGCGGAAATCACGAGCACATAATTCCATGTGATTCCAGATGTTTCTAAACTAGTCCACAGTCTATCCATTTTTTAAATTATCTTTTTAGGAGGCAGCCAACCTAAAAGGGTAATTTCATATAGCAGATAAAAACGAAATGAAATTATTTCTCTCCCTCGTAGCTGTGGGCCAATCTGCTTGAGGCAGCTGCCGCAATAGCGCCTACAAGATCGTCTAAAAAGGTATGAATTTCTCCTGAGCTTTTGTCATTTAGTTTCTTTAAGATGCCCGGCTTTTGTTTATCGATATAACCGTAGTTTGTAAAGCCAATTGACCCGTATACATTAATAATTGAAAAGGCAATGATTTCATCTACACCATATAAGCCTTCATCTTTTTCAATGATTTCCTGCAATGGTTGTTCGAGCAGGTTTTTCTCTGCAAGTTTATCTAATTGGATTCCTGTTATAATGGCATTTTGAACTTCTCGTTTTGTTAAAACCCGCTCCACATTTTCTTTGCATGTCTCAATAGTTAAATCATCATGATAACTGGATTGTAAATAATAAACGAGCTCTGCAATATCATTAATTTTAACTCCACGTTCATCTAACATATTTCTTGCCATAGTTTCCAAATTCTTATGCTTTGCCATACCTATCACCTTTTCTTTATTTATAGTTAAGAAATTGCTTTTCAGACATATAGTTATTATAAAGTGAAACATCCAGTTAGATTTATTCTCTCACAGAGTGTAAGTACTAAAAGTAAAACCCCAGAGATCGTTTATTGAAGCTAACTATAGGAGCTACCCATGTAATCCTGCATCCAATGCTTATCATCTAGAAAATGAGGTTTTTATAGGAGTTAACCTGTGTCTAATTGTATGGGCAACGGATGTAAAATATTCACTTGCTTAAGAAAGGAGAGTTAATCTTGCCATTTAGCAGATTTCTTTCTACTCATTATGATATCCAAGTTGAGGAAAAAATTCGGTTGGATGATAAAGAAGGATATAAACAAGGTAATCAAATATATTTTATCACTTCTGCACTTAACAAGGAAACAATTTACATGGAGCAAGCAGCGATTGCTTATTTTCTTCGTGAAAATGGTTATCATGATGTAGCCATTCCGATTGTTAATGTAAGAGGAGAGTGGTTTACTAAAGTCGAGGATCAATCTTATTTGGTTATCCAGATTGAATTCTATCGAGAAGATGAAATAGATTCGGTAGGTATACGGTTAGCTGGATTACACCAATTAGGCGAAGCATACCAGTATCAGCCAAGGGAGATTTCCAGCTATGGAAACTGGCGAACATTGTGGATAGATAAATTAACAGCCTTCGAATCGAAGCTGGAAGATGAAGCAAATAAAAACTCTAACGCTTATTACCGATTATGGATGGACACGCTGCCGTACGTTATAGGGATAAGTGAAAATGCGATTCAGTATGTCCGTGAAAGTGAAACAGAACGAAGGTTTAATGAGGTAGATCAAGGTACATTTTGCTTTTATCGTTTTTCTAATCAATTAAATAAATCAGTTATATTTGGTGAGGATCTCGTATTTGACCATGCAGCAAGGGATATAGCAGAAGCAATAAGAAATATGTATATGAGAGATAAAACGGATGAGCAAATTACGTCGTTTATAAGTGATTATCAGATTATACGTCCATTAAGTATATTTAGTTGGCGCCTAATATACAGCAGGCTGCTTTTTCCCGCACCGTTCTTTGATTTAATGAATAAAGGATTTTTTAGTACGGATTTTGATATTCTCTATAAGGAACTTGAAGGCTTATTAGTGAAACAATCCAAGTATGAGAAAAGATTACAGAATTTTTATGAAAAAATGGGGTTAGTTGAAGAAATTGTTGATATTCCTATGATACACTGGTTATAGAAAATAGGATTTGTAATCAGAAGAGGGGGAGAAAGCATGGAAAAAGCCCATATTTATATTACAAGAAAAATCCCTGAAGTAATGCTGCAGCCATTTCAATCGGCTTTTTCCTTTCGTATGTGGGAAAAAGAAGATGAGCCAGTGCCACGAGAGATCCTTTTAGAAGAGGTACGAAATGCGGACGCAGTTATGTGTGTACTGAGCGAAAAAATTGACGAAGAATTCTTTCTTGCTGCCCCGAAAGTGAAAATCGTAGCAAATATGGCTGTAGGCTATGATAATATGGATATCCAAGCAGCAAAGAGGCATAATGTTATACTTACGAACACCCCAGATGTTTTAACAGAGACTACTGCCGATTTAGGATTTTCATTATTAATGGCAGTCGCAAGACGTATCGTTGAGGCTAATCAGTTTATCAAGAAGAATCAGTGGAAAAATTGGTCGCCCCTTTTATTAGCTGGAACTGACATTCATCACAAAACAATTGGGATTGTAGGAATGGGGAGAATCGGTGAAGCGATTGCTAGAAGAGCAAAAGGTTTTAATATGGATATTGTATACCATAACAGAAGTAGGAACAAGGAGGCTGAGGAGCGATTACAAGCAATCTGGCTTCCGTTTGAACAATTGATACAAGAAGCGGATTTCGTTGTTTCAGTTATCCCTCTAACAGATGAAACCTATCATTTATTCGATGAACTTGCATTTAAAAAAATGAAGGATTCCGCTATCTTTATTAATATTTCACGAGGCGCAGTAGTGGATGAGGGAGCATTAGTAAATGCACTCGAATCGAATCAAATCAGAGCTGCTGGCTTGGATGTGTTTGAAAAGGAACCGATAGCGAGCAATCACCCATTGATGAACTTAGAAAATGTAGTGTGCTTACCACATATTGGTTCAGCTACAAAAGAAACTCGGGAGAAGATGATGGCTTTGTGCTTGGAGAATATTGATAGTGTACTAAGAAATCAAGGACCGAAAACACCGATTTAATAAATGAGGCAGACATAGCTATGTCTGCCTCTCTATTACATCATTAAAATACTTGTTCTATTTCTTTTACTCCTGGAACTTCGGAAATTAACGCTCTCTCAATTCCAGCTTTTAATGTAATGGTTGAGCTGGGGCAGTTTCCGCAAGCCCCCATTAAACGAAGAAGAACAATGCCATCTTCATCCACATCAACTAATTCAACATCTCCGCCATCACGTAGTAAAAATGGACGCAATTTATTTAAAACTTCCTGTACTTGTTCATGCATAATCCATCTTCTCCTTTCCCTATATACTATTATAAATTGTTATACAGAAAAAATCCAGTTGAAAATAGTTCTCAATTAATAAAAATATTATTTTCATCTAAGGAGGATTTAAATTGAGTTAACATTTAATAAAAAATTGATGGTTTAATATATTTTAACTTTTCATAGATATTTTGTAAAATAAGATAAAAGGAGGGGGCTTTTTGTGGAACAAAATAATTTAAAGATAACTGTCTATGGTAGTGAGCAAATATGTGCTAGCTGTGTGGGAGCACCCAGTTCAAAGGATACGTATGAGTGGTTACAGGCAGCTATTAGCAGAAAATATAGAGATGATTCCATTTCATTTGATTATATTGATATAAATCAACCTCCACCTGCACATCAGCAGTTTGTAGAACGAATTTATGCAGACGATTTATTCTGGCCAATTGTTCTGGTCAATGAAGAAATTGTTGCAGAGGGAATTCCGCATATTAAAACAATTTATCAAGCATTAGATAAAAAAGGATTAAAGCAATCTTAGTGATAAAGAAGAGGTAAAAATCTTGGAAATGCATGGCATTGGCAATAATTACCCATTTATATTTACTTTAGCTATGAATCAACTGAGAAATTTTGACCCAAGTCTTCCCTTCATACTCTTGTTGCAGCTAACTTGGATAACGATGTGAAACGAAAATCAGTTAGCAGAGTAATTTCAAATGGATATCTATAAATGAATAATCAATTCTTGAATAAGCAGGAATTCATTTGTATACTAAAAATAAAGGAGGTCCGTGAGATGGTTATCAATTTTACTGATCAAGCAAGCGCGCGAATTAGAGAAATGATGCAAGACGAATCGGAAAATGTACATCTTCGGTTTGGTGTAAGAGGTGGCGGATGCAGCGGATTATCATATTCTATAGGATTTGAATATGAAATAAGTGAACTAGATACGGTAGAAAATGTAAAGGGCATACCAGTCGTCATTAATACTCAGGATATTCCGATTATTGAAGGTACGACCATTGACTATAAAGAAAATATGATGGGCGGCGGTTTTAGCATCGACAATCCAAAAGCTGTCTACTCTTGTGGGTGTGGCTCTTCATTTAGAACTGCCGAAGTGGCTGGAACACCTGGTGATTGCTAACAAAGAAGCTGGAATGTGTGATGCATTCCAGCTTCTTTTATATTGCGTTTTTTTAATCAACAAGTCAACGTAAATTCCAACTACTGAATAAAACATACTAGAAAAGAAAAAGGGCTGTCCTAATTAAATAGGATAGCCCTTCCTTATCGTTATCTAATATTTAAATCAGAAGAATGTTTCGGTTGTACACGTGCTTTTGGATCAATATAGCGTTTTGCATTATTTACTGCTGTAGGACCTTCGCCAAAACCTGTAGCGATTAAGTTTATTTTACCTTCATAGGTACAAATGTCTCCAGCTGCATAAATCCCGGGAATATTTGTCTCCATTTTTGAATTGACAACGATGCTGTTTTTCTCGATGTTTAATCCCCAGTCGTTGATAGGGCCTAACTTGGAAATGAATCCGTAATTACAAATAATGGAATCAGGTTCCAGCTCTAATTGTACCTCACCTTTTACTTCTTGAATGATAAGCTTATCAATTTTATCAGATGTGACAATATCAGCTGCTGCAAAAGGAGTCAGAATTTCAATCGACGAAGCGCGCAACTGTTCTACACTATGTTCATGTGCACGGAATTCGTTGCGGCGATGAACCAATGTCACTTTCTTAGCAATTGGCTCTAACATGAGTGCCCAGTCAACTGCAGAGTCTCCTCCACCTAAAAGGACCACATGCTGGTCTTTGAATTGGTTCATATCTTTCACATAATAATGAAGATTAACTTCTTCAAATTGCTCACTATCTCCTATATTTAGTCGACGGGGCTGAAAGGCGCCATTTCCAGCAGTGATAATCATTGTTTTTGTAAAATGTTCTTCCCCAGTACTTGTAGTTAGTTTTAAACTGTTATCCTCTAATCGTTCCACTTTCTCAATCGCTTGGCCAAGTACAATAGTAGGATTAAAAATACTCGCTTGCTTTTCTAGATTATCAATTAATTCCTTTGCACGGATTTTTGGAAATCCGGCAACATCATATATGTACTTTTCTGGATAGAGTGCGGAAAGTTGTCCTCCAATTTGTGGCAGACTCTCAATTATTTTTACACTTGCTTGACGCATTCCACCATAAAAAGCTGTAAATAAACCTACAGGACCTGCGCCAAGTATCGTGACATCGTATACTTTCTCTGACATGGAATTTCCTCATTTCTTCTATATTTTCTGCTATTACAATAGTATCACAAAGCAGAACTAGGGTGTATCATAAGAAACCGCTTAACAGAAAATTAGGGGTTGAAAAAACTTCAAATTAAAGATAATATAGTAAAAGTGTAAATATTACATTTGTGTAACAAAAATATATTTTTTTGTTTACTATTTGTTTTTACCTAAGGGGAAGTGAAAAATGCATAAAACAAAAATTGTTATTTTGGGCGCCTGCCCTGGAGGGATGATGACAGCCGTACGGTTACAGAAGTCGTTAAATCTTAAAGAAGCGGAGATAATCTTGATCAATAAGGAAGATTATCATTACCAAACCACATGCCTCCATGAAAATGCTGCAGGAACGCTTCACCATGACCGCACGCGAATTCCCATACGAAATATTATCGATTTAGATAAGGTTCATTTAATTATAGATAAAGTTGTAACTATTAAGCCTGAACAAAAGCAAGTAAAGCTAGAAAAACAAACGATTGAGTATGATATTCTTGTTATTGGTTTAGGGTTTGAGACAGAATCAATAGGTTTTCCGGAGATTACGGAAAATGCTTTTTCTATTAAAGATATAAATAGTGCTAGGTTAATTAAAGATCATATCGAATATAACTTTGCAAATTATCATAACGAAGAAAATAATGAAGCTAGGTTAAACTTCGTTATAGCTGGTGGAGGATCTACAGGGATTGAGTTTGCAGGGGAATTAGCGGACCGTGTACCTGAATTATGCAGAGAGTATGATATTGAAAAACTATTCGTTCGTGTTATCTTATTAGAATCATCCAACACGGTTTTATCAGAATTCGAACCAGAGCTAGCGGAATATGCAGCTAAATCTTTAGAAGCACGCGGTGTAGAAATTGTTACAGGAGCTGAAGTGAAAGAGTGTCAGCCAGAATATGTCATTTATGAGAAAAATGGAGAAGAAGTAAAATTACCAACCATGACAACAATCTGGGCAGGTGGTATTCGACCCAATCCTATTCTTGAAACATCTGGATTTAGAACAACGGACGGGAAAATGGAAGTGACAGACCACATGCGTTCCAAAGAATATAAGGAAATTTTTGTTGTTGGTGAGAGTGCCCTATTAAAAAATGAATCCGGTCAAGCATATTCGCCATCGGTTGATACAGCAATGAAGCAAGCAGCTGTCATCGCACATAATATTAAAGCGGGATTCAATAATACGCGGCTCAAGCAATTCCGTACGAAAACAAAAGGAAAAGTTGTATCATTAGGGAATGAAGATGGAATTGCTGTAATGATTAATGGTTCTACTTTTTACGGTTGGAAAGCAGCCTTTATGAAGCAGCTAAGAGATAATAAATATTTCTTTCATTTAGGTGGAATAAGCTTACTTATGCAAAAAGGAAAATTTCATCTTTTCTATTGATACTGCAAAGGAGTATTAATCTCCTTTGCTTTTCTTTACATATCCTTTAAAATAATAGGAGTAGGGCAGAGGAGAAGGGGGCTTCACGATTGATTCAGTTAACTATTTCTATTATTTTATATTTTGTTATGTTTTTTGGAATCGGTTTTATAGTGAATATGCTTTTAAAAAGAACTTGGGTATTATCTTTTCTTTATCCAATCATACTTATTCTCATCATCGATAATTTATCCATATGGGAATATTTTACAAATTCGAGTGAGGCTTTAAACGCTTTAGGTGGACAGTTATCGAGTTTAACAACTTTTGATATCCTTATATTTTTAGCCGGATTCTTAGGAACAATCACATCAGGGATTGTGATGAAGCAGTTGCGGAAAAGTGGCTATAGTATGTTTTAAAATAGAAAGGGAATTTGAACGATATTTAAGTTCAAATTCCCTTATTTTTATATTTTTCAGATAAATAATGAAGACGGTGAATAAAATTATATGAGATTGGAAAAGCTGAACTGGTAGAGAGAGCAGTCTTTAACAGTTATCCATTGTTAGAGAATACGTATGCTTAACTATCAGAGAGGTGAAATATGAAGATAAAATTATATTGTCGAAGAGCTTTAATGACTCTTTTGTTTATTTGTGCATTATATACAACTATATCTTCCATTTCCAATATAACATTAGCAGATATGAAGGTTTGGGCTGAGAGAGTGCAGCAAGAAACAAATCATCCATCGGAAAATTCTCTAAAAAAGTCTAATTTAGAACAAAAAACTATGAATGAACAAACTTACCGTCCAAAAACACTCGAAGAAGCAATTGATTTTGACCAATATGAGACAGCTACCGTATTAGCAACGGGATATACTGCGGGGATAGAGTCAACAGGAAAGACTAGTGAACATCCGCAATATGGAATTACATTTTCAGGTGTTAAAGTAAAAAGAGATTTATATTCCACTATTGCTGCAGATCCTGATATATTTCCGATTGGAACCATTTTGTTCATCCCTAACTATGGATATGGGGTTGTAGCAGATATAGGCAGTGCTATAAAAGGAAATAGTATTGATTTATATTACGATACGGTAGATGATGTCTATTCGCAATGGGGTAAACAAGAATTAGATGTATATATTGTTGAATATGGCGACGGGACCCTCACTGAGGAAGCATTGAAGGCACTAAATGAAGCAGAGGCTTTACAAGTATTTAGACAGCAGTATATAGAACAGTAAGTCACATTTGTATATAAGTGGAAAGAAGACCCCCAATTTAATTTGGAGGTCTTCGTTCCGTTTAAAAGAGCGGATAGAGGAGAAAAGCAACAATAATACCAGTTACACCGCCAAAGAAGACTTCACTTGGTTCATGGCCGAGAAGTTCTTTTAATTCTTTTCGTTTTTGATAATCCTCTTTGCCTTTCCAATCTTTTGCATTATCAATAAAGTGCTGAAGATCTGATAGCAATCGATTCAGAACCACCGCATGTCTACCTGCATGACGTCTTATACCAGAAGCATCATACATCGTTATAACTCCAAATACAACGGCGATAGCAAACATTGTGGAAGAGACACCTTCAACAATACCAACTGCTGTGATCAAGGCTGTTACTGCCGCTGAGTGACTACTAGGCATCCCACCTGTACTGAATGCCAGGCTAGGGTTGAATTCCCTTGTTGCTAAAAACTTGATTGGAATTTTAATAACTTGAGCAAACACGATTGCCAATAATGCAGCCCAAATAGGGAAATTAGAAAATAACTCCATATGTAATGACACCTTCCTGGACATCGTTAACACTTAACGTCTTTTTATGATGTTGTCATTTTACCATAATGTCGGATGGAGGTAAATTTAAAGCAAAAATAAAGTGAAACTTCACTCCGCGGTGGTTGCCTTTCTCCCATTCCTCTTGTTAAGGTCTTACAGCCAGTAATTACTTAATAATCGCTTCCAGTGCAATTTCCATCATTTCATTAAACGTAGTTTGACGCTCTTCTGAAGTGGTTTCTTCTCCAGTTAGGATATGGTCAGAAACTGTTAGAACTGAAAGAGCTTGGCGTCCGTACTTCGCAGCAAGGGTATATAGAGCTGTTGTTTCCATTTCCACAGCAAGGACTTGATAGGAAGCCAGGAGCTCATTGATTTCTTTTCCGTTGTCTCGGTAGAAGGCATCACTTGTAAAGACATTCCCGACACGAAGATTCATTTGTTTTTCCAATCCCACATCATACGCGTTTTTAAGCAATTCAAAGTTTGCAATAGGAGCAAAATCAATTCCTTTAAAGATCTCGTGATTTGCAGCTGAATCTGTTGTTGCACCTTGAGCTAAAATGACATCCCGAACCTTAACATCTTTTTGAATCGCACCACACGTACCAACGCGAATTAACTTCTGTACATCATATTCCCGAATTAATTCATTTACATAGATGGAGATAGAAGGAACACCCATTCCAGTACCTTGAACAGATACTCGTTCACCTTTGTAAGTTCCTGTGAAACCTAACATTCCACGAACTTCATTGTATTGTGATACATCTTCTAAAAAAGTTTCAGCGATATATTTTGCACGTAAAGGGTCCCCTGGTAAAAGAATCTTATCTGCAATTTCGCCTTTTTTGGCACCAATATGTACACTCATTTTGAAATCCTCCTTGGATAATCATTTATTATATAGTAAACCAATGCTTAAAGGCCTTTTAGGCGGCAGCCTTAGCCCGGTATGTAGGTAAAAACAAGTCTTATACTTTTTTACCTGCCAATAAAGTACCATATTGTAAAAATAAAGACAAATTTAACGCAGAAAGTGTCATTTTGTAAATGTAAATAGTTTCATAATAAAAAGAAATTGTTTATAATAAAGTATATTGGTTTGTACATACTATGCTTAAAATGCAAATCAATTAAATAGTACGGGAAGGATGACGCAAAATGAAAACACAAACATTTACTATTACAGCTGAATCAGGAGTACATGCTAGACCAGCTACTCTATTAGTAAATAGAGCAGGACAATTCCAATCTGATGTCCATATCAAATATAAAGACAAAAATGTAAACCTAAAATCCATTATGGGTGTTATGTCACTTGGTATTCCTAAAGGAGCAGAGATTGAAATTTCTGCAGATGGCAGTGATGAAGCGGATGCAATTGAAGCTTTATCAGAAGTAATTAAAGAACACCTTGGTGAATAATAGAGGAGCTAGAGAAAATCTAGCTCTTTTTTTATTTTATAGGATTGCTCCGCTTATAGGTGGTAATACTTTGACTTATATTCCTTTTCTTCTAAATCATTTAACGTCTTAAGTGACTTTTGATTATAAGCAGTTTTTTCTTGTAATAGCTTTGTTTTATAATTGTCTACTGCTTGTATTAATGACTCCCCATAACTTGGTATATCTTCTGTATATGGCCGAACAGCCGCTTTTTTGACATTCATTTTCTCTTTAGGATATAGGGCTTTTCGTTGATGAAAGAATACATTTTCTACCTTCCCAGGGTTGTGGATATCTCCTTGCATTGGATGCTTAATGACTGCTAACACTTCTATTAAGTAGTTTCTATTTCGGTCCTCTATTACCTTTCCAATATAGGTACCAGAATGATAATGTGCAATTACTATTTCTCCAACATTTACTTCAGCCAATTTTATCACCTCTCATTTCGTTTCTACTTATCATTTTGCCAGTAAATAGTTATTTTTGCGAATGTTTTAAATGTAGTAGGACTGCATAAGGTGTTTAGATATTTAGAAATTTATCAATGTAAGAAGTGAATTTCTCATAATACAATTCCAATTCTATAAAAGATTCGCTATATTATGTTTGGTTTGTAAATAGATTTTGTTATAATGGTAGTGGGAAGGAAGTGATCTTTAAATGTCTTATTTATATATGCCGTTTTTATATTTTCCAACTGACAAGTCTGAGTATATACCAGCAGCAATTTCTTTAGTCGTATTCATGACACTTGCAGTTTTAGCTATGTATTTTATGTATAAAAAGTCGAAAAAAGATGAGGAATCCTTTAACAAACAATACGAGGATAGAATTAAGAATGCTGAAAAATTAAAAGAATCACATGATTAAACTCCTTCATTTGAAGGTTTTTTTATTGCACTTGAACAATTGCGCCGCTCAGGGATAGTTTGATGATGCTATTCCAGATCTTAGGTATATGTTGTTCTACTATCGTCTATACTGGTAAAAAAACGCTGTGGAGGATTATAAAGATGCGTTTCATTTTACTAAGTATATCATTAATAACTCTTGCTGCATGCCAAGGAGAGAACGATACGAATAGAACGGTGGACATGTATAATACTTCAGGAGATATGGTCGGTACTGTAGAATTAGCTGACTCATCTGACGGTGTTAATGTAAAGATTAAATTAGAAGGCTTGGAGCCTGGGTTTCATGGGATACATGTACATGAATTTCCGAAGTGTGAGCCCCCTAGTTTTGAAAGTGCTGGCAATCATTTCAATCCAGATGGAAGTGAGCATGGTTTAATGCATCCAAAAGGAGCGCATCTTGGTGATTTACCTAATATTGAGGCGGACGGTGGAGGATTAGTTGACGCTGAATTAATGCTTCCTGGAGCAACTTTACTGGATGGAAAGAATTCCTTGTTAAGAGGCGATGGGACATCTATTGTCGTACACGAAGTACAAGATGATGGTGTCAGCCAGCCTAGTGGGGAATCAGGAGCTCGTATTTTATGCGGAGAGCTCAAAGCTAATTCAGAAGAGAATAAGGGAGAATCTCCTACCAATCCAACTGAGAATAACAAGGAATTAAAAGAATAAGGGAAAAGCCATTCAGCGATGAACGCTGCATGGCTGACATGGTAAATTAATTATTGGCTGTTGACAGCCTGAATAATCCGGTTTACTCCTTCTTCTAACGTAGCTCTTGGACATGCAATATTCATTCGCATGAATAATGCACCTTCTTCACCATAATCGATACCGGCATTTAATCCAACCTTTGCTTCATGGATCATAAACTCTTTTAATTCTTTACTATCTAATCCAAGCGAACTGCAATCAATCCATACAAGATAAGTTCCTTCTGAACGAATGACCTTTAGGGTCGTGTGGGCTTCTAACATTTCTGTAACATAGTTTTTATGGCTGTTAAGGACTGTGATTAGCTCTTCTAACCATGGTTCCCCATGTGTATAAGCGGCTTCTAGAGCAGTGTTTGCCATTGTGTTTAAACCATTTGGATGATATCCCTGTTCCGTCATTTGTGCTTTGAACTTATTTCGTTTTTCATTGTTTGGTGTGATAATATATGATACTTCTAACCCTGCAAGATTGAAGGTTTTAGAAGGAGCCATAAAGGTAAGACTTTGATCTGCAATTTCATCTGATAAAGAAGCGATTGGAATATGCTTTTCTCCTGGAAACACTAAGTCCGCATGAATTTCATCAGATAGAATCACAACACCGTATTTCAAACACAATCTGGCCATCTCTTGTAACTCTTCTTTCTTCCATACACGACCAACAGGATTGTGTGGAGAGCATAAAATAAATGCCTTGACTCCTGATTTTAATTTTTCCTCGAAGTCTTCAAAATCAATCTGGTAATAATCCTTTTCTCTTACTAAAGAATTGATAACAACTTCTCTATTATGTGCTTTAATTACCCTATAAAACGGAGTATAGACAGGAGATTGAATTAACACCTTATCACCTGGTTCCGTGAATGCTTGTACAGCCATATGTAAACTATTTACTACCCCAGGACTGAAAGATAGCCATTCTGCATTTATTTGCCAATCGTGCCTTCTGCTGATCCAATTAATAACAGATCCTTTCACATCCTGGTCAATTGCTGTATAGCCGTAAATGCCGTGCTCTGCCCGTTTAATCAATGCATCATTTACTTCCTGTGGAGCTCTGAAATCCATATCGGCCACCCACATCGGAAGCACTTCCGTCGATTGAAAAACATCATGAATCATGTCCCATTTCATGGAGCGTGTATTCTTTCTATCATGAACTTCATCAAAGATGCTCATTTTATACCCCCTCTAATGTTAATATGACTAATTATAACAGAAATCAGCAAGCAGAATACATAAAAACGGTTAGTATTATTCCATTCAAGTTATGTTGTATAGTGAATACGTCAAATACGCCAATCAAGTGCAGCAACACATGCAGACGTGCTGGAGCCACCTATGAACTAGTCTTTTAGATAAGCATTTTATTTAAAGCCTTAAAACCTGTCGTTTTAAGTTTGCCGATAGCGTAGCATAAAAAAGCAAAAAAAAGCAAAGCGTTAAATTAGCGCTTTGCATACAGGGGGAATACGAGAAAGTCTTACGTTAATAAGTATACCCGACATATTTCCTTTTAAACCTGATTTAAGATATTTTTATTTAATTCTTATAAACGTTTTTCTAATTCTTCTTTTTCTTTTTCAAATCCTGGTTTACCAAGTAATGCAAACATATTTTTCTTATAAGCTTCTACACCAGGTTGATCAAATGGATTTACACCTAATAAATAGCCGCTCATTCCACAAGCTTTCTCAAAGAAATAAACAAGATAGCCGAATGTGTAGGCATCCAGTTTCGGTACCTCTACGACTAAGTTGGGAACATCTCCATCTGTGTGGGCAAGCAGTGTTCCTTGGAATGCTTTATCATTAATTTCATGAATCGTTTTTCCAGCCAAGTAATTTAAACCATCTGAATTATTATCTTCAGCTTCTAGCGTTAACTCTTTCTTTGATTGATTGACGTGAAGCACAGTTTCAAAGATGTTACGGCGACCTTCTTGAATATATTGACCTAATGAATGAAGGTCAGTTGTAAAGTTAGCTGAAGAGGGATAAAGAGCTTTTTGATCCTTCCCTTCACTTTCACCAAATAATTGTTTCCACCACTCAGCAAAGTATTGTAGGCTTGGCTCATAATTGATTAAAAGCTCTGTTACTTTACCTTTCGCATATAAAACATTACGAACAGCCGCATATTGATATGCCGCATTTTTTGCAAGAGATGGTTCAGCAAAGTCATGCATCGCATCTTTTGCACCTTGCATAATATCATCCGTTGCTATACCACTTACCGCGATAGGAAGAAGACCTACTGCAGTTAGAACGGAGTAACGCCCACCAACATCATCTGGGATTACGAATGTTTCATAACCAGCTTCATCAGCAGATGTTTTTAATGCACCTTTTTCTTTGTCAGTAGTCGCATAAATACGTTTTACAGCTTCTTCCATGCCATATTTTTCTTCTAAGTATTTTTTAAAGATGCGGAATGCAACTGCAGGTTCTGTTGTAGTACCACTTTTTGAAATAACATTGATTGAGAAATCCTTATCTTTTAGAACATCAAATAATTCACTCATATAAGTAGAGCTTAAATGATGACCTACAAAAATGATTTGAGGAGCGTTTCTCTCTTCTTTAGTAAGCAGATTTTGGAAAGAATGGTTAAGCATTTCCAATGCTGCACGTGCGCCTAAGTATGAACCACCGATTCCAATAACCAGTAGAATATCAGAATCATTACGAATTTTGTCAGCTGCTTTTTTAATGCGAGCATATTCTTCTTTATCAAAGTTTTCAGGTAGGTCTACCCAACCAAGGTAGTCGCTTCCAGCACCTGTTTTATTATGTAACATATGATGAGCTGCCTCAACAAATGGAGATAAATTGTCTACTTCTTGTTGGTTAAAGAAAGTAAGAGCTTTATCATATTTAAATGAAACGTGAGTCATTTTTATCCTCCTCTGATTCTTCCTTGTTTTACAGATTAATACAACCTTACTTTACCCAAATAAAGATATTAAATCAAGAATGAGTATGATTCTTTAGCAAGTAATTTGTATAAGTGTAGACTTGGCAATTCACCGAATGTTTTCGAGTTTTTGAGTATTTTTTATCACGGGTTACCATGTGTACAGACGTTTAAATGAGCTAGGTATAAGAAAAAAGCATACACTGCGAGTGTATGCAATCATTCGTTCTTATTTTTTGAATGAACCGCGGTCAGAAGACTGATCAATCCATTCTTGTAGTTTGTCCTTCAACGTATTAAAACCAGATGCATCCGCTTCTTGTTTAGGTGCGCTTGGTGCTTTCTTAGGAGCAGCTGCTTTCTTCGGTGCTTCCTCTGTAGCACGAATAGAAAGGGAAACTTTTCCTTTTTCATCGTCAACGTTTAAGACTTTAACTTTTACTTCCTCTCCTACAGTTAGATGATCGTTAATATCTTTTACAAATCCGTGCGTAATTTCAGAAATATGAACTAATCCTTGAGTTTCTTCGTCTAGAGCAACGAATGCTCCATAGGGTTGTATACCGGTAACTTTTCCGTCAAGTACTTGGCCGGCCTCAAATTTATTTGCCATGATGAACATCTCCTATTCGATTCTTTTCACACAATAAATTATTTTAACATACTATATATAATCACGCAAAATTTAATTTACCAATCTATTAAGGATAGGAGAATGTCATCCGGCTTTAGATGTTGGTTTTTTTTTGGATGAATCACGTATTCTCCATCGCGAACATAACCTAATAGAAGTTGTCCTTGGCTCATTAAAAGAAGGGAAGCATCTTTAAAGGTTGAATTCTCTAATTCTGCTGGCAGCTTCATATGAGAGAATTGTTTTTGCTTCAGAATATGAAGAATATCCTCAAAAGGTGTAGCCGTTCTCATATGAGATAACTCATGAAAAAACAATGTACTTAGAAAATCATTTGGCCGAATAATCGTATTTGCTCCTGCCCTGATAGCGTTTTCTATTTGTATTTTTGTAAAAATCTCCGCAACAATAAAGACATCCTGATTATTTCCTCGAATAGCTAATGTAGCGAGAATAGTCCATGTATCTGCTAGTTTTTCTAACTTGGACGTGTCCCCAGTTATTAATACTTTTTGTGCCATTCTAATGTTGGCCATGGAGAGTATATCGTCTTCAGTAGCATCTCCTTTAATAAAATGAATAGGATATTCATTATAGGAAACACGATCTAGAGTACGGTCAATAAGCACAATTTGCAGTGCAGGGAATTTTTCTATATAGTGCTCAATAAGCTGACGAGTTCGTTCGTTCCATCCTATAATTATAAAATGATTTATTCCTCTATAAGGAATTTTCCCCTGTTCTAAATTTTGCTCTCTTTGAATTGTTGCCGCTGAGATGGTGGATATATAAAAAGCAATTATCCCTCCTCCAGATAGAATTAGAGCAATAGCAACAATTCTTCCTGTAGTCGTTAAGGGGACATAATCTCCATAGCCGACCGTTGCGGCTGTCACAAATGCCCACCAGATTCCATCAAATATGGTGGGGAATTGGATTGGTTCAACGTAGTGAATCAGTATTCCGAAAGCGGTCATCAGTATTAATACAGATGTTAGAAGTTTTATGAGAATTGGTAAGCGAAAATATAGGTTTTTTAAAAGTTTGACAGTCATTCTCTCACCTGGCAGGGATTATTATACCTTTTAGTATGCTCCAAGCAATATTAAACTTATACATGAAAAGAGCTGGGACAACAATCTCGTCCCAGCTCCTTTCATATATATAATTTGAAGTAAGACCTTTCACTTTTTGATTGGTCCTATTTTAACACCTGATTTTGAAAACCGTTGTTAACTTAATTTTTTATTGGTAAGCCTTTTGTAAAGCAGATTTGATGCTTTGGTAGACGAAGCTCCAAAAATTAACATTCTGTTGGAATTCCTTCTGCATCCCTGCATATAATTCGTTGGCTTTTTCTTGATAATCAGCCGCATCTTTAGGTGGGAGGGAGGAACGGGTTTCATCGACAAATCTCTGAACTTCTGAAGCACGCGGTCCCCATTTCGCTACTTCTTCCCCTTCTTCGTTAATAAAAATAAATATAGGAATTGATCTTGCTGTGCCATTTGTTAAGTATTGGTCCATTAATTCTAGGTTTTGGTCACGTAATAACATGCGTACTTCCATATCTATTTTCTCAGCGAAGTTTAATAAGATAGGAATATTAAGCATTGCATCACCACACCAATCCTCAGTCAAAACGATAGCACGGATGTTTTTGTCTTTCATATTCTCAAAGAATGCTTCATCATTTGGGAGTTGGAAAGATTGTTTAATATGTAGTAATCCCTCTTTGTTCTTTTCCATCGCGTTAATATAATCATTAGCAGAAATACCCTTCTCAAACCACTGATTTAAACTCATATACATGCTCCTCATCATTTTCTTCTTATTGTAAGCGTTATTCCTTTTGCCGTAAAATAAAGTGCTCTATCTTCTGTTTATCTATTCAAGTACTTAGATAAAACAGAATAATAGTTCTATATTACCACTCTTCACCCTATGGATGCCTTATATAATGAATCATTTTATCTGCAAAACTTACATTTCTTAATGTATAAAGACCTATTTTTTCTTTTTGCTAGAAAAAATAGATTTAAAGGCCTGTACTTAAGTAGTTATATGTAATGGTTTTTTGTTGCGTACTTTCTTTTAAGCAGTTGATATAAGATGTTGATTAATTGTTGATTAACTTTTTTCAGAATAGTGCTGAGAACCGCTCCGGAAATACACTACGCTTTCCGCGAGCGCTGTTGAGCCTCCTCGAGACTATCGTCTCTGTGGGGTCTCAACTAGGCTTTTCATCCCGCAGGAGTCTCCGTGTATTTCCTCCGCTAAGTTGCGCTATTAATCTTTAAACAAAATATAGAGGAAACACCGCCTACTATACAGGAAGTGATTGTAGCGGAGGGCAGTCGACTCCTGCGGGAAAAGCAACAAGCGAAGACCCCGCAGGAAGCGTAAAGGAACAAAGGCTAAGAACGCCACGTCCTGTGGCAACGCCTTTATGACCAACATCCTGTTGGCCCGAGGCTGAGACGTTGCCCGCGGAAAGCGTACTGCCCGGAGCGGAAATCACGAGCGCATATTTCTCATGTGTTTCCATACTCTACATATTTTTGCAAGATATACTGAATTAAACTAATCAGAAGTTTATCTAAAAAACTAAGCATAAACAGCAATATATAAATGTCCCACTACATAGTTTAACTTCATCGTCCAGTCTAATTACCTATGAACTAAAATAGGAAAAAATAATTACAAATAATCATTTTTGAATATTCGGAAAATTACAGACAAGAAACGACATCTATTCACTATCTATTCTATTATACTTGCAATAACTTCATTGGGCTTACTTAGTAGAAAACTAGAGGAGGGTAGGGTCCATTCGTCATTCTTTTTAAAAATGAGGGGAGGAATTTGGTTGAAAAGAAAGAGAAAGTCAGGAGCTAAATGGTTTAGTCTCATCACTACTGTCATTATGATTTTGACATTAGTTATTCCGTCATTAGCATTTGCCGAATCGAATAAAGTAAGCGAGGCTTTATTTGATTCTAAAAAAACTGCTGAAACAAAAGTTGCCAAGAGTCTTAAAGAACAATTTAGTAAGGAAGAAAAAGTAACGTTTTTAGTCAAATTTAGCGAAAAAGCAGATGCATTAAAGATTGCAAATGAAGCAAAAGAAAATGCTGCAAAGGCAAACTTATCAGCCGTGTCGCAAAAATATGCACAAAGGTCTGCGGTGATTTCTGAATTGAAAGCTACTTCGCTTCAGACACAGTCAAATGTAAAATCATTTTTGGAAGAAGAGGTTGAAAAAGGAAATGTTGATTCCTTTCACTCTTATTTTGTAGTAAATGGTATGGCCGTTACGGCAACTAAAGAAATTGCTGAGAAAATAGCAACATTCTCAGAAGTAGAGAAAATTTTGCCAAATGAAAAGCGTCAATTATTTAAGACGGAAGCTAAAGAAGCTCCTAAAGCAGATAAGCAGAGTGTCGAATGGAATGTGGATCGCATTAATGCTCCCGATGTTTGGGGAATGGGGGTTGATGGGACTGGAGTAGTTGTCGCAAATATTGATACTGGTGTTGAGTGGGACCACCCAGCATTAATCGAAAAATACGCAGGTTATAATGCAGCAACAGGTGAAGTGGACCATACGTACAGTTTCTTTGATCCAGTAAATGGGGAAACAGAACCGTACGATATAGACGGTCACGGGACACATACAATGGGAACAATGGTTGGCAGTGAGGATAATGGCTCCAACCAAATCGGAGTAGCTCCTGGCGCGAAATGGATTGCGGTTCAGGCATTTACTTCAAACGGAGCCTACGATAGTGATTTACTAGAGGCAGCTGAATGGATAATGGCTCCTGGTGGAGACGCAACAAAAGCTCCAGACGTCGTTAATAACTCTTGGGGAGGGGGTTCAGGGCTTGATGAGTGGTATCGCGATATGGTAATAGCTTGGAGAGCGGCGGATATTTTCCCTGCATTTGCTGCTGGAAATACTACGCTGTCTAATCCTGGTGGACCAGGTTCAGTAGCGGCTCCATCAAATTATCCGGAATCTTTTGCAGTAGGTGCAACAGATAGCAGTGATAATTTAGCCAGTTTTTCACTACAGGGTCCATCTCCTTATGATGAGATTAAACCTGATGTCTCAGCTCCTGGGGTGGGTATTCGGTCAGCGGTTCCAGGTGGTGGATATTCCAATTACAGTGGAACTTCGATGGCAACACCAGCTTTAGCAGGTGTTGTAGCACTGCTGGAATCTGCTAACAGTAACTTAAATGTAGATGACATAGAGGAAATTCTATTAAGTACTGCTGTAGCTAGAACTGATAGAACATTCCCTGAGTCTCCTAATCATGGGTATGGACATGGATTAGTAGATGCGTTTGCGGCGGTTTCTACTGTTGCCTCAGGAATGGGGACAGTTCAAGGTCAAGTTACGGTGGAAGGAGAAGATGCAGAAGCTCCTACGTATGAACACTCAGCACCTTTAGAGACCTTCGAAGGGATGGATTTGAATTTAGCAATCCAAGTAAATGATAATATTAGCATTACTTCTGTAGCCTTACAGCATGGTGAAGAAACGATTGAAGCAGCTCGTACTTCTGGAGATTATAAATCTGGAGAATACGTAGTGACTGTTCCTGGAGAAGCAATTACAGGTGACTCGTTTACGTATCAGTGGATTATCAATGATTTTGGTAATAACCAAGTTACGAGTGAGGAGTACGTGATAACTGTTCAACCAGGTATTTCAGTTGGATATTTCACAGACTTTGAAACCGAACCGGCTGGATGGACTGCAACAGGGGAGAACAATTCCTGGGAACGAGGTATCCCAACTTCAGGTCCAGGTAATGCTGCTTCTGGAGAATATGTCTATGCGACGAATCCAGCAGGACAGTATAGCAATAATGAGAATTCAACCCTAGTAATGCCACCAATAGATTTACCTGAAGGAGAAAACTATCTTCAATTTAAACATTGGTATAATTTAGAGCGGAACTGGGATTTTGGACACGTTTTCATTTCAACAGACATGGAAAATTGGACACAATTGCTTCGAATCACTAACACAAATAACAATTGGGAAAGTGTTGAAATAGATTTGTCTGATTTTGCGGGTGAGCGTGTTTATATTGGATTTAACTTAGATACAGATGGAAGTGTATTACGAGATGGCTGGTATATTGATGATGTTGCTTTATCTGATACAACTTTAGGGCTTGAAGAAGCACCAAGTTCTCAGTTCGAAGTTGTAAAGGATAAGGAAAACAAGAAAGATGGAGACCCTGTTGATCCATCTAAAATCACACCAAGCTTGGAAAAAGTAGGTGGTGCACAATCTGATGAACGTGGTTCAGCCATTCATCCAAGTTTACTTCCTTTAGGAGCAGAGGTAACGGTATTAGAAAGCGGACGTTCTGTTACTACCAATCCTGCTAATGGCAGCTATTCCTTTGTTCATCCAGCCGGTGATTTAACATTAAATGCCAGTGCTTATGGTTACCATTCATCAGAACAGGAAGTTACACTAGGCGAGGATGAAACAGCAACAGCGAACTTTACATTAGAGGAATTACCAAAGGCGACAATCACTGGAGCAGTTACAAGCGCAAGCTCTGGTGAGCCGATTGAAGGGGCAACACTGCTTCTAGTGGAAGATGCAAATGTAAACCCAGTAGAAACGAGTGAAAATGGTAGTTATGAACTTACTGCCTATGAAGGAACATATACATTAAAAGTAATTGCAAAGGACTTCCACAGCAAAGAGCTTGAGGTCACTCTTAATGAAAACCAGGAGCTTCATATTGAATTAGAGCCATATTTCACTTATCCAGGTGGGGAAATTGGCTATGATGATGGCACAGCAGAAAATGCACGTGCATATTATGATGCAGGAAATAAATGGGCAGTAAAAATGTCGTTACCCCAAGGACAAGAATCTGCTGTTGTAACAGATGGAGTTTTCCAGTTTCACGGTACAGACTGGCCAAATCCTGGTGGAACTGAGTTTGCAGTAGAAGTATGGGATGCAAGTGGAACAAACGGCACACCTTTTGAAAAGCTTGCCGGACCTGTTGATGCTGAGGCGATTCGCAGCTTAGACGAATGGACAGTGGTTGATTTGCGTGAGCATAATATCCAAGTAGAAGGAGATTTCTATATGGTATATGTTCAAACTGGTGTAAATCCGAATGTACCAGGTCTTGCTACAGATGAAAATGGACCGAATGCGAAACGCAGCTATCAGGAAGTTGGTGGCGCATGGGCAACCTCTCCTGCTGCTGAAGGAAACTATATGATTCGTGCTCGAATTGCTTATGCTGTAGAAACTGCTGAAATCAAAACTCCTGCTTCTGATTCTATTACAAATGAAGCGGAAGTAACAGTGGAAGGTACTGCCTCGCCAACAACTACTGTAGCCCTATTAAACAACGGGGAAGAGGTAGATAGAGTAGAGATTGGGGAAGATGGCAGTTTTGCTGTTCCAACTACTCTAGCAGAAGGAGAAAACGTCTTTACAGCAGTTACCTATTCAAATGGGGAAGAAGTAAATACTTCTGAACCTGTAACTGTTACTTTAGATACGGAAGCGCCTGGTCTTACAATAGATTCCCCAGCAAGCGGCGATAAGCTAAACCGGGAAACAGTTACGGTTGAAGGTTCTGTTGAAGATGCGAATCTTGATACTATTAAAGTAAATGGATCCTCTGCTACAGTAACAGATGGTGCTTATTCAAAACGGATTATCCTTGATGAGGGTGAAAATATGATTGAGGTTGTTGCTGCAGACAGAGCTGGGAATGTATCAACCGAAACTGTTACAGTTTCTGCAGACTATACAGCACCAGTTGTTGAAAACCTAACTCCTACCGAAGATATGGAAGTACAAGCTGGTGAGACGGTAGTCATTGAGTTTGATAGTGAAGCAGACTTAAATGCTACGTTCTCGATCTTTATGCCATTAACTAATATTAGTACACAAAATGCCATTGAATTACCGATGATGGAAACTTCTGATGGTCACTATATTGGTTACTGGACAGCCCCAAGTAATCTGGTTGCGGATGGTGCTGTGGTGGAAGTAAAGGTTAAAGATATTTTCGGAAACGAAACACGTCAGAAAGCTGAAGGTAAGATTACCATCACTAAAGACGATGGTAAAGGAAAAGGAAAAGGCAAGGGTAAAGGGAATGGAAAAGGTAATAGCTAATGTCTCTATGTAGTTAACAAAGGTACAGAGGAGCAATTTTCCTCTGTACCTATATTGCATAAATAAAAAATATGAAGCAAAGGGCTTTTCAAAAAGATACATATGATATATAATATCTTTAATTAAATAAATAATTGATTCTAATCTTCGGGGCAGGGTGTAATTCCCGACCGGCGGTATAGTCCGCGACCTGTTATACTACCGTATAATGGCTGATCTGGTGAAATTCCAGGACCGACAGTTAAAGTCTGGATGAGAGAAGATGTCGAGCCTGATTTTGGTACAGTGTACCTTTATTTTGCTTATGAACATATCTATCTCACCCTGAAGCTTCTATCTAGCTTCAGGGTTTTATATTTTCATAAGCATGTTGTATCAGAGCAAGGCTTCTCCTTCACGACAAGAGAAGAATCAATATATTAGAAGGAGGAAATGACATTGCAAAATTCTAGTGTGCAGTCATCAAAATTATTAAGATTGGTTATATTAGCATTACTTGGTAGTATTTCATTGGTATTATTTTTCTTGAATTTTCCACTACCTGCTTTACCGGCTTATCTGAAAATAGATTTTAGTGAAGTACCGGCATTAATGGCATCACTTATTTTTTCTCCAATAGCAGGAGTAATCGTGATAGCAATTAAAAACTTATTATATCTAGCAGTATCAGGTGCAGGGGATCCGATTGGCGTATTTGCCAACTTCCTAGCGGGAGTTATGTTTGTTGTTCCTGTATCCATTATTTATCATAAATTTAACAAAGGTGTGAAGAGCGTTGTAACAGGCTTGTTAACAGGTACTGTAATTATGGCGCTAGGAATGAGTCTATTAAACTATTTCTTCCTGCTCCCGGCATATAGCTGGTTTATGGGCTGGGAAATGACTCCAGAAGTAATGTGGGTATCCGTTATTGCAGGGGTCCTTCCATTTAATGTCATCAAAGGAATTATTGTCGGAATACTATTTGTCCTTATCTTTATAAAAATGCGCAGCTGGATTGAACAAAAACAAACGAAAGCTGTATAATATTAAGCCAACCACCAATTGATATGGTGGTTGGTTTTTTAGTTTGGTAGAATAAGGGCACCTCTAAAACATTGGGGATATCTAATTGTAACCTCATCCAATTAAAAAAAGGTCCCATTAATGAAGGACCTATTTCTTTGGAACAACAGCAATGGTGCAACGGGATATACAGATTAATTGGTTTCTTTCATCTGTAATTTTCACTTCCCAAACCATTGACGACTTCCCAATGTGGATAGGGAGTGCGCTTGCGGTAACTATTCCATCTTTTTTACTCTTAATATGATTGGCATTAATTTCAATGCCAAATACATTGTTTGTTTCTAGATTGGTATGCATGGCTGCTCCAAGGCTTGCTGCTGTTTCCGCTAAGGCTACAGATGCACCGCCATGCAAATATCCGAATGGTTGGCGTGTTCGTTCATCCACCGGCATACTCAAAATTACATCATCTTTATTTAGTGTAACTATTTCAATTCCTAGAGTTTGTAGTAAAGAATTATCGACATCCATATTTTATTCTCCTCAAATGAAGTGACTTAACAGCAATGAAATCCCAAGTAAAAATCCATAAATAGTGTTTGTAATTCCTGTTGCTTTCATCGCTGGCATCATTTCAATGGCTGCCGTTTTGCCGCGGAAGTTTTTAATAACTGCTCTAGCTTTAAAAATAGCTAGAAAAGTTAACAGTGACCATAATGGCAATATCCCAACAATAATATAAAGTCCTGTTAAACCAAATACAATGATAAATAAAATTGCCATAAAGGTAATCGCTTTTTCTCTTCCGATCAGAACTGGAATGGTTTTGCGCCCACCTATTTCATCTCCATCACGGTCACGTATATTATTTGCCATATTAATAGTCCCGATTAGGATCATAATTGGGATGGAAATGAGAATAACAGATGATGTTAATGTTCCTGTTTGAATAAAATAGCTGATACCGATAATCACCGTACCCATCAGAAAACCAGATGCCAGCTCACCAAATGGTGTATAGGAAATTGGGATTGGACCGCCAGTATAAAGGTAGCCGAATGCCATACAGACTAATCCAATGACGGCAATCCACCAGCTGGATGCAATACAAATATAAATACCAATTATAAGAGAAATAAAGTATAAGAAGAATGCAAGGTTCTTTATGGTATTTGGTTTAATTCCATCTCGGACAATAGAACCACCAATTCCAACTGATTCCTCGTTATCCAGACCACGTTTGAAATCATAATACTCATTAAATAGATTGGTGGCTGTTTGTATAAAGATAGATGCTAGAAGCATAGCGAGAAATATATTCCAATTGATGGAACCTTCCACCCAAGCTGCCATTGTTCCCACGAAAACAGGTATAAACGAAGCTGTTAAAGTATGTGGACGAATCATGCGCCACCATATATGAAATCCATCTCGTTCTTTTAAAGCATCTCTCACGTTGTTATTTGTTGTAGGCTCCATTTTGTCTCCCCCTGATTAATGCCTAAATATCATATTAATTTTAGGAGAATTACTAAGGAGTGTCAACTTTACTTCTTGCTTGTTATTAAATAAACGTTACTATCTAATTACGTAGTTGATAGAATAGTGGGTATCACCGCTACGGAAATACACTACGCTTTCCGCGGGCGCTGTTGAGCCTCCTCGAGACTAACGTCTCTGCGGGGTCTCAACTAGGCTTTTCATCCCGCAGGAGTCTCCGTGTATTTCCTCCGCTAAGTTGCGCTATTAATTTTTAAACAAAGTATAGAGGAAACCCGGAAACACCAGCCTATTATACAGAAAGTGATTGTAGCGGAGGGCAGTCGACTCCTGCGGGAAAAGCAACAAGCGAAGACCCCGCAGGAAGTGATCTTCTTCCGAGGAGGCTGAGACGTTGCCCGCGGAAAGCGTACTGCCCGCAGCGGAAATCACAAGCGCATATTTCTAATGTGTTTCCATACTCTACATATTCTTGCACGACATACTGAATTAAACTAATCAGAAGTTTATCTATACACTTATAAAGAACAGCAATATATCCATCAATATAACTAATTGTTTTTTTATAGAACACCAAATAATTAAATTTAAGAAAAAAGTAGGCTTTTCTTGAGAAACGGGTAAAAGAAGCATAAAATGAATATGGACGTTTTACGCAGATATCGGAGGTTTATTCAAATGATTGATTTGAAGAACGAACACATACGAAAAGTACTGGAAAAATCAATTAATGATTTGATAGAGAATAATAAAGAATCTCAGCTAGTAAGTATCACTAAAAAAATTGATAACATAGAAGCAATTTCTTTTTTTAATAAAGGAAAGGCCGTTGGACAAGCTCGAGCATTCTGGATGAGTGCTAGTAAGGATTTTTACCTAGTAGGGATTGGCAGTGCATTAGAAATTAAAGCAGATACTAATCCATTTGATGAAACTAAAAGAAAGTGGGAATCACTTTTAAAAGATGCTCCTGTTCATAATCCTTATTCTGTACCAGGAACAGGAATTGTAGCACTCGGTGGAATGGCTTTTGATCCGTTGAAGGCATCAACTAAGCTTTGGGAACATTTTGATACAAGTCAATTTCGGATTCCTAAATTTATGCTAACAATTGACAAAGAGGATTATTATTATACGATAAATTGGCATGTCACTCGTCATGACAAAGTTGAAGATATTATAATAGAAATGACAGAAACTGAGGAACTGCTTTTAACAGAATATAATAATGAACAAGAATCCCTTTCAATAATTGAAAAGCAGGAGATCGGGGTAGAGAAATGGAAACAAACGGTAAAGCGTGCTACGGATGAAATAAAATATTCCGACGTGGAAAAGATAGTGCTAGCCAGAGAGATGCGCTTAACGTTTGATCAAAAAGCTGACATTGGTTCTGTTCTGCATCGATTATACGAGACGCAGCCGAACAGTTACTTATTTGCCTTTGAACAAGGTGATAACTGTTTTGTCGGGGCTACCCCTGAACGTCTTGTGAAACTAGAGGAAAAGCTGCTTTTTTCCACCTGTTTAGCAGGTACAGCCCCTAGAGGGAATTCATTGAAGGAGGATGAAAAAATAGCCTCCGAATTACTGCATGATGATAAGAATCGTGAAGAACATGAATTTGTTGTCCAAATGATTAAAGCAGCTATGGAGGACTATTGCATAGACCTCAGAATACCAGCGGAACCTGTGATCTATCCATTACGTAATTTACAGCATTTATATACACCTGTAACTGGTAAGCTAAAAAATGGGTATAGCATATTTGATGTAATTGAGAAATTACATCCAACACCAGCACTTGGAGGTACACCAAAAGAAGCATCTTTAGCATTTATCCGTGAAAATGAGCTTTTAGATAGAGGCTGGTATGGTGCTCCTTTTGGCTGGATGGATAATAAGGAGAATGGTGAATTTGCTGTAGCTATTCGCTCAGCCTTGATTCAAGGTGATGAAGCGTCTCTTTTTGCAGGATGTGGAGTAGTAAAGGATTCTGATCCTGAATCAGAATTTGAAGAGACCAACATTAAATTTTTACCAATGTTGTCGGTTTTAGGGGGACAAGATTAGATGGAACACACTGAAATACTTACAAGATATACAGCGAATTTCGTTGATGAGATAGCAGAAAGTGGTGTGACCGATGTTGTGATCTCTCCGGGGTCACGCTCTACACCGCTTGCTTTACTGTTTACAGAACACCCTTCTATAAAAGAATGGATTATAATTGATGAAAGGTCTGCAGCCTTCTTTGCGTTAGGGCTGGCAAAACAAACAAAGCGGGCAGTAGCGCTTGTTTGTACTTCCGGAACGGCGGCTGCAAACTACTTTCCAGCTATAGTGGAAGCGCACTATAGCAGAGTACCATTAGTTATCATTACTGCAGATCGCCCTCATGAATTACGTGATGTTGGCGCACCTCAGGCGATTGAACAAATTAAGTTATATGGAGACTATGTTAAATGGTTTCATGAAATGGCGATACCTGAAGCAACACCGGAAATGTTGTCCTATGTAAGAAATAAGGCATCTCGTGCCGTATATATGGCACATGAGGGGAATGGCGGACCTGTCCATTTGAATTTCCCTGTTAGAGAGCCGCTAATGCCTGATTTTTCCTTGGATAAGATATGGGAGCCGTTAGGGACTGGGGCAACTAAGAGCAGAAGTAATTTTGAATTTGATGGAACAAAACGATTATCCTATCTTCAATTAAAAGAACTAGTTAAGAATCTCCGCAATAAGGAGAAGGGGCTTATTGTCTGTGGACCACAGATAGAGGATGACTTTGCCGAGGCGGTTACTTCCCTTGCAGCAGAATGGGGGGTACCTATTTTAGCTGATCCATTGTCACAAGTACGGGGTGGTTTGCACCCGAAAGCTAATATTATAGAAGGATATGATGCTTTTTTACGAAATAAAGATGTAAGGGATATGTTGAAAGCTGATTTTATCATTCGTTTTGGTGCCATGCCAGTGTCAAAAGCATATCTATTTTATCTGAAAGAAAATAAACAAGCGCTCCAGTTTGTTGTAGAAAATAATACAGGCTATCGTGAACCAACAGGTAACCCTACGGAATACTTATTTGCTAATCCTATTGAGCTCTGTGATGATTTGCTTGCGGAAGCAGGTGATTTAAAGTTTGATAAGGAATGGCTGGAAACATGGCAGGATATGAATCGAGTAGCCAAACGACATTTAACAAGTGGAACAGAAGAAGAAATCACCGAAGGAGAAGCGGTTCGTGCGTTGCTTGAAACCACTCCGGATGAAAGCACGGTATATGCAGCAAATAGTATGCCTATTCGAGATGTGGATAGCTTTATGATGACTACTGAGAAACATATCGAAGTACTTGCGAATCGGGGAGCAAATGGAATTGATGGACTTCTCTCCAGTGGAATGGGCGCTGCATCCACTGGTAAGCCTGTAACAATTGTTGCCGGAGATTTATCCTTCTATCATGATATGAATGGCTTGCTTTCTGCCAAGCATTATAACTTAAATGTCACCATTCTGCTCATTAATAACAATGGTGGAGGTATTTTCTCCTTCTTACCACAAGCGAATAATAATAAGCATTTTGAAGCTTTATTTGGAACGCCATTAGATATTGATTTTCGTAATTCGGTCTTTATGTATGGCGGTAAATATGCCTGGGCTAAGACAATGGATGACTTAACAAGTCTTTTAGAAACGAGTTATACCTCAGAGGGACTTCATGTCATTGAGGTCAGAACCGACCGAACTGAAAATGCAGAATGGCATCGTTCCATCTGGCAGGCCATCGAGGAAGAAATATTGGAACGTTGGAGCTGATACTTTGTATTTCACAATAAATGATGCAAACTATTGGTATGAGATTCATGGTAAGGGGGCCCCGGTGGTTCTCTTTCATGGATTTACAGGATCATCTGGCACATGGTCACATCTTATAGAAGCAGGAAAAGATCAACTGCAATTTATAACGATTGATCTGCCTGGACATGGAAAAACGAAAATGTCTAACCCGCGAACAATGGAAGCTTGTTGTAAAGATATAAGTCATTTGCTAGATACTCTAGGTTACGAAACAGTACATGTAGTTGGATACTCCATGGGAGGAAGAACAGCTCTCTCCTTCGCAATGGCTTTTCCAGAACGGATACGGAGCTTAACGCTCGAAAGTGCCTCTCCTGGTTTAGAAGTTGAGGAAACTAGAGAAAAACGTGCAGTAAACGATGAGGAATTAGCCAAGAGAATAGAACGAAATGGTATTAGAGAATTTGTTCATTTTTGGGAAAATATCCCTTTGTTTGAATCACAAAAAGATCTTCCTGCAGCTATCCAACAAAAGATACGAAAGGAAAGGCTTGAGCAGTCGGAAAGTGGCCTCGCTATGTCATTACGTTACATGGGTACTGGAAGCCAGCCATCTTGGTGGAGTATGCTGCATACTTTTGAGAAGCCAGTCCAACTGCTAGTTGGGGAAAGAGATGAAAAATTTGTATCTATTAACAAAAAGATGCAATCTTTTTTCTTTTCGTGTAAGCTAATAGAAGTAGAAGATGCAGGACATGCCATTCATGTGGAAAAGCCTGACGTTTTTGATAAACTAGTAATAGACTATATTAAACTGCAGGAACAATTACATAAAGAAAAATAAAGGAGGAAATACATTGACTGTTCAATGGGAAAAAGTTCGAGATTATGAAGAAATTATCTATGAAAAATATAATGGAGTGGCGAAAGTAACAATTAATCGACCTCATAAGCGAAATGCGTTTACACCACTTACTGTTAATGAAATGATACATGCTTTCTCTGATGCACGTGATGATTCCGAGATTGGTGTGATTGTGTTAGCAGGAGAAGGTGATAAAGCGTTCTGTTCTGGTGGAGACCAATCCGTACGTGGACACGGTGGGTATGTAGGGAACGACCAAATACCTCGTTTAAATGTACTTGACCTTCAACGTTTAATTCGTACTATTCCAAAACCGGTTATTGCAATGGTATCAGGGTACGCTATTGGCGGAGGTCATGTACTTCATGTCGTATGTGATTTAACGATTGCAGCTGATAACGCAATCTTTGGTCAAACAGGTCCTAAAGTGGGCAGCTTTGATGCTGGATATGGTGCAGGATACCTTGCACGTATGGTTGGGCATAAACGAGCTCGTGAAATTTGGTATCTATGCCGCCAATACAATGCGGAAGAAGCCTATGAAATGGGAATGGTTAATACAGTTGTACCACTAGAGAAATTGGAAGAAGAAACGTTGCAATGGTGCGAAGAAATATTAGAAAAATCTCCTACGGCTCTTCGTTTCCTAAAAGCATCCTTTAACGCAGATACAGATGGTCTTGCTGGTTTACAGCAAATGGGTGGAGATGCAACATTGCTTTATTACACAACAGATGAAGCAAAAGAAGGCCGTGACGCTTTCAAAGAAAAAAGAAAACCAAACTTCAAACAATTCCCACGTTTTCCGTGATTGCAGCACGAATAAAACCTTTGCTAAAACCAGCAAAGGTTTTTCGTTGCTCACTGAAATTGCATAAAGTAGATAATCTATCGTAAGAAAGGAATAGAATAATATGGCTGAAACAATTCCTCATTGGTTATCCAAACAGGCAGATTTAACACCGAACGGTATTGCAATTGAGCTAGTAACAGGTGAGGAGATCACGTTCTCCCAATTAATGAAGGATAGTCAAACTTTTGCTAGAAAGCTAGCGCAGATTGGGGTAGGCAAAGGGTCACATGCAGGAATCCTTTCCAATAACCATGTTTCTATGCTAACTGCCATTCATGCATTAAGCTACCTAGGTGCAGTTGGTGTTCTTTTAAATACTCGCCTTACAACAGTAGAACTTAACTACCAGGTGGAAGATGCGGAAGTAAGTCTGTTACTTACTTCTAATGATATAAAAGAAGCAGTTAACGAGATCAAGGTACCTCTTACTTATTCTTTTGCGGAAGTTGATGCCTTATATGAAAAAGAAGTACCCTTAGTTCAAGACCTCAACCTAGAAGATCCTTTTAGCATTATTTACACCTCAGGTACAACAGGTTTTCCAAAAGGCGTTATCCATACATATGGAAATCATTGGTGGAATGCAATGGGTTCGGTACTAAATTTAGGACTAAACAAAGAAGATAAATGGTTAATCGCTTTGCCGTTATTCCATGTAAGTGGTTTATCTACTTCTATTAAAAGCATTATATATGGTATGCCAATATTCTTAATGGAGAAATTTGACGTTGATAAGGTACATGACGCAATCATGAATAAAGGAATAACAATTATATCGGTTGTTACACTTATGGTGCAAAGATTAATGAAGCGACTGGGAAGTGGAAGTTATCCTCCTGAACTTCGATGTTTTCTTTTGGGTGGAGGCCCTGCGCCTAAACCTCTATTAGAAGAAGCATGGAAGAGAAATGTTCCAGTTTATCAATCGTACGGAATGACAGAGACATCTTCTCAAATCGCAACGCTTAGTCCTAATGATGCATTGAAGAAAATTGGTTCTGCCGGAAAAGCCCTCTTTCCAGCAAAATTAAAAATCCACGCCCCTAATAAAAATGGCATCGGGGAAATAATGGTAAAGGGGCCACTGGTAACGAAAGGATACTACAAAAACGATAAAGCTAATGAGACATCTTTTATAGATGGATGGCTTGCTACAGGAGATTTAGGTTATTTAGATGAGGAAGGCTTTCTGTATGTTGTAGAACGGCAAAAGGACTTGATCATTTCTGGCGGGGAAAATATTTATCCATCAGAAATTGAAAGTGTTCTATCAGGAATGGCCCAAATTAAAGAAGTTGGAGTCACAGGGAAAAAGGATAAGACCTGGGGACAGATTCCAATTGCTTTTGTAGTGAAAGAACAGGAAGTTACTGTTAGCGAAATCGTTGCTTATGCTGAAAAACGGTTAGCAAGATATAAACTTCCAAAGGAAATATACTTTGTTGATGCATTACCTAGAAATGCTTCCAATAAACTAGTGCGAAATCGATTATTGAAGGATTGAATGAAAGACTGTTTAAAGCTATAAGCTCTTAAGCAGTCTTTTTTTGTAGTGAAAATGTTTATAATCTGCATAAGTGTCAAGTGTTCTAAGAATACTTTTAAGTAGACAGATACAGATTAAATGGAGGTATGTATATGGAAAAGAAACGATATTTTGTTAACATAGGGGAAGGTGAAATTTCTCAAATCAAATACGAGAATAATGATGATTTTGTGATTTTCGCAACAGAGGCTGAGGTAAGTGAACTTAGAATAATCATGAATCATTTACATGACGCTAGTTTTTCTTCTTTTTTGCGTGCGCACGTGCCAATTGTGGAATACCATCACGATTCTGCAAATGATCGATACGACGAGTATTTAACCTCAGCTTATCAATTAATCCATGATTTAGGAGTTGAAAAAACAAGGAAACATATTGAAAGTATGAATATTTTAAGTAATAATCATAATAAGAGATAGAGATATTGGACTTTGTCACTATTTTTTTCCTGGAGACATGTTTAAAGGTCACAGACTAAAGTAGGGAATTCCTTAGCCTATAACGTTTAACCCCTCAGAATATAAGGAATAGTAATAAGGAGAGATTAAAAGGGGAGGCTTAAACAAATGGGAAAAAGATTAATATCACTATTTGGTGTAATGGCTGTTGGAGTACTGATTGCTTTAATTTATTTGAGCAACGCCGATTCTGCTCTCGTAGTTAATAATCATGTAAAAGCACAGGAGAAACCCTTAGTTGGGAAACAAGAAATTGTTAAAAATAGTGGCAGTGAAGAAATACCTGAATTGACCCATGAAGAATTGATTTATGCAATAGAAGGATTTATGAATACATTGGTGCAGGACATAGATGAAAATTACAAAGCAGTTCGTTTTCAAACAAAAGATGAATTATTAACAGAATTTGAGAAGGTAACAACAAAAGAAGTAGCGGAGCCATACGTTGATTTCTATTATCGAGAAGAAGAAGACGGGATCTACATGTTACCGACAGAGACACCGCCATGGTTTGTTAAAGACAATGAATACGAAACAGAGAAAATAGATGAACAGAGGGTAAAAATTATTCAGAATAACAACACGGTAATAGACGGAGCCTACACCATTGAGTTAGAATTAGCATATAGTGATGGTTGGAAGATAACGGATGTCACATTAATATAGCATCGTAGTATAAAGGTAGTTGAAAAAGGTTGAAAACGTTTAGAGATTATTACAACAATGAAGTAAAGCTTTCTTTTGAAGACCATCCTTTTTCTGAAAATCCGAAACATGTACTTGTAATTTGCAGGTTTCAGAACAAATGGCTTCTAACCAAGCATAAGGGGAGGGGATTGGAATTCCCTGGTGGAAAAGTAGAAGCAGGTGAAACAGCTGAACAAGCAGCCGTTCGTGAAGTGATGGAGGAAACAGGCGGTACCGTTAAAGAGCTCCATTATATTGGGCAATACTATGTTGATGGAAAAAGTGATTACGTCATTAAAAACGTATATTTTGCAAATGTAGAGAAATTAGAAAGCCAATTAACATATTATGAAACGGATGGGCCGCACTTATTGGATAAAATACCTAAAAATATTCGTTACAATAATAAATTTAGTTTTATTATGAAAGATGGCGTTCTAGAATATTGTTTGGGTCAAATTCAGACGGTACCTCCTGCAATTAATTAGGTGAGCAGCATCCGTTTTTTGTTAACGGAAGCTTCACTTTATTCTTAAATGTGTATACAAAGTGAGTGATTATGTTATAATGACTTTAGAAATGCATATAATATAATAGCAACATTAGAAAACGAAATATAACTGTATAAGAAAAACCGCTCCATGCTGTTACATGGAACGGTACAATAGACTAACCCCATCATAAGGGGGTTGGCACATGAAAGGATAATCCCTCACGGCCGGGCTAGAGCACATGAGGGGTTATTTGTTTTTCTCGGACATGATAAATGCAATTAACGATCCGAATGAAATCATCAGCATCAGTACATTCTCCATATCCATAAGCATCACCTCCCTTGCTAGGGAGTATCCCTAGTAGGAAATGGTGTGCCACCCCTCATGTGGAAGCTTGTCCATTGTATTAGTATTATATCGCATGCGAACGTATATTTCTATTCTTTTTGAAAAAATGAAAAATATGGCCTGGGAGAATCAGACCATATGAGTTTTATAATTAACAACTATTTGGTGTTCTTGATTAACCATCGTTCAATTCGTTCTACTATCTTATACATCATGGCTGCAAGAATAGCAATAATCACAAGACTGGACATGACCAATGTAAAATCAAATACCTGAAATCCATAAATAATTAAATATCCCAATCCTTGTTTGGAGACTAAATACTCCCCAACGATAACCCCAACCCAAGACAGCCCTACATTAACCTTTAACATAGATATGATAGTCGGGAGGGTAGCGGGAAAGACCGCCTCTTTAAAGCATTGCCATTTGGTAGCCCCAAAGCTTTTTAATACCTTTTCATAGTTAGGATCAACCTCATTAAATGCAGAGTAAACAGTGAGTGTAGTTATAATGACAGATACCAGGAACCCCATTGTTATAATCGATAAATAGCCAGGACCTAAAGCAACGATAATAATTGGACCTAGAGCAACTTTTGGCATTGCGTTTAGAACGACTAAATAGGGGTCCATAATTCGTGAAAATCTGTTAGAGGACCAAAGCGATGAAGCGATAATTACCCCGCCAATCGTTCCAATTATAAATCCTAGGATGGTTTCAAAAAGGGTTACAGATAAGTGTGTAAACATAGACCCATTTATAAAACGCTCAAAAAGAGAAAGTGTTATTCTGGTTGGTGAACTAAACAACAAAGGGTCTATCCAGTACATTTTACTGCTAACTTCCCAAAGTGAAATGAATGATATTAAAATAAGGAGCTGCCAGGAAAGAATTATTTTACGCTCTCTTTTCAAGTTCTTTTGGTAAGCTGTAAAAAGAGTTTCGTCATTTTTCATGAAGAGCGCCCCTTTTGTTTCTCTTTTTCCTCTAACTCAGCCCATATTTTATCAAATAGAATCTGATATTTAGGATGCTTCCTAACCTCTAATGGGAGTTGGTTCCTTAATTCTATTGGCACTTCGAATGATTTTGCGATGGTTCCAGGATTGGATCCCATTACTAGAATTCGGTCACTCATTGCAATCGCTTCACCAATATCATGTGTAACGAGAATAGCTGACTTGTGATATGTTTTTAGTAGCTTACCAACCAAGTCTTCCAGCTTTAGTTTTGTTTGATAATCAAGAGCAGAAAATGGTTCATCTAGTAACAGAATCTTTGGATCGTTAATTAGTGTTCGCACTAATGCAACTCGCTGACGCATCCCCCCAGACAATTCTGTGGGATATTTATCTGCAACTCCTGATAATCCAACTTCTTCCAATAGTTGTAAGGCTGTTTGCCTCATGGAGTCCTCGTTGTTATTTGTTATCTTTGGACCGAGCAGAGCATTGCTCAGGATGGTTTTCCAGGGAAAAAGGTAATCCTGCTGTAACATATATCCAATTGCAAGCTTCGATTCTGTAATAGGTTTATTCTCAAGCGTTACATGCCCTTCTGTTTGTTTGAACAGCCCTGAAATAATCGAAAGGATAGTAGACTTTCCACATCCACTTGGACCGAGCAATGAGATAAATTCACCTTCTTTTAGTGTGAAGGAAATATTTTCTAAAGCCTTTGTGTATCCGTTTTTATAAAAGTAGTGGTGTGATACTCGATCTAATGTTAGAAATGACATTCTTAAAGCCTCCTTACTGATTAGTCACTGCCTTTGCAAAATCGGTGTTTACTAAATCTGCATATGGAACATCCATTGGTAATTCTCCAGCTTCATTCATTATGTCCTTTAAGTTTTGCCATTCTTCCTCGTCGAGAATGGGATCTGTTGCAAAGGAGTCTTGATTTTTATAACGTTCGATAGAAGAGGCTATTAAGGATACATCTGTATCTTCAAAAAATGGATGGACAACTTCTGCAATGGTTTCTGCATCATTTTCCTTAACCCATTGTTGTGCTTTATATAAAGCCTTTGTGAATTTCTCTACTGTAATAGTTTCATCATCCAAATAACTTTGTTTCGCCATAAATCCAGTATATGGGACCTTACCGGATTCTTCTCCAAAGGAGGCTACGATATGTCCCGTACCTTCCGTTTCAAAGACGCTTGCAGTAGGCTCGAACAATTGAACATATTCATAATCACCTGAAGCAAATGCACTTGGAATATTAGCGAAATCGACACTTTGATCAAGGGATACATCCTGATGAGGATCAATACCGTGTTTCTTTAAAACAAATTCTCCAACCATTTGGGGCATTCCGCCTACACGCTGGCCTAAGAAATTACTATTTCTTAAATCCTCCCACTTAAAATCAGGCTTAGGTTCTTTTGCCACTAGGAAAGTTCCATCTGTTTGCGTTAATTGCGCAAAATTTATAGCATAATCTCTTGAATCTTGCGCATACACATAAATCGAAGTCTCCGCTCCAACAAGAGCAATATCTGCTCCGCCTGATAAGAGGGTTGTCATTGTGGTGTCACCACCCCAAGTGGTTTGTAAGTCAATTTCGATTCCTTCCTCTTCAAAAAATCCATGCTCGATTGCAACGTACAATGGTGTATAAAATACCGATCTCGTTACTTCGGCTAATGTTATTTTTGATGTGCTATTCATGTTACAAGCAGAAAGGAAGAGGAGTAAAAATACGGATAACACAGTGAGAAACTTAATTTTTCTCATAACAATCCAACCTTTCTCAGTTCATCATTTTTGCAGGTAAGATAGTAAAAACATATTTACCTGCATAAGTGCAACGATGGCATTCGCTCAAAGGCTTAGCGAATGCCAAGTTTTCTAATCAACACAGTTTATGTCAAAATCAAAAATTGTGTGAATGCCTATTTTCCTTCGATCAAATTGCTTGGGAAAACCTCCTTATTCTATAGTAGAAGACAAATAAAAAAGTCGACCTCTATGAAAGAGATCGACTTGTTAGCAAATGCTAACATAGGCTTTAGATTATAATTAAATCCTTGTGGGATGAGGAAATAATATATTGATTATCCTTTATAAACTGGTCCAGCTTGCTTAATTTCTTCAGACGCTTGTGTGAATTTTTCAAAGTTTTTATGGAACTCCATTGCTAGCGATTTAGCTGCTTGGTCATAGGCATCTTTGTCCTGCCAAGTATTTCTTGGAATTAACACTTCATCTGGAACACCAGGAATTTGTACTGGAATCTCTAATCCGAATATTTCGTCCTTGAACGTTTCCACGGAGTTTAGTTCGCCTTCTAGTGCAGAATGTACCATTGCCCGCGTGTAAGACAATTTCATTCGATTTCCAACACCGTAGGAGCCGCCAGTCCAGCCAGTGTTTACCAAGAATACGGTAGCATTATATTGATCGATTTTCTCTCCAAGCATTTTAGCATATTTAGATGGCTCAAGTGGAAGGAATGGTGATCCAAAGCAAGCAGAAAATGTTGCTTGTGGCTCCGTCACTCCACGCTCTGTACCTGCTAATTTACTTGTATATCCACTTAAGAAATGGTACATCGCTTGTTCCTTTGAAAGCTTACTGATTGGTGGCAGTGTACCAGACGCATCGGCTGTTAAGAAAATAATCGCATTTGGATGTCCTGCTATACTCGGTGTTATTATATTATCAATATTTTCAATTGAATAAGCTGCTCTTGTATTTTCAGTTAAAGAAGTATCATCATAATCAGGCATTCTTGTTGTTTCGTCTAAAATAACGTTTTCTAGTACAGACCCAAAACGGATGGCATTATAGATTTGTGGTTCTTTTTCCTCTGAAAGGTTAATACATTTTGCATAACAGCCACCTTCAATATTAAATACACCATTTGGTCCCCAACCGTGCTCATCATCACCAATTAAACGACGATATGGATCTGCTGATAAAGTTGTTTTGCCTGTACCAGAAAGTCCAAAGAATAACGCCACATCTCCCTCAGGCCCTACATTCGCTGAACAGTGCATAGAAAGTATGTTTTGTTGTGGCAAGAGATAGTTCATAATGGAGAATATAGATTTTTTGATTTCTCCAGCATACTCTGTACCACCTATTAGAATGACACGCTTTTTGAAGGAAATGATGATAAACGTTTCTGAGTGAGTACCATCGACTTCCGGGTCTGCTTTAAAAGTTGGTGCGTAAACTACCGTGAAATCAGCTTGATGGTTTTCTAATTCTTCTTCTGTAGGCGTGATGAACAATTGGCGAGCGAATAAATTATGCCATGCATATTCAGTAAAAACCTGTATCGGGAGACGATATTTCTTATCAGCTCCGGCAAATCCTTTAAAGGAGAAAACTTCCTCCTTCTCTGATAAATAATCTACTACTTTAAGATAAAGCTGATCAAAGTATTTCTCTTCAATTGGCTGGTTTACTTTACCCCAATCAACAAACTTCTCGCATACTTCATCTTTTACGATAAACTTATCCTCTGGGGATCTCCCAGTATATTTGCCGGTTGTTGCTCGGATGGCTCCATTTTCAGATAGAATGGCTTCTTCTCTTTCTAGTATCTTTTCAACTAGAAGCGGAACAGACAAATTTTCGTGTAAGCTTTTGTGAACGTATAATTCGTTTAACAAAGTTTTTTCCACCATTTTCATCTCGGTTCTCCTACCTTTTTAGTATTGACAATCCATCATATACTGTAATCTGGTATTTAGTATAACACATTAGAAAAAATAGTCCATACTAATTGCGAAAAAATAATGTACAATTTTTAATTTACAAATATAAAGTCTTATTCCCATTATTTAGAGGACTTAGAGGAATTAGGTACTTTGGAAATTAAAATTATTCAAACTTTTGCTATAATATAACATAAATAAAAACTAAGGTGTACGATGAGGGCAATTCATTGCAGTAAACATAAAAAAAGTAGTGGAAAGCCTTTAATAAGGTTAATCAAATGGAATTATGATTACTTCAAGGAAATGTAGGCGCTACGCTGTTAAATGATTGATAAATAGAGGAAAGGAGTCCGATATGAACATCATTTTAGCACCAGATTCTTTTAAAGGAAGTTTAACTGCATTAGAAGCTGCAGAAACAATGAGGGAAGCCATACTAGATGTAAATGAAAGTCATCATGTGATCATGAAGCCGATGGCAGATGGGGGTGAAGGGACCTTAGATGTTATGTTGGCATCTGCTGAGGGAAAGAGAGTCACTGTAAGCTGTACGGGACCACTCGGGGAAAAGATACAGACCAGTTATGGTATTTTGGAGTCTAAGCAGGCAGTCATTGAATTGGCATCCATTGCTGGTCTTACTCAGGTTCCAATTAGCAAAAGAGATCCTGATCATACGACTACTCTTGGTGTGGGGGAAGTTATTCGAGATGCTATCAACAGGAACTGTACCTCCATTGTTATTGGATTAGGTGGAAGTGCAACTAACGATGGTGGTTTAGGTATGTTGATAGCTCTGGGTATGAAAGCGTGGGATGAAAAGGGGAATCTTTTGACTGGATTTGGAAAAGATTTACAACAAGTCCGGAAACTTAGTTTTAAGGAAATGGACCCGAGGCTTCATGGAATTGATATAAAGGTAGCAAGTGATGTAGATAATCCACTTTGTGGAAGCAGAGGAGCAAGTTACGTATTTGGTCCACAAAAGGGAGCGAGTCCAACACAAGTATCTCAATATGATAAGGCACTATCTCATTATGCACATTTAATAGAAACAACAGTTAATAAATCATGGAGAGGCGTTCCGGGTTCTGGCGCTGCTGGCGGTGTCGGTTTCGCTTTACTTGCCATAGGAGCAGATTTGGTTTCTGGGGCGAATTTATTAGCAAGTACTCTCCTGCTTGAGGAGGATATTAAACAAGCGGATCTAGTGATTACTGGAGAAGGCCAGAGTGATGTCCAGACTTTATACGGGAAGGCCCCGGGACATGTTGCGTTCTTAGCTAATAAGTATGATATACCTGTTGTTCTGATTTCCGGGAGTTTAGGTGGAGAATTAGATCGTTTAAGGGAAAGGTTTTCTGGTTGCTTTTCTATTATAAACAAGCCTATAACACTGGGAGAGTGTATTAGTCAGGCTAAAACTCTACTGTATGAACAAACAAAGCAAATTATTCACTTCGCTGAATCATTATATTAAACGAGTGACAAGAAGCGGATTTTCCGCTTTTTGGAAAAAGTTACGAATTATAATAGAAGTGACCTGAATATCTTAAATGTTTCATTCCCTTTAATCGTTAACAAAAAAACATTGACACTTAGCTTTTGTTTCGTTACGATAAACATTAAACGGATACTCTCTTATTCAGAGTCGGTGGAGGGACAGACCCTGTGAAACCCAGCAACCATCACATTTTGTGAAAAGGTGCTAACCTGTTGCAAGGATAAAACCTTGAACAATAAGAGGAAAAGGCCATCGTCTCCCTTTCCTTTTGCAGGAAGGGATTTTTTACTTTCTTAAGCACTAATCTATGTTTAAAGTATATTAAACGTCGTCTTTCTCCAATACTTAATAAAGTGATCTTCTCTAAAAACGAAGGACGCTTGTGGTTAGGTACTTTGAATAGCGATTAAAGATATTAGAGTTCCGTAATAAGATATAAAGGAGAGAAATGGCCTTATGGCTACAAATCGTCGTTTATTTACATCAGAATCAGTAACGGAAGGGCATCCAGATAAGATGAGCGATCAAATCTCGGATGCAATCCTTGATGAAATTTTAAAAAGTGACCCAAATGCTCGCGTTGCTTGTGAAACAACTGTGACAACTGGACTTGTGTTAGTTGCTGGAGAGATTTCCACCAATACATACGTAGATATTCCAGCAATTGTACGTGAAACAGTTAAAGAAATTGGATATACTCGTGCGAAATATGGCTTTGATGCAGAGACTTGCGCGGTTCTTACTGCAATCGATGAGCAATCTGCAGATATTGCAATGGGGGTAGACCAAGCGTTAGAAGCTCGTGAAGGTAAAATGAGTGATGAAGCAATTGCTGCAATTGGAGCTGGTGACCAGGGGTTAATGTTTGGCTTTGCTTGTGATGAAACAGAGGAATTAATGCCACTGCCAATTTCATTAGCTCATAAATTATCGAAACGATTAACCGATGTTCGTAAAGAAAATATTATTGATTACTTGCGTCCAGACGGGAAAACACAGGTAACAATTGAATATGATGAAAATGATAATCCAAAACGAGTGGACACCATAGTTATATCTACGCAGCATCATCCGGAAGTAACACATGACCAAATTAAAACAGACTTAATTGAACATGTGGTAAAAGAAGTGGTGCCAGCTGACTTGCTAGATGAAGAAACAAAATATTTCATTAACCCAACAGGTCGTTTTGTTGTTGGAGGTCCCCAAGGTGACGTTGGATTAACTGGTCGTAAAATTATAGTCGATACTTATGGCGGATATGCTCGTCATGGCGGCGGGGCTTTTAGTGGCAAGGATTCTACTAAAGTAGATCGATCTGCTGCATATGCGGCTCGTTACGTAGCGAAAAATATTGTCGCAGCTGGATTAGCGAAATCTTGTGAAGTCCAATTAGCATATGCAATTGGGGTTGCAGAGCCAGTATCTATTGCTATTAATACGTTTGGTACCGGTACTGTTACGGAGGATAAACTTGTAAAGGCTGTTCGAGAATTGTTCGACCTCCGTCCAGCAGGAATCATTGGAATGCTTGATTTGAGAAAGCCAATTTTCAAACAGACAGCAGCTTATGGTCACTTCGGTAGAACAGATATTGAATTTACATGGGAAAGAACGGATAAAGTAGAAGAGTTAAAGGCATTAGTTAAATAATTAAGTCTAACTTTATAATTAATCTGAGTCTTATAAATAAAAATCCGAACGAATTGAAATTCTAACAGAAGAATTTCAATTATCGTTCGGATTTTTTAGGATTTTAACAGTGTTATTTTCCAAACTCTGTTTCGGCTTTATAATACTGGCCTTTCTCAACGTACGATTTACGAACGCGCTCCATTTCTTGGTAATCTGCTTCCTTTAATTCCCGAACAACTTTGGCAGGCCTTCCCATAACAAGCGTATGAGGAGGTATTTTTTTACCAGGTGGTACCAGACTTCCGGCACCTACAAACGCGCTTTCTCCTATTTCGGCTCCATCGAGTATGATAGAACCCATCCCTATAAGCGCATTTTTACGAACGATTGCGGAATGTAAGGTCACTTGATGACCTATAGTAACGTCATCTTCCACAATAAGCGGATTATTTGGGCTTTGATGAAGCATGGACAAATCTTGAACGCTTACCCGTTTTCCAATATGAGTGGGTGCTACATCTCCTCGTATAACAGTATGAAACCAAATACTTGAATCTTGATCGATTGTCACGTCTCCAACAATGACAGCGTCTTTTGCTACAAATACGGATTCGTGAATTTGCGGTTTACTTCCTTTATAATCACCTATCATGATTCCCATCCTCTCTACTACCCCATTTTGGATTCTATATTAATTCTGTTATGATAAGTATAACAGATATATATCACTGTGAACGGAGGAAAACAGCTTGTCCCATGCACCTAAAACATCGATGTCATTATTAACTGGGGTCTACCGAAGAACCTACCCAGAAGTAAATAGAGAATTAGATTATTGGAGAGAACGTGCTAATAAGATTCCTAATAAGGAGCTGCGTTCACAAGCACTTGCAAGTATGAATGCGAAACGATTTCATTGTCAGGGTGGTGCTGTATATGCTCTGATAACTGGAGAAAACTGGAGAAAAGTCGTGCAGTTTATTGTTGCATATCAGACTATCAGTGACTATTTAGATAACTTATGTGATCGCAGCACATCACTAGACCCTAAAGATTTCACGAGGTTACATGAAGCAATGAAAGATGCCTTGACACCTGGTAATGCGCTGGAGGATTATTATGAATATAGAGAAGATCAAGATGATGGTGGATATTTACACGAACTGATTCAGACTTGCCAGCAAGTTTTGGCTAACCTTAAACAATACCATGTTATAAAACCACTTTTGTTATCACTTGAAGATAAATATGCAAATCTACAAATACATAAGCATGTGAAGCAAAGTGAACGCGTTCCACGTTTAAAAAGCTGGCATGAAAGCAATCAGTCAGAAGCTCCAGAGTTGACATGGTACGAATATGCTGCCGCATCTGGTTCTACCTTAGGGGTTTTTTGCCTTGTGGCCTATGCGCATACGGATAAAATGAATCCTGAATTAGCTAATAAAATTTATGACAGTTATTTTCCTTATATGCAAGGACTTCATATCCTCTTGGATTATTTTATTGATCAGAAAGAAGATGAAATTGAAGGAGATTTGAATTTCTGTACGTATTATTCTTCAAAGGAAAAACTTAAGGAGCGTTTTTTATATTTTATAGAACAGACGGATAAAGCTGTTCAAAAACTTCCAGATAGCGATTTTCATCGAATGATTCACCACGGGCTGGTAGGACTTTATTTAAGTGATAAAAAAGTAAATGATTTAGAGGATTCCTATTCTATTGTGAAGGATTTACTTTCGACAAGCGGGAGAAAGGCCAAATTTTTCCATTGGAATATCCGGTTGTATCATAAACTAGAAGAGATAAGCTGATGAGGAAGGGGGAAGTGAAGTGCCAATTTGCAGCAACTGTAAGAGAAAGTGGCCATGGATCCAAGCAGCGTTGTCTTTCCGATTAAAATGCCCGTATTGTGAATCGAAACAATATCCAACTAAAAAATCAAGAAATAAAGTGTTGCTTTTTTCTATGATACCTCTCATTTTCATTTTATTCATGAATGTATTTGCGGTATCTTGGATAATTACGATACCTTTTACCCTAATTATATTATTCGCTGTTTTAGCAATTCAACCGTTCTTTATAGAACTATCTAGTGAAGAAGAGCCCTTTGTATAGAAGCAATACTTTTGGTTAATTTTGTCGCGGTTTTAAGCAATTCTGGATACATTAAGAAAGCAAGCGGGGGATTAAGTGCCAAGCTGCAACTAGCTCGCGTATTTCTAATTCCCCCGCTTAATCAAGGTACTATATTTTTATTGCTTCTTTTGAATAGCAATGATAAAAGGCGGATTATTTTTTTGATTGATAAAGCCGTAGCGCAATACACTATATTCATTTTGCTTCAGCTCTGCAACATGTTTTAGAATTGCTTGTTTTTCTTTTTTTCCACCTTCATGTCCATGATATACGACGAGAATAAGTAATTTACCTTTCTTTAGTAAAGAAAGAATGTTGTCCATCGCTTTAATGGTAGAATTGGGTTTGGTGATGACAGATTTATCACTTCTTGGAAGGTAACCAAGGTTAAAAATTGCACCACCCAATTCAGCTTCATTAGATAAGTATGTTTTAATGTTTGCGTGACTATCATGAATAAGAGAGATATTTGTTTTTCCTTCTTTAGTGATTGCTTCCTGCGTTACTGCAATCGCTTGCTCCTGAATATCAAAAGCCAGGACATGTCCTTTTTCTCCAACAACTTCGCTTAAAAATAATGTATCGTTACCGTTTCCGCAAGTTGCATCAACAACTGTTTCGCCTTTGGCTACAGATTCTTCTAACAGATGATGGGCATATTGTAAGATTCCTTTTAACATTTTGTACACTTTCCTTTATTATTATTTTTCTTTCTATATTAACAAATATTGAATGAAGAAAGGAACCATTTCTATTTTTATACATAGATTGATTAAATAAGCGTTTTCGACAGATGCTATGGTTTCTTGACATTGTAATGTTTATTCATTATAATTCGATTAAATAATCTAACGACTTTGCGAAGGATTAGTAGTAAATGGATTCAAGCTCAGAGAGGCAGTGTATTGGTGAGAACTGTCCTTGAAACATTTATGAACTCGCCTTTAAGGTTACAGGAGTGAACGGAAGCTGTGCACCCGCAAGTAATTCCTGTCGTCTCATCCGCGTTAAGGATATAAGTGAACGGAAACGTTAATTTTGGGTGGTACCGCGGGAAAAGTCTCTCGTCCCTTTTGTAGGGATGAGTGGCTTTTTTTTGGTTAATAATAACGAGTTTCTTGCAGGTTAACTGGCTGAAAGCCCCCCACTGAGTGAAGTTTTCATTTATTTCATTATGGACCGTTAGATATACGTTAAAACAAGGAGGTTTTTTCTAATGAGTTTCAATCATCAACAAATTGAAAAGAAATGGCAATCGTACTGGGAAGAAAACAAAACTTTTAAAACGAACACATTTTCAGAAAAAGAGAAATTCTATGCTCTAGACATGTTCCCATATCCATCTGGTGTTGGCTTGCATGTAGGGCATCCGGAGGGCTACACTGCAACGGATATTCTTTCCCGTATGAAACGGATGCAAGGTTATGAAGTGATGCACCCAATGGGATGGGATGCATTCGGATTGCCAGCAGAGCAGTATGCGATTGATACTGGTAATAGCCCGGCTGAGTTTACAGCAAAGAATATTGCAACTTTTAAACGCCAAATTAAAGAGCTAGGTTTTTCCTATGATTGGGATAGAGAAATCAATACAACCGACCCAAATTACTATAAATGGACACAATGGATTTTTATCAAGCTTTATGAAAAAGGATTAGCTTATATAGATGAGGTTCCTGTAAACTGGTGTCCTGCACTTGGAACGGTGCTTGCAAATGAAGAGGTTATCGACGGTGTGAGTGAACGTGGTGGGCATCCAGTAATCCGTAAACCAATGAAGCAATGGATGCTGAAGATTACTGCCTATGCGGATCGGTTGCTAGAAGACCTAGAAGAGTTAGACTGGCCAGAAAGCTTAAAAGAAATGCAGCGCAATTGGATTGGGCGATCAGAAGGGGCAGAAGTAACATTTAAGATTGATGGTCATAACGAGGAGTTTACTGTCTTCACAACCCGTCCGGATACGTTATTTGGTGCAACGTATGCGGTTCTTGCTCCCGAGCATCCTTTCGTGAAAAAGATTGTTTCTGATGCTCAAAAAGAAGCGGTTGATAACTATCTGCACGAAGTTGAAACAAAATCAGATCTTGAACGTACAGATCTTGCAAAGGATAAAACAGGTGTGTTCACAGGTGCTTATGCAATTAATCCTGTTAATAACGAGAAAATGCCAATTTGGGTTGCTGATTACGTTCTAATGTCCTATGGAACTGGTGCAATTATGGCTGTTCCAGCACATGATGAACGTGACTATGAATTTGCAACGAAATTTGAATTGCCAATTATTGAAGTAGTGGCAGGCGGAGATGTAACAACAGAAGCTTATACTGGTGATGGGAAACATGTAAATTCTGATTTCCTTAATGGACTAGACAAGACCGAAGCAATCTCAAAAATGATTGCATGGCTTGAGGAAAAAGGGGTAGGCGAGAAGAAAGTAACATACCGTTTACGTGATTGGCTGTTTGCACGCCAGCGTTATTGGGGAGAACCAATTCCGGTTATTCATTGGGAAGATGGCTCGATGACTACTGTTCCTGAGGAAGAGCTACCGCTTGTATTACCGGAGATGAAGGAAATTAAACCATCCGGTACCGGTGAATCACCATTAGCAAACAATATAGAGTGGGTAAATGTTGTGGATCCGAAGACTGGAATGAAAGGTCGTCGTGAAACAAATACGATGCCACAATGGGCGGGGAGCTGTTGGTATTTCCTTCGCTATATTGACCCAGATAATACAGAAAAACTTGCAGATCCTGAAGCATTAGAAAAGTGGTTGCCAATTGATATTTATATCGGTGGTGCAGAGCATGCGGTCCTTCACTTGTTATATGCACGATTCTGGCATAAATTCCTATATGATATCGAGGTAGTGCCAACTAAAGAACCTTTTACAAAATTGTTTAACCAAGGAATGATCCTTGGAGAAGGAAACGAGAAAATGAGTAAATCAAAAGGAAATGTTGTAAATCCTGATGATATTGTATTTTCTCATGGTGCAGATACATTACGTCTATATGAAATGTTTATGGGACCATTGGATGCTTCTGTTGCTTGGTCCACAAATGGATTAGATGGTGCTCGTAGATTCCTTGATCGCGTATGGCGTTTAATTGTCAATGAAGAAGATGGCACGTTAGCTGCTAAGATCATTGATGGTGATAATTCTGATCTTGATAAGGTATACCATGAAACCGTGAAAAAGGTAACGGAGGATTTTGAAAATCTTCATTTCAATACAGGTATCTCACAGCTTATGGTATTCGTTAATGAAGGTTATAAAGCAGATTCGCTGCCAAAAGCATTTATTGAGGGCTTTGTGAAAATGTTGTCTCCAGTAGCACCTCATTTAGCTGAGGAATTATGGGAAAAGCTTGGACATACGTCTACTATCACCTATGAAACATGGCCAGCTTATGATGAATCCAAACTGGTTGAAGATGAGATAGAAGTTGTCCTGCAAGTGATGGGGAAAGTACGTTCTAAGATTAATATCGCGAAAGACGCTTCAAAGGAAGAACTAGAGAAAGTAGCTTTAGAAGATGAAACATTACAAAAATGGCTAGAAGGAAAAACTATTCGCAAAGTTATTGTTGTACCTGGTAAATTAGTTAATGTGGTTGCGAATTAATAATAAGAGGATTTCTCCAAGGAGAAATCCTCTTTCTTGTTTGCGGTGAATTGGCTCTTAAGCGAAATGTTCTAACCAACGTAAATCGATGGAGAGCAGTTTTACTATGGTGTTGTTTCATTCCATTGCTTCTTTAATATGATCCATTCACCATCTAAATAATACCAAAGGGCTTCTATCGTTCCTAATTGGTCCGCATGATAGCCGCCACTTATCTGTTTAAAGCTTTTTAATCCTTGTCCTTTTGATTCACTAATTGTAACTGGCTCGAAAAAAGCGATTGGATCTATCATGACCGAAGTGCTCTTTAGTAAATTCCCTCTTTTATTATAAATCCCTAACTTAATGTATTCTTTTGCTCGGTTACTTACATCCATTACAATGCTCTTGTCATTCGGTGACAAGCTTAACTCTATTATGAAATTATCCTTAAATGCACCAGAAACATATTCTTGGTTAGGAAGCGGGATTTCTAGTAACTCATTATTCGCCAAAGAGTGTAAGTCATAGTGATACAGCCCCCCACTTCCCCCAGTAGGGCTTTGGTATAACATATCTTGTATTTTATCGTGGTTTATATCGACAAATTTTATCTCTGGATCATATCCACTGCCATATTGTATAGTCCACAGCTCATCATCTGGGCTTTTAATTTCCGCCCAAATGCTGTGAAAATAATCTGCATCAGGAGAGAAGGGTCTCCCTTTGAGATGGATAGATTCTAACAAACCATCTCCTGTAATATCTACTTGATATGTATCAATATTTATAGTATCATTTTCAGTCTCCTCACTATAAATTGTGTTGGGAAGAACTACTAAGAATACAATTACTAAAATGAAATACTTCACCTTAACCACTCCTATATTAGTATCCAGATTAGATTGTGATAAAGTAGAAAGGGTTATGCATCGTGTCTTAAACATAAATGTTTTCTATTTAAATTATTTTTCAACATGTGTTGACAAGTTCAATGAATACATGATAAAATGTATTTCCACTTAAGAGAACGAGTTCTTCATTATTTACTTGATAAAAAAAGTGTTGACTATATATCTTGAGTGTGATAATATATAAAAGTTGCTTCATAAAGCGACAATGAATATTTGCTCTTTGAAAACTGAACAAAACAACCAGTATGTTAAGAAAAGCGAAAGCACTCGTTTAACGACGTACGGACTCGACTGAGCCGAAGGAGATAAAGGAAACACGATGAGGTAACGAATCGATGTTGACTTATCGTACGGAGGTGAGGGAAGTCTCGCTAGTCGTTGAGTGCTTGAGCTAGACAGGACAAAAAGAAAAACTCGTTTTTTCTTTTAAATAGAAGGTAACACTTCTAAAAGCTAAGACATAGAATTGATTGGTGTCAATTCTAACAAACTTTTTTGGAGAGTTTGATCTTGGCTCAGGACGAACGCTGGCGGCGTGCCTAATACATGCAAGTCGAGCGCAGGAAACTTTTCTGACCCCTCCGGGGTGACGAAGAGTGGAATGAGCGGCGGACGGGTGAGTAACACGTGGGCAACCTGCCTGTAAGACTGGGATAACTCGCGGAAACGCGAGCTAATACCGGATAGAATTTCTCATTGCATAATGGGAAAATGAAAGGCGGCGTAAGCTGTCACTTACAGATGGGCCCGCGGCGCATTAGCTAGTTGGTGAGGTAACGGCTCACCAAGGCGACGATGCGTAGCCGACCTGAGAGGGTGATCGGCCAC
>NZ_RCHR01000021.1 GCF_003665065.1 Oceanobacillus piezotolerans | reverse complement strand
CCCGTTAGCATTCCTGTAGAACGTTAAATTTCAGGTTTGAAAAAAATAGAGCCCCTCGATAAGATGAATTTACACACACAAGCAAATCAATCTTAGGAGGAAGCTCTACATGAAGTATAAAATGCAAGATAAACAAAATCAACTGATAGAAAGAATATCAGACTATCATTTAGTAGTTGGGGTCGATATCGCACAACAATTCCATGTAGCTCGTGCTGTAAATTACAGAGGTATAGTGATTGGTGATCCCCTCACTTTTGAAAATGATGAAACAGGCTTTGCTAGATTACAAGAATGGATGAACGAATTAAAAGATTCAAAAGGATATCGTACAGAAATAGTTGGTATGGAACCTACCGGACACTACTGGTTAAACCTATCTAAGTGGCTTTATGACCATGAAATTGATGTGGTGACCGTCAATCCTCACCTTGTCAAAAAGAATAAAGAAAATCGAGATAACACACAGTCTAAGAGTGATAAAAAAGACGCACTCGTCATCGCTGACATGGTGAAGAACGGATACTATTCATTTATTCGCCCAACATCAGAGGCTTTCGAAACACTAAGAGTTCTAATGTCCAACCGTGATGTAATTGTAAAACGACTTGTCAGTTCCGTTAACCAAATAAATCGCTGGGTAGATATAGTATTTCCTGAACTAAGAGAAGTGTTTAAAGATGTAAAAGGGAAAGGTGCAATCGCAACGCTTCGCTTATTCCCTATACCAATCGAACTTCGTTCGATGAAAGCCGAGGATATTATTGATGGGTGGAAAACATTAATGAAACGACAACCCGGTTTAAATAAAGCCAAAAAGCTAATTCAACTAGCCGAGAGAACTGTAGGTACTGCCCAGGCTCTTGATGCCTATAAACTCCACCTAGAACAATTACTGGAAGAATTTGACCTCGCAACAAGCCAACTCGAAAAGGTTGAAGAGGAAGCAAAGAATGCACTTAAAAAGATTACATTTGCCAATAAAATACTTGGTATTAAAGGAATTACTGAGATTACACTTGGTGGCATCATAGGTGAAGCTGGAGATCTTAGTAAATTTGCACATGGGAACTCCCTATTAAGACATGCCGGCTTAAATTTAGCAGAGGCCAGCTCAGGTAAATGGAAAGGACAAATTGTCATTTCTAA
>NZ_RCHR01000020.1 GCF_003665065.1 Oceanobacillus piezotolerans | reverse complement strand
AAAGACAATCCACAGCTTCGGTGATACGTTTAGCCCCGGTACATTTTCGGCGCAGAGTCACTCGACCAGTGAGCTATTACGCACTCTTTAAATGGTGGCTGCTTCTAAGCCAACATCCTGGTTGTCTGGGCAACTCCACATCCTTTTCCACTTAACGTATACTTTGGGACCTTAGCTGGTGGTCTGGGCTGTTTCCCTTTCGACTATGAACCTTGTCACCCATAGTCTGACTCCCAAGTCTAAGTATCTGGCATTCGGAGTTTGACTGAATTCGGTAACCCGATGAGGGCCCCTAGTCCAATCAGTGCTCTACCTCCAGTACTCGATTTCTTGAGGCTAGCCCTAAAGCTATTTCGGAGAGAACCAGCTATCTCCGTGTTCGATTGGCATTTCACCCCTACCCACACCTCATCCCCGCATTTTTCAACATACGTGGGTTCGGGCCTCCAGTCAGTGTTACCTGACCTTCACCCTGGACATGGGTAGATCACACGGTTTCGGGTCTACGACCGCATACTAAATTCGCCCTATTCAGACTCGCTTTCGCTGCGGCTCCGTGTCTTCCACTTAACCTTGCATACGATCGTAACTCGCCGGTCCATTCTACAAAAGGTACGCCGTCACGCAAAAACGCGCTTCGACTACTTGTAGGCACACGGTTTCAGGTACTCTTTCACTCCCCTCCCGGGGTGCTTTTCACCTTTCCCTCACGGTACTGGTTCACTATCGGTCACTAGGGAGTATTTAGCCTTGGGAGATGGTCCTCCCGGATTCCGACGGAATTCCACGTGTTCCGCCGTACTCAGGATACATTCCAGAGAGAATTCTTTTTCAACTACAGGGCTGTTACCCTCTTTGGCTGACCTTTCCAGATCGATTCATCTAAAGAATTCTTTTGTAACTCCGTATGGAATGTCCTACAACCCCAGAAAGTAAACTTTCTGGTTTGGGCTAATTCCGTTTCGCTCGCCGCTACTCAGGAAATCGCATTTGCTTTCTCTTCCTCCGGGTACTGAGATGTTTCAGTTCCCCGGGTCTGCCTCTTATACCCTATGTATTCAGGTATAAGTACTGTTCCATTACGAACAGTGGGTTCCCCCATTCGGAAATCTCCGGATCGAAGTTTACTTACAACTCCCCGAAGCATATCGGTGTTAGTCCCGTCCTTCATCGGCTCCTAGTGCCAAGGCATCCACCGTGCGCCCTTATTCACTTAACTAAGTTTACAATGAATAAGCGTGCTAATAAA
>NZ_RCHR01000001.1 GCF_003665065.1 Oceanobacillus piezotolerans | reverse complement strand
TTTATACTTCATGTAGAGCTTCCTCCTAAGATTGATTTGCTTGTGTGTGTAAATTCATCTTATCGAGGGGCTCTATTTTTTTCAAACCTGAAATTTAACGTTCTACAGGAATGCTAACGGGTGCGTTAATCCAAGAAGGGTTAACGCTCTTTTTTCGAATACGTTGTATCAATTGGCTCTTACTCTTTGGTTAACTTACTGCGAAAGATGATCCTCTTGAGGTCGCCTTTTTCTTGTGGTTAAAGTTTTGATTTTAATATTAGAAAATTATGATAACATTTAGGTGAGGGTCATTGCATTATATGGGCAATTTAGTATATAAAGTCAGTATATTAGGGGGTATTTTATGGAAAACAGTTCATTCCACAAGTTTCTTGATTGGTATTTAGAGGTTTGGAGAAATTCATCTATAAAGATTTGAAAAATTTTAATTTCCAAGGTTATAAAGCAAGAGAGATTTCAGGTAGTGAATTAGTGACTTTGGTTATGAAGAATCGATAACTGGTTGGAAACAAGGGCTTAAATGTCGTTTCAATAATTCCTTTAGGACAGGATGAAGTTAGGGCTATCTTATCTGCTACATTAGTTATTGGTGGAAAGAAGTTAGAGAGCGTTAGTTTTTCAAACGCTTAAGATGCAAGAAAACGATGACTGGAAATTGATCAGAAGTTACATTGAAACTGGAGTCCCTAATGAAAATATTAATAAGATACAATTCAACAACCGTTGATTGAAGGTAGTAATAGGTTTGTGCAAGACATCGAATGATAATAAAGCAAAATAAGAAATCTAAATAAGGGGAAACTTATGCAAAGAAAGATTGGTATCTTAATTATAGTATTAATTCTAATGTTATTTTCTTATATGTTACTATTGCCTGATTATAAATCATTCACCTATATAGGTAGGGGAATTCTCTGGGGGGAATCTGACTTTTACGATCATCAAAAGTTTGCATATAGGGAGATTAAGAAGGCGAATGACAGTCATACGTTCGAATATGACTTGAAAGAAAGTTATATTGATGATTTACTGATGGATATTAACTATTCCTATGATCAAGAAAGGTATACGCTTGGCGACGCTAAACAGTTTTTTACTGTGACTAATACAACATCATTTATTATCATTAAAAATGACAAAGTAATATATGAGAAATATTTTAACGACTATAGTAGAGAGTCTATCAATACGTCTTTTTCTGTAGCAAAATCGTTTGTATCATTTCTCATTGGTAAAGCAATAGAGGAGGGCTATATTGAAAGTATTGAAGAGCCCATTACTAACTATATACCTGAATTGAGTAATAAAGGTTTTGAAGAGATTAGTATTGAGCACCTTTTAGAGATGTCCTCTGGAATTCGTTATATTGAAGGCCGATTATTGTTTGGGGATGATACTAAAACATATTATTCTCCAAATCTTAGACGTTTAGCTATAGAGGAAACCGAATTAGTTGATAGACCAGGCGAAAAGTTCCTATATAATAATTATCACCCTCTTTTGTTAGGAATAATTTTAGAACGGTCAACTCAAAAATCTATTTCTGAATATTTACAAGAAACATTATGGAAACCAGTTGGCATGGAATATTCAGCAACCTGGAGTGTGGATAGCAAAAAGCATGGGTTTGAAAAAATGGAAAGTGGTATCAATGCCAGGGCTATCGACTTTGCTAGGTTTGGAAAATTGTATTTGAATAAAGGGAACTGGAATGGGGAACAAATTATATCAAGCCAATGGGTAATTGATTCCACAAAAAGAAAAGAGAATATAAATGATTCCTACTATAGTTATACTAGCTGGGATTTTTTCAATCGTGATCAAGGATATTACAAATATATGTGGCTAGGTTATGAACGTGAAGATGGAAATTATGATTTCTTTGCACATGGCAAATATGGTCAAGTTATCTATGTTAGTCCTAAATCTAACGTTGTAATAGTTCGTACTGGAAAGACAACTGGAAAAGTAGATTTTTGGCCGGAAATTTTGCTTGAATTATCAAGTAAACTCGAATAACTTTCTGCTGCCCTAACATTGAGAAAGAGTACACTTAAAGTAACAGATCGATAGTTAAAAAGAGTGACCTGAAGAGGTCGCCTTTTTCTTATGGTTAAAGTATGACTTTAATATCGGAGACTTATGATGTTATCTGGCGGAGGTACTACTTTGAAATCACTGGTCAGCATATTTTTTATGCTCTTTGTTTAAAGGTAAAGAAAATCAAAGAAAAAGTTATTGAGCTAACGAGTGCTTTAGTTTAAGAGTTATTCTATTAATAATGTTGGGGCTTATAATTAAGAGATATGTAAGGGATGGAAAAAATGATGAAAACAATATCACATCTGCCAAAAGGATATGAATGCCCATTCTGCCAAATCAGTTCGGGCTTGGATTTACCCAATAAAGGAACAAAACAAGATGATGTGATATTCCAAAATGATTATGTAACGGATTTTATAGCCAGTAAATGTTGGCCAAACATAAAGGACACGTTCTCGTTGTCCCTAATCAACACTTCGACAACATTTATGAACTCCCCCTAGAATATGCAACTGAAATCCATCGAGCAGCACAACTTACAGCTTTTGCAATGAAAGATACATATAGGTGTGATGGTATTACTACTCGGCAGCATAATGAGCCAGCCGGAAGTCAAGATGTCTGGCATTATCATCTCCACGTTTACCCAAGATACAAAAGAGATCTTTTCTACTTCACAAAAGGATTTCAAACGAATCCTGATAAACGAGTAATTTATGCTTAAAAGCTGAAGATGTGGATAGAAAACTACCTATCTAAATAGCGTGTCCACTTTGTTTAATTAGGGTGTCATAAAAGATAATTCTTCTCAACCAAAGGTGCGTTAATTCTAGAAGGATTAACGCTACTTTTCGTAGAAGTTATTGTACTAAAGGTGCAGGATAGTTGGAGAAGATATAAACTTTTAATGCGAAATATCGTAAAAGTAAATTATAGATTACTATTTAAGGGGAGATATAATGATTCAGAAATGGTTGGGTAACCAATTAAAACAACCAAAAGGATTCCTTTCCAAATGGATTGGAATCTATATGCAAAGAGGTAATGATACGATTAATCGCTGGACTACTGATTTATTGGAAATAGAAGAAAATGAAGTAATAGTTTTTTCAGTTCATAACCTTTATTTTTGGACTGACATTAACCAAGGATTTGCAGAGGTTCACAGAGTTTTAAAACCAGGTGGAAAACTATTTTTATCTATTACCGATAAATCACAAATGGAAAAAATGCGAAGGACGAAAAACTTTATTTTACTAAATACAGAAGAGATTGAAGAGATGATAGTAAATCATAGGTTTCAAACAGTTAAACTACATCAAAAAGAGCCTTATTGGTGTATAGAAGCCACAAAGTAATAATGGAGAGGGGAAATGATATTGAAGAAAACAATCGGATTACTATTCGGGGGGAAATCTGCAGAACACGAGGTATTTTTACAATCGGAGAAAAACATTATTGATGCAATTGACAAATCTAAATATGATGTTTTGTTAATTGGAATAGATAAGAGTGGGAAATGGCATTTAAGTGATGCTTCATATTTTTTACTTAATGCGGAAGACCCTAAATTAATTGCATTAAATAAAACAAATAACGGAGTTGCTATCGTACCGGGTGAAACTGAGAATCAGTTATTCAAAATACAAGATTCAAAATTCTTAGATGAACTTGATGTTATATTCCCAATACTACACGGTACTTTAGGGGATGACGGAAGTATCCAAGGGATGCTACGTATTGCGAATATTCCTTATGTTGGTTCAAATGTTTTGGGTTCTGCTGTAAGTATGGACAAAGATATTGCAAAACGATTATTGAATGCAGAACGGGTGTGTTAATCGAAGAAGGATTAACCGCCTTTTTTGCGAAGAATTACACTTAAACTATCGGGTGCTTTACTTTAATAAGGGAGGTTGCTTAGCCAGCCTTTTTCTTATGAAACTAAAGGGCAGATTAGCTGAAGTACATCTCCTCACAAATTTAAAAAGTAAACTCCCAATTTTTATTTATAACAGCTTAACTTTGATTCGGGAATATTCCAACTTAGCTATGGAGACCTTTAAAATAAAATATTTTCTTTCTTCTGACAACCCTAGTAATTTTGAAAACAATCAATTCAATCATCTTTTCGTTTAGAAAAACTTATTAAGAAACATGCACTAGAATAAATATAAATCATATATAGGAGATATCCCGCTTGAATACTTGAGGAGGATATTAATGTTACCTAGTGAAAAATATTTTGGTAATTTAGAACTAGTTTATGCATTTTATGGGGCTATGCCTACAGGTGTTACTGTTTCAGAAACCGGTCGTATTTTCACTTGCTTTCCGAAATGGGGAGACGATGTTAAATTTACGGTGGGGGAAATTTTTGAGGATAAATTGCAACCTTATCCTAATTTACAAACCAATTTGGTTAACCCCGAGAATGTCACAATGACTTTCATCAGTGTCCAGAGTGTAGTTGCTGATGGAAGGGGAACGCTTTGGATATTAGATACAGCTGCACCCAATTTTTCTGAACCTATTAAAAGGGGGGCGAAATTAGTCGCTGTTGATTTAGAAACCAATACAATAAGAAAAGTATATACCTTTACAGAAGATGTTGTCCTGCCTACAACATATCTGAATGATGTCCGTTTTGATTTTCGTGTTGGAAAAGCAGGTTATGCCTATATAACTGATTCTTCTTCAAGAGGGCCAGGAGCTATTATCGTCGTAGATTTATCAAATGGGAACGCGTTTAGACGGTTAAATGGGGCAAATTCAACTTCACCCGATCCCTATTTTTTACCGAAAGTAGAAGGTCAAATTTTAATGAATCGAAACAAGGACGGTTCAACTTCTCCATTTAGATTGGCGTCTGATAGTCTTGCGATTTCGCCCGATGGAAAGATATTATTTTTTGCTCCACTAACCAGTCGTCATTTGTTCTCGATTTCAACTGAAGCCCTGAGAGACAGAAAAATACCTGACTTGGATTTACCTTATCATGTGGAATATTGGGGAGAAAAAGGTGCGTCTGATGGAATGATCACCGGTGCAAAGGGAACTGTTTATGCTGGAGATTATGAAAATAACAGTATCCGTAAGATATTGCCAAATGGCATAATGGAAACTATCGCACACGATCCGAGAATTTTGTGGCCGGATACCTTTTCAATAGGTCCAGATCAATATTTGTATGTCATTGTGAACCAATTACATCGACAGCCTAGATTTCATTATGGAAAAGACTTACGACAGAAACCTTATAGTTTACTTCGTATCAAAATTGATGAATTTCCTGCTCCGACCTTTTCATAATAAAAATAGTCAATTAATTGTTTCATTATATAGTGTAAAACAAACACGAGTAAGAAAGAAATTTTAACTTTACTTACTCTGATAAAATCAAAATGGTTTAATAGGAACAGTTTATTTTGTGAGTGTTAAACTGTTCCTGGAAATTTCTTATAATGTAGGTAAGTTCAATGCTGTATTGATATTATTTAAATCCAAACTAATCTGTTCGTTTGTATTCCAAGCATGGTACCATCCTTTTTCTTTCATATAGGTGGATATTTGTTCATGCATATCAAGAGCTTCCACTAAATGGCGAGTGAGCATCTCTTTAATTTCCGGTGTTCCTGTCTCCGTAACTGCCATGGCATAATTTCTAATTCCACTTTTCGCTGAAATGAGTAGATCCATTGCAACGACTTGATCCGATAGTGCGTTCATGCCAGTTAAAGTTTCAATGATTGGATTCATGTTCATTCATCTCCTAATTTACTGCTTAGCGTTGGAAAGGATAGAAGCATATTCTTGTAATTGTCTCGTAGATACATCAATGTCTTTCTGCATAATATCTTTTAATGACTGGTCAGTAACTAAAGCTTTCATCGTTTTGGATTTAGTTAAACAAGTCGTCTTAAATGCAGCTATCTCATGAACCTCAAGAACTTCGTGTAAGGCGTACTTCATTTTTTATACCTCCTTCCTCAAGGTTTCAACACGACTTTTATACAATCATCCATTTTTGTGTCAAAAATCTCATAGCCATGTTTTGCTTCACTAAGTGGAAGTACATGACTTACAACATCTGCTGGATCAATTTTTCCGGTCGAAACTAATTCAAACATATATGGCATATAGTGGATGACAGGTGCTTGACCAGAGCGGATATTGATATTTCGCTGCATAATATCTCCAAGAGGGAAACCATTATATCTGCCGCCGTAAACGCCAGTAACTTGAATTGTCCCGCCTTTACGCACTGCTTGTGAAGCCATGATAAACGCACTTAATGCTCCGCCTTGAAGCTTCATTCCGCTTGCAAGGAACTCCATATCAGTCATTTTACCGTCCATACCAACTGCATCAATGACAACATCAGCGCCGCCTTTGGTGATTTCCTTCAGGTAGCTTCCTACATTCTCATGGTCCTCAAAGTTAACAATTTCTACTTTGTTGGTGCGCTTTGCGTGCTGCAGGCGATAATTGACATAATCAACGGCAATGACTCGCTTTGCCCCTTTTAACCAACAGAATTTTTGAGCAAAAAGACCAACCGGACCACAGCCAAGAACAATAACTGTATCTCCATCCTTTACACCTGCATTGTCAACACTCCAGAAACCAGTAGTCATCGCATCGGCAATAACTGCTAACTTTTCATCTGGTTCTTCACAAGTCTCTGGAATTTTGAAATGAGTAAAGTTGGCAAATGGCACTCTTAAATATTCAGCTTGCCCACCTGGATAGCCACCCGTCGTACCAGAATATCCGAAATAGGCACCCATATCACCATTATCATTTGAATTATCACATTGGCTTTCCAAATGGTTTTTACAGTAATGGCATTCACCGCATGCTATATTAAAGGGAATAATTACTCGATCTCCCTTTTTTAGTTTAGTCACACCTGGACCGGCTTCTTCGACGATTCCCATTGGTTCATGACCAATAACATAGTTTTCTTGCAGGTTAGGAATCATGCCATGAATTAAATGTAAATCTGACCCACATATAGCTGTACTCGTTACTTTAATAATCATGTCATCTGGTTTTTCAATCTTTGGATCTGGAACTTCTTTGACTACAACATTTTTAATACCTTGATACGTTACTGCCTTCATGCTATACAGCCTCCAGTGTTAGTGATCATCAGGTGTCTGGTCAAACATACCTTTTCTATTGGTCTCAACAGGGAATAGATTCATTTTGCCAATCATCAATGTATTGTTGGCAGAGAGTTGATCTAGCTTATACTGTTCACTTAGTTCGTATGGATGGAACCATTTTTTATTAATCATTAGTTCTGTAATTTCTTGATGCATGGCAATACCTTGCATTAACTGGCTTCGTAAGAGGGTTCTAACATCAGGTGATGCAGACTCCGTTAATGCAACAGCAATATTGCGTACACCTTCTTTGGAACGAAGGAGTAAATCCATCGCAAATGTGGTATCTGCTAGCTCTGGTACGTGTAGCGAGTTTATAGGGTCTAAATAGTCTTGGTTCAATGAATTTTCCTCCCTTTTCAATTTATTATTGGTGTTGGCCGGTTTTGAGGAACTGGAGCTTCAAAAGGTGCGCGTTGATAAATTGCCTGTAATTCTCGAAGCGCTTGCATGGATTGTTCAACATCTTTTTGCATTAATGCTCTCAATTCATGATCAAATACCAGCCCCTGCATTAGTTTTGATTTCGCTAAGCATAGGGTTTTAAAATTAATTACTTCATGTAGATCCAAGGACTCATGATCGGCTAATTTTTGAATATCCATTTTGGTTCCCTCCTTTTTGACTAACTATATATATACAAAGGTATTATTCCAAATGTACAATGAATCATTCTTCAATAGTTTTTTTAGAGGTAGGAAAAACGCTGATTCAATTGCTGGATTAATCATAATATTTATAAGGTATCACTAATAAATATTCGATATATTTTGATTAAAAGGGCATAGGCTAGACCCATACAACTTAGGAAAGAAATGTGAAAACTTAACCAAGATAGGTTATTAGACTAGCCTTTCGTATTGTAGGAAATGACTTGATAACACTATATACGAAAAAAGTGCGACTTTTTACTTTATATCAAAATGGGTATACAGATAATATGCTAGTAAATTAATAGTTTACACATGTCTAATGACACACACTTAGCGCAACAAATTAAAATATTCAATAAGGAGAGATATAATTGAAATTACAACTAGCATTAGATCTTGTCGATATTTCAGGAGCAATTGAAGTAGTGAAAGAGGTAGAAGAGCATATTGATGTTGTAGAAATTGGTACACCTGTGGTGATCAATGAAGGTCTTAAAGCAGTGAAAGAAGTAAAAGCCGCATTTCCTAACTTAACTGTATTAGCCGACTTGAAAATTATGGATGCTGCTGGATATGAAGTAAGCCAAGCATCTTCTGCAGGCGCTGACATCATAACAATTCTTGGAACTGCAGAAGACGAGTCAATTAAAGGTGCAGTAGAAGAAGCTAAGAAACAAGGTAAACAAATCCTTGTGGATATGATCGCGGTGAAAGACATTGCAGCACGTGCTAAAGAATTAGATGAACTTGGTGTCGATTATATTTGTGTGCACACAGGTTACGATTTGCAAGCTGTAGGGAAAAATTCCTTTGAAGATCTACACACGATTAAGAGCGTTGTTAAAAATGCTAAAACTGCGATTGCCGGTGGAATTAAATTAGAAACACTTCCTGAAGTAATAAAAGAACAGCCTGACCTCGTTATTGTAGGTGGCGGTATTACAAGCAAAGATGATAAAAAAGCTACAGCACAAAAAATGCAAGAATTAATAAAACAAGGGTAATTCAATTATGAAGACTACTGAATATTTAGCAGAAGTTATTCAAGAGTTAAATCAAACGGTTCAATTAATTTCTGATTCAGAGGCAGAAAAATTAGTAAACCAGATTTTGGAATCTAAGAAAATCTTTGTAGCTGGTGCAGGCAGATCTGGATTCATGGGTAAGTCCTTTGTGATGCGAATGATGCACATGGGGATTGATGCCTATGTAGTCGGTGAAACTGTAACAGCCAACTTAGAAAAAGGAGATTTATTAATTATTGGTTCTGGTTCAGGGGAAACAAAAACTTTAGTTGCTATTGCTGAAAAAGCGAAAAGCTTAGGAGGTAAAGTCGCGGCTATCACCATTTCTCCTGAATCAACCATTGGAGAATTGGCTGATATGATTGTAGAATTACCGGGAGTAACGAAAGACCAGTCTAAAGGTGATTACAAAACTATCCAACCAATGGGATCTCTATTTGAACAAATGATGCTGTTATTTTATGATGCCTTAATTCTGCGTTTTATGGAGAAAAAAGGTTTAGATTCTAATAAAATGTATGGTAAACATGCTAACCTAGAATAAACCCAACATATAACTATAGGAAAGACCGCATAAATTTGCGGTCTTTCTATCTATCAACATAGAAGTTTTATTTTATATATAAAGAAATGGGTTCAAATAAATGGATTCGTAAAAAGGGAACATCGTACAACAGACTTTCGAGCTTCAAATGTAGTTCTAACTTACAAAGGTCAAAGTTCATTTAAAGAATCTTTCCTCAACAAGTTGAAGTCCTTTATAAGTAATGAGGAAAAATGCAGTTAGCTGAACGTTTAAATAGATCGGGCTTGATATAGTAAGATTAATAAATGGTCAAGCTTTAATAGTATATCATCAGAGCAACTACTTTATTTAATAAGAAGACAGAATAGATTATTTTCGATTTAAAATAGGTTGCTGCTCCAACCTTTTTTATTTACCAACCAAGATTGTGAATGATTGCACTCAAACATATGGGTACAGTAGTTAGCAACCGTGATCATAGAATTTGGTCGCCTTTTTTCTTCTGGAAAATTCATATTTTGTTTGGAATATTATGGTATTATGTTCAGGTATAAAGATATTGAGCTAATGGCGAAGTTTAGTGGAATAAAAGGGGGGAGATTAATGAAGTTAAATCCAATAGAATTTTATATTCGTAATTTAAGTTATACTATAAGGTCAGCCAAAGAGAATGATGCGAAAAACTTGTCTGAAATAAGATTGCAGATAGATGGCGAAACAGAAAATTTGGATAGAGAAAAAGGTGAAGCGTACATAGATGAAGTGGGTTTTAAAAAACTAATCAAAGAAGATACAGAAAGTGCCCATAATATTTTTTTAGTTTGCGAAGTAAACGGAAGGATTGTAGGCTTCTCAAGGTGTGAAGGCAATCAGTTGAAAAGAATGTATCATAAAGTTGAGTTTGGTGTTTGTGTTTTAAAAGATTTCTGGGGATATGGTATTGGAACAAACTTCTTAAAGGAAACAATTAGATGGGCTGATTCAACCGAAATAAAGAAAATTACTTTGAGTGTACTCGAAACAAATGAAAAAGCCATACTGCTCTATAAAAACTATGGTTTTGTAGAAGAAGGAATATTAATAAAAGATAAGCTACTATCGGATGGAAGTTATTATAATACCGTAATAATGGGAAGGTTTAATGAATAATTATAACTCCTAATTTTTTCCTTATTCAAAAAACGGGTGCTTTAATTCAAGAAGGATTAACGCCTTTTTTTGTTGAAACTATTGTACAAAAGGGACAGGATAGTTTAAGTAGGTCATTATACAAGAACAACTCAGGGGAGAAATGAAATGATTAAAGGAATATATGAATTTATAACTGAAGCACAGTTAAAAAAGTATGCAGAACTTGCTGTACGAGCTGGTGTGAATCTGCAAAAAAATCAATTATTGATTATTCATAGTGATATTCAAAATGCTACGTTTGCACGTCTAATCCAAACGGTAGCCTATGAGGCAGGGGCTTCAAATGTATTTATCGATTGGACGGATGAACAGTCTACCAAAGAATTTTACTTAAATGCAGCAGATAGTGTCATCGATCACTTTCCTGATTGGCAGGCTGCCCGTTTTAAGGAGTGGGACAATGCAGGTGCTGCATACATACATATTATTTCTGAAAACTTAGATGTCTTTAAGGAGGTTTCTACAGAAAGGATAAGTCGTTTCCAAAAAGCTTCTCGTACCAAATTGAGGGATTATTATGCGAAAATTAGATCCCACGAGGTACGCTGGTGTCTTCTAGCTGTCCCGTACGCTGGATGGGCAACTAAAGTTTTTCCAAACCTAAGTAAAGAAGAAGCTTTACAATCATTATGGAGATTAATTTTAAAAGGATCTCGGGCGGATGGAAAAAATCTTATAAAAGATTGGGAGAGTCACAATAGAGCCTTCGAGTCTCGAAAAAAAATCCTAAACGGGAGCCAATTTGAATCCCTGCATTTTAAAAATAGCCGTGGAACTGATTTATTAGTTGGTCTACCTAAAAATCATCTCTTTATTGGTGGAGGTGTCATAGATAAAAATGGAATACCTTTCTTTCCGAACATCCCTACGGAAGAAATATTTACTGCTCCCCATAAAAATAAGGTAAATGGCAAATTGGTAGGTACTAAACCTCTTATCTATGGGGGAAGTGTTATCGATGAATTTTATCTAATTTTTAAAGATGGACAGATTACCGAATATTATGCCGCGAAGGGACAAGAAGAGTTACAAAGTCTCATCGAAACAGATGAAGGTTCACATTATCTAGGTGAAATTGCCTTGGTCTCTAAAAAATCTCCCCTTGCTCAGGCAGATACTCTTTTTTACAATACCTTATTTGATGAAAATACGGCCTGTCACATTGGAATCGGAAATGCATCTCCCTCCAATATTCAAAATGGCATTGGCCAATCTGAGGAAGAGTTGAAGGCAGCGGGTCTGAATACTTCACTTTTGTTAGTCAATGTGACCTTTGGTACCGAAGATATGAAAGTAGTGGGCATTAAAGAAGGTGGAACAGAAGTCCTGCTAATCAAGGATGGGGATTTCCAATTCTGAATCGTCTACAACTTAAAACAGAGAAAACTGGTTTCTGGTGGATTATATTTAGTGCTAGTTATAGTGAAAACAAACTGGGCAGCATTCCTGTAACAAATGAAGATTTGGGTATGTTTGTTTAACTTATTGTATTAAAGGGTCGGTTTAGTGGAACATTGAAACCTTTACTTTTCTAATTCGTAAGTAGGTAGAGTAAACAACTATTTTTTGGAGGTGTAATTAATTAGAATATTATCTCATAATCATATCTTTTCTTTTAATAATTTATTTGTCGGTTAGGTTGGGTAAATTAGAGGGTCGAATAAAAGGAAGACAATATAATTTAGACCAGTTAAGTAAACAATTAGAACTCCCTGAAAATCCAATAAATGATGAGTTACGTGCGCTAATAAAGGATGGGAAAGACGTAAAAGCAGTAAAAAAAGCCAGAGAAACTTTAGGTCTTTCACTATTAGAGGGGAAAAATTATATTGATAAGCTGAAATTTGATATTGATAATGGTTAATCTTCTCTAAAAGTAGCGGGTGCTTTAACACTACAATGAGATCGTCATATGGCGATCTTTTTTAATTGATAGGGGTTAATTAAACGAATAATTTGAAACTTAACGTTTGTTAAAACGTATTACTATTTAAAGGGAGGATGCATTGAAAGATTGTTCTTGATAGAATAAGTAGATAAATAACTTTTCCAATGTATCAACCTAAAAACTACAAAAAAAATCGAGGGTTGCTATGTTAAAAATTCTAATATTTTTATCTGTAATTTTTATTCTTTCATTTCTCTTATTGTTTTGGTTCATCAATCATCAAAACAAAAAAGAGGAAAGTAAAGACAGCTTATTAACCTTAATAGTCGTTGCTATTCTATTTTCAGTAATTATCACATTCGTCTTTGCATTTTCTCTTTTTCTAATAATGGGATCAACTAGTATAATTGATACAATTTTTTCATTAAATATAAATACCAATCAACTAATTGTTATTGGCATTTCTTTTCTAATTTATTTGATGACAATTGATAATATTTTCGAAACGCTCTTCGAATACCTGTGGGGTAAAAATATCTATGCCGTCCTATCTACAGCGTTGTCAAGGGTAGGAGCTTTCTACATAATAGGAATACTAATAAAATTAAATGATGTTATAAATGTAACTATTTCAGTAGGTGTATCTCTCATCTTGTTAACGATTGAAGTACTATCTATTTTAAAAGATGCTAAGTCATAAATATCTGATACATATTATAAAAGGATGACTAAGCGTTTTAGGTAACCTTTATCTTTCAAACTCAGAGGTTGTGAAAAATATACTTGAACTATCGGGTACAAGGTGATAATTATAAGAGGTGTTCTAAGGGGGAGAATTTTTGGAAATAAAATATAATTTATGGTCATTCTCTTTATGTTTATTATTCTTATCGACTTCATTACATTCTATATATGCTTTTCATAACCAAACTTGGTCAGTGTCACCGCCTGTTTCTATTTTATGGTTACTTACAGTTATTGCTTTTGTTATGGGGATTGTAGGATTTAAGGACAAAAGAAGCAGGGTGGCGATATGGAGAAGTTGGCTGACGGTCTTAGTTACATTTTCTCTTTCAGCAATTCTTTTATTAGCAATAGTAGTGAATACATTTACGAGGGAACCTATTGAGACTATACAGTCTCCCGATTCTAAAATCACTATCGACTTTTACACTGTAAATGGCGGGGCTGCTACCTCCATTGGTGTATTAGGTATAGTAGATGGTCCTCTTTGGTTTAAGAAAAATATTTATAATGATAACAATATGCACAAAGCAGATGTCGAATGGACAAATAACCATACCATCACAATTAATAATCATACTTTGGACTTGAGTAAAGGGGAAACTTTTTCGGATTAACAAATTCTTATTGTGCTAACGGGTGCAATTACTGAACAAGGAGCCTCCGCCAATTTATTATCGAAATAAGATAGTTTAAGTAGAATTAAGGAGGGATTATGTTGAAAGAATATAATGATACTAACCACTTTGAGAATACAATAGATGCTATTAACCATCTTACAGAAGAAGACGCTAAATCTTTGTTAAGATTAATTTATGGATTTGTCGATACTGCTATGACTGGAAATGGAGGAGATAAAGTAAAGTTAGAGGTTTTACATAAGGTATCGGATATTTATAAACGTATTCCCGGACTAAACGAGTTAAGAAAAAAGTAAAGCTCAAAACAATTTTGTGAATAAATATACTTAAACAAACGGGTGCAAGAGTTAAACAGGGCGATCATCAAATGATGGTCTTTTTTTTGTAAATATTATTGGAATATTATGCTAATATTGAGAATGGAGATATTTTACTAATGGGGTAGTCTAGTTGAAGAGTGTTGTTTCACTTGTTATTAACAATCGGGTCAAATTATAGAGGTTTTTGTTTGCCTTAATATCGAAATAAATGGATAAAGGGAAGTTAGAATCTCAAGGGAAATAAATTTGAATGTTAATCTATCCTGTAAATGTGAAGGGGCAGGGATATATATGATATTCGAGTTAGATAAAACTGAATTTAGTAAGTGTAGAAAATTGTTAAATGAACAAGGGCAATTAGAAGCAAAAGCAATTGTTGAAAATGAAAATCCGGGCCGTATTTTTGTAGATAATATTAATAACCCTGTATCTGGGCTTATTTGGTTAGGAAATAATGATGGATTTATATTTTTTGGAAGTGAGCAAAACGAGAACTTTAATAATGGATTAAACCAGTTTATTAACAATGTAATTATACCGGAAGCAAAAAAAGTCCAACTAAAATGGTTTGAAGGAGTTGGCAATCACGAAAAATGGAATAACACTATTGAAAGAGTTTTTGAACATCGTAAATTAGGGAGTTGGAATCAGAGGGTTTATATCTTACATAAGGATGGTTATAAAGGTAATAACGAACCTGAAATTGATCAAGGATATAAGGTTATAAAAATCTGTAATACACTCTATGAAAATAAGGATAACTCAATAAAAAACATTGAATTTTTACAATCAAAAATATTAGATTTTTGGCCTTCACCTGAGAGTTTCTTTAATAATGGAATGGGTTATTGTATTGTTTACGAAAATGAAATTGTTAGTGTTTGTTTTTCAGGTTTTGTGGTTGGAAATGTACACTGCATAGATATTGAAACATTAAAGACTCATCAGGGAAAAAAATTAGCTCAAAGGGTAGCTCATAGTTTTGTTAAAGATTGTTTGGACAATAATATGGTTCCGTATTGGGATTGTATGGAAATTAACAAACCCTCTGTTGCAGTTGCAGAGAATATTGGATTCAGAAATGTATTTAACTATGTTGGATATGATTTTTCATTCGAATAATTATTCAATAATATGTTGAAGAACCTTGATTTGATTGCGATGCAATATGCGCGATTGTTGAATAGCTTTACTTTTCTCCTTTCACTAAAGGGTGCGTTAATTCAAGAAGGATTACCGCCTTTTTTGTTGAACTTATTGTATTAAAGGGGGAGAAATCAACATTTTATAACTTTGAAGAATATGATAACCCAATTTTGTATGATAAAGAGAATGATACATATACAGAAGATGTGAAATTCTTAGAGAAATGGGCGTCCAAGACAAAAGGGATAATAATTGACATAGCTTGTGGAACAGGCAGAGCAACTATTCCTTTAGCAAGTAAAGGATACAACATGATAGGGGTTGACCTTCATACAGGAATGTTAAATGAAGCGAAAAAGAAAACATCTAATCTTGATTTACAAATAGAGTGGATAGAACAAGATTGTACCAAATAAAACTTGGATGTAAAAAGTAACTTGATTTATTCGGTAGGGAATTCATTCCAACATTTCCTTACAAATGAAGCCCAAGATAGTTTATTAATATCTGTAAATAAGCATTTAGAAACTGAAGGGATTTTTATTTTTGGAACAAGGTTTCCGAATGCAGAGGAATTATTACAGCCAAGTACAGAGGAATATTGGAAAACTTACGTAGATAGTGAGACTCAAAATAAAGTTGATGTATACACAATTAGTAAATATGACTCCCTAACCCAAGTTCAGCACAACACAACAATAAGAAAGTTTATAAATAAAAATGAAGAAGTAATCGATGAAGTGAGAACAAATATATGTTTACGATACGTTTTTCCGAAAGAGATGGAACGTATTTTATATGGAAATGGCTTTGAAATAATAAGTGTTTATAAAGATTGGGATGAAACCCCTATATCAGCTGATAGTTATCAAATGATTTATGTCTGTAAAAAGATTAAGCAGTAAGCAACTGTATTATTATTTTTATTGATTTAAACTAACTAATGCTCAAGAATAAAGATAAATATCTCTATGAGTGTACTTTATATAAATGTTATGGTTATTGTATCAGGGAAATAATTGTAAATAGTTAGGTGATTAGAAATAAAATTTTCGGTAATAAAAAAGATTTTCATTTATATAATTTTACCTTTACTATTAGTTTTGTTGTTTTACCTACCTTCTCATTTGAAAGTTTATACTTTGGAAGCATTCAGGTAAATGATAAAGGAACATCCAATAATACAATATCTATAAATGGGTCTAGAACGACATAAGGTGGCTGTGTTACAGATGACAGATGGAGGGACTTTAGTGAATACGGTTTTAATGAGAAAAATTATTTCAGCCTCTGTATCCGGAACATTATTTGCTATTTTACTCGGGTTGACTGTTCCAAATCCGTGGGGAGATATAAGTTCAATAACAGATTATTTTTTTGCTTTTTCTATAGCAACACCTGCTTATTTGATGTATAGTTTTCCAGTAATTTTAATCTATGGTGTACCTACCTCTATTATTAGTGATAAAATAGGAGAATTTCTGTCTGGTAAAACTAATAATGGAAAAGTTGAAGTAATTATCTCAGGTATTTTACACATCCTTTTCGGCCTAATATTACACTTTTATAGTTTAGGTGTAGCAATTTTGTTTTTTATTACGGATAGATTGCTACAAAGAAATAAAAAAGAATACTATTGGTTGCATTCCATAAGAAGTTTAGCAATACCTTGTACAGTATGGGTATCTTGTATGGGGATTGTTTATTTGGAAAATATATTCTTCAACTGACTGGTGCGTTTCTTTGTAACCGAATTTAACTTTTATGTTACAAATACTATTTTATTAAGCTAAAGGGTACGTTACAATAATTAAAATGAAATTATTCGTACTGGGTTTGGTATTTTAAACGAATTAGTTATTGATATAAGTCTTGAAATGAGGTGGAAATATGAGTGGAAATAGAGTTACTCCCATACAAGGTTTAATAATAGTGAGTATATTCGCATTAATAATAATTGCAATTATTTTTGCTTCTCAATTTTATTTTAGTTATGTAGAAGTAACAGAAGCAGCCAATAATTGTTTTAACAGAGGGGGACATCCTATTATTGAAAAAACAGGTTTAGAAATGACTTATTTCGAGTGTATAACAAATTAATTTTACTCCATTGACGGGTGCGTTGATCCATGAAGGATTAACCACCTTTTTTATAGAATTTATTGTATTAACGAGGTAGATTAGTGAAATAAGATTTTAAAAAGAAAAAAGTGTAAGAGGTTAACAAGGCTGTTATCTAATCTAATGTCTTTCTTGGATAATGATTTTTGAATATTATGGTATTATGTTGAAATTAGGGGGCAACACACATATCCAAATGGGGATTAAGTTGTCGAAGGAATAAAAACCGCTGAAAAAATTAAATTAGATAACGGGGCTGAAGTTACTGCTAAAGGAGAAAAGGCCCATTTTATTCAATGGCGAGCAGAAAGGGGAGTTTTTCATCTGATTCAATTGATGCAAAACTATGAAAATCCAAAAGATGAGATTACCGAAGAGGAATTCATTGAAATTGTAAGTTCAATGAAATAAGCACCAGGGAGTCAAAGTTTACCCATTCTTTAAGTGAATCAATAAACCAGTAAAAATAAGTTCGTCTCTTATTGTACTTTGGGGTGCGTTTCTTAACTAAGGAAGTATACCTTTTTGCATTAAAGGTGGTGGATATATAAAGTTAAAGGAAAGAGTGGGGAAAAGTATTGGAGTTTGTAGACTTGGTGAAAGATTTAGGGTATAAAATTTCTTTCGAGGCTATTTCGGAACCAAGAACAGATGGTGTAGCTTTAAGGTTTATCGTAAATAGGAGTAAGGATGTAACTGATTTAATCATTTATCCTCATCCTGATAGTAAGGTAACAACTTTACAAATTGATTTCCAAAATTATATTACATATTCGGTGGTTTATGATGATTATACTGTTTGGAATGATGAAAACATATTTCAAGGTGATTCATTTCGTATCTATGAAAGATCTAGTTTTCTTCAATATGTGAAAAAAGAGTTAGGATTATTGAACAAGAACCTGAAACACTATTCATTAGTTTGTTTTGAACATCAAGTTGATATAATATCCGAGTACGAACCCAAAGTTTCTGAAATCATTCTGTGAGATATCTAGTTGGAATAAGAGATTGTCAGTAAGAGTCTTTTTTAGGGGGGAGAATGATGAAGAAAGCACTACTGGTTATAGATGTCCAAAATGGGATGTTTCAAGAAGGTAATATTGTATATCAAGGTGAAAGGTTACTACAAAATTTAAAGGATTTACTCGTTAAAGCACGCTCTACAGAGACACCGATTTTTTATATACAGCATAATTCACCTGCAGGTATGCCTTTAGAATATGGCACAAAGGGTTGGGAGATTCATCCTGACATTATTCCCAAAAATACAGATGTAATCATTCAAAAGAATACTCCTGATTCATTTTTTAATACTTCTTTAGATGATGAACTCAAAAAACAAGGGATTGAACATTTAGTAATTGTGGGAATTCAAACAGAAGCGTGCGTTGATACAACTTGTAGAAGAGCATCTAGTATGGAATATAAGGTCACTTTAGCTTCAGATACACACAGCACTTGGGATTCACAAGACATTACAGCTCAACAAATAATAAACCATCATAACAGAGTATTACGTTGGTTTGCAGATGTTTATCCAAGTAAAGATATTACATTTGAGAACGGATTGTGAAGATTTGTTCTTAACTATTGGGTGCAAAAGTTGAACAAGGAGTTTGTGAGTTGACTCCTTGTTCTTATTTTATTTGATGATCGAATTACAAAATAGGTTATCAAATCACTGAAAGTATCAAATTAAAAACAATCATGATAGTCCCATATTAGAATAGACAAAAATGGGTGCAGTGGACTTAGTTGAGAAAAGTAAATATGATATGGAATTCAATGAAGAAAGGATTTATTTTGTACTAAATACTTTTTGAATTGTTCATCTAACAGGTGCGATACTTTTACAAGAACAGGGCTCCATTCTTGGAGTGTTAGGCTAATTTTGCTGTATAAGGGAGAGAACTAACTCTGATTTTTGTATAAATATCAACAATAAACATTAACAAAGCCAATAAAAATAGGACAAAGATTCAGCATCACACTTTTGTGTTACATAGTACCAATCAAAAAAATGGATACTAACTAGAAAGCAAAAAGGAGTGATACTGATGGCTATGTGTCCTATATGTAATTCGTTTAAAGAATTAGAATTAAATTGTCCGGAATGTAGTTCTCGATTAGAAGATTCAGGTAAGGTATCCGATTTTTTAGATCCTTATGGTCATTATAATGATGAAGAAACTGTAAAAATGGGGGATGGCTATCCCAATACAGCGAAAGATCAGTTTTGTCCTCATTTAATGTACTGTAACAATTGTGAATATAATGAGGTAAAGTTCGTTCAAGAAGAATAGCTAAGTGTCAACTGACTGGCACTAAAATATCTAACAGTCAGTGAACAATTTGTAATTTAATGTACAATAGAAGAATAAGCTGCTTATTAAAATAAAGGGTGCGTTAATCCAAGAAGGATTAACGCTATTTTATGTAGAAGATATTTTACTAAAGGGAAAGTTTAGTTAAATAAAAGAAATGGCTACATTATGTCTTAATTCAGTGAGTTGAAATTTAAAGAAAACAAGTTAAATAAATGATTTTTTTGAATACAATGTTTGAAACTGAATTAATTAAGGAGACGTTGTAGTGAGCGAAATAGATAAACGAAACAGATTAAGTGAAGAACCGTTTGCATATCAAACAACAAAAAAAGGAAAGGTAGTAATCTATTACAAAGGTAAACAAATTAAAATTATAAAGGGTAGTGAGGCGGAACTCCTTATAGCAAGAATTAGAGAAGCTGAAGATAATATAACAGAAGTACAGTTATTATTAGCTAAAATTACGGGGAACTTTAAACGTGGTAACGAGAAAATTGGTAAAAAAAATAGTAAATAAATTAAGGATTTACTTCATAGGTCGAACAGATAGAACAAAAAAAGAGAAGTGCTTATTAAACTAATGGGTGCGGTGCAATAATTGAACATAGTTGTACCAAAAGCGGCCATATTACGGAGTGTGGGGGTGTTTAAAATGCCGACTTGCGAGCATTGCCATAATAAGTGGAACTGGAATCAAACTATTAAAAAGACTTTTACTTTCAATCCTGGAATGACTTGCCCTTACTGTGGAAAAACACAATACCAAACACAAAAATCAAGAACTAAAAGTGCCCTTTTTAACGCTATCATATTATTACCACTGCTGATTAACATTTTCTTTGATATCCCAGGTATCATATTGTTAAGTCTATTTCCTATTTTATTCGTTTTAATTATGTCACTTCACCCGTTTTTAATGGAGATAAGCAGCAGGGAGGAATATATTACCCTTTTTAAAAAATAGGTAGTCAAAAGAGGAAGTTGTCTCATCAATCGAGCGACAATTGTGTAATAAGCTGGATGGGCTATATTTGCATCGGTAAAACGTAATAAGATAAAGTAAGGTTTTTCAACTAAATGGTGCGATAGTCTAGGAAGGATTATCGCTTATTTTTGTTGAAGTTATGTATTAACGGGGCAGGATAGACTCTTAAATAATGAGAGGCATTTAGCCTTGATTTTTGTAACCTAAGTGAAAGAAAGGACAAGTAAATAATGAAATTAAGACTGGAATTATTCGTTGAAAGTATAGAAAGATCAGTAGAATTTTATAGGAACATTTTGGACTTTAACATACCAAAAGAAACTGAAGGATTACATTCCTGTTAGAAAAGGGGATGTATTTTTAGGTCTAGGAGAAATGAGAAATTTACCTGACCGCCATCCACTTAAAGTTACTGGTAATAGTCAAAAAATTGGCTTAGGTGTTGAAATAGTTTTAGAAGTTGAAGATGTAAATGATGTTTATAATAAGGTAGTTGCAAAAGGTTATCCAATCCATACTGAATTGACTAAAAGACCCTGGGGAATGAACGATTTTAGAATAATGGACCCAGATGGATATTATTTAAGAATTACATCAAGTAATTAACTTCATTTTTTGTGCTAACGGGTGCGTTGATTCTAGAAGGATAAACGCTATTGGTACAGAATGGCATGTGAAATGGGAGAACTGATGCAATACAAAAGCCAGAATTACAGAGGGTTGAAGAAGTTAAAAACTTATTTGTAAAAGAATCTAATTTAGGTAATCTAATGTTCAGGGTTGCTGTAGAAGCAATGATAATATTGTGGCTTGTGTAGGAGGTCTTATTAGGACAGAGTATTCCTACCCACTTGCCGAAGAACAGAGCCTATTTGGTTGGGTGGTAGCGGTATATACGTTGAAAGATCATTGCAAGACTGGATTAGCCTATAAATTAGTAGATGAAATTTGTTTATAGCTTAAACAAAAAGGGGCCAAAACGGGCAAGAGTGTGGTCAAGTTCAACTGGGAGAAGAGTTTATGAAAATCTTGGATTTAAAAATATGATGGACATGTCAAAACCACTTTCTTAAATAAGAGGGGTAATTCTTGAGAGGAAAAAGGCCAAAGTTATCTTTATCGAGAGGAAAAACAAATTATAAGGAAAATGAAAGTAAAATTAAGTGCCTTCCACAAGTTGGGAATAGAAGAAATTAAGGATATGTTTGATGTATCAAATGGGAAACAAAACGGTTATCCAATTTCACGAAAAAATATACTTATAATCAAATTCTTTTTTAGAAACATATCATTAAAAACTACAAAACTCCATATGCAAGAAATACAGTAAATAAAGAATTACGATATGCTATTAATTTTATTAATTTTTGATACATAGATTATTCAACTATTGGGTGCTTGTGCGGTCAAGCTTAGGTCGTGTCATATAACGGGTGGGATTCCCGTCGAGTAAGAACTAGCCATTCGCTCGTAGCGAGTCTTGGAGGGCTAAAGGTAACTTTAGTCTTAAGCTAGACAGTTAGGTAGCGGGCCGAAAGCCAAATGGTTGAAGGGATTGAGCTCCATAATGTTAGTGAATCGAGAGGGCTGATGCCTTAAGCGCAGCAGCGAAAAGGACGTTAATTGATGCAAGGGCGATTCTCGTTAAAAATAATATGATTCACTATAAAAAGGGAAAAAAACTGTGCACCAGTTTATGAAATGGTGTCCTTTGAAAAGTCACTTGACCTATCTTCACCCCAATTGGGTACCCAATCACGTACCCAATCCATCACCGAAACTTGCCCCATACATAAAGAGAAAGTAAAAGAAAAGAGAGGAGGAGACGCGCATGAGGAAGTTATTTCCGTTTATCGACAAAACTATGGAAACATAAAGCCGCTGATCCAATGCTTCCCTAACTAAGAAGATCTATGCTAATAAGGAGCACGAGCTTAGGTCATGTAAGTAGAATAACTGAATAAAAACATGATACAATAAAAATTTTATGTATTTGATAAGAACTTAATATAAAATAGTGTAAGATTGACTAGACTAATTATCCGAAAAACGCAAAATTGCAATTTGTAAAAAATAAAAGGAAGTGAAAATTACAATGAATGGACAGGAACGTAAAAACATTCAGCTAGGTTTTGAGGTGGATATTGTTTTAAAACAGGATCAACGGACTGGAAAAACTACTCGTGGAATTGTAAAAGACATACTGACAAAATCACCCCATCATCCACACGGGATTAAAGTTCGACTACAAGACGGACAAGTTGGCAGAGTGAAAACCATCTTCGGTCAATGAATATTTCATTTTTTCTTAATGAATAAGTTTAAAGTGAAAAGTAACTGGTACTTGTTCGACAGGGATTGAGAGTTCATAACACGTAAAACGGGCTTCCTAATGTAGGAAGCTTTTCTTTATTAAGCTAAAGGGGAAGGTTAGTAGAAGAATGTTTTATACCTTACTGGAAGTTTTCGCAATCCGTTCCTCTTAAACTTCAACAGTTTTCGTTATTAAAGGAAAAATCTTTTAGAAAAAAGCCTTAAAGAAAGAATTTAAATGGATGTTTTTCGTTATTGTAATTTTGTCATCCACTCATAATCCTTTTAATAGCAGTGTTTTACAATAAACATACGTTTTTGTTAATAGAGTCCCATCATTAGTAAAATATCTTCCATTATGTTAGATTTATGAAGGAAAATATTATATTGTGAAACAGGATGGTGCGGATAATGTCTATAAAACAACTTAAAAGCATTGAAGAATTAAATGAATTTGTTCAACAACCTGGGAAACGTTTGCTATTAAAACATAGTACAACTTGCCCAATCAGTGCCAAAGCGAATGAAGAACTTCAATCATTTGTTAATGAAAATGAAACTACTTCTGCTGCAATGGTCTTGGTAATAGAAGATCGACCTGTATCAAATCATATTGCTGAAGAATTTGAAATTAAACATGAATCTCCACAAATCTTGCTATTTGATGATGGTAAAGTTTCTTGGAATACTTCTCATTGGAAAATTACAAGAGATTCAATCAAGGAGGCTCTGAACGCATGAGCAAACAAGTCATCGTTTATTCCACGCCTGGCTGTGTAGAATGCAACTATGTTAAACAGATGCTAGAAGAGGAAAAAATTTCATTTGAAGTAAGAGACGTCATGTCAAGTGTGGAATATCAACAGGAAGTCGAAAAATTTGGTTTTATGGGTGTACCTGTTACCGTAGTTGGAGATAAGGCAGTTAAAGGCTTTAAACCTGAATTAAAAGAACTTATAGAAACAATTGAAAAGTAAAGTTAGACAAAGTCATGATGTAAAGTCATGGCTTTTTTAGTGTGCCAAAAGTAACCTATCTCTATGGGATTGACCAGGAGACGGGGATGGTAAATAAAAAAAGTTAAGTTTGTCTCTAAATCGGTGTATTCCATCCCTGCTTGTTGCGCAATAGGTCCAGATTGTTGAATAGCACCATTAATGAAAACTATGTAATTATGAATTTTAGTTTCCGAATAGGCGATACTTTTTACGCACCCAATCCATCACCGAAACATCCCCCATACATAAAGAGAAAGTAAAAGAAAAGAGAGGAGGAGGAGACGCGCGTGATGAAGTTATTTCGGTTTATCGACAAAATTTCGGAAATCTGCAGCCACTGATCCAGAGAATCTAATCTTGTATTCTATGTAAGCCAAATCTTTATATCAAATCCTCTATTCTAGCAAATTGTATTTCTTGATTACTAGAATTTTACATCCTACAATGAATATGTACTAAATACTCTAACGAGGAAAGATGGAGGAGAAAAGTTGGCAAACGAGATTGTAACAAAATCAGTTGAGGAATTAGCACCACTTATTAAAAACAAAGAGATTTCTCCTGTTGAATTGGCAGAAGCAGTACTTAATCGTGCAGAAGAAACGAATGAAAAAACGAATGCGTACATATCCATTTATCGTGATGAGGCAATTGAAAATGCAAAGAAGGCAGAAGAAGAAATCAGAAATGGTAATTACCTTGGAATGTACCATGGAATCCCAATGGGAATTAAAGACAATGTTTTCTTTAAAGATAAATTAACAACGTTGGGCTCAAAAATACATAAGGACTATGTCCCCTCTTATGATGCAACCATTGTAGAAAAACTTCGGGATGCTGGAGTTATTTTTACGGGGAAATTGAATTTACATGAATATGCACTAAGTATTACGAGTGATAACCCATATTACGGTGCCGTCCGTAATCCATGGGATTTGGAGAAGACTCCAGGTGGTTCCAGCGGTGGATCCGGTGCAGCTGTTGCAGTCGGTGCAAGTATCGCTTCGATTGGAACAGATACAGCTGGTTCCATTCGTATCCCAGCGGCTGCTTGTGGAATCGTTGGGTTAAAACCTACTCGTGGGTTAGTTAGTACCCATGGAGTGTTTCCGTTATCATGGACCCAGGACCATGTTGGCCCAATGACAAAGACGGTGAAAGATGCAGCTGGATTACTCGAAATCATTGCTGGACACGATCAAAAAAATGCTGGCTCTATGGAAAGGACTCCTGAAAACTTTCTCGATCAAATTACGGGAGATGTGAAAGACTTAGTTATTGGTGTGGATGAAGAATATTTCTTCAACAATATCGATTCAAATATTGAAAAGTCTGTTCGCGATACCATCCAAACACTTGTCGATCAAGGCGCAAAAGTAGAAACAGTAGAAATACCTGCGATGAAAGATGCTGATTGGGCAGGATTTACATTTTCTGTTTCCGAAGCTTCTGCTGTTCATTATAGAAGCATTATTGAAAGACCTGAAGATTTTGGTGAAGATATCCGCGGCTTTCTAGTTTCTGGAGCATTCCCATCCTCCAAGCAATATGCAGATGCAGTGAAAGTAAAAGAACAGTTGACACAAGATTTTAATGAAATATTCAAAAATGTAGACGTACTCATCTCACCAACATTACCAGTTATGCCGAATAAGATTGGGGATGAAATGGTTGATTTAAACGGTGAACAAGTGCCATTACTACCGAACTTTATTCGCTTGACAAACCCATTAAATATAATCGGAACACCAACCCTATCCGTACCTTGTGGATGGAATGGAAATATGCCAGTAGGAATCCAAATTACAGGACCAGCATTTGCGGATGGACGTGTACTGAATACCGGTTATGCGATTGAAAAATTAAATCTACTTGGTGGCAAGCGACCTAGTCTATAATACTACGTTTTATATTATACTTAGGTTGTCACCACCAAATTCTATATAGTCCCTCTTAAACTAGCTTAATCCTAGAGTAAGAGGGACTTATATTTCTAGTATTTGATGTTTATCAGTGCCATTATCCTTTATAAAAATAAATATAGAGAAGGCTCTGCTTTTTGTGGTATGAGAAACAACGATATTCTCTATTTTTTCTTGTTTTGCATTAAAAATATCCCTTTCTGTATTATGGAATCTTCAGGATTTGATAACGTGAACCCTGATGAAGTAAATGCATCTCTCGGTTTAACAAAAAGTGAGCCTTCAAAATCAACTAATTTAAACGCAAACGGTGATCTTTCTAGTGTTGATACAAACGGTAACGGAAGAGTTACGATTCAAGAAGCAAAAGTCTATGCTTGATAAGAACAACTGTTTTTTGTGAAGAAGATAAACCATGAAGGAAGACAGTTCACTAATCGGTTGCTTTAGAAATATCAAGATTCATTTAATAAAACACATATTCAAATGCTTTAATGGGATACAAATTTGTGAATGAATGTACTTAAGCTAACTGGTGCGTTAACACAATAAGGAAATCGTCACACGGCGGTCACTTTTAACTAAAGGGGAAGAGTAGTTGAACAACGAATTTGTTTTTTCAAAATTCAAAGAGGTATAATATGAACGAGTAGCACATTAAATATAAACAAGCCGAGGAGTAATTTTTATGAACAATGTTACGAAAATGAAAATATTGAAGCCAGTGAATGAATTGTTTGAAGCCTTTGTTGACCCCACAAAAATAGGGAACTTTTGGTTCTCGTCGAGTTCTGAAAGATGGGAGCAAGGAAAGACGATTACACTAAGATATGATGAATATGATGCACAAGGCGATATAAAAATAACGGAAATCGAGCTAAATAAGAAAATCGTCTTTCTTTGGGGTGCAAATGGCGAAGGGCATAGAGTCACGATTACCCTGAATGAATTAGGCAATTCTGAAAGTATCATTGAAATCAAGGAACAAGGTTTTAACGGAAATGATGACAATATAATAATTCAGCTGTTAGATAATAAAGAAGGTTGGGTCTATATGTTGACTTGTTTAAAGGGTTATTTGGAATATGGTGTTAATTTGAGGGCTTCATTGGTGAAGTAATGCTATCAGGGGAATTTTAGTTTAAATAAGAAAAGGCTGTTTTGACAGCCTTTTCTTATTATTTTTAAGGCGACATTGTAAAAGTTGCTCTTAAAGTAACGGGTGCGTTAATTCAAGAAGGATTAACGCTACTTTTCTTAGAAGTTATTGTAAAGGGGCAGAATAGTTAACCAAGGATGTGGATTTTACGGTAAAATATTAATATATTGTTTTCGTTAGAGAGGGGTTCTCAAATTGACTAATTTAAAGAAGATACAATCATTTTATAATGTTCTCGGAAAGAAAAGACCATTTATATTTGCCTGTGTGAACGTATCAGCAGTAGCAATTTTATTTTTAGTAGGTTATAAAATAGGTTTAGCTTTATATCATTTACCCAGCTAACGGGGCAAGAATTCAAAAGTCGATTATCCAATGATCGTCTTTACTTATATAAAAATGGAATTTCGCTTTGAGGCAGGTTAGCGGAACGGAGGTAATTATGATTTTAACAGGAAAGAAAATCGGATTTTTTGTAGGGTGGTTAGCATTTTTAGGTTCGATATTCGGGATTATCAGTAATGTATGGTTGGAAATAGAATATTCGTATGTAGCAATTGGGACAGGATTTTTGTCTAGCTTTATATTATTGGTGTTATGTTCAAACAAAAATAATGATAATGGGTAGAAGTGTGAAATCTAACAGTTTCTTCTTCAACTACCATGAAAGTTTACATCCGAAAATCCTAAAAAAGACAAAAATAAACTAGACCCAGCATTTTATAATTTATAATGCTGTGACAAGATTGTTGTGAATATACCCAAAAGTCATTATAGACATAGAAACAAACTTTCATTCTTTGTGGTGTAGCGCTGGTCTTGCGTTACATGTATGACTAACGGGTAGCAAGAGCTGAGGAATAAAGTAATCAGATATAATAGAGATAAAATCTGATTTTCAAAAAGAATTGAGGAGAAATGGATGTCGCAAGAGGGAATTGTTTTAGTAGCAAGCGTATCAATCTTTAATGAAACTGAAGGCTTAATTATTAAAGAGAATAAACCAACTGCTTTTAATAAATGGAATTTTCCGGGTGGACGTATTGAATATGGTGAAGACATTCTTTATTCAGCTCAGAGGGAAGTAAAAGAGGAAACAGGGTTGGATGTAAAACTGATAGGAACTACTGGTGTATATAATTTTTTCAGTAGTACAAGCAATCAAGTAATTCTATTTCATTTTATTGGTGAGGTTACTGGTGGTTCTATAAACCTCGAAGAAGATGAAATTTCTGAAAGTAAGTGGATTAGGGTAAGTGACCTTGTAAAATTTAAGAATGAAGACTTACGGGAACCAGAGGTATTTAAGCAAATTATTAATAATTTATTTAAAAAGAATCTTTACCCAATTAATATGTATAATGAGCAAATTACTAATGAATCCTTACTCAACTAACGGATGCTTTAATCCAAGAAGGATTAAAGTCTTTCTGCTTAATTTATTGTATAAACAGGCAGTTTAGTGAAAGAGCCCATTTTGGTCTTCGTTAAGCAATTGGGCCATATAGTGGAGTAAGCCAATTGAACAAAGTTAAGAAATAACTGTGCTACACAATAAAATTATTTTATATGAATATCTGAAGGGAATAAAAGTGTAAGACTTTTATAGAGGAGTGCTTTCCAATGCAGAGGAATTATTGGATAATAACTTTCGGTATTGTTTGGACTATTATTTTTTCAAGTATGAGCTTTTATTGGGCAATGGATGGCTTACTTGGTGTTAGATCTCTAGGAGCGTCTATTTATGAAATGTCCCTAAACCCTTCCCCTTCGTTCATCACGATTGTTTGGCTTACCGGTTTTATTAAATTACTTGGTTTAATATTATTGTTGATTCTTCTTGTTCAATGGAAGAATCCTATAATAATCAGAATTCTTATTACGCTTCGAAAATTGTAGGGTCCTTATTGTTCTTATATGGATTTCTTAATTTCGTCACTATTACATTAAGTACGTTTAATATTTTAGAATTTGATTTAGATTCATATGCATCGTTTTGGAGGTTAATTTTCTGGGAACCTTTTTGGATGATCGGTGGAGCTTTTTACTTTTTTTCCATAAAAAATATTAAATCTTTATTCAACTACTGAGGGATTTTCTTTAAGAATCCATTCTGAGACAATCTTCCAGAATAGGTAGAGATTGCTTATAAGTGTCTCTTTTCTACTTCAATTAACGGGTGCGTTACTTGAAAAGGTAGTGACCCCTAAAAGTTAAAGTTTAAAATCATGCAGCTGTTTGGCTAGTTTGAGTTCGGTATTGTATTGGACTTAAACCAGCCATTCTTTGTGGTGATGCTAAAGATAAATGCCCTGTCACACCGCCTAAAGTGAAACGGGAACACTGGGGTTTTAATGACCCAGCAAGAGCAGAAGGAACGGGAGAAGAAAAATGGGCAGTTTTCCAGCGTGTTCGCAATGAAATTAGCGAACGCATCAAACGCTTTGCCGAAATAGGGGAATAACCAAAAAGCACCAAGGAACTTTCTTGGTGCTTATTAGGTATACATTAATCTTAACTAACAAACCGAAATGATTCACTTAATCTTTTCATACTTTTTGTCTTTAATCTAAATGATACTTTTGTATAATTACTTCGAAAATATCCCGTAAAACTTGGATATTTTGCTGACTTACCATTAGTAAAATTCCGCCTTCAATCATGGCAACAATGGATTCTGCATCTTTTTTAGGATTGATTGATTGATCTAACTGATGGTTTTCCATCATTTCCGTTAAGATATCAGCAACTGAGTTAATCCAGTGATTAAAAAATTCATTAATCTTTATTCTAAATTCTTCATCTTGGGTACTCATTTCGATTGCCAAATTTCCCATTGCGCATCCATACTTAATCTCCATTTCCGCATGACTTGTCTCTGCCCATTGGAGCATGCGTTGTAGTTTAGTGACAGGGTCATTTGAAGTATTCAGAATACCAATAATTAACTGTTCTTCCCAATCTTTAACCAGATCTTCAACAACCGCTAATCCAAGATCATGTTTTGATTGAAAATAATGATAAAATTGTCCCTTACCAATCTTAGCAGCTTCCATAATATCGCTAACTGATGTCGCTTGGTAGCCTTTTGAGTGTATTACCTCTCTAGATATAAGAATAATTCCCTGTTTTTTAGACGACATAATACCACAACCTCAATCCTGGTAACTTTGAATCATATTAGCCATGTGTGCATAGGAACCGCCAGCACGTAATGCAGAAGTAACCAAGATTGCCTCTGCAAGTTCTTCACTTGTTGCACCGAGTTTTTCTGCTTTTTTCGTATGGACATCAATGCAATATGGACATTGACTGGCTACACCGGATGCAGTTGCGATGATTTCTTTAAACTTAGCGGTAAGTTTTCCTTCTTTAGTAGCCGCAGTACTAAATGCTGTATAGCCTTTGAATCCTTCAGGAGCAAACTTACCTATATTTCGTAAATTTTTTAAATTAGAACGAGCATAAAGAACATCTGATGCACCTGCATCTTTTGCGTTGTGGATATGCGTACTGTGAGTAACTGCGCCACCTGCTTCCACACTGGTAGCAACAAATACTGCTTCAACTAATTCTTCTAATGATGCTCCCGCTTTTTTTGCTTTCTTCGTATGAGAGTCAATACAATACGGACACTGGGTAATATGTGCAATTGCTACAGCAACAATTTCTTTCTCTTTTTGAGTAAGAGCACCTTCACTAAATACGGCATGATTAAAATCATGGAAAGCTTGAAATTGCTCTGGCGCTAAATCTTTTAATTGAGCTAGATTCTGCGTATTTTCTTTTGCATATAAATTTGTTGGCATGTTCAAAACTCCCTTTTACTTTTCTATTTAGTATAACCTTAATTATATATTAACATTACTGTTTACCGACTGTTCGGTACAATAATAATAACACTATTTCCGATTAGGTCCAGGAAATATGGTTGCGGTCCTTTTGAGAGCAAAAATTTTATCTTGCCAATTCTGTAGTAGGCATGTTAAGTTAAAAATGTACCGACCGGTAGGTACTGATTAAAAATATAATTTTATTAAGGAGTGTTTATAAATGGCTGATATGAAAATAAATGTAAATGCTGTGTGGAATGAAGGGGTAACAGGGAATGGAACACTTAAATCAGAGAATCTGGATACAAAAATCGCTATTCCAACATTTTTAGGAGGCAGTGGTAAGGGAGCAAATCCAAAAGAGGTTCTAGTTTCTTCTGTCACTACTTGCTACGCAGCAACACTTACGTTTGCGCTTGAAAGTAGAAAACTACCAGTTGCAGAACTTATAGTAAATTCTGAGGCAAATATATCTGATAATGAGTTTAAAATTACTCACTATCCGCATATCGTTTTATCTGCTGATGCAACAGAAGAACAGATTCAATCCGCACAAAGAGCAACTGAAGCTGCTGATAAAGGATGCGAAGTAGGAAATTTATTGAAAAAAGCAGATGTTAAAATTGAAATTCAAGGTAAGGTTTCTTCAAAATAGTCTGATTAGGTTAATAGTTTTAGAAATGCATTTTAGACCCTTCAAATAAAAGGTCTTTTAAAATCAAGGCGGCGGTTATGCTGCCTTAATTTAAATTCATTGGTAAAAAATAGAGGGAGTGTGTCAAATGGCAATGATTATTACAGAAAGGGCATCAGAAGAATTGAACAAAAAAATTGGGGATCAAAAAGGATATCTTAAAATTCAAAACGTAATGGAAGGGCTCGCCTGTGGGGCTGGAGTACCTACTTTGCATTTTGTCCCAACCAGAGATGAAACACAAGATATTCTATTTGAGACTAACGATCGTCCTGTATTGTTGGAGAAATCAAAGATCATATTCTTTGACGACAAGGACTTAAAAATTGATTATTCGGATTCAGTGAACAGCTTTCAGTTAAAAAGCCCACAACAAATAATAAATGGAAGAATGTCATTTATTATGAATAATATAATTTGATTAAATCTAGTTTTCCACTCTTTGATCTCCCACAATACCAGATAATAATACCATTAGCTATTCAAGAAAAGGGTACTATCCAAGACCAAGGGTGAGTACTCATTTTTCATTTAGCGTCCAATTTATGAAACAATGCCTTTAAAGATGATTAGATTCATATGTTAATACTTTGAAGAGATTGTGAAATAATGTACTTAAATTAATGGGTGCAAGAGTTGAACAAGGCAATCAGAATTTGATTGGCTTTTCTTTTTCTAATAATGTTAGGAATATTATGTTAATATTAAATGAAATGCTGCTGAGCTATCTGGTAAAAGGGTCATCATTTTTTTTAGGAATATTTATTTTACAGGGGATGTAAAAATGGGAAAAGACAAAGAAACACCTGAAGTAAGAAGAGAAAAAATGAGACAAGGAGAATTAAAAAAACCTTCTAGTAGTATCCACGGGAGCAATCTTGCTGATTTAGTGGGTGGTTTTGGTTGGAAAGGTACTGGAATATTGATTCTTGTATTAATGATTGGTGGTGGTTACTTTTTATTGAAATTTAATCCACCATTAGAGATAGGTACTATTGCTTCTAGTGATGATAATAAATCAGTTGTTATCGGTATTGGTAACAACGGTTTTCGTGAAGTAAAAATATTAAGTGTATCGATCAATAATAATGAAAAACCTTTAAAAACAAGCTTGCAAGTTAGTAATGCATTGCAAGGGTTCACCATAACAGATGATTATAACAGTGAAGAAGCGAAAAAATATGGTTTTACTAATATAGATGAGGTAGTCATAAAAACAGGAACTTCACCATCATCTAATTTTGAAAAATTAGATGATGGAACTGCATCAAAAGATGACGAAATATATGGGATTAGTGTTACTCATAATGAAGCAATAAACAGTATTAATATAGAATATAGTTATTTTGGAATGACATTTAATAATACCGTGTATTTATAATCAACTAAAAAGTAGAAATTTAAAGAGGGTTAAAAATGAATAAAGAAACAGCCAATAATATAAGACAAGATTTAACTGCCGATTGTTCTAAATGCTTTGGTCTCTGCTGCACAGCACTTAATATTATTGCATCCAGCGATTTTCCAATTAATAAACCCGCAGCTACTCCCTGCATGAATTTACAATCCGATTATAGTTGCCAAATTCATAGCCAGTTGAGAGAAAAAGGATTCAAAGGCTGTACAGTATATGACTGTTTAGGTGCTGGACAAATCGTTTCTCAGGTTACTTTTAATGGTCAAAGTTGGCGAGATAATCCTGAAACTGGTGAAAAAATGTTCCAAGTGTTTCCCATAATGGAACAAATTCATGAAATGATTGCGTATGCAGCAGAAGCTATGTCGTACGATATTTCAAATGACCTGTCTGATGAGTTGGGTCAGAAATTAAAAGAGTTACAAGATTTAACGAAATTGGGTGCTGACGAACTATTATCTCTTGATCTGGTGATCTACCGATTTTCGTTGAATGAATTACTTACAGTAGCAAGTGATTCTATTAGAGAAAATATTATTGCAAAGTTAATTGGTGCTAATAAGGTTAAAGATTTTGACCATGCACGAGCCGACTGGATCGGAAAAAAATTAAAGGATAAAGATTTGAGGGCAACTGATTTTAGAGGAGCATATTTAATTGCTGCCGATATGCGAAATGCTGATTTAAGAGCAGTGAATTTTATTGGTGCTGATTTACGTGATGCTGATATTAGTGGGGCTGATCTTTCTACCAGTATGTTTTTGACACAAATGCAAATTAATTCGGCTAAAGGTGATGTGAAAACGAAATTGCCTTCTTATATACAACTACCTTCTCATTGGAGTAACTGATTTTGTTCTTTTTGTTTTTGGAGCTTTAACTTAAAAATGTGATTGTTGCTATGGGTATTTATTTTTATTATGGATAGTTTAGTCATTTGATTCATTTTTCGAGGGGGTACTTCCAATCAATGGAGTATAATATAAATTCGCAGAGGCAATCAATTTTTATTACAATCTTTATTGTCTTACTGTGGAATGTACTGGCAGATTATTACGGACAATCTTTATCGCTATTCTTATTCGTTTTATTAATAGCTATTTGGTTAGCTTCTTTTCGGTTTAAATTTACCATCCACAGGGAGCATTTAATATACCAGATATTATTATTCAATAAACCCATCATCAAAAAGAATATTTATCCCGACCAAATAAATCAACTGAAATTGATACGTGTTGGATGGGCTAAAAAAGCTGCGATTATAAAGATGAAAAAAGGAATCAACATTAGATTATGCGTACTTTAACCTCAAGAAGCGTATGAACATTTAACTGAATTTGCAGAGAAGAACGATATAACGATATTTAGAACTAAGGACTATTTAATTTTGGATAGAATGAATTAAAATTGCTATTCAACTATCGGGTGCGTTGATCCAAGAAGGATTAACCACCTTTTTAGTAGAATCTATTGTATTATCGGGGCGGAATAATTGAATAAAGAAGATTGAAAGAAAAGTAATTCACAAAAGGGATGGATAAAAGGTGGATATATTACTCTGGATAACTATTGGTTTCATAATAATCGGATTTGTTGTACTCACTTCTTTGAAAAAAGGAATGGAAAGTAAGCTCGCTTTTATAACAGAAAATATGGAAGGCAAGGAAAGTTCAGCAAAAGCTAAATCTATAATTTGGTGGATAGTGAGTACCACTGCTTGGGGAATAGTGAGTATGATTCTTATTTTTTGGTGTATTCATAATCACATTGGATAACCGTTGGTTTTAAATGTACTTAAACAAACGGGTGTTTTTACACAACAATAAAATCGTCATTTGGGTGGTCTTTATTAACTAAAGGGACAGTTTAGTTTAAGTATCTCGTCGAAACTTTGCTGATATATATTTCGTATAAATGATTATATGTATATTATTAAAATAAATTGCGTCAAATGAGGGCTTCTTATGAGAAAAATAAGTTTAAAGCTGGTGTTTGTTTTTATATTTATTTTAACAGGGTGTGACGGTTTGGATTATAGACTATGCCATACCTAAAAACGAAGAGAATTATCCGCTGTTTATCGCTTTATGTTTAGCATATATTACTAATCCAATCGTTCAGTGTATCTTAGTAAAAAGGCATATAGATTAAAGTTTCTTTAGTAAGTTAACGGTGCGTTAGAATTTACTTGGAGGTGATCTGTGACAATGGAATTGATTTTTACTTTGGTGATAATTCTGGGAATTGCTTTACTTATAGATAAGATATACGCAAGAGTTAATTTAGAGAATTATTCTCCGATTTGGGAATATTTCTTTAAAGCCTTTCTATATGGATTTATCACAGTATTTACATTATTTTATGGCAAGGAATCGCTAAATGATGTCTCCCCGCTTGAATGGGCTATTATTGCAGTTTCTGCAATCGAAGGAACAGGGAACTATATTAATTATGTAAAAGAATCAAAGAAGAGAAAAGAAGCAAGAAACTAATCCCAAACAAGGAACATTATCAGCAAGTTGTTTGTTTACAACTAATGCTAGTGGTATTCACTTTTTCAAAAATCCCTCATTCATTTAGTTAAAAAACAAGAGCTTTCGCTAGTTTTAGACCAAAATTTAAGTGAAATGATTTTTTTATTTAGGTGAGAAAATGTTGTACTTAAGGTAACAGGTGGGATTCTTCAATTACGAAGATCCTTTTTTATTCAAGTAACAGGGCAGGTTTATTGAAGAGGCTAAGTGAAAATACTGTCTTATGAAGGAGGGATTATGTGAAACCACGAATTTCAGTAATTACATTGGGTGTAGATGATTTGGAAAGATCTTTGAAATTTTATCAGGATGGACTTGGGTTACCAACACTAGGCATAGTAGGTAAAGAATTTGAGCACGGTATGGTAGCCTTTTTCGACTTACAATCATATCTAAAACTTGCAATATGGAATCGTAAAGATATAGCTTACGACACCAATATTAAGCAGACACCAACAAGTCCCACTGAATTTACAATTGGTCATAATGTTAACAGTAAAGAAGAGGTCGATAAGGTAATAGAACAAGCAGAGAAAGCAGGTGCAGTAGTTACAGTTCCAGGCCACGAAACCTTTTGGGGTGGATACTCTGGATACTTCCAAGATCCAGACGGGCATTTGTGGGAAGTGGTTTGGAATCCAGATTGGGAGATAACGGAATAAATTCAAGACGATTTCTTCTTCAATAAACAGATGTAAAAGTTAAAGATGAGATCGAACAATAGCTATCTTTTTCATATTGTACTATTAGGACAGGATAGTTGGTTATTGAAATAACATTATGTTATTTTGCTTGGGGGAAGTGAAATAAACGTGAAAAGACATACTAAGTAGGAAAGGTAAATTTTTGGTCGGGTTTTCTACTTTTTATTTCAGAATTATTATTTTTAATGAAAGTGGTGTAATGGCGGAAGATATTCCAGAAGTCTTACATCCTTTTTTCTTACCATCAATTATAAAAGGGCTGATTCTACTTGTTATTTCTAATTTCTTTAAAAAGAAGGACGCTAGTTGTTTTTAGTAACTTATATTGTGCTAAAGGGGCAGGTACTTGAAAAAGAAACCATTTTTAATTATCTTTTATATTACAATAATAAAGGTGGTTCTTAATTGAAGCAATTTGAATACAAAGTGGAAAACATTCAAATCCAATTGAAGAACGGTATTGATTTTAATACAGCAATGACTGAAAAGTTAAATTCGCTTGAAAAAGAAGATTGGGAATTGACAGGTGTTAATGGAACATCATTTTATTTTAAAAAGTGGCTGGGAATTTCAAATACAAGAGGATAGTGGCTATATAAGGTGGTAAGACACAAATACCAATTACAGAGTTGTGAACAAGAATTTATGTGATTTTAAAATTACAAGGGAGTGGAAAGATTAAGTGTTATTGTGAAGTATTTCACTCAAATTATAGGGTGTGTTAATCCAAAAAGGGTTAGCGTGCATTTTGTCGGATTTATTGTAGTAATGGGGCAGTACTAAGGGGGGAAGATTTGTGAAACAAGAGTTCCACTGGTATATATATATAGCTAAAAATATATTTAAATCAAGATTCTTTATTTGAAAATAATTTAAAGAAGGTTTATTATTAACTTGTTCACGAAAGTAAAAAAAATTGTACTTGGAGTTGAAAGGAGAAATTCATAATGGGAAAATTAGATGGAAAAGTAGCAATCATTACAGGGGCAGCACAAGGTATGGGTGCTATGCATGTTCGTAAATTCGTGGAAGAAGGCGCGAAAGTGGCTATTACTGACCTTAACTTGGAAGGTGCACAAAAACTAGCCGATGAATTAGGAGAAAACGCAATCGCTCTTAAATTAGATGTTGCTAGTGAAGAGAACTGGGTAGAAGTTGTAGCAAAAACAGAAGAAACGTTTGGTCCTATCAACGTGTTAGTAAACAACGCAGGAATTGGTATCTTCAAAACATTAGAAGAACTAACTGTAAAAGACTTCGAATTAACATTTAAAGTAGACGAGCTTGGCGTATTCTTAGGAATGCAAAAAGTACTTCCTTCTATGAAAAAAGCTGGCGTAGGTTCTATTGTTAACATTTCATCTGTAGATGGTTTGGTAAGTGCGCCAACGGCTATTGCTTATAGTGCTTCTAAACATGCTGTAACTGGTATGACTAAAGGTGCGGCTACTGAGCTTGGACAATATAATATCCGTGTAAATTCTGTACATCCTGGAATTATCAAAACACCTATGGCTGACCAACCAGATGTTGAAGAATATCTAAAACAACTTGAGCAAGATATTCCACTAAGAAGAAGAGCAGAAGTAGAAGAAGTTTCTAATTTAGTTGTATACCTTGCTTCTGACGATTCTAGTTATTCAACTGGAGCACAATTCGTTGTCGATGGCGGTATGATTTCAGATTTGTAATAAATATTAAACCTAAACACCCCAACATTTAGAAGTTGGGGTGTTTTAGTTATAATCATTAAGTTCTTTACCATAGTAATTCATAAAGGTGTAATTATAGCGTTAGTAAATTTAACTTTTAGTGTAAGTGTTCTGTTGTTTATTATGTTAAGGTATCATATTTTTTAATAATCCATGTAATAATTATACATAACAAGCCACTAACTAAGAAGGTATACAAAAATGATTTACCACCGATTGTGTGATAGTTTATGAAGAAAATACTAAGAAAAATTAGCATACTTCCAATCACTCCAAGAAATATTATAAATTTCTTTGTGTTTTTAAATAGAAAATATCCAAATAGAATAAGTAAATGTAGACTACTTAAAGTCATCAATATAGGAAACAGCGGAAGGTATTTAGCAGCAAAAACAAAATAATCAAGAATTACAATGTCACTAGCCTTAGTTACTTCCCCATTTAATAATTGGGAGAAAGGTGTTGTATGGTCCCAACTAAATATATCTTGTAAAATTCCACTTCCTTCAAACCAAGCAGCTACTGTTGAGAAAAGAAACACAAATATAGCAAAACCAACTTGTACCCAATAAATAATCATACTTACCCCCCTTAATAAAAATCATGAGCAACGCCATGTCCGTTTATTAATGCAAAATTCATCCAACTACACTTTAGTCCCTTCAGTTGTAGATGTCTCAATAATTATTATATAATTAAAAAAATTATAGATCTATGTAGTAGTGACTAATTCCAAGGCGGTTAAATGAATGTTCTTTAACTGAAGTGCTTCCGATTACTTATCCTCGGTGGATGAGGGCATATCATGGTCATCCTTCTGATGGTTTGCAATTGCGGAATTTATTATGGAGTTAAAATTTCAATTGACTTATTCTAACAGATGTAATCCTAGAAGAAGGTATGATGGATTTACTATTGTAATAATATTTATTTAGGGGATAAGGGGGGAATTACATGAGAGCAGACGAACGGATAGGCAAATGGATAGAAAGGTATGAAGAAAATGGTTATATAAATGGTTCAATTTTGATAGCTTCTAATAAAGATATCATTTTAAATAAAGGTTTTGGTATGGCAAATTGGGAGCATTCGGTATCCAATAAACCTACAACCAAATTTCGCATCGGCTCACTTACTAAGGCTTTTACATCTATGGGTATATATCAATTACATGAAAAAGGGAAATTGTGTATAGATGATTGTATAGGGAAGTATCTTCCTGATTACCCACTTGGTGAAAATATTACTCTCTATCATTGTTTAACAAGCACTACAGGAATTCCAAATTACACAAGTTTTCCCGACTTTTGGTCTAAAACAATGAGACTGCCGATGACCTTAGAACAACTGATTGATTCGTTCAAACATCTGGAGTTGAATTTCGAACCAGGTATGAAATTTGAATATTCAAGTTCAGGTTATACATTACTAACAGCAATTATTGAAAAAGTTTCAGGCATGTCCTATGCAGAATACATAAAAGAAAAAATATGTCGTCCCTTGGGTATGAGTAATACAGGCTGTGATGACGGAATTGAGATAGTTGCAGACTTAGCTTCAGGCTATTCATTCTGGGAAAAACCAATTCACTCAGCATATGCAGATTTATCCTTTCCTTTAGGAGCCTATGGATTATATTCAACAACAGAAGATTTGTTCCTTTGGGATCAGGCATTAGAATCATCTCAGCTCCTAAATAAAGAACTTATGGAGAAAATGTTTTCACCAAATATTAGTTCGTACGCATCTGGTTGGATGGTATCGGAAATGTTGGGTAGAAAATGTGTGCACCATTTTGGAGATATTAGTGGTTTTTGTAGCAATTTCCTCAGATTTGTTGATGAGCAAGTTACGGTAATCTTTCTTAGCAATATAAACGTTACGCCTGTAACACATTTAACTCAAGAAATGGCTAGGGTACTTTTTGATGAACAAGTATCATTACCTCTTTCTACTCAACCAATCAACTTTACTAACACGGAGCTTATTGCTGGGAAGTATCTTATTGAAAATGATGAGAGTAAAATTTTAGATATCACTTTAAAAAATGGTGAACTATATTTAACAGTTCCTAAGATGTATGGAGTATTATATAAATTTAAACTTATTCCAGTCAGTCACAATCCAACAAAAACAACTTTCTTAACCGAAATGGTTAATGAGCAACTTATATTCCATTATTGCTCGTTAGGAAAGATAGAAAGTGTAGAGTATAAAGACTTTAATGGCAATAAATATATAGCTTATAAGGACTTATAATTTCTAAATATTATTCAGCAATTGGATTCAATAAGGATTGACGTTCGTAGAAGTTATTGTACTAAGGGGAGAATTTAGTTAAAGAGCGTTGTATAACTTATGTTCAGCAACCTGGTTATATTTTTATTAAAACTTAAATGATTTACAAACTCAATAAGCAAAATTTCCACTAAGAATATGATAGAATTAATTAAAAAAATTTTCCATCAGTAGGAGAGAGAGAAAATGAAAAACTATATATTTGATTTTGACGGCACGCTAGCAGATTCTAAGTTATGTAGTGTAATTGCAACTCAATCTGCCTTTAAAGAGTTTGGTTTGAATGTTCCAAGTACTGAACAAATTGAACATTTTATGGGTATTCCAATTGAGGTGTCATTTAAAGAAATGACAGATTATGTTTTTACAGATGAATCCTTTAATTATCTTCTTCAAATTTTCCGTAATCATTACAAAGCAAATGAAATTGAGAGTCTTGTCGTTTTTCCAAATATTCCAGAATTGTTGAGTGAGTTAAAAGCAGAAGATAGACAGTTATTTGTTGTTTCAAGTAAAAAGACTGATGTTTTGATTCGAAACTTACAAAAATTAAATATTGATACATATTTCAAAGATATTATCGGATCAGATAAAGTCAAACATTATAAACCCCATCCAGATGGTGTTTTAAAAATAGTGAAGTTATATGATTTAATTATAGAAGAAACTGTAATGATAGGTGACGCTATATTTGATTTACAAATGGCAAAATCAGCAAACGTTGCTTCTTGTGGTGTGACCTGGGGAAGTCATAAAAGAGAAAAATTATTAGAGGAAGAGCCTACATTCTTAATTGATGAGGTAAATCAATTATTGCAGCTTGAAGATTTTCGTTTAAAAAAAGTTGACGGTTACTTAAATAGCTTATCCTCTATTTAAGTTCTTTAATGTTACTATTCCACAATCAGGCGCGTTTGTGGAATATGCTTCACTTAAATTCTTACACTTACGAATGCGTTACTTTAAGAGCCATCAGAAACTTATTGAGATATCGGAGCAGTAGAGTTCAATAAGAACTGTGAGTTGCATAATGTTATAACATCTATAATTATTTAGTTAGTGAAGTTATGGCCTGCCTATCAAGGAAAAGGGGTAGCTCAGAAGACTATAATTTTATTGAATAAATGTCCCCTCAAGCAGCCAGTTGGGAACTAGTTAAAATATCAGAGGAAAAAAGAAATTGTTATTTATATAAAAAATGGGTTATAACCAAACAGGAGGTAGCAGGAAAATAAATAATAAAACAACCCTTACTTTTTATAAAAAGGTTTGTTAAGCGAACTGTTGCGATGCTTCTATAACGAAGGATGGTTTTTCTTTTTTCTTTTGAAGCAACGGGGAAGTATAGTGAAAACAAGATTTGAATATAAAGCCTTGTGAAACTTAATAACATTATCCCTCGTATTACTTATCAAGGGGGAGTTTTATATGAAAAAACAAACGTATAAATTGTTTGTAATCGCTTTATTCACTTTAATGCTTTTATTGATAGCTGGTTGTACAGGAAATGCAGAGCAGGAAACACAGGATGAAAATATAGAGACAATTGAATCTCTATTACAGAACGCTCTTACAGGACCAAATGATGAATTAAAGAAAATATTTAATAGTGGGGAAATTGGAGACTTAGTACAGTATGATAAAGATCATTTTGAAGATTACTTTGCAAATGAAGCATCTTATATGGAATTTGTAAATAACAATAATAGTTCTGGAATACTGATTGAAGCATTAAAAAATGACTACAACTTTAAGGTTGAAAATATCGAATATGAGAAAACAGAATCTGATGAAATAATTTATGATTTCACCTTAGAACTACACTACCAAAAAGAAAGCAGCGAATCATTAGAAGTTGAAACGGTGAGTGGGCAAGCAAATTTAAATGAAGAACATAAAATTGAAGATATATTAATTCGTTTAGGTGATTTTTTGGGTTCTTTGAGTAATTAGGGTAATTTTATTAGCGCTATTATACATATAAGTACACAAGAAGCAACTTTGTTTCATTAGCATTGCTTTTTTAATTCATACGGGAAGTAGTGGAGATAATGAAGAATAACTATATTATTTATAATATTGTCGTACATACTGTCAATTGGTTCTTGCTCGGATTTATCGGTTTTCTCGCCTTTTTCCTTGTGATAAATATTAGCCCAGGCCCCAACTATGACGGTGTCAAATTCGTTTATATTGTTACACTGGTACTAATCTGGTCGGTTAATTACTGGTACCAATACTACAAGAATAGAAAATGGATTCTGCCAATAGCTGGAACTATTCTATTCGTCGTCATTGCTTTTCTTCTCTTGGGGGTAGTCGTGCCATTTCTGATTGAAATAATTTATTTTTAAATGATCTCGCAACCATGCCGAATGAAAATTAACAGAATTATCACTTTTGGTAAGCTAGCTAATATACTCAGTTCTTCTTGCCTTAACGGGTGCATTAGTTAAGCGAGTCCTTAATCGCTCTTTTCTATATGTGTTTAAGGAGGGGGTGCTTTTACTGTAATTGATTTTATCTCTACGTTATCTGAATGAATCTCACTACCAGTACATCGTTATATTAGTTTGTTTTTTTCATAGATAAGAACTTTATATACTAAATTCCATGTTTGTCCATTTCTTTTTTGCTTGTTCAACATAACTTGTATTAGTATTCAAATAAATCATTTTATTGGAGGCTTCTATGTTTAAGCAAATTAATATTGGTAAACTGTCCGTAAATGGGCTTGCACAAAATGCAAATATTAATATAGGAAAAAACTTGCAAAATAGCCATACATCAAACCTAAAATTAAATGGTGCTAATTTTTCAATGGGAGATTTTTCACCTTCTTTTTCTTTAATTTTCACTTCGAATCAAGATTCTGATATAAGTGATCAAGATCAAATTGAAAATCCATCTTCACCAGTACAATAGTCATCAATTGTTCATTAACATCAGCTATATTAAGAAATATAGGATCAAAATTTGTTGTAGTGAAAGCTAGATTACAAAAGGTAGGAACCTTCTGCAAAATAGACTCCTTCAAAACATGTATGGAGATGTATATGGACTTTTACTAATAAAATATAATCAATTTTAATTCAACTAAAAGGTGGTTTTCTTAAATATAAATAATCGTTATTATGTTCTTCCTTAACTTACGGGTGCTTTAATACTACAGTGAGAGCGTCAAAATGGCGGTCTTTTTTTACTAAAGGGACAGATAAGTTAAAGAGAGCCTAGTTTCCTAAGCCCTCTTTAGTTCATCAATTTTATTTTGAATTGTAAAATGGTGATAAATTGTCAAGGCAATAACTGTGATACTAAGAGCACTAGATAAAATGGTACTTCCAACAAGCAGCTGGTTAGTTCTTGAATTAGCCATTTGGATTCACCTCTTTCTACTGAGTTTGATTTGTAGAGGATAACTAATATATTTAAAGTACCCAACTGAACAAAATTTAGCCAATGGTATAATCCTAACTCATTCTTAAACTAATGGCTGCTATTGTTAAAGTGAGAGAAATAGCTGTTTTAATTACTTATGTAAAATAACAACAATAAGAGGAGGGTATAAATGAATTGGTCGGTATTGAAAGATTTAAAAACAATGTTGGGTTTCATAACATCTATTTTATCGGGGATAATTGCAATAGTCTTAGCAGTAAACAATAATGATTTATGGGTGTTACTTGTTATAGTTACGTTAATATTAATGATTTTGAGTGTATTTCGAGCGGATAAAATGTATAGGGGCAGAAATTAACTTCAACTATAAGTTAGAAGGGTAGCTCTAGGTGGCACATTTTTATGTCGTGATTTGTCGAGCAATAATGATATTAATGCAGGTTTTAGGATGGTAATATTTCATTATACTAATTTTTGCAGGAGGGAATTATGCGCGACTTTTGGTTAGTAGATGAAGACGATTCATACGTATTAAAGCCTATTAAAGAAGAGGATATTGTGGGTGCTGAGAAGAAATTAGGAGTAAAACTACCACAACTCTACAAGGAGTTAGTAAAAGAACAAAATGGCGGATACATAAAACGAACTGCTTTTCCAATTGAATTTTCAACTAGCTCAGTAGAAGACTTTATTTATATCGAAAGTATTTATGGTATTGGAGAAGAAGGTATTTTAGATTCTCTGTACCTTATTAATGAATGGGGACTTCCAGAGGATATCGTGCTTCTGGGTGGAGATGGTCATACTTGGATTGCAATGGATTATAGAGGAGGAGCTAGCGAACCTAGCATCGTCTATATTGAGGTAGAAGAAAAAGTTGATATTCAAATTGCTAGCAATTTTTCTAAGTTCATTGAAGGCCTCCAAGAGGAAGAGATGGTTATTGTTGATGAAGATGAGGCGGAAATCACTGATGATATGGAGATGCCAGAGCTGCATGACATAACTAAAGAAGAAGCGGAAAACATATTTAAAACAAGCAATGATGAAGAACTAATTGTGCCTACTCTTACAAATATACATATAGGTGATAATGATATTAATTGGTTACTAGAACAACTTATTTCTCTTTTATATAGAAATATTAGTGAGGAAATGGCAGTAGAAATCGCTGATAAACTATATGAATATTCATACCTTCGAGCGGAAATGGACCATAATAAATATTCATTTTTGATAGATAAGCTGGAAGAAATTCCTGATCCAGATATAAAGATTAGGTTGCAGATGATAGACGAAGTTGAGTGAGTTCAGATTAAAATATTTTATGGTACAAGAGTGAAGCAAGGCGACTAACAAAATGGTCGTTTTTTCTTTAAGAAATATTGTCTTAATATTCTATTATTACAAAGAGGGAAATTTTCATTGTAAAATTATAGATGTAACAAAAGGGGAATAAAGAATGAAAAAAATATCAGCAATACTAACATTATCCTTACTGATATTTGCTTTTGGTGCTTGCAGCAATTTTAAACCTAATACGGTTTCTGTTGCTGAATTAACCGAGAGAGAGAATGCCATATTTTCGACTACTTCAGAGAAATCATTTGTATTTGATTTTAAAATAGACAGAGAATATGAAGAAGTATCTGTATGGATTGAGAAATATGAATTAGGTGAATTGGTTGATGATAAATTAGTTCATTTAACAACAGAGGTTGAACAAAATGGGTCAATTATTTTTACAGTCCCAAGAACTAATAATCTAAAGCAAAATAACTTTAATATTGGTGTCAGCAGTAGTGGTGGCACGTCTTCAATAAGCGGTTTTGATTCAGATTCAACAGGCTTAGCAGAAATGTCGAGTGTATGGGGGAGTTTTCAAGAAATGATAACCATAGAAGGAGGAGAAGTAGTGTTAGCAGATATTTGTTATTCAAATGAAAATGTTATGAGTACGCTCTCCATGAGCTTTTATGAAGATGTTGAGAGTAATATGAGTGAGTTGGAAGAATATAACGTTGCTTATCTCCTTAAAGCTGAATTTATTAACTAAGTGCTAGGGGTGCTTATCTTGAGGAAGGATAAGCATCCTTTCTTGTTGAATATATAATAAGAGTAAGAAAGGGTCGTAGCTGTTTTCTAAACAAAGGAGGATTATTTAATGCACTTGTTTATGGCTTTGTATCTTTTCGGATTAGTAATAGGTATAGGGTTTTATACTCTTACATACTTTTTTTCAAAAGAAATGGAGGATAAAAAGAGATCCTTTTTTTGTTTATAGTGGGTATTGCTATAGTGTTTGGAGGATTGTTAGTTGGCGGTTTTGAAGGAATGCCCTTATCCGTAATAGGTTTAGGGGTTATAACTATTTTTATTATACTAATGATAATGGGGAAAAAAAGTCTATGGCGTAAATATATTTTTACTTTTATCGTTTTATTTGTTGTTGGCATGTTCGCTTTTTCTTACTTGAATCGGCCGGATTATTGGATTATACAAAAAGAGAATGAATATGCATCACAAGAGGATGAGATCTATAAATATTTAGAACGACTTCAAACCGAAGATATAAGCGGGTTTAAAATAATGGATACAGTAGATAGTAAAGCAGTCATTCTTTCATTAGGTGAAGAAAGAACAGGAACAAGTATTGAAGTTTCTGACGTTGAGGAACTGAATGGGAAAACAGTAATACATGTAAAAAGTTTTTATAATAAATCTACAGAAATAAATCCAACAGTTATTATTGGAGTAGACAAACTGAACCCAGTAGTTGAAGTTAGAGATGTAGATGGAACGATGTATAAGAAATTTGAAGAATAGAGGGTTTATTAAATAGAAAACTGTAATTACTGGGGTAACGGGGCAGGCAAGTTAAAAAGAGATGTTATTTTTAACACCCCTTTTACTATGATTTTAATTCATACTTTAAGTTTTCAAAAAGGGCACTGTGTTTGAACAAAGGGAATTTTTGTATCTCACCTCATTTCTTCTTCGACAAACAGGTTCAGCTAATAAGAAGAAAGCATAGGAACTTTATTAGTAGGCGATACCTACACGTGATTTAATATAATCGCTTGATATTATCTGGTTATATGTATATTCCGCTGTATCTGGTACGGAAATTTTAGCCCCATTCTCTGGCAAATAATTACGTTCTACGCGATATTTACCAATTCTTTCTCCGTCAGGTAAATACGTAGGACAAACAATAGTCCAGTCGAGTGTCGAGTCTTTAAGGATTTCGTAAACTTTATGATGTTCTTTCGCAGCACGGGTCGATTTGCGCTTTGATTCACTGGACTGATAACGCAGTAAATTGGGTGTGGTTCTACTTTGCAGGATACCTGCAGTTCCTACAGTTATGATTCGTTGTATACCTTTGTTTTCCATTGCTTCAATAATTATTGGCATGCTTTCTGATAAAGTGGTTGTCCCATCAGTATTTAATGCACTAATAACTACGTCAATTCCATGCATTGCACGTACAATATCAACTTTATTTAAAACATTACCTTGAAAAATAGTTAAATTTTCATCATTAATTTGTATCTTCTCTGGAGTTCGAACGAATGCAGTAACATGATGTCTATCACGAAGAGCATAAGTCACTATTTGACTCCCAACTCTTCCAGTTGATCCTAAAACTAATATATTCATAAGAATGAGCCTCCTATACAATTACTTTACTATAAAAGTAATCTATTGTCTTTTCAATGGTTTACATTAGTGAATGATAGAGTACATACCTTAGTTATTTGATTAAAGGGCACAATTTTAAAAGTAAAGGTGTAAATGACCAAGTTTTACTTCAAAGCTAAAACAAGAGCCATTGACAATGTCAGAAGCTTTTTTCACTAACTGTTGCGAAAATCGAAGAAGAATTAATCACGTTTTTGTCGAACTACTGAACGGAGGGAAATGAATGAGACATTTAATTAAGTTATCTATTTTAATTGCATTTTTAATTTTCATTACGGCTTGCTCATACGAAAAAGAAAAAAATAAAGAAGTAGAGGACAATGACAATATATCTCCTCAAACGACATATCAATTTTCACACAATGGGCAGGAATTTGAAATTATACCTTTTTACGAAGAAGTGTTTGAATACACAGGGCTTATGAAGGAAAACTCTGAATTGGACAATGAGGAAACCTATACAGAATATGTATTAAAACCCTTTAAGGATGAATCCTCTCTTAATTATATAAAGATAGGAGACCCTCTATCACCGACAACAGACGTTGAGCAACTAGAGAAAAACACGAAGGAACTGTTTCAAAATCAAGAAAAAATCAATAAATGGATAGAAGAGGCATTATCAAAATCTGCAGAACAATTATCAGGTGAAGATACAAGTATTTATATTTTTCCAGTGAATCCTGAAGATTGGTTTACTATTGATAATTTGGAAGGGGTAGGTGGTTTTGCGTATTTTGGAAATAACATCTTACTTAATATTCATCCTTCCGTTTCAGAAGAGACTCTTAAGTATACAGTAGCACACGAATATCATCATACGGTTAACTTTTTGTATAATGGTGAACAAAGTATTTATAGTTTATTAGACTCCATCCTTACTGAAGGGAAAGCAGATTCGTTTGCTAGTATTATTTATCCAGAAAAGAATGCCTCTTGGATAGAGACTCTATCAGATGAAGAAGAAAAGTATGTTTTAGAAGAATTAGCTGCAAATTATGAATCAACGGATAGGAACATTTACAACAATTTTACTTATGGAAATCCAGCTAAGGATATTCCCAGATGGTCAGATTACAAAATAGGCTATCAAATCACAGAAAGCTTCATCCAAAACAATCCTGATACAAAAATTCTGGACTGGACAAAAATGGATGCGAAGGAGTTAGTTAAGGCTAGTGAGTATAGTGATTTAATAAAATGAGTAGTGGAAAATTTGTTAGGTTGAAAGGCTTAAAGAGTTAAGATTGTATAAAGAATATGAGACTAGTTGTTTTGTTCAACTATTGGATACTTTAACTATAAGTTAGTTTGGGGGGATTATTTGAATATAGACATTGATTCACTGGTTACTTTCCTGTTTATGTGGGGAACCCCATTTACCATGATGCTTATAGCCTATTTAAAAATGAGCAAAGATGACAAAAATGACGTAAAAAAGACATTTAAATCTGCACATTTTATTTTAACTTTCGGCTTCCTTGTAACAGGGTATTTCCTTTCTTCTTTAGGAAATCTACTGACATTCGAGATTATGAAGTTGATCGGGGTCCCTCTCATGATTATAGCTGGAATTACAATATCAGTCGATTTTTGGAAGGAAAATAAAGTGAAAAGTATTTTATTACCAATGCTTATCCTAGTTGCAATCTTCATAGTAATTTTTGAATAAATACTTTACTATCATTTATAAATTAACTTCTTCAAACAAACGTTACCTTTTGTAAAACAAGAATTTTATTAAAGAAGTGACTTTATAAGGAGAGATAGTGTGAAATTCAAGGAAATTGAAATAAAGAAACATCGAGATAAAGTGGTTGAATTTCGGAAAGACTCTTTTAAAGTTAGTTTTGGAGATACTTCGGGATTTAACGAAGAGGAATACCTGCATTGGTTAGATGAAAAAGGAAAAGATTTTTCAAAAGGCTTTGTCTTAGTTGAAGAAGACGGTAAATATATTGGGCAACTGGAATTAACCATTCGTGAATTCGAAGGAAAAGAAATTGGATATGTAAATCTGTATTACCTAATACCTAAAAAGCGTGGAAAGGGTAAAGGGAAAGAATTACACGACTATGCGAAGGAATTTTTTGAGAACAATAAAGTTAGTGAATATCACCTAAGAGTTTCTCCATCAAATTATGCTGCGATTAAGTTTTATCTTAAGAATGGAATGGAAGAAATTGGTACAGAAGTTGATGGGAAAGTAATTAGGATGAGAGGCTATTTATAACATGTGCAAGATTTATCGTACTCGAGTGGTATTATGTTTCTAATTTATAGAATCTTTTTTTGGAAGGAGTTTAAATTATGCATCATTGTATTGGACTTTCTGGAAGTGTAATTATGTCAGAACCTGAAAAGTTCCCTTTATTATTTAAGAAGAAAAATGTAAATCATATTGAAATAGGGGAGTTTCCAAGCGAAGAGTCTTTAAATAACTTTTTAGAACTATTAAATAAGAAAAATGTAACATTTGGTTTGCACTCCCCTTTGTACAGAAATCAAAGTAAATATGATCTGTTGGAAAAGATTCAATACGAGCCAGAGCAGGCTTGGGATCAATTTGAATCGGAAGCTCAATATATGTCCGAGTTAGGGGCTAAGTATATTTTAGTACATTTTCCTAATTTTAAAGAAGAAAAAGATATAGATACTAATGAAATAATTGAAAATGGATTAAAAAGATTACATTTACTACAAGAAAAATATTCTATAGACATTGTGTGTGAGCCGAAACTGGGCCTTAACAGGTCTGTGTTTGGGATTAGAGCCCTTGATAATTTTCCAATTGAAATATGGGACAAGTATGGAATAAAACTTTGTATTGACATAGGGGATTATTTATTAGCGGCTGGGGATAAGGTGATGAATTATATTGAAAAATGGAAGAATCATATAAAGGTTGTCCATTTACACAACGTGGAATTTCAAAATAACAAATACATTTGGATACCTGTTCACCCGTCACACGAAATAGACAATTCACATTTTAATGTAAAAGATTTAATATATAAGCTGTCGACAAGTCTAGATGTGTTTTTTGTTTTTGAACATACACCGCATACAAACCCAACAGATACATTTGTAAATGAGGGAATTATTTGGGTGAAAGAAATAATAGGAAGCTAATCAAATACATGATATTAACGTTTTATTCAATTAATAGTTCAAGAGTTCAATAGGGCATTAATATAATTCATTTGAGAGAATGTAAAAGCGACGGTTTTTTATTCAGATAACGAGTGCTTTAATAAAGCAAAAAAAATCGCTCTCTAGAAATGAGGGCGATTTCAATAATTTTATCTGAGTGCACCAAAGGGAAGAGAGGTGTCAATTTCCTTTAAGGAATTTACAATTTGAGTAATTGTAAGCTAACAACCACCATAGTAGTATATGCATAAGCTCCTGCACGATAAATGCCATGGTAATCATTCTAGTTTTAGGTATTGTTCTAAACTGATTTCTCCATAGGAAAATTCTAGTGCGGGGCTGCTAACTTCTCTATCAACATTCTTTAACGTTTGATGTGACTTTGCATCCCTAATATAGACAGGTCCGATTAGTGAATGACCAAAATGTTTAGGCATCTGATGTGGTTTGACATCATTAAATCTCTTTCTAGGTTCTCGCAATGCTTTTCGCTTCTTAACACCCCACGTACTTTCTAGTGTTTGAAAAAGGCGGTGTCTCCTAAATTTATTTCTAAGACCGGTTCTAAATTTTGATTGAGAATAAGTGCAATGACGTTAAACTAGGAGTTTATTTGTGGATCCTCCACCTAAGGGAAGAGCCCTTTCCCAATTGTCGATTTTATAATTTACCAATATACTCTAGCTCTGATACTTCTGTAGAATCTACGGCACCGTTTAGAATTTTGTTTACATCGCTCAAGGTTTCTTGAAGGGTTACAGCTTGACCTGGTTTTTTAGTAAGAGGCTCAGCAACATAGAAAGGTTGCGTTAGATAAGCTTCTAACCGTTCACCTCTTTGATAGGTTTGTAATTCGGATGTTGCAATTCGATCAATCCCACTAACACTCACTAATGAACGGAGTTCCCGGTATCTGCGGAGTAGTTTTAGTGCTTTTTGTTGAATGGTAAAGTGTTCTTGATCTAGGTGAGATCCTTCGAGTACAGTTGATGTTGAGCTAAGAGGATTAACAGCCGGATAGCAATGTCTTGCAGAAAGATCTGCATCAAATTGCCACAAGGTTTCCAGTGGTCCATAAGGTAAATCTTCATCCACAACTTCCCCTGTCAAATCAACAAGAAATGTTGTAACAGAATCAATTCCTATTCCTTCAAGATTATCCTGTAGTTTCTGGATATCTCCTGTTATCACGTGGGTTCTGTCTGCAATGAAGATGATATCTTGGTCTCCACCAAGGGTTGCCATTTTTTCATAGGAATCTTTAATATTGCTTGTGATAATTTCAGCATTTTCAATAAGTTCCATTAAGCCTTGGTGTTCACCTTCGGGCATTAAAAAGATTGTTTTATACCCATCCATCTTCAACCGGTAGAGCACTTCTGCTAATACAACGAGTTGCCCCATGCCGGGGCGTGCAACCAAACCAACAGTACCTCCTTTTGCTAATGGAGCAAATAAATCCAATGTTTTGATTTTGGTTTCTATCATTTCCGTTTTCTCCCCTCTGATTATCAGATTGTCTAAACTGCAATCGGCTAATGATGCAAGTGCAACTAAAGTTCGAACCTCTGCTCTTCCAATAGGTATTTTTCCTGTGCAGAGATTTGAAACAGTGGCTGGCCGCAAGCCAACTTGTCGGGCTGCACTAGTGAGATTTGGCACTTTCCTGCGTAATAAGCTTACATTTAATCTTATCTCATCCATTTTTCTGAAAATTCCCTCCTCAAACTATATAATAAATTAAATGGTATTAAATAGCAATAAAAAATTACTATCTAAAGTAAAATTTATTACTCTCAAAGGTAATAAAGGTGGTTCTTAGGCATTATTTATGTCTAAAAAATATACTTTAATCATTTCTTTAGCAACGGATACGCTTATAAATTCAATTGCCTTCGTAATCTATATCGTCCTCACCATTCTAAGCACAAGAGTGAAGAAAAAGCAGTTGTAATTTTAAATTAAAGTTATTCAGCTTCATTCCTTTGGATCTATTCTAAAGGGTGTGTTAGTTCTAGAAGGATTAACGCTATTTTGTGTAGAAGGTATTACTAACGGCCGTTTAGCATAACAAAATTTGGTTTTATTTGGTAAACTTAGGGCGGTAAATTAGTCGTAGAAGGAGGGTAATATACCTAATGAAACATTTAATAGGATTGTATTTGGTTAATGGCAATCATGGTGTTTGTTACCTTATCAAGTGAATTTATATTTAATGGTGATATTCAGCTATTGCAAGCTGGCTAATAGATTGTTGTTTCTTTTTGGAACCATATTTTTTGCTAATGCTAGATATCATCTATCCAAGAAGTAAAGTATAACATAACCCTATTAATCTAAGAAGGATTAACGCTATTTTATATGGTAGATATCTTACTAAACGAGGAATTTAGTTGAAGAGCGTTGTTTAACTGTTTTTCAACAATCGGGCCATTTGGAGAGTATATTGTTGGTGACAAGAAAACAGAATGAGTGACGCTAGGAATAAATGTTATTTACAATTTGCTATGGGGGTACTTATGAAAACTCACTATTATTTAGGTTGGTTTAACCATTTTTTCCCAGAGAATCTGGGCAGGGTATTACAGGAGGATATAACTGATAGAAAATCGCTTGCTATGATTAGCTCGAATCCATCTATTTATGAGGATGATGGTGCTACTGAACGCTCGTGGCTTGACCAGGCGGGCATTATGTTTGATAAATATCATTTAATTAATTATCGCGTACAGAAGGAAGATGCCCAAACGATAATTCAAAATGCTTCAGTCATTTTCTTGTTGGGGGGGAATACTATTAAACAAAATAGCTTCTTGATGCAATATGAATTGTCAGAAGCGATTAAAAAGAGCAGCGCTATTGTGATGGGAGCAAGCGCTGGGGCAATCAACATGTCCGTTAAATGGTTATGCTCGAAAAACTTTGGATACCAAGTTGAAACGAGCTCTGTTTACGACGGAATTGGTCTTGACAACTTTTCCGTCCTGTCCCATTTTGATCTTGAAAATAACATTGCACAGGTTCAAAGCGAACTATCTCTCCTATCAGAAAAAATAAATATTTATGCATCGAACAAAGATTGCGCTGTGCGTGTAAAGGGAGACAAAATCGATGTTGTAGGCGATGTTTACTTAATTTCCCACTCAAAGATTCAGAAATTGGATGAAACGCTCTAGTTGTAGTAAAACACTATGGCTTAATTGAATTAATTTCTTATGCAAGTCATCTTTTTTACATATAGCGAAGGAGAACTAGGTAAAATAGGATTTTCCGGAAAGCATAGATGTGCAGAACGGTCAGCTGCAATAAGGCGCGAGTGTTAAATATGCTGAATATTATGGGATAAGGGGATGAGATTTATGAGGGAAGAACAATTATTTGAACAAATGAAAATGTGGCGTAAATGGACTGTTGAATTTCTTCGTACAATTCCCGAGGAAGTCGCCGACCGAATTCCTCATGGCCATAATAACAGTATTCGCTGGAATGCTGGTCATATTTTAGTAGGTTGGGACAATACTATGTTTCCAGCTGTAGGTAAGGAGAGACAAATGCCTCTCTCTTATCACCTGATGTTTCCGAGAGGGAGTAAACCAGAAAATTGGACAGAACAACCTCCGTCAATGGATAAGTTAATAATACAGCTGAAAGAGCAACCTATTCTTATTGAAGAAACTTGTAAGGGACATCTTGGTGAGCCACTAAAAGAGCCTTTTTTAGGTATGAGAACATTAGGAGACATGGTTGTTTTTCATATGAACCATGAAAATCTACATATGGGGATAATTAAAAGTATGAAGCAAGTTCTTTTAAAGTGAATAAGAGCTTTATTCATTCTCATTGTATTAACTGGTGCTTTAATAATGTAATGAAATCGTCTTTAAGGCGATCTTTTTTTACAAATTGAGCAGCCTAGTTTAAGAAGGAAATCGGCTTTTCCGTATTGAAGAATAGGAGGAGATTATTTATAACTGATAAGTACTACTTATAGGAATAGATAAATCTATTCAATTTTTTTAATTAATGAGGTGATAAAATATTTGTTAAGTTAAAAAAGGAGGTTATATAAAATTGAAAGCTGTGATACAAAATGAATTTGGTGATGTAAATGTACTCTCATATACAGATGTTGATACACCCACTATTGGTGATAACGAGGTTTTAATTAAAGTATCATACACAAGTGTTAATTATGCAGATATTAAAAAGCGTGTAGGAAATAAGGGAAAAGGGACTTTTCCTTTGATGCTTGGACTTGATATTTCGGGGGTTGTAAAAGAGGTATCTCCTAATTCAACATTTTCAGTGGGAGATCGGGTAATTGCTTTTCCTAAAAACGGATCCTATGCTGAGTATGTCGTAGCAAATGAGAAGTTAGTTTTTAAAATTCCAGACAGTCTACCATTTGACCAAGCGGCAGCAATGCCAACAGTTTCATTTTTATCTTATATTCTACTCCATGAAATTGGGCAAGTAAAAAAATCGGACACCATAGTTATTCATAGTGCGGGTGGTGGAGTAGGTACGATGTTAATTCAATTAGCCAAAATAGCAGGTGTCCATAAAATTATTGGCACTGTCGGTACTTTGGATAAAGAATCCTATGTTAAGAAGTTAGGTGCTGATGTTGTATGTACCTACGAAACTTTTACTGAAAAGGTTTTAAAGGAGACTAATAATTTGGGGGCTAATGTTATTTTCGATTCGGTTGCTGGAGAAGTGACCAGTAGGAGTTTAGATTGCTTAGCTTTTTATGGTACTCTTGTTCAATTTGGAAATAGCAGTGGTGAAGCAGGTACAATTAAAACAAGTGATGTTCATAGTAGTTGTAGGAACATTAAAGGTTTTAGTTTGGGTACAACTAGGGAACTCAATCCAGCACGATTAAGGCCTATTGCGGAAAAAGTTATAGAACTATTTGCTTTAAACAAAGTATCTATTCCTATCGCACAAGTGTTTAATTTAAACGATGCTGCATTGGCTCATAAATTAATTGAAAGCCGTAATTATAAAGGAAAAGTTTTGATTAAAATATAAAACAAAGCTATTAGGATAATAAGTCAATCTTCTTCAATTAACGGATGCTTTAATACATTAAAGAGATTGTCTTTAGAGAGGTTTTTGCAGCTATGAAACTTTTTATGTATATGTCCGTATGAATTATTCTAGATGGGGGTGATAGGAATGGAAGTAAAGGTGACTAAAAAGAATGAGGCATTACATATTAAATGGCAATTAAGTAACATTGAGATACCATTTTCCAAAATAATAGAAGTTTTAAATGATGATACTTACGCTGGAAAAGTTAAAAATGGAATTAGGATTGGTCTTCCATACGGGCACACAGAGAGAGTAGTAATAAACACAGATTCTGAAACTTATATTATTTATACAAATAATGCTGGATTGAAAGAGAAGATACATTCTTTTATGAATTAACTTCTTCAACAAACGGGGGCTTTAATTCTACAAGGATAAAAGCTCTGTAGAAGTTATTGAACTAAAGGGACAGATTAGTTTAATGAAAGAAATTAATTGATACTTTGCTCATATAATAATAATAGCCTCTTAATCATCATAATGATTAAGAGGCTATTGAATTACAAAATTAGTTCTTTACAGCGTGAATAAAATGGATGGTCTCGAATGCAGATAAATAATCCGTCCTATTTGCAAAGAAAAGGTCATTTATCGTAGTTGGTGATAAGTGTTCATAAATTAGTAAACCGGATTTTTCTAATAAATTCTCAATTTCATTATAAGTGAAATTCGATTTCATTGGTTCACCACTTGCTGAAGCCATTTTTACCATGTTTTCCACTCTATTAGACATTCCTTTTTCTATAAAGAGGTTTTCATCTGCATAGTCAAACACAATAGAGCTACCTGATGGAACGTTAGCAAATAAATGATTGATCAAGGCCACATTTTCTTCTTTAGTTAAATAATATGAAACACCCAAAAGGCTAAAGAATGTTTTTTTGTTATCAAACCCTTCATCTGCTAAATCTTGATAAGAAAATTTAGTAGTAAAGTCCATAGAAACAAAATGAAGATGGTCCGGGATATTAAGTTTAGCATCCTCCAACTTTATTTTTTTTAATTCTTGTGTAGCTGGATGATCAATTTCGAATATCTCTAATCTATTTTTAAATTCTGGGTATCGGAAAACGAAAGTATCTAAACCAGCTCCAAGTATGACATACTGTTTTACTCCTAACTTGATTTCATTAAGCACTACTTTTTCACAATAGGCAGCGCGTGCTAGTGGTGTTGGGGAAAGCTGGACTTGGGTAATCCATTTTAAAATTTCATTTGGATCATTTTTAAATCTGCGCCCAATATCTCTGTTGAAAAACTGAATACCGTTAACCATATTCTGGCTGATAGCTGAAAACTCTTCTTCGGAAATTAGTTTGTTTGCAATAAAATCATCAAAAATTTTTGGGTTGTCATATTTACTGTGATATTCTCGACCAAAAGCCGATACTAAGGAAGTTAAACTGGACTCATTTTGTTTCACACCATTTTCCTCCCAAATAAAAATAAGATTCCCCTGGCCAGGAGAATCCTATTATATACAATATAAAGATAATTGTAAATTATAGCACAATTAAATTATTTTGTCAATTATTTGCGTGTCGGTATTATTGAGGAAAGATGTTAATTATTCAAGTACTAATTTAACAAACGGGTGCAAAAGCCAAGAAGGATTATCGCTTATTTTCGTTGAAGTTATGTATTAATAGGGCAAGAGCTTTCAAGGAATGTTATAGATTGCTTGATAAAAATAAGTAAAGGGAGAACAACAATGGATGCTTTAATGTTAGAAGGATGGTCACCGATATTGCTCATTGGGATTGTTGTTGGCATTATCATCTTTTTTATATCTCGTAAGATTTCTAGAAAAGCTTTATTTTTAATTTCTGTCATATTGAGTTTTGTTTGTGTCGGAATTGTTATTTACAGCATAGAGGTTGTCGGTGGTTGGGAAGGTATGGGATTAGGATTGGTTACATTTAGTAGTTTACTCGGAATATGGGTAGGAACTATAAGTGGAGTGATTATTAAAAAATAAATATGTAATGTAATTTGTTTAACAAACGGGTGCAAGAGTTGAAGAGGAGAATCAGAATATGATTGCTCTCTATTTTTAATTTATTTAGTAGAAATGAAGTGGGTTGGTGACTAAATATGATGAAAAAACATACTAAGTTTGGGAAGGTAATTGGGTGGTTAGGTTTTCTATTTTTTATTTCAGGATTATTTTTTTTTAGTGAGAGCGGTGTGATGGCAGAAGATATTCCAGAATTCTTCTATCCTTTTGCCTTACCATCAATCATAATAGGGGTAATTCTACTCGTTATTTCTAATTTTTTTAGAAAGAAAAACGTTTAGTTGTTTTTTTTCTCAAAGACGTGAATGAATTTTTACGATTAACTGAAAAGAGCTGAATTGTTTATTAAATGGTGAATTGCTTATCTACATAAATTTATTGAACTTGTGAAGGATGTGCTTAAACTAACGGGTGAGTTAATCCAAGAAGGATTAACCACCTTTTTTGTTGAACTAATTATATTAAAAGAGAAGTTTAGTGCAATAATCAACGGTTAACTAACAAATAAATCAGAATGGAGCAATATATGGTTATTTTAATAAGTGCTGTAAGTGGAACTGGGAAAACCTTGATGGCTCAAAAGTTACTAGAAAAATATCATATTTCTTTTCTTTCTGTAGATCATTTAAAAATGGGCTTGTACAGAGGAGATAAGAATTGTGGATTCACACCACTAGACGGTACCGAAGTCATTGGAGATCATCTCTGGCCAATATTAAAAGGGATCATTATGACAAATATCGAGAATGAACAACATATTATTATTGAAGGAAGCTATATATTGCCCCACTATCTAAAGGACTTTGACATCAATTATTCAGAAAAGATTATTCCAGTATTCTTAGGTTTTTCGACGGATTATATTCAAGAAAACTTTGAAACCAAAATAGTGAAATATAGGAATGCTGTTGAACTCCGGAGTTGGCCAGAAGAAAGAACAATCGAAGAACTAATCAAGGAACATAAAATATTTAAAACAAAATGTTTACAAGCAGGTGTTAAGTATTTTGAAATAGATAACGACTATGACAAAGAAATATTGAATGTATATAACTTTATAGAGGCTGAAAAACAGAGAATCGCTCCTTTATAAATTGGGAATCTCAATTATAGTGAAGTAACATTTACGAAAAACCATACACTCTGATCAAGGTTAGGTCTACCAAATGAAACAATATGTGAAGTAACTTAAAGATAATGATATATTTCAAAGTAAGTCCAGAAAAGGAAATTGCTTGGATAATTCACCAATGGAGAAGAGCTTAAGTAAGCAGTAAGTGATTATATTTTTTACTATAACAACAAACGTATAAAAGCAAAGTTGTCTGGTATGAGTCCGGTTGAATATCGTCTTTATACCAGTGAACTAGCTGTTTAAATACTTAAGTCTACCTTTTGGGGTTCAGGACAGTACGATGGTCTTTTTTACTAAAGGGGTAGATTGGTGTAACAGGGAAAAGATAACTACTACAAAGAAAAATAAGGTAATTGACTTTTTTTATGGGGGAATCTATATGTACTTAGAAAGTAATAGGTTGCTAATACAAAAATTTCAACTAAATGATTGGCAAGCGTTACTAGAATATACTTCAAATGACAAGGTAATGAAATATATACCAGAAGATGTTTTTACTGAAGATAAAGCAAAAGAGTTTATTGATAAAAATACCGGCGATAACCCAGAGAAATTTGCTGTTAGATTAAAAGATGAAAATATTCTCATTGGACACATTGTTTTTCATAAGTACTTTGGTGAACATACATATGAAATTGGCTGGGTATTCAATCCTAAATATTATAATAAAGGCTATGCATCTGAAGCTGCACATTCTATATTAAAGTGTGGATTTGAGGAGTTTAAGATACATAGAATTATAGCAACTTGTCAGCCAGAAAATACAGCTTCTTATCGGGTAATGGAGAAGATAGGAATGAGGAGGGAAGGCTATTTTAAGAAATGTATACCTCAGGGTAATGAATGGTGGGATGAGTATTATTACGCCATCTTAGAAGAAGAGTGGAGTTATTAGCTTCTTAACTAATGGTGCTTTAATTCAAGAAGGATTTACGCTATTTTATGTAGAAGATTTTTTACTAAAGGGGAAGGATAGTGGAATAAGCGTAAAAAAAGGGGGGAGACTGTGCAAAAAGGGCCAAAAATTATGTTATTTTGGACTCTAGTATTTCCAACCATAATTACAATCCTATTTATTATTAAAGATTATATTTTGGGGAACGACATTGAAATACTATCATATTCTGCTGTTTACTTAGGTATAGCTGCTGGAGGATTAGTTTTTGGGGGATCATTAATTTATCTTATATCAAAATCCAAAGAGAAGTACAATTAAGTAATTTGGTTCAGGAAACGGGGTATTTTATTAAATGCAGAAGAACTATAAACCTAATGTTAAGGTAAATATAGAAGACGTTTGTGGTAAACTTAGATAATATTGTGAAGGGACTGCACACATATTAAGGAGGAATAGATTATGAAAGATTCATTTCAAAATGAAATTCAAAATCTTTATCAAACACTAATTGATGCATGGAATAGACGTGATGCACAAGGAATGTCGGAACTATTTGCAGAACACGGCGTCCAGATTGGATTTGATGGTAGTAAGTTAATTGGTCAGGAGGACATTTTATCGCACCTCAAACCCATCTTTGCGGACCATCCTACTGCTCCTTTTGTGACCAAAGTTAAGGATATAAGGCCACTGGGATCTGATGCTGCAATATTACACGCTATTGCAGGGATGGTTCCGCCTGGAAAATCAGATATTGAACCTTCAGTAAATGCCCATCAAACTCTAGTTGCCGTGAAAAAGAACTATGGCTGGAGTATTGAACTATTTCAAAATACCCCTGCGCAGTTTCATGGAAGACCCGAATTAGTTGAGGAAATGACTGAAGAATTAAGGCAATTGCTCAAGTAACTAAACATCGAGTGACTTTTGAATAACATAATTACATAACATAGGATTGTGAATTAACTGGTGCTTGAATGAAACATATAAAAAGCCTAATTTCTCAAATCTAATACCGAGGAATTAGGCTTTTCTGTTAAGATTTCCTGACACTATATCATAATCAGTTTGTGTGTGCAAATACCGCTTTAAATTAGTACAAATTAACTGTTGAAGTGAGCGGTCCTAAGTTAAAACGGCATGCTAATCTGAATTAATAACTTCTCTTTATATTATTTTAGACTGTTAGGTGGTGTCTTTCTCCACCCATAAAACTGCCTGACGTCCTTGAATCATATAAATCATTTTCATTCACACCTTTCATGTTTTTAAATTAAGAAAATTAGTATTGACGATTATAATAGTCTGCTCTTCTTCGGCTCTCTTCAAAAATTCTTTCAACATTTTCATTATGAAGTGCTTCCTCAAGTGTATTCTCACGTTTTGTAATCGTTATTGTGAGAAAAAAAATGTTTAACCTCATTCCAAATCACCTCCTCAAATTACCCATAAAATGCAAAAAAACCGCAGAGAGACTCCTCCCTGCAGTGAAAAAAGGCACAAAAATACCGCAGGGCACGCTTCTCCCTGCGGTATGGGTATGCTTAATTACATAAAAAAATCTTAAGCGATCCCTTCCGATCTGGTCGAATGCGTCATTTTAAATTTTAGTGAAGTTGTAGATGCTACATGTGACATTAAGCTAACAATTACGATCATTTCATTCGACCTCCTTAAGAATTTTTTAATCCATGAGGTAATTATATTCATTTTTTAATCATTCGTAAACAGTTTTTGCCTAATTTTCCAAATTTTTATAAAGACTGGCTGTATGGAGTTTGATGCAGAAATTAAGTATCAGGGAGTAGGGAAGAAAAAAGGCTACAAAATTTTTGAACTATGCGACGAAACCTCGCAATTTATAGTACCATCTATGTACCGAACAACGTGGACAAAGGTATATCCGATAAATCCACACGGAAATACATATAGTATCTAGGAATAGTGCTAACATCAACGATATTTGACTTTTGGTTATTTATTGTTTAGTGGATGTAAGATGATAAGGTGAAAGCCGTGGAATGCCTGAATTATAGGAGTGACTGCAGATGCTCTTTCTCATTTCTGGAAGAAAATCATTTTTCTCGCTATGGCTGGGGGAACGATTGTACTATTGAATTAATGTAATCAAACAGTACAAGAGTAATAAAGAAAAGAGGTGACTACGAAAATGGTAGTCACCTCTTGTAAAATCTTTTTTTATTTAGATAAACCTAAAATTAATTCTTTATAGATATCGAAGAATGCAAAGTAGTAATCTTTGTAGACATATTCATCTGTTTTGTGTGCCATTTTTGTTTCGCCTGGACCAAACATCATGAATGGAAAGTTCTCATCTTTCCCTCTTAACAAGTTGGATGCATCCGTTACCCCTGGCGACCCTTTAACAGAAATTTCCAAGTCTAAGTATTTTTTTCCGAGTTCCTTAGCAAGATCAACCATTTCAGACTGTCCAGAAGTGAACACACTTGGTAATGTCATGGTCACTTCAACATCAATATGAGAGCCTTCTTTATTGTATTTTTCAGCTGTTGTTTTGAATAAGTCAATCACTTCATCGTTATCAAATTCTGGAATTGTACGCACGTTTATTTCAGCTACAGCTTTTTCTGGAATGGAGTTTACTTGGTTCCCTGCATTAAAAATAGTGGTACTCATAACCAATTTATCCAGAACTTCATTTTTGCGATCATCACCATTTAATTTTTCGTCTAATTCTAAGAGGTATTCCATCAATGGATTAATCGCGTTATAACCTTGGCTAGGCATAGAACTGTGTGCTGCTTCACCTATAGAGTTAAGTGATCCTTTGTGAGAGTAAATAATCGTGTCATGAGAAGGTTCCGCTACCCATAGATAATCTACGTCATCCATATAGCCTTCTTCATATAATTTTTTTGAACCTGCGCCACCGACTTCTTCACCAGTCGTTGCCATAAAGCGGACAGTACCATTTTTGAGTTCATTATTTTCTTTGAGTTCAATCATCACTAGGGCAAGATTTAATAATCCTGCTTTCATGTCATTTGTTCCACGTCCGTATAATTTTCCGTCTCTTTCTGTCAATGTGAATGGATCTGAGGTCCACTCGCTTTCATCACCAGGAGAGACGACATCCATATGACCAGAAACACCAATGACGTGACTGCCGCTTCCAATTTCAGCCACTAAGTTAACACGAGTGTCTGTAACTGGAACAATTTTAGATTCAATGCCGTATTCAGCAAATAAATCTTTTAAGTAATTTGCCACTTCGATTTCGTTTTCGTTTACAGATTTAATAGCAATCATATCAGATAAAATCTTGATCTTTTCTTCCTCTGTAAAATGTTTCATACTAAATCCCTCCATAATGTTATCCGTATACCCTCAGGTAAGACTACAATTGTATTTTATCCAAAAATCCATTAATAAGTTAGTCTCTTAAGGATTCTCTGGAACCTTGAGTATTTATAGGTATCATATACTATGTCCTTACCCTTGGTGGGAAGTTCGAAAACGAGGTTCGTAATGAAATATGAAATTCAAATTACTATAATACTAGTAGAGATAAACGGGACGATTTTAGAAAAAAGCCTATCATGGAAGTTTACATTCGAAAATCCTAAAAAAAAACAAATTTTAAAAAGGGTACTCCAGTAAAGAAAAAAACTATCCCTCGTTATCCTATAGATTGGAAGAAGGATAGTTTTTAAAAGGCTTTGTTTAAGTTTTAGTTAACGGTTCCTTCTAGTTTCCTTAAATGAACATACTTACAAAAATAGCTGTAATAAAGCTTGCCAAGGTACCAGCTATAATAGCTTTAAAGCTTAGAGAAGCAATTAGTTTTTTCTTTGAAGGCGCTAAGGAACCAAGACCAACAATTAATTGCCCAATAGAAGAGAGGTTCGCGAAATTACACAGTGCAACGGTTAAAATTGCAACCGTTTGTGGCTTAAATTCCTCTTGGAAATTGAGTACCTCCTGGAATGCAATCAGTTCATTGGCTGCAAGCTTTGTTCCAATAATTGATGCTGCTCGGAAAGCATCTTCCATAGGAATCCCAACAAGTAGAGCAAAAGGAAAGAAAACATAACCAAATATGGTAGCCAGATCTGTTCCAAAGATACTTAGTATACCGTTTACGAGAGCTAATAAACTAATAAAAGCAATAAGCAAACCACCAATATTAGCAGCAAGTTTTACTCCGCTCACAGCTCCTTCAGAAATGGCTTCAAAAATATTCGTATGTCCTGCTTCTTCCATTTCGACATCTTCATTCGTCACAGATACTTCTGTTTCAGGTTCCATGATTTTAGACATTACAATAGCGACAAATGGTACGGAGAAAACAGAGATAAGTAGATACTTAATATCAATACCCATTTGAGCATAAGACAATAGAATCGCACCACTTGCTGAAGCTGTGCCCCCAACCATAACAGTGAATAGTTCCGAACGTGTAAGTTTTGCAAGATAAGGCTTAATAAGTAACGGGGATTCGACAACGCCTAACATGGTGTTGGCAACTGTATTAAAAGATTCAACACGAGTTGTCCCAAACACTTTACCAACAGCCCAACCGAGTATACGCACAACGAAAGGGATGATTCGTAAATAATACAAAGCTGAGACCAATGCAGAGATAAAAATAATAACAGATAAGACCTGAATCGCAAAAACAAATCCTACATTCGTGCCTTCTGCAAAAAAGCCACCAAATAAGAAATCAATGCCTGCTTGGCTATAGTCAAGGACGTTCTGTACACCTTGAGCAGCACTTGTAAGAAGAAAGCGACCAAGGGGGACATTGAGCATGAAGTAAACGAAAATCCCTTCTAATACCACACCTATTATAATCGTACGCCATTTGATAGCCTTTTTATTTTTGCTTAGAAGCCAAGCTATAAATAGTAAACCCACAAGGGATAAAAAACCAAATAAAATATTCATAATAACCTCCTGATAATAGCTTCACCGACCCTTATTACCGTCAGAAATCTGATCTTTTATGATAATAAAAAAGTGCACCTCTCCATCTATAAAGAAAGAAGAGAATGCACGAAGGTACACATGTCACGTGTCGCACTCTAACTTTCCTTATAGTCCGACATTTTACGGCTGCCAGGTAGAAACTTATGGACCATATTCCCATAGATATATAAGGATCGTATGAAGTTGATTTTTGAATTTTAACAGAGGTTTTCCGATTATACAATAGACAAATAAAAAGTAAAAAAAAACTAAATTTTTTAATATAAAAGTAATCAACAGTTCTATTTTCAAATAAGGCTTGTTTACTGATATAATCTCAAGACGATCGGTATTGCTAAACACAAATAATAATTGGAGGTGCAGTTCACGCTACCACCACCAATACATATGGATCTCCAGCAAACTCTATAAAATCAAACTAACGATAATCCCTGAAAGTATACTTACAAGTGTGGCGCCATATAACAGTTTCAAGCCAAAACGTGCTACGACATTCCCTTGCTTTTCATTCAAACTTTTGACTGCTCCGGTAATAATACCAATAGAAGAGAAGTTGGCAAAGGAAACCAGAAATACAGAAAGAATTCCCATTGTACGTTCACTAAAGTGATGGCTGCCTCCGGATAAATCCAACATCGCCACAAATTCATTGGTCACCATTTTAGTCGCCATTATTCCCCCGGCACTAACAGCCTCTGATAAGGGAATCCCCATAATGATGGCAATGGGAGCAAAGAGATAACCTAAAAGTTGTTGGAAGGAAATGTTAAACAAAAGCTCAAACAACTGATTGATTGCTGCCATTAAAGCAATAAAACCAATCAGCATGGCACCAACGATAACAGCAACCTTAAAACCGTCAAGGATATACTCGCCGAGCATTTCAAAAAAGGATTGCTTTTCCGACTCTTGTATTTCTAATATATCTTCGCTTGGTTCTACCTCGTATGGATTAATAATAGATGCAATGATAAAACCGCCAAATAAATTTAAAACTAGAGCTGTGACAACATATTTCGGCTCTAGCATCGTCATATAAGCACCGACTATGGATATTGATACAGTCGACATCGCCGAAGCACATAGAGTATACATACGTTGTTTTGGAATCAGAGCGAGTTGTTTTTTTAACGTGATAAAAACCTCTGATTGTCCGACCATCAAAGATGCAACCGCATTGTATGATTCAAGCTTACCCATCCCGTTTACTTTACTTAATAAGAAACCAATACCCCTCATAAAGAAAGGTAAAATCTTCAAATGTTGTAGAATTCCAATTAAAACAGAAATAAAAACGATTGGCAGTAATACAGTTAAAAAGAATGGAGCTTCTCCCTCGTTCGCCATGCCGCCAAATACAAAGGAAACGCCTTCGTTTGCATACTCGAGCAGTATGCCAAAAAATGCAGAAATACCAGTGATGATGATGAGTCCATATTCTGTATTTAACAGTAACAATGATGAAATAATTTGAATGACAATCATCGTTATAATGGGTTTAAATTTTATCTTTTTCCGATTGGAACTTGCCAACCAAGCCAAAAGCAATACAACAACAATACCTAAAATAGAAATAACAAATTTCATATGTAACCTCCTGATGAATTTAAACAATATATGTACGTTCCTACTCTAGTTAAATACGGCAGAATAACAACTTCTATTATTAATGATTTGAGTGGATATTTTGCCCATATTTTATAAATAAAACCGGTCATCGTTTCTTCAAGTAAAAAACACACATTGTGAAGTTTATCATATATTCTAGTATATTGAAATTAAATTTTTAGCTATAGAGACCAAACAGGATTAATTTTATAAGACCAACAAAGTAAATTATTTTTATTATCATGTCTTAGGTATTATAGGAATAAAGAGCAAAATTAACCTCACTAGATTATCCATCACAGTGATCTCTTAAGAAGAAATTATAAAAGGCAGATCGGTTAGTTTTAGTTGAAAGTTTATTTTTCTGCCTGACTCAAATTATATTACTTATACTCAGTGCTCTTTTGTTAATAATAAGTTTGCTAAACCATAAATGAAGGAGGATTTGCTCATGCAGCAAAATAAACAAACGAAAAAATCTTTGAATAGGAGTACGAAACCCGGTTTTGCCGGAACTGATGTTAATAAAGTAAAGCAGGAAATTCAAAAAGATGTAAGCGCAGGGCAGGGGGCAATGACATCGAGAGAGGCAGGAAAAATGCGAGATTAAAATTTCACTATTAATGGTTTATTGACGAATTTTTGGATTGTAGTATAAGAATAATTACTGTGAAACCAAAACCAGTAATACAGTTTTATGTGTTTACAGAAATACTGATATTAAAAAGGAACATAAAAAAGCAATTGTAACATGATTAATGATGATGCACCCGAAAAGTTAAAGTTTTACTCTAACCTTTCGGGTGGAATACCTTAAGAAGGGATTTTTGAGGGGATTTAGAAAATACGTCTTCTAAATCTAAATGAAAATACGAAAATGACTGCTGCAAAAGGCACAAATCTTCTTCTGAAACCGGACATCAGGAAGAATCCTCCTGGTGGTGGATCTCCACCAATTACTCCCCGATATACTCTTCCGTCACGCATTCTTACCGCAACCGGTTCTCCTCGGTATCTCATCATTGGGTTCATTTTATCACCTCCCTTTTTGGGTTTAACAAAAGGATTTAATTACCTGTCCTTCTAAAGAGAATGTTCACTCATTTTGACCAGATAGAAGCTTCTGCAATGATAGTTTTTTAAGTATGAAGGTTGTAATTTATATAATAGGATTAATTAATAACCGCCTCCAGAATAAGAAGTTCCAATGATTATAAGCAGAATAAATAAGACTACAATTAAAGCAAATCCCATCCCCATTCCAAGTCCATAATCTGACATATTTATCACCTTCTGTTAACTAGAGGATCCTTCATGAGCAATCCCTTATATATTTACATTATGTAATTTAGAAGAATTTGAATGGTTTTTAGCATAAAAATGATAGAAAAATCATCACTTGTCTCATAGATTCCAAATGTTTTTTATGTTAAATAGGACTGATAAAGGAGACATATTATTATAAAGATAATGTACGATAATTAAGCAGTGGCATAATAATACTAACAATATTGATAAATGCTAGAGGTTTGTGAACAAATGTACTAAAACTACAGGACGCAAGTATTAAACAATTTGATCATATACAATTGCCTTTTATCCTGGAAAAAAATATATGGTAATTATGGTATTATTCAGATATCAAAAAGGGGGATTCACATTGAATAACAAATTGAGAAAGTCTTTAACGGACAAAGCGTTAACGGGAGTATGCGGAGGTTTAGCTGAATTTTTTGGAATATCCTCATTTGTTGTCAGACTAATATTCATTTTTACAAATCCAGTCTCATTTTGGGTTTATGTATTCCTTGCTTGGTCAATAAAAGATGAAATATCTCTATAAAACTTATTTGAGTATTAGGTGCAGGAGTAATAGATTTTAATTCAGCTTACGAGTATGTTAATCCTAAAGGGATTAACCACCTTTCTTATTGAACTTATTATAGAAAGAGGAATGCGTCTTTAAGATAAAGTTCCTATGGTGCGAACAGGTGCAAAAGTTGAACAAGGGAGTCATCTTTTTCTTTAAATTGTATTATGAATATTATGTTATTATTATGAAGGGGATAGAGTTAGGGAGGGTGAAAAGTGAAAAATAAAACTCGAATGATTATAACACTTTTAAGTAGTGGGCTTGTTTTTGCTTTTGGTGTGTTTAGAATACTTTTTGAATCACTTAATTCAACATCTTTGTTTGTAGCATATGTTTTCGCGATTACTGGGTTTATCGGAGTTGTTGCAAATGGAAAATTACTCAGAAAGTCACATCACAATTAAAAAAACCAGATGCAATTAGGTTGTTGCTATTTTAATTTAAAGTACTTATTACACCAACGGGTGCGTTTATTCAATAAAGGTAATTGTTACTTTGGTTAAAGGCCGAGTTCAGTGAACATGGAACGCTTAATAAGACTTTAAAAATTGAAGTAATGAATAACTAAGGGTGGTTGTTTGAGGAAGAGAAATAAAATACTTATATTTATTATTATGGCAATTATATTGGTAATTGGATATCAAAAGTATTTCTTTACTTTTGATCGTCTTGGTCAAGGTACATATTACAAAGGTCCTGCTGATTCTCCGACAGTAAAATATACAGCTAATTCTTATTATAAACATTACGGTGGTGCGACTGGTGGAGCAAATATATGGGTGGAGATCACAAATAATGAGAGTAACGAAATTAAAACAATATATTATAGCGATGGGAAAAGCAACTTTTCTATGCAGTGGGTAAATGATAATACCATCTATATAAGAAATGACGAAGGTCCTGAATATCCTGACTCTGGTAGAAATATAGAGTTAGAGATTGGGAAAGAAATTTATGATGAAAGTGGACGAGCTTGTGAGAGTTGGGTAATGAAAAGTGAGTATTAAACCTGTTATCAAGACTAATTTTACTTTTTTTAAATATCGGGTGCAATAGTTAAACAAGGTGATCATAGAATTTGGTCGCCTTTTATTTATGTGAAAACGAGTAAATCGTTTAGAATATTATGGTATTATATTCAGGTATAGAGATAATGAGCTAACGGGACAGTTTAGAGGAACAACTGAATTTGTTGCTTTGTTATATTTCAGAGAGGGATTAGTTATGAATTCGTATAAAATAATGAAATTAAATCTTGAAGACTATAATAAGTGCAGTAATATTTGGGATATGGACAAGAAACCAGAAATGGCAAAGATGTTTTATGACGAATTAGTAAGCGGAAACAGAATCACCTTTATTTATTTAAAAAATAACGAATTTATAGGCGAAGGTTCTTTAGTTTTTAAAAACAATGACCCAGATTATACTATTCCAAATAAACGGATTTACCTATCTCGAATGATAGTCAAAGATGAATATCGCAATCGTGGAATAGGAGGAATTATTCTTGATTATTTGATTGATTATGCTGAACAACTTGGATATGAAGAAATAGCACTTGGCGTTGACACAGATAACTTAAACGCAAGATATCTATATGAAAAGAAAGGATTTAATAACGTATTATTTACTGGTGAAGACGATTATGGTGAATATGTAAAACTCCTAAAAAAATTAAATTAAAGTAGATTTATCAATAAAATGGCTTAGATTGTATAGGGTCAGTATAATTCGGTATTATTTCTCCTCTTGATAGAGAGGAGTTCATATTTTAAAGGAAAAGTAAGGTAAATGGATCCTGCTAAACCAGCTAATAAATCTATTCTCCTTTTTCACTATATGGTGGCGATAGTCTAAGACTAGTGGATCAGTGCTTATCTTGAAATGTATTTATTTTCTTGAATCCGTATGTATTATATAAATTGGAAATTAATTTGAGTTTAGGGGTAAATTTATGAGACTAATTGGACTTATTCTTACAATTATTTCAATTGTAATCGTATTTTTTAATTACAATATTGCTATTTTACTTTTTGGGTTGGCGTTACTTCTGTTTGGAGATTACCATTTACAAACAAATAACAAGATAATGTCGTACACACATTTCGTTTCTGGTTTTATTTTTATCATTGGTATTTTAATAACTTGGTCCTAATTATAGATTGTTGAACTAAAAGGCGCGTTAATTCAAGAAGGATTAACCGCCTTTTTTGTTGAACTTCTTTATTAAGAGTCAGTTAGTTGATAAGCTGAGTTTTAAAATGAAAAGGAATAGTAAATATAAATGTTTACTTTAATAAAAAATGATATCGATAAAATATACATTGAAAAAGAAATTATGAATTCAAATATGGAATATAATAAAATCGCCTATGGTAAACAAGTGCTGAGGAATGAGGATATTTTAGAAATATACAAAGAAGCTAAGGAATTAAAGATTGAGAGATATTTAGTGAAAAAAGATGATGAATATATTGGAATTCTCGATTACGGAATGTCAAGCCCACGTCATAATAAGCCATGGTTAAGTTTGCTTGCAATACACAAAAAACATCAAGGTTTAGGTTATGCCAAAAACATATATATAACTTATGAAGAATTAATGAAAGACAAACAGGTAAACTGTATTCAAATAGCAGTTCATTCTACGAACAAAAAAGCCCTGGATTTTTGGTCCTCATTAGGTTTTGTTAAATTCAATGAGAGAATTTATGAAGGGAAATTATACTTTAGTTTTGAAAAGCAATTAAGTTTTTAGTTAGTAATTCAATTAACTATAAAACGTTGTTTAAGTAACTGATGCAAGAGTTTAATAGGCAATCAGCGAATTCCAGAAGTCTTCTATTCTTTTTCTTTACTACCAATCTTAATAGGGATAATCCTAATGGTTAGTTCTCATTTCATAAAAACATTTAATATATATGAAACCAGTTAATAGAAGCTGTTATTAAACTATCTGGTTCTTATCTTCAAAAAGAAAATTTGTAAATAAAGGAGAGATTTTATGATATTAGAAGCCGCTATGCTGCAAGTTAAATCCGGAAAAGAAAAGGAATATGAAGAAGCGTTTGGTATGGCTTCAAAAATAATTTCCTCAATGAAAGGATACATATCCCACGAATTACAACGGTGTAACGAAGCTAAGGGGAAATATCTTCTACTGGTAAAATGGGAAACATTAGAAGACCATACAGTTGGATTTAGACAATCCAACGAGTATCAAGAATGGAAGAAGCAATTACATCATTTTTATGATCCATTTCCAATAGTTGAACATTTTGAGAAGGTTAAACTTTAAAGGTAATCTTGAAATCTAAACCATTTAAGATAAACACCTCTATTTCACTATAAGAAGGGTTGCTTTAAGATCTAGTGGCTTATTGGCAGTTTTTATTATTTAAAGGATAGTTGAATAACAAGAGAATGTATATATTTAAATCCTCGACCTAATTGGAACGGAGTGACTAAGATTGCGAAGATACCCTAATTGCCCAGTTATTACTAGAACAATAGAGGTTGGCGGGCTAACGAAATGGCAGCTTATTCAAAAACTGCAACAACACTCCATTTTGATAAATGACTATGGAGAAAGACTATTATCTGATGAAAAATTCATTACTTCTAAAACAAAGTACAGTCTGAAGACCGTAGAACTAACCGTTAGGGACCTTGGCTTTCCTGATGGAGCTACTATGCTTCAGATTTTTAAACGAGTTAGAGAATTTGGTTTGGAATTATGTCCGCTAGAGCTAGCGCCTCACTTGAGATTAGAGTATTTAGATCAGCCTGAAGGTTATACGGGGAATCTTTCACAACAAAATCAAGCTCCTTCTGGCTCCATCACAATAGCATCAGAGATAATCAATGAAGATGATTATTTTCCGAAAGGATTTTACCTTAGAAGAATAAATGATGTGCTATGGTTACGTGGATATATTGCTGATCATTTGCACGTTTGGAATCCTAACGATCACTTTGTATTTTGTGAGGTGTAAAAAAGGTATACTAAACCAAAACTTCAAACCACTAAGAAACAGGTGGTTCCATCACAGTCAATGTATTCTCTGTTGAATTTAGATTTACATTAGCACCTATTGGAATAGTAGCTTTATAAAAGCCATGACCTGTAGTAAGGTTGCTTACCAGTGGTTTTCCTAAGGGGACTAATAAAGAATTAATTAAATCTTCATATGTTGTTCCATAAGATGCGGGGCAATTCGTACATTCTCCTATAATAATACCAAGACAATCTTGAAATTTACCTGACATTGATAATTGAGTTAAATACCTAAAAATCATTGTAGTTGGAGAGTGGGTTTCTTCTAAAAAAAGTATTTTTCCTTGTGTATTAATTTCATATGGTGTACCGAGTGCATTTACTAACGAAGTCATATTCCCACCTACTATAGGGCCTGTTACATTCCCTGGTACTAAACCCCTTAGGGCTATATCTGGTGGATTTTGAATCATCCTGGGGGAATTCAACGTCGAAGTTGCTTCAAAAAATTGATTGAAGTTATAACCAGGTGTTTCTGGTCTAAAGTCAATAAGCATTAAACTATGGAAAGTAATTAAATTACTAAATTGATATAAACTATTTAATAATACAGTTATATCACTATAACCAGATATAATTTTTGGATTCTGTCTTATTATATCAAAATCCAGATAAGGAAGAATGGTCTGAACCCCGGTCCCACCACGGGTGGCAAGTATCATTTTGACACTCGGATTTCTGAACATATTCATTAAATCATCTGCTCTTTGTTGAGCTGAAGCTGCTACAATGCCACTATAAGAATAAACATGATCGCCAAAAACGATATTAAAGCCCAAATTTCTCAAGAATTGTACTCTGGTATTAATAGTATTTGCATCAAGAGGGCTGCCAAGTGTAACTAATCCAATGGTATCTCCTCTTTGTAACAATGGAGGCCTTATTGCCATATTTTCCAATCCCTCTCTACAATTAAAATTTTATTGATAATAAAAGGTATTATAAAGTGAATAGAATTATGTCATATTCAAGATAACTACTAATTAAATACTTAATCAATGCAAGTACAGTCCGAATTGAAATATGTAATAAAGGCGTATTTACTTGTTCAACTATAGGGGTTTTTCTTGAAGAAAGAGAAGTACCTTTTTTGTTGAAACTACTTAACTAAAGGGGCAGGATTGTTCTGAAGACAGTATTTTTTATAGAAAAAGCTATAACATGTCATTGAAACTTTATACTGTACTCTTTCGTATATAAAAATATTATGTTTATTGGAAAGGGGTTACTAATATGAGTAAGCGGTTTGTTTTTCTATTTCTCTTACTCTCATCTGTACTTTTAGTCACAGCTTGTAACGACAACGACGAATTATCTGGGAAAACGTTTGAAGTTGCTTATACGCCAGTACTTCAAGAAGAAATTGATAATCCTAGTAATTACAAACCGATTATGACATTGAATTTTTTAAATGATAATGCAGTTACTAATACTATTGGTGGGGAAGAGGGAGAATATAAATTTGCTGATGATGTACTTGTAGTTAATTTCAAAAACGAAAAAGAAAAACTAGAAATTAAATTTATTGACTTTATAGAAAGTGATAAAGATTTCAGTGCGTACTCTTCATCAATTGGTGATGCAAAATTAACAATTGAAGACACGGAGCAAATAAGCCGATTGAACAATTTATCTTCTAAGATAACTAAAGATATGCCAATCGAATTTATAGAAAAATAAGAAGAGGGCGTTATTTTTGAATCCTTTATATTTAGTCATTTATGCATTCAATAGTACACTTTTTGGCTAAATCTAATAAATGATTAAACTCAATTTACAGTATTAGTGAATAAATGTACTTAAAGTAACGGATGCGATACTTGAATAATAACTGGGCTCCAATGACTAATTTGCAGTATAAGGGAGAGGACAATATGGAAATAGTATATTTTGCAGGTGGATGTTTATGGGGAGTAGAAGCTTTTATAAAGAATTTACCTGGGGTTAAGTTTACAGAAGCGGGTAGAGCTAATGGAACAAGTTACACACTTGATGGAGATTATGATGGTTACGCAGAGTGTGTAAAGACAGGTTTTGATCCAACGATTGTAACAATCAGGGAATTAATGGGATATTTTTTTGAAATAATTGATCCATACAGTTTAAATAAACAAGGACAGGATGTTGGCAAGAAATACAGAACCGGAGTATATAGTGAAAAGCAAGAACACTTAAAAGAAGCGAAGGCATTTCTAGGTGAGAGAAATGATTATGACCTGATAGTTGTTGAAGTATTACCACTTACAAACTATGTGAGAAGTGCTGAAGAACATCAAGATAGGTTAGCTAGATATCCAAATGATTATTGTCATATTCCAGAAGAAAAATTAAATAGATACAAGTAAATAATCAAAGGTCATTACCCTTGACATCCTTTTTTTAAAGGTCTATAGTTACCATGGATAATCGTTATCTATGGTAACTATTTTAGGAAGAAGTGAATGAAATGGAAGGTATTTTCCAACGTTATTTAAGTTTGTATCGACCACTTATTACGACATTAAATGAGCTATTAAGTACTTACGAGCTTTCATATTCTTTATGGCAAGTTATTTTTTATATAAAAAATAATGGACCTTCGACTCTTGTGGAAATATCCAATCAATATGATGTGGAAAAACCAACAATCACAAGGAGGGTCCATCGTTTGGAAGACCTGGAGATAGTGGAGCAGATTCCTGGCAAGGATAGGCGGGAAAAAGTCATTGAGTTGACGGAAAGAGGAGAAGAAATCTATAAAGTGTGCAGAATAAAAATAACGAATCTAGAAAACAGAGTGATGGAAGGAATTACTGATAAAGAGCAACGGATCATGTTTCAAACCCTCCCAAAAATACGGAGTAATCTTATGAAAAGGGAGGAGGAAAAATGAGTAATACTAAATTATGGACAAGGGATTTTGTCATCGTGTCTTGTGTCAATTTTCTATTGACGCTGGTTTTTTATTTACTTATCGTAATCATCGGAGTATATGCGGTAACTGAATATCATGCTTCTGTAAGCCAGGCCGGGCTTGTTACAGGTATTTTTATTGTCGGAACATTGATTGGGCGTCTATTTATTGGCGCAAGCATTGATAGGATTGGACGGAAAAAAACGTTGTTCGTGGGATTAATTTTATTCATCTTAACAACCACTTTATATTTTATCCATTTAGGTATCTATTTTCTAATTATTACCCGTTTTTTACATGGTGTTGCATTGGGCGTAGCTAGCACTGCAACTGGAACGATTGTGGCGCAAATTATTCCGGACACAAGAAAAGGGGAGGGTATTGGGTATTACAGCATGAGTGCGACATTGGCAACAGCAATTGGGCCGTTTGTCGGTCTATATATGAGTCAATATACAAGTACTCAAATAATCTTCGGCCTCTGTCTTGTATTAGGGATCACCAATTTGTTTATAGCATTTTGGTACAGGTGCCAACATTGGAAGGAACAGCAACACCAACTGAAGTAAAAGGGTTGAAGCTATCTCAGTTTATTGAACCTAAGGCAGTTCCGATTTCACTGATAACATTGGCTGTAGCTTTCTGTTATTCCAGTATCTTATCTTTTATTAATTTTTATGCAATTGAAATTGACCTGGTAAGTGCAGCGAGCTTCTTCTTTTTAGTTTATTCCTTTGCAGTTTTGATTTCACGGCCAATAACAGGTCGATTAATGGACGTAAAAGGAGCAAATTATGTAATGTATCCAGCGTTTCTTCTTTTTACAGCCGGAATGCTGCTTTTAGGTTCAGCCCACAACAGTATCACGTTGTTATTATCAGGAATTCTTATAGGGTTCGGATTTGGTAATATGCAGTCATGCACACAAGCCATCGCCGTTAAATTGACTCCTATTCATCGCATGGGACTAGCCACGTCGACTTTCTTTATTTTCCTTGATGCAGGGCTTGGATTTGGTCCTTATCTGCTCGGATTCTTCATTCAATTCATTAACTATAGTACTTTGTACATCATCTTAGGTTTTGTAGTTTTAGCAACTACCGGTCTTTATTACTTACTGCATGGTAAGAAAGAAAGGGCTGCCCTCAATGCTTTTTAGCTAGATATTCAAGTAAGAAGAGACACATTTATATTAGTTGCGGCAAGCATTCAGTTTCAGTCATGTATGGTTGGAGATAAACTATTCATATTTGGAAATCGGAACAGGATTTGTTTCTAGCTTAATTTTATTAGTGTTATATAATTATGAAGTTCTTATTCAACTGTACCGTGAGGCTGGGATATAACTAAATATTTTAATCCAAAAGACGAACGAAGCACCAAGTTAGTGGAGGAAATATACGTAGACTCCTCGAAAAAGAAAAGCACTTTTTCTTCGTGCGATGTGTCGCTGCTGAAACATTCCTTGTCCTGCGGGAAAAGCAACAAGCGAAGATCCCGCAGGAAGTGTGGAAGGTTTAAAGGCTAAGACCGCCCCATCCTGGGGCAACGCCTTTGTGACCAACGTCCTGTTGGCCCGAGGCTGAGACGTTGCCAGCGGAAAGCGAAGTATATTTCCGGAACGGTATTTCTCCACTAAGCTTCGTTCGGATTTTCTTCTGATAAAACACTTTTGACCTAGGCTCCTTTTTTGTTGAAATTATTGTACTAAAAGAGAACTTTTTTATAGTAAAAATCGTAATAAAAGTATTGGGAAATTAATTTGGTTTAGGGAGGTTCAAAGATGGACTTCGGATTATTATTCATTGGTTTAGCTCTTTTACTTGTTTCATACTTGGTAGCTGTAAGAAAGCAAACGTGGTTATTAGCTGGGTTTAATGAAAAAAACATTAAAAATAAATCCTTATTAGGTAAAATTACAGGGAGAACTTTTTTTCTGCCGTTAGGTTTGTTAGTAATTATCCATAGTTTTATTGACTATCCTTATGAAGCAATTGTTCTTGTCATTGCTATGTTGGTTTTATTAATCATTACGTATTTAATTATAAATAGAAGGTTGTTCGATTAAAGAATTCTAAACATTGGAATGTTACTACCTATAACGGATGCAAGGGGTTAACAAGGTGGTCACTAAATTTGATCGCCTTTTTTATCTGGAAAATCCAATAAATTATATGGAATAATGTAGTATATTCAAGTATAGGGATTTAGAATTTACATATCAGGTTCAATAAGAAGTAGAGAGGAGTTTTAATTTTCATTGTTTTTTGGCTAAATTTGCAGTATAGTCTTTAAAAAAATCTGTTAATTTATGTAGGTAAAATAATTAAATAGTATATTGCATTTTAAGGAGTGATTAGGAGTTGAAATATCGTAAAGCTAATATTAATGATATTGATAAATTGGTCGATTTAAGGAAAAAGCAATTAGTTGATGAAGGAATAGAACCAAATATAAATATTGAAAAAGAACTATCTGTCTTCTTTAAAAATAAACTAAGCGACGGGACTTTAATCCAATGGTTAGTTGAAGATATGGAAGAGGATGAAAGAATTATAGCTTGTGGTGCAGTAATTTTTTATGAGTTTCCACCTAGTTATACTAATAGGACTGGAAAAAAGGCATATATTGCAAATATGTATACAGATGAAAATTATCGTGGACAAGGAATTGCAACTACGTTGTTAACTAAATTAATGAATGAGGTCAAGCTTTCTGGTGTTTCAAAAGTATTCCTCGGGGCTTCAAAAATGGGGAGACCAGTGTACAAGAAGTTTGGTTTTAGAGAAACTGAAGAGTATTTAGAATTAGATATTACATAGTAATTCGTGTGTTAGTATACGGTTGAACGAAAAAGGCGGTTAATCTATGAAAGATTAACCGCCTTTTTCGTTAGACAGAGGTACCATAAATAAAATATTATATTAACACCATTTGAATTGTTATTATATTTTGGAGGCGAGTATGTGAAAACTCAATTCACCTATTATGATATTGCAGAGGATAAAGATATTTTCCAAACTTCGAGTTTGGATATTGACGGCGGAGCTAATTTCGGGTCCATACTGCTATAAAGCAGAATGATAAAGTTTCCATCAATAAAGTAAGAGATACTAAGGAGTTACTTGTAATAAAGGAAGGATCAGTACGGGGAGGTTGCTAAATTGAGGGAAGGTCTAAAAACAATCATAATTTTAATGATATTCTCCTTTATAGTTATTGTGGTAATGTTTTTACAAAAAGATGAGTATAACACTTTGGTGGGTTTAGAAAAACTGTTCATTAAAAATGATATATCAATAACGTCTAAACCAATTGAAAATGAAAATAAACTGGATTTTGCTAAAGAACAAAGAATATATGAATTAAAAGATAACAAAGTTTATGTATATATTCTTAATGAGATTGATCTAGAAAGAGCAGATTATATAGTTAGTAATGAGATCCTAGAGGATTATGTAGTTTCTTCAACAAATTCATTTATATTTGCCTATTCTGATACACATCTCCAACAATTCTCGCCAGAATTATATGTTGTTATTGATGAAATCACTGAATCCGAAAAGTAAAGAGTGTTTAAGTAGTTGTTTTATTTTGTTACTTTTAGAAAGACCACAAAAAAGATAATTTCATCTCGTTATGTGTAAAATCATCCTTTCATTCCTTATATATTAAAGTTCTTAATTCCACAATCGCGTGCGATTGCGGAAATGGGATTACTAAAATAATCAACCTTTTTATAAAAGAAAAACTTTTAAAAGACCCCAATTTGATTAATCTTTTTTCAAAATGGGGTCTTTATATTTAGTGTAAATCCAAGTTTTGGGAACAAATTTTATTCAAAAGCTGCAGTTTTACCGTATTTCTAAATAATGTTGCAGAGCCTTTGGCGGAAAGAAATTAAGGGGCAGTGGTCTTAAGGATACAATAATGTCAGTGGGCATAGTAAAATCTCGTTGTGCTTGTTTCAAACAGTTGTACATAGCTTTACCACCGACTGAATTGGCAGAGTGAATAGTAATGCGATTTGCAAATAGATTTTCTTTAACCATTATTTGAACGAGCATAAAACCATTTCTCGTTCTATTTAGTAAGTCGTGGTCCAAGGAGAGATGTTCAATTTGAAAGTTTTGCAAGAGTTTTATACACTCGTCAATAGTCTCGGCTAACACATAGCCATCGGGTGCTTTTCGATAATCATCCAGGAAAACGCTGATTCTATTCATTTCTTATACTCCTTCCCTAATATGGAGGTGACTAAGAAAAGTCGAAATAGTCCGTAGATATTAAGTCTAACATAATATAGTAATAAGAGAAAGATTTGATTTTAAAAGCAAATTTATGACATTCATCCTAAATCAATAATTTTTAAAAAAATGTGTACTTTTTCTAGTAAATAGGTGCGAACCTTTTATAAGGTGCCGATTTCAAAATAGAGAGAGAGCTATGATTAATTAGGAATTCAAAGGGAGATGTAGGTAGAAATAGAAGTTCGCTAGTTTTTATATGAAATACTGATTAAAAGGGTTAGGGAAGATTCTGTATACTTTGTAATTATAGGTAGCGGAATAAAGAAAGGTGAGATACCTGAAAAGGCTGCTAAAAGAGAATCCTAGAAGAATTGGGAGTAGAAGTTAAAGTTAATGATCCATACCAATACTAAAAGTAGGTTTTCTCACCGTATTTGCAATAACCAATCATTTACTATTCCATAATAGTTAAATACGATCATCTGCAACATGAAAACATAAATAGTTTATAGAGCTGTAATAAATTTTATAGATAGAATGTTAACAATATTTCAATCACTTATTATACCAAGGAGAAAATAAGACTTAGCTAAAATAATAAAGCGTTTCTTTCTTCATTCATAAAAACAATATACAGAAGAATTAAGTAGCAACAACTATTTATTGCTTTGTATTAAAAACTTATTGTAATACGATATATAATGTGTTAAGTTTAATTTAAAAATAATCATAAGGTGCTTCTAAAGGGTCAGAAAACAGCTTTGTTTAAGGATTCATACATCAGTAGAAATGAGTTATTCGCTTTATGTATTAAGGCCGCCTTAAAAGCAAATGTTTGAGTAGGAGGTGATATTGCATGAAGAAATTAATGTTGTTATTACTTATAGTCTTTTGCGGTACTACCTTAATGGCTTGTCAATCATTAAATAAAGAGCTTAGATTATTTGATAATGTATCTAAGATTTCAATATCCAACTCTAATGGTTATGGAGGATTAAATGAAAATTATTTTGACTCAATTGACCAAACAGAGGAAGTGGCGAGTTTTGGAAATATCCTAAAAAATACAAATGTAATATATCAAAAAGTGGATGTGAAAAATGAAAAACCCGATTACGACATATTGGTTCAATACGAAAATGGTGATACTCATGGATTACACCTTGTATTCGATAACGAAAGAGAAGAAAGTATAGTAACGTTTATTGGTCACGAAGAAGTTGTCTATATCATTTCCTCTCAAGATACAATAAGACTAAAAGAATTACTTGTTGTTGAATAAAAATAAAAATAATAGATGCATTGATCAACATGCTAGTCGCTTTTTTCATATATTGAGTTTAAATGATCTGTATTACAGCATGAATATATACATAGAATATCTATGTATATATTCAAAAGTGGAGGTGTTATTATGAACAGACTAAAGCTAGTGTTATTAACAGCTATTTGTACGATTATTTTAATGCTACTTGTTTCATTATTTAGTCCCTATAATATATTAAAAAAGATAACAGAAGACAGTATTATAAATGACCCGGGAATATCTATTTTATTCAATAAAGATGAAATTGAGGATATTAACTATAGGGGAAGCAATACATATATAATTACAACTAGTAAAAAAGATTATATCGCTGTTCAAGAATATTATTCAATGATGAATTATAAGTGGTTTGTATACGAAAAAGCTGATGAATGGGGATAGTAATTAACTATTAGAGAATAGAGCAGATTTGTTTAGCTTATATTAACTCGGGTTAAATTGAAAACTATTATATTATAAACATATTAGACACGGTCTTTCACCAAAAGAAGGAAATGAACAAGAGGGTTAACTGAAATAGGCGATGCAGACGACCAACGAATAACTGTACGAGCGTTAAATCGTAACTGATTAACGCTATTGTACATAGAAGTTATTGTACTAAAGAGGCTGGTTGGTAGAATAAGGACTATCTAATATTTAGAACAAAATAAGGGCAAATTTATAAAAAAGAATGTAAGAGGTGTAATATGAAACAACTTTTATCTTTTTTACTTATTTTCTCTTTTTTAGTAATTTGTCCCTCATATTCAAATGCGATAACGATGCCTTGTAGTATGGTTTTAAACCCGATTGATAAAGAACTGAAAAACGCAAAGGGTGTAGCTTTGGTTTATAAAGTTCAATTACTTCCACCTAGTTTTGCAAGAACAAATATAAGCATTCTTGGAGTTCATCTTCCTGAGCCATCATACTATGGAAATTACGATAGTTACGAAGGCTTTGCATTCATATCTGAAGAAATTAGTTGGCGGTTCAAGTTGTATCCTTCGCCTGCACAAGATAGTCCAACTTGGGCCGGAAGAATTGATGATATTACAGCGGAAATAGCTGAAAAAGGAATAGTTCAGGTACGACTATCCAATTCTAAAACCGAAAAATTAGGTCCGAGTATATTGGAAAGTAATATAAAACATTGTAAATAAAATCGAACTAACGGGCTAAGTACAGAGGAAAAAGGAGCTCAGAAGCTCCTTAGCTTTTCAATAAATATACTTCTATAACTCTGTTTGAAAGGAGTTGGCAATTTCAACAAGAACTTCAGGAGTGACCTTATCACCAATTCATCAATACTAAAGATATATTGCAAAACACCCTTTGTAAAAACTAAGGAATGACTGAGTGAGTGGTTTCTTAAATATTTTAACTATTTTAGTGGAGTTAAAAATTAGATTCTAGCACTACATACTCCTCTGTTGTGCTAACTGCTGCAAAACGAGAAGCTCTTCAGTTATCATGTTTCCTTATGAAATGTTGACATATATCCTTTAATCTAAAATAAAAGATATGTTAAAGTGATATTGTAAGTGAATAACAGAATCTGCGTATTGGCAGGAGAGGTTCGAAATTCCATCCCTCTATAAAAAACTAAGGAGCTAGAACAGCATCTTCTTGGTGTTGTCTTTTTTTATTTGGATGGATACAAGCTCCTAAAGATACAAAAAAACGAAGGAGTGATAATTCATGATTCAACAGATTTATCCAGTAACAGAACATCCCTATGCATATGAATTAAATAAAGATTTTCAGTTTGCCGCAGCACATTATATACCACATGGGGATGCTGGGAAATGTCAAAATATGCATGGGCACACTTATTTTACAAATGTCACCATTGCTGGAGACGAGCTTAATCACACAGGCTTTTTAGTTAATTTTAAAAAAGTAAAAGATTTAATTCATAAGAGATTTGATCATCGTGTAATGAATGAAGACACCAAATTCTCCGACCTAGACGCTGAATATTTTCCGACAACAGAAGTGGTTGCCCGAACTATATATGAAATCATTCAGGAATACCTAAACACCCTATCAAATAAGCCGACTTGCATTCAGGTATATTTAAGGGAAACACCCACGAGCTATTGTATTTACCGACCAAAGGGGAAAACATTATGAGAAAAATACCTGTACTTGAAATCTTTGGTCCAACTATTCAAGGGGAGGGGATGGTCATTGGCCAAAAAACGATGTTTGTCAGAACAGCTGGCTGTGACTATTCTTGCTCGTGGTGTGATTCGAAATTCACCTGGGACGGTTCAGAAAAGGAATCCATTCAAATGATGGAACCGCAGAAAATAGTGGATGCCTTATTTGAAAAGGGTGGCGGACGATTTCAACATGTTACCATCTCTGGAGGCAATCCAGGATTATTGGTTCAATTGAATGCATTGGTAGATCTACTTCATGAAAATCAGGTGAAGGTTGCATTGGAAACACAAGGTAGCAGATGGCAGCAATGGTTTACAAAGATAGATGATCTAACGATTTCGCCTAAGCCACCAAGCTCTGGAATGACTACAAATTTTGAAACATTGGATTTTATTATCAGTTCATTAAAGGAAGAACAACAGGGTGATTTCAGTTTAAAGGTTGTCATCTTTGGAGAAGAAGATATGCAATATGCCATCAACATACACAAAAGGTATCCTGATGTGAAATTGTTTCTTCAAGTCGGTAATGATGACTTGGAAACAGGAGAACAAGAGAAGTTGTTACCATATCTGCTCAAAAAATACGAACGATTGGTTGATCTTGTAATGAATAATGCAGAATTGAACGATGTCCGGGTATTGCCACAACTTCACACTTATATATGGGGGAATAAACGTGGTGTTTGAGATAAAATCTTTATCCTTAATCATCCTATTAAAGTATAAGAGAAAAGAATTTAGATAGATATAAGAAGAGAAAATCAGGTGTCTTACCTTCAACTAAAAAAGACACAGTCCATCGTGTTAAAAATTTAACCTAACACGATGGAGATATGAGTTTTACTTATTTAGTAGTTTGTTCTTCCTATTCAAATGCGATAAAAACGCCTTGTAAGTCTACTATTCCATAGAGTAAAAATGTAGGAATATTTTAATGTATAAAAGTTGCTAGTGCATGGAATTTGTATCTATCTTAGAAAATTAGATTTTTCACCATTGGGTGTAAAAAGTTTAACAAGGTGACCCTAGAAGTTGAGCGCCTTTTCTTCTGGAAAACCCAAAGATTTGTTTGGAATCTTATGAGAGTATATCCATCAGCTTTTTTCACTATTGAAAAAAATTATGCAGAAAATGTAATTGAGAAAAAAGGATTCCAAAAGAAAAAGGGTCCGGAAAAAGTGAAGTTCCCGGTACCCTACTGTAAGGAGGAATTATTAGAGTGTGGTAGTTGTAGGACTATCAAACATTAAGACTATCCCACGAAAAAACTAGTACCCCTTATGAACGAAGGATACGCCAACAATAATTAACAGGATAAATAAAACAACGATTAAGGCAAAATTCATTTTCATTCCTCCGTCATAACCGCCACCGTATTCAGAGCTCATTAAGTTCACCACCTTTCCATCACTACAGTACATGTTATGTAATAGGGTTCTTTTTCGTAATAGACAAAAGAGAAATATTTAGTTAATTAGAGAGTGAATTAAAAGTATTTACCTAATATTCAGTAGAAGTAGAGTTAAGTTTTAAAAAAATAGTCGAAAATAGAAGTGACGTAAGAGAAATTAATAAATGGACTTTATTATGAATTAAAGGACACCCAATATAAAGAGTGTCCAATAGGAGGTATAAATATGAAGCTGTGGTGGTTAATTTAGTTTATGCATAAAATACCAATATGACATGGACAAGAGTGGGATTAGTAGTTCGTAATTTGTATAAATTTTGTACTAATGGGTGCGATTCTGATATAGGATTAATAGTCTAGAGAGAATAATCTCTTATTTTTCTTGAGGCTGCCATAAATGAAAAAAGCCTTGTGGTTTTAATTCCAACTTACGAGCATTTTTAGGGGAGTGGATGAATATTATAAAAGCTGTTGTATTTGACTTAGATGGAACTTTGTTAAACCGAGATGCTTCAGTAAGAGTTTTTATAGAAAATCAATACCAACAACTAAATAAGTGGTTAAATCACATACCAAAGAAAAAATACATAACAAGGTTTATTGAACTAGAAAAAAGGGGTTATGTTTGGAAGGATAAAGTGTATCAACAGTTAGTGGATGAATTTGATATTACAGGTTTGACATGGGATGAATTATTACAAGACTATATCAGTCAGTTTCAATATAGTTGTATTCCTTTCTCTAACCTTATTAGTACGTTAGATAAATTAATGAATAATAACATTGTTCTTGGAATAATTACTAACGGAAAAGGGCAGTTTCAAATGAATAATATTAGGGCTTTAGGTATTGAACAATACTTTAAAGCAATTCTTATATCCGAATGGGAGGGAGCAAAAAAGCCCGAACCACAGATCTTTCTTAAAGCCTTAGATCAACTTAATGTTTTACCGTCTGAAAGTATTTTTGTTGGCGACCACCCAGAAAAAGATGTAAAGGCTGCTCAACACGTAGGAATGAAAGGTGTTTGGAAAAAAGACTATCAGTGGGATAATGTAAAAGCCGATTTTATAGTGGAAGATTTGGCGGAAATTCCTTTAGTTGTAGAAAAATTAGGCAACCAATATTAAATCTTATTATGCTATCGTGAACTTTAAAACAAATAAGCAGACTGTAAAATAATGTTCTTCTGAGTACTCGGATATTTTGATTAAATATCCATAGTATTTGCTTTGTATTGAAAGGATGTGTTCTGATGTTGAAGGAGTTTAAAGTTCCTTTGTTTGAGCAAGAAAGGAATATACGGGTTTATTTACCTAAGAACTATAACAAGGTAAGTTTGAGGTATCCAGTTTTATATATGCACGATGGACAAAATGTTTTTAATAATGAAGGTGCAATAGGAGGAGTTTCCTTGGAACTTCATAAACATTTGGAAGTAATAAAAGCGGACATCATTGTTATAGCAATCGATCAAAACACTGAAAATAACCATAGAATTTACGAATACTGTCCGTGGATTAATGGTGATTTTAGCAAGAAGCTCATAGGTGATACAAGACCGCTTGGTGGAAAAGGAAAAGAATATGTGAGTTTCATAGTGAATGAACTAAAGCCAATGATAGATAAAAAATATCGTACTGATCCCACTCAAACCTATATGGCAGGAGTATCGTTAGGGGCGCTTATTTCAACTTATGCAGCAAGTTGTTATCCAAATATTTTTAAACGGGTTGCTGCTATCTCATCTGCTTTTTATCGAAATCAAGAAGAAATTGAAAAGCTACTACAAAACAGCGATTTAACATCTTTGGATAGAGTTTACTTTGACTGCGGAACAAAGGAATCAGGGAAAAAAGATGAGGTTAGCGAGTTGTTTTTACATTCAAATAGAAGAGTTTACGAGATTGTAACAGCTAAAGGTGTTAAAGCGATGTTTGACATTGTTGTAAATGGAGAACACAATTATTCTACATTTAAAGAAAGAGTTCCAAATTTTATTAGATTTTTAACCTATGAATAATGGAACAGAATTTTGAGTAGTAAAAACGGGATTCTTGAATAAGTAATTACTTGGAAGATATAGGAGAGGTGATTGGCCTATTATTATAAAAACTATCGCTCAAACACTAGACCATTATAACTTTAATTCTTATATTTGAAACTAAATTCACTCAATTATATCGTATAACAAACTAGAAAATCGTCACTAAAAGACGCTTTCTATCAATTAACAGAGATAGGTATAGGGGGATAGGATGAAGAGAGTTAGAAAGCCGATTTTACAAACAAATATATTAAATGTTGCTTTTATATGTATCTTTTTTGCGCCATTTATGAGTGCTATGACAGAGAATTTGAAGATTATCATTGCTAGTGTACTAACTATTCCAATCGTTTTTGCTTTTATTATTTATTCTTTGGCTAAAGTATGGATACAGCGGTATTCACCTCAATAGTATTAATGTGTGTGTCAAGTTGATGATGCTGTCGGTCTATTCATCCATACCTCTATTTAGTATCATTTGGGGGAACTGCTTGGGTGGATTAACGATAATTATCCATGTTCTTACATTTGTATTTGTGTTTGGCTTTATCAACCGAGAGAAGCTTGTCCTTAGACTAAATGGCATCAATGAAGAAGGAAAGGAAGAACCCAGCCGATTTATTTTGTATTACGCTATAGGGATAGTTGCCCTGGGGATCGTTGGCTACGTCACCTTACAAGTTACATTAGCGACAAGCGGAAGCAACGTTTTCGTTTTTGGATTCCTCCACCTTTATATCTTACTTTTTCTTTGTAATAAGCCCTGCATTCCTTATCAATCCAAATCGTGCACTAGAATTGGGAGCAATTTCTCAGAGTCATTATGACGAATATAATTAGTGCTGTGGAGAGTCTATAGAAATAGATTCTCCTTTTTTATAATAGAGTTAAATTTAACTTCACTCTGATGCATTACGATGATTCTTATCATAAGTAAATGAGGTTCTTATCTTTACATTAGAGAAAGATAAAAACGTATAACTGGATCCTGGAAACAGTCCCAAATCATTCAAAAATCTAGACCATATTCCAATAACTGATTTAGAATGGTATACTGCTTTTAAAAAGATTACTGTTATGATATCGTTGATTGCTAGTTTCAACTATTATAATCAAAAAATAAACTGATGGTTATTTTGAAAGGGTGATAGTTCTTCTTGCGTAAATTAGCTATCGTTATCTTCACTTTTGTTTGTATTACCCTATTTTATTTTACGATTCTGTCAGCAAGTAAAGTTTTTAAGACAGATTGGGAATTACCTCAGTCAACAGCACATGTGGATATGAAGCAACGTCTTGTATTAATCACTCAGGAGCTTGAGACCCCTTTTTGGGACAAGGTTGCAAAAGGTGCGATGGAAGAGGCGGAGAAGGAGGGGGCGAGTCTAGAAGTTTGGGGAAGCTATGGCAACAATCAAGAAGAATTTCTAAAGAAAATTGAAATCGCTATCTATTCACAAATGGATGGAATTATTTTACAAGGGGTAGACACAGATGAGTTTAAAACCTTAACCAAAATTAAAGCAGCTTCTTACGGAATTCCTATTATAACTGTTGCAAACGATGTCCCTATGGGTGATAGTCTTAGAAAATCTTATGTAGGGTCAGATCAATATGTAGCTGGTAAAATGATTGCGGAACAATTAATAGCTGATATGGGCGCTGATGGAGAAGTTGCGATTATGATTGATATACAGCACCAATACTTCCAAGAACAGCGAGTAGAAGGGATTAGGGATGTTTTGCAAAGATATCCAGATATTCAAACCCATTATATTGAAATGCATGATGCCAGGGAACAGGTCATTGCAACTACGAAAGATGTCTTAAACCAGAATCCAAATTTAGATGCTTTTATTGTAATTAACGTGGATATACTAGCGGCTATGATTAATGAGGTTGAAAGAAGATCACAAATTGAGCCTTATTTTATTTATTCATTTGATGATGATTATGACTCTATCACATTACTAAATCAAGGGAAGATTGATGGAATCCTAGAGCAGTCCCCTGAAGAGATGGGAACGATGAGTGTGAAATTGATTTTAGACTGGCTGAGTAATAGGGAAGTTCCATTGGATTTAGAAGGATATCAAACTGATATTCAGATTATAAAGGCGAATGATGGAAAATGAATAGTATTCAGAAAAAAATATTGGTGCTTGTAGTAGCGGTTTTATTTATTATGGTAGCTATTTGGACTTCATTAACCTATTACAATCAAAAAATGCAGTACCAGTACAACAATATATTAGAACGATATTTAATTATGAATGAAGTAACAAATGAAAGCCAGCAAATAGTGGCAGCTCTTAATAACTATATAATTGAACCAACAGAAGCTAATTTGGAAGAGATAAATAAAAATAAAAGTAAAGTTCTAAGTACAAAGAATAAGGTCATAGAATTTAGGAATATTGATAATAATTATGCGCTGACAAACTATGAAAACTTAATAGAGAGTCTAGTTGAAACAACGGAACAATCTGTTTTGGCTCGTTCTGAGCAACAAACAGAAGACTATTTGAATGCGCTTTCAGAGGCAAGTCGGATTTCGAAATATATTTCTGAGATGACACTTACCATAATAGACACAGAACTTAATACGTATGAACGCTTTTATCGCAGTATTATTGAAAATTCAGAGGAATTACGAATGCTGGGAATTTGGTTATTGCCTTTGATTACAATGTTATTGCTGTTCTTAACTCACTTGTTTTCAAAAAGAATAACAAGGCCAATTAATAAGTTAACCCAAGCAGCACATGAGTTTTCTTTAGGACGTTTTGATGTAAAGATTGATGTTGACTCTAATGATGAAATCTCATTTTTAGCTAAGATGTTCGATAAGATGCGTATCAATATAAATAATTATCTATCTGAAATAAAACAGAAGGCACAATTAGAAAATGAGCTTCAACAAAGCAAACTGTTATTACAAGAAAGTCAACTTCGCAGTCTTCAAAGCCAGATTAACCCTCATTTCCTGTATAATACACTAGATATACTATCTAAGAAGGCATATTTAGAGGGGGCGGAAGAAACAAGTGATCTTTTAGTCAATGTCGCGGGACTCCTGCGTTATAACCTGAACAAATTAGGAAATTCCACCTCCCTTTTTGAAGAAGTTCAAGTACTAAATCAATACATAAATATACAAAACACAAGATTTATAGATCGGCTGCAATTTCATTTGGAAATAGATAATTCATGTTTAGACGTACAAATCCCACGTTTAACATTACAACCAATTATTGAAAACGCTATCATCCATGCGGTTGAGCCAGTTGAAGAGGGCGGTAGTATATGGTTTCGCGTTGTTGATGAGCTTGACCACGTGAGACTAGAGATAGAAGATAATGGACCGGGGATGCCAGAAGAGAAGGTACAGCAAATACTTCAGTTGAAAACGACAAAGTCGGAAGGTCATTTCACGGGCATCGGAATTAATAATGTCGTGAAACGACTAAGTTTATTCTATAACTATAATGATGTTTTTGATATTGAAAGCAAAGTGGGAATCGGGACAAAGGTTATTCTAAAAATACCTAAAACAAGGAGAGTGGAGGGACAATGAAGCGACTCCTGATTGTTGATGATGAACAGATTGTAAGGGAAGGTTTAAAAGCAATACTTTTAAAGAATTTCCCAGAGATTCAAATTGAAGATGCTAAAAATGGAACCATTGCTTTAAATAAGGCTGTGATATTTATGCCTGATTTGGTATTAATGGATATTAAGATGCCAGGGATGAGTGGACTTGAAACGATACAGAAAATGAGTGAAATAAATCCGAATATCAAGTTTATTATGATTACGGCCTATGCCGAATTCGATTATGCAAAATCAGCAATTAAGCTGGGTGTGAAAGACTATTTGCTCAAGCCAAGTAAAGCAAGTGAGGTTGTAAGAGCAGTCGGCAAAGTAATGAGCCAAATTGACGAAGAAAAGAAATCGAAGGAAAAGAACATTCACCAGCAAACAGTTTTACAAAAAGCATTAACTATCGTAGAAACAGATGTTGTTACACAATTATTATTCGATCATGTACATGAAATCCATTTGGATGAGTTAGTAGGATTATTAGATACTCCGATGACAAGCGAAAAGTTTGTGATGAGTATCCTACTACCACATGATTCAAAGAGTTTGTATACAGAAATTAAACAAAAGGTTAGGAAAAAAGGAAATGCATGGGTTGGTACGCTATATGGACGACAAATTCCTATTATTGTGTTTAGAAAACAGGATTATTCTTTTCGCTTCCAAGCAATTACACTTGCAAGGGATATTTTATCCATATCCGGTGGTAAAGCAGGTTGGTTCATAGGGATTGGAAATGTCTGCCATTCTTTAGAAACTATACGTCAATCCTACCAAGAGTCACTTATTGCCACGAAAGATAGTTCATTACCCGTAAAATATCGCTTTTATTCAGATATATCAATAACTGATACGATAATAGACGGACATTATTCTAAAAAACTTGAAAATCAGATGTTCGACCAAATCCGAAATGGTCAGTGGGAAGATATCTTGAAAGAAGTAACGAGTTTAATTGAGTTTTATGACAAAAAAGGTGCCAATATCATAGAAGCCCAGCAGCGTGTCTTAGAACTGCTTTGGGTTGCATCGCGGGTGTTAAATGAAATCGGAGTTGAACTAGACTCCCCATTATATTTCGTTCAAATAAATGATTTCAGACAATTACGTATGGAAACAAATCATTTTCTCAACCAAATGAGACAGTCTTTTATCGATTATCAGAACCAAGTAGAGGATGACACAATTAGACAAATTAGGCAGTATATTATTGAAAACTCCCATAAACAAATTTCCTTAGATGGGATTGCTCAAAAATTTAAATTAAGTCCAATTTATATTAGCAAGCTTTATAAAGAACAGTTAGGTGTGAACTATATCTCCTTTTTGACAGAGTGCAGATTAGAGCATGCAAGGAAATTGATGCTGAATCCCGAAAAAAGTTTAAAGGAAGTTACGTTTGATATTGGATACCAAGACCCGAATTATTTTAGTAAGGTATTTAGAAAAATGTATGGAGTATCTCCGACAGAATATAGAAAATCATTGTTGGGAGCTAAGACATAATGGGGTAGAAAAAAGGGTGAATTGAATGAAAACGAGCTTTATAAAGGGAAATATCTTATTGTTAATGCTTCTATTACTCCTTCTAATTACTGCCTGTGAACAGAATAAAAGCAATACGGAACATCGTGGTTTAAATGAAAAACCCTCAACACATAGAGAGACTATCGAGAGCCATACAGAAGCAGATGATAAAATTATTATTGGCTTTTCTATGGATACGTTAGCAGAGGATAGATGGGTAAGGGACCGGGAGTTGTTTCGAAAGGCAGTGGAAGCATTGGGTGCTGAAGTAAAGATTTTTGCTTCTGAAGGAGATGATGCGTTACAAATTCTACAAGCAGAAACACTAATAAACGAAGGCATCGATTTACTAGTCATCGTCCCGCATAATGCAGAGTCCACAGCGATGATTGTGAAAAAAGCCCACTCAGCAGGAATTAAGGTGCTTTCTTATGATCGATTAGTTCGTAATTCCGAAATTGATTTCTATATTTCTTATGACAATGAAATGGTGGGTGAATTTCAAGCAAATGTCATCACTGAAATCGTTCCTAAAGGTAAGTATGTATACATAGGTGGTGCAGAGACAGATTATAATGCACATTTAATTAAAAAAGGAGTATTTAACGTGCTTCACCCCCTTATTGAACAGGGGGACATTACCATTGTTTATGACCAATGGTCAAAGGATTGGCTCCCTGAAAATGCATATGCAAGTATGGAAGAGGCTTTAAAGGCAAACAAGAATGACATAGATGCTGTTATTGCTGCAAATGATGCTACAGCTGGAAAAGCTATTCAAGCATTAGCAGAACAGGGTCTCGAGGGTAAAGTAGCTGTTGCGGGACAAGATGCAGACCTTGCCGGCGCACAAAGAATCGTTATCGGAACTCAAACGTTAACAGTATATAAGCCATTAAAACCACTAGCAGATCTAGCCGCTGAAGTTGCGGTCAAGCTTGCTAAAGGGGAAGAAGTAATGGGAGAAAGTATGATAAACAATGGAAAAGCAGAGGTACCATCCATACTCCTTTCTCCTATTGTCGTTGATCGTGAAAATATTGATGACACCATCATCGCAGATGGTTTTCATTCTAAACAGGAAGTATATAAAGGGAGGGAATGAATGCTTAACTGAACCACCAGTTTATTGGAACTGGTGGTTTTTATATTTGTGTTTTCTGTATATTAAGAAGGGCAATTGATTCTCATACTGTTTCATTAAAAAATATTTAAAAAATACAGATAATGATAAATTATTACCATAAGTAAGCGTTTTTATTGACTTGTAGTACTGCTATATTTGAATAGAAGGTAAAGAATATAGATTCAAGGGGGTTTATTATGAAGAAGTTAAAATTGGTTTCAGTTTTACTGATTGCCCTGCTAATGGCAATTCTAGCAGTTGGCTGTAGTAGTAACAACGCATCGAGCAGTAGCGAAGGTGGGGAAAAAGGATCTAAAGGTGGCAAGGTAAATGTTGGGATTGTTTTACCTACTAAAGATGAACCAAGATGGGTACAAGATGAAACACGGTTTAAAGATGCATTAGTAGACTCAGAATATTCAACAGAAATTTTATTCAGCCAGGGTTCCTCCGCAAAGGAAAAGGAAAATGTTGAAACACTTATTAGTAAAGGTATCGATGTATTAATTATTGCCCCACATGATGGTGCAGCGGCGGGTGCTGCGGTGGAGTCTGCTAAAAAAGACGATATTACTGTAATTGCTTATGATCGACTCATTACAGATACTGATGCGGTTGATTATTATGTAACATTTGACAGTGTGGCTGTTGGTGAAGCTCAAGGTCAATACTTAATCGATCATGCTGGAGATGGTAAAGGAATTCCATTATACCTATATGCTGGAGCGGCTTCAGACAATAATGCATTTTTATTCTTTGAAGGAGCATGGAATAAATTACAACCGAAAATTGCTGATGGAACATTTGTCATTGCAAACTCTAGTGAAGCAGAGAGTCTAAAGGATAAAGCAGAACTTTCACGTGATGAATTGGGAAAAATCCTTGGCCAGGTTACAACAAATTGGGATCCAAACGAGGCTAAAAACAAAGCCCAAACTAACTTAACTGCTGCTAACACAGACTTAAAAGGTGATGTTGCTATTCTTGCCCCAAATGATGGGACATCCCGCGCGATTGCAGATGTTTTTGGAACGGATCCTGATGTTTCAAGTTATGTAGTAACTGGACAAGACGCTGAGATGGCTTCTATTCAATATATTATCGATGGTAAACAATCAATGACCGTATTTAAAGATGTTCGTACACTTGTTACTGATGCAATGGGAATGGCTGTTGACATTCTAGATGGCGAAACACCTGAAACAACAGGTACTTATGATAACGGAAGTAAAGAAGTTTCAGCAAAACAAACAGATGTAATTGTTGTTGAACAAGAGAATGTTAAGAGTGAACTCATTGACTCCGGTTATTATGAAGCAAGTGAATTCTCTGGTCTATAAAAAGAAAATAACTAGAATCTAAGAATAGTGATAGATTAATCGTCTGTCACTATTCACATTCAAATAGTTATTTTGTCAAGGAGGAATAACATGAGCGAATATATTCTGGAAATGAAACAGATAACGAAGGAGTTTACAGGAGTCAAAGCGCTCAGCGATGTTAATTTCAAGGTAGAAAAAGGTGAGATTCATTGCCTGGTTGGTGAAAATGGGGCTGGTAAGTCTACACTAATGAAAATACTTAGCGGAGTCTACCCATATGGATCATACGAGGGGGATATCGTATTTAATGGTGAGGTTCAACAATTTAACAAAATCACCGATAGTGTGGGGACTGGAATCGTCATTATTTATCAAGAGCTTGCTTTATTCCCAGATCTTCCAGTTTATGAAAATATTTTTATTGGAAATGAAGTTAATAAAAGTGGTGTATTAGATTTTAATAAAACAATCGTTGAGTCTAAAAAATTACTTGATAAGGTGAATCTAAAAGTGAATTCTGAAACTTTAATTAAGGATTTAGGTGTAGGTAAACAGCAATTGATTGAAATTGCAAAAGCATTAAGTAAAGATGTGAAATTACTTATTTTAGATGAACCGACTGCAGCGCTTAATGAAGACGATAGTGAGAATCTATTAAACTTGTTGCGCGAATTAAAGAAGCAAGGAATCACCTGTATTATGATCTCCCACAAATTAAAGGAAGTAATCTCCATTGCAGATAAGGCGACCGTAATTCGAGATGGAAAGACGATTTGTACATTGGAAGCCACTAAAGGAGAAATTAATGAAAATACGATTATTAAAAATATGGTTGGTCGGGAAATTGAGGACATTTATCCAAAAAGAGATAAAAAAACTTTTGGTGATAAAATTCTTGAATTATCCAACTGGACTGCTTATGATCCCCAAGTAGGCCGTAACGTCTCTAAACGTGTCAATTTACATGTAAGAAAAGGAGAAATTATTGGAATAGCAGGGTTAATGGGTTCTGGCCGAACAGAATTAGCTTTAAGTATTTTCGGAAATTCAAAGTCTTATAAGTTGCAAGGGGATTTATATTTGGACGGACGTCCTGTCAACCTTCAACATACAAATCAGGCCATTAAAGCAGGAATTGCATATGTTACCGAGGATCGCAAGGGGGATGGGTTGTTTTTACTACAAGATATTAAGAACAATATCTCTGCGGCAAACATGAAAGGAATATCTTTAAATGGAATAATTAATGAGAATGAGGAGATCAAAGTTGCTGATCATTACAAAACTTCAATAGGCATTAAAGCTTCATCATTACAACAGCTAGTTGGTAATTTAAGTGGCGGTAATCAACAAAAAGTTTCATTAGCCAAATGGTTATTCGTTGGCCCTAAGTTACTAATTTTAGATGAGCCAACAAGAGGAATTGATGTTGGCGCTAAGTTTGAAATTTATTCAGTCATGAATGAACTAATAGATAAAGGCATGAGTATTATTATGATCTCTTCAGAACTTGGTGAAGTTCTAGGGATGAGTGACCGTATATATGTGATGGCTGAAGGGGAAATCAAAGGTGAGTTATCATCTGCGGAAGCAAATCAAGAAAAAATCATGGAATTTGCTACGCAATAGGAGGTTAATACTATGAAACTATTGAATGAAGCGAAACATTTAGTTAAAGATAATATTCGTGATTATGGTATGTACATTGCTTTAATCATTATCATGGTTACCTTTACCATTCTTACAGATGGTCTATTTATGTCATCAAGGAATATAAGTAATTTATTAGATTCAGCAGGTTATATAGCAGTTTTAGCTGTGGGTGTCATGCTAGTTATTGTAATTAGACATATTGATTTGTCTATCGGTTTCTTAGCTGGATTCCTGGGTGCCATTGCAGCGATATTACTTATGCAAGTAGGAATGCCAGTTTATATAGTCATCCCAATTATTCTAATCCTAGGAATATTCGCTGGAACAATTACAGGTTTTCTAGTTGCTAAAATAGGAATACCTGCCTTTGTTGCTACACTCGCAGGATGGCTTATTTATCGAGGTGCCATTCTTTTAGTAACAGAAAAGACAGGGACGATCATAATTAATGATGATGTATTTAATGCGATAGGTAATGGAAATATCCCATCACTCATGGTAATTGGCGGGGTTCATTTACTGTCTTTACTAGTTGGTGCATTAGCGATTGTATTCTACATATACAGTACGATCAAAAACCGAAGAAATAAAATAAAATATAATTTTGAAGTGGTATCTAAGGAAATTTTTATACTCCAGCTAGTTTTTGTTTCGGCTATTATCGGTTATATTACTTGGGTTTTAGCTAGTTACAACGGATTATCTTGGACAGTTATCATTATGCTTCTTGTTGTGATTGTCTATCATTTTATTACTACAAAGACAGTCTTAGGAAGACATATTTATGCAGTAGGCAGTAATCCAGAAGCGGCGCACCTTAGCGGAATAAATGTGAGTAAGATTACATTACTTGTTTTCGGTTCTATGGGGATGCTAGCAGCCTTATCAGGTATTTTGTATACCTCTCGCTTACAATCTGCTACAACTACCGCGGGTACTTTATTCGAACTTGATGCTATTGCAGCGGCATTTGTTGGAGGAGTTTCCGCTGCCGGTGGGGTTGGTAAAGTAACAGGAGCCATTATTGGTGCACTCGTTATGGCAACTTTAACAAACGGAATGAACCTGATGGGTGTGGGAATCGCTCCTCAATACATCATCCGTGGAGGAGTATTAGCTCTTGCCGTTATTTTTGATGTATACACTCGGAAAAAAAGAGTATAAAATAAAGTCAGGAGTGACATTGAGCCAGCTATGAAAAATAGTTGGCATATTTTATTTTTAGAGCAGATTTACTCTCCTTAAGAAGTAAAGCATGAAACTTTTTACAATATCATAAACCTCTTATTTGACCCACTGAATCGTATCATAAGTTGTACGGATTCTTAGTAGCATTGCGATTCAATGTTTCGAGAGGTGAATCAATTGAAAAATGGCCGTGTTCCTGGTTTTAATTATTGGAAATTGAGTTATAGAGGAAAGTTCATTCGAACACTATGGATGATACCTATTGACGTTCTAACGATAATAATGTTAGTTATATTGGGTGCACCTCTTAAGATAACTATTAATATAAGTCTGGTATTATTCGTTACTCTTATTGGGCAACTTGTTTATACCTATGTGAAGTGGAGAACTGAATTAAATTCTTGGTAATTTGTCACCAAGTTATAGATAAATAGCGATGATATTTTTTGAATATTATGTTATGTTGAATTGTATAGTTAATAGACTTCGGAAAGGTTAGTGCAACAAGATGGAATAGCATTATTGATATATTAATTACTATTCCTTTAATTGTTAAAAGAACAATTTGTGATCCAATACGAACCTAAAAACGAATGTTTTGTTTGTTGAATTCAATGAGGGAGGGAATAAGTTGAATAGAACATTCATTCAATTTAAAAAAATGATAGATACTATTATGGAATTAAAAGAAGTTCCTGAAGAAATATTGCGGGAACCGATTAAAGAAGGAAAATGGTCAATCATACAAATCGTGGGACATCTATACTATTGGGATAAATTCAATCTTGAAAAGATGATACCCTATATGGCTGATGGTGGTGATTTACCAAAGTTTCCTGACCATGACCAACATAATGAAGAAGCTATGTCTTTTATTAAAGATTATTCAGTTGATTCTATCATTGATAGTTTTGCACTTACACGTAAAGAACTTAATGAAAGAATTTCAAGTCTTGGCAAAGATGTTAGGTTTACTGTTGGCGGCGGTAAAAGAGAATTCTCAAGAGAAAGTTTTATTAAGATTTTCATTAAACACGATGCACACCACCTAAAACAAATTGATGAAAAATTACAAAAACAATAACATTATGAACCAACTGGTACTTTAGTGTTAGGTAGTTTTTTTGAATTATAGGGGCAGAATAATCGAAGGTAAAATAGTTGCAACTAGAAGCATAATAGCAGATATTATGGAAAAGCTTGTAAATCTTGAGGTGGTATGAATTGATAAGTGATATGAAAAAAGAAAACTTTGTGGGTTATCGAAAAGTAGATATTATTGATGACAATTTGAATGTAACATTCCCCATGTTTGTTATGTATCCTACTGACACTCATGAAAAAGAAGAAAAAATAGGGCCTTATAGTATAAATGTCGCAAAGGAAGCAAAGCCGAAAGATGCTGTTTATCCGTTAGTTTTAATATCTCATGGTAGTGGTCGAACACCACTTGTATATAGAACGCTTGCTCATCATTTAGCTAGAAATGGATTTATTGTAGCAATGCCTGAGCATCCATTTAACAATTTAAATGACAATCATTTAGAAAATACAATTAAACTTTTAGAAAGCAGACCGAGAAATATCACTCAAACCATTGACTGGTTTTATGATGACATTTTCTTAAAAGACTGTGTTGATTTTGATGCTATTTCGATAATCGGACACTCAATGGGAGGTTATACTGCGATAGCAGCAGCTGGAGGTATACCAACAACTCTTCCATGGGAAACAGATGATCAAATTTCTAGAATTATAAACGTAGACGCTGAAGAAAGGATTAAAAAAGTGATTTTATTAGCACCTGCTTTAGGATGGTTTAGAAACAAGGGAGCGGTTGATAAAGTAAATCTACCTATTTTGATGATCTCAGGAGAAAAAGATGAAATTACTCCTTCTTTTCATGCTGAATTTTTATTAAATGGGTTAAAAAACACAGGGAAAATAGTACATAAATCCATAGAAAACGCTGGTCACTTTTCCTTCTTAAGTCCTTTTCCTGAAGTGATGAAAAACCCTTCATTTCCTCCTTCCCAAGACCCGAGTGGATTTAATAGAAATCTTTTCCATCAAGAATTAAAATCTGATGTTTTAAATTTTTTATTACGCTAAAAGGTGCAAGAGTTAAAGAAGGTGATCAATTTGGCTCAGAAATTACTGTTTTGATAGCATTTCTATAAAAGGATAAGTAGAAATTAGTAGGAGGATTATTAATCACAATGGAAAAAAGTTTAAGAGTATGTAATAAAGGACACAAATATTACAAAAGTAGTGATTGTCCTAGTTGTCCAACTTGTGATAAAGAGAATAAACCTGAAAGTGGGTTCTTATCGAAACTAAGTTCACCTGCAAGAAAAGCATTACTTCACGAAGGAATTGATACGTTGCAGAAACTCTCAAAGTACACTGAAAAAGAAATTCTTAAATTTCATGGTATCGGACCAGCTTCCTTACCAATTATGAGAACTTCATTAGAAGAAGAAGGGTTATCATTTAAAGGTTAATATTTTTTTGTAATGATGTACTTGAAATAACTGGCGCGTAATTCCAGAAGGTTTAAAGCTATGTTCGCAGATGTTAATGTAATAAAGGGGAAGTATATTTTTCGATTTATTTCAGTAGTAATTGTAAAACAAAATAGGGGGAATTAAATTGAGTGAGAAGAAAAGGAGATTGGGTTTGCCCGGGGCAATCGTTATCCTAAGTGTATGTATTTTATTCTCTGCTTCTGTTATATCAAGTGCCATTAGAGATTCATCAAACAATGGGGATATGAATGAGTTTGAATTAAATAGATTCAATGATAACTTTGAAGAATTGATAAGCACAATTAAAGATAACAATGAATTAAGCCAATAATGCTAAAAAGCTAGGCTTACTAAATAATGGTAACAGTTATTATTATTGTATTAACTGGTACTAGGGTTGAAGATGAGATCTGCTGTAGCTATTTTTATGCCAAGGGTAGATCGTTCAAGGAGAATTTATCGTATTTTCATAGAAAAAATATATATTGAGGTGAAGAGATGCTTTCAATTGAAATTCCCAATCCATTTAAAATGAATCGTGCGCTTTTTATACAACCGCACCCTGATTACAATGATATTTCTGCAGGGGGTACAATAGCTAAGCTAATAGATGCAGGTACTGAAGTACATTATCTCACTGTCACTAATGGAAGCTCTGGAAATTATAATACTGATTTATCCAATCTGGATGTAATCAATATTAGACGTAGAGAACAGGAAAAAGCAGGTACAATTTTAGGTGTAAAACATTACCATTTGTTAAACTTTCAAAATGGTCACTTGTTTGATAACGAAGAATTAAGAAAAGAGATAGTCTATGTCATTCGTAAGGTTAAACCAGACATTATTTTTACAGTCGATCCTTTTCTAAAGTACGAAACACACATCGATCACATTGTGACGGGCAGAGTTGCTTCTTTTGCGGCTCGTATAAGCCCAAACCCACGATTTTATCCTGAGCAACTTCAAAAAGAGCTTAATGTTCATAGAGTTAAAGCGATAGCGTATTACACAACTAATCATCCTAATACATATATAAATATTGATCGTTATTTGGAAAAGAAAATGGAGGCAATACAAGCCCATACAAGTCAATTTTCTGGTGAATATCTCACTTATATAACTAATTATTTTACAGAGAAAGCAAAACAGGTAGCAAAACAGGTTAAAGATGAGTGCAGTTATGCAGAGTGTTTTAAGATACTTAGTCCTACGCTACTTCATAGTAATGTAGATGCTATTTCTATGTAAAAAATTCACAAAGTTAAAAAACAATGCTATAAAAATATTATGGTTAATAAGAAGACGTATTTGTTTTATAAAACAAATACGTTTTTTATTGTTTAGTTAGGAGGATTATAATTAGAAGTATATTCAACAATTGTTGAATAACTAATTCAAAAATATTTGAACCCTTTATTATATTTCTGTATAATTATTCCAACTAACATATTTGTCAGAGGTGATTTTTTGGAAATATTACAGGCAACAAGTAGAAAAAGAGAAACATATGAAGTTCAATTTTCTTATTCTTCATTATGGGAATGTGCACTTGGGATAGCAGCAGTAACGAATTACCGATTGATTAACACTTTAGAAAAACCAGCAAGTTATTGGAAGAAACTTAGAGGATCATTTTCAGGTAATTTAAACCACCATTTAGATTACGTGGAGAAAAACAACACTTGGAAAGCACTATTACAATTGCTCCACCAGCATGAAAGTAACACACTTGATGAATTCTGCAAAAGTGTCAATTTGTTAGAAGGAATAAAACTTAAATTTACTTGTCTGCCTTACATCGGAGAAAAGTTTCAGCACATAAGGGAAAAAGCTGCAGAAGGTAAAGAGAACGCTATCTTAGAATTGCAACAGATAACGAGTGATAATCCCTTTTTTCCTCAGTATATCAATTTTATTAGTAAAACCGACACACAAAAACTCAAAGATCACCTCATTGAGGTTATGACATTATGGTATGAAACTGTGATAATCCCAGAATTAGAACTGACAAACCAAATTCTACGAACCGATTATGAATCTAAAAAGAAGATGAAACTAAAGATGTCTCCTGAAGAGCTTGTCCAGTGGGCAACAGGGGGAATAAACTACCTTCCTGAGCCAAGTGTTCATAAGGTTTTACTCATTCCACAGTATGTTTATAGACCTTGGAATATTGAAGCAGATATGGAAGATACGAAAGTCTTCTACTACCCAGTAGCAAATGAAAGCCTTTCACCAAATGATAAATATATGCCAAATAACTATTTAGTGCTAAAGCATAAGGCGTTAGGAGAGGAGATTAGGCTTCGAATAGTCAAGTTACTATCTGAAAGAGATCATTCGTTACAGGAACTAACAGAACAGTTGAATACGGGCAAAACTACCATTCATCATCATCTAAAAATATTACGTGCTGCTAAATTGGTTGAAATAATGGAAGGGAAATATTCCTTAAAAGCTAATGTAATAGAACAACTCTTCAAGGAATTAGAGCAGTACATAAAACAATCATAAAAGGAGAATTTATGAATCCTTCTCTATTTAAGAACCGTTCGTTTGTATCTACATGGATTGGAAATGGAATATCTGAACTCGGTGGAGCATTTGGCACATTTTGCAACTCAATATTAATCTTCCAACTTACGGGCTCCACTCTGGCACTTGGAAGTATGTGGCTTTTGTACTTTTTACCATCACTGATTCTTCAGCTATTTATTGGTCCCTATATTGACCGTTGGAGTAGAAAGTGGATTATGATACTTTCGCAATGGACAAGGGGAGCCATATTTGTCATACCGTTAGCTGCATTAATATCAGGAAACCTTGAAGCTTGGCACATTTACGCTGTTCAGTGCGTAGTTGGTTTAATCACGCCTTTCTATGTACCTGCTAATCATGCGATCACTCCCACTATTGTAGACAAAGACCAGTTACAGTCAGCAAATGCTTACATTGACGGAACAGTCCGTTTAATGACATTTTTATCTCCAATAGTAGCTGGAATAGTAATTGAGTATACTGGTGTTCATCTCACTCTTATTCTGGTTTGTTCTTTACTAATCATGAGTGGTTTTACATTACTTTTTATTCAAGAAGACAGAAATATCAGAGAGGTAAGAAAAACATGGTTAGCCGATTTCATGGAAGGGGTGTCTTTTTTCTTTTCCCAAAAAATGATTGTTTGGTTAGGGGTCTTTTTAGCATTCGTTCAATTTGGGGTTGGAGTGACAATGGTTACAACCCTGCCATACATTACCGAAGTATTAGGGGGGACGTATGCTGAATACGGATATTTCATGGCTGGTTTTCCTATCGGATACCTAGTAGGTGCTATCTTAGTTACAAGAATTAAATATAAGAGCCGTAGATTTCTCATGCTTGGTTCCCTTTTCATAGGAGGGCTAACCTACATAGTACTATGTTTTAATTACAGTATCCCTTTAGCAATAACAACAGAAACTATTGGTGGAATAGTAATGGCTATTTTTAGCGTTCATAATACAACTATTATCCAAAAAACGGTACCCAATGACCTAATGGGTAAGATATTTTCAGTTCGTTTATTAATTATTAGAGGCGTCATGCCGTTGGGAGTACTAATTGGTGGTGTATTAAGTGAAGTGGTGGGTGTTCGACCATTGTACCTTTTAATTGGGGTATTAATTAGTATCGTTTCATTAGCAGGAATATGTTTACCATATTTTAAATTTATTGATGAAAAAAGCAGCCAAGAAAAAATGGTTTCTTGAGAGAGGCACCTTTTCATTGGTAAAAAGCGTTTGAGAAACCAACTATATAAAACAACAAGGGGATCACCTAAACGGGTGTTCTGATAAATGTTTTTAGAAGTATTATGGAGGCGAAGTGATTTAACTATCCGTTAAACTTTTAATTTAGAATTCCTGTGTAGTCGATGGTAAATATTTCACTTGACCTTTACGTTGCGTAATAGTTTACATTTTATGTAAATAGATTACAAGGAGAGTGAAATGATGCAAGCCTATCCAATGCCATTCTTTACTAAACTAGAGGTAAGTGATATGAATAGATCGCTAAGTTGGTACAATGATGTACTTCATTTTGATTCCGTATTTCAATTGCCAGATAGTACTGGGGACATTGTAATGGCCCATATCCGTGGAGAACAATATCAAGATATTATGCTTATTCTAGGAAGAGACAACAAAGATATAAAAGGAAAAGGAGTTATCTTAAACTTTTTAGTAAAAGAGGTTGATTCTTTTGCAGAGCGAGCTTTTACCGTTGGTGCAAAAATAGTGGAAGGCCCAATTAATCGTCCATGGAACGCTCGAGAGTTAGTATTAAAAGATCCAGATGGATATTCCATTACCCTTTCGGCGGCAATCTACGGAGATAAATCCTTTGAGGAAATCGAGGAGGATATTAAGACGAATTAAACTTGGTGATTGTTAGGTAGTGATTTCATATTTTAACTATAATACTTCTTCAACAAATTGGCGGGTTAATCCAAGAAGGATTAGTCGCCTTTTTTGTCAATGAATCGCGTTTACGATATAGGAGATTTTATGAAGGATATTAAGTAATTGGAAGAAAGTTATAAATGGATCTAAGAAGGGGAGAGAATATGGATGCCATTGGAATGATATTAAATATTTTATTTCTTGTGCTAATTGTATATGTGATTTCGCGAATAGCCCATTTTTTTAATAATGTAAAAAATAAGTTAAGCGAGATAGACAAGAAATTAGATGAAATAAAAGAGGATATTTCTAATATAAATTAATTACTCTTATGTAGAAAACTCTTCAGCTTACGAGTGTAAGAGTTGAAGATGGGATCGAATTGCAGCGGAAAAAATTACAATTATAAATTCCAAGTAGAACGTGCTTATTATGTAAATTACTTCAAGGATATAAAGAATAAAAAGGATTCCATATCGAATAAGAATATAAAGGATAACACTTATTTCAAGACAAATAAGACTTTGAATTTTGGGGGAGTTTTTTAAACAAGATGAGAAGGGAGAAGTCTTTTGAGCTTAAAACAAGAGAAACATAAGGAGTCAGAAAAGACTGATAAAACCTACTTGACTAAAGGATGGGGCTGTGTCGCAGCTTTTGCACTGTTGCCATATGCGATATTAAAATCGCTTTGGGCATGGGGCTCAACTGTAGGACTTACAACAAAACAAGCTGTACAAAATGTAGCAGCGTTTGGTGAAATATTAAAGGAAGAATCTGCTTTTCTATATACGTTATATACCAATGGAATTGACTTCACAGCTATCTTGGCAGTACTAGCATCTTTATTTGCTTTAGCTCTTGTGACTTCCTGGGGAGAGAAATTACCAAAATGGTTATTAATTATCTTAGGATGGTCGGTTGGGGTGTTGACAGTTCTAATTAGCTTATTAGCAGTTCTTCAATTTTTAGGGGTGCTTCCAAAAGGACACACGGAAGGGTTAGCTGTTTGGGTGTATGTGGTAACGTATGGAGGATTGTTCTTGTGGGGGGTAACTATATTTATAGCGACTCTTTCGTTCCAGCGTCGAATGAAAAACAAACAATCCTCCAAAAACAAGGCATTTTAGGCAATAATCTACTTCGAACTTTCATTATGAATATCCTTTAATTATTGGTGTTCTGGGAGCAATTTACCATTCGGTTTTAATTGTCCTGTAAGTGGTGATTCTATGAATCCTTTAGACCAAGCAAATTTTTGAAATAGATTATGAAAATTATAAAACTAGAAATAGGTAATTAAACGATTCGGAGTAGTAATCAAACAAGGGCGATCACCGGGAATGATCGTCTTTTTCAGTTAATATTTTTGGATATAATAATAAATAGATAGAGTTGTTGAACCAATAGGGCAGTAGTATTGAAGGTGAAACAAATAATTAGCCAGAAATTTGAAGATAGTCTGTTCAGAAAAACAATAAAAGGCTGTTTAACAACAACCCAACAGTGTTGGTTTATTTAACCATTTTTGTATGCATTACGCACCATTTTTTATCTGAAAGGGTATGGAAGTTTAATTTTTTGACGAGGGATTCTGCTCTAGTAAAATTATGGAAGACTTTATTAGAAGTGCTGTTTGTGTCTTTTAGAATTTCTGTTTTTCCATTTACTTTTCTCGCAATTATGTACATTATGACTCAACTCCTCACTTTTAAAGAATAAGCTGAATTCATCTTTTACATATATATCGTATCTCATATTATCAGATTATTGGATTACATTTTGATTAAGACTATGTTACTTTATTAAAGATTTAATAAGTGATACGAAGATATATCGATTTTTAATAATCCCCCTCTAACTATTGGGTGATCTACCGTTAGTGCACATGATGAATGAATGATCGTTTGAATGATTTATATCAATGATTCATTCAATCGAATATTAGCTTATTTAGTATGCTTACGAGATGTAAGGGTAGAGGTGATAGTTTCAAGGCAGCTAGCATGATTCAACAGCCTTTTACAGGAAATTTGATAGATAATGAAGAAAATGCACTAAAATTTATTACTAGCCAATGTCAACTTATTGAAAGATAAATATAGCTACAGCTAGTTCAACATAAAAAAGGATTGTCCTATACCCAGACAACCCATTTTGCTGTTATTTATCCAATTCAAGCGTTTCATTAACATCTGTTGATTCAGAACTTTGCCCTGTCATGCGTTTATAGAGAAAGGCGATCTTTTTAGTAAAATTGCTGGTATCCCAATATTCCGCTGCCTCAGCTTTTACTCTTAACAAGACAACATTAGGATCATCATAAGACGTTTGCATAATTTTCTCATATGCTTTGCTCCATAATTCCTTTTTCTTCTCTAAATCCTCAATGATTTCTGCTCTACCACGAATAGAAACATAGGATTTACCTGCATAAGCCACATTAACTTCTTGATCATGTAAAATTTCTTCATATTTATTAGTCTCTTTCTTAGTGAAAAACCATAAGTCCCCATCAAACTCTACATCTTGTGTTTTCATAGGGCGGGAAATAAGTCCATCTTCCGTTAACGTAGTCAGCATTGCAGTGTCTACGTCTTTAATTAACTCCCTTAATGTTTCCAGCTCTTCTTGTTTTATCTTAGACATCTCCGTCACCTCATTTTTGTTTATAGAGGTATACTTCCCTTTACACTAACTTTTTAATCCTTCAGGTATATCTGCCTGATTACAAAACGAAATGTAACAAATTAATTAAACAGACTTAAAGTGAAACGTAATATAGAAAGGATTTTTTAATCTTCAGTTACTCTAAGAGATTATCACTACGGAGAAGTAACAAAACATCAGAGCAGTTAAGTTTAAGAAGGAGTATAAAATATATTAGCGAATAATTTATTTATATTGTTGAAAGGAGTGATTTATAATGAGATATCAACAAAAGGATTTCAATGCAAAATTAAAGGAAAATATTAGAAATACTGAAATTGCTTTAATAGACTATATGAAAAGATTGTTAAAAGAAAATAAGAGTATTTTTGCTGAGAAAAGTTAGATTTTGATGCAGGGTTTAATAAGGAAGGCAATAACCCTTTTAAGCCAATATACAATTCCTCTGTTTCAATAGGAATTACTGATAAAAAAGGTGAACTTATCTATTTACATATAATTAAAATATGGGAATGTCAACGTTTCTTGTTAGGTATGCCAATTTCAAAGAGTATTCCAGGAAGTAAGATCATCGGTGAACTACTTGATGAATCATTAGAAGAAGTAAAAGAGGAATTGAAGAAAGATATTGAAGAAGTATTAAATGATGTAATATAAAACCATTCTTAGAGAACGGGTGCGTTAATTGAAGAAGAATTAACCGCCTTTTTTATTGAAACTATTGGATTAACAGGCAATAAATATCAGATGAAGAAATGGTTAATAAATATTGGAGTACTGATTGTAACTGTAAGTATAGCCGTATTTATTAGTAAATTTTATTACCCGACCTGTTTAACATACCGATGGAAAGATTAAGTGTTAATGTAAAGTATTTTACTTAAATTATTGGGGCAAGAGTTCAACAATGCATTCTCATAATAGCCATTTTCTATGATAAACCAACAATATTATCCGAAAATTATGTTAGTATTAGAGCAAGACATCGAGTTAATGACAGCTCAATTTATAAAAGAATACCACGATGTGTTTAACAATTTACTCAGATAGGGGTACATATTAATGAACTATATTAAAGATATGAGAAAGTTTATTGGTCACGATACACTATTTACAGTAGGCTGTGGAGTAATTGTTGAACAGAATAAATGTATATTATTACAGCATCGAACGGATGAAGATAATTGGTGCATTCCTGGGGGAGTAATGGAATTAGGGGAAACCTTTGAAGAAACCGCGAAGAGAGAAACATTAGAGGAAACAGGACTAGTAGTACATAGATTGGAGCTATTTGGAATTTATTCAGGAGAAGATTGTTTCGTTCAATACCCAAACAAAGATAAAGTGTATAGTGTACAAGTTATTTTTAAGACAAAGGACTATGAAGGTGTACTAAGACAAACTGGATTAGAAAGTAAGGGACATAGATTCTTTCGAAAAGAGGATTTACCCGAAAACTTAAATCCTCGCCAGAAACAGTTTATCCTTCATTGGGTAGAGGAACGGAACTTCCCGGTTATAAGTTAATTTATTTATAGGGAGTAACGGGACGGGATTGTTTAAGAAGAAGAATAAAGAAATGTACATTAGAAAAGAAGGTAACTCGTATACGGTAGTGAAATTTTTGTATTTAAGTCTACAAGAGTTAAAAAACGATTAGCGAAATTCATTGTCTTTACTTCTTACTTCTGTAAAATACTATAAATTGTTTGGAATATTATGGTATTATTCAGTTAAAGATTTCGAGCTAACAGTTTAGTATAACAAATCTGTAAAGGGGAGAATATGAAGGTAATAAATTTTTTTCTATTTTATTTGTTAGGGTTAATTGGTATCGTATTCATCAGTATAATTCCAGAGTTTATATCGTTAAAAAGTTTCAAAGAATCTCCCAGTTTCTTCACCTTATTCATAGAACATATCCAGACATTGCTTGACCCAAAGGCCTGGGAGTATCGTTATTTTTATTTGGAAAGTGGTTATCCGATTTTTGAAGTGCTACAGGAGCCTTTTATTTATTCGATGAAGATTCTACTTGGTGCTGTATTTTCAGGAGTTATTTTTGCTTTGATCTTAGCCTTAATCGTAACTTGCCTTCCCAGTAGAATAACCGATTATATTAAAAGAATTGTAGATTTTATGGAGTCTATACCTGATTTAATCATTGCTGCACTTTTACAGGCAATAACAATAAAAATGTTTCAAATAACAGACATAAAATTGTTTAATGTTGCTGCCTATTCCGAGGATATTTACTTTGCACCAATACTAACACTCTCTATATTGCCAATGATCTCGATGTTTAAGGTTTTCATGCATTTGTTTGAAGAGGAGCTTTCTAAGACATATATTCTATTTCTAAAAGCAAAAGGAATGAATGGTTTAGAAATTTTAATAAAACATTCTTTAAGGAATATTATGCCTGCTTTTACCCAAAGACTTAAAGTAATCATTTTCGGAATGCTTTCAAGCCAATTTATCATTGAAAGGATATTCAATGTACACGGATTAACGTATTACCTACTTGAAAGTTTTACACCAATTACAATCTCCTTTGTCTTATTCATGATTTTTACGCCCTTTTATGTTTTGTTCTATTGTATTGATTTATGGGCTAATAAAGAGAATCTGTATTTTAATGATATTAGAAACAAGAAAACAAGCATTAAAAGAGTTTATGAGAATTTTATAATTACTAACCAGATTAGGATTAAGAATTTATGCTATAACGTTAAACATTTTAGGGTTAGTAGATATAGTTTACATAGGCATTTAAAAGCATGTTATAGAGCAATAGCGGTTTATTTTAAAGAATGGAAAGTAATTGTAGGAAGTTTATTTTTTGTTGTTGCCATTGGTTATAGTGTTATCTACTCTGTAATAACAGATAATTATGTTGGGCAAGAAAAATTTCTATACAAAGACGATGGCATAACATTAGCCGCAACACCACCATATGCTCGAACCGATCCATTTATCTTTGGTTCAGACCAATTTGGGTTTAGTATATTTGATCAATTGGTAGTTTGGAGCAAAATATACCTTGTTATTTGGCTTATTGATTGCTTTTTTACGTGTTTTTGGTGGCCTCATTTTTGGTGCAATTTATTCTTTTTGTTTAAGCCGAAGAAATCAAAAATGGATGGAAGGTGCTGTCGATTCTCTCCATTTTATGCCTTTAAGTTTGATAGCTTATATTCTCAGTATTTTGCCTTTTCCATTAGTGAACGTATAGTTTGGGAAGTATTTATTTTAACTATTCTTGTTCTTCCGGTTACTACGGTCCTAACTGGAAAGGAAATTAATGAAGTTCTTTCTCGGGATTATATTTCTAGCTCTAAAATGATTGGTGGTAGTAGCACACATTTATTCATAAAACATATCATTCCACATATTGGACCTAAGTTAGCTATTCTTTTTGGTCAACAGTTCATTCAGGTGTTGTTAATTTTTATTCACTTAGGGGTATTTAATCTTTTCTTTGGAGGAACAAAAAACTCGGCAGGATTTGAACCGTCTGCCATTTCCATAACATACGAGTGGTCCGGATTAATAGGTGCGATTGGCAGAGGTGCAATCATTTCAGGATACTATTGGTATTTGTGGGTGTTAGTTGCTTTTATGCTGGCAATTTTTGCCATGCAACTCATCATTCAAGGTATTGTTGAGATTCAGCAAAGGAGAATGGGTGTAATTAGTAAAGGAAAGAAACCAATTAATAGGGGAAAAAGCACTCCATATCCTAGGTATCAAGTTAATGAAAACAGTTTTAAATTGACAAACAAAGTAGAATGAATGACTTGAGTTTTTAATGAGACCTTGTTTAAAGCAGCATCACTTTTCTTAATAGCAGGTATAGCTGAAATCTGGGGGAGACCTTATATGGCAATTGCTTCGAGAAGATAAACCTTCATATCTAGGGCTACTCGGAGGAATAGTATTAGTTATATGTGGTATTATTGCTGCTTTTCAAGCATTTCTATCTTTCGGTAGAGTATATGCAGCCTATGTTGGGTATTTGTTCTGTATTATGGGGATGGGAAATAGATAAAACCACATCTGACCTATACGATTGGATAGGGTCAGGGATATGTTTAGTTGGTGTTTCGGTAATGTTATTAGCAGCACTACGTTACTAGAACACTCTACGAAAGTAAAAGGAAGTAGCATTATATTTAACCAAGGAAATTTGCTCCTTAAGGACAGTGAATCTGTAATTCTACTGTAAAGACTAACTCAAACAGAAGGTTATAAATCATTATTTTTGAGTTAGTCTTTTTTTAAATGATCTAATGAAACGAGGAATAACTCTCTTGAAAGTATAAGCATGACACAGGTACCTCACCAGCTGAATTGCAATGGTGTTATTTCATTAAAGCGTGGATAAATGATTTGAATTAGTCCATGGTATGAACTCAGTTGTATTAGGTGTGATTCAGTTGGTTCGGGAAGCTGGATAGTTCGCTCAAAGTCTCCGTAATATCGTTCTGTTATGATGGCTGTTTCTGATGAAAGGGATGGTTTCTGAAACGTTCCTTTCATGATTAATTGATGCTTTGACTGTAAAGATAGGTGAATAGCTTTCGGGTCTATTCCGGGAGCTTCAATCAAAATATAAATATGTGTATCATCTTGATAAACATCGATTCTAGGATAATCTACATCTCTCTTTAAAACGACGGATTCCTTCTTTTCTTCTTTTTTGAAGAATTTCTCTGGTGGATATTTATCATTGGCATTGGGCCATAATCCGCTTTTTTGAAAACTATGCGTAAAATCGATCCATTTTTTTACTTTCTCCACATCCATATCATCACCCCGTTACAATCCGCTTAAATTTGACCTGACATTGGGATGGATGGGTTAGCGATTTGATCTTGGTCACTCACATCAGGATCAAGAATAGCTGTATTTAACTGTGAACTAGTAGCAGACAAATCCCCCAAAGAAAAGTTCGTACCAAACATTTTCGTATTAGAGGTATGGCTATTATGAACTGTATGGCCAATATCTAAATTCCCATTTTGTGTCATACCATTAACTTTAATACCTAAAAAGTTTATTTGATAAGGCATTCGAATTCTCCTTTTATTAATATTCTCCAAGCTTTAGGTTTGGAAGCCCTATGTTAGGTGAATCAGAGTTTCCGATATCCGTTTGATCATTTACATCTGGATCAATATAAATATTTTCCATCATTGCTTCATTATTTGATAAATCACCATAGGAAGAATTGACCCCCTGGGATTTAATTTTGGAAGTATGACTATTATGGAACGCTTCACCGATTGTTATAGAGCCATTACCTGAAATACTATTAACTTTAAAATTATAAAGGTTAATCGTAATGTGCATCATACTCATCCTTAGGAAGTCTTTGCAGTACTATATGCAAGTTTATACATATAAGTTCATGCGAAGCTTCCATTATGAAGTCTGACACCCGATTCACTTTTCCGACTGCTTAAGCTTTAGGAAAAGACCTTGAACTAGTTATTGAGCTAATCTAATAATTACAAAATCTCATTCCTTTCTTTTACAAACCAAATGAGATATAATAAAGGATGGTAATAGATTTACATACTAAGTATGTCAGAAGCCAATGAAAAACGAATACAATTTTTCTCACAAACTCCTTTACGATACCTATAAGGTAAGTGAGGTTACTGCTCAAGTAAATGTTCGGTTGGTGCAACTTGCCATCAGTTCAGGATGAGTAGTTCCTGCTGATGGGAGTTTTTATGTATTGGACACCTTTTTAGTATGTGATAGCTATCATGGATACTATTACCAAGGTGTTCTTTTTAATTTGCAATGGTATCACTTTAAATATTATGGAGGGATACAACGTTGAGTAAACATGCAGTTGTTTATTGTGAATATCAATTTGGATCGATGGATGGTAAAACTGCGAACGGTCTAGTCCGAGAACCCGGTAAATACAATATTGTCGGAATCATAGATAGTACAAAGGCTGGACTTGATGCAGGGGAGTATTTGGATAGTAAGAAGAGTGGAATTCCTGTTTTTAAAAATTTGGACGAGGCATTACGAAAAGCTGCTAACAGACCGGAAGATTTTATTATTGGACTTGCTCCGGCTGATGCTTTCTTAAATGATGAAGAAAGACAAGTTGTCATAAAAGCAATGGAAGAAGGCCTGAATATTATTAATCCGCTCCAAGAATTCTTAACCGAGGATGAAGAGATCATGACTTTCGCAAAGCAATATAATGTGGAAGTTCGTGATATCAGAAAACCGAAACCAAAGAAAGACTGGCATATTTTCACAGGGAGGATTCTTGACATTGAAACACCGATTATTACCGTTCTCGGTACCGATGGAGCTTGCGGTAAAAGAACAACAGCGGTGATTCTTGATAAAGAATTGCAGGCCAGAGGATATAAAACAGCATTTATTTCAACCGGACAAACTGGACTCATTCAGGGGTACAAATATGGATTTGCAATCGATGCCTTCCCAATGCAATATTTAATCGGCGAAATTGAAAATGAAATTGTCCGAGCTGAAGAAATCGAAAAGCCGGATATTATTATTGTAGAAGGCCAGGGCGCATTAAGCCACCCAGGATATGCAAGTTCCGCAGGGATTCTAAAAGGGGCAAAACCTAAAGCTGTAATCCTCCAGCACCCACCAAAACGAAAGGTATTAGGCGACTTTCCTTTCATGCCAATGCCTAAGGTGGAAGACGAAATCAACCTCATTGAACATTATGCTCAAACAAAAGTGATAGGAATTACCTTAAACCATGAAGGTATGACCGATGAAGATATAGAATCTACAATAACAGATTATGAAAATCAATATAAGCTGCCGGTTACCGATGTTTTAAAATTTGGACCTGCAAAAATAGTTGATAATCTAATTGCATTCTTTCCTTCCCTTTCCCGATCAGAGCAAGTTGGCGTTTCAGAATGAGCAGAATCAAAGCTCCAAGAATTGAAATACATCTCGGTAAGCTTGCTCATAATGCAAAAATATTAAAGACTCTCTTTGGGGAAAAGGGAATTGAAGTAACTGCAGTTGTAAAGGGTGTCACTGCAGACTTAGCTATTGCAAGTTCGCTCATAAACGGTGGAATCACTAGTCTTGCTGATTCAAAAATCATGAATATAAAGAAATTAAAAGAAGCTAAATTAGATGCAACATTAATTCTACTGCGCACTCCTGCACTAAGCGATATAGAACAGGTTGTCGAATATGCGGATGTTAGTATGAACACGGAAATCGAAGTAATCCGAGCACTTTCCGCTGAAGCTCTACGGCAACAGAAAATCCATTCGATTATTTTAATGGTAGAAATGGGAGATTTAAGAGAAGGAATTTTACCTAAGCATCTACCTGCTTTTATCCGCCAAATACAAAATCTAAAAGGTGTGCAAATCGTAGGAATTGGAACAAATTTTGCTTGTTTTGGCGGGGTCATACCAACAGAACAAAAAATGAGACAATTTTCCTCTTTTGTAAGAAGTATTAAAAAGCAATTTTCTCTACCACTTGTCTATGTTTCTGGAGGGAATTCAGCAAATTATCAGTGGTTGTTGAATACGAAAGATGTTGGTACTGTTAACAATATCCGCTTGGGAGAATCAATGCTGTTAGGGAGAGAAACAATACATGGAACACCTATTTCGAATTTATATCAAGATGCCTTCCGCTTTGTTGCGGAAGTAATTGAATCGAAGCGGAAACCTTCTGTACCAATAGGTAAGACTGGAAACAATTTCCTTGGGGAAAGTCTTTCATTTGAGGACCGAGGAACAATTAGAAGAGCAATCTTAGGAGTTGGAAGACAGGATGTATATGTCCCAGGACTTACTCCGATCTTACCTGTTGATATTCTTGGTTCAAGCAGCGACCACATTGTACTGGACGCAAAGAAAGTCCCGTTAAAACCGGGCGATGAAGTAGCCTTTTCTGTAAATTACGGAGCTCTCCTCTCTGCGATGACCTCCCCCTATGTATATAAAAAATATATTTATTCTTCATCTATACAGAGAAAGAAATTGCAAAAAACATTAGCTTAAAAGAAGTTTATATTTTTATGGATAAAAAAGGCTGAATCATAAAATAAAATGATTCAGCCTTTTTGCATCTTATGCTTTTTTTCCAAGGAGCTGCGCTGTCTCTTCTACTACATCCGTCTTACCTTTCTTTACGTAAGCCACCTTAATGCCAAATATAGCAAATAATATGCTGATAATCGGAACGGTATAATTTAGAACCGCAAACGGAGCATATTGTAATGCAGACACTCCTAATGTAGAAAAAATATAGACACCACAAGTATTCCAGGGAACCAATGGAGACGTTAACGTTCCGCCGTCTTCAATTGCTCGAGATAAGTTTTTGGAATGTAAATTTTTGGCTTTGTACGCTTCCGGAAACATTCTTCCAGGAAGGAGAACAGAAATATATTGTTCAGCTGCCACTAGATTGGTAAGAAATGCGGATCCCACAGTTGCTGGGATTAAACTCTTTGCGGTTTTCGCTAACTTCATGATCTGATGTACAATTGAGCGCAGCATACCAGTTGCCTCCATTACTCCAGCAAATGTCATGGCAACGATTGTAAGTGAAACAGTGAACATCATATCCTGAATCCCACCGCGATTAAATAGATTATCTACTAGCGCATTTCCACTCTCAATGAAGTAACCGTCATGCAGTACATTGACCGCCGCGCCAATACTTCCACCTTGGATAAAAACATGACAAAACCAGCCAATGAAAACACCGGCAGTTAAAGCAGGGAGTGCCGGAACTTTTCTCACTACCAAAAGGATAACGACTAAAGGAGCTAAAAATAACCATGGTGAAATGACGAAATTCGCTTCTAACACGGATATAATTTCATTGATATTGCCCGTTCTAAAATCAACTGCATGGAACTGCCGTCCGAGGATAAAATAAACAATCAGGGCTATCCCAAGCCCTGGAATGGTTGTATACATCATATGTTTGATATGCTCAAATAGATCCGTATTCGTTACTCCTGCTGCTAAGTTCGTTGTATCCGATAATGGGGACATTTTATCACCAAAATAGGAACCCGAAATAATAGCTCCTGCAACCATCGGACTAGGAATTCCCATACTGATTCCAATTCCCATGCCTGCAACACCTATCGTACCCATAGTAGACCAGGAGCTTCCAATTGCTAATGATACAATCATACAAATTAAGCATATGGAGACTAGAAATAAAGATGGAGTAAGTAGTTTTAACCCATAATAAATCATCGATGCGATAATTCCTCCACCAATCCAGGAGGAAATAATCAGACCAACCAGCATAATGATAATAATTGCTGGTATTACTAATGTAATACCTTTAACAATACCTTGTTCCATCTCTTTCCATGTATAACCTTGCGTCCAGGCAATAAGACAACACGCTATGGTACCAATAATTAATGGAACATGGGGACTTCCTTCAAATTTAATAATTGTCACTGCCATTACACTTATCATAATAATCATAGGTAATATCGCTAATAAAAAAGGAATCTCTTTTTCTTTATTTTCCATCCTCATACCACCTCATTTTAAAAATAATATGGGAAAATAATTCAATTTAAGAATCCTCGTTATCTTTATTCTATTTTTCCTCGTAATATATTTCCCTGCTTTCTGTTTGTTGGCGGTTTACTAGTAACCATATATATAAATGTAAATGCTCCTATATATAACTCTATCACACTTTTATAAAGAAATGGTCAAAGTCACTTTCTGAGCAGGATATATTAACGGAAGGCAAGGGACTTAGATAGTAGAGAATAGGAATAACAGACACGCAGGATATTTTATAACTAAACTCAATTAGGATTGTTAGATATTTTATCAAGGAAGAGAGTAAAAACATGGCAAGAAAGAACAAGCTAAAAAGTTAAAACTAAGGGGGGAGAGGGGGGAATCTGTATCTATTTAGAAAGCTAGAATAATTAAATGAGGGCAATTTGACTAAGAAACAAAGTGATAACAATTAGTTATTATTCATCATAATAAACATATATTATACTTATATGAAGAGTTCTAGTAATATTAAGTTAAATGGTACTTAGATAAATAATTATACCGGGAGGAGAAAAAAATGATTAAAGGTATTTTTGAAGCGCATTTACCAGTAAAAAAATTAGGAAACTCCATTAAGTTTTATCAAAAATTAGGCTTAAAGTTAGCTTGGAGTGACGAAGAGACTGCCTTCTTTTGGATAGAAGAAGGCAGAAGTTGGTTAGGATTGTGGGAAGGAGAGGAGTACAAGACATCCTATCACCCATCTTTAAAACATATCGCTTTTCGAGTAGCTTATGAAGATTTGAAAAAGTCGATAAGTTGGCTTGAATCCATAGAAGTGGACGCTGTACCTTTTGGAAGCAGAACATCAATTGATCCATTTGTAAGACCATATCAGGGAAATGCTTCTGTTTATTTTGAAGACCCAGATGGAAATAGCTTAGAATTGATGTGTTACATAGAAGTACCTAATGAATTAAAACATATTACGGAAAAGTTGTCACTTGAAGATTGGGAGGAATTAATAGTAAACAGTAATTTTAATAAAGAGGGAAAACCGTAAGAAGTACTCAGTTAAATGATGTGGGCAATAGGAAAAAGGTGATCAATTAATTGATCGCCTTTGTATTCCGGGAAATACAATAGCATGTTCGGAATATTATATTTTTTAAGGTTTAGAGAAAGGACGCTAATGGGGGAGTTTGGTGGAAGAGCGATGTTTAACTTTGTTTTCTAAATTTGGGCAATTCTAATAACAATGAGGCTGGGACATAACTAAAGGTTTAATTCAAAAGACGAACGAAGCACTAAATTAGCTGAGGAAATATACGTAGACTCCTGCGGGAAAAGCAACAAGCGAAGACCCCGCAGGAAGTGCCCTTCTTCCGAGGAGGCTGAGACGTTGCCCGCGGAAAGCGAAGTATATTTCCGGAGCGGTATTTCTCCACTGAGCATCGTTCGGATTTTTCTTTTGATTAAACACTTTGTCCCAACCTCTTAGAATAAAACAGTTTAATAAATTGTGTAGTAATTCTTTTGCATCGATCCTTATATTTTTTTTAAGTCATCATTTAATTTTCGAGCTTGATTTTTGAAGTAAAGATAAAACGCAATCCAAAAGATTATATAGACCACAATGGCGATTAAGATTGTTAGTAAAACACTAATTATATTAAATGGAATCCAACCGATTGAGAGTGCTAAGATGAGGTATAGGACCATGATGGTTAGAAAATGTAATATAGTTTGCTGAGGGAGATTTAATTTTCTGTTTTCGAAATACAATGGACTGACAGTAAAAAACCAGCCGCAAAGAATAGAACCTATAGAGTTTTTCAAGAAAAGTGTTCCATCTATCATAACAAAATCTCCGAAAAGAATATTTAAATTCGTGATTAACACGGCAATAAAGCCTCCGAAAAAAATACCGATGAAACTGCGGATTATAAACGTTTTCATTCTACTTTCCTCCTATTTAATTTTAGAGCTTTTTTAATACCAGGTACATAGTTACGGGAGACATATTCCTTCCTTCCTGATTTGAAGTAAACACAGAGAGTACCATTGAATGATGGTTCAAAACGATTCAAATGATGTAAATTTGCGATCACCGATTTAGAAAAGCGAATAAATTTTTTAGAGGGGAGTTTGTCCTCTAACTCATATAATTTTTCTTTTAAAATAAAAGAATCTGTTTCCGTCACAGCAATTACATGATTTTTTTCAGTATGAAAATACTGGATGTCATCGGGCTTAAGAATATGTTGCATTTCACCGTTCTTTCCAATAAGGAATTGCTGTTCCCGCCCATTAATGAAGTCAATTATTTCTTGGATACTATCATCTAATTCAGGGGCATCAATGGTAATTCTTGTTTCTTTTAGTGCTTTGTCAATATTGAGGGAAAGCTTCAAATTTGAGACACCTACTTTCATAAAAAAGACTGGATGAACTGCATTAAAATTATTTTTGATACTCCTTTCATATACTTTCTAATATAATTTTATGTTAAAAATTCTTTAAAGTCTCCATAATCTAGTAAGTGGTAGAAGAATAAAGGGTAACATGTAGAAAATAGTTGGTGACTTACTTAAAAGGTATCCTTACTCGTTTGCAAGAACAACAATTTGGCGAGGCTAATATAATGGACCATAAAATTTACCTGTGAGAGAAGAACGGTTATCGTCTTATTTAAATCATTAGCATTAACGGAATAAAGGCTATCTAAATCTTATTCGATAAGCTGGGCTCGATGTTTTTCAGTTACCTGATTCAAGCTTGTTTACTTTAATTCTTAATGGGATAGAAAAACCTAAAGGCAAAATAATTGAATGTTTCCAACTATATACCTTAATAAAACCATATAATTAAAAAATGGAATAAGAGAAGAGGGAGGAGATTAAGCGGTGTTTTTTTAAAGAACCCTGTGTTTCTGAGTAAGATGGGGATGTAGGTAAACAAGAAAATCCGAATACAATTCAAAATTCTTATGTTAGAATTCGAGTTGTTTCGGACTTTTCTTTTTTAACTTCCTTAAATTTAAAATATTAGCCTTTAGAACGGAGAGATTAAGTAGTGTTTTGGACTTTTTAGTTTAATGCGAAGGTTTCTCCCTTAACAAGATAAAGAATACTTTCTCCTATATTTGTAATGTGGTCAGCAAACCTTTCAATGTATCGAGCAGTCAATGCCACTTGCATAATATATTGAATTTGATCTGGGTCTGTTGCTGTCTCTCCCAATAGTTCACTTACAATTTTCTTATAGGATTTATCCACCCTGTCATCCATGATCGCAAGTTGTCCCGCGATTACAATGTCATTATTTTCAAATGCAAGAATGGATTTATTCAGCATTTCCAAAGTCAATTTCTCCATGTTTTTAAGTTCTTCAGGAATAGCTGCTGTTTCATTCTTACCTAGGTGAATAGTTGATCTGGCAATGTTTTTAGCGTTGTCAGCCATTCGTTCAATATCGGTTACAATTCTTAGTGCAACGATAATTTCACGAAGATTTGTTGCAACCGGTTGCTGTGTTGCTATCAGCAGTATTGCCTTTTCATTAATTTCCATTTCCAGCTGGTCAATTGCCTTGTCTTTTTCAATGATTAACTTTGCTTTATCGAGCTCCTGATTATGAAAAGCATGCAATGCATCAATTAGCGCTTCCCTTGACATTTCCATTAGGGTAACAATTTTTTTATTTAACTCTACTATTTCCTCATTAAACTGATAGCGCGTTTCCATCTTTTTTCCTCCTGTAAATATATATTATTTGTCTCCTAAAAAAACAAATTAAATTTAAGTTGCTGTTGTTGTAATTTTGTGATCTAAATAGCTTATATTCGTTATCTCTATTATACACTAAACAGCCTAAAATAGCCTGAAATCCTAATATTATTGGATTCCAGGCATGTTTTCCATTCTGATTTATCCTTAATATATATAACACCCTTTATCTTATGTAACTTTAACGAATTAATGTCTGATAGAGCAACTTCTATTTTTTCCCTTAAAAGTATATACCCCCTTATTAGGAATTTGAAACATATAAATGGATTTAGATTTTTTCCTCAGATAATAATAACTCAAATTATACCTAAAGCAACATTAATCGGCGGCTGCGTGAGTAAACATAAGCAACTTATGGTATGAATATAATAAATGACTTTAAAAGCGGTATTTCTAGTTGTTGGTGCTCATTGTTTATAATACCTTTAAAAAGTTGAGAGTATTGAAAAGAGATGTAGTAGGTATTAAATTATCAAACTGGTGCATTAATTCAAGAAGGATTATGATTATTTAACTATAATAGAGAGGTTAAATAAATGGAATAACAATGTGTATATGGTGATTTTCTAACGAGTTTAGAATATAGATTTTATTATATCCTTAGTATTTCCTTATGCACCAAATCCTTGTTGGTTATTTCTTGCTCGTAGCAAATTCAGTATGAAATAATTAATATTAATTGTATTTTTAGTGCAAGTAAAGGTACAATTGACACTTATAAAGTTAATTTATGATAAAAGATAATGAGGTAGAAAAAATGATTGCAAAAACAGAAGAAGATTTTAATGGTTTGAAGGAAATAGGCAAAATTGTTGCCTCCGTAAGAGATGAATTGGTACAAAGGACAATTCCTGGCATAACGACCAAGGAACTTGATGATTTAGCAGGAGAACTTTTAGATAAATCAGGTGCAGTTTCTGCACCAAAAGGGGAATATGATTTTCCTGGCTATACTTGCATAAGTCTTAATAGAGAAGTAGCACATGGTATTCCAAGTCATCGAGTTATCCAAGCAGGGGATTTAGTAAATATAGATGTATCTGCTTCAAAGAACGGTTATTTCGCGGATACAGGAATCTCATTTGTAGTAGGAGAAGGAGAAGAAGTACTATCGAAAATATGCGATGTTGCTAAAAAGGCATTTGACGAAGGTCTTAAGAAAGCTAAACCGGGTTCCAAAAAGAATAGAATTGGAAAAGCGGTATACGAAACAGCGAGACAGAATGGATTCACTGTTATCAAAAACCTTACAGGACATGGTGTGGGACGTAGAATACACGAAGCACCGGACCATATTTGTAATTATTATGATCGATGGGATAATGAGATATTAAAGGAAGGGATGGTTATCGCATTCGAACCATTTATCTCAACCTTTGAAGAAGAAGTTTTCCAAAAAAATGACGGATGGACCTATGCTACAGAAAAAAGCTATGTAGCTCAATTGGAACATACAATTATCCTAACTAAAAATGGCCCAATTATAGTCACTTTATAATTTAAGGATGAATATATAGCGATTTCGCTTATCGAAACGTAAAACAGATAGATTTGTAACACTATAAAAGAATGTAATCTCACCTAAAAGGGAGCTGTTTAGCAGCTCCTTTTATTATTGAGCTAAATCACCTAAAGGGAACTCGTCACTTCTAACTATTACCCGATTAAAGAAAAAAAGAGCTAATAGTAAGATTAACCCTTTTCCATCCTTTACTTAATAATTGTTAAACTTTCTATTTCCTTCAGCATCTCAAAAGCACCTTCTGATTTGTTTGAGCAAACAATGATGGTAAGATCTTGCTCTGGATAATGTACAGAGCGAAAATTAACTCCTGGGTCATAACCCATCTGTATGTATTTCACCACACCATGTTCATTTGTCTGCAAATAACCGCCATAACTGTAAAAGATATCATCTGCCACTTTTTCTTGAGGAGTCAATAGGATGCGAGTCATTTCTTTAGACAATAGTCGGCCATTCATTAACGCTTCCCAAAATGCTCCCATCTCAGTTGCGGTAACATAGGCACCGCCATCAGGTCCACCTTTTGCAGGCAGAGAGAAAATATTGGACTTCCATGTACCATCTGATTTTTTTATATATCCGATTGAAATGTTTCCAGGCAATTCATCCATAGGGAAATACCCAGAGTCATTCATACCAGCCTTTTGAAATATATTTTTTTCGATATAGTCAACGAAATCCATACCACTGATTTGCTCAATAACAAGGCCTAGAATAATATATCCCGTATTATTGTATTTGAAAGGACCGCCGACTTTGCCTTGCATCTTTTTTTGCTGAAACATTGGCAAGAAGTCCTCCGCATTACGAACATGATACATTGGAAGGGTCTCCCAAAGCACTTCAAAATCATCCATTTCTTCTTCGTCGAAATAATCTGGAACACCTGATGTATGTGTTAGTAAATGATGAATGGTGATTCTTTCATCAAAATACGGAAAATTAATATCTAAGCAGTCGATAATTTTCGTATCAAATGTGATTTTTCCTTCGTCCACCAACTGGCAAATAGCAATAGAAGTAAAAATCTTACTTCCAGATGCGATGGAGAAGCGGGTGCTTGATTGATTTACGATTCCCTCCGAATAGATCGCATAGCCAAAGCTCTCTGATAATATGGTCTCACCACTCCTGCGCACGTGAATGCTTCCAGAAAATTGAAGTTGTTGTTGTTTTTTTGCCAAACTATTCCAATTCATTTGTTTATCCATTTTCATTCCTCCTGAATGTATTTTTACAAAATGTTTAAATGAATTTTGAAAAACACATTCATTTAATTCTTCACACCTGATAATGGTTTACTGTAATCTCCTCCTTTATTCTTTTCGAATATAGCATCAAGATTGAAGATTTTCAATAATGCACTAATATTTCTTGTTCTTAAATTCTTAGCTACAATTGTTTACGGACATTCATAATTTTTAGAGAAAACTTGCTCCAGTTTTAGAATTTTTACTTCAGGGAATAAAATTCAGAAACTAGGAGGTTTGAAATGAAAAGAGTTATGAAACTAACAGTGATCGGAATCATTGCTGGAATTATTCTATCAGGGTCTCTCAAAATTATTCAGCTTCTGACTCATAACGATGCATATATATTGTTGTTTAACACTGATTACATTCCGCTAATAAACCAACTGCACAACTGGTCTATTGTCGGAATCATCTTCCACTTTGTTACGTGTATTTCAAGTGTCATTGGATTATTTTATATACTGAGAGCACTGGGAATCGAGTATAGCCTATTAGCCTATATTCTTGTTTATACAGTAGGGAGTGCTATGCTGTTTCCACTAACAGCTCTATCGGAAAAAACTCCAAGCCTGACTGATTTTCCAGCCTTTATCTATTGGACGGCCGGCCATATGGTTTATAGCTTTGCAGTAGGACTATTGGTTAAAAGATGGGTGAGGTAGAAGAGGTGCGGGAATGGTTTTTACGGGGGTTATTAACTTGCATAACTTTACATTGGGCAAATTAGAAGTATTTTATGAAAGCTCAATACCGAATCAGATAATACTATTTTAAAATTAAAATCGTATTTCGTTGAGCGATTATGATATATTTCATTCAACTAAATGGAAAGGGTGCAATAATCCAAGAAGATTAGTGCTAAATTTGGGTAGAAAATAGAGCCCAAAATAGGACTCCTATTTCCTCTTTCATAGTGATCTGTGAATTTTAATCAACATCTCTTGCGTAAAACTGACGATGGAGCCTGTGAACCTGATCAGCTAGTTCCGGAACAGGGCCATCTACTCTGGTATCACGAATAACATCCTGAATGGAAAGATTTCGAACGCGAGATGGAGCAACCTCCAATTCATTCAACCACTGTACCAACTGCTCAGAAGAACTTGCATAAACAATTCGACCTAAACCAACCCAACCGTGAGCAGCAGCGCACATAGGGCAATGTTCGCCAGAGGTATATACTGTTGCTTTGCTTCTTTCTTCAGACGTCATGTTGTTGGCTGCCCATCTCGCTATAGCAAATTCCGGGTGTTGGGTATGGTCTCCGCCCGCCACATGGTTATGATCTTCAAATAGTACTTCTCCATCGGCCGAAACTAATACTGAACCAAATGGTTCATCACCTTTGTCTAAGGCAGTCTTTGCTAATTCAACACAACGTTGCAAGTGTTTCATATCTGTATCACTTACCATAGATGTTCACTCCTCGTCCTATTCTTTTTTTTATCGATATTCCAAAACATGACTGTTGGCGAAAAACCGATCTTATTAAGAGTCAATCAAATTCGTAGGTGTTTTGCAAGTATAAATATCTTATTAGAAAAGAACCACCTGAATACAACGGCCCTTGTCTTTAAGAAGAACATTTGTATAGTGATAATGATCTGAATAACTATAGTTTAAACCTATAACGAACGATAGCTTTTCGGTGTTAGCCTATATTAACTTTTCCCTGTTATATTAATAGTAATCTTCTGCAGAATGGTGAATATAGACGTATAGGCGATTCAAATGGGAAAAGCAATCTATTAACCTTAAACTAATTGAAATATCATTAAAGCATTTGGAGATGTGAGTTATTATGGAGAAATCACACAAATTGATATGGCAACGAATCGGTTTACACGTACAGAGAAGAATCCCGAAAAAACATAATAAGTAATACCATTAGACAACTAAAGGCATTCTATTTAACCGCGAATAAATTCGAGTAAAAAAGAATGTTTTTTATTTTAATCGATTTGGATTTTTAAATATTCTAAATGTTATAAGGGAAGTGAAAAAATGGATCTTCTAGCTGCAATGAAAGAACGTATTCTGATTGGTGATGGAGCGATTGGAACTTTGCTTTATTCCTACGGGGTAGATCGTAGTTTTGAAGAATTGAACCTGACACACCAGGAACAAATTGTTAACGTACATCAAGCCTATATAAAAGCCGGTGCTGATCTGATTCAAACAAATACTTATGCTGCAAATTATCTCAAGCTGTCCCGATACGGATTGGAAGATCAGGTCAAAAAGATTAATACAGCGGCCGTTCGTCATGCTACACAGGCAGCTGGTGATCAGGCATATGTTCTCGGAACAATAGGTGGAATTCATGGTACACAATCATTTGCCTCAAAAGAGGAGATCAAGCGTAGCTTCCGGGAACAATTGTACTGCCTGCTTACCGAAAAAGTAGATGGACTGATTCTTGAAACCTATTATGATCTCGATGAACTGACAACTGTTTTGGAGATTGCCAGGGAAGAAACAGACTTGCCGATTATAACGAATGTTGCCATGCATGAGCCAGGTGTCTTGGAAAATGGAATTCGATTACCGGACGCACTAAAGCATTTAGAGAATTCCGGTGCGGATATTGTCGGTATTAACTGCAGGCTTGGGCCTTATCATATGGTCAAATCGCTTGAAGATGTACCTTTGTCGAATAAATCCTATCTTGCAGCTTATCCCAATGCGAGTTTACCTGCATATCACAATGGAAAACTTATCTATGAAAACGAGCCAGATTATTTTAAGAGTTGTGCGAAGGATTTTCGCAATGAAGGGGTAAGACTGATAGGCGGCTGCTGTGGAACAACACCTGAGCATATCCGCGCGTTGGCAGAGGGGTTAAAGAACTTAACCCCAATAAAGGAAAAACAAATCCATATGGAATCGACACCGATTCAGTTAAAGGAGAAACAGGTACAAACAAAGACACCTTTACCGGAAATCGCTAAAAAACAACACTCGGTAATTGTTGAGTTTGATGCACCAAAGCATTTAGATACAACTGAATTTATGGAAGGGGTAAAAGCATTAAATGAAGCTGGGATTGATGCGATTACACTAGCAGACAATTCACTGGCATCGCCAAGAATAAGCAACATGGCCATTGCAGCGAAAATCAAACAGGAAATCGGCATTCGGCCACTTGTTCATGTCACATGCCGGGACCGAAATCTGATTGGCCTGCAATCCCATCTAATGGGGCTTTCGACATTAGGAATCCATGACATTCTGGCCATCACTGGTGATCCAACCAAAATAGGGGATTTTCCTGGAGCCACCTCAGTATTTGATGTGATTTCCTTTGACCTCATTAAATTGATCAAACAGGCCAATAATGGTATGTCTTTTTCAGGAAAATCCTTAAGAAAGCCGACATCTTTCCACGTTGCTGCTGCCTTTAACCCGAATGTTGCCAAGCTTGATAAAGCAGTGGAACGGATGGAGAAAAAAATAACTTTTGGTGCAGATTATTTTCTGACACAGCCTATTTACAGCCCCGATAAAATGATTGAATTAAGCAAAGCAACCAGGCATATTGATAAACCCATTTATATAGGAATTATGCCGCTTATGTCCGCGAGAAATGCAGAATTTCTTCATAATGAAGTACCTGGAATTAAGTTGACCGATGAGACCAGAGCAAGAATGAGAGCTGTTTCAGCTAATAAACAGCAGTCGGTTGAAGAAGGCATTGCCATTGCAAAGGAGCTAATCAATACAGCGATGGAATACTTTCATGGCATTTATTTAATCACACCTTTTACAAGATATGATATCACCGTCAGGCTGGTGGACTATATCAATGAAAAAGTACAATCTGTCACTGGGAAGCAAACACTTAGGGCTATTCATCATCATTAATCTGAATATTTTTAGGAGGAGAAAACAAATGACAAACGTAATCAGTTCTAATTTAGGATATCCAAGAATCGGAGAAAACAGGGAATGGAAGCGCGCGCTGGAAAGCTTTTGGAAACAGGAAATGACAGAACAGGAATTATTGGAAAAAACAGGTGAATTGCGATTGAATAACCTGCAAAAACAAAAAGAGTTGGGTCTCGAACTCATCCCTGTAGGAGATGTTTCCCTGTATGATCATGTGCTTGATACATCGGTTATGTTTGGAGTAATACCTGAGCGTTTTCCTTATAATGGAGGCAAGGTTAATCTCGACACCTATTTCGCCATTGCCCGTGGTACAAAGGATGCGGTTGCGTCGGAAATGACGAAATGGTTTAATACAAATTATCATTACATTGTACCGGAACTGGAAAATGCAAAACCGGAAATAACAGAAAATCGGCCGCTGGCATTTTATAAAGAAGCAAAAGAGAAATTGGGGATTGATGGCAAGCCGGTCATTTTGGGCCCAATCACCTTCCTAAAGCTGTCAAAAGGCTACGAGGAAAAAGATTTTTCGAAACTTTTACAAGCATTTGTTCCGTTATATATTCAAATATTAAAAGAACTAGAAGCTGCTGGTGCAACCTGGATACAAATCGATGAGCCGATTTTCGGAACGAATCTTTCCGAAGAAGTAATTGCCGAGGCAAGACAAGTGTACGAACGGTTCAATAAAGAAGCACCGAAATTAAAGCTTATTTTGCAAACCTATTTTGAACATATTGTTCATTATAAATCAATTGTTGATTTTCCTGTGGCGGCAATTGGAATGGATTTCGTGCATGGAGATTCACTTGAATTAATAAAAGCGCATGGATTCCCTGAAGATAAAGTGCTTGCAGCAGGAATTGTGAATGGCCGAAATGTTTGGGTTTCGAAATTGGAAGAGAAGCTCACACAGCTGGAAGCGATTAGAGAATATGTGAAAAGTGGGACACTGATTGTTCAGCCATCCGCTTCCCTCCTTCACGTGCCAGTAACAGTTAAATCCGAGAAAAATCTGGATCCGGCAATTAAGAATGGCTTAGCTTTTGCCGATGAAAAAATTATAGAAATTGTAACACTAGCAAAAGGTCTGGAAGAGGGTAAACAATGTATCAGCAGGGAATTAAAGGAAAACAGACAACAATTGGAACAATTTAATCGTTCAACAGATCGGATTAATGAACAGGTACGAAAAGAACTGGAACAGGTCGATACAACCGATACGAAACGTTCTCAACCTTTCGCTGAACGGATTCAAAAGCAGCAGGATCAATTAAAACTGCCATTTTTCCCGACGACAACGATTGGGAGTCTGCCACAAACAAAAGAAGTAAGGCAAACTAGAACACAATGGCGTAAAGGTGAAATTACCCAAGCTCAATATGATCAGTTTATTAAAGACAACATTAAGATGTGGATCGCTATCCAAGAAGACATTGGGTTGGATGTGCTCGTCCATGGGGAATTTGAACGGACAGATATGGTGGAATACTTTGGTGAAAAACTGAATGGATTCGACGTTACAACATCTGGATGGGTTCAATCCTATGGTTCCCGCTGCGTGAAGCCGCCGCTGGTTTTTGGTGATGTTTCCTTTAGGCAACCCATGACAGTGAAGGAAAGTGTTTATGCACAGTCTTTAACCGATAAACCAGTAAAAGGAATGCTAACAGGGCCTGTAACGATTTTAAATTGGTCCTTCGTTCATGATGATGTGCCAAGGTATACCGTACAAAATCAGATTGCTCTAGCCCTTCGTAAAGAAGTGGAGCTACTTGAGCAAAATGGGATCCAAGTTATTCAAGTGGATGAACCTGCGTTAAGAGAAGGACTTCCCCTTGACAAAGAGAAATGGCAGTCCTATTTGGAGGCAGCCGTCTATGCATTCCGCTTGGCAACATCGATTGTACAGGATCAGACGCAAATTCATACACATATGTGCTATTCTGAATTTAATGATATATTCGATGCGATCGATGCCCTAGATGCGGATGTCATTTCCATTGAAACATCAAGAAGCCACGGAGAAATTATTTCCATATTCGAAGAGAACACGTATGAAAAAGAAATTGGGCTGGGGGTCTATGATATTCACAGTCCTCGCATTCCAAGTAAAGATGAAATCAAACAAAATATTACCAATCAGCTTAAAGCAATTTCACCTACTAAATTCTGGATCAATCCGGACTGTGGTCTAAAAACAAGAAATGAAACAGAGACTATCGGTGCTTTAAAAGCGATGATTGAAGCAGTTAAGGAAATACGTAAAGAAGAGCTAGCAGTAAGTAAAAGATGAATTTTGGCACGGATCCCTCTAAAAATAATGCTTGAAATAGGAAGGGAAACCAAGAAAGTAAGAAAGGGCCTTTTGTTACTTTAAATTTTATTGGAAAGATTTGAGGAGGTCTCCTTTGTTTCTAAAAGCAAAATCGCGAAACAAACGGGTAGTTTAATACAGTATTGAGATCGTCAAAATGGCGATCTTTTTTCTGCTTATGGGGCAACTTAGTTCAATAAGTGTGTAATACAGTGACATACAACTACAAATTAAGATAAGATTTTGAAAGGGGAGTTTAATTTAAATAAACCAGAGGTGATTTTAGATCTCTTCTCTATCTATTAACGATAAAAATTACCACAGCTCCTAAGAAAGATGTAGCAGAATGGACGACGGCAGGGATTGACAGAGAAGCTAATGAAATAACACATCAATTATATGATGAGTTGAATTGTGATGGTTTATTATCTGGTTTTGTGAAAAATTTAAAGAAGAAAAACCAATAAAACAATCCTAGGAATATCATTCTTAGGGGGAAGAAATCCCCCGATAACTTATACTTTATTGTAAAAAATATTCTCATTGCTGAGCCACAACTTTCTTTTCCCTCTCTGGTTTTATAGCCCAAAAGGCTAAAAGAGCAGCAAACATACTAAAGGAAGCAAAAATAAGGTAAATATACTTAATGTTATTTTCTAGTAACAAAGCAGTAACAAAAGGTCCAGCTGCTACACCTAAAAAGCGCATGCTGCTGTAAAGAGAAGTGATTGTTCCCCTTTCTTCTTTTGAAATTCCAGCTGTTATTAAGGTATCAAGACAAGGCAGGGAAAGACCAATACCTATGCCCGTTATAGTTAGTAAAAGTATCATTAAGAAAAGTCCCATATTATTATTAATAAAAGCTAGTGCCACAGCTCCTCCTAAGTTACTTATTAAGATAACGGTACGCATGACAATTTTATTTCCGCCAATTTTCTTGCCGCAAAAATAAGAGGCCGTACAGAGAAAAAGCAGCGGAATAGCGAGTACAACTCCTTTAAGAATACCAGTTATATCATATTTATCTTCTAGGAGAGAGGATAAATGGAATAAGAAGCTAAAAAGAATAAACATATTTAGACAGCCGATAATAAACACAGCCATCAGCCAACGGCCATTATGATGAAAAGTTTCCTTAATTTCCTCTATAAAATTCCGAAAGCTTTTTTTCTTTCCTTCTTCGTTTTTATTAGGTACTTTCACGAATTTAGCAATCAGAAGAAGGGATATGACAGAAAGCACTGGTACGGAGGCAAAAGGTAGATACCAGATTGACGCTGCAAGAACGGCTCCAAAGATAGGACTTAAAACTTTTCCAAATGTATTTGATGTTTCAATAATCCCTAAGCTGTTACTCATCTCCTTTTCATCTTCAAACATATCACCGACAGTAGGTATAACAACTGGAAACGCTCCTGCTGCTCCTGCCCCTTGCAAAAACCTGCCAACCAGAATAAGAATATATGGATCTTCAACCATCCAAGCAGCCAACGTAGATACAATACCGCCAATCGCAGAAATAATTAAACTAGGGATAATCACTTTCTTTCTACCAATCCTGTCAGATAAATAACCGGCTAGTGGGATAAGTAATATTGCAATTATCGAGTACACAGTGATAATTAAACTTGATTGGAAAGAAGAAATGCCAATTTCCTTTTCAATAATTGGTAAAACTGGTATGAACATGGAATTTCCCAGTGTCATGGCTAATGGTATAGATGACAGAGCAAATAAGTCCCATTTCTTTTTATTCATTATCTTCCTCCGCTGACAAGAATATTTTCCACCATTGAATTCTAGAATTCTTGGTAGTAATTTCCCCTTTTATATGGTAAATATACAGAAACTAAAACAGTGTAGAGTATTGTCTTAAAATTAGCAATAAATACGAAGTCAGATTGTTTTGGAATAATTCAAAGTAATAATGACTAGAGTTGAACAGTTAAGTTTTCACAATAGAGGCAGAAGCAGGAAATCTATAGATAGGCATTGAATCTCTTTAAAACTGAAAAAATTGGGGTGTTGTTTGTGGAAAAAGGAAGGATTATAGTTCTAAATGGTGTATCAAGTTCAGGAAAATCAACTTTAGGAGATAATAAAATTACTTCCTGAATTTTTTGTTTTTAGCATAGATGATTATGATTTAGTCATAGAAAAGATGGAAGATAGAGAAAATCAACGGCTAATCCCTCTAGAAACAGAATATTTTTATTATAAAAATGTAGCAATGTTCTCAGATCAAGGCATTAACTTAATACTAGATCAAATTCTTCATGACCCTTTAACATTAAGAAAATTTTATGGAACTCTGAACTCTTATCCAATTCTTCTTGTGGGAGTTCATTGTCCCGTCGAGGAGCTTAAACGTAGAGAACAGGTCAGAGGGGATCGCAGAATCGGTCAAGCAGTTTCTCAGCTTAGTTTTGTGCATCAGAGAGAAATTTACGATGTGGAGGTTAATACATACACCAATTCTTTGATGGAATGTGCCAAAAAAATAGTCAGTCGATTGAAAGATAGTGCAACATTATCTGGATTTAATAATTCACTTAAGGAATACGAATCTTCGATGAATAGATGAAAGAAGATGTGTAGAAGGAATTTTTATAATAGTGATAGGTGAAGAAGATTTTTGCCTATCTTGGTAATTTTATAAAGTATATGGAAAGACTTATAATGGAAAGAAAGATTTAACGAGAATGGAAGCAAACTTATTGGGGATACAATCTTATGTTTATTATTTTCGGTTTGCTAGTTGTAATTATTGGAAGTTGAGTTATAGAGGGAAGTTAAAAAGTGACTTATATTTTTTGAGAAGGTCATAAAATTATTTAGAATAATATGATACTATAATCAGGTATTGAGAAATTAAGGATAATTTAAAAGTGTAATTCTAAGAGTGAGGGAGATAATGTTGTTTCAAAATGGTCGTCTAAAAGTTCGTAAATTAGAAGATAAAGATAAGTATCTGTTAACGAAATGGCTTTCTGACCCACGAGTTCTTGAATTTTATGAAGGAAGGGACAAGCCCTTTGATTTCGATATGGTTCAAAAAGTCTTTTATGCTTCTGAAGATGATGTGGGCAAATGTATGGTGGAATTTAATGGGGAAAAGATCGGATATATTCAATTCTATAAATTAGATAATAAAACGAAAGAAGATTATGGATATGTTACAGAAAATATTTATGGAATAGACCAATTTATTGGCGAAGTAGATTATTGGAATAGAGGTATTGGAACATTACTTGTTTCATCAATGGTTGATTTTTTAACTTCAGAAAAGAATGCGGATAGAGTAGTAATGGATCCTCAAGTAAGAAATATAAGGGCTATTCGTTGCTATGAGAAATGTTGTTTTAAAAAGGTAAAGTTACTTCCTAAAAAAGAGTTACATGAAGGAGTGTATGAGGACTGTTGGTTAATTGAATACCATAGATAACAAAAATGATATTTTAACGGACAAGTTAAATTATTAATGGGCCAGTTGAGTTTAATAAGTGGAGGATTGAAGGATGGAATTTGAACTAACTTTAAAAAATAAAAGAGTAAGAGTATGGTTATGGCTTATGATTCCAGCCTTTATATTTACTTTAATCTTGTTTATCTATTTACCTGAAAAATTCAGTATTGCCCCTGTTTTGCCAATAATTATTGGTTATTTTACTTATATATGTTGGGTATTTATGTTGAAGAAAAACAGAATTAATTTGTTGAAGTAACGTGTGCCACGCTTCAATATAGAAATTTAAATTTTAAAGTATCGTACTAATTTGTGAAACAAGGAAAAATGACCTCTCTGTTATATATCAGAGATAGAATTTCACTAAAGAAAAGAACATTTGAAAAGTGGGAGAATGGTGGATACATTAATACAAGAAATAGTACGCTGGATTTATAAATCTAATATGAAGCTGATTATTGGGGTCTCTGGTCATGGGGCCGCTGGAAAGACGACTTTTGCACATATGCTAATGGAAGAGTTGAAATGCGGTATAAACTATCTTAATACGGACCCATATATCTTGAGTTCTACTGTGCGAAAATCTACATTTATTGACTACACACATAAAGGAGAATTACATCATTATAAAATGACAGCATGCCACCCAGCAGCACATCATTTACCCTCCTTAGAAAGAGATATACTTATGCTTAGAGAAGGGATGAATTTACGTACGATTGATGCACATTATTTAGAAAGTGAAATTCTCTCTTCGCAAAATAAATTAACCATTGTAGAGGGTATGAGTGTTGCTTTTATTAGTCCTGAGTTATTTGATCTTCTAATTTATTTTTATACAGATGGTGCTACGGAACTTGTGAGACGAGTTGGGCGGGATATCGAGGAAAGAGGAGCGAATTTCGATTATTTAAAGCAATCTCACCATGAACGGCGTATTCAGTATGAGGTATTTATGCATCCATACAGTAAGAATTTCGACGTTGTTATTAAAAGTACTCAGGAAAAAATCTATATTGAAGAGAATACTTTTGATTTTAGTAAAGTTCTTTAAAAGATGGATAGCTTTTGGTCACAAGTTTCTTGTGAGAATAAATAGCATTTTTAACACCGTACATTAGAATCCTCTCATGCCATTATAATTATTTCTACCTTTGTACAATTAGGTGTATCTCTGGATATAAAAAAGAAGGATTATTCATTTCTTCGGCTAGACCTGGACCTGTTTCTACGAGCAAACACACTACCGTTGGGTCGGTTAGAAATCCTCTTTTTCGTCATTATTTCCTATGCTTCTTAGCTTTCCTATAAGTTATACCTCAGCTAGTATCGACTCACAAAAAAGTTTAGTCACTTCAATAATTTCATTTTTTACTATTTCATTAGCGTTGCAGTTTAATAGGTTGTTTATAATCCTACCGAAATTATCAATTAAATCCCCAATCATGTATTTTTATTTTCGCAGAATGTGTCGAAATTTTTGGTAAAGATTACCAATTTATTTCTACCAATATTTGGTATTATTTGTATAGGTATCCTGTAATAAAACAGAAAAGGCAAACCAATCGAAAGACTGGGACGCAAAGCTACAGGTCTAAGGTTATGAACTATGATGGCTGTGCTACCTAAAATATTACATATTTTGGGGGGGTTTTAAGATGGTTACAGAATTAGATGAAGAGTGGATTGAACTTATTGAAGAGGCTTTTAACTTAGGAATCTCTATCCAAGAAATCAGGCAGTTTTTAAAAAATAATGAGGAAAAATCTTCTTAATCAACAGATTGGTTCAAGAAGGATCCGTACTAATTTAGAAAGAATATATACTACTAAAGGGGCAGTTTTGTAGAGTAAAGACGAAAAAAATACAGAGATGAATAACTTTAGAGATTTGAAATAAATGGAATTCCAAAAGCAAGGCTATTTAATGTATAGATGACGTAGAGAAAAGTGGAATATTTAGGGACATACATTGAAAAACTTAAATGATAAGGCTAACTTGCCAGTTATTTTCAAGGAGGTTATAAGAATGGCATTCACATCCAAAAATATCTTTATCAATTTATCTGTAAAAGACGTGAACAAATCCACCATTTTTTTCAAAAACCTTGGTTTTGAGTTCAACCCACAATTCTCTGATGAAACTACATCTTGCATGATCATCAGTGAAAATATCTTTGCTATGATTATGAATGAGGAACGTTTCAAAGGATTTAGTAAGAAGGATATTGTGGATACTACTACTTCTGCTGAAGCAATTTTCAGCTTTTCAGCTGACAGTAGGGATCAAGTGGACGAGTTAGTAAATAAAGCATTGTCATCTGGTGGTAAATCTTTAAGTGAGCCGCAAGACCATGGTTTCATGTATATTTGGGGTTTTCAGGATTTAGATGGTCATTTATGGGAAGTTGCATATTTGGATGAAAGTAAAATTAATCAAGTGTAAACATTCAGGTATTAAATGAGGCTTTTAAAATTCTAAGGGATGATGCATCAGATGTATCATCCTTTTATCAAATTAGAAATAAATGAAGGACCATCTCGTTTTCTGAAAGGTAATATTAATTTGTACATCTATTTAAATGTGAGGAGTGAACATTTGAATAAGAATGGAAGAATGGGGATTTGAAAAGTGGCTATTATAATTTTTATCGTAATATTTATTACTCTATTATCAATAGAAGGACACATGCGAAAAGGATATAAACAACAACAAGAAATAATTGAATTATTAAAACAGATAAAAGAAAATCGTTAGATTAAGAGCTTTCTTACCGATTAAATTTTTATTCATAGTTGCTCTTGTTTTTCGAAAAGATAAGAAAGCAAGCTCTTGCCTTTAGCTAAAAACACTTTTCCTTTTAGTTCAAACTTAGCTATGACCAAGTGAGGATTTTTTCAAAAGAGAATTAACTAAAGGAGAAAGATAGGTGAAGTTTGTCATTAAGTATCTAGTTGGAATTTCTGTCTTGCTTCTGTCCACATTTGTTACCTGGTACGAAGGAAGCTATATAAGGTATAATTCCTATGAATGGAAATATACTGCATTTTTTTCCAAAACGTTTAATGGTGAAATAATACATAAATCCGATATATCGCAATTAGACTACTTTATATATGCCGTAAAATTTTATCCTTTTTTCCAATTTAAAAGATATGCAGTCTATCAGTCTTTTAATAATAAGCATTTACTTAGTATGGAGAAAGAATACAATAACACGAATCATTTCACATAATTTACTAATTTCACTTCTGATCTTTATTAAATATATAAAGGGAAATGAAGGAATGAGTAGGGGCACGAACATTATCAAGTGGTATTAAAAAAATTGTTTACTCTTCAAATGAGATTTTGGGGCTTTAGCCAGTGGATACGTCAATATACGAACGCTATTTTACGTATATAGTAGTAAGGAACAGGAAATTGGAAAGTATCAAAGAAATTAAGTTCTAGTCACTAATTGGTTTTAATTTCTTGAATAACAAAGTAATTAGATATTATAGTTAAAATAAAACGCTGTTTGTGAGATAATTAAGTTAATAATAATAATTATAGAAATGGGGAATTAAAATGGATGTTAAATATCCTATTGGGCAACTACAAGTACCTGAAAAAGTAACATTAGAAAATATTCAAGAATGGTTAAAGGAAATCGAAACTTATACCATTCGATTAAGAGAAACAGTAAACTCATTAAGTGATGAGGAATTAAGCAAAACTTATCGTGAAGGCAGCTGGACAGTTCGTCAACTTGTTCACCACATTGCAGATTCTCAGTTAAATATGTATCAGCGTTTGAAGCTTGCTTTAACAGATGAGAATCCTACAGTACCGGAATTTGATCAAGATAAGTGGGCAATTCAACCAGATACAAACCTTCCTGTAGAAAGTTCAATTAAAATGCTAGAAGGTATCAATGAACGCATCGTGTCTTTAGGTAAAAGTTTAACTGAGGAACAGTTAGATCGGACTTTTACTCACGAGATAAACGGTAAAATAACAGTGGCAACAAAAGTTGCAAAATTAGCTTGGCATGAAGAGCATCACCTTGCTCATATAAAAATTGCATTATCAAAATAAACCATATAGGAAATGGCTTATCGAGATTGATAAGCCATTTTTTAATGATTAATCTTGTTTTTGTGCACCTTGGTGTGCAAAGACAAATTAATTTTTGGTTCATTTAATGCGTTACCCTTTTGATTTAAGGATTAATCATATATGACAGCCTTCCCTTGTTCACGTAATTCTTTTAAAGAGGAGAGCATATGATTTATTTGTTCATCAGAATGTCTTTCCCATGAACTTAATTCAGCGACTATTTTCAAAGGAGATTTCGACCTATATGATCGAGTTGGATTTCCAGGGAATCTTTTGTCTGTTACGTTCGGATCATTTTCAAATTCACCCAATGGTTCGACAACATAAATTCTTTCTTTTAACTTAGATGCAGCTAATTCAGCACCCCATTTAGCAGCATCAAGTGTTGCAGTAAAATATATATAGTTAGATTTCTTATCTTGATAATTTGATAAGTGATTAGGTACTAATAAATCTCCAATTTTTAGTTCTGCTTTCGTACCATGAAAAAAAGGACCATTATCTAAGACATCTTTTTTGTCAGTCATTCGGATACACCTCTCCTACTTTTTAGTTGTGTATTACAGTATAGTATAGGAATGGGGCAAAGAGTAGTCTATAAATAATGTATAATTAGTAGTATAATGAAAGTAGAGAGAAGAGATATGGAGGGTGCATCCTTTAAAAAGGGAAGCACCTTTTTTGTTGGTAAAGGGAAGAAATAATAGAAAAGAAATTTTGATTACTTGGAATGTCACATTGATATTATCGTTAATTTTCAAAAATATAGAAAAAGAAGATAAAGGTTTTGAATTTTTTTATCATAAGTTGACATATAGAAGGAAAATGATTCGTACCGTGTGGTCGCTTCCGGTATTTGTTGTTTCACTTATTGTAATATACTTTTTTGCAGACTTAATTCTTCTTGAATTTCTTATGGTGTCCATTTTCTTCTTTGTTCTTTTTTTAATTCAGCTTATTTATAACTATATAAAATGGAAAAAATATGAGAGGGAATATGATAAGCTTATAGGTGTTTTTAAAAGAGGTATCGGGAGAGACAATCAGGCTAGAGAGTAATCAATATGTTTTGAAAAATACTCATTGAAAATTATGTTATCATTAAGAAAGAATTAATTTATAAGGTGCAATAGGAGGCAGATACTTTGCTTGTGTTAAAACAGTTTGCATCGAGTTTTTTACTTAAAGTGAGTTAGTTTATATTGGCTATAAGCGCTTATTTACTATATTGGACAGTTATTATGCCTTTCCTCGCAATTATTCCTTTTATTATTTCTTTAGGTTCTGGTTTATCATGTTTCTACTTGTCAAGGAAATTTGACGATAGAAGAAAGTAAGTTTAACTAACCTAAAACTACATAAAAAATCAGTTTTTAAAAGGGTGGGAGTTATATGTTAATTAAGCCAAAAAAACTGCAGCCGGGAGATCGTGTTGCAACATTAAGCCCTTCCTGGGGAGGAGCGGGTGAACCCGCACTAAGATGGAGATATGAGCAAGGCGTAGAGAGACTTGAAAAGGTCTTTGGGCTGGAAGTGGTCTCCATGCCGAATAGTTTAAAAGGGGGAGAGTATCTTTATAATAATCCACAAGCTCGTTCTGAAGATTTAATGGAAGCATTTCTGGATAAGAGTATAAAAGGTATCATTGCAAACATTGGTGGAGAAGATAGTATTCGCCTGCTCCCATTTATTAATTTCGATGTTATAAGAGAAAATCCGAAAATCTTTATGGGCTACTCTGATGTGACGGTTTCCCATTTATTTTGTCATAAAGCAGGAATCACCTCTTTTTATGGTCCAGCCATTTTAACCGACTTTGCTGAAAACGTGGAGATGCATCCCTATACGATTGAAATGATAAATCGAACTCTCTTTTCAAATGAAATTATTGGTGAAATTCAACCGGCTAATGAATGGACGAGTGAACGTCTAGAATGGATAGAAGGGAATAAGAACCGTCAACGGACGATGGTGAAAAATACGGGTTACGAGGTCCTTCAAGGATCAGGTGCAGTTCAAGGCCATTTGATTGGTGGTTGTATAGAAGTACTGGAATTTGCAAAAGGAACAGAACTTTGGCCAGAAGAAAAATATTGGGAGAATAGCATCCTTTTCTTTGAAACATCAGAAGAAAAACCGGAGCCAAAATTTATTAAATATTGGTTACGAAATTATGCTGTACAAGGTATTCTTCAAAAAGCAAATGGAATTGTTTTTGGTAAACCACAGGATGAGAAATATTACGATGAGTATAAAGAAGAAATTCAAAAAGTAATGAAGGAATATGATTTGGAGAATTTGCCGATTCTCTATAACTTGAATTTTGGTCATACCGAACCGAAATTTATATTGCCATATGGCGTAGAAGCAGAAATTGACTGTGAAAAAGGGACTTTCAAGATCCTGGAAAGTGGAGTGGAATAAATACTATTCATCAACAAGGAGCTTTTTATCAATGTGAAGGCGCCTTTTTAATCCCATCTGCGATATTTTAGTAGTAGGTCTCTGTTAAAATGAAAATATAAATTCTGTTGCTAGAAGGGGATAAGATGTTTAAGAAAATCAAGGCTTGGGCGAAAAAATTAAAACAACAGATATTTGTTCTCTACTATGCTTGTAAAGATGAAAGAGTACCTTGGTATGCAAAAGTATTTACTGCTTGTGTTGTCGCATATGCGTTTAGTCCGATTGACTTAATACCAGATTTCATCCCGATTCTTGGCTTTTTGGATGAAGTGATTCTCCTCCCATTAGGTATATTATTGGCATTGAAGATGATACCAACAGATGTATTATCTGATTGTGTAAAAAAGGCAGAAGAAAGAACAAAAAATGATAAGCCAAAGAATTGGATAGTTGGTTTATTAATATTATTAATTTGGATTATAATAATAGTTTGGGCTATTATTAAAGTTTATCAATTATTGAACGAAAAGGTGCGTTGATCCAAGAAGGATTAACCGCCTTTTTTGTAGAAGTAAATGTATGAATAGGAATGGTTGAAGAGATGTTACTTCTTTGGAGAGATGGGGAGAAAATATGTTTCCAACATTAAAAACAGATAGATTGGTGTTAAGAGAAATATCTAAGGATGATGCAGCTGGCATATTCGCTTGTTTTTCTAACGAAAATGTAACGAGATTTTATGGTCAAGAAACATTAGGTAGAATAGAAGAAGCAGAAGCATTTGTTGACTTTTTCGAAAAGAATTACAAAGATAAAAGAGGAATACGTTGGGGAATTACAATAAAAGGAAGCCAAAATATTATTGGAACCATTGGATTTAATGCTTGGTCACCTAAACATAAACGGGCGGAAATAGGTTATGAAATTCACCCAGATTATTGGAGAAAAGGGTATGCATCAGAGGCAGTATTAAAAGTAATTCAATATGGTTTTGATGAATTAGGATTATTTCGTATAGGAGCTGTTGTTTTTATTAATAATCAAGCATCTAATAAATTGCTCAGCAAATTGGGGTTTCAGAAAGAAGGCGTCCTAAGGGATTATATGCATCAGAATGGTGAAGTGTACGATACATATGTTTATTCGTTACTAAAGAATAATAGATAAATCTCCTTTTCAGCTATCTAATTACGAGGATTAACACCCCTTTTTGACGAGGTCATTAAGTGAACGGAGCAATTTTATAACAGAGTACGTTTTATTAATTATTAAGTGTTTTGAAGAGGAGGTATAACTGATGAGTTCTAACCCTAAATTGCCCTTAACAGACAGTGAAAAATCAAAACTTAGAAAAGCAAAAGTAAAAATTAGTGAAATACATACTTATAATAGAGAAGAAATAGTTGTAATGTTAGATATTTCTGTTGAAAGAGCGAACATTTTAAAGGGATTAGCGGATTTCCAGAGTATTCCTTCTATTGGTTCTAAATTAGCTGAAAAACTGGTTTTTGAATTGAACTTTTTTTCACTAGAGGATGTCAAGGGAAAGGATGGGGCCAAACTCTTTGATGAATTGGAACAAAAATTAGGTGTTTGGTCTGATAGTTGTGTTGAAGATCAGATTCGGTGTGTGATTAACTTTTCGAACAATCCTGGGAGTAGTAAACAGTGGTTTGATTTTACGGAAGAAAGGAAGGCTTATCGCGATAAATTAGGTTTTCCTAAGAATAGGCCAATTAAAGCTTGGTATGAATAAATATTGAAAGAAGAATTCAAGAGGAGATATTATAGATGGAATTTACGCACACTAGATTACTTGTAGACAATTATAAAGAATGCTTTTTATTTTATAGAGATTTATTGGGGTTTGATGTTACTTGGGGAGATGAAAATTCTAATTATGCTGATTTCAAATTTAAGGGTGCTACTTTAGGTGTTTTTGACCGTAAACAGATGGTGGAAGCTATTGGAGAAGAATATTCCACACATATCGAACAGGCGGATAAGACAGCTTTAATCTTTAAAGTAGATAGCGTGGAAGAGACATATCAAGAGTTAAAAAGCAAAGTAGAGTTTATTACGAAACCGACTGAACAGCAAGATTGGGGTATTAAGGTAGCTCATTTTAGAGATCCTGCTGGTTCATTAATTGAGATTTACGAAAGAATCTAAGTTAAAAACACAAATATTCTATTATTGCGAGTAACACTGGAGTGATAAAAAGACACATTCATAGAGGTGGGGAATCATGCCAATTTCTGATTACTATAAAGAAATCCGTAGTAAGATTGGAACAGAGCTGATGTTAATGCCAAGTGTAGCTGCCGTTATCAGAAACATTGATAATGAAATATTGTTCCAAAAGCCTCAGGAAGGTGAATATTGGAGTTTACCTGCGGGAGCGATAGAGCCAGGAGAAACACCTGCACAAGCGATTATTCGTGAAGTTCGGGAAGAAACTGGACTAAGAGTAAAGCCAAATATGTTATTAGGAATATTTGGTGGAGAGACTTTTCGTTATACATACCCTAATGGTGATCAAGTAGAGTACAATGTATTTGTTTTTGAATGTGACATAGTAAGTGGCGAATTGGCACCGTTTGATGGTGAATCCGTCGACCTAGTGTTTATAAAAGAAGATAATAAACCAAAACTCGCTTTACCATATCCAGATTTCATATTTAAAAACTCTTCTGTAGATAATACTTTTTTTCAATGGAATAGTGATTGGCTTAAGAAATAAAACTTATATTTCTTATATTTATGCTTGTGCTATGTATTTTATATATTTGGCGCAACTCAATTAGTCTAAGGTACGTGGAAAATTCATATTGGTTTTGTTATAAATTTAGTGAGCTATTTTATTTCTAAGTTTCTTATACAAATAAAGGTGGTCATTACTAATTTGTTTTTTTGCTTTTTACTCGTTCTTACAGTCCCATTTTCTATCGGATCTTGGTTAGGAATGGTGATTAGCGTTATTAGTTCAGGCATGTTACTTTTTGTGATTATATCTGGACTTAATATTGGCTTATCTGCTCTTAACAGGTTTTGAACTTTAGATTAACTCGCTAAGAATAGAGAACAAATGGGACAAACAGTAGTGATTATATTTTAATTATGAAAAAACTGCAGAATTACCTTATGTACGATTTTGAAATTTTGAAGGGATTTTATTGTAGAAGCCTATTTTCTAAATAAATGTTAGAATGAATGTTAAAGTAAGTATTTAATAACATTTTAAAAGTGAGTAGGTGACAACATGATCGAGATAAAAACATCTTCTATAAGTGATGGGGAGTTCAATAGAGGGGTATTTGCTACGCGTGATATTAAAAAAGGGGAGCTTTTACATGAAGCACCTGTTATTTCTTATCCAAACGATCAGCATCAATACATCGAGCAAACTTTACTAGCTGATTACGCTTTCGAGTATGGGATAAATCATACTGCAATCCTTCTAGGGTATGGAATGTTATTTAACCATTCCTATGAACCTAATGCAAACTACGAGATAAATTTTGAAAATCATACATTTGACTTCTATGCTTTCACAGATATTAAAGCAGGTGATGAGATTTTAATTAATTATAATGGAGAGGTCGATAACAAAGATCCACTGTGGTTTAATGAAGACTATGACGATAGGACATAGCCTAGATTACTTTACACCAATTTTAAAAGTACGTTTATAACTTGAGCTATGGGTACAGGAAAAAAACAAGGCGATCATCAAATTGATCGTCTTAGCTTTTTTATAAGTAATTTTGAATATTGTGTTAATTTTAACTTTCAAAACGAAGATACACAGAAACACTATGTAGAAGGGAGAGCTTATGAAAAAGGTTATACTTATTGGTTCCGGCGGGGCTGGGAAATCCACACTTGCAAGACAACTAGGTGAAAAGCTGCAAATAAATGTATATCACCTTGACGCGTTATTTTGGAAACCACATTGGGTGGGTGTTCCCAAGGATGAACAAATAAAAATCCAGAAAAATTTAGTAAAAAAAGAAGAGTGGATTATCGATGGAAACTATGGTAGTACAATGGACATCAGACTTCATGCAGCAGATACCGTAATTTTCCTCGATATTCACAGAACAATCTGTCTTTTTTGTGTTCTTACTCGAATATTTCAGTATCGAAATAAAACAAGACCTGATATGGGAAAAGGATGTAAAGAAAAATTTAACTTAGGTTTTATTAAATGGATATGGAAATATCCCAAAACTAAAAAACCTGAAATTTTAATGAGTCTCGCGCATTTGTCTAAGGACAAGCAAATTATAATATTGAAAACTCCAAAAGAAGTACAACAGTTTTTAGAAAAAGTACAATGATTACTATTGTTTTGCCAGTAGGATAAATACTCGAGAAATTAATAAAGAATGGTTCTTTATTAATGGGGGCTTTACACGACTAGCTTATTATCTAGCAGATTGCTGCCTTTAGTATTTTTTCTCTCAAAAAGGAGAGTTAAACACATCGCGCTTATAGAAAAGACACGATTCCTTTCAACCCATAGAACAATGGTTGGATCAATAACAGAACCCTTCTTTAACTCATAGAACAAAAGTTTGGCAAGGCGTTCATTTAAATCATCGTCTATTTTTATCGAAGGAGATATTTAAATATTCGGTAATAATTGAAGTTTAGTTATTTAATTAGTGAAACAAGCTATCTTAGATTTTTATCTTTATAGTCTAGTTGTTCCTTAAGGAGAACATGGATATAAAATAACCTAAAGAATTATTTTAAGACTCCTGCATCAAATCCAGTGGAAAGTTTATTATTGTAAAGTGTTAAATCATACTTCAACAACAAGTTGCTCTCTATAGGGAAGAAGTACACTGTTGAATATAAACAGCTTTCCAAATTACTATACAATTTCAGAAAAAAGAGCAAATACTACCTAACTGTGTAGTATTTGCATCATTTATAGTATCAAAATTAATCGTTGGAACGCTGACCTGATTGCGAACCTGAATGTGAAGACCCGCCCATTTGCGGGTAACTACCCGTATGCGGGTAACCACCCATTTGTGGGTAACCGCCCGTTTGTGGGTAACCGCCCATTTGTGGGTAGCCGCCCATTTGTGGGTAACCGCCCATTTGTGGGTAACCGCCCATATGCGGATACCCTCCCATTTGTGGATAACCACCCATATACGGATACCCGCCCATCTGCGGGTAGCCACCCATTTGCGGGTAACCGCCCATTTGTGGGTAGCCGCCTCCAAATTGTCTATTTTCTTCTTTCATTTTATCCTCTCCTAACATCATTGTACAAAATAGTGTATGTTCATTTGTACTAGATGGAATAGACGTATGCCCTTAAAAATAATTTTTGCATTTTTTTGTTTAGTTTCTTAAAACCATAATTATAAAATATTACATTCCAAATAGTACCGTTCGCTTAGAAGTGCTTACTATTAATTATTTGCAAAAGCTTTATTCTAATATTCAAGTCATTCAAGTGACTTCATTTCTTTGATACATGTTTTCTAATACTTGAAATCATAAAGAATTCAGTTGTTTTCACGGTCATTATTAACTTCTATAATGATAAATTTTTCTTGTGTTCGAAGTAACGGAACGAGTATTTTAGGGCCAAAGAAAAATCTGTTCCAAGTGAGTTTGCTGAGAAAAGATCTATTAAAGTAGGTTTTGCATAAGTTTTTTTTAAAGGTGATTTAGCTGCCCGAAGTAAATTTTAATAAAATTCAGTAATCATTAAAAGGAAATATATGGTAAAATCTTTTCGGATACCTAATCAAAAAAAGGAGATACATATGAAAAGTGACAAAAAAATAATATTAATAATTTTTACTTTATTATTAGTTCTGTTAGCCGCTTGCAACAATTCAACTGACGAAAGGACCGCTAAGTCGGACGACCAGTCGAAAGATTACAATTCATCTCAAGAAAAAAACGATGATTCGTCTGATTTGGATTCAACAGAAATTGATTCAAACTACGACAGCAGTCAGACAGTCAAAGACTTAAACGAAAAAAAAGTTACATCAACTAGTGCAGATGTAGCAACAGATGATTCAAACAACTCACAGAGTAGTAATGCAATTAAAGAAGAGAATATTTCAAACACTGTATCCTTAAAAGAGGAGAATTTGCCTTCTGATGATTCTAATGCAGTTTTGAAGCAAGAGCATCTAAAAAAATTGAACAATACTAAAAAAGAAGCCGAAGCTTTGGAACCAGTTGATTCTTCCACATTCGCTTTAAAAAAAGTGGAAGACGATAGGTGGAATATGTGGGATGACTCATTGAATGAAATTTATGGTGTTTTAGAGCAACAACTGCCACCACATCAGATGGAAGAATTAAGAGAAGAACAACGAAATTGGTTAAAACTTAGAGATGATAATGCATTGGAAGCATCGTATAGATTTAAAGGTGGTACTCAGGAACACGTGGAATATGTAAGTGTGTTAGCAAACCTTACAGAAGAAAGATGTTTTGAATTGGTTAATAATTATATGAAGTAATGCTTCAATAATGCAAGTAGACGGTACGCAATACAAAACCGTCTAACCACAACTTGATTAGACAAGGCGACTATGACGTGTTATGCCCCTACTGAGGTAAATAGCTTTAATTATAACTTCAGGAGGAGCGTATCTCGAAATGGTCGTTTTTTTTAGATGTATTGTTTGAATATTATGTTACTAAGTGAATCTGTCGTGAATTTAGTATATCCTATCTTTAAATTGCGTATTTGCTGTTTATTTGAATATTTTATTTCGTATATATTGAAGAAGATGGTTCGGGCTTGGGTTACACGATTCAAAGAATAATATATAAATCTCCAGATTAAATTCTGTATTCAAACAAACCTACTTAAGAAGAAAGTACCTTTCTAAAGTTAAGGGTTTAGAAAATTTACTTATATGAAATGGGGGTTATTATGAGTCAATTAAATGAGAAAATCGCAATTGTTACTGGGGTAAGCCGTAAAAAGGGGCTGCCATATGCAGAGAGCTTGCAAGTACTACTCATCACATATTTTTTACCTATTGGACAGGATATGATATGAACATGCCTTGGTCTATGGATTTGGAGGAACCAAAATTATTGGTGGAAGAGCTAAGGGAATATGGGGTTAAGATATCAAATATGGAGTTAGATTTAACTCAAAATGAATCAACCCAAAAACTGCTGCAGACTGTTTATCAACCTTAGGATATCCCGATGTTCTTATTAATAGTGCTGCATACTCTGTTAACAATGACTTTTCTAATCTAACACTAGAAGAATTAGATCAGCACTATTTGGTAAATATTCGTGCAACCACAATGCTAAGCTGTTCATTAAGCTAAAGGATTCAATAAAAAATCTGGTGGAAGAATTGTTAATATTACCTCTGTTCAGTCTCAGGGACCAATGCCTGGTGAATTAGCCTATGCTACAACTAAAGGAGCGGTAGATGCACTAACGGTTACATTGTCAGCGGAGCTAGCCTCGTTGGGTATTACGATAAACGCTATTAATCCTGGTCCAACAGATACAGTCTGGATGACGGACGAAATTAAAAGTCATTTGGAACCAAAATTTCCTTTTGGAAGAGTAGGCGAACCAAATGATGTCGCGAGAGCAGTAAAATTTTTAGTAAGCGAGGAAGCCGCATGGATTACGGGTCAGGTTATTCATTCGGAAGGTGGATTTATACGATAATATCATTTAGTAAGTGTAAGCTTTTTATCGTGTTGTTATGAATGAACATAAATCCATAGGTATTACCCAAAAGAAGGAATTGACTTTAATAGATTTATAAAAGGAGGTTCATTATGACGGATGATTTTTATTGTGATGAAGTATTAAGTGGTAAAACCCGAGTCAATAAAGTATTGGAAACCGAAAATGTATTAGCCTACTATCATACAAGACCTTTTTGGCCAGTCCATATAGTAGCTATCCCTAAGAAACATATCCCTTCTTTAATTACATTGGAAGAAAATGATAATGAAATATTACTAGAACTATTGGGCGTTATTAAAAAGGTTGCAGCTATGGTAACTGAGGAATACGGTGCTTGTAGAGTAATTACGAATTTAGGTGATTTTCAGGATTCAAAACATCTTCATTGGCATATTGTTTTTGGAGAGCCGTTATGATAGAGATAAATCAGTTAAGTGGATGATGTAATGATTTCTATATTGGAAAATATATTACAAGTAACTGCAGGTATACTAATCTTATGTTCATTCTATTTTTATAGATTTTTTAAGAAAGTTAAAAAGGATAGAAAGTTAAATTTAATTGAACAATGTATTTATATTATAACTCAAATTGCCATCTTTCTATGTACTGTTAGCTATTTACTGCTTTTGTTGGATAGGAATTATTGAGAAGGGACGCTTTTTCATAAAATAATAGCAGTGCTTTTATGTCGATTTCATTACAAATAGGAGAAGATTTACGGAAGATGGGAAACTCTAATTCTAAAAATAAAGGGTGAGGATGTTGAGACTATCAATAATTAGTAGTATTAAAACAAATAATTTTAACGATGAACATGTAATGGAGAAAATTACCGAAATGTGGAAAGAAGCTTCTAGTCATCTCAAAATGAATGCAATAACTACATATGGTATTTATCATAATTATGAGAGCAACTATAAAGGAGATTATACATTAAGCGTTGGAATTGAAAATAATAATGGGAAAACATTCATAGAAATCCCAGAAAATGTGAAATTCGAAATCTATAAAGTGGAAACATCTGATGAACAGGGTATCTTTCATACTTGGAGAAAAATATGGAATCAAGAAGAAGCAGGTACAATAGAGAGAGCTTATTCAATAGATTATGAAAAATACTATCCTAATGGGAAAGTTGAAATCTATATAGCTATAAAGTAAATAACAAATGCTCTTTAGTGACTAATATGCATAGCATTATAAACAAAGAGTATGGTTTACTGTAGATATTTAAGGAGTTTTTGGGTTTGGGTGGCAATTTCTATAGCATTATTAACTGGTATAATAGCAGCGAACTCTACCAAGAAGAACCCAAAGAAATAAGGCAGATTTTGTTTGGTGAAGTGTAATGATTATTTCTACATATATAAAGAAAGATTTAGGCAGAAATATTTTGGCTTGGGTACAAACCAAATTAAGAGATAAAGATTACCTTAGGCTAGGTTGTTTTGCCGATAATATAAAATTAAATAACTTTTATATTAATAATGGTTTTGAATCTGTTGGTTTAACGGATGGTCATAGAAAATATTAGATCGATTTCACTTCGATGTATTACTCAAGGGGGGATTTGTATTTGAAAAAACAATGGCAATCGTTTTATGTAGTCACCTTCATTACCATAATTCTCTTAGTCTTAGTTGCTTGTAATGAAAAAACAGAAACAAAATATCAAGATGAAAATTTAGTGACAATAGAAACAGTATTAAACCAAGCATTTACAGGTCCTAGTGATGAATTGAAGCAAATTGTGGATAGTAAAGGACTTGAAGATTTAGTGCAATATGACGAGAACTTCTATAAAGATTACTTTGCAGATGAATCGTCCTACTTGGAATTTGTAAAAAACAACTATGGGTCAGGATTTATGATTGAACCAATAAGAAATGGTTACGAATTAAAAGTAAACAATATTGAATATGAAAAAACAGAGTCTAATGAGATTATTTATAACTTCGCCGTAGAAATACAATATCGAAAAGAAGGCAGTAAAAAATCAGCAGTTGAGGTTGTGAAGGGGCAAGCGAACCTAAATAAAGAACATAAAATAGAAGATTTGTTAATCCATGATAAAGAATTTCATAGTCTTTTTAATAATTAAATGCAAATTCCAAATCTGAATTTAATTTATGTAAGACATGACAAATTTTCTCGGTTTGTTGATATTAGGTTTCTTTTCGTTAAAAGAGCAGCTCCCAACTTCCTTTATGATTCACGGTGAATGGGACCACGACTATGATTTGGAAATGATAAAAAATTAAGTATGGTTATCCAAATGGAATACAGTGATAGAAAAATATAAAGGCACCAATCTTGGATTTGCTTTTGGTATCTAGCTAATCAAGAGGTAGTTAAAGCTGATGAAAGATTAATAAGTGCAGCAATAGCTTACTATGACAAGAAATTTACAGCTATTCAACAGGAAATGTTAATAGATATTTTTATAGATAATACAAAGAAGGGATATTAATGGGAAATCATTACAAGTTACATCCAATAAATGCAGCACACAAATTTATAAAAAGTCACTTTCCATACTGCGATGGAGCTTTATTGGCAGGTAGTGTTGTACGTGGGGAAGCAACAGAAACCTCAGATTTGGATATAGTAATTTTTGATAAAACATATAGCTCTTCCTATAGGGAGTCACTAATTGAGTATGGTTGGAAGATTGAAGTGTTTGCACATAATCTAGAATCTTATCGAGAGTATTTCCAAAGTGATTATAGACGAGCAAGACCTTCGTTGCCACGAATGGTATCAGAAGGGATCATTCTAAAAGATAATGGAATTATAAATGCTATCAAATATGAAGCAAAAGAATTATTAGCCAAAGGTCCAGAAATTTGGACAACGGAAACAATAAATACTAAACGCTATTTTATTACGGATAGCCTTGATGATTTTATTGGTTGTAATAATAGAGCAGAAGGAATTTTTATAGCTAACACACTTGCTGAACTCGTAAGTGAATTTGTGTTGAGAACAAATAATATGTGGATTGGACGTTCTAAATGGATCATACGTTCCTTAAAGGAATACGACATAAGTTTTGCTGAACAATTTGTGGAAGTTTTTGATTTATATTATAAAAGTGATTCCAAAAAAGAAGTGATCAAATTAGTTGATGAAATATTGCTTCCTTATGGAGGACGATTATTTCATGGTTTTTCTCTAGGGAAGAAATAATCATCATTTAATAGCAGATGCACAGAAATCAAGACAAAGCGACTCAAACAAATCTATTTTTTCGGTCTGTTATTTGACTATTATGTTAATATAGAAATATTAAGCTTAGGGAAATAGGTCAATTAATCGGAATGACAATAACTATTTTTCCGGAGGGATAAAGTGATTAATGTCTATAGTTATGTACTAGATCCATTAGCAGATTGGGAAATTGCGCATGTAACAGCAGAGCTGAATTCATGACAATACTTCAAAAAGCAGAGTGATAAAGTCTCCGTCAAGATCGTAGGAGCCACAAAGGATCCAATTATCACAAAGGGTGGTATGAAAGTTATACCCGAGATTACCACCGATGATATTATTACTTCTCTTTCAACTGTATTGCTGCTGCCTGGAGCAGATGCTTGGGATGACCCAAGACACCTACCGATTATAGACAAGGTACTTGAATTGCTGGAGTGTGGTGCAACCGTTGCCGCCATTTGCGGTGTTACCACTGCACTCGCCGAATCTGGTGTACTAGACGAACGTATACATACGAGCAACAGTCTTGAATATCTCAAAATGGTATACCCCAACTATAAGGGTGAATCAAACTATAAATGTAAAAGCTATTTCGGACAATAATCTAATAACAGCTAGTTCAGCTGGTGGGTTGCTCTTCGCTAAGATTATTTTATCGAAGTTAGATGTTTTTTCTGAAGTACCCTTGAGGCTTGGTATTAACTATTTCCATACGGGTGCACCAAAATATTTCTACAATCTAATGGACACCTTGAAACCCTAGTGGAATAAATAGGGGCACATCTTGTAATTTTAAAACATATAGGAGAAGAAATTAAATGAATCTGAGATTAGAAGACATGAATTTAATTGAGTATCAGCAATATCATCGTTTCTCCATTAGAAACTATGCAAACGAGCAAATGAAGTCTGGTGGTTGGGAGCCACAAGATGCAATTAGTAGAGCAGAACAAGTATATAATAAATTATTGCCCGACGGTCAGAATACAAGAAACCATTATTTATTTACGATTCGTGACGGAAGCAAGGAAGTCGGTATGATTTGGCTTGCACAGAGAACTGCTGAAAAAGGATTTATTTATGACATAAATATCTGGGAAGAGAATCAAGGTAAAGGCTATGGAAAACAAGCAATGAGAGAGATCGAAGTTTTTGCTAAAAAGATTGGATTGAAAAAGATAGGTCTCCACGTCTTTGGTCACAACAAAAGAGCACGTGTGTTATATGAAAAGTTAGGATATATAGAAACGAATATTAATATGGAAAAGACATTATAACCTATAACTTTTATTAAAACTTTACCAGCCTATATTTTTTAGAAAGGCAGCGATTATTGAGCCGGTAGATATCGAATGCTTGATATAATTTACTAATAAAAGCGATTACAATTAGGGGTGTTTACAAATGAAATTATTGGAACATGAACCATAACAGTTTACCTATTTTGTAAGAGGTCCTCCCAATCTGCGTTATATAATAATTAAACTATTTGGGAGGGGAATAGATGAGACGTGACAGTGAGTTTTTAAGTTATGTAAATGATATTAATAGACAATTTTCAGGATGGGACTTCTCCTTTATTTCAGGGACAGGACGTAAGCGGAGTGGCCTGCTTTCATGGTCTTACGGAAGTATGGCGAGACAGCTAATTCAACGTGCAGATTCGATGTTGGACATGGGTACTGGTGGCGGAGAATTTTTATCTATGTTAAGACCACTTCCTCGTACGGTTTATGCAACAGAAGCTTACAAACCAAACGTTAAATTAGCTAAGGAGAATCTGGAACCTTTGGGTATTAAAGTAGAGTTAATTGAAGAAGATTCTGACTTACCATTTAAGGAAAATCAGTTCGACTTAATTCTCAATCAACATGAATCTTATTCACCAGAAGAGGTCAGAAGAATCATCCGACAAGATGGTATATTTCTAACACAGCAGGTTGGAGGATTGGATTGTAAAGAAATTAATAAAGCCCTTGGTGTCTCTTTAAACACGGAGTTTGAGAATTGGGATTTAAAAGAAGCCTTAAAGGAAATTAAAAAGAATCATTTCCAAGTATTGTATAGTAAGGAAGAATTCCCGATTCAGCGATTTTATGATGTGGGTGCATTAGTGTATTACTTAAAAGCAATTCCTTGGCAAATTCCAGACTTCAGTATTCAAAAATATGAAGAAAAACTTTATGAAATACATCAGCATATTCAGTCAAGAGGGTTTTTTGATGTAAAGCAGCATCGCTTTATTATTGAGGCAAAAGCATTTTAAATCCAATGAGGTCTTCTTATTCAAAGGAGACCTCAATTTATTCTCGCTGTATGAGCTAATTTACCATTAAAATAGTCGCCCAAAACATAAAAGGGGGAGCTTATTTGATTAAAAAAGAAAAGTTGTCTCGAAACTTTTTGACTTTTGCTGAAAAGGAGTGTAAGGGTTCTAGCTTATTATATGAACATCTATCTATCAAAATTGCATCAGACAATCATCTTCTTGCAATTTGTAGTAAGGCGCGAAAAGGGCAACCCGTACCAAACCTCTTATTTGCTGCAATTCATTATCTCTTACTAAAAGGAAAGGAACACTCTTTAAGGGAGTATTATCCAAGTATCGTACCTCATGCAAAATCATATAAGGAATCATTCCAATTCTTTAAGGATTTCTGCTTAACATATCAAATAGAAGTTGAATCCATCCTAAAAACCAAACTTGTGCAAACGAATGAAGTAAGGAGATGTGCCTATCTTTATCCAGTTTTTTGTACGATTTACGAGATGGCAAAGAAACCATTAGCACTTATCGAAATCGGGACAAGTGCTGGATTACAGCTTTTATGGGATAAATATTCTTACTCATACGGGACAAATATTATTTATGGTAATAAAAATTCAAAACTTCATCTTTCAACTGAAGTAAAAGGAGCGAATACCCCAATCCTCCATTTAATGCCACCACCAATTTCAACTAGGATTGGTTTAGATATAAATACAGTTGATTTAAATGATGAGGAAGAAGAATTGTGGCTTAAAGCATTAATATGGACCGAGCATACAGATAGAATGCTTATGTTTGAAGAAGCTGCAAATTATATGAAGAAAGCTTCAGTAAGACTCGTTGATGGAGATGGTATAAGTTTGTTACCTAAATGTGTTAACAGTATTCCAAAAGAAAGTGTTATCTGTATTTTTCATACTCACGTTGCAAATCAAATACCGTTAGAAAAGAAAAAGGTTCTGTTACAAACTGTAGAAGCTATTGGGAAGGAGAGAGATGTTTTCCATATATATAATAACATTCAAGATAAGTACTTACATCTGGATTATTATTTGAATGGGATAGAAAGTTGTCATATGATCGCAGAAACGGATGGGCATGGCAGATGGTTTCAATGGTTTGAAAATGGAAGGAGATAATTTAGGGGGACAGAAAAGTGTATGTTAAAGTTTATCAATATCATATTCAAAAAGATAGAGTAGAAGAATATTTAGATATTCAGAAAAAAACATCCGAAATTTATGACAGGTATTTAGATATCGATCTACTATACCTAAATAATCAAGACGATGACACGAAATGGATAGAGGTAACAAGATATAAAGATAAGGATGAGTATGAAGAAAAAATAATTATGATAAATGGGCAGAAAGAAATACAAGAACTATTTGAATCCTTTCAGTCCTTACTAGTTCCTGATAAAAATGAAATAACTGAGGAAAATTATATTGAAATAAAGCCATATTAAAATTCATGTTATAGTAATAGGTTTTTTTAAGTTTTATTGCCCCGTATTTAGCTGGGAATGTTACAAGATTGTGGGGAATAAGGAGATGGATTGGAATAATGATTACATGGAAGAACAACAAAAAACAAAATTCATATCTGGAATCGGCTGTTTTATCTGGGGCATTATCTTAGTGCTTTTACTTTTATGAGTTATTGCTTGGTACCCATTAAAGGTTTTCTTTATTTTATTCTTCCCTGAAGAAACACTGCTGGTTGTAAGTGATTCGCCTAATAATAAAAATAGGATTGAAGTTGTTGAAATAGGAGATTCTCCTGTTCCTAGAATAAGAATTAAGTATGATAACACCACTTATATTGAGAGAAAAATTCATACAACGGATAGGATTAATATAGAACCTGAAGATGTATCTGTAAACTGGTTAAATGATGGCGAGGCCAATGTCGTTATATATGTGGAAGGGCATGAGCCACGAACAATTGAAGTAGAATTAAAACAATGACCGATGGGAGTCTTTACCATTTAATAGGAGGTATGAATTTGTTCGAATCAACCCGATGTTCCATTAATACCTTGCAAAATTCTGATTATGCTGAGGTAAAAAGCTTATACGTCAATTCTGAAGTAAGAAAATATCTTGGTGGCATACGCCACGATGATGAAATGGAAGCAGTATTCTCTGAAATGCTTTATGCCGATGAAGACTCTTTTTACTGGATTGTCAGAGAAAAACACACCGGTGATTTTATCGGGCTAGTAAGTATAGATCCACATCACGATGGTATTTGTCATGAAATTTCATATCAACTATTACCGAATTGGTGGGGAAAAGGTTATGCAACAGAGGTAGTTCAGTTCATTATTCATTATGTTTTGTATGAGTTAAACCACTTTAAAGTTGTTGCTGAAACACAAACAGCAAATATTTACTCCTGTAAGTTATTAGAAAGAGTTGGTATGAAATTAGAGCGAACAGTAATCAGATTTGGGGCTGAGCAAGCAATTTATGCAAAAACGCGTCCTATTTAAATCAGAAGTAACCCTTCATAATCTATTATGTTAGCAAAGAAGAATATCAAAACACTCTCCTTTTTCTGATTGAGAGAAATGGAATAATAAACTATTAATGGGGAGAATGTTTTTTAAATATTGAGCCAGGTTTATTGTTTAGTAATTTTGAAATCGAAACATTTTGCAATTTAAACCGTATAGATATATATCTATGAATGACTAGTATTCTTAAAGAATGGCTAACATAAGGGGTGAGAGATTTGTTTAAAAATAATATTGCAAATAGAATATTAAAGCTAGCTGGTTTTTGGTTGATTGTAATCATTTTATCGATTAATAACAGCATTTCTTTAAGTAATCCTGTTTTATTAAGCTTTATAGCTGTATTGGCTATTTTATTTACGTTTTTTCAATTTTATCAAGTTGTAAGTGAAAGAAAGTTAAAGAGGCAATAGTGAATCAACTCTTTGATATTTATTGAAAGAGAGGGGAGAGTGCCAATGTCTCTTAAATAAAACACCATTCATTTTAACGAAGGACTCAAAACACTAATTCATGACCACAACAAGATACAGGAGGAATTAAATGTCATATCTTTACTTGCTATTTGCAATAGTTGCAGAACTAATTGGTACTTCCTTATTAAAAGCCTCTGAAGGGTTCTCAAAACTTTTTCCTACAATTGGATTAATAATAGCATTTGTGTTTAGTTTTTATTTTTTGTCATTATCACTTAAAAACATTCCTTTAAATACTGCATATGCAATGTGGTCAGGACTAGGACTTGTTTTTACTACTATCATATCGGTTTTAATATGGAAAGAAAAAATTAATCTTGCTAGTATTGCAGGAATCCTTTTAATTCTTGCAGGGGTTATCATTCTAAATTTATTTGGTCCGGGTCATGAAGAAACATCTAATAAAGCAAACAAAATGATGACCGTCTCAGAGAATGATTTTTCTTAATTTGAGCCAATGTAATGAGGAAAACGAGTCAGAGTTTTAATTTGGTTATAGAAAGTACAAAAAAGGTTAACGTGGACTACTAAATGTTTCTAACTAGCTTAAAATAAAACATACGTATCAGATTATTTATATTGTATAAAGGCTTTATAATATATCTAGTACTATTATCTTTTTTGAAAGGTTGATAAAGATGTCAAAAGTTACACCGTTTTTAATGTTTCAAGACGGAAATGCGGAAGAAGCGATGAACTATTATACCTCGTTAATTGAGGATTCAGAAATCAAAAGTATAGTTCGATATGGAGCTGATGAAGCTGGGGAAGAAGGAACAGTGATGCAAGCAGTTTTTTCATTAAAAGGCCAAGAATTTATGTGTATTGATAGTAATGTAAAACATGAATTTTCTTTTACACCTTCGTTTTCCATTTATGTTACTTGCGATAAAGAAGACGAAATGGATTATCTTTATCAAAAACTGCAAGATGGTGGAGCAGCCCTCATGCCCATTGGTGACTATGGTTTCAGTAAGAAATTCGGCTGGCTTGTTGATCGTTTTGGGATCTCATGGCAGCTTAATTTGCCTAAATAATACATAAGTATTTTCAGAATCTAGTTTCTAACCTGTATTTTATCAATTGTTGAGCATATAAATGACATCAAAAGATTATAAGTCTTATAACACCAAAAACTACTAAGATACAACCTGTCATTTATAGATAAGTACCGATTTACAGGAAAATTACCTCATTTAGTCACTCATCCAGTCATTTTTGCTGTTATTAATAATGATCCTTACTTAATAAAAATATTTTTACGATAAATGCTATTATAAGACTGTACCCGATTTTTCTAATAAAAAGCAGGTTATAAAAGATGGGGAGAGAATCATGGCAGAGCAGAGTGAAAAAGAAATTCTACTAATGAATAGTGACCAGAATTTTAAAAGATTACTTGAAATAATAGAATCCGTACCTAGCAGAAAAAGAAGTATTTCCATTGAAACTCCAGAAAGGGATAAGAATTTCCGGGATATCCTCATGCATTTGTATGAATGGCATGCAATGCTTGAAAGATGGTACAGAGAAGGTATGGATGGTGATACTCCTTCTATACCGGCACCGGGTTATAAATGGAGGAATATTAATTTGCTAAATATGCAAATCTGGGAAAATTACCAAGATGTAACTTTTAATCAAGCTTTTAAAAAATTGAAACTAAGCCATCAAAGAGTAATGGATTTAATTAAATTACATACTGATGAAGAACTCATGTCAAAAAAATACTTTAAGTGGACTAAAACTAGTAATTTATACAGTTATTTTGCTGCGAACACGTCTAATCATTACCTGTGGGCTATCAAAAAATGTGAAGTGATTGCCAACTCAATTATAGAAGGGGAAGAAATAACTATTAAACAAGACTCATTAAAGTATTCCAGGCAATCGTAAGCTTTGAATTAAAAAGTTTACTAAAAAGAGGGGGAGATTCCATTTAAGAAGGAATTAGGATTTAGGATGGCCACTAAAGGTGACTTGATAACGATAGTGGCCATGCTTGCGGATGATGTTTTGGGAAGTAAACGTGAACGTTTTGAAGATCCACTTCCGAATAGTTACATAAAAGCATTTGAGGCGATAACATCTGACCCAAATAACGAATTAGTAGTGGCTTTTTGTGACAAAGAAGTAATAGGCGTCGTACAAATTACTTTTACTCCTTATTTAACCCATCAAGGTGGTTGGAGAGCTACAATTGAAGGGGTAAGAACGTCGGCTTCGGTAAGAGGAAAGGGTATAGGCACTGAATTAATCAAATGGGCAATCCAGCGCGCAGAAGAACGCGGTTGCCATTTAATCCAGCTGACAACGGATAAAAAACGACCAGACGCAATAAGATTTTATGAACGATTAGGTTTTAAAGCAACACATGAAGGTTTAAAGTTAAAGCTTCTATATTAGTACAATTTAAGGATCGTCTAAGGTGACGGTCTTTTTTTACCGAAAAAAAGGTTGCAAAAAAAGCTTTCATGTATTGTGAGGGATTATAAAAAAGTAAAGGAATGAAGTGAAATACCTAACAAAAGCAGGAAAAGAAAAATACTATTGGATATCAGTTACTCTGGACGGTTTTGTTGAAGGGAAAAATGGGGAGGTAGATTGGTGCATAATTGATTCTGAGATGAGGTTCATTCAAGAAAGTTTAGTTCTGGAGTTGTTCAATTAATATATCGTAAAACTGAGAAATAATTGCAGATTAGGATGCGTGACTTTAATAGAAAACAAATGGGTTCGTTAACACATTAAGTCGATTTATTTTGTAATGGGGCAGTAGGTATTTGCTTTAATATCGTTGGAGGGATACTTAAAAAGGGGAGAGAAATTGTGTATGATCTAGGGGTTGAATCAAATTTCTTGCTGAAGCTATTTTTGTTTATGGCTACGTTGGGATTACTGTTATTCTTATTTAATACTGTAATGAGAAAGTTGCTAAAAGTAGAGAGGAAAAATATCTTTTCGTCTACTTATATTAATGATAAACATAAATGGATCGATCGGACAATCAGGATAATTTTTATTATCGTTTTATTGATTGGTTTTATCGTAAACTCCGGAAGAGAGCCTTTAGAGAAAAATCTGGTATTTGGAATCATACTATATAGTCTTTCTATTTCTCTTTCTAACGGAAACAGCTAAGGCTATTATGGAGTGGAAATATGAAGAAAATAGAAATGCTTATATATTTACCATCAGTCAATTAGTGTTTATCACTATATTATTGTATTCTTTGTTTGCTAATAACTTTATTGGATGGTTTGATTAACATATGAACCAAATAGTGGGAAGGGAGTATCTGATTGGCTAATCCCTTTCCTGTTCTGTATGAAAAGAAAAAATGGTCGAGCAACAACAAAGGAACTAACTTGTATCATTTTTTGATATACCTATAGACATTTATATCATATGTTGATATATTATTTTTAGATATATAACACTTTATGATATATCTTATAAAGATATAGAAGGTGATCGATTGAAGAAAACGGAGCAATTAACAGATTCCATGTTTTATATAATGGCTGCTTTAACAGAACCAAGGCATGGGTATGGGATTATGAATTTAATGGAAAAAACATCCAATGGCGCCATTACGATTGGTCCTGCTTCCATGTACACGATTATAAAAAAATTGTTAAAACAAGAATGGATTTATCTATATGATGGGTCAGATTCAAGACGTAAAACGTATTTGCTCACCGAAAAAGGAAGAGAAGTTTTAGAAGCAGATTTAAATGTAAGAAAGCAGATGATTCATCTAGCTGAAAATGGACTTAAGGAGGTTAGAGAATGAGACAAACGAAGTATATTACCTCTGGGGGACTAGCTTTTGCGGAAGAACAAGATATGGGAAAATTACGTAGATATTCATTGAAAGGCTGGCATGTCCGTGATTTCAAGTTTATGGGATACACACTTGAAAAAGGTGAGAGCAGAGATTATATCTACAGTATAGACTATCGACCATTAAATGAAGATGAAAAAGAAGAGTACTTGGAATTTTTCTCTTCTTCAGGATGGTCACATGTCACATCGGAAGCCAATATCCACTTATTTAGAGCAAATTCTGGAACAAATCCGATATATAGTGATCAGGATACAACGGTTGAAAAGTATAAGAATTTAAATAGTTCCATGAAAAATGTATCGATATCCCTGTTCCTTTCGACTATAATTTTGTGGACAATATTTTCGCTGAGCACAGGGACTTTAAAAGTTATTCTTTTCTTCGTTGCAGCGATACTCAGTTCGTTTGTTCTTCCGATAGCTTGTACATTAGCTGCAACTTACAGTAACAAATGGAAAGTAAAAGGTAAGAAAGGAACTGCAATATTATTAAGAGTCGTTCCATTCGTCATCTTCCTAATCACTGTGATTGGTTTTCTATCAGTATTTTTTCCTGATAACGTAATTAGAATTATAACTTCAATGGCAATAGGAGGAATCGCATTTCCCACTGCAATATGGGGCATGATGTCCCTTTATCACATAGTAGGAAGAAAACGAAATTAGCTGTGACAAATAGAGATAAACGTATAATAATGGAGGAGATTTAATGGAAATAGAGATATCTGGATTAGGCACTGGATTAGTTTTGTTAGCAGTAGGTTTGACACTTATGGGGTATTTTATTGGAAAAGGTCTACAAAATATGGGGCATCCGGAGAAAGGTCAAAACTACCATCTCTTTCTAAAAGAAAGTGAATTGGAATTTTACCTTAACTTAGATAAAAATGAAATTACAGAGTTATTGAGAAGAAACCCAGACGCTCCTAAGATAAATTTAAATGGAACAACCTATTATCCATATAGACAATTTATGGATTGGGTTTCATCAAATGATACTTACAAATAAAGTTAAATGTTGGTAGTGCTCGATGAACAGTTCATTTACATACTCAAAGATAACTGTAGCTTAGGGTTTATTTTTATTCTACATACTGAATTAAGGGAGAAGTCTTTAAAGATGAAAGAAATGATTGGGAAGAAAGCTATAATATCAAGGGCAACAAAGAAAGATATTGATGAGTTATATTTTTGGAAGTATGAAGAAAATGGACAAGAAGCAAAAAAGTGGAATGGGCCTTATATTCCTGAGGAAAAAGTAACCAAAATAGATTACCAAAAAAGTTGGGAGGAAGAAATTTACCCAAATGTTCCTGCTTCCATGGTTATAAGAGCGGATGGGAAAGTGATTGGATCCGTTGGTTGCTACTGGGTAGATCAAAATACTAACTGGCTGGAAACAGGAATAGTAATTTATGATAGTAATTATTGGAATGGTGGCTATGGGACGGAAGCTTATAAATTATGGATTGATTTTCTTTTTAACTCTACTGATTTACACCGTTTAGGAATGTCAACATGGTCTGGCAATACAAGAATGGTAAAGGTAGCAGAAAAAATAGGAATGATAGAAGAAGCAAGAATAAGACAGGCAAGGACAGTGAACGGGGAGTATTTTGACGCGATTAAGATGGGGATATTGAGAAGCGAATGGGAAGAGAGACAAAGGAACTAAATAGTCCTTCGTCTACCACTGATTGATGTATGTTATTACTTTTCTACAATATAGAAAACTTTTACTATTATGTGTGATAGAATAATAAAAAAGAACAAGGAAGGTATACTTAATATGTTGCAATCACTGAATACGGAGCGTTTAGTATTACGACCTTATGAATTAAGTGACGCCAGTAAAGTGCAAGTGCTTGCTGGAGACAAGGAATTAGCTGAAACTACTTTTTTACCTCATCCCTATACAATAGAACTCGCTGAAAATTGGATTAGTAGTCATTCACAACTTATGAAAAATGGTAATGCTTTTCCATTTGCTGTCATTCTAAAAACAGAAAATAAGCTTGTAGGAACCATGACTATTAGAGTAGATAAATTACATAACAAAGGTGAATTAGCTTATTGGATAGGCAAAGAATATTGGGGAAAAGGCATTGCAACAGAAGCTGCTAAAACAGTGCTTGAATTCGGCTTTGGTGAATTAGGCTTGAATCGCGTGTGGGCCCCAATTATGAGTAAAAATAAAGCTTCAAGTAAGGTTATGGAGAAAATTGGTTTGAAATATGAAGGGACCTTAAAACAGGATATTTTAAGATGGGGAAAATACGAAGATGTAGATGTATATGGAATTCTAAAGGAAGATTACAAATAGGTAATGTGATTTATTAATAGATTTGTATGTTATTTATAGGGTGCGTTGATCCAAGAAGGATTAACCACCTTTTTTGTTGAACTATTGTATTAAGAGGCAAGCTATTTAATAAGAGAATGAGCACTAGGTGAATGGTATATTTATTAACTACTAGCAGTCTACTAATAACAGAATAAGTTAAAAGTTAATGCATATCAACTGGGGGATAAAAATATGAATGGAAAAGAGATTCTGAATAGATTTGGATTTAAAGTTAAGGAAGAACCAATAAGTATTTATCCATATTCACCTGTATATCTTGTTCGACATGGCGATGATGATTTTATAGTGAAACGCACGCAGAGGAAAGCACGTCAAGTAATGGCTTATACTTCTATGCTAAAGGATAGAGGAGTAAATGTTGTCACACCTGTTAAGTTAACAGTAGATAATCCACAAAAATTTAACGAATCAAACTTTGTAGTTTATCCATTTATAGAAGGCAACAAATATTCAGGTGAAAAAAAGGAAATCCTTGAGGCTGGGAAATTGTTAGGGCTGATTCATCGTCTTTCACCAGTTTCAAATGTATATGATCTTCTTGAATATAATATATACGATTTTAATGAGCAAGAAGTAGAAGAGAGTATGGAAGCAATAAAACATCATGCAGATAAAGCTGGATTGAAAATTGATACAGGGTTAAAAGCAAAGTTACTCGAGAGTGTAGAGTATCAAGCAGAACTTTCCCATGCAGAATTACCTCATGTTGCAAGTCCTCATGATTTTAAAGCGAATAATTTAGTCTTCATCCCGGAACCATTTTTGATTGATCCTGATAATGCAAGCTGGATACCAAGAATTTTTGATTTAGCCTTAGCATTACTGCTTTTTCATAATGAGCATAGAGAAGCGCCAGACCGGATTTTCACTATAGATGAATGGAATCTGTTCTTATCAGGATACAAAGAATATGTCACTTTAACAGACAAAGAAAAGTTCTTTTGGAAAAAGTCGATACAACATATCTTCCTTGATGAGGTAATGTGGCTGATGGCTGAGTTCGAAAAGGACTGGCAAAATCCCTCACAACAAAATTTGTTTAATAACTTAATCGAGATCGTAATTGGTGACACAGACTATAATTAGATTAGGGATTCTGAAAAGAGGTGCGTATTTTGAAAACGTTTATATACATGGTAAGACACGGTGATTCACCAAAAGAAGGAAGTGAAAGAACAAGAGAGTTAACAGAAAAAGGGTATATAGACGCCCAGCTGATAACAAAACGCTTAACAGAAGAAGGGGTAGACGCTGTTATTTCGAGCCCTTACAAGCGATCAATTCTAACGGTTCAGGAACTAGCAAATCAAATAGGACAAGAAGTTTTAGTATACGAAGACCTTAAGGAAAGAATCTTTACGAGAGAAAATATACGAATAGCCGACAAAGAATTACTTCCGATAGTAGAAAAGTCATTTTCAGTACCTGATTTCAAATTACCGGGCGGAGAGTCTAATGTAGAATGCCAGGCAAGGGCAATAAATATCTTAAAAGAAGTTTTAAAAACTTATCAAGGAAAAAAAGTAGTTATAGGTACTCATGGAGTTGTGATGACTTTATTGATGGGATATTATGATCGTAAATTTGGTCTTGAATTTTTGCTCCAAACATCAAAACCAGATATATACAAAATGGAATATTATGGAGAGGAATTAGTAGAAGTTAAGAGATTATGGGAATCTACTATATAAGGAAAAAATGAAAAATATAGATGAACTATTTAAACTTGCTGGCTAGCTAATGTAGAGGGTTAAATGAAACGACAGCCACTCTCTTAATGTATGTCAGGTTAAGAAATAAGCCCTAGAAATATATTTAATCGCTAATTTTAGGATCCAGTATAAAAGGAGGGAAAGCGATTGAATTTAGGCGTTCCATTCGCAAATGGATATACAGCTGAGATTTTTCTTCATGAAGGAAGGATTTTTAAAGTATTTAAAGATCATCTGCCTTTAACGGAGTCCATGTATGAAGCGAATAAGCAAAGCCTTGCCTACTCGCTTGGCCTTAATGTTCCTAAAATTATTGATGTAACAAAAATAAATGGAAAACAGGCCATCATTATGGAATATGTTAAAGGTAAGACAATAGGTGAAATCGTATCTAAAAACATGGATAGAGCAGAATATTACATGAATATCTCCGTTGATATCCAACGAAAAATACATAAGGTAGTAGCCGATTCATTTGAACCTATGATAGATAGATTACGACATCAAATTGCAAGAACTATCTATTTGGAAGAACAGCATAAATCTCAGTTAATAGCGAAATTAGAATCGATGACATTTGAGAATAGACTATGTCATGGAGATTATCATCTTTTTAATTTGATTATTACAGAGAATGACAAAGTTACAATTATAGATTGGGTTGATTCAAGTGCAGGGGACATTCGTGCGGATATTTATAGGACGTACCTTTTGTATTCTCAGTTTTCCGAAGAGTTAGCCGAGTTATATTTGCGATTATATTTGGAGAAAAGTGGTTTGTCAAAGAAGGAAATATTTGAATGGGCTCCAATTATGGCAGCAGCAAGACTATCGGAAAATGTATCAACCGAAAATTCTGAGCGCCTCATGGAAATCATTCATCATTATTTTCCACTTTAATTTACTAATCAACTTTCTAGTGCAGAGGCACTAAAGAAACATTCGGAATACGATTTCCTTTAGAAAGCCACGTTATCAAAGGTAAGTGTTTTAAAGTGGTTACACAGAGGCAACTTGTCTCTTTGGATGTGTTCTTCTATACTTTGTGAAGGTATTTAATCCATGAAAATATGAAGTGGTACCACATAAAAATGATGCGGAGGATGATATAAGTGAGTCTCTCAATTCGAAAAAATGACAAAAGAAGACATTGTCAAAGTTCAAGAGATAGCACGAGCAACATGGAATTCGACTTATGAAGGGATCATTCCTTCTGATATACAAGAAAACTTTTTAAAGATTGCATATAGTGATGAAATGATGCAAAAAAGTCTAAATGGCTCCTTATTTCTTGTTGCAGAAGTAAAGAAAAACATCGTTGGTTTTGCTAATTACTCCCCGGTTAAAAATGGGGGCGAGGTAGAATTAGGTGCCATATATATTTATCCTGAACATCAAGGAAAGGGAATCGGAACTGCTTTGTTACAAGAAGGAATACGATCATTAGAAGGTGTAAGGGAGATCTATATAAATGTTGAGAAGGAGAATAAAATAGGAAAACTTTTTACCAAGCGAAAGGTTTTAACATCACTGAAGAGTATGACGATAATTCTGATGGTCATATACTAAAAACGGTAAGGATGGTTCTAGAGGTTTAGTTATTCAATGAAAGGGGGCGGAAACGAAGAATGGTTATTAAAGTTTTATTGAAATAATGGGGTGGTATGATGAGACGATATTATATTGCAGTGTCGTATGATGTTTGTGAACATAATAATCTATATGAAAATATGAATGAATACCCTATAGATGCGTCTATTGATTTGGAAGAACAAGTTAGGGATTTTGCAAAGAAGGATGTTGCGCCTATTATAAAAGTTTATGAGTCGCAGACAAGTGATTTTAAAGAGTTTAGATTGTATAGAGAATATAAATTTAAAGAATATGAGTGTCGCTGTAATTCATAATCTTATTAACTTCTTGGCGCTCTTTTAAATGAAGAAATATATTTAAAGAACACAAAAATATATGTAACTTTTCATACTCTTAACCGTAGTATTATGAGAACACAGTAAAAATGACGATTAAGAAGAGGAGTTTTATAAATAATAATAAAGTTTATGTAAGAATTTTACCATATTCTTTTATAGTCACCATTAATGTAGCTAGTAATCATGAGAAGCTATGGGAAACTTTTAGTAAAAAAACTACCAAAAATTTATACCAACGGGTAGCCTAACATAACAACAATATCCATAAGGACAAAGTTGAAAATAATAGAATCCACATGAATAGCTTAGGAGAGAAATATGTGAAGAAAATAACTTTCTCTAACGGTAGAACAGTAGAAGTTCAGTGTTTAAGTTGCGCTTTAACAAGTGGGGTAATAGAACCAGAAGGTGGGGTTGTGCTAGAAACTGATTATTTCCATGCTCATCAGGATGTTGCGTATCCAATAAAGGGACTCATCATATTAGCTTCTAAACGACATATCAAATGTTTTGATGAATTAATAGAAGAAGAAAAAACAGATTATATTCAGGTTCTTTCAAAGCTAAGGAAGGCACAAAGAGATGTATTAGGCATTGAGTCCGTTTATTACTTTTACAACGAAGATACAACCCATCATTTTCATACTTGGATGGTTCCAAGATATGATTGGATCGACAAATTTGGTCGCTTGGTTGAATCCGTTAGACCAGTACTGCTTCATGCTCGTAATAATCTGAACGATAATGAGAATATGCAAGAAGTAATGGCTGCAATCGACTCATTAACCAAAGCATTAAATAAATGAATATTTGTTTTTTAACTAAAGGGTGAAGCGTATAAGATCACCTTTTTTAATTGCAATAGGTGCATTTACATCTATAGATTTTATTTTTTACGAGGGAAATTAGTTTAAGTAAAACTAAGGAGGAAATTCATTGGGCCAGCTAAGAAAAAATCATTGGTATTTACAAAATCCTCTAACAAAACAAGAGCTAGAAAATCTTAATCAAGAAGGAAATAATACAAACACGTTTTTCAGGTATTGTAGGTTGAGGAGTGGAAATTTTACCACCAATTGAAAAAGAGAGGAATACCGTATTATGGGAACAGATGGTTACGTTGAATTGATACATTATTCTAACGAATATTTGAAGGAGTTAATGGCTTTTGAACTCCCTGAAACACAAGTAAAATTTAGTGCACTACCTTTCGAATCGTTATACTAAGCGAGTATGAACCTGTTGGGTTCTTTTTATTACATACAACGAAACGTGTAAAGGAGTATTGCAATAATCCTAATGCCATGTTATTAACCGCATTATCCATTAATTATACGAAGCAAGGAAAAGGATATGCTAAACAAGCTATGAACTTATTGGGTGAATTTATTAAATCTGAATTTCCTAGCTGTGACGAGATTGTACTAGCTGTTAATCATAAAAACATTCCTGCTCAAAGACTGTACTCAAAAGTAGGTTTTAAAGATACAGGCAGGAGAAAAAGTGGTCCTATTGGAGAACAGCTTATCATGAGTTTATCGTTGTGAAATCACTCGCGTTTACAGGAGTCCGATTATCAATTATGAGATAATAAATCTTGCAGGTATAGTAATCTGTGAATTTAGCTACTTTATGATATGTTTGCTAATTGGAGTTAAAAATCTATCTAGAAAGGTTGTTTTATTTTGAAATTCAAAGATTTTACAGCAGCACAAGTTAGAATTGCGAGGCCAACTGACAAATTTGAAGAAATCATTGATTTTTACCAAAATGGCTTAGGACTTAAACAAATTGGACAGTTTAAAGGACACAGGGGTTATGATGGAGTAATATTTGGCTTACCGGATGTTAATTATCATTTGGAATTCACACGCCATATTGATGGAAGTCCTTGCCCTGCACCTACAAAAGATAATCTATTGGTCTTTTATATAACTGATAAAAAAGAAATCGACAAAGTAACAGAGCGATTAAAGATAATGGGTTATCCTGAAGTTGAAGCAGAGAATGAATATTGGAAAGAACTGGGAGTTACTATTGAAGACCCTGACGGTTGGCGAATAGTTTTAATGAACAGGTCTTTTACCTAATAAACACAACATATTCTGTCTAGGATTTTTCAAAAAATATTGTACTGCGGGTATAAGAATGATTGAAATGATGGGTGTCATTATGTTGTTTATAGTAATGGGTATTTTTCTAAGAAATGGCAGAGGATCCTTCTTAATTACAGGCTATAACACAATACCTCCATAGTAAAGAAGAAAAATGATACAACTGCTCTCTCTAAGTTTATGGGGAGAAATGTTTGCCTTGTCTTTAGTATGTTGTTCTGGTTAATTAGTGAAGCATATAAAATTAACTGATTGTACATTCTTGGTCTTTTATTATTTTTTGCCATTATTTTATTTATGGTTGTATACGTTGACACGGGAAACAGGTTTTTATAAAGTAGAATATTTATCTATGATCTAATAATCGGGTTGATTTAAATTACGGTCAAAGAAAGAGAGGTTTTCCATGTCCAAGGGATTGCTCCATCATATTGAAATAAACGTATCAGATATATGTAAGACTGTAGATTTTTGGGGATGGTTTCTTGAAGAATTAGGTTATACGCCTTTTCAAGATTGGGAACGTGGACGAAGCTGGAAGTTAGATGATACATACATTGTTTTTGTACAAGCAGAGGAAAGATTTTTAGATACTCCGTACCATAGATGTCGAGTAGGTCTTAATCACTTGGCGTTTCACGCAAGTTCACGTCAGCAAGTAGATGATATGACAAGCAAACTAAAAGAAAAAGGAGTAAATATCCTTTATCCAAAAAGTCATCCTTTTGCCGGTGGAGATAATCACTATGCCGTTTACTTTGAAGACCCCGATAGAATTAAAGTGGAACTTGTCGCTCCTAAATAGTTTTTAAACGATCTTTCAAGAAGGAAGCATGGCTTCTCTAGTTGAATTAGAGCACATTTTAATTAAAAGATGGATATAAAATCCTAGATAACGTTAAATTAGGTGAAGGGGTGGATTTACATTTGGTAAAGAAAAAGTGGCTATCTGTATTAATTATAGTAATCCTTCTAATAGCTATTATGATATTTACTAACCCTAGTAAAGCAGATTATAATCAATGGATTCTTAAAGAGAATGGAATAGAGTGTAATGGTGAAGATCAAGATGAAAAGTGTATTAAAGACAATAAGGAAATTAGAATAAAGAATAATTCTTCTCATTTTAGAAATACTGGCTTATTCTCTTCTTATGAAAAGTATGTTGAATTTGAGAACGGTGAAAAAATAACGATTAGGCTCTTTGGTGTTTTTGGTAACCTCTTTCCAATGGATGATGGGATTCTATGGGAGATATTAAACTGAAGAGGTGAGAGTGTAGTAGTATTTATTAAAGCAATCATATTCAAAATAACAAAAAGATCAACAGAAACAAATACATGAATCTTTCTTTGGAAAGAAGGAGATTTACATTGACTGCTAGTTATCATGTTTTTCATTCCATGCCTAACGAAGATGTATTAGAAGGAATCTTAGATTACAAAATATAATTTTTAGTACTAATGATAATTTAATAGAAAAAATGCTCACCAAACCAAAGTTACTAGTTATCACAGCGATGGATGATAAAAAAGTTATTGGATTCAAGATGGGATATGAGGTTGATAAAAAAAGTTTTATAGCTGGTTAGGGGGAGTGAGCTCTCACTACAGAGAAAAAGGAGTCGCTTCTAAGTTAATGGAAAAACAACATCAATATTTAAAAAAGGAAGGCTATAAGATTGTTCAAACTAAAACAATGAACAAATGGAGAGGCATGTTAATTCTAAATATAAAACATGGATTTGATATTATAGGAACTTATACTGACGAAAAAGGATTACATAAAATTATTCTTGAGAAAAAGTTCATTGGCTAACGTCCGCAGAAGTTCAATTGGACGATTCCACATAATCGTCATTTCCTTATAGATTATAGATTGAAAAAATCATCTAAGTATTATGTTAATATTGAAATTCATATTTTTACTTCATTGTTTAGAGGGATTAGAAAATTATTTATAACAAATTCAGGGGGAAGCTGGATAAATGAAACGGTGTGTGTTTTGTGACATTTTATCTAAGAAAGAGGATGCTTATATCATATATGAGAATGATATAGTTTGTTGTTTTCTGGATAAATATCCAATAAACAAAGGCCATATTCTAGTGGTGCCTAAGAAGCATTATAGAGAGTTTAGTGAAGTGGACTCAGAAAGTTTAACTCAAGTTATCCTTTCATCACAACAAATTGCAATTGCTCTAGAAGTTGTATTAAAAACGGATGGAATCTCAATAATGCAAAACAATGGAATATTTAAAGATGTGGAGCATTATCATATGCACATTATTCCTCGTTTTTTAAATGATGGTTTCACTTGGGTCGAACCAGAAATAACCGTATCAAAGGGAGAATTTATCTCTTTAACTAATAATCTTAAAGAATTTATACGATAAAGCTACTAAGGTAACACCAGTGCTATCCTATAACATAGAGTAGGGAATGTATATGGAATATTTTACAACACAATTAATAATGATTGGATTTTTTATCTTAATCATTCATTCAATCGAAACATTAGCATATTCAGTAAGGTTATTGGGTGCAAGAGTAAAGCTATTAGCTTCGGCCCTTTCCCTGTTTAATGTAATGGTAATGGTTTCAAGGTTAGCAAATATGATGCAACAGCCTTTTACAGGAAGTTTGATTGACAATGCGCCAAAAGAAAATGCTCTGGAGTTCGTAGCAGGTCAATACAGAATCTTAATTGGTTCTGCAACATTAGGAACAATTATTGGTCTACTGTTGTTACCAACATTCATTGCTATTTTTTCGAGAGCAATCATTCATTTAGCAGATGAACGAGGTTCTATTCCAGCATTATTGAGAAAGGGGCTTACAATACCTTATCTAAAACGTGCAAAAAAACATGTTCATTTACCTAAGTTCGTATACTTAAAAGATATGAACTGGCGAGATATACCAATTAAATTATTTTGCATTAATATGTTGATTACTGCAATTTATACAATAGGAGTATTATCAGCACTGTATGCAGCATTGCTTGCACCTGAGAGGGCGACAACAGCAGTAATGGCATCAGGTTTAATTAATGGACTAGCCACAATCTTGCTCATTGTCTTTATAGACCCAAAAATTTCAATCCTTGCAGATGATGTGATTAACCAAAAGGGAAGCTATATCAATTTAAAAAATGCATCTATAATGATGGTTTCATCAAGGTTATTAGGAACTCTGTTAGCACAAGTAATATTTATTCCAGGTGCAAAATATATTGCTTGGTTTACTCAATTCATTGTATAGTTAACAACAATACATATGAAATAATAGAAGAATTTCTGCCATTACAAAATTCACATGGAAAAAATAAACAAATTAAAAGTTAAACACTGATAAAAGTATCTTTTTCCAACTAGGATTATATGGAAAAGAAATACTTTTTAAGGAGGCATCTATTTAAGTCTTATTCTTATATAGATGCCTTTTGCATTAGAACATGGTTCTTTACAATAAACAATGAGATCGTTCAAGGGTGCGGTCTATTTCTATGATGAGGCAGAATTTTAGAATGAATGGAACTTTTTCTTCAATTACCGCGTATAAAAAATGAAGATTAAAATAGGTTGGCGTATTGTTGAGTTAAAGTTTATGGATATCAACGCATAAAATTATTATAAGTCGGTTCGTTAGGAGGGCTATGGTAAAAGACCGGCTGTATCTAAACGTTCATTAAGCAAAATATAATAGAAAAGGTCGTGTGTTGAAATGCTAACTGAATTCTTGCGCGTGGAAAAAGGCAAAAATACGCATCCCAGATATATTTTATCTTTATTCATTACTATCATTGTTTTTGGTTTAATAATAACTGGTGCAGTATATTTTGGCATACTAAATGGAATCAATAATTTCGATGATTCTCTAGTCAATGAAGCAGATTTACTGATTACTGATCCTCTATTAAGCCTTTATGTGGATTTGTTTATCACCATATTTATTATTTTAGGCTGTTGGTTCTCAGTCCGGTTTGTTTTGAAGCGTGGGTTTAAATCTTTAATTACACCATATGAACGGATTAATTGGAGAAGAATTATTTTTGGGTTTTCTGTATTTTTTATTTTGCTTTTTATTATTCAAGTTATTACTATGATATTTCAATTCGGCAGTTATTCCTTTAATATTGTGGACTGGAAGAGTTATTTGCTGTTGATTATTGCAGCAATCATTCTTATTCCCATTCAAACGACGTCTGAAGAGTTGTTTTTCAGAGGATTGCTGCTGCAATGGCTGGCCAAATTCACTAAAAATCCAATTATTTTAGCTATTATTGTTGGTGCCATATTCGGGTCGCTTCACTTTTTTAATCCGGAGATGTCGTACGGCTGGATTATTGCATTAGACTATCTTTTCTCTGGTTTTATATTAACCTATATTACTGCAAAAACGAATAGTTTAGAATTAGCAATTGGAGCTCACGCAGCAAATAATATATTTGTTTGCTTATTTATAACGACAGAAAATAACGTAATGGGCGGAATACCTTCTATGTTTCTAGTCGAAACAGTGAATCCATATCTTGTTGTTACGATAGATATCCTTTTATACGCGATTTTTTGTTTTATAATTTTGAGAAAGGTAGATTCCAAAAAATAATGGCCTGTTTTATCGACAGATCTTTTGCAGCATTCGAAAATGGGTATTACAAAATCCAGGAGAAAATCACTGAAAAAAGTGAAAGTGAAATGGTTATTGTATTTAGTGCAGGCTTTTTAATTAATAATAGAACGATAGAGATTGGAATTAATGATGTTATTTACAGCTCAAATCTTAATAAGCGTTAATTATTTTAGTAATTGTATAATCGAGAAAATAATTACTGCATATCCAAATACAACATATAAACAAGTCATTGGAATAATTATAGCAGTATTTATTGTACTTTTTTCGAGACTTTTAACAGGATAGATTACTTGAAGGAATGAAGAGTTTGGGAGGTGGGTTTGAATGCACGGAATGCTGCAGTCATTTTTAGAAACTGAAATCTCTCATCAAGATTACTATGATGGTATTATTAGTTTTATATATTCTGTCAATATCAGGAGTGGGGAATATGAATGCAATCAATTTATAGTTAAAAAGATGGATCTATTGAACTTTATCATTTATGAAGAATATGAAATAAATCAAAAAAGGGAAATTCACTATTCATTTTCCATATATAAGAATAAATTAATTAAAGCCATTAATGACTATGCAAAAAAGCAAGGTTTATTAATAAGAGATTTTGATTGGACGAGACAACAATAGATTATCTAAGATACATAAACTAGAAGTAATTAATAGGGGGATAACAATGGGCTTCGTTTATACTTTGTTAGTTATATTATCTTCGGCAGGATTCTTATATTATTGGGGAAAGCCAGATAAGAATTCTAATAAAAAAGAGGAATAAGTACTTTTTTAAGAAGATGGGAGAAAGATTAGGAGTGAATAAAGTAGCGGATTTGTGTTAAGTCTTAATTAGATATGGAGGCAACGGATATTCTGCCTTAACTTTTAGTTCCACCAATGTAGCTATGGAACCAAAATGAATAACCATATCCGAGTTAGAATAGAATACTTATGGATTATTATTAATTTGTTTTTTTATTAAGGGTTTTATTGCAGATAATAAGTTAAATTACTAACTAACAGCATTCCGATATAGCTACAAAATGATTATAAAAATCCCAAATAGTACGGAGGTACATTATGAACTATAAGATTTGTTCAGTTGTAGATCCATCCTTAATCCATCAAGCCTTTTTAAGTGGTTTCTCAGATTACGCAATTCCTATGAATCTACCACTTGATCCGTTTATTGATAGATTTTTTGGACCTGAAGGAAATACATTAGAAGACTCATTTATTGCATTTAAAGAGGATGTACCTGTTGGATTAATACTTGGCGGAATTAGAAAGTTTGATGGATATAAAAACTTAAGGTGTGGTACTTTATGTATAACACCGGAATTTCGTGGAAGAGGTGTGAGTCAAGAGCTTTTCCAATTGTTTATTGAAAATGGAAATAAGCAACAATGTGAGCGATTTAGTTTAGAAGTTTTAAAAGACAACGAACGTGCCATCCGCTTCTATGAGAAACAAGGATTCAAAAAGGGAAATATAATCACCTATTTCAACAGTTCAATAAATGTCAATTGGATTAAACACAATACTAATTTAAAGGTAGAAAAAGTTGGTTTATCAGTAGCAGAAGAACTAAGAAATCGCATTTTATCAACACACATTAACTGGCAGAATGAAGTAGACTACTTTATTAAAGATCACACTGCTCACTGTTTTGCTGCTTACGGCGATAAACAGGTTATAGCTGCATTAGTTATTACGAAAGCAGGGATAATTAATTTTTTATATGTCCTTGAAGGAGAAAGGTGTAAAGGAGTTGCTAGTAATCTTATTTCATACGCAGTAAAGCAGCTAAATTTGGCAAAATTAAGTATCAGTATGCCTGATAATATTAATATGGCCGACTTCCTTAGAAAAACGGGATTTAAGAAAGTTAATATAGAACAATATGAAATGTATAAAATGGTTTAGATAAAATATCAATATTAACAAGTTTGTTTAAATGGTGCGGTACCATTAAAGTGTAACACCAAAAAGTCGATAGTAGAACGTACGTTAAATTCTTTAACACGCAATCCCTCCTTTTCATATTTACATAACAGCAAAGCGATTTTGAAAATACCCGCCATTTTTAACGCGAAATTTATCGGTTGGACAGCCTTGTTATTTAATGAAACCATTATTGTACAATTTCGTAATATTAATTACATTTGAACAAATGATGGAGGGGGAAGTTGAATATTATTATCGCAGTCCTAGCTATATCACTTATGGTATTATCTGGTTATGGACTCTTGAACCCAAGTGTAGATACAACAACTATTTCGATGGTATTCTTAGGAGCATTGCTTTTAACAATGGGGGTCGAAGCAATACCCAAAGAAAAGAAAACAATAGGCTATTTACTTATTATAGGTGGATTGTTTAATATATTTGTTTCGGTAATAGATTTCTTTTAAGCTTAAGTGTGTAAGAGTTAATCGGAAATTATTGTTGTGATATGTGAGGGGATTCAATGACTTCATACGTTCTATAGAGAATGCAGTCATACCAGAATTTAAATGAATATCAAAATTAGATTTTGGGTTTATTATTTGAATGAACCATAGAAAAGAGTGAATCATTTGATAGTCTTTGCGGAAATTTTACGGACAATTTCTATATCTGTTTTAGTTATTACTTCGCCTTTTTATCTTCGGCATTTAGAAAAAGAGAAAAAACAAAGGAAGCTATCTGCTTTTGAATTTACAATGTATATCACAATTCAGATTGCTTTCATTCTATTATCCATTAGCCTGTTGCTCTTTGTTTTTTTTGTATGATAAACAAATAAAGAGTATTAAGTAAAATTTTTATCTAATCAACACGATTTGGGAAATAACAAGCATTAACCTTATTGTTCTATGACTTAATAATTTTTAAAAAGCAGGTATAATGACCTTCTAGCGAAGTAGGAATATTCTACGAAGAACGAGCTAAACGAAAATCTATTGGAGTTGGAAACTTGATGCCTTTAAATAATATGTCATTCCTTTGTCTAGCTTTTAATATTGCGATAAGTTTAATCGTAATTTTTACATATTCGTTTGCCGGTTTTAGTTTAGGAATTGTAAGCATAGTTATATTTTTTTTGCCAATGGTGGCATTTAGTGGTGCGTTTTTAGGAATGGGAGCTATTTTGTTAAGAGAGTCTTTTATTAAATCACTCATTGCAATTCTGCTTAACATTGGCTATATTTTTTTATATTTCTATGTTTTTGAGAGATTTTAAATCACTAATTACAAGATGTACTGAGAGTATAAAAGTATAGCTGAAATTATGTTTATTTGGATCAAAAGAATCGATTACTATCGAATTAGTAAATTATCTGCAAAAGGTGGGAGACAAGCATGATTGATGAATTAAAAAGAATTCTTAATAATTCTTCTAATGACGAAATGAAATCGCTTTTATTACAAACATTTCTACGACTGAAGATGCTGGAAGAATCCAACCGCTATACGGAGAGCGAATTTATTATCGATTTGAAGAAAACGTATCATGAATTCTTACATTATAAAAGTAATGGAACTAAAGCTAAAGATAATAAGAGTTATAAAAATGTGCATATTTTGTTTGATGCTTCATCATCAGGTACTTTAAAAAGAGTATTACATGAGATGAAATTGCATGAAGAGGAAAACGTCATTTCATTTTCGGATTTATTTTCTATTGGGCCTATGTGGCGTTTGCATGAAAATACAGGAGTTAAGCACAGGTATGAATGGATAAAAAATCATCTCATATATGATGATGACTGTCTTGATCAATATCTTTTCCATTTCAATAACACAATCTCCATGATTAACGCTATTCCTAAGAACATCCGAATTACCATTTGGGCTGGGGAGAACGCTCATGAACAAACAGCTTTACGGTTTGTTCTGTATTTATTAAGAGAAAGGAATAACGAAATCAGTTTAATCAATTCAACTGAACAACTTAAATCCCAATTCAATATTCCAGATACAGAATCTTACCCATTACATACCGGGGAAATAATACCTGAAAAGTTAAGGTTCATTTATGAGAAAAACAGAAATGGTTCCTCCTTAAGTCAAGAGCAGCGTAAAATTCTTGAGGAGGAATGGCAGCATCTATCTACTACAAAAGAAGTGCTTAGAATATGGCAATATAAAATGATTAAGAGTGTAGATGAATCCTATTTTGATGAGTATATTATCAATAAAGCTAAGAAACTGCATAAACAGCAAAAAAGTAAAGAATTTATGAAATCTGCACGCCTAATAGGAGAGGTCATTGGATATTTGGATCAGTATATTAGTGATGAATATATTGAGTATAGAGTAAGACAGTTAATTATGAATGGCATTTTCGAAATTAAAGGTGTTCCAAAAGCGATGAGGTTTTATAGTATAAAACTCAGGTAAGTATTCAAGGAAATGTAATTAGGTTAAGGATTTTCTAAAATAAGGTAAGGTCTATAACACTCAAATTAGTACTAACTCTTATTAACAGATGTTAAAATTAAAAAACTGTTTAATTACTATATTTTATTGAGGTGTTTTATGAAATTAGATGAATTTACAATTGGCGATATATTCGAAACTGAAGCATATAAATTATCAAAAGAGGATATTATTAGATTTGCAGGAGAGTTGGATCCACAATATATGCATTTAGAAGAAGAAAAAGCAGCACAAGGTAGGTTTAATGGAATCATTGCTTCTGGTATACATACATTAGCTATCTCATTTAAACTTTGGATTGAACAAGGCAGGCATGGTGATGATATTATCGCTGGAACTGGCATGAATAATATTAAGTTTATAAAACCCGTGTATCCAGGTGATGAGCTGTATACAACAGTGGAGGTAATTAATAAGAAAGCCTTAAAAAATGAAACAGGAATTATTACGCTAAGGTTATCCACTTACAATCTTAAAAAAGAAAAAGTCTTTAAAGGAGATTTGTCTGCATTGATTAAACGGTAATAAAGAATAAAAAGCGTTTTGACAGAATTGAAGATAATGAAACGCATAATTAGGAGCTACATGGTATTATTTAGTAATGGAACTCTAATATACCTTCTTGTGCGGACTTTAAACAAAGTCCACTGACGGCTACTCCTATAGTTAATTTTATTGAAACCACCTATTTTTCATAATATAATAAAGAAAACACTATAAGGAAGTATTTTACATGGCTAAACATAGAATTTATACAATGAGTGTCGCTAGTGTCTATCCACATTATATTACAAAGGCAGAGAGAAAAGGAAGAACCAAATCAGAAGTCGATGAAATTATTCGTTGGTTAACAGGATATAGCCAAGAGGAGTTAGAAACGCAATTGGAAAAACAGACAGATTTTGAAACTTTCTTTGCGGAAGCTCCCAAACTAAGTCCTTCTAGGTCTTTAATCAAAGGGGTAATCTGTGGTATCCGGGTGGAAGACATCGAAGAACCTATTATGCAGGAAATCCGTTACATGGATAAGTTGATTGATGAATTAGCAAAAGGAAAGAAAATGGAGAAAATTTTGAGAACCCCATAATAAAGAGTAAACACTGAGCCATTTATAATATATAAAAGGATCGGTGTTTGTTTGTTTTATCGTGATTTAAGTATTTTGGCAAACTCTTCATTTTAAAAGAAAATAGAGTCTAAGTAACCAAATGCATCTTACACCGAGATGGGCAAAGTGCCTTTGATTCCTTTCATTAACTTCATCGTCCAATCCATTAAATCTCTCATTGTTTCAGCAGCTCTTATTGGATTTTGAATACAAAATGTTTGATGTAAAAATGGCAAAATCAGCAGACCTTGCATTTTGTGGTGTAATCTGGTGAAGCCATAAGAGGGAATAACTGTTAAAAGTACAGCCTGCTTTATCATTCATGAAGTATATCAGTTATTGCATCTTGAAGAACATCATTTAAAAATTCATCAGTATCAAAATAATTCCTTTAACCACAAAACTTAAATAGTAATTACAGGAGGTAAGTGTCATGTCAGAACATATAATTGATAATGATGTATCTTTAAGAATGTTTACGGAGGATGATGCAGAGGAGTATTATCATTTAATAATTAATTCAAAGGAGCATTTAAAGCGATGGATCGCCTGGGTTGGATCAGTAGAAAACGAGGAAGATACGAATATAAGTTTAAAACTACGAATGGAAGAGGTAGTAGAAAATAGCCCTAAATGGTTTGCCATTAATTATAAAGGGAAAATGGCGGGTACGATTGGGTTTAATGAAGTAGACACAGTGAATAGGGTAGGGGAGTTAGGTTATTGGTTAGGAAAAGACTTTCAAGGTAAAGGCATTATGCTCAAAGCATGTAAAGCTATTTTAGATTATGGATTTAAAGAGCTATCACTCAACCGGATTGAAGTGTATATTGCAGTTGGGAATGAGCGGAGCAGAGCATTGCCTGAACAATTAGGTTTTTTAGAAGAAGGAAGAATTAGACAGGCAGAATGGATAAGGGACAGATACGAAGACCAAGTTATCTATGGGATTTTAGCGAAGGAATGGGGCTAAAATTCTATATGAATCTATTTTTAGGGGGAGATAGCAATTCTAGCTAATAATGAAAGTTTATTCATTCCAGGTAGTTTGCTGACAGGAATAGGAATCGGACTAGCAATTGATGAGGTGGCAGCAGGTATGTTTCTGGGCCTAGGGCTTGGAATTATAATCTCTGCACTTTTTAGCTATTTCAGTAAAGAAGAAATAAACAGCAGTGATTTAGAAAAAAGAATGGAGGAAATGGAAAGGAAAATAAAAAGTTCCCAGGAAAATGCTCAATTATCGGATATAAAAGTTGATGATTTATAAGACAAAGAGTCCATGTCAAAACATATGATATCGAATAAAGTAAAAGATGCTTTTGATAATTAAATTATGGTATGTGTATCTGCTCTAAAGAATCCATTTTGCTAAAGTTTTTCAAAATGGATTCTTTATATATTGGTAGCGCTTACTTATATTAATACTAGAAATTTCAACTAGTTTTATCACAATTCAAGGTGTTCTTTTAACTCTCTTTTTGTGTTTTCAAGCTCTTCTTCATCCAGCTTCCAAAAATACATGTTACCAGGCTGATAATCGGTTCCTGCAAGAGTTAACGTTTCGAAATTTAGATTAGACCCTTCCATCCCATAAGTAATAAAGCTTTTCATTTCATCAAATCTAAGATCTGTAGTCATGTTGTCACCAACAGCCTCTATAATTTTTTCGTAGTTAAATAAGGAATCTAATGATGTTACTTCCTGAACAGTAGCCTTTACAACTTCTTGTTGACGCTTTCCTCGCTCAATATCGTTATCTTGTTTCCTTGTCCTTGCAAAAGCAAGAGCTTCCTCTCCGTTCAATTTTTGTACTCCCGGTTCCAGATGAACCTTAGCTGTTCCGTAATAACTCCCTTCCGTTATTTCATAAGGAACATTAACTCTTACTGTTCCTATTGAATCAATTACATCGACAAACCCTTCAAAGTTTAATTTAACATAATAGTCTATTGGCACATCCAAAAGAGTTTCCACCGTTTCAATCGTTCCTTCAGTACCGCCACTTTGATATGCGTGATTTATACGTGTTTCATACCCCAATCCAGGGATATGTACATACGAGTCTCTAGGAATGCTCAATAGTTTAACGCTTTTTTCATCTTTATTTAGGGTAGCAAGCATTAATGCATCACTCCGAGAGTTACCGGCGTTTTTTCTGTTTTTACTTTCATCAACTCCAATGATGAGAATAGAGATATTATCAAACTTAGGATCAACTTTAACATCTCTAAGGCTGGATTTATCTCTAGTCGTTTCAGCGTAGGATTCTGAAAACACAGATTCCGCTTTAAAATACAAATATGTGGCATAGCTTGCTAGAGAGAGGAAAAGAATAGTGATCGACAATAATACAAAAAAAAGAACTCTTTTTGATTTCTTCTTCTTTCTCTTCTTTCTTGAATCCATTGTTTTATTCTTCACGATAGTTTAATCCCTTTCAAAAAAATTTAAGTATCCCCAATATCCAACTTTTACAGCCATGTCTTACTTATAAAAACTATAAAGGAATCTTAAGTAAAAATATATCAATTATATAGACTATTTGCAATACAATGTAAAGATTATATACTTTAAGAGAATCAGGCGACCAGATTGTTTGTTTATCTGTCTCACATCATGAAAATTATTAAATTTGGAGGAAAAAATGATTATTGAAATAACAAATCAAGTAAGAGTACAGGACATCATAGGAGGACAAAAATGGTATCAAACTTTATTAAATAGGCAACCAGACTTTGTACCCCACAAAGGTATTATGGAATGGGAACTTATTTCAGGATGCTGGTTACAACTTGTAGAAGGAGAGCCAACAAAAGCAAGTGGCTCCTTTCAATTAGGTGTAACAGATATAGAACGGGAAAGGGATAGACTGGTAAAACAATTGAACATAGAAAAATTTGAAGTACATTCCAGGGAAGAAGTGCCTGTAAAATGGGGGACATTTTCAGATCCATTGGGGAAATCTTCTAGGTTTCTTTGAATACTTGGACAAAGCAGAGGAAGAAGAACGAATTAAAGTAATTGGTAATAATTAAGTGCAGTTGGTAAGACAATCTATTAGTGTCCTACAAAAAGGGGATTTTTATAAGATAATAGTATTTTATAAATAAGGGGGATCTTTTTTTGCAGTATTTCTTTAAGTACAACTGGAAGGTTAGAGAAGAATGGTATCATTGGTGTGAAAATTTAAGTGAGGAACAACTTCTAAAAAACAGAACGGGCGGGGTGGGAAGTATATTATATACCCTTTTCCATATAGTCGATGTGGAATGGAGCTGGATTCGCCTCATGCAAGACAAAGCAGATTATCAAGAGGATTTTATTCATTATCAAAGCTTGAATAAAGTTCGAGAATTGGATGCGCAATTTCATATAGAAGTGGAGAATTTTGTGAATCAATGGGATACAAGTATGGAGAACCGTTTGTTTTACGATACCTTATCAGATGGGAAGATTGTGACAGATACTTGGGGGGAAATCATGCGACATATCATTGCTCATGAGATTCACCATATTGGGCAATTATCGATATGGGCAAGGGAAATCGGAATAAAGCCAGTTTCTGCTAACTTTATAGGTAGGGGGCTAATCTCTTAATCCAATAAGAAACATACTTAGATTTTGTTTATTTTCGGCAGTAAAAATATAATTTAGAGGAGTTCAAATTGTAAAGAAAGCAGGATATATATTAAGTGTATTGTCTAATTAACAGTCATAACAAGTATTTTTCTATATTCAAAAAGGACCTTATGCAGATATATATTTAGGATTACTGTTTTTAGTATTTTATCCGTTATTGGTATTATATTTGCTATGTGCTCTTGAATAGTATACAAACGTGTCATATTTTCAATATGAAATGGAGTTGTGTTAGTTTTTGCTATTCTGTTATTGCTTGCAACAGGAATAAGTGAACATTAAAAACGCAATTTTTCTTATGCAGTATGTATTTTGATTTAAAAAAAGTTAAGTTAATATCTATTTATAAATCATTCCCTTATCTATTACTATTTTTCCAACTGAATATGTTACGATATGGATAAATAGAGGTAAGGGAGATGGTAGATATGGATACCTTTCAAGCTTTGGTACTAGATAATATTGGAGACCAAAAGAATTTGGGTGTAAAACAATTATCAACAAATGATCTGCCAGATGGTGAAGTGACTATTAAAGTTGCTTATTCTAGCGTCAATTATAAAGATGGCCTGGTAGGAATTAAGCATCAGATGGTTAAATCCTATCCCATAATACCGGGAATTGATTTATCGGGAACAGTTCTAGAGTCAACAGACGAACGTTATAAAGAAGGGGATGAAGTGATTGTTACCAGTTACATGCTAGGCACTGGACATTCGGGCGGATTTAGTGAGGTAGCACGTGTACCTGCTGAGTGGGTTGTTCCTCTTCCTGAAGGGTTATCGTTAAAAGAATCAATGATTCTTGGGACAGCAGGATTAACGGCAGCATTATCCATTGTAAAACTTGAAAATATTGGACTAAAACCTGACGATGGTCCAGTTTTGGTAGCAGGTGCTACAGGTGGTGTAGGCAGTATAGCGGTCAATATGCTGGCTGGCAGAGGCTATGAAGTGGTAGCAAGTACAGGAAAAACAGACCAAGAAGATTATTTAAGACGTTTGGGAGCAAAAGAAATAATCCATCGAAACGAGATCATCGATACAGATTCACGACCAACACGTGAGAAAAAATGGGCTGCTGCTATCGATCCTGTAGGTGGCAAAACGCTGCAGTATATCCTTTCCACATTAAAATACGGCGGATCTGTCGCAACCTGCGGATTAGCCGGTGGAGTAGAAGTAGCAACAACAGTAATCCCGTTTATCGCGAGAAATATTAACTGGCTTGGTATTGATTCCGTAATGTACCCAATGGAGAAGAGGTTAGAAGCATGGAGCCGCCTCGGTGATGATCTTAAACCATCTGCTTTAAATGAAGAAATGGTTACTGAAGTTTCATTAACAGAGCTCCCAGAAGTGCTTGGGAGGATTTTAGAAGGTAAAGTCCGTGGAAGAACATTGGTTAAACTTTAATGAGGAAAATAATATTTCAGGCTCTACAGCAAACTAAAGCAACAGTGATTGTTAAAATACCAAAATACGTCATAGAAAATCCGTACTATTTTTTTAAGAGGAAGTAGTACGGATTTTAAGGACAATAACCTATCTAATTATCTATTCATATCACTTGTTCCTGGGGAATGTTCATTTGGAAGCTCAGGCATTACTGGTAATGGATTCCCCTGCGGTGGTGGAGTAACCTGAAGCTCCCCACCATTTCTACTTGGAGATTTCCCAGAGAAAACCTCTGCAATTAAGGTATCATCCAGTCTGAAATTAAATTGTGCATTGTGGAAGCCCATTTCAACATATTTCCGGCATTCTGGGTATTTATTAATATCATAGTTCGGAACAGGGAACAACTTCGCCCAATCTACTCCAAGGGTTTCAAGGGCTTTGGCAAACGCATTTTGATGCGCATTGTCACGAACAATTAAAAATGCAAGTGTTTCTCTAAACGTTTTATTTGAACTCATTTCATATATTCTTGACTTTTGCAGAACACCAGTTGATTCTAAATTAAGGTTATCCAATAAGTCTCCAATCAAATTCCCGTGACTGTATACCCAAGATCCATTCCATGGGTTACCAGCTGCATCCACCGGAAGAGAAGCCTGTGCACCTATAATATAATGATGAGGATTGGCGCCTTGCTGTACAGGGCTTGACAAGGGCGCACCACTTGGGCTTTCCGCTCCTGCTCCCGGCTCTCCGGATTCATTCAACAAATGGTTGATGGTTGTCTGCACAAGCTCCACATGCGCAATTTCCTCTAAAAAAATCCCACGAAGCAAATCACGATATTTCTTTTCCGTTCCGCGAAAATTCGAACTCTGGAAAAAGTACTGCATCATGGTCCGCATTTCCCCAAAGTGCCCACCTAGGATTTCTTGCATTACCTTTGCTGCAACTGGATCAGGCTTGTCAGGTACAATCATATTAATCAAATCTTCCCTGTAAAAATACACTGAGTTCCCTCGCTTTCACATCTTTTTATAATTCTCCCTTATTCTGCCTAAATAAGAGATTGGATATTCAGCTTGTTTTTATGTTAGATAAAATACTCTTTCAAATATATAAAGGAAGGTCATTTAATAATATACCAATAGACTGTAGTTCCAAGGTATGTTTTATTAGAGATTTTCTTTAAAGGGTTTGGGTAGTTCAGTTAGGTGGTAAAGTAAAATATCAGTATTTTTTAAGTAATGAAGGAGGCTATTGTCTATGGCAAAGAAAAAGTATGCTCCCCATGAGGTACTAGAGGTTCATGAAGTTCTTACCGTAAAAACAGCAAGTGCAGCAAAATCCTCGATGATGCAAGGGCTGGTAGCAGATAAAGAGCTCAGAAAATTGTTGGAAGAAGACGTAAAAGCTTCACAGAAAGCAATTGATGAATTAAAAGGAATTCTTGAAGAAGCAGATAAGGAGGCAATCTAAATGGCAAGCATTTTGGATAAATTAAGTAACCAAGATTTAATAAATGATGAAGTGATTGCTACTGATTTACTAGTATCTGCCAAGGCCGCAGTAAGAAACTATGCTGTGGCAATTACAGAAACAGCCAGTCCTGAAATTCATAAGGTATTGAAAAAACAAATGGATGATGCAATTGATCTTCATCACAAAATTGCAACTTATATGATCGAGAATGAAATGTATCATGCTTATAATGTAAAAGAACAAGTCGAGCATGATTGTAAAAAAGCCGATTTAGCTATGAAAATGCCAACTGATAGCAAATAATATATTTCTTTAATCAAGGCGCATTAGACATAACTTGTCTATGCGCTTTTTTGGCTCCTTCATACAAGTAATTAGAATCATAAGAGATGAGAAAAATTTAAAAAAAGAAGCAATTAGAAGAGCTCGTCGATTATATTGTAAAAAATTGGAAAGGGGGTGTGTTAATATAGAATAGGAAGGGATGGATGTTTCACTTCTAAACTATTCATCAGATAAAGGTTGAGATACATATTGAAGAATAAAGTGAGAATAAGAAGCATTCTCCTGTTAGGTGGATTGCTGCTATTTATTGTGTATTTTTATTTTCAAAACAACTCTCTTGTCACAAGTGAATTTAGTGTTCATTCTGATAGACTGCCTAAATCATTTCATGGTTATACCATCGTCCAATTGTCAGACCTGCACAGTAAATCCTTTGGTGAAGAGCAAGTCAGATTAGTACATAAAGTAGAGTCACAGCAACCAGATTTGATTGTTTTCACAGGAGATTTAATCGATTCAAAGAGTGATGAGGAGGACATGGAGCACAGTCTTATTTTAATGGAGGAATTGGTTCAGATAGCTCCTGTATATTATGTTACTGGCAATCATGAATGGCGCTCAGGAAGATTCCAATTATTAGAAGAGAACTTGAAAGATATAGGAGTACACGTTATTCGGAATACAATATCGGAAATCGCCGTTGGAAAGGATGTAATACATTTAATAGGAATCGATGATCCGGTGAATAAAGAAGAGGTTAACACCGATAAAGCGCAAGCTGAAGTAAATATCCAAAGAGCCATCGAAAATGTTGAGAAAGAAGCATCTTTTAGAATTCTGTTGTCTCACCGACCAGAGTTATTTCCTCTTTATAAGGAATATGAATTTGACGTAGTCTTTTCAGGTCATGCTCATGGCGGACAATTTAGAATTCCCTTTTTTGGTGGAATAATTGCACCGAATCAAGGATTGTTGCCATTTTATACATCTGGTTCCTATCACCATGAAAATACAACCATGATTGTAAATAGGGGACTGGGCAATAGTATCATTCCAATTAGAATATTCAATAGACCAGAAGTTATGGTTGTGAAATTGCTGGCAAAGGAGAATGGACGTTGAGACCAAAACTGACAAAGGATTTGAGTGTGGAAGAATTCAGGAAATATTATTGGCTAAAAGAAGAATTGCAATTGTTTTGCAGGGAGAATGGAATGAGTGCTACAGGAACAAAAATCGAGATAAATGATAGAATCGAAACATTTCTCCAAACAGGAGAAATTAAGAAACCAGTTAGAAAATCTAGGAGAAGCACCAAACCCCTTGAAACAATCCTAAGTCTTGATACAGTTATTACTGAAAACCATCGATGCAGTCAGAATGTTAGGACATTTTTCAAGTCTATCATTCCTAACTTTCATTTCTCTACATATATCCAAAATTACTTTAAAGACAATGTTGGAAAAACATATCGTGATGCTGTGAGTGCATGGCATGAGGAAGAAGCACGAAAGAAAGATCCTTCCTACAAGAAAAAAATAGCACCCCAATTTGAATATAATCAATATATCCGTGATTTTTTCGCGGATCCAAAGAATAAGGGGAGAAGTCGCAATGATGCCATTGCAGCCTGGAATGAAATTAAGAAATTACCTGGAAGTAATAAATATAAACCAATATAAACCTTAAGAAACAGTGAAAATAGAAATACCCAGTGTGAAACGTAATTTTTGATAAAATAGTTAGTACATATTTGCTTGATTTATATTGCAGTTAATTTTTGAAAGGTCGAAATCGAATATAAATTACAGTCATTGATTATACATAACACTTACTTCATTCTGTTAAGAAGGGTTTTTTATCACTAGAGAACTACTTCTTACATGACAACTTTCAGATAAAGGGACAGGGAGGGGATTAATAATGCCAGAGCTCTGTCTTTTTTGCGTTGATTAAGCTTGTTTCAAGGTACTACCAGAAGGAGAGTTATAAATGAAAGATATATTAAGAAAAGGATTTGCTTTTATAGGAGTAATAGTAGGAGCGGGATTCGCATCTCGAAAATAAATACTGCAGTACTTTACCATGGTTTAGTGGGGATTGTAATCACTGCTACTGTTTTAGCTTCTTATATTGGTATGGCTGGAAAGTTATATCAAAACAACATCTCATAAAGAAGTAATGTATAGTAAATTTAGTTTTAGTTGTAGTTAAAATTAAAGGGTATAAGCTCGGAACCTTTCCGAAGTTTATACCCTTTAAACTAAGTGTCACTTGGAATTAAAAGCTCACAGGCTCGAAGGACACTTGTTTATTCATTTCAATGGTTTCAATGAATTTTTCAATTGATGAGGTTAGGTAATTATCTGATCTTCTTATAAATACCGTTTTAATTTTGCTGTATTGGTCTGGAAGTGTATGACATTGGATGCGTCCACTTTTCTCTAGATGATTAACTGCTGACCTTGGTACAAATGTAATACCAAGTCCCATTATTACACTGCGTAAGATGGTTTCTAATGTACCGAATTCCATCACTTTTGTTGGAGCAATATTTTGATCTTTATACCAATCTTCTAATCTTGCACGGTATCCACAGCCCTCACTAAAGCATAAGAATGGCTTTTTCTTCAGCTCATCCAGTGAAGAAGCGTGCAAATCTGAAATCAACACAAGCTCCTCTTGAAACACCTCATGCGATGCAAGGTCAGGATGGAATTCTGCCTCTGTAACAAAAGCTCCGTCCAACTTGTGTTGTAATACTTCTTCTTCTAATTTTTCCGTAACACCAGTGTAAACCGATAAATCCACATCTTTATATTTCTTCACATAGCTAGATAATATTCTTGGTAAGTGAATAACGGTTTCAACTGTTCCAATCTCTAACTTTCCAGATGGTTCTTGTTTATTTTGAACGGATTTTTTCATTTCATTTGTCAAAATCAAAATTTCTTTGCTATACGATAGTAATTTTTTCCCCTCAGGTGTCAAGCTCATCCCACGGTGATGTCGATTAAATAAAGGGGTATTTAACTCCGTTTCAAGCTTGTGAATTCTTGAAGTAATATTGGATTGCACATAATTGAAAGCTTTAGCTGCTTCAGTGATGGTTCCCTTCTCAGCAACCATTTGAAAGATTTCTAGATCCTTAAACTCCATCGATTTCCCGCCTTCTTTACTATTATCATGGTAAATAACATGATATCACGAAAAATGATGGATATCATTATTTTTATTCACTTTACAAGATATTAAAAAATGAGAGATTATGGATATGTTAGAAATGCAGTAGGAGGTAGGGAAATGAAAAATAGTGTATTAATTGGAGCGATTTTATGCTTTATTGCTGCTGCTTCTTGGGGGGCCATGTTTCCAGTTGCCCATTCAGCTTTTAAGCATATTGATCCTTTTTATTTTACTATCATTCGTTACGTAGCTGTAACGATTATTTTAGTGCCGATTTTATTATGGAGAGAAGGCAAGAAGGCTTTCAAATTCGAAGGAAAAGGTCTTCAGCTTTGGTTTTTCGGTACAATGGCATTTACAGTCTATAATTTATTTATTTTCTGGGGAGAAGATTTACTAGGTGAGCCAGGGATAATGGTTGCATCTGTAATGGAGGCACTAATGCCAATGATTTCCGTAGTTATTGCATGGGTGATTTATAGAAGCCGCCCACATCGCTTCACTTTACTATGTGTTTTCGTATCATTTATTGGAGCAATGTTAGTGATTACGAAAGGTGATATTGGAGCTTTTATAAGAGCATCGGATGATATTATTCCTTCCTTGCTTATTTTTATTGCTGTGATCGGTTGGGTCGTATATACAATGGGTGGCAGTAAGTTCAGTGGTTGGTCTGCTTTAAGATACTCAACATTAAGTTGTTTACTTGGAACGCTTACTGCCCTGATTATTGTTATTGGACTAACAATGACTGGTTACATATCTGTTCCAACCTTAGAAGTCGTACAAACAGTGAGTCCACAACTTTTATTTATGATAATATTTCCAGGTGTAATTGCGTTAGTTGGTTGGAATGTTGGTGTAAGCATTCTTTCACCACTAAATGCATTATTATTCATAAACTTTGTACCAGTCACTACTCTTGTCATTTCGACTGTACAAGGAAATCATATTACAGTGTTTGACCTTGTTGGCACCTTCTTTATTATAGTTTCTCTTTTATCTAATAATATTTTCGTACGAATGATTCAAAAGAAGGAAGCAAGGAAGAGGGCTGGAGCAAAATTACGGCACCGTGTTTCATAGACTTTTGTTTAATATTTTTAATAGGAAAGCCATGATAGTGGTTTTCCTATTTTTATTTTTGTAATATCGTTAGTAGATAATTAGTATTAAGAAAATTAATAGAAAGAAGGTCAGCTCTGATAAATATAATCAGAACAAAATCCAATGCAGCTGCTCTTCAGACTTTCAATCTATCCAATTCGCAAATGATACACTATTCAGAAAATTGGAGCCTAGTCTAAATGAAAACACTACATAAATGGGAGGTTAAAAAGTTGTATATTCGTGAAATAGAAGAAAAAGATAATCAGTCAATGGAGCACATTATTAAACGATCTTTGGAGTCATTTAACTTAAACATTCCGGGAACTGCCTATTTTGATCCCCAGCTGAGCAGTTTGGCACAATACTACAAAAAGCTAAATAATGCTAAGTACTGGGTTGCAGTAAATGATGAGGATAAAGTAGTTGGTGGAGTGGGTATTGCACCATTTGGTATAAAGGGACAGGTTTGCGAGTTACAAAAACTATACATTGTACCTGAGGCACAAGGAAAGGGTCTATCGAAGGAGTTGATGACAGTAGCATTAGACTTCGCTCGACAGCACTATACATATTGTTACTTAGAAACATTGGAAATTCTTCAAACAGCAAATCTTCTTTACAGTAAATTTGGATTTCAACAGCTTGAAAAACCACTCGATGAAACAGAACATAATGCATGTGATACATGGTATATAAAAAAGTTAACCTAGTGTAACATACTTTATCGCAGGTAACAGGCTATCAGACCCTTAACGAGAAGAACTTGAGTAGAATATAAGAATAGTAAGCGGGGACGTGATTCTTGTCTAACTCACGATTCGTTCAAGGGTTGGGGTCTCCGCTTGCGGTGCTAACACACAGTCAATGCGCTGCATGAACTTTTATTTTGAGATTCTATTTTTCCATTAGTATCTATGCTATTATTCAATAATGTTTATCATTTCACGATTTAGTATTATTTTTTGTAATCTGAAAACACGACAAATTAACCATTATCATGCTATACTAACCAAGAAATCCATTTTCTAAAAAGAAGCATGAGTGAATGAGTATACATATTCTTTTATGGGGAAAATAGGAACTAAAGTACTTAGGAGGATAAACGTGAGCCAAAAACAACCAGAGTTACAGGTAAGAAAGAAGAAATTGATTGAAGTGGATCAATTACAATTTAAGGATTTAAATAATAATGGGAAACTTGACCCGTATGAAGATTGGCGTTTAAGTCCAAAGGAACGTGCGGAAAACTTAGTTTCTTTAATGAATATTGATGAGAAAATCGGGATGATGCTGATTAACTCTAGAAAAATGGGACTTGCACAAGAAGATAAGAACAAGACAAGTCATAATGGCGTCCTAGATGAAAGCGTAATCGAAAAAGGAGAAACCATTTTCGCTGCTTCTAAGATTTTTGGAACAACTCATACGATTCAAAACATGCACCTTCGTCATTTTATTTTAAGGGATAATTACAGCCCATCTGAAATGGCAGAGTGGATTAATGCTATGAATGAAGTAGCAGAGGAAACACGCTTAGGTATTCCCGTCCTGGTTACATCCAACTCCAGAAATGAAAATACGGAAGCTGTTTTCGGTATGAACGATGCAATCGGTATCTTCTCGACTTGGCCTGGAACACTTGGCCTTGCAGCTGCAGCGCAAGGGGATATTAAAAATGGAGGCGATGCTTCCCTAATTAGTGAGTTTGCTCGTATCGCTCGTAAAGAATGGGATGCAACAGGTATCCGAAAAGGGTATATGTACATGGCGGATGTCGTTACTGATCCAAGATGGCAGCGTACATATGGTACATTCGGGGAAGATCCAGAATTTATCTCTGATGCAATCGGTCGTATTATTGATGAATTCCAAGGATCTGAAATAGGCAAAAACAGCATTGCTATGACAACGAAACACTTCCCAGGTGGTGGAGCGAGAGAAAATGGATTTGACCCTCACTATGCAGAAGGGAAATGGAATCTTTATCCAACACCAGGAAGTTTAGAGAAATACCATTTGCCGCCATTTAGAGCAGCAGCAGAGCATGGAACATCATCCATTATGCCTTACTACTCTATTCCAAGCATTAAGAAGAGTGTGGTACAAGAATTTGAAGGAAATGATATTCCATTTGAAGAAGTAGGATTTGCATTCAATCATTATTTCATCCAGCATATTCTTCGTGAAAGATTAGGTTTTAAAGGCTATATTAATAGTGACAGCGGTATCGTAAATAATATGAGCTGGGGTGTGGAAGACCGCAGTATAGCAGAGCGTTTTGCGAAAGCGGTAAATGCCGGTACAGATATTGTTGCTGACTCAAATGATATAGAAAACTTGAAAATTGCCGTAAGCAAAGGCTGGATCAGTGAAAAACGTATTAATGAAGCTAACGTGCGTCTTTTAACTGAAATGTTTGCATTAGGTATTTTTGATGAAAGAACTTACAATGATCCAGAACAAGCAACAGCGGTTGTGAGCACGAAAGAGCATTGGGATGCAGCTTATGAAGCACATAAGAAATCGGTAACTGTTTTGAAAAACTCTAATCAAACATTACCATTAACTGCTGACAAGCGAAATGGTAAGAAAGTATACGTGGAAGTATTCCATAAAGAAACCGAGAAGGCGACTTCTTATACGGAGCAAGCTAGAAATGAAGCGAAAGAGCTTGGAATCTTTGATTTAACGGATAACTATGAAGAAGCAGATACAGCGATTTTATTCTTACAGCCAAAATCTGGTGCATACTTTGATGCAACTCCTGGCTTATTAGAACTTGAGATTTGTGAAGATAAAGTTTTATCTGCTGTAGATGGTGCTTTATACCAAGAAACAACGTTAACCGGTATGGATCATTTGAGAGAAGTGGCAGATAGTGTTCACAGCCGTGGTGGTAAAGTTGTTATCAGTGTGAACATCATCTTACCTTGGATTTTAGGAAATGTAGAACCTTTGGCAGATGCATTAGTGGCTGGATATGATACATTCTTTAAGGCACAAATGGAAGTAATGGCAGGAAACAGTCAACCGGTTGGTGTGCTTCCATTAACATTACCAGCAAGTGATGATGTAATTGCTGTAAGAATGGACGGTTCTTGTGTATCTCCTAATGACGTACCAGGATACGATAAAGATAAATATATGTCAGAAGGATTAAGTTACGCTTATAAAGATAGCGATGGTAATGTATATAAACTTGGTCATGGTTTAAGGTATGAATAATTAAATTACCCCCCCTTATAGTTGGAATCCCCCCAACTATAAGGGGGTTATTTATGAAAAAAAGATGGAGAAAGAGCCGATATTCTATCAAAGAGAGATTGAGAGACCAAACCAAAACATACCCTTAGTAATCAGAAATTTTAAACCGTTGCAACTTCTTTCGGAATATATTTGTATTAGTTTGACTTTCTTTGTCGAAACTATTGAAATAGCTCGAAGAAGTTGGCATACTTGTTTTGTTTGGTTATAATAAAAACAATATCTATTCAAATCACGAGAGGAAGAGATTAGATGGAACAAGTACACGCCGCAGGTCAATCCAAGTTACCTTCAGCAATTTTAGAGAAAAAAAGAAAAATGATACAACTTGGTATGAAATATGGTTTAGCTGACAAAAGAACCGTAAATTGCAGTCAAGAGTTAGATGATCTTTTAAATAAATTTACAGATGACCTTTCGGGTAGTAAATAATATAGAGCAAGATAGAAAGAAGGCAAAGACAGTCATTCATTTGATTGTCTTTTTTCGTGTGGAAATATATTACAACAACTAGACGTTATATTAAAACTATTTACTCTTATAAACATAAAGAAAATGAAAATTAATTGCTAAAGTCTACTAATAGCTTCTCCTTAGAATATACTTCTAGCTTAATCCCTCCAAATCTCGTTAATTTAATTCCGTTAGAATTATCTAATAATAAGCCCTAAGGCCTATCAAGAATATTACTTAGGATCATGTAAATTGTTTTCTTTTAACGATATGATTAAATCGGAATCCGAAGTAGGATAATTGAATATTGGAGGTGGCTTATGTATAACAGAATTATTCGTAATGACATGGTAAAAAGTAAAGCTGTTACATTGACAACAATGATTTTCATTGCAGCTGCAGCAATGCTCGTTTCTCTTGCAGCAATACTTGCTGTCAATCTTTCAAGTGCATTGGATACAATGATGACGAAAGCGAAAACACCGCATTTTATGCAAATGCATGCAGGTGAATTGGATACTGAAAGGCTTCAGACCTTTGCCAAAGAAAATAGTAATGTAGAGGAATTCCAGGTAGTTGAATTTCTCAATCTAGAAGGTTCAGAGATAACCTTAGGAGAGAACACACTTGCAGCTAGTGTGCAGGATAATGGATTTAGCACACAAAACAAGCAGTTTGATTATCTGCTCGACCTTGATGGAAATATCATTAACGCGGCGGACGGTGAACTCTATGTCCCAATTAGTTATAAACAAGATAACTTGGCAGAGGTTGGGGATAGAGCCGTAATTGCTGGGAAGGAGTTTATTGTTGCGGGATTTCTTCGTGATTCACAAATGAATTCCACGTTATCTGCGTCTAAACGGTTTCTGGTAAGTGAAGGGGACTACAAGGAATTAAGAAGCCTTGGATACATCGAGTATTTGATTGAGTTTCGGCTAAAGGATCCTTCTAAAATAGGTGCATTCGAAACGGCTTATTCCACTAAAGGACTAAACGCAAACGGTCCAACAGTTACATACTCCCTCTTTAAAATGATGAATGGCATTTCAGACGGGATGATGATAGGGGTGATACTTCTTGTGAGCGGGCTTGTTGTAGCTATATCATTTATGTGTATTCGTTTTACGCTGCTCGCCAAAATGGAAGAAGATTATCGTGAAATTGGTGTTATGAAGGCCATCGGACTACGTGTTTCTGATATTAAGAAGATATATATTGCTAAATATGCTGTGATTGCGACCGTTGGAAGTATCCTTGGATTTATCCTTTCACTTTTCTTAAAAGAGAAGATGCTTGAAAATATTAGGCTCTACATGGGGCAAAGTGACCAATCAGCTAACGCAATCTTATTAGGAATCATTGGTATCATTCTTATATTTTTCTCTATCCTTATCTTTGTGAATAATGTACTTCGAGGCTTTCGGAAAATATCCGCTTCAGAAGCAATACGATTTGGAACTTCACAGGATAGGAATAGAAAAGCAAAACGCTTAACTTTAAGTAGAAACAAGTTATGGAATACGAATATTTTTCTGGGAATGAAGGATGTTCTTTCAAGAAAGAGACTTTATATAACGATGTTGCTCGTTCTGGTGATAGCTAGCTTTATTATTATGGTTCCCCAGAATCTGTATAACACGATTTCCTCAAAAAGCTTTATCCAATATATGGGGATTGGCAACTATGACCTCCGAATACAGACAACTGGAATCGATGTAAAGGATGTTCCAAAGATGGTGGATGCGTTAAAGCTTGATTCTGACGTATCAAGTTATGCCGTTCTAACCACGAAGTCATTTCAAGTAAAAATGGATGATGGTTCAGAGGAGAATCTGAAGGTAGAGCTTGGTGATCATTCCATTTTTCCGATTGCTTATACGGAGGGCAGAGCACCGGAAGCGGATAATGAAATTGCACTCTCCAAAATCAATGCCGATGAGCTGGGCAAGCAAGTTGGTGATATCCTGACTTTGGTGAAGGATGGGGAGGAGCGATCCTTCACGATGATTGGAATATATTCGGATATTACGAACGGTGGAAAAACAGCGAAAGCAGTGTTCACAGATGATGATGAAGCAACTGTGATTTGGACCATTATTCCAGTATCTCTCTCAGACCATTCGCATGTTGAACAAGTGGTTAATGAATATACAGATGCTTTCCCTTTTGCAAAGGTCTCTGACATTGAGGAATTTGTGACACAGACACTTGGTTCGATTATAAGCGCAGTAGAAATGGGCTCTTATGCTTCGATTGCTATAGCGCTTGTTATAACAATCCTAATTACATCATTGTTTATGAATATGCTTTTAGCCAAAGATAAATACCAGGTTGCAGTGATGAAGGCATTTGGTTTTACAAACACAGATATTCAACTGCAGTATATAACACGCTCTGTTTTCGTTTCGATTATCGGGATTGTGATAGGCACGCTTCTGGCAAATACGATTGGAGAGAAACTTGCCGGCTTGGTCATCAGCTCCTTTGGGGCATCCACTTTTTCGTTTACAGTGGACCCACTTGATTCTTATCTATTCAGCCCATTAATGATGATTGGTGCTACGCTATTCGCAACGGTTTTTACTACATGGAGAACAGGAAAAATAAACATATCTGAAAATATAAAGGAGTAAGCAGATGAAAAAGATAATTATTGGGGAGAATATCGTAAAATCTTTTAGGAAGCTTAATGAAGAGCATAATGTACTGAATGGTGTGTCTGTTGAGATAAACAAAGGAGAGTTTGTTTCCTTAATGGGACCTTCTGGGTCAGGAAAATCAACGCTTATGTTCGCGCTTAGTGGAATGGATGTTGTAAACAGTGGCAGAGTTATTATTAACGGGAAAGATCTAGCGACAGCTTCAGAAAATGAGCTATCCGATATCCGTCGAAAAACAATGGGATTTGTCTTTCAGCAGCCAACAATGTTAAAGAATCTAAATATCCTTGATAATATTATTCTTCCTTCTGTCCGAGATAATCAAAAAAATAAAACAGAAATAGTCAAGAAAGCTAAATCTATCATGAAAAGGGTTGGGATTACTGGACTGGAGGACCGGGATATTACGGAAGTTTCAGGGGGACAGCTTCAACGTGCTGGGATTTGCCGTGCGCTTATGAACAATCCAGAAATTATCTTCGGCGACGAGCCAACGGGATCTTTAAACTCGCAATCTTCCCAGGAGATGATGGATTTATTTTCAGAGATTAATAATAACTGTACAGCAGTGATGCTTGTTACACATGATGCAAAGGTGGCAGCGCGAACGGAACGGATTTTATTTATGCGAGATGGAGAGATTATAAGTGAATGCAGACTTCCAAAGTTTGAAGCCAAGGATATGGATGATAGGGTAGAGGAAGTCATGGTGAAAATGAGGGAGATAGGGATATAGTAAGAGCTTAATTTGTTTTATTAGAAGCTATTTTTGTTCATGGAGATCATAGATATTATGTTAATATAATATTGCATATGATATATTTTATAACGCTAATTTAGAGAAATTCACCAACAAAGTTAAAAGCTAATGTTATACGGCCTTTGGGGAAGGTGGATAAGATGTAAATGGGTAACTAGCTGAATGGCAACGAAAGATCATTTATAATAATTGCAGTAGAGGAATCATATTTAGTATATGGTCAATAATAAATTCAAGAAAATGAATTACGATTTACATTGTAAAAAAACAGATCCCTTAAAGCTAAGGGATCTGTTTTTCAGTTTCTTTCTTTTCTTTTGTAAGAAACCATCCAGCTGCAGCAATTCCAATTAGAACCGTGTAAAAGAATATTTTCCATTCTGTAGAATGAGCAAAGTCATAGGGGATTATAGCAATATCCTTGTGTCCCAGTGTTAAAACAGAAAGTTTAACACCTACCCAACCTACGATTGCAAACGCAGCAATTTCAAGCCCAGGTCTTGATTGTAGCAACTTAACGAACAAGTTTGCAGCAAACCGCATAATAATTACGCCAATTAACCCACCAGTTAAAATGACTAGGAATTTCCCGCCATCCATTCCACCAATTTGTGGAAGATTTGTGCTTGGTAAAGTCATTGCTAGTGCAACCGCTGCGAGTATCGAGTCTATTGCAAAAGCAATATCTGCCAATTCAACCTTGAAGACAGTCCCCCAAAAGCCGGATTGCTTCTTTTCTTTGCTAGTCTCTTTCTCCTTATTAAAATAGAGCTTCCTTACAATATGATTTATAGCTATGAATAGAAGATATAACGCTCCAATCGCTTGAATCTGCCAAACATCGACTAGGAAGGAAATAATAAATAAAGATGCAAATCGGAAGACAAACGCTCCGGCCAATCCATAAAAGAGGGCCTTTCTTCTTTTCTCTTCAGGAAGGTGTTTAACCATAATCGCTAAAACTAATGCATTATCGGCTGCAAGTAAGCCTTCAAGAGCAACTAATAACAACAATACCCATGCGTATTCAAATATAATCAATTCCAAAGAATATCCTCCTCAGATATTTCTATTTTTTTTTGAATCTAAAGCCTCTAAAGTTTAAAGAATTCCTTCCACCTACCCTTCGAAACTCCTCTCTTTCGTTAATGAAATGGATAGTTCCGGTCTAGATAAAAGCATTAAAAAAACCTTTACCAGACACGGTAAAGGTTTAGAAAACAATAAAAAACCTTTACCAGACGAGATAAAGGTCTTGCTACAACAAAATGTTGCCAACAGAACCGGGAGAAAATCAACTCCGAAATGACGACTCTGCTGTATCAGCTACTCCCCTTTAGGAGAACTATTCAAATGTATATTTATAGTATAATTTGGTTATATCCATCTGTCAATAAACATTTTAAAGAAAATTTCTTATCTTAATCGATTTTTTATAAAATCCTGTTTAATTTATAACATTAAATTTAATCTTCATATTATTTAACATTCTGGCATGATAAAATAAGAATATGTAATACGTGCTTTCCCTAGGAGTGATTTACTCACTTGAAAGCAATATGATCTCTGGCAAGAGAGGGTGTTAAAGTTGAACCGTATTATGATTATTGGTGTATCAGCAGGTGTAGGGAAATCTACCTTTGCGAGAAAGTTAGGGGAGGCAATTGGAATAAATGTATATCATTTAGACTCTTTCTATTGGAAACCAAATTGGGTGGAAGCTCCTAAAGAAGAATTTGTATCGGCACAGAAAGCTATCGTAAAGCGAGAAAAATGGATAATTGAAGGGAACTATACTGGTACATTTCCAATTCGAATGGACCGTGCAGATACTATAATCTACTTAGAGCTGCCCCTGATTATGTGTCTATATCGCGTAGCAAAACGCTTCTTTACCCATATTGGAAAGACCAGAGCAGATATGGGAGAGGGATGCAAAGAAAAATTGGATTGGGCCTTTATCAAGTTTATCTGTACAACCTACTATAATCGAAAAATAACCATGAAAGAACGATTTCAAAACCTTAAAGAAACAGACCCGAACAAAGAAATCATCATCTTAAAGAGTAAACAAGAGATTAAAGCCTACATAGATAGATTAACTATATAATAGATTGGATGATTATCATTGATTAATAAAATTAATGCAATCCCTGAAAGAATAGCGTTATTATTAGGTATTGGACTTATATTATTTGGTTCTTTATTTCTTTTTTTATTTGACCTCATGATTCCACTTCCAATCTGGTTAAAAATATGGATAGAAGGGGCTATTTGTTTTATTGCCATCTTATTTATTTTAAGTGCAGCTGATAAAAGGCATCGAAGTCAGAAAAAAGACTAGACACCTTTTCTCTACGGATACATATGAAAGGATTGATTTTTTGAGAAAAGTTGAAGTAGCGTCTTACACTGAGGAGTGGGCTGGGATATTCGCGTCGGAAGCAGAAAAGCTTCGTTCCACTTTTGGAGAGGAATTAGTCGAAGTTCATCATATAGGGAGTACCTCTGTACACGGCTTAAAGGCTAAGCCAATTATCGATATTATGATTATTGTGAAAGAGATAAGCAGAGTGGATTATTATAATAAAGATTTGCAATTTCTAGGTTATGAACCAATGGGAGAGAATGGGATAACTGGACGAAGATTCTTCCAAAAAGGCGGAAACAACCGATCCCACCATATACATATTTTTCAAATAGGAAGTCCGGAAATTACTAGACATCTTGCATTTCGTGACTATTTAAGAGCGCACCCAAAGGTACGAAACAAATACGGTGCTCTAAAGGAACAGCTAGCAAACCGGTTCCCTTGGGATATAGAAGCATATATAAATGGAAAAAATGAGCTAGTAAGAGAAATAGAGCAAAAGGCAGTAAAATGGTATAGGCTAAATTGTGGAGAAATTACGCAAAGTTAATCAGAATGCAAAATTTCATAGTATGGAATCATAAAAAGAGCAGTATTTCATGTTTAAACATGAAATACTGCTCTTTCAATCCATTACATTGAAAACTATTAAATATTGTGATACAGTTATATAGATTGACTATAAATAGTTGTATTTACTTATATTATCCCTATCTTAAGTATACAACATAATCTATTCTTTAGTCAACCCTTATTTATATTTTTTAAGGAGTGTTTGCTATGGATAAACAATTTAAAATGGAGCAAAAGCGCCTCGAGAGCGTAATGGAGACCGTTCGGGAAGAAATATCTAAATTGGAAGAAGAAACTTTCAGGCGTAAAAACGAAGTAATTCATACCCGCAAACACTTTTGGGATGAAGTCAAAGTGAATACAGATACCTTTGATGATTACCTTGAAACCATCATAGGCCTGAGACAAGAGGCTCAGGCACTATCCGTAAGCCAAAGCACTCATAGACATGCATCCAAGCGGTTGTCCATACTACGTCGGATGCAGAGAGTCCCTTACTTTGGCCGCATTGATTTTCTGGAAGAAGGTACTTCAACTGAAGAACAAATCTATATTGGTGTTTCTACTCTTTTTGATGCAAGTGGGGAGAATATCCTTATCTATGACTGGAGAGCTCCAATTTCTAGTGTCTACTATGAATATCAGCCCGGCCCAGCGAAGTATACAATCCCTGAAGGTGTCATTGAAGGCTTGTTGGAGAAAAAGTGGCAATATATTATCCGCGACGGCATTCTTCAATCTATGTTCGATACCAGTCTCACTATAGGAGACGAGATTTTGCAACAGGTCCTGGGTAAAGGGACTGATAAACAGATGCACAATATTGTAGCTACCATTCAACAAGAGCAAAATCAAATTATCCGTCATGATCGCGGAAGCTTGCTCATTGTTCATGGAGCAGCTGGCAGCGGTAAGACATCAGCTGCTCTTCAGCGTATAGCCTATTTGCTTTATAAATATCGAGAGAACCTTCGTGCTGATCAAATTATATTATTTTCTCCTAATACGATATTTAACAGTTATGTTTCCAATGTTCTGCCTGAACTTGGCGAAGAGAATATGCAACAGGTTACATTTCAGGAATACTTGGACCGTAAGCTGATCAAAGAGTTTCAAGTCGAAAATCCTTATCAACAATTAGAGTATGTCTTAACTGCGGAGAATACACAATTATACAGGTCTAGGCTTGCGAGTATTCGATTTAAAGGGTCTACTCTGTTTTTTGAGGCGGTTCAATCCTATCTACAGTCACTGGAAGTATCGGGGATGCTATTTAAAGATATTATTTTCAGAGGCGAACCAATCGTTACTGCACGACAAATAACAGAAAGGTTTTATAACCACGACACCTCACTCCGTTTTCATAGTAGACTTGAAAAATTAAAGGATTGGCTCATAAATAAAATTAAAGAGAGTCAAAAGCTCCAATGGAAAAGGCCATGGGTGCAAGAAGAAATCGAACTGCTTAGCAATGAAGATTACCATAAGGCCCGGATCTACTTAGCGAAAAAACAAGGTTTTAAAAGAGAGGCAATTGCTGATTATGAAGTCGATCCAAAGGCGCTTGCCAAATTGATTGCTAACCAAAAGATGAAGCCATTACGAAAAAGAATCAAAGCATATCGATTCATTGACTTTAAGGGAGTGTACAGGCAGCTTTTTTCTGATTCTTTGCGAATTAACCAATTGGTGGAAGGAGAAACGACAAAAGACTTGGCGGCTATTTGTACTCTAACACAGGAAATGCTCGATGAAGATAAATTATTCTATGAAGACGCTACTCCATTTTTACTTTTGAAAGAGATGATTTTGGACTTTCAGACGAACAGTTCAATTAAACACATCGTTGTGGACGAGGCACAGGATTATTCGCCATTCCAATTTGAATTTTTAAAGCGTTTGTTCCCGGCTGCCAGAATGACCGTGCTAGGCGACTTTAATCAAGCTATATTTGCACACGCCAGTGAAAAAAGTGACTTTAACACACTTACCAGTCTCTACGGACCGGATGAAACAGAAGTAATTAATATAGCCCGAAGTTATCGATCGACAAAACCGATTATAGAATTTACCCGAAGACTCGTTCCAAATGGAGAAAGTATTATCCCGTTTGAACGGGAAGGGGAACGACCAATGCTGCAGCAATTAGATGAATATGATGAGCTGCACGGATGTATTACTTCCAAGGTAGAGAATTATCGTAGTCAAGGGGTTAACAGTATCGCGATAATATGCAAATCTGCTGAGGAAAGTCTGCGCGCATTTGAGTCTCTCTCCAGAATTGATGGCATCAAACTCTTAAAGAGCAGTTCCATCGAATATGAGCAAGGAGTAGTTGTGATACCATCCTATTTGGCTAAAGGTATCGAATTTGATGCTGTCATTATATATGATGCGTCAGAGCAAAATTATGGTGATGAAAGCCTGCGGAGGATTTTTTACACTGCCTGCACAAGGGCGATGCATTATTTGCAACTGTATAGTGTTGGCAAACCGAGCCCATTTTTACGAAAAGTAATAGAAGAAGGTTTTCTGGAAACTTAAAGTTAATAAGGCAAGGGACCTTCTTGGTAAATTATATGTAAAACGAAGACAATCTTGAAGGATTGTCTTCGTTTTATGTTAATGTATACTCAGAATTTTTATGCTACTATAGAAGCTGAAAAATAGATAATCACAACTGTAAGTTACATAAATAGCATTTCATGCTAATTGGACTATTCGGGGTGCAGTAGCAGCATATTCAGAGTCATTAAGAAAACTAGACTAGGAGGCACAGATGATTCTATCTGATAAATTATACGGAGAATTCGAGATTGAGAAGGTGTTAGAAGATTTGTTAGGCTGTAAAGCTGTTCAAAGGCTAAAGGGGGTTCATCAAGGCGGTGCGAGTTATCTTGTCAACGAGAAATGGAATGTCACCAGGTTTGATCATTCCATAGGTGTGATGCTGCTAATTAGAAAACTCGGCGGTTCTATAGAAGAGCAAATTGCTGGTTTGCTGCATGATGTTTCCCATACTGCTTTTTCACATGTAGTTGATTTTGTTTTCGATAATAGCAAGGAAGATTATCATGAAGGTCTTTACCGTTCTGTTATTGAAAAATCAGAGATTCCGGCAATTCTTGAGAAATATGGCTATGACTTTGAAGAATTACTATTCAACAATTCAACTTGGACAATATTAGAACAAGATGCACCTGAACTATGCGCAGACAGAGTAGATTATACCTTACGCGATCGGTATGAATATGGAGATATTCCTTTAGTAGAGGTACATCGCTTTCTGAGTGACATCATGATAGTGGACGGGAAAATATGTCTACAAAGCATTGACTTAGCGGAATGGTTTGTAGAGACTTATTACAAAGAGGTCATCGATTTCTTCATGGACCCATTAAATATTTATGGGAATGATAGATTGTCCAAGACATTAAAATTGGCGATGAATAAAGGTCATATTGGCTTTGATGACTTCTTAAAAATGGACCATGAACTTATCTTAAAGTTACAAGATACAAATGATGATGAAATAATAAAACAGTTAAAGTCGATAAATCAGCATGTCTATGTCAAAGAAGACAGAAACGAATACGATATATACCGTAAAAATAAAATTAGAATAATTAACCCAACAGTTGCTTGTAAAACGAAGCTAGTAAAAGCATCTAAGATTTCCGAGAAGGTCGATGAGATGAATCGGGAAGCTTATGAGAAAGCGATAAATGGGATGTATGTGAAGATTATTTCTAACTAAAGTTTAATAACCATCTATGAAAATCAAAGTTTAGTGAGACATTTAGAAGAAACAAATCGTTCAATCATTTGAATAATGTTGAATAAAAATAAGAGGTGATGTATGAATTTTATTGCTTGGTGTATTATCGCAGCTGAAGTAGGTTTTTGGGTTGTCATCATTCTTGGCTTAATATCGAGGTATATATTAAATCGAAAGGCGCTAGGAATATTCTTTCTAGCTCTTACACCTGTTATAGACTTATTACTACTGATTATTGTTACTGTTGACCTTTTGAATGGTGGAACTGCTACAATGGCCCATTCGATTGCCGCTATGTATTTGGGTGTATCCCTTGTGTTTGGGAAGAGTATGATCCGCTGGGCAGATCAGAGATTTCTATACTATATAAAGAAAGAAGGAGAGAAGCCAGGGAAATTATATGGATATGCTTATGCTCGACATTCCTTGAAAGGGTCATTTCAGCATTTAATAGCATACATAATAGGCGCTGGTATTTTATATATGTTGATTCTATTAGTAAATGATACAGAACGTGTTTCTGTATTTTTTGACACCTTAAAATTATGGTCTTTAGTTGTTGGTATTGATTTTGCTATTTCCATTTCTTATTTTATCTGGCCACGAAAAATGAGATAACAGCACATTTTATGTTTATTGAAAAATTTAAAAGGGAAATAGAATGATAAATTAAGAAAAAGGGGTTTTATGATGAGGACATATAGTGTAGCACCAAATGTCGACGCAACGAGTTGGATGGTGAAACTGGAGGACGTGGCCCCAGAAGAGGTTTACGATTCTAAGGATGAGGCAATTGAAGAGGCTGAAAGGATGGCAAAAGAAAACGAGCCAAGCAAAGTTCTAATTCTTGATAAGCAACATAATGTAATTGAAGAAAAGCATTATAAATAGCAATAAGGCATCTCTTAAGAGGTGCCTTATTATTATCAATGATGATTGAAGAACATTGGCTTTACATCCGATATTGAATAATAGAAATGCTACTTGTAAACGCATTTAATTGAAACTATTGTGCCTTCCTTACGTATGAAGAATAGAAGAAGATATTCACATATTACATAGGAGGTAAGCATGGCGTTATTTTCATTAGGAAAGGATAAATACAATAAATCTTTAGAGTGGGTAAAGAAGCACTCATACTATTTAGATTCGTTATCTGAATCTAGTATAGAGGATTTTGTTTTTTTGGAAAATGTATTAGAAAATAAGCGAATTGTATGGCTTGGGGAAAATGGACATGGTGTTGCTGAACATAACTTATTAAAATCAAAACTGATTGAATTCTTATATCATAAAATGGGCTTTCGAGTTATCGCTTTTGAAAGTGGCCTAACAGAATGTTATACTGCGAATTTCCTCAAAGATAAACTTACTATGGAAGATTTTATAGATAAATCCGTCTTTTCTTTATGGAAAACACATGAAACCTATCCTTTATTCCAATTTATGAAAGCGACAAACGATATGAAAATGATTGGTTTCGACTTCCAGCCCTCTGCAAAACAAGGCTTATTAATGGAATTCTTAGATGCTATTCCAATTAGACTTAACAAAGATTTTAAAGAGAGTTTTCAGCATGTACATAAGGCTTCGGTTGATTGGTATCATCGTCTTGGTATGTATAAAGCCCGCAGGAAGCGCGTCCCAAAGGAGAGTTTACAAGCATTCGAACGTGCATTTACAGAATTAACAGAGCAAATTGCTGCTCTTAACCAAACATTAATTCACTTAAAACAAGAGTTCCATACACATGGTTTACAGCTTCAATTTAAGGTTTTACTCAAGATACTGGAGAACAAACGACTTTTTCTTATTCATCTTACAAATAAGAATCGGGATTACTTGAAATATCGGGATCAAATAATGGCAGACAATTTAGCATGGTTATGCCAGGAAATCTATCCAGATGAAAAAATCATTATTTGGGCCCATAACAACCATATTTATAAAAATGTAGATCGAAGTTATAAACCAATGGGAACTTTAATCAGCGAAGAACTGCAAGAAGTCTCTTATTATCTTGGTCTTTATATGTACCAGGGAGAAGCGGCATATAACAAAGGAAATATACTGAAAGTTTCAAAGCCTCCTAAAAAAAGCTTAGAAGATTTTATGAACCCCGTAGATTGTGAAGTCTCGTTTCTCGACTTTTCTCTAGCAGAGCAAGTAGATGAAAATAGTTGGCTATTTCGAAAAACAGTTTACATGGATCATGGTACAATGCAAACCTTAATTATTCCAGCAGATCAAATGGATGGCGCTATCCTTGTAAAAGAAGTTTCGCCAGCCAAATATATATAATGAGTCAATTGCCAGTCGCATAAGGCTGGTATTTTTTTGCCCATAAAGAGATAAAGGTAAGGAAAACCATAACAGTGTCTAAAGAATGGAAGCTCAGCCAAGTTACTTATGTATTATTTTATCACGTATGATGTGTTAAAATGGAGGAATGAGCTATCCCATCTAGTAAACTAGTAATCCTTTATATCACTACATGAGGCTTGGTGACTGGCAAAGAGTATTTACGAAATCGATGAAACGTTCAGCCTCAATGATTTAAATTATCACAAAGTTCCAATGATAAATGAATTATTATTGCTAAAGAATCGATTACCATATTAGGAGCGAATAAAATTTGAATAAAAAAGATATAGCAGATATAAAAAAACAATTTAAATTAAATAATGATTTATTGAAAATCAGTGACATTTTTAACGTTTACATTATGAAGGAATCGAGCGATATCTACCATCACCAAAGCACCCCATTTGAAATGCTGGAGCAGGAACAGCAGGAATTATTTTTGGCCAACTTCAAAAAGGTTCTAACAGGTCAGTTGGATCAAAAGTTATTTGAACTGAAATTCCAGCGTGACGTAGAGAATAGTAGTCAGCTTATACTTCATCAGGGTATTTTGACAAATGATACAGAAGAGTGGAAAGCACACATGCTGCAGCTCGTTGAGAAGATGCTGAAGGATAAACAATATGAGATGGATATTGTAGTTACTTTTATTCGAGCCGAATATTTGAAGCCAACCAAATCAAGCAATGAAGAGACTGAAGAAAGTATTCGTGATACAGTTTATTCTCATTCCCTTATTCTATGCAGTATCAACAAGACACAAGATCCAAAGAAAGAGCTGCTGTTTGATTATGTAGAAAAGGAATTTAAATATCATTTCGTCGTTGATCCAGTCATTAATCTGAAGCAGCCAATCGGTGGGTTTTTATTCCCTTGCTTCACGAATAATGCTGCAAACGTTAATCGCGTTTTATATTCAGCCGGAAAGGCGTATGAATTAGATTATCATTTTATTGAAGAAGTATTAGATGCTGAAGAAGCAATGACTGCTGAAGATGATAAAATTGTCTTTGAGGAAATTGTGAAGGACGTAGCAGGAGATCAAATCAATACTTCGATGCTATCCAATGTATACGAGGAGATACATCGTGTAGTTGAAGAAAATGAAGAGGAAGAAGCACCGAAATTAGATTACAGAGATGTCGAACAAGTACTTAAGAGCAGTGGCATTCAAGATATCGAGCCAGAGAAGGTAGAATCAGCCTTTAAAAAAGTGATTGAAGATGAAAAATATGAGCTTAAAGCAACAAGTATTGTACCGAAATATACCTCTAAATCAATAAAAATAAAAACCAAAGTTGCTGACATATCCGTAAGCCCACAAGATTTACGATATGTTCGCCAAGTACATGTAGACGGGAAGCTTTGTTTAATGATTGAAGTAGAAGAGAACACCATGATAGAAGGCTTTGAGATGATTCCTGAAGCACTATTTAAACAAGCTTCAGAAAATGAAGAATAAAAATAGACAACAAGCTCTTTCTTTTATGAGAGCTTGTTTTTTTAAGATTCGGAAACATTTATGTTAGAATGAAATATGGCATTAATACGTAAAGACATACTTTATTATATCTGAATATTGGAACCTTTATTTCAACTAGAAACATTACTAAATTATAAGGAGTAGATGTGGTAAGTAAATGATTCAGAGTTAAAAAGCATCAATTTGTTAAGTGTAAAGACTTGATAATTGAAAATGAATTTTCAGATCAAAGATAGGAGTAACAGAATGGAAATAAAATTATCGAAGTTTCAGGAACATGATTTTGATTCTTACTATAGCCTAGTATCCAGTGAAAAAGTTATGGCACAAATTACGGAGCGATCCCTTCCTTATGATGAAGCCCAATCCAAGTTTCAAAAAGTATTAAAACGTAATAGAGAGAATAATGAATTTGGCTCGTATAAAGTCTCTGATTGTTATAACACCGAATTTATTGGACTTGGTCACTTAACGTTAAATAAAGATCAAAAACATGAAGCTGAAATTGGATATATGATATTACCGCAATATTGGAGAATGGGGTATGGAAAAAAGATAGCCAGTGAATTACTTAAAATAGCAAACCGTTCAGATATTAAGATACTTAAAGCCATAATTGACCCAGAGAATAAAGCTTCCCGAAAAATATTAATTAACCAGGGCTTTATATCTGAAAAGATTTGTGTACTAGACGGTCTGCAAGGAGAAATATTAAGTAAGAGTTTATAAGATTCTTTTTCGTATAGATGAAAAACTAATTTGGGATTCTAAAGTATTAGAAGATTAAAGGTATTTTATTTTATAGCACAAGTAGAGTTCTGGAGGAAGTAAGATGAAAGAGAATATAAAAATTACTCCGTTTTACTGTAATGATCCTGACCTGGAAGAGATTGGAGAGCTATATTGTATCGCATTTTTAAACAAGAACTTTTCGCTTGAAGATAAAGAAAAGGCCATTATAAATATTAATAAGCACGCAGACTATGAAGGGTTTAAAGGACTTAAAGCAATAAATACTCTGGGAAATATAGTAGGTTTTTCTTATGGCTACACTAGTATACCAAAACAGTTTTATAGAGAAAAAATTGCTAATCAGTTATCAGAAATAGAGATTCATACTTGGTTAAATAATAGTTTTGAGTTTGTAGAATTGGCAGTAAGCCCTTCCTATAAGCGACTTGGAATTGCAAGCAGATTACACGATACTTTATTAGAGATGATCGATCATAGAACTGCGGTATTAACAACTAATGTTAATAATCTCCCAGCAATAAACTTATATAGAAAAAAAGGATGGGAGTTAATTAAAACAAACGCTCCTGTTTTATCAAATCATAGCTTACAAATGATAATGGGAAAAGAAATATACTGATATGCTTTCTCTTAGGTTATCCAAATGTACTTCCCGAACTACTCGGGGGATAAAGGTTTTTGTAAAGTAGGTAATATATCTAGTAAGAAAAGAATCATGGGATAGTTTGGTAATTAAAAAATAGAACGTACTTTCATTTCCTACAAAATGAAAAACATGGGGGCTATTATGAAACTAAATAATATTAATATTAAACAACGTATGGAACACTATAATGCAGTTGGTCTAAGTGTTGCATTGATTGAAAAGAGTCAGATAAGCAATAAGTTAAACTATGGATTATTAGAAGCAGGACAAAATACCAAAGTGAACAATCATTCTATATTCAGTGCTTGTTCGATTAGCAAGTTTCTAACAGCAATGTTAGTTTTGAAATTTGCAGAACTTGGTCTCATTGATTTGGATGAGGATGTAAATAAGAGGCTTAAATCATGGAAAGTTCCCGAGAACAAACTAACAAAAAATAAAAAAGTTACATTACGAAACCTGCTCAGTCATCAATCAGGAATTATAGACCCTAAAGATAGTTTTACTGACCTTAATCCGGTTATAGGATATCCTTCAATAATTGACCTTCTGGAAGGAAAAACCCCTTACTGTCAAACTCCTATTGAAGTGAAATATGAACCTGAGAGTGATTTTTATTATTCAGATGCGGGTTTCTGTATCATACAGCAACTGATAGAAGATGTTACAGAAAAGCCGTTTAACCAAGTGGTGAGGGAACTTATATTCGTACCATTAGAAATGGAAAATAGCACGTACACAACGGCGATTACAGAATCGGAGCGAGTATACTTTTCTTGCGGCCATAACAAAGATGGTAATTTAGTAGAAGGAAAATATCCGATATACCCTTACCCAGCAGCCTCTGGACTATGGACAACCGCTTCAGATCTATCCAAGTTAGTTATTGAATTAATGAATGCCTTAAAAGGGGAAAGTAAAATAGGAATATCTGTAAACAGGGCAAAAGACATAATATCCCCACAAGGCGATAAGGAATGGTCTGGACTAGGGGTGTTTCTGGATAGTTCTGATGAAAAAATGGAGATTTCTTCACTGGGCTGGGGAATAGGCTTTCAGTGTATGCTGGTGGCTTACCCTTATTTAGAGAGTGGGTTAGTTATTATGACAAATACAGATCTAGGTGTACATCAATTGAAAGGAATCATCGGAGAAATATATCAGTCTCTAAGCTTTTAAATTTATAGTGGTATTCTACTGGAAAAGAAGGGGGGATTGACTACTTCTAATAAAGCCGCAGTCAATCCCCTAATTCAATAATTCCGTAATGAAACACAGAATTTTTTCTCTTTAGCTGTTTGAAACCTAATTCTCTAAACCTTTCACTTTTCCAATGGTCTTTTAAAATCACACGCTCTTTTGCAACGCGTTTGGCTTCTTTTAAGATTTCTGTTGTAAGATCCGATTTAATTGCTTGTTCACGTATTTGCTGCATGCTAGTAGATGTATGGACGGTTGTGCGAAACATTGGATCAAAGTAAACTATATCAAAGGAATCTGAATCAGCCTGCTTGAGATAAGAATAATAGTCAGTATGCACTGTTTCGACACTTCTGATGGCTTGGTCGATTTCTTTATTTCCGCTTAAAAACGTCGCTAGTCCCTCTGTTGTTAACAGAAACAGTAGAGGATTTCCCTCTAAAGCGGTAACGGAACCACAAGTACCGACAATCAGGCTTGCAATGATGCTGTCTGCGCCAAGTCCTAATGTACAATCTAGGACAGACTTTCCTTTCCGAAGCTGAGAACTAGTAATAAAGGGATCGTGCTCTCCTTTTAGTATTCTTTTTGCTCGAATGATTGCTAAGCTTGGATGGAAAAAGAGTGGTTCACTCTGGTTTTGAGGGGAAATATATAACCGGTCTTTTCCGACTACAACGATATCATCCTGAAACATTATTTTCATCGTCTCAACGGATACACCGTTTCTCTCCTTATAGAACAAGTCATATTTATCTGCTATTTTCTTAGCCCGTGTTACTAAATGACCTGTCGATCTGCCTGATGTTGTTACTATCATATTCATCTTCTCTATTCTTCACTATTTTTCAAGCTTGTAATTTATTATAAGTATAAATGATAGATATAAGCAATATTTTATAAAGTACATTAGAAAATTATACAAATTGAATTGCCGTCTGGATGTATCTTCCCAGTATTTTCTAGAATCCTATGCTAGAAAATCATTTCTATTTCAATCCCTTTCAAATTATAGTAGGATATGGAGAGTGAGTATAGAAAGGAATAGAGAAATGACATATAAAATGATTGTATTAGATTTAGATGATACATTACTACGTGAGGATGGAAGTATTTCGGAGCGAACGAAGAAAGCATTGATGGACGCGCAGAAGATGGGTGTGAAAGTTGTTCTGGCATCTGGACGTCCCACATTTGGAATGCAGCCCATTGCGAAAGAGCTTTCCTTAGCAGAATATGGAAGTTACATTCTTTCCTTTAATGGCGGTCAAATTATTAACTGCCAAACAAACGATTTAATGTTCAGCAGTACACTTTCAATTGAAGATGTGCAAACTTTATATGACGTTAGCCGTCGTGAAGATGTTTATATTCATACGTATATAGGTGATGAAATTATTACGGATCAATCCAATCCATACACGGATATTGAGTCAACATTGACTGGATTACCAATTAAACTAGTGGAAGACTATAAGGAAGCAGTATCCGTTCCTGTCGTAAAAGTATTAATGGTCGAGGAACCAGAGCGAATAAGAGCTTTAGAAGCAAAGCTTTTACCTGAATTAAGTGATAAGTACACGATTCTTACATCTAAGCCATATTTCTTAGAGTTTACAGAAAAGGGAATTACAAAAGGGGAAAGCTTGAACCAGCTTATTCAATCCCTAGGCATCGAGCGTGAAGAAGTGATAGCTATCGGTGACAGCTATAATGATTTAACTATGATTGAATTTGCTGGTCTAGGTGTTGCAATGGGGAATGCCAACGAGGATATTAAGGGTAAAGCTGATTATATAACTGATACTAATATGAATGAGGGAGTAGCGAAAGTTGTTGAGAAGTTTGTGTTAGATAAGGTAGCATCTATATAATCGAATATTTATGAGTATAAAATCGTCTGCATAATTATATGTGGACGATTTTTTTTATAAGAAGAAATAGAGACAGCTTCTACTTTAAAGAGATAAATTAGAGATGTTGCTCATAGACTGCAATTAATAAACGGAGTCAGCTCTTAGTTTACTACAAGTTCAGTTGCCAAAAAGCTAAATGTTTAAGTTTGATTATTTCTTTAAAAAAAGGGAATTGTTAAAATTTTTGGGCAAACTATTCAGCGTTATAAAAGTTTAAGTAATGCTACTGTAGCTTTCACTAGTTCCTAGGTTAGAGATATTTAGAATACGGGAATAGTATTCAGGAAGGAGTGAGAGATATGGATTATGTTATTATTGGTGGAGTTGCAGCAGGAATGAGTGCCGCAATGGAAATTATACGAACAGATTCGTCTGCGAATGTAATCGTACTAGAACGTGGTGAAGATTATTCTTATGGTCAATGCGGGCTTCCATATGTAATTGGTGGTATTGTACCTCATATAGATGACGTGATTGTACGCAGTGTAGATACTTTCAGAGATAAATACAATATCCATGCACACATATATACAGAGGTAACAAAAATTGATATAGATAAACAACTCGTAATAGGAGTACATACAGACACAAATAAAACTTTTCATATTAAGTATGATCGTCTTTTAATCGCTACTGGAGCAGATGCAATTATTCCGAATTGGGAAGGCATGGATTTAAAAGGAATTCATAGTCTAAAAACCTTACAAGATGCGGAGCAAATCATATCGGATTTAACGGAGGACATCCATCAGGTTAGCATAGTTGGGGGAGGTTACATAGGTCTGGAGATGGCAGAAAGCTTTCGTATGCTTGGAAAAAATGTCAGGCTGATTCAGCGCGGTGAACAGCTCGCCCCTATTTTTGATCCTGATATGGCGGCTTTGATTCATGAAGAAGCACAGAAACATGGAGTAGAAGTTATTCTAGGTGAATCTGTCGAAGGCTTTTCAGGAGATACACATGTCGATACCATCATTACTGATAAAGGATCATATCAGACAGATTTGGTGCTGCTGGCAATTGGTGTGAAGCCAAATACGAACTTCTTAAATTATACTGGAATCCATATCAACAATAAAGGAGCTATCCAGGTCAATGCTTATATGGAAACGTCCATTCCTAATGTTTATGCAGCAGGAGATTGTGCGACCCATTATCATATTATTAAGCAGTTAGATGACCATATCCCGCTGGGTACAACCGCCAACAAGCAGGGGAGAATTGCAGGTGCAAATATGGCTGGCAACCCTAAAGCCTTTAAGGGAATCGTTGGAACTTCCATCGTGAAGTTTTTTGACTTAACGTTGGGTAGGACTGGGATCACGGAAAAAGAGGCCAAGCAATTAAAGCTTTCCTATGAAATTCAAGTCAGAGAAGCTGATCACAATGCAAGCTATTACCCAGGCGGTGAACGATTGCATATCAAGCTGCTTTTTCATAAAGAGTCTAAGCAGTTACTTGGCGGTCAAGTTATTGGTAAAGCAGGTGTAGATAAACGAATCGATGTATTGGCTACTGCACTATACAATCAAATGACGATATACCAGCTGCTTGATTTAGACCTTTCCTATGCACCACCATATAATGGTGTTTGGGATCCAATACAGCAAATAGCGAGAAAGGTGAAGTAGATTCGTTTTATCTTTCTGTGCCCGAGCTGAAATGAAATAGTATACCCTCGTTCATGTTAGAAATAACAACATTACGAGCTTTTTACAATTAATCCAATGCAATGTTCATCTGCTAAACAATATGGTTAGATTACATGAATGTCGGGAATATAAAAAGTAGACATCATAAATGAAAACAACTTGTATAGGAGCTGAATGCATTCATGAGAAAAATGAGATGGAGAACAAAAATCCTTATATCCACCATTATAATTGCCACCATCTTAATAATTATTTATATGGCTACAACTGTTGGTCAAAGCCAAGCAGAAGGAATTACATTCATAGTTGAGGACCGACCAACCATGCAAAGTTTAGAGATAGTTTCCAACAATGAATATAGTGTATTCTAATGAGTTAGACTGTACATTATTCAAAATACAGAGGGACTACCGAGTTTTACGCCGGTAGTCCTTTAAATTTTAAAAATGATTTTTGAAAATTATGATACTGTTAGCTATGCAAAGAAAAATTATGGTAGGATAAAATTAAATTATTAGGATTTATTAGTTAGAAAATTAGTTAGTTGCCAAGCGTTAAGCACACTTATAAATAGAATTAATAATTCGGAACAGAATTCCTGTAAGCTAATTAGATAATGGATTGGAGGATATCGATGAATAAAGTTGTTTTAGCGGGGGGCACGGGCTTTATTGGAGAATATTTTAAAAAAAGATTTATCGAACAAGGATACGAAGTAATCATTATTTCTAGACAATCTTCATACATATCATGGAATGATACTCCTGGAATAAAAAAAGCAATAGAAAATGCTGAAATAGTAATCAATCTCGCAGGCAGATCTGTCAATTGCCGTTATACCGATAGCAATAAAAAAGAGATTATGGAATCAAGACTTATTACTACTAATATACTAGGCAGCGCTATCCAGGGATGTGATAATCCGCCATGTTTGTGGATTAATTCGAGTACGGCCACCATTTATCGGCACGCGGAAGATCGTCCAATGACAGAAGAAACGGGAGACATTGGCACAGGATTTTCTGTAGATGTAGCAAAGAAATGGGAGGAAGTGTTTTTCGGGTTTGATTTACCAAAAACGAGGCAAATCACGCTTCGTATTGCAATTGTTTTAGGGAAAAACGGAGGAGTGTTGGGACCTTACCGGAATTTGGTAAAGTTTGGACTTGGTGGAATTCAAGGCTCAGGGAAACAAAAGTTTAGCTGGATTCATGTAGAAGACTTATTTCAAATTATACAATTCCTTAAAGATAGGGATAACTTAAAAGGCGTGTTTAATTGTTCTGCGCCAGAGCCTTTAGCGAATGAGGAATTAATGAGATTGCTACGATTGAATATGAATCGCTCATTTGGCTTACCTTTGCCTAAATGGATGTTAGAAATGGGTGCCGCTCTCATCCGGACAGAAACCGAACTGATATTAAAAAGCCGTTGGGTTATCCCAGAACGATTGGAGAAGGAAGGTTATAGATTTAAATATGCAACTCTTGAGAAAACCCTGAAAGATATTCTTTTAGAAAGTTGATCCTTCAAGACGAATTTATCGCTTAGATTTTATGGTTGGATTCATTAGAACATAGAGAATGAGGGATACCCATGTACGCATCATTTATTAATCGTTTCAAAGCATTCATGATTGACTACTTACTTATCCTTGCTTATTTAATGATTGTTCTTATTATTAATATCTTTCTTTTTCCTTCGCTGCAAGATTTATTTAAACAATCTCCTATTCTAGCCGAGCTTTCAGGATTTCTAATGGTTACACTTCCTATATCCCTTTATTTTATCATTAGTGATTCCAATCGGATTGGACAATCTTTTGGAAAAAAGACAACAGGTATCAAAGTGATTGAGAAAAATGGAGAATCACCAAGTATAATTAGGTTAACATATCGCACCATCATTAAGTTCTTGCCTTGGGAACTCTCGCACTTTCTTGTTTATCGGCTTATCTATATCGGGGATGGAGAAGTTCCTCTTATCTATTTTGTAATTGGTGGTGTCATTTACGTTCTAATACTAGTCTATATTTTATCAGCCGTTTTCTCCAAAAAGAAACAGTCTGTGTACGATAAGCTAGTAGGAATGTATGTTGTGAAAGTATAGTGGTACACCGCTAATTAGTTAAGACATAAATTGTGCAAGTGACAATAATAAAATTATGTAAACCTTTATTATATCCCTCAATTTTTTCTTGTTTTTATAATATATAATTTTATTTATCTCACCGAATCATAGCAGGAAGCGTTTGTTGAAGAAATGAATGGCAATCTACATCATTCAGGAAGGTGAAAATCCTTGGAGAACTTTATGCTAGCGGGTGTATGGATTGTCTTTTTACTTTTGATCATTTACACCACTTTATCGTGGTTTAAGAAGGATATTGTAAGTAATGTGGATAACATTCGAAAGGTTTGGTACTTAATACTTATTCTCGGTTGCTTAATATATTTAACAAATGAGCCGATTAGTTTATTTACCAATTGGAAGAACTATCTCATCGTTTTGGTTGTTTTTCTTATTGTAGATTCTTTGGTATTCCTTAATCTATACATTGTAAAATTAGGCGGTCACGAATTGAAAGTAAGAGAAAAACAAGTTGATGAAACCCAAGGCTTTTTAAATGTAACCAACCAAAAAGTAAACAATATGGAAAAGGTTGTGAACTCTTATGAATACCCTAAATATACTAGAAGTAAAGAAGAGTACGTTCAAGGTTTAGAAAATTTCTTTAATGAGTATGCCATGCTCGAATTGTTGAATATTGATATCCTGCCTTATAGAACAGAAAAAGAGAAAGAGATTGTTCTGGAAAACACGCCAAAGGGCAAGGTAGAAAGAGTATTAAGTATCAATAAGGCTTATTATTCTTCAAAAGACAACTTAATGTTAATGCCATTATGGGTTATGGATGAAGATTATGTTGCAAAAGTATCAACAAATAGTGAAGAGGTTGGAATTTACGATGTAGATGTTAACATCATCAATATGTTATTAATGGTATATACATTAGCAGTAGATATTCAGATTGACGACAAGGACGGTGAATAAAATGATGGGTAATAATAAAAAAACAGGAAAAAAGAGATTAAATTTACCGTTAGCTGATCCTGGAATGTCCAATGCTCATATGAAGCTTGTGAAAAAAAATGAACAACTACTAAAACGGTTAAGAAAAATGAAAAAAGGGCCACTCAGTTCTTTAAGAGAATGGACCCGCAGAAATAAATAAGCAAAGAACTTTCGTAGAGAGCGAATGAAGTAAGCCGATGTAGAAAACATAAGAATAATAGATACAATAAAAACAATGTAAAAAAAACATAATAGAGAGGCATGAGAAAACAAGGTTTCTTATGCTTCTCTATTACTATCTTATCGTCTTCAATGCAGTAGACCAGGACACCACTTCATCTAGCATAGTATTGACAGTGTTTATATGGAATTCAGCGGAATTAAACTCACGCATGTCTATAAAATCAGTGAAAAGACTAAATACCAGGCTGTGTACCGACAGTCGCAACTTTTGGCACAGTAAGAACTAGTCGAAGGTGCTGCTCTGCAGTAATACCTAAAGTAGAACCATAACTTACAATTCCGGCAGCCTTGTTGCTCCATTCAGGATAAAGGTAATCGATAGCATCTTTTAATCCAGATGTAATACCTTTATTGTAATCTGCAACCACAAAGACAAATCCATCAAGTTCATTGATCTTTCATATTACCACTGAAGCTATGATCAATCGAGCGACCTTTTATTACCACTTTGAAGATATCTATGATCTATTAGAGAAAGTTCTTCTGGAGGTATTATTAATTAATTTGAATGGAAAGCTTTACGAAAATAGTATGCTAAACAAAGATTCAATTATAAAGCTGTTTATTGCAGTAACCGAATTTCAAGGTCCTTATCCAACCGCTGCCATTGCGGTTACGAAGATACAATTGCACGTATTATTCGTGAACAGGTTAAGAAAATCATATGATATGCTAGTAAGAGAAAAGGGGGAAGAGGAAGAAGGGTTACCAATTATAGCTGCAGTACTCAGTTGGGGAATATACGGAGCTTCTATCGAATGAAGAAGGAGCGCCAAGGAAGTATCGCCTGAGTTATTTATACAATCAGCAATTCCTTACATGTTAGACCGCAATGAAATACTGTAACGTATTATTACTAAAATAAAGGAAAAAAGGATAGATTTAGTTCTTGTAAAAGGCGATACTGCATAAGTGTCGCTTTTATTATTTGATACAGACAGATAGTTTTTGTAGAGGAGAGGAAGAGAAAATCAGTTTAACAGAGCTATCAGAGAAGGTTGTAATCACTATGTCAAACCTCCACATTTTAAAAAATGGCAATGCTAAAGCCATCCGTATTTCTTCATTAGACGCAATATGTAAGGCATTGAATTGTCAACCTTGAGATATATTGGAGTATCGAAGTGATGCAGGAGATTAAAGGTAAAGAGATCATCCTCAGTAACTAAGAAATTACAAAGAAACTTATGATTCTCGACATAATCCTGACTCATTACGTACCTTGCCTTCACAGAGAAGACTGCACAAATAATTACACATTTAGAGAATCTGGTTGGATTGAATCGCAGTATAGATATGGTATTGCATTAACTAAAATTAAAATCCTGTTCAGATATTTCTCTGAGCAGGATTTATAATCATTATGCTACTCGTTTACATGCTTCGGAACAATTTAAGCAAGCTTGAGCACATCGTTGGCAATGTTCATGTGTATGTTTTTGACATTCCTGTCCACATGCCTCACAAATTTCTGCACAAACCTTTGCAAGCTGGCCAACAAAGGCAGAGTTTCTTGCAATTGCTTGTTCTAAATAACCGCAAATATCAGCACACTCCCGGTCTAATCGAATGCAATTAGCCATCATTTGCATATCTTCTTCCTGTAAACACGCATCATAACAATGGTTACATGCGGCCATACATTCATGTAAAGCTTGTAGTAATTCATTATATTTTTCGTGTGCCATTGTAGAACCTCCTTAAGTTTGTATTTTATAAAGACTATTCCCGATAGAGTAAAAATAAAACATAGTAAGGCGAGAAATTGCGTGCTAAGAAATGGTATTATGAGTAATCGATGTCAGAAATTCATGAATTGCTTTACTGCAATAGATGGATAATATTTATTACTTATATAATTTTTTTGTAACCGTATATCGAAGCATTAGAAACAGCGTAAGATCTAATATATCTCACGCTGTTTCTAATGCTTTTAAATATTATACGATAAAAAATTTACCAAGTTTTTACAACTTATTCATCTTAAATTTATATAACTATTTTATACTTAGCACTTAGGGGATAAGATAGCGCATGATTGCCTCGATGCCTTTCATTAAAAAGAATCTTCTAGATTGTCATCATGTAAGTAAAAGTAAAAAACTGGGTAGAAAAACCATTACATAAGACGCGGGGGTATCGGCATGGATATAGACATTACAGCGTTGGTTCATAACGTTAATTTTTTTACATTTTTGTTATTTGCAGCGTTCTATTCCTATCAAATTTTTTATATGTTTGTCGCTTTATTTAAAGGGAAAAGACAAAAAAATATTCAAAATCAATCTCCATTAAACAAATACGCAGTAATAATTGCGGCAAGAAATGAAGAACTTGTTATTGGCCATCTTATTGATAGTATTAAAAAACAGAAGTACCCTAAGGATTTAGTTGACGTTTTTGTAGTTGCAGACAATTGTACGGATAACACCGCCCAAGTATCAAGAGATGCGGGTGCGATAGTAATTGAAAGGTTTAATCTCGATTTAATTGGAAAAGGGTATGCGTTAGATTATCTATTTCACATTATTGATCGTGAATATGCATCGAAACAATATCAAGGTTACTTTGTATTCGATGCTGATAATTTGCTGGATGAGAATTACTTAGCGGAAATGAATAAGACCTTTAACAGTGGGTATCGTGTCGTTACCAGCTATCGTAATTCTAAAAATTATGACCAGAATTGGATTTCGGCCGGATACGGATTATGGTTCTTACACGAAGCGGAGTACCTTAATCTCCCCAGAATGACTCTAAATACCAGCTGCGCTATTTCAGGCACAGGATTTCTAGTTCACTCAGATTTGATTAGAAAAAATGGGGGATGGATACACCATCTCCTTACAGAGGATATTGAGTTTTCCGTATCGCAAATTATCAAAGGAGAGAAAATAGGCTACTGTCGTAATGCCGTATTCTATGATGAACAGCCGGTGACATTTGAGCAATCCTGGAATCAACGCTTAAGATGGGCCAAGGGATTTTATCAGGTCTTTTCAAAGTATGGAAAAGACTTAGTACGTCATATATTTAAAGGTAAGCGAAATCGATTCTCCTGCTTTGATATGACCATGACGATTATGCCAGCCATGCTGATTTCCTGTTTTACCATCTCAATTAATCTTCTATTCTATTTAGCTGGTATCGCGGGGATCTTTGATAGCAAAGAGATTATACAAGCAACTTCTGCTGCAATGTTTAAGGCTTTTGGATGGTATTATGGTATTTTGTATATTTTGGGACTTATTACAACCATTAGTGAATGGAAGAAGATCCATTGCTCAAGTTGGAAGAAAATATGGTATACAGTCACTTTTCCATTATTCATGTTTACATATATCCCAATAGCACTAGTGGCCCTATTTAGAGATGTAGAATGGAAACCAATTGCACACACTGTGGTAAAGTCCATGGATGATGTAAGGTAGAGAATCGATTAACAGATAGTTGCCATTTAACTTTCTTATTCACAAAATTTAATATATCATTAAGTTAAGATACAAAAATACTTTAATAAGGGTGGATGCGGCGTGAGTATGAATCACCATGCTGAAATTGGCGATAAAATCGCATTTAAATCTGGAGTAAAAGGAATCGTAGAAAAAATTTATACGAATTCTGTTATGGTAAAAATCACAGAAAATAAAACAGATCAAATATTTGAAGGAAACAAGACGATAGTAGGACATAAACATTATGAGATTGTATAATCCAACCAAAAACAACGCCTATCTTAGTTAGAATGGGCGTTGTTTTTTCTCTTTGAAATTTAAAATGAGGATAGAGGGCAATATCAATCCCACTACCGTGTTTTAATCTTCAATAGCAGCCGCTACTGGTACATCTTGATAGTCCTCAATAAATCGTTCCTTAACCAATTCGACTGTTTCCTCTGTTAATCCGATATGTTTAAGATAATTCTCCGCATCTCCAAAGTTTTCGTACACATAGTCATAAGCTTTTAATATATCCTCACGATCTGATATTAGAAATCTAGGATTATCTACCTTTAATTTCAACTCATGAAGAGATTCCAGATTAGAGAAGGAGACTTCATAATTGGATACAATATCTTTCTTAACAACGCCTGCAAGCCAAAGCAACAGCATTGCTAATACACCTGTTCTATCTTTGCCGACCTGGCAGTGAAACAGCACACAACCTTCCTCCGCAGATGCAATTGTTTCAAATAGAGCTTTTACAGTATTATGCTGCTTAAGGAGCTCTATATAGAAATCCCCCATTGTAAAGAAATCTGCGTTGTCACGGTATCTTGTAATATCAGAAGCTCGTTCTGTAATAAAGGAGATGTTGTGATAAGTGAAAGAATTTAAGTCTGCTAGTGGATTATAGAATTGTTCAATTTCATCTTTTCTTCTTAAGTCTATGACGGTATTGACTCCGTACTCTTTTAGAAAGGCAATATCTTCTGTTGTTAGTTTACTTAATTCACTGGATCTTAAAAATGCGTGCCATTTTGTTTGCTGCCCGTATGCAGTGTTGTAACCGCCAAGATCACGACAGTTTTCAATTTCTCCAATAGGTAAACGAACCCAGTTTAATTTTGCATTTTTCATGTAATCCCCCCATAATTTCCTTTTTTAAATACATCTCCTTTAGAACACATTATACTTTATACATATTAAGGTGGCGTTGCCTTTTTGTTAACTTTACTTAGTAATCTTTATGAGTGTATGATTATATTGTAACATTATTGGTTACTAAAAAGTGAATATATTAAACTATCTGATTAATAATATGTTAATATATATTGGATATATTCTTCCTTAGTTTATTTATAACTTAGTTACTATAATCTGCATAGTCGTCTAAGTTTCCATTTTCCTAAGACATCAGGTGAATGAATAAATCTTTTTTTATTAGATATGATGACTAAATTATTAAAGGGGAGAAAAAAATGAAACATGCTTTAGTTGTTGGCGGAACAGGAATGTTAAAGACCACTTCCTTATGGCTAACTCAAAACGGTTACCACGTATCGATTATCGCTAGAAGTCAAGAGAGGATGGAACGATTGATCATGGAGGCAAACGATCCTTCATTAATCACTCCATTGTATGTAGACTATACAGATACCTTCACATTAGAAGAAAAACTTCGTGTATGTATTGAGATAAATGGTCCAATTTCTTTAGTTGTTGCGTGGATTCATTCCATAGGAAAAAAAGCTTTGTTCACAATCATAGAGGAAGTAACAAAGTGTGATCTGCACTGGGATTTATATCATATACTGGGAAGCAGTGCTAATTTCAGTGAAATGAAAGAGAGAGCAAATGTACCCAGTCAGTGTACGTATCACCAGATACAGCTCGGTTTTGTCATCAACAATGGGAATCAGTCAAGATGGCTGACAGATTCAGAAATATCGAATGGAGTAATCCAAGCGATGGAGGATAAGAAACTCATCCATACTGTAGGTAGGCTGGAACCTTGGGAAAAGCGACCATAGAAGAAGTCGAAACTCATATACTTGAACCCTTTTATAATTCGTTTTCTCATCATTTTTTTAATTTTACATCTGAGACAGTGTAACAACATAGACTAAAATTTGCTGCAAATATATAAACTTAACTCTTGTAAACTAACCCAACTATCAACATTTTTCAAGTAGAGTTTTTGAAATAAAGCAAAGATACTAATAAGCTTTATTCTTTACATTAAATTAACATAACTTAATAGGTTCCTTAATATTTAACCTTTAAAATTAGAATAAGCATCACGACAACTTTATTCAGCTAAAGGTGGAACTATGAAAACAAATCTGATTAATAAATCGATGCACTTTATCCGATATTTAAGTGCAAATCGCAAATCAATATACCAGGATTTTAATAAAAATGAAGAAATTTTACGTCTTTTACATACAGAAAGGTTCCAAACCTTTTTCCAACCGATTGTTTCTCTACATAATGGTTCAACGATTGGTTATGAGATATTAAACCGTCCTGAGCAAACGCCTAACTTTCCGACTACCGATTCATTTTACGATTATGTGGGAGAAAGTAAACATTTGTTTTTAGTAGAACGTTTTATCCGAAACTTAGCTTTAGAAAGATATCAAAAGCAGGTTAATTCACTAAGTAAGAAGGATGACGCTATTATCTTTCTCAATATTCAGCCCCAAGTATTAGCCGATCCGAGTTATCAAGAAGGAATTACACTAGATTTATTAAGCAATCACAATATTGCTGCTAACCAAATTGTACTTGAGCTTACTGAAAAAGAAGCGGTAGTTAATTATGCGAAGTTCGAAAAGATTATAGAGGATTACAGGGAACGAGGTTTCCAAATTGCCGTAGATGATGCGGGAACAGGTTATAATAGCTTGCAAACACTGCTTTATTTGAAGCCAGAGTATATTAAAATCGATAAGTCACTGATTCGGAATATAGAGGAGCAAACAGAAAAGCAGCACTTAGTCGAACTTATTCTGGAATTTGCTTTTAAATTTCGTACAAAAGTAATAGCGGAAGGTATAGAAACTGCCGAGGAATTTGCTTACTTGCGTAAGATGGGAGTGGATTTTGGGCAAGGTTATGCTTTGGGTAAACCTCGACCAACACTCCATACAGGCACTTTGCCAGGTAATTATATAAATAAAGCAATTCAATACATATAAAAAAAGATCGAACAATGTGCTCGATCTTTTTTATTTCAATATATTTGTTTTTGAATGTCATCTAAAGTAAGAAATACACTACCTTCTGTGGCTTTACACTTCATTTTTACAGCTGCCGCTTCTTTACTTAATGCATCAACAGACGAGATAGATACATGTTTATTCTGTATAACAGCGATGGATATACTTACCAATGGAACATTCTCTAGTTCTCCTTTTCGGTTTAAGGTTTTTACATATCCGCGCTGAATATCTTCATTGCGATAAAAACGTAAAATGGCTTGTTCAAACCTGGAAATAATCAATCTGCAGATATCCTCATGCAGATAGTGGGGAACAGCAGCAATAAAATCATCGCCCCCAATATGTCCAACAAAATGTTTGCTATTAGTAGTAATTGTATTTTGAATAATATTGGCAGTTTCTTTAATTAATTCATCGCCTTCTTTAAAACCATATGTATCATTGAATTCTTTAAAATTATCAAGATCAATATAAAATACCGTATATCGCTGATAACCCAGCACTTTTTCTAAGGTTGAATCAATAATATGGTTACCAGGTAATCCGCTTAATGGATTCGAATACTTAGCGATATTAATTTGTACTTCTGAAAGCTTCATGATTAGTTCACGAATACTAACAACTCCATAAAGTTGTTTTTGCTTCGTCACGATCACATAATCATAAAGACTTTCTTGCTTACGTTCCATTGCAAGGGTACTCACCTCTGTTAACGCTGTCGTATAATCCACAGTTAACAATTCACGGTCCATCACCAGTTCAATAGGGCGCTGCATAAAAAGATCGAACCCATATTTGGTTGATAGCTTTTGAAAGAAGCTGGTCCGCATTACCAGACCAATAGGCTGTGCCTCTAAAACTATTACAATCCCCTCTATGGAAGGCTGTTCAACAAATGTCGAATAAACCTTTTCACACCTTGTAGTTGGTGTTACGGTGATTGCTTCCCTTGCAATATCTCCAATTACGATATGCATAAAAAGTCCCCTCTGTATTCTTCAATAAATTTATTATTTTCCCTATATATGATGATTGTTTCAGTAGTACATAGCAAAGAATTCCATAGTTCAAATCCTTTGTTAGGGCCTTCTATGCATAAATTAAAGTGGAAGGACATAAATGGAGGATTTGGCCTCAGGAATTTATAGAATTTTGAGTTACTGCTATCTATCTTTAACCACTCTATTTATATTGTACAACTGAAATATTAACTTTTCGTAAACTCAGTGTTAATCTAAGGTATTTTTGTGATATTTTACCTGATTATTATGTACTATTTTAACTTATATGTCGCTTAAATTCCATCTAATTTGGGAAAATATGGAAATATTTTGCCAGTTAAAAGTATGATAAAATAGTTATTTACTAGATAAAAAGTTTCTATCTGCATGATTTGGAACGTAGGTGTTCGTCTATAGCTTAACTCAATACCTAGACATTAAGAAACCTTTTAGAATGGAAAGGACATCAACATGGCAACAATGGAAGACATAATACTGATTTGGAAGAAAGCTTTACAAATTGAAATAGAAGAGAACAAGAAGCAGGGAGGAAGGAAGCTTCCGCTTTTTAACGGAGAAATGATTAGCCGGTATGAAAAAGAAGCTATTTACTGGTTTAGGGCTCTTGAGGAAGCACGTTTGCCGGATGGCTCTCCGGTCGTACTCAGAATTCAAAATGAAGATTACCAAGGTGAAGTGCTTTCAACTAATGGATACGATTTGATCGTTAAAATTGATTCATATAATCGGAAAGAGATAGAAGAAGCCTTATTAATAAGTGAGTCATGGGAATTATTAGTTGCTCTAACAAACCGATTGCAAGAGAGTCTAGGACATTCCATAAAATCAAAAAGAATGGCAAGGGCGATTTCAGGTAAATCGAAAGCGAAACATCCTCAGGCTAAAAACCCTTTGCATGAAGTTATTCTTCGTGCAAAATATAATCCTACTACTTATATTTGGGGACCTCCTGGTACTGGTAAAACATATACACTAGCAAGAATGATTGCCAGGCACTATCAATCCGGTAAGAAAATATTGGTTTTGGCACAAAGTAATGCTGCAGTGGATGTCCTTGTAGAAGAGATAGCGAAGATAGTACAGCAAAAGAAAAGCTGGAAATCCGGAGAAATAGTACGATATGGTTTTAGTACCAATGAGAAACTAAAAACACTTCGGGATGTATTGTCTCAAGATATTATTGTACGAGAATATCCACATCTACAAGTAGACACTTATTCACTTGGAAAAGGACAATACAGTGATTCTGAATTAAGGAAAATTCGTATGCAGCGAAAGGAAAAAGAAGGCGAGCTTGCTGCAAACGCTAAAGTACTCGGAGTTACTTTAGCAAAAGCGATCATTGACCCTTTTGTTTTTAAAAATGAATATGACATGATTGTGGTTGATGAAGTAAGTATGGCCTACATTCCCCAAATTGCCTTTGCAGCATCGTTAGGGAAGAAGCTAATTGTTTGTGGAGATTTTAAACAGCTTGCACCGATTGCTCAAGCGAAGCATCGATTGGTAGAAAAATGGCTTCGGAATGATATTTTCAAAGTTACCAAAATTATTGATGCTGTAGATGCTGGTCTTTCTCACCCAAATCTTTTTATGCTGAAAACACAACGAAGAATGCATCCTGATATATCAAGCTTCACAAATCAATTTATCTATAAAAACATGGTTTCAGATGATAAGGCTATGGTGAAAAAACGAGAGCAGATTGTCCATAAGCTGCCTTTTCCGAATGAAGCTTCGGTATTAGTAGATACTTCTAAGTCGGGTACTTATTGTCTGAAGGATACTGCAACCGATTCTCGATTTAATGTAGTATCTGCGTTATTAGCCATGCAACTTATTCTTTCAGGTAAAGGAAATGGAAGCATCGGCTATATTTCCCCTTATCGAGCCCAAACAAAATTGGTGAATGCCTGTATCGACGCACTTCTTCCAGATAACCGGAAACAAATTGATACCGATAGAGTCATCGCAGCGACGATTCATACATTTCAAGGTTCTGAGCGAGATATTATTATCTTTGACCAGGTAGATAGCTACCCGCAACAACGTCCAAGCATTCTTTTAACCAATTCTAAAAGCGACCGTTTAATCAATGTTGCGGTAACAAGAGCTAAAGGGAAATTCATTACGATAGCAGATCGACAATATATTAAATCTAGAATTCCACAAGAGAAAGCTGTTCGTGCCTTATCCGATCATTTAGAAACCATGAATGGAAGCTATACCAAAAAGGATTTACCAAGGATATTAGCAGATACATTCCATCCTGATCTTCAATGGTTTGAAGGCGAACCCTTCGATAGATTGGCAAGGGACCTAAAGGCTGCTAAGAAGATAACCATTTCGGCTCCCTTTCCAGCAAAAATCAATACTAAACTTTGGCAATTATTACAGGCGATAAGTCGCCGTGTGGACATAACGTTCATTACTTCAAGAAAGCAGGATATTTTGCTCCGTTCTTATGCACTTATTCCTAGGGACATTGCAATGTCATTTATAGAAATCGACGGATCGACACTCTGGGTTGGAAGTCCGATTATGCATGGGCTTTCCTTTAATTCTGCTATTGAAGAACCATATTTGACCTGCAGACTTGCTGCTAGTAATGTAATTGAGCTTCTCAATCAGTTTTTAAGTTTAGAAGAACCAGTGCACTCAAATGAAGGAGAACAGCAAAAAGTAATAAGCCAGCGTCCTGACTACTCCTTACATCAATATGTGGCAACATGGGCACAATGTCCAAACTGTCGCAGTAACAGGAAGATTGACGTTTCTAGTAATGGGGCTACCAAGCTTATTTGCTCATATTGTGGAAGCAACAGCAACCCTCGCTATATACTGGAGAAGTATATGGAATATGTGGATTTACGCTGTAAAAGCTGTCATTCCACACTTGATGTTAAAGATGATTATCCTGTGAATGCCGTAGAATGCACAAACTGTAAGGAAGAGATTGCTATTAACACTTTACTTTCATAGAAATATTACAAGAAGACAGATGAATATGTTCATCTGTCTTCTTGTAATATAGGAGGAAATGCATTGCCTGTTAACGAATTATTATAGGGCGAGTTAATAGAAGGGAGAGGCCGAATTATGATCGAAAAAGAAGTTGGTGCATTGTTTATTCCAGTCAGTAATATTGAAAAAGCCAGAGATTGGTATTGTGATTTACTAGGGATTGAACCAGAAGGGGAAATTGTGCATGGCCATTTATATGTTATTCCAATGAAAAACCCTCAAATTGTGCTAGATAGTAAAATCTATGATCCAGAATCCATTTACAAAGTCCCAGCATTTCATTTTAATTCAAAGAATATTGAAGAATCGTATCTGGAGATGAAAAAGAAAGGTATTGAGCTTACGACAGATATTCAATTTGGCCATTATTTTAACTTTAAGGATTCAGATGGAAATCATTTAATGGTTTGTGCGTGTTAAAGCTAGTGGCTGGTAGATTAGAATAATCATACAATATCAAAAAGCGCATTCTCCTCATGCGCTTTTTGATATTAACTGCCATCTAAATGTTATAATGAAATGTAAATACATTTTGAATGGTAATTGTGACAGGAGCCTATAATGAATAATTTGATTGAACTAGAACATGTAACGAAAAAATACGCTAATAAAGGAATACTAGAAGAAATTTCATTATCAATCAAAGAGGGCGAATGTATTGGAATCCTTGGCAATAATGGGGTAGGGAAAAGATTAATACAACTTATTTCATAAAAGATAAGAATATTTATATAAAGGACCCTGCTTCCTCAATTAAAGAGAAATTAAAAGTTATTGAAGTAAAGCATATTGACATATCTGCTGTGAAGAATTGGACAGAAGTTGTAAAGGTAGATCAAAAGGAAGATCACTTGATCCTTTATGTTTATCAAAATAATAGCGATAAAATTTTAGCTAGAGTACTTGAGCAGAAAGGCAGTATAGAAGCTGTTTCAACTAACTCTATTAAATATAACGAAGATTATTCACCTGGGATATCCCAAGACTAGGAGAGATGATAATGATTGAATTAGCAAAGTATAGTTTAAGGGATTATATACGATCTCATAAATATTTCTTACCAATCGCTATGTATATCATTTTAATCGTCCTATTTTATACTTACACCCCAAATCCAATTATTGACAGCTATGCTGTGACTGCTTTATTTCTTTACATCATTTCCTCCTGGCTAGCGATTAGCGTTTTAGCATTAGACGATCCAGTCCAGACTCAAATTATCATTCTCCATATGCAGAGCAGGACTCGTTATTACTTATCTAAATTGCTTACCACCTTTATGATTGGTTTAGGGCTGAGTTTATTTGCTTTTGTATATCCAATCGTTTTCCAAATGTTTAGTGAATCCGTTTCGATACAGATCGGTTTTATTTCTTTTATTAATCATCTGCTTTTATCTTTACTAGGTTTGAGTGTTGGCAGTTTATTTAGTAGGAATTTAATGAGCAGCCCAATTAATTCCTACGGTGGATTAGCATTAACTCTTACCATATCGATTTCAGCAATAGGGATATATAGTATTTTACCTCATACTATAAGGAATATCGTTTGGATTATCCCTCCTTCCGTAATAACTCAATTACCACTAATGAATTGGAGCGGGGAATCCATCCTTGAATTATCAACTTTTCCATTTATCTGGATTATGTTGTATTCTTTTATAGCTATATTTATATTTATTAGACTATCTAATAGTAAGAGTTTATAATACTTTTCTAGTAAATTAATGCTTGCTAAGGAGTGATTTCATGCATACTGAAAGATTATACTATCAAGATCCATACATAGATACTTTCTCAGCCAAAATTCTTCATAAAGGACAAGATCAAAAAGGGCGTCTTTACGTAGTCTTGGATAAGACGGCATTTTACCCAACTGGCGGTGGACAACCCCATGATATAGGGACGTTGAATCATGTACAAGTATATGACGTAGAGGATGTAGAAGGGGAGATTAGGCACTTTATCGATGTACCCTTACAAGAAGATAGCTGTTACGGAAAGGTAAACTGGATACGTCGCTTAGATCATATGCAACAGCATGCTGGCCAACATATATTATCCGCTAGTTTTGAAGAACTATTTGGTTATAAAACAGTGAGCTTCCACTTAAGTACAGAAACATGTACGGTTGACCTTGACATTACAACGCTTACAGAGGAGGAAGCCAATAAAGCGGAAGAAAGAGTGAACCAAATCATTTTAGAGAATCGACCGATCGAAACTAAATGGGTAACCGAAGATGAAATCCATCAATATCCATTAAGAAAGGCGTTATCTGTCACAGATAATATTCGTCTCGTTATTATCCCTGAATTTGACTATAATGGCTGTGGCGGCACACATCCAAATAGCACGGGCCAGGTAAATCAGTTAAAGATTCTTCAGTGGGAAAAGCAAAAGAAAAAGATACGGATTCATTTTGTTTGTGGAACAAGAGTACTCAAGCAGCTGCACGAAAAACATCGGATTATCCAACGGTTAACCCCTTTGTTAAATGCTCCTCAAGAGGATTTAGAGTCTGCAGCAAAGCGGTTGATAGAGCAACAAAAGATCTTTGAAGCAACGATTAGTGAATTAAAAATGGAGATTTTAAAGCAGGAAGGAAGCAAGCTCATTGAAGAATCAATAGATACAGATCATTTTCATTTAGTGAAAAATATATCTATCGATAGATCAATCACAGAGCTCCAACAATTAGCAAAACATATCACACAAAATGAAGACAGTATTTTAGTTCTATTTGTAAATAAAAAGGAAGAAAAGCTTCAAGTTATTTGTGCGAGAAGTGAAGATCTTGATCAAAATATGAATCAACTATTAAAGGATGTTTTGCCTGCAATTAATGGAAAAGGCGGAGGAAGTGATTCCTTTGCACAAGGCGGGGGAGAGCCCAAGGTTTCTCCTGAAGATTTAATAGATAAGATGTTGAATGTAATATCGACTGATTTCTAGTCAATCAAAACAAGAGCTACTTGTTCTTGTTTTGATTTTTTATTATATTTAATAAATATTTCCATCCTAAAAGTTGGTGAACTTGAATTCTAGGTAAGTAAACAAAGTAATGTGCTTTATTCTTTAAAATAATTTAATAATAACACGTAACATATGGTATAATTACCAAAAAGGGAACAAACGTTCTACAAGGGAGGGCGACGTGTCATGAGTAACAGGAAGCGAACATTAACAACCGAGGAAATTATTACTCTTTATCAACAAGGGGAAAGCACAACAACTATAGCAAAGCTTGCTAATATATCATCTCGATATGTAAACATGATATTAGACGATAATAAAATAAAAAAACGGGCAAGAGGTAGCTGGAAACGGAAATATACATTGAATGAAAATTATTTTAAAATATGGTCCAACAATATGGCTTATATTTTAGGGTTTTTTGCTGCTGATGGGATGATTTCTGGGAAAAACCAATTAGTAAGCTTTGCGCAAAAGGAAAAATATATTTTAGAAGATATTAGAAAAGAGCTTGGATCCAATCATCCAATCCAGCAAAATAAGAAAACTGGTGTTTATATTTTAAATTTGAATAGCAAAATTATGAAAGATGATCTAATTGAAATACATGGAATGACAGCGAATAAATCCCGTACACTACAGTTTCCTCAAGTACCTGGGCGATTTTTGAATCATTTTATTCGTGGATTTTTTGATGGGGATGGATATATTAACTATGAAAAGTATACAGTGACCTTTGTTTCTGGTTCTGAAGTGTTTATAAATGTTCTACATGAACTGCTAGTGAGGAAAGATTTTTTCCGCAATTGGTTAGACAAGAAAATAATTTTAGACTTCATATTAGAGGCAGAAGATCTGTAAAAAGATTCTCAAACTGGATATACAAAGATAAAGAACTATATTTGCTACGTAAGTATAAGATGTTCGACAAAGAATTAGCTAAGCTAGAAGATCTAAATGATAGACATTTAGATAACACAAATTCAGGAATTAGAAGGCGTAAACTGAATTTCCTAGTGATTTTCGCTTTGACTAATTCTATAAATTTAACGTGTGAATGTATAGGAATAAAACCAGAAACACCAAAAAGATGGTATAAAAACGATGATCTTTTTAAACATAACTTAGATATTATTAACAGAATAGGGGGATGAAAAAACAGTTACTAATATAGCTGTTTATTTCTTTATAATTTTACTAGTTAACATAATCTTTATTATAGGAAGTAATCCTAAAAAAGCCAAAATCCATCTCAATATATAAGTAAACTTAAGATATTGAGATAAAAATTTAAATTTTTTTTATCTCAGATATTGCTATCAATATATTTGAAATAAAAATACGGCGTACAATTATTTCTGTACGGCCGTATTTTTATTATGTATCTCAATCGTTTGCTGGTAATATTGGAATAATTGTTGTGATGCTTTATCCCAAGCAAATTTTTCAGCTTCTTGTCTGGCGTTTTGTTTCATTTCTTTTAAATGCGCTTGATTTTCTAATCTATCAATTGCAGCCATCATACTTTCTACATTTTCATTTTCAAATAATAATCCCGTTTCACCGTCAATAATTTGCTCCATCGTTGGTCCGCTTTTTGCAGCTACCACTGGCAGTCCTGAAGCCATTGCCTCTAAAATTACTAATCCTAGTGTTTCTGTAACAGATGGAAATACAAATGCATCTCCTGAAGCAAATGCTTTAGATAACTCCTCACCATGTAAAAAGCCTGTGAAAACGGTATTTGTGTCCTTGAAAATGTGCATCAGCTCATTTCTGGCTGGACCATCCCCAATAATAGCAAGCGCTAAATCATCTCGTGCATCTAATAATGGTTTAATTTTATGTATCTCTTTTTCAATTGCAAGTCTACCAACAAAAATAAGCAATTTCTTGGACTGATCGCCCTTTGTTAATCGATCTCTCATTTTCTCATCATAAAACTTCGGATGACGGTTTTCTACGTCTACCCCACGTTGTAACACATGTAAGTTCTTAATATTCTGTTCAACTAATTCGTCTTTTATCGCTCCAGATGTACACAGATTAAGATTCGCCGAATTATGCAGCTTTCTAATCCAAGCCCACATAAGAGGTTTAGCCGGTTTATAAATCTTGTAATAATCCATATATTTAGGAACGTGGGTATGATAGGAGGCAATTAACGGCAAATTTAATTGCTTTGCATATCTTACCGCTGACGCTGCAACCAATGCAGGATTTGCTGCGTGCACTATATCTGGCTGAAATTCTTCAATGATCTTTTTTACTTTGATAGACGGAGGCGCAAACTTCTTAGATCGATAAAAGGGTAAAGTAATTGGTTTAATTCCTACCACCTTCGCACCTTCATATTCATATACGCCTAAATCAGGTGCTATGACTAGAACTTCATGTCCCTGTCTCTGAAGGTATTTGATTGCTTGTGTTAGACGTGTTACTACTCCATCGGTTGAAGGTAAAAATGTTTCTGTGACAAGTGCTATTCTCAAAATCTAAAATTCCTTTCCTCTTTCCAATCTCTTTTATTACAATGGTAAATTATAAGATTGGCTGCAGTTATTAAAAGATTCCTATTATATTATAATATAGGAATCTAATTTTTTAAAAAAATTAGCGTTATTCTTAAGGTATTTTTAAAATTATACTGCAAAAAAATTGCCCATAAGAAAAAGCAACAGTATTGAGTTGCTTTTTTCTTATGGGCAATTATACTTTTCTCTGTTTCAGTGGTTTTTTTGCTGGTCCTTCCATTACTTCTCCTGTAATTGAAAATCTTGACCCATGACATGGGCAATCCCATGAGCGGTCTCCTGAGTTCCACTCAACCTCACAGCCAAGATGGGTACATGTGGTATCTACAGCGAATAGCTTATTATGTTTATCCTTATAAACACCTGTTCGCTGTCCATCAATACGAGTTATTGTCGCCTCATCCGGTTGTAGTTTTTCAATCGAGTTATCTGTAAATTCAAGTTTCCCTTTTAATAGATGCTTAGCAACGTCTGCATTAATTTCCATGAATTTCTTTAAATCTGGGTCGCTATGAAATCTGGATGGAATAAAAACACTAGCATAATCGTTCTTCACGCCAAGAATTTTATCTGCGAGAATTTTCCCGGCAATCGTACCATTGGTCATTCCCCATTTTCTGAAGCCGGTGGCTACCATAATAGAAGCATCTGTGTTTTTAATAGCCCCGATGTAAGGCATTTTATCCATCGTTGTTAAATCCTGTGCTGACCAACGATATATATAATCTTTTACCCGAAAATGACTATCTGCAAATGCTTTCAGACTCTCATAATGTTTTATTGTTGATTTACCTTGCCCTGTTTTATGACTATCTCCGCCAATTATCCAAATCGTTTCCCCGTTAATGGTCGCAGAACGGATGGAGCGCGTTGGCGATTCGGCAGTTATGTACATACCACCTGGATATTCGTCCTCTGCTTTCATAGCTATAATATACGATCGTTCGGGATACATTCGAGTAAAATAAAAGCTCTCTTTATCGTAAAAAGGGAAATGTGAGGCAGCAATAATATGTTTACCGTAAACACGATGTCCGTCTCTTGTTATAACTGCGGGTGCCGTATTGTATTCCATATCCATTGCTGTCGTATTCTCGTAAAATTCCACACCATTTTTGGTACATTCCTCAACTAATGCTTTTAGGTATTTAAGTGGATGAAACTGTGCCTGATTCTTCATGATTAGCGCCGCCTTATGCGGAACCTGTAAAGAAATATGATTTGTCATTTCTCCTTCAATCCCTAATTGATCATAAGCAGCTTTCTCTTTTTCTAAAGTGGAAAGATAATTATCTTGGTTGGTATAAATATACGCATCCTCTTCTTTATAGTCACACGAAATATGTAATTTATTAATAGTATCTTTTATATATGCTTTGGCTTCTGATTGTGCCTTATAATATTTTGCAGCACCTTCCAACCCAAAGTGTTGAATAAATTCATCATATATTATTCCGTGCTGTGCGGTAATCTTTGCTGTAGTATGACCGGTTGTTCCATTTCCAATCAAACCTGCCTCCAACACTACTACTTTAACGTTTTGCTGTGATAAATGATATGCTGCTGTTATTCCGGTAATGCCAGCACCGACAATGACGACTTCAGACTTAATAGTTCCCTCTACCTTAGAAAACGTAGGAAATTTTACGGAGTCATGCCAATAAGATTCAGGAAAAGCGGGCATTTCTGATTGAGTCATTTTGATTCTTCCTTTCTCATATACTGAAATTATTATCAGTATTCCCAGAAATAGCCAAATTATATCAAAAAGAAAACCACCATACAGTGTATGGTGGGCTGGAAAACTTAACCTTGGAAAAACTTACGGTTTAACTCAATATATTCATTTTCTGCTTCAGGAACTTCATCTTCCATAAAGATAGCTTCTACTGGGCAAACTGCTTCACACGCTCCACAATCTATACAAATATCCGGATCGATAAAGAACATATCTTCTCCTTCTTCTATACAATCAACGGGACAAACCTCGACACATTCTCCAGCTTTTTCCGTTTTACAAGGTGATGTAATGACAAATGCCAATTGTATCTCCTCCTACTAATATTAGAGTATGTAGTTCATAACTTTTTCAGTATAACGTATTTCGGAAACAAAAACACCATTTTTAACCAGTACTGGATTATTATCCTACTACCATTATACTCTATTCTTGGAAAGAAACACTCATCTTTCCTTTTATTAATCATACTATTTAATAATAATAAATTAAAGTTTCAGTTAATAGATGTGTTAAAGAAAGGGGTTAATGTATGGAAGTACAAGTTCGACCCGGGGACTCACTATGGTATTATAGCCAATTATTCGGAATTTCCCTCACTTTAATAGAGGCCTCCAATCCCCAAGCGACAAATAATCAATTAAGTGTTGGAGATATCATTCGGATACCAGGCTACCAAATAAGAGATTACATAATTAAAGAAAATGATACCCTGTGGACAATAGCTATGGCAAATAATATTCCTTTGGATACGATTCAATTGTTAAATCAAAGTGCAAACCCTGCCTATTTACAGGTTGGGCAAATTATTCTACTTCCAGAACGAGTTACAACCATGATCGTGAATGATATAAGTAATTATACGTATGAAAAAATGCGAGAAGATTTAAACCAGTTACTATCTATTTATCCTTTTATTACAAGTGGGTCTATTGGAAGCTCGGTATTAGGAAAGGAAATTATTGAAGTACAGATTGGAATAGGAACGAGAGAAATCCATACCAATGGCTCCTTTCATGCTAATGAATGGATTACTACCCCAGTGATATTGAGATTTTTGAACGAATATGCCATGTCCCTTACAAATAATGTTCCTATTCGTGGTTTATTTATGTTTCCCCTTTTTAATCGTACACGGCTGTCTCTCGTACCAATGGTGAATCCTGATGGCGTGAACTTAGTTATAAATGGAGCAAATGCGGCTGGAGAATTAAGAGAGCAAGTGTTGAGGATAAATAATCAGAGCGAAGACTTCACTGACTGGAAGGCTAATATAAATGGAGTTGATTTAAATAATCAATTTCCAGCCTTATGGGAAATTGAAAGAGACCGAAAGCCAAATACACCTCAACCGAGGGATTATCCTGGTCCGTATCCATTATCAGAACCGGAAGCTATTGCTATGGCAGATCTGCAGTACAGTAGGAAAATAGAAATAATGAATGCACTACATACACAAGGAAAGGTAATTTTTTGGGGGTTTGAGGGATTTGAACCATCTATATCTGAAACAATTGTGAATGAGTATGCACGCGTTTCTGGATACACACCAATACAATATACAGACAGCTATGCAGGTTATAAGGATTGGTTTATACAGGAATTTAGAAGACCCGGCTTTACTGTAGAGTTAGGCAGTGGTGTAAATCCATTACCTATAGAAGACTTTGAAGAGATTTATCAACAAACGTTAGGGATTCTAATCGCCTCCCTATACGTATAAAGAGCCATTCCATAAATGTTCTAGGGATTTATCTTGGTCAGCTATAGTCAGTCGGTAAACATCTGGATTTTGTAACTTCATCCATTGACGGAAACCAAACGAGGAATCATATTGACTGATTATTAGTGAAAGTAAGTTGCCATGGGTGACCATAATGACATTTCTTAAAGCATCATCCTCGAGAACTTTATGTAGTACACGATTCGCTCTAGATAATGCTTCATTGGAAGATTCACCACCACTTATTTTAAAATCATAGTCCGAGAACGAGTCTTCAAGAATGTCCATCCAGTCCTCGAGAGGTTCCTCACTTAGGATACGTTCCATCAAGGCTTCCTCTATCTCAATAGAAAGATTCTTCTCATTGGCGTACGGCTTAATACTTTCTATTGCACGTAAATGAGGGCTTGAAATAATACTATCTATCTTCACATTTTTGTCCATAAAGAAGCGGCACAGGTCGCGTGATTGTTTAAGCCCTTGTTTTGTTAGAGGAGAATCTTTATGCTGACCATCTGCAGAACAATGTCGAACTAAGTAAATATTTTTCAAAATAATCATTCCCTTTTGATTATTACTTTCCTTTAATATAACAAAAGTATCGACAAAAAGAAATAAAAATAACAGGGTAATACCCTGTTATTTAATTTCTTGAAAATAATCCTTTAAGAAACCACCTATTCGATTACTATTATCCATAATGAAATAGAATTCTTCTGTTTCATTTTTGACATCGTATACCTTACCTGGCGTAAGCTTATTGTTTACTACAAATTTTTTTGCATCTGCATGTACACATTTAATTTGTTTAATGGTTTCTCTGTCTTGCCAATTTAAATGAATCATTTTCCGTTCCGCTCCTATTCAATCAGTTTACATAATATTGTTATTGACTACTTATCAAATAAATATAAATATCTTTCGTATCCTTCTTCTTTCATTTTTCCTTTAGGTATAAACCGCATTGCAGCAGAATTCATGCAATAACGCAGTCCTCCCGCTTCCTTTGGTCCATCCTCAAATACATGACCAAGATGTGAATTAGAACGCTGACTTCTCACTTCAGTCCGTATCATCCCATGAGTGGTATCCATATGTTCTGTAACTTGGTAAGAATCGATAGGTTTTGTAAAGCTTGGCCATCCGCATCCTGCATCATATTTATCCCTCGATGAGAATAGTGCATCACCTGTAATCACATCCACATAAATGCCCTCTTCCTCATTATCCCAATATTCATTTTGGAAAGGTCTTTCTGTACCATTTTCCTGGGTAACATGATATTGGATTGGAGTGAGTTCTTTCTTCAGTTTTTCTTTATCAAGCTTCATTTCCCAGTTACTTTTAATAAAGTCTTCTCTTCCAGAACCTTTTTTATATAAACGGTAATGGAAGGATTGTTTCTTATAGTAATCTTGGTGTTTTTCTTCAGCTAAGTAAAAAGGTTTAGCAGGGAGAATTTTTGTAACGACTGGCTTGGAAAACTTTCCGCTTTCATCTAAAGCTTGCTTGGATTGTTCAGCGATTTCCTTTTGTCTCTCATTATGATAAAAAATCGCTGTCTGATATGATTCTCCCCTATCATTAAACTGCCCACCTGGATCAGTTGGGTCAATCTGCTGCCAAAATGTATTTACAAGCTCCTCGTAAGGCATAACTTCAGGATCAAATGTAATCTGCACCGCTTCTACATGTCCAGTCGTATCAGAACAGACCTGTTCATACGTTGGATTTTCTACATGGCCACCTGTATAACCTGATACAACACTTTGTACACCAGGTCTTGTGTCAAATGGCTGCACCATACACCAGAAGCATCCACCAGCAAAAGTCGCTTTCTCTAATTTTGCAGTCATGTAATATCCTCCATTACTGTATTATTTATTATATCTATTTTTTCTTTTTTTGCTGAAAAAATCAAGTATAGTGCATTCCTATATATAAAGTTTCGGAGTGGAACCGCCCTTTCTATTTCTAACCGGTGCTTCTACCTCTTCTTTATTGTAATCCACTCCATCAGCTTCTTTTACTACCTTTTCATCCGTTATTTCTTTATCTGTTATTTCTTTACTCGTTTCCGTTTCATCCGTTTCTTTTTCTATACTCTTAAAAGCTTTCATCATCCGATACATTGCAGGTAGATTCTTTACCATGGGTCCATATTCTTGAACAATTGGAGCAGCAGATTGAACGGCTTTTAAGACTTGCTGCACGTTTGTTAATGTTTTAGATATTCCACCCAATCCCTTTGTTGCCACGGACGTTATTTGTGGTTGTGATCCTACCATCTGCTGTAATCCTGTATTTCGACTTAGAAAGCTAAAGGGATTCATCCTATTCCGCCCTAAAAACGACAGCGGATTCTGTCTCATTTGCATTGGGTTCTGTCTCATCTGCATCGGATTCAGTCTCATTTGCATCGGTGGCTGTCTCATTTGCATTGGATATTGATTACGAAATGGTGTTTGAGGTCCAAACATATCTATCCTCCTTCTAGAGCCAATTTACCTAGAATATCATACGCTTGATAACAAGAAAGGTGTAGGCTGCCAATTCATTAATATCAGTAGCAATATTTCCTGGGTAAGCGCAAGAACTAACAAATTCCTACAATTCATTAAGCTTCTTGGCGAATGTAGTAAAAGGATGTAAGTATAAGTACTTAATGGAATTTGACTACGGAACGTTTGTTCGTTTATAATATAGAAGAGGTGAATAACATATGCCACAAGACAGAGGAAGTATCAAATGGACATCATTAATGCTCCCGGAACATGTTGCGTTATTAAGAGAGCTTTGGCAGGAAGATCTCTATGTGACAAAGCCGCTGCTTGATGAACAAGAAATCGAGCTAATTCAATATCAATTGCAAGAAGCTCAGATGAATGACTTTATTATTGAAATTGCCACCTATCAACGAGGCTTTACCGTGAATTATACAGGGAAAATTATACAGTTAGAAGGGAATCAAGCCTCTGTACGATTACAGCTCGAAGATGGAAGTAATCTATCTATACCTTTTACACAGGTTATATCTGTCACTGTTCAATAGAAAAGGGTAGAGTCCAAACGAATTTCATTCTACGTTCGGACTCTACCCCACTTTTTCATCAAAAAGGAAACCTTTTAACCATTCTTATTTAAACCTAGACTCATATGCTTCCCACAAGGAGTCAAATGTTGGCAGCGCATTAGGAAATGGGCTATTCATTTCTAAATAAATACTTATCTCATTATAATCAGTCGAATACTTTGGAAATTCAAGATCCGCAAATGCCCATTCCGCTAAACGACTTTCTTCATCATGCGGCTTACCACGATATGTCATTAAAAATTGATAAAATGGTCGCATCTAATCCTCCTAACTTAAACACTTTCTTCGTTCATAAATGCTTTATGCTTTTCTTCCTTCTTACGATAAACGATTTTACTCAAATGAATGCTGATTTCGTAAAGAATAATTAATGGAATCGATACGAGTATTGGTGTAATGAAATCAGGTGGTGTAATTAGGGTACTGATAACGACTAATACAAAATAGGCGTATTTTCTCCACTTCTTCATGAATTCTGGTGTGATAATACCAAGGCTTGTCAAAAACATCACTACGATAGGTAACTCAAAAAGAAGCGCCAAAGGAAACGTCACACGAATTAAGAATTTAAAATATCGATCAATGGTAAACATGACGTCAAACATTCCGTTATTTAATGTTAGCAAGAATGGGATAACCAGATTGGTAAATAACAAATATCCAAACACCAAGCCAGCAATAAATAGGAAAAATAAAGCAGGAATGTACGCTAAGGATACCCTTCTTTCCTTAGGAGTTAATCCAGGTTTTACAAATGCCCAAATTTGATAGGATAATAACGGTATTGTACCAACAACAGCAATTAACCCGGCCATCGCGAAATAGACCCATAGTATTTCGCCCGGACTAATTGCCGTTAGCTTAAATTCTAAGTCTTTTGCAAAGAAATAATATATGTCTTCAACAAAAAGAAATCCAATAATAAGGAAAATAAAAAAGACAACGATCGTAACGATTAAGCGATTTCTCAGCTCGGACAGATGTCCAACAACGTCCATATCTTTATCATGTGGCTGATTCTCTCCCATATAAACACTCCTTGAACAAGCATAAAAGAAGATGTAAGGTCCACGCCCTACACCTTCGATTCATAATTTCTTATCATTTACTTTTGCTTTCCTGCGTGTTTACGCTAACTCTGAAAGTAAGTAATGAATTAATCTTTCTTCTGCGCGACTGCTTTCGCTTCATCGATTTCTTCTTTTGCATCACTGGTTAATTCGCTCGCACCCTTTTTAAACTCGCGAAGGGTTTGTCCAGCTGCCTTACCAATCTCAGGTAGCTTTTTCGGTCCGAAGATTACTAAGGCAATAACTAAAATTAAAATTAAACCAGGTACCCCTATGCTTGCCATATACGTACACCTTCTTTATAGAAAATATAATAAAACGCTTTATTATTTATATTCCTATAATACCACGTTTATCTTTTAACGGACAAGTTATTATCACATTAAGTGCGGTCATATTGAATAAAGTAGTAGTCATAGGGATTTTTATCATCCTTTTCCCCTTGTTCTTTCGATGTCATTTTAAAATCCTGCTCATTAAAAGCTGGGAAATAGGTGTCCCCTTCAAATTCTTCATCAATAAATGTTACGTACATGCGATCCGCTATATCTAATATCTGTTCGAATAGATGGGCTCCGCCAATAACAAAATATTCTTCATCAGGATTGCTCTTATTCCATGCTTTAAATATTTCAAGATCATGAATTACTTCTACATTTGGAACAGCGAAATCTTTCTGACTCGTTAACACTACATTTCTTCGATTTGGTAAAGCTTTACCAATAGAATCGAATGTTTTTCTTCCCATTACAATGGTATTTCCTGTCGTTTTTCTTTTAAAGAATTGTAAATCCTTTGGTAAATGCCATGGAAGGTCGTTGTTCAATCCGATAACACGATTCCTATCCATTGCAAATAGTAAAGATATCATAAGAATTCCCCTTTGCTATGTTGTTTTAATTAAACAGCAATCGGCGCTTTAATTGTTGGATGCGGGTTATAATCTACAATTTCAAAGTCTGATAGCTCAAAATCAAAAATCGATTGTTTTTCTTTGTTTATTTTTAGAGTTGGCAAAGATCTTATGTCTCGTTCTAACTGCGTTTGAACCTGCTCAATATGGTTTTTATAAATATGTGCATCTCCCAGTGTATGAACAAAGTCTCCAACCTCTAATCCACATTCATGTGCGATTAGATGAGTTAAAAGTGCGTAGCTGGCAATATTAAAAGGTACACCTAAAAAGACATCCCCACTTCGTTGATACAACTGACAGGATAATGTATTATCCGCTACATAAAATTGGAACATCGTATGACATGGCGGCAAAGCCATATTTGGAATATCTTCCGGATTCCATGCTGATACAATATGGCGCCTTGAATTTGGATTATGTTTAATTTGTTCGATAACATTCTTTAATTGATCAATCGAATTGTTCTGTGAAGTCTTCCAATTCCTCCATTGTTTACCATACACATCACCTAAATGACCGTATTTCTCAGCAAATATATTATCTGTAAGTATTTTCTCTTTAAATATAGTCATTTGCTCTTGATATTGTTTGTTAAACGCTTCATCCTGCTGGCTGCGAATGCCAAAGTTATTCATTTCAGGTCCTGTGTAATCCTTACTTTTAATCCATTTTTCAAAAGCCCATTCATTCCATATATTATTGTTATTTTCCAGCAAATAACGAATATTGGTGTCTCCCTTGATAAACCACAACAATTCAGAAGCAACTAGTTTAAAAGGAACTCGTTTCGTGGTTAATAGTGGAAACCCTTCTTTTAAATTAAAACGCATTTGATATCCAAAAATGGAATATGTACCTGTATTTGTTCGATCATTTCGGCCACTGCCGTTTGCTAATATATCTTTACAAAGTTGTAAGTATGCTCTCTCTCCAGTAACCATGAAGATTCCCTCCATCTATCTATGAATATTAATTGTATTGTAACACAAACAGAATTATATACGTATTCTTTCCATGAAATAGCAATAGATAGAATAGCCTGAATATAAACAGTAGAAATAGCTGCATAATGGCTTTCATAATCCGAGACTGTCCCAAAATAAACGCCTGAAGCTGTGAGATCTTTATAGCTCCTCCAATAGGCTTGGTAACGTGATTTGATTTATGCCGGTTCTCCCAATAGATTTTGTATAAGTAACCTTGAATAAAACATTAGGGCAATTGCTGCTTAAGAGTCAAGGATTAATCAGCCATCATATACCATTCTTTTTCAAAACGAGTAAGAAAGTCTACCATATACTGATGTCTATCATTCGCTATTTGCTTTGCAGTGCTAGTGTGCATCAATTCTGTGATCTTTAATAATTTATCATAGAAATGCTGTATAGAGTGTTCATTCATTTCTTCATGATAGATTGGCTGTCCAACTGAACCTCCATAAGCAAAGGTTCGAGCAACACCAATTGCCCCGATTGCATCCAGTCGATCAGCATCTTGAACTATCTTACCTTCGAATGAGCGAGGGGTTTTTCCTTTTCGAAATGAAATGTTTGAAATAATATCAAATATACTATCGATATCCTCTTTAGTTATCCCAATTGAGAATAAAAAGTGTCGCAGTTCTCTCCTTGCATTGTCTGGATCAGGGAACAGTTTCTCATCCCCCACGTCATGCAACCAAGCCGCTGCTACAGTGAGACTAATGTCTGCCTGCTCTCTTTTAGCAATGTGCTTAGCTAGTGATGTGACGCGCTTTAAATGGTAGAAATCATGTCCAGTTGTATCGGCTTGAAAAAGCTTATTAACATAGGATTTGATCATTTCTATTTGTTTCTCATTCAATGCTAAGCCCCCCTTTCTTTCCCATTGTACCATGAAGATATCTCCCTTATTCAATTGGAACTGTTCGAAAAACATCCACTATTTTAAATTCAAATTCTTGACTATGAATTCTAAATAAGCTATAGTAGGACCAAGCAAAGAAGATGTACGGATTCATTAATAAACAGGCAACTTCTATAGAAGTGGATGTAACAATGATCCTACACTTCTATAGAAGTTGCCTTTTTTAATGTAATTTGTCTTTCTGCTTTGTATTACCACGTTTTTGCGTGAATGTGTTTAGGAGGCTTATTTACATGGAAAATGGAGTAGTAAAATGGTTTAACGCCGAAAAAGGATATGGATTTATCCAGCTTGATGAAGGAAACGATGTATTCGTGCATTATTCTGCTATTCAAGAAGAAGGTTATAAATCACTTGAAGAAGGCCAGGAAGTTACTTTCGAAATTGTTGAAGGAGAACGTGGCCCACAAGCAGCTAACGTTGTTAAAAAGTAATTATCTTACCAATTATTTAAAGCAGAAATCCCGAGGATTTCTGCTTTTTTGTGCAATTTTGTAACATATTGAATCAATGATTTCTTTGTATACGAAACCTTTTATCTATCCAATAGAAGCTGGAACATAATAAAGTGAATCTGCGGTAATCATATACTTCTATTGATCAACCCTTTTGGCACCGTCCTTACGTTTTACTTACTTTTTTTAATGCAGTATCTTCGGCAGGGATACGGATTTTCAATAGGATTAGATGAAGAACAGGGAATATTACAGCAGTCCAGTAAGCATTGAAAAGAAGTGGAATAGTCATAAGCTCCAGCCCGACAATCACATAATTCGGATGCTTCATATACTTATAAGGTCCTTTTTTAATTAAGGAAACGTTTGGTAAAACGATGATTTTAGTGTTCCAGAATCTTCCTAATGTTTGTATGCACCATACCCTTGCCAATTGAAGCAAAATAAATATGGCAAACAATACATTGTGAAATTCAATAGCGTTACTTCTTAACAGAACTTCAAACAAAATCGATATAAAGAATAGCGTATGGAGAACGATGAACCATTTATAGTGCTCACTACCTAACTCAATACCTCCTCGCTCCTTCATCCATTGCTCATTGCGTTTTGCAATAACCAACTCGATTAGTCGTTGTGCGAGGATAAATAAAAACAATAAGCTCATATAGATTGCCATTATGCTACCCACTCCAATAATAGAATTTCTGAACTGAATCCTGGTCCTAATGCAGTTAAAATGCTCTTTTGATGCGGTAGGATATTTTCCTTCATCCATTCCCGTAATACATAAATAACAGTAGCAGACGACATATTGCCATGGTGTTTTAATACATTGTACGAGTGCTTTAACTTCTCCCTGGAGCATTGCAATACCTCTTCCATGGCCTCAAGTACCTTCTTTCCCCCAGGATGAGCAATATAAGAATATAAGTCTTTTTTTATTAATGCAGATTGATCCAGGAACGTATTTATATGTTCTTTCCAAAAAGTCGAAACTAATGCAGGAATGCTTTTCGAAAAAACAACTTCTAAGCCTTCGTTGGTAACATCCCAGCCCATAATAGAAGTACTATCTCTCTTTGTATAAGAGCTTGATTTCTTAATTTTTGGGTAAGTGATATCCTTCAAATGAGAAAGCATTGGAGAGTCATCCCCAATTAGTAAAGAGGCACTTATCCCATCTCCAAATAATGCTGTTCCAACAATATTACTTTTCTTTACATCTCCTTTTTGGAAAGTAAGGCTGCATAACTCACAGCAAACAAGCAATGCATTTTTATCGGGATTGGCTGTCACCCAATCGTGTGCACGTGCTAATCCTATGGCCCCGCCTGCACAACCTAGCCCCCATAATGGCATGCGAGAAATATCGGTGCGAAATGGTCTTTCATTAAGTAGGAAACAATCGATCGAAGGAGTGGAGATCCCTGTACTTGATACATAGATAATTAGATCAATGGCTTCATAAGGAATGTCAGTTTGTAAAAAATCACGGTTCATTAAGCAATCATCTATTGCCTTTACAGCATGCTGAATCGCGAACTGCTGATACAGGTGGTTTCTTTCTTGGAAGCTATGTTCCGCTTCGAACCATGATTTCTCTACAACAAACTGTCTTGTGGAAACTTCTGCGTGGTCAAAGACAGGCAGAAGACGCTCTACCTGTCGATTATTATAGGAAAACACATTTTTAACAAGCTCTTTTACTTCCTCTTGTTGTAAAGGGTAATTAGGCACACTAATACCCGTTGAAGAAATGTATGTCATGAACTCACCTTATGTTATATATTTTCCCCATATCTGTTCAAAAAGAAGTTAAACATTACTCTCTGAACATCCTCTCTTACAATTGATATATCTCTTTGTACTTATTGGTTAAATATTGAACGAGGTAATCTGGATTAAGTCCTTCCCCTGTAACGTCTGTTAAAATCTCCAACGGCTTCTTCGTTTTTCCATATTGGTGGATATGACTGGTTAACCAGGATTGAATGGTTTTTAGATTACCTTGTCTCACAAGCTCCTCAACCTCTAGATCTTTTGCTATGGCATGATTGAATTGGGCAGCGTACATATAGCCCAGAGCGTAGGAGGGAAAATATCCAAAGTCTCCTCCGGCCCAATGTATGTCTTGGAGAACGCCATCTCTATCATTTGCCGGTCTTATTCCGAGGTACTCTTCCATCTTTTCATTCCAAAGTGCTGGCAGATCTTTCACCTCTATTTCACCATTTATTAATCCCTTCTCTAATTCATAGCGGACCATAATATGTAAAGGATAAGTTAGTTCATCCGCTTCAATTCGAATAAAGGAAGGTTTCACTTCATTAACTGCACGATAAAAATCGTCAAATTCTATTACATGAAACGATTTTGGTGCGTATTCTTTAAATAGGTCTTCATATCTTTGCCAAAAAGTTTTGCTTCTACTAATAAAGTTTTCCCAAAATAAAGATTGTGATTCATGAATTCCCATTGAAGTTCCAGATGCTAATGGCGTTCTTCTAAGTTTCGGATTTATATTTTGTTCATACAGTGCATGGCCACCCTCATGAATGGTTCCAAAAACAGCCATTCGAAAATCTTCTTCATCATATCTTGTGGTAATCCGTACATCACTTTGATTTAACGTAATTTCAAATGGATGAATCGTGTCATCCAAGCGACCAGCCTTAAAGTCATAACCCATATCATTTAGTATGTCAATGGTAAATGCCTTTTGATTTGCTTTTGGAAAATGACCTTTTAATATAGATGCATCTGGCTTGACTGGACTTGCGGTAATTTCTTTTAATAGCTCCGTTAAGGAATTCCGTAATTTAGGGAATACATCATCCAAGATTTTTGTAGTCATACCAGGTTCATAATTATTTAGCAATGCATCATATATATTTCCTTCAAAGCCCCAATAATTTGCAAACTTCTTGTTAAACTCCACTATTCTTTCAAGGGAATCCTGAAACATAGTAAAATCTGCCTTTTGTCTTGCTTCTTGCCATATAGCCTCAGCCTTTGATTGAAGCATCACGAATTCCTTGTACTCAGCAGGAGGAATTTTGCTGCTTTTGTTATACGTTTCCTCACACTCATCAACAAGCTTCGTCATGAAGTCATCTGTTTCATTTTCTTTTAAACCATCAATAAAGTCTCTCATTTTATCTGAAGTTTCCAAGTGGTGGAGCTTCTCTGCAAGAAATCCAACGACTTCTGCGCGTTGCTCAACACCCTTTGCAGGTATATAAGTCCTCATATCCCAGTGTGTAAGCATAATTACTTCCCGGTAAGCATCCATTTCATGAATGAACTCTAAAAATTCCTTTTCTAGTTTGGCTGTGCTCATAGTTCCTCCTCCTTTTTCCATTTTCCATAATATTGATAATAATTCGTTTGGATAAATCCATTAAATAATTTCCGTTTCTTCGTTGCCTTTTGGCCGTATTCTTTTTCGAAATCCTCATAGGCCGTAATAACATATACACTCCATGTAGGATGGTCCACCATAATCTTACCAAGATCTCTATACATCTCTGCTACAGTTTCCGTATCACTTAGTCGTTCGCCATAAGGTGGATTTCCTATTAAATATCCATTCTCTCCATGAAGGCTTAAATCTTTCACTTGCATTTGCTTCCACGTAATCAAATCACCAAGTCCTGCTTCTAAAGCATTTTCCGAAGCAATGTTGATCAATTTGTGATTAATATCTGATCCAATAATATTTAAAGGCTGGTCATAATTTGCTTTATCCTCCGCTTCCTGGAATGCCTCATCCCAATGCCTTTGTTTCACCCAATACCAATCTTCCGCATCAAAATTACGATTAAATCCAGGTGCTATGTTTTGGCCTATCATAGCAGCTTCAATTGGAATGGTGCCAGAACCACAAAACGGATCTATTAAGGGGTAATCTGGTTTCCAATTTGTAAGTAATACAAGAGCCGCTGCCAGCGTTTCTTTTAGTGGTGCTTCTCCTTGATCTCTGCGATAGCCTCTTTTATGTAAACCAGTACCAGAAGTATCGAGAGTTAATGTAGCGACGTCCTTTAGAAGAGCTACCTCCACTTTATGCATCGCACCACTCTCGGGCATTTTAAAAGCTACTCCATACTTAAGCTTTAACCTTTCCGCTATTGCCTTTTTTACAATCTTCTGGCAGTCTGGCACACTATGCAGGGTGGACTTCACCGATTTTCCTGACACTGGGAATTGGCCATCCTCCGAAATAAAATGTTCCCACGGCAATGCTTTCGTTGCTTCAAACAGTTCATCAAATGATGTTGCTGTAAACTGTCCCACTTGTACCTTTACTCGATCTGCTGTTCGAAGCCATAGGTTGCACCTGGGAATTGCGGTAATAGGTGCTTCAAAAATAACTTTCGCATTTTCAACTTTCACTTCATATCCAAGCTGGCGTACTTCATCTGCCACAATAGACTCTAATCCCATTGCCGCGGTGGCAATTAATGTAACCTTTTTCATATAAAAAAGTCCCTTCTTAATAAGAAATTTTCTTTAGTTTAACATAAAAGATACCAAACAAAAAAACCTTTCCTATTACATTATGTAGATAGAAAAGGTTTTTATTAATTTTTAATTAAATTGACCTATTAAATACTCGATAAGCCATGTTCTGTACCCTCGTACTGCAAACGGCGGTCAACCTCGTACTCCGGCTGCAATCATCTATCTACAAGCCAAAAAGACTTGTCCCTCGTTCGATTCATTTCTCTACTAAAGGATGCCCCTACCATTATTTGGGTTGCTCACTCGTGGGGTTTACCTCGTTCCACCTAAGTTGTTTCCAACTTAGCTACGTCACTGTGGCACTTTCAAGGTTTTGCTCCATATCTGCGAACAAACTTAGGAGCAAATCCTGCCGTTAGCAAAATTTTGCTACCTTGACTTATGAATTCATCAAGCACGAACACTACAAACATCTCAGTTTGTGTGAGCATGGACTTTCCTCTGCATACGTATCGTACACAGCGATTACATGAGTATTTAACAACGTTATATTATCATAACACGTTTTATAAAAATGAACAATGGAATTGATTGGAATTAGCTCTTAACCTTCAGAATCCGCAAACTTTTTACCAAAAACCGCTTTTTCTAAGTTGGATAAACGTTTTAGAATATCATAATTAACCTGTGTAGGCGGCTGGCTAGAACGTGTTCTGGTTTGCTCGGTTGAGGATTTTTTCAATCGCTCAATTTCTTGGTTTAGCCTTGCAATCTCTTTTTGAAAGTTATCATAATCCTGAATTACAACATCAAGAAATTCATCTACTTCCTCTTGATTGTAACCACGCATCGCAGTTTTAAAATCTTTTTCTAGTATCTCTTTTCCATTTAACTGAACTCTATTTAAACTCATTTAACCACCTCTTTATCATTCTACTTACAGCTTGTTCCATTTTGATATTTATGAATTTTATTTTCAGCATATGCTACAGAGTCTATTATATCTATATTATATCATAAAAAAGGAAACTGAATATCAGTCTCCTCTTTTATCTGTGAGTATTTTCACCTGAAGACTTAGCTACCCAGTAAATCCTCTGTACCGAACGAAAATGGTAATAACTCTTTCATTTTGAATGTTTTTGTTTCTTTCTTGATATTCGTAAGATGAATCTCCATTTCTTTATCAAAGAACTCACTCATCACTTGCCGACACGCCCCACATGGAGGTACTGGTCGTTCTGTATCCGCTGCAACTGCCATTGCTATGAATTCATTTTCGCCTTCGGATAAAGCTTTAAATATCGTAACACGCTCTGCACAGCAACAAACTGAATATGCTGCGTTTTCAATATTCCCACCAGTAAAAACTTTACCTGATTTTGTCAATAGAGCGGCTCCAACAGCAAATTTAGAATATGGTACATAAGCCCTTTGTCGAACGGAAATAGCTTCCTCAATTAATTTATTCTTTGTCATCATTGTCACCCTTCTTGTTCAGCTCTGAATATGTATGAATTAATCTTATAGTGAAAAAAGTATAAAAGATATTTCTCCTATTGTAAAGTTTTACTTGAGATCGTGTAGCAACTGCTCAAAGATATATTGTATGGACTTATAATATTCCATATACCTTCTTCTTCTCACATCCTTATAGTAACTATGCATTAGCAACAATTCCATATTCTCTCTTGTGGAAGTTACTTGATGAGGATGTACGGTTACTTCTCTCGTCTTTACTGCTATTAAAGCTGCTTCTTCCCATGCTGCAATTAAATCATAGATAGGAGAGGTTTCCTGTTTAACTTTTTGGAAAAAATCTCTGTCCTTTAAGTTTTCCGGAGGAGTTTCGATTTCAAAACGCTCTCTTAATAGATGAAGATGTTTTAACAGTTGTTCTGTTTGATTTATGACTTCCATGTTGACTCCTTTGTTTAACCTATTAAAAAGTTTGGCTTTGTAAATATAGGATGGCTAACAAGCCAAGTTCTTTCATCTCCTATTGAAGATGAAAACTGGTTTAAATAGAGCAAGGGACAGCCCTTACTCTATTCTCCTTTACTTCTCTCTACTTTATCATATTTAAACAACTTTGTTTATTGCTTTGAGTTCATCCCCTAGCACTGTTACTTTATTCTTTGTGTATTTATGTTGCCATCCAATTTCATTTTCAACCTTCATCATCAACCTCTGGTCAATTAATCTTATTTGATTCTGAATTTCCTGTAAGGACGTTTCAAACTGCTTTCTAGTAACCCCGACTGGCACCTCTTCCAGTTTATTTATTGCTACAGTCATATCCTCACCCCATTTAATATTCTTACTGAAATTATTTCGTGATAAATAAAATAACTCCTTCACGCTCGACAAAACTAGAAAAAAACACACAAAACTAGTGTAATTACTTATCATTTCTATAAAATTAGACACACTAAGCATGAAGTTATTTATAAGGAGGATTAACAATGGATAAAAGCAAAGAAATCCAGAGAAAAGAAAGACAACAGCAAAAAGCAAAGTCGACAGCTATCCAAGGGGATAAGAAATTAAACGGACCGAATCGTCCATCGACATGATGATTTTAGGACAATTAGGCGGTTGACTTTCTGCCCCATTCTATTGTTTCTCAAATCTATGAGGTTGGTCTTACTTTTTCGCAATGACTTGTCAGTTAGTCAAAGTGAACTTGTAGAGCACCTTATAGTGAAAGGGATTCGTTTTAGAACGAATCCCTTTCACTTACTTTATTTTCATTTTTAATGAAGCATACATATCGAAAACTGCTCTTTTAAAGTAGAAAGAATGTTGAATATCTATTTGTTGGGGAGGATTAACCGATTCAAACCAGTCTTTTGGAATGCTACCCCCAAATGGGTACCAATCTTTTCGAATTGTATCTTGGTGTGTAATAACTGGATAGGTCAATCTTAGCACCGGTTGATGCGTAAATATCGGTCTTTTATATTTTTCATAATCTCGTCTAGAACCTGTATGCTCAACCGACGAAGTAAAAGAATGAATCTGTTTAAACACCTCATAATCAAAGAGAATTGCACCAAGTTGTTTACCAATTTGAATCCGCTTATCTAAATTTGTGAAACGGTTGACATATAAGCCAATCAACTCATCTGTTTTAGTTGGCAATATAACTGCACTCATAAGAAATAAATCCTGCATTTTATAAGGTAATTTGTGAAATACTTGCCTGGAAAAAAAGGGTTGATTTATGACCGGATGTTCAATTATATTTTGTTCATTAATGATTAAAGAAGTCATCAATCTCTCTCGATCTTTTGTTTTCCAGAAGTGCAGCCATTCCTTAATCATAAATTTAGAGACATGAAAATATGTTAATAATTGAAATAGAGGTCGTTTTTCTTGGGTAGAAAGTTTATAGATGAGCAATTGGGGGTATGCATCTGAGAAGATTAACCAATTTGCTCTTTCATAGGTCATAAATAGTCTTTCTCTTTCTTGTCTTCCTAAAAGTGCCTGATAGCTTGGTAATGCTAAATCCGTCATATTCCATCCGGCATTTCTGGAAACAACACTAGCTAGGAATGCCCATTTAATCTCTGGATATTCTACATAAAATTGTTGGTATGCCTTTGTTCTGGAGATGTTATCCTTATTCTGAGATTTTGTTAATTTTAAGATATAATGTATATATGAACTCCAATTTAACATTTGTTTCCCAACTTTCGCGTGTGACATACATAATGTTACCAATTACAATTAGTTTTTGATATGATACTGTAGTAATTAGGAGGATATATATGAATTATCCAAATGGGCATAAGCGTACCATTCCAGCGAGCCCTTCTCAGAATAAAGGCAACCATATCTTTAGTAACAGAGGAATGACACTTGAAGAAGATATAAACGTGACTAATCAATATTATTTGGATTTAGACAAAGCAGTTATTCACAAAAAACCGACACCAGTGCAGATCGTCAATGTTCACTACCCTAGACGAAGTGCTGCAGTAATTACCGAAGCTTATTTTAAACAGGCGTCCACTACAGATTATAATGGATTATATCGTGGAAAATATGTAGATTTCGAAGCAAAAGAAACCAAAAACAAAACTTCATTTCCTTTAGCAAATATACATGAGCATCAAATTAAACACATGGAATCCATTGTGCATCACCACGGCATTTGCTTTCTCATAATACGTTTTACAGTACATAATGAAACGTATTATATGCCAGCAGAGGCGCTCTTTGCTCACTGGTACAACAAATCCAAGGGTGGTAGAAAATCAATTCCCTATGAAACGGTGAAAGATTGTAGTTATCTTATTCCCTTTCACTATCATGCCAGAGTCGATTATTTATCAATTATAGATAGGCTGTATTTTTAGAGACGGAGGTAAAAGTAATGGCAGAAAATAGCCAATCACGAACTGCAAGAAGAAAACAAAAGAAAACGAAAAAGAAACCATTATGGAAAAGAATTGTATTCATTATACTTTCACTTATTGTATTAATTGGAATAGGTATGACAGCTCTTATAACATATTGGATTGCAACCGCTCCAGATCTAGACCCAGAGAAATTGCAAAGTGCCTATGCATCTACCCTATTAGATCAAAGTGGTGAGGAGTTTGCACAACTTGGGGCCGAAAACCGTGACAAAGTAGAATATGAAGAGTTACCTGAAGTATTGATTGATGCAGTCATTGCTACTGAGGATGCAAGATTCTTCTCTCACCCGGGGATTGACCTTCGAAGAATTGGCGGTGCTGTAATTGCTAACTTTACTAGTGGATTTGGATCACAAGGAGCAAGTACCATCACCCAGCAGGTAGTTGAGAAATCATTTCTTACTCCCGAAAAGAAACTGAGCTTAAAAGTGCAAGAAGCATGGCTTGCGTTACAACTTGAACGCCAATATTCAAAAGAACAAATTATGGAAATGTATTTAAATAAGATTTATTATGGTGCTGGCGCATATGGGGTTAAGAAAGCATCTGAAACATATTTTGGTAAAGAAGATTTGAGTGAGCTAACCTTAGCCGAGGCAGCTATTTTAGCAGGTCTACCTCAGCGTCCTAGTGCTTATAATCCTTTTGAGAACCCAGACTTAATGCATGACCGAATGGATACTGTATTAACGTTAATGGTTCGTCATGACAAGGTTACAGAGCAACAAGCAGAAGAAGCTCGTCAAGTAGATATTACTTCTTTATTAACAGAAGAACGACCAGAGTCACGACAATATGATGCATTTATCCAAAAAGTAGAACAAGAAGTAAGTGAAAAATTAGACGGTGCTGACATTAATACCGATGGATTAACTATCCATACTACTATCGATACAAATGCACAAGAATATGTAGAATTCTTGCTTACCGATAGTGAAGAAAATCCAATTCAATATCCTAACGAGAATTTCAAAGCAGGTTTAACAGTATTGGATACCAATAGTGGAGCAATACGAGCTATTGGAGGTGGAAGAAATCGGGATACAGGACAGTACAACTATGCGATTCAAGGTAGCATGCAACCAGGTTCAACTGCTAAACCACTTCTAGCATATGGTCCTGCGATTGAGTACAATAAAATTTCTACCTATCATCAAATTAATGATGATAAACCATATGAAATTGCTGGTAGCGATAAAGTAATAAATAACGTGACTCGCAGCCATTCAGGATGGGTAACAGCAAGACAAGCATTAGTACAATCCATTAATGTCGCAGCTGTGAAGTTATTTGAAGAAGTAGGTTCTGAAAACGCGAAAGAATTTGCCAAAAACCTTGGTATGACATTCCCAGATGATCAAGCAATCCTAACAGATTCAATTGGTGGAGGAACAATGCAGACGACTCCATTAGGTCTTGCTGGTGCTTATCGGGCATTTGGTAACGAAGGAATATACAATGAGCCATACGCTGTTACGAAAGTCGAATTCCCTGATGGACGTGAAGTTGATTTAACACCAGAATCAGAAGCAGCTATGTCGGATTATACTGCTTATATGGTTACAGATATGTTGAAAGATGTGGTTACGGAAGGAACTGGTACTCGAGCAAATGTATCAGGATTACCACTTGCTGGTAAAACGGGGACAACCAACTTGCCAGATACAGGAGAGGCTGCAGATTCTTGGTTTGCAGGATATACAACAAACTATACTATAGCCGTATGGACGGGTGAATATAGTGAAGAAAATAAACGACTTCCTATTTCGGACACTGGAATTTCCCGAGACCTATTCAGATTAGTAATGACTGAAATCTCCAAAGACGTGGAAACTCCTGATTTCGAACGACCAAGTTCTGTTGTGGAAGTGGATGTAGAAAGAGGATCAAATCCACCTGCCCTGCCAAGTTCTTATACACCATCTAGTCAAATAATTACTGAACTATTTGTGAAGGGAAATGAACCATCTTCCACTTCTGAAAAATTTGATAAACTAGATCCTGTAACAAACTTATCAGGTAAGTACAATGAAGAAGATAATTCAATCAATCTAACCTGGAATTATAATGGCAATAATGTAAACTTCGAAGTTAGAGCAAGTGTCAATGGCGGCGAAATGCAGACCCTCTCTTCTACGGAGGAACAAAGTATGACCATCTCAGACGTTGAGTCTGGTGAGTATCAATTCCAAGTTATTGCAGTTAGCAATGATGACAGTGAAAGTCGCAGTGATCCAGCCACCACAACAGTTACCGTAGGAGAAGCTGAGGAAGAATCACTTCCTGCTGTTGAAGGATTGTCTGCGGAATACCTTGGAGACCAAGGAATTATAGATGTAAACTGGAGTTACAATGGTCCTCCGGCGATATTTGAAGTATCTGCCAATGGGCAAACCCAGACAGTAGAATCACAAGGAATTGAAATCAGTGGAGCAGCTCCAGGGCAAACATATACCATTCAAGTCACACCTATCGGACAAAGAGGAAATAATGAAGGTGTTCGAGGCGAGCCTGCAAGTGTTCAAGTAGATATCCCGGCAGAAGATACGCCTGAAAATCCTGATGATGGCAATGAGAATGAGAATAACGAGAATGGTAATGATAATAACGGTAACAACGGTAATGACGGTAATAATGGTAATGAAGGTAATGAAGGTAATAATGGAAATAACGGGGAAAACCCAAACAATGAAGAAAATGATGAAGAGGAATCTAATGCTCCCCCTCAGGAAGAAGAGGAACCTTCAGAAGAAGTAAATGAACCTGAGCAACCTGAGACACCAGAAGAACCTTCCGATGGTGAAGAATAAAATAAAATGAAGTGGATGAGATCCCGCTAAAGTGAAATTAAAGGAGTAACCAGGCAAATTGCCTGATTACTCCTTTATTATTTTTAGCTAATCTTAAGGAAAACATTACGCTAAAAGACCACTTGTTATTCTATAACCCTTTTTTTCATCCGTTTCTGGCCTTCCCTACACAAGTCTAATAATGGACATTCAGGGCAATTAGGATTTCTTGCCTTACAATGATACCTGCCAAAAAATATCATTCGATGATGGGTAATGCTCCATTCTTCCCTTGGTACTTTTCGCATTAGCGTTTCTTCTACCTCAATAACAGAATCCTTCCATCTACAAATACCTAATCTCTTGGATACACGCTCAACATGAGTGTCAACAGCGATTGCTGGTTCATCAAAAGCAATGGAAGCTACCACATTTGCTGTTTTTCTTCCTACTCCAGCTAAACTCATAAGCTCCTCTTTCTTTCGAGGCACTTCTCCATCGAATTTATCAATCAGAGCTTGGCATAACTTCTGAATATTTTTGGCTTTAGTCCGATATAATCCAATAGACCTAATATCTTCTTGTAGTTCTTCTAAAGGAACGGCCAAATAATCTTCTGGTGTTTTATATTTTTGAAAAAGGGTAGCTGTCACTTTATTTACTAGCTTATCTGTACATTGGGCGGATAACAAGACCGCAATCACGAGCTCAAAAGGATTGGAGTGTACTAGCTCCCCCTTTGCATCTGGAAACATCTCCGCCATTACATCCAGAGAGTAACGAATTTCACTTTTATTTAACATGTATCTAGTCTCCTTCTAACCAGTTGTAATAAAATGATGTATCTCTCTTCTTAGGTGATTCGCCACGTTTATCTTGATTTTGATGAAATGGCTTACTTGCATTTCTTGCTTGTTCTACAGAATGAATCCCCTTTTTCTTCCACTCACGTAATATTCGATCAATGTATTTAAAATTAAGTTTTCCCATTAAAACTGCCTCTCTTAAGCCAGCTTTAATCAAAGACGGAGCTATCTTATCCTCATCGAGCCATATATTAATGGTTTCGATTTCGAATGGAGACAAAGGTCGTCCGAATTCCTGCTCAAAGAGAATAAAAATAGTTCCATCTGCTGTCTGTTCTTCTTCCTTTACAGGTGTTTCCGTATAGAGCTTTTCAAGTAAGGGATTTAATGAATATATCTCACTTAGTTGCTGCTGTTCGTTCTCCTGTTGTTTCATAGCAAGATAGCCTTTTTGTATTAATTTACGAAGAATATTTGCACATTCCTTTTCAGTGATAGTCATTCTATCTGCTACTTCTTGAGGAGTGGGAAAATACTTGTTTTCCTGAAAAGATCTAATAAGATGTATGATAACCATTACTTCTACTTCATTTAAGCCAAGCGTCGCATAACTTGTTATTAATCGATTTGGAATTGGCAATTGATCCAATAATATTTTCTGAAAAGAAGATGAATTTGACATGTTGAACACCTCTAACTTAGTATAGCATGCATGATTGAATGGAAAATCCCTTGCTTACATTCAGGCAAGGGATCCCATTATTTTTAAAAACTTTTCTTAAGGATATAGTCGATTTAATAATCTTGGGAATGGAATTGTTTCACGTACATGTTCCACTCCGGCAATCCAGGCAACAGAGCGTTCTAACCCAAGACCAAATCCTGAATGTGGAACACTTCCATATTTTCTTAGTTCCAAGTACCATTGGTATGCTGGGCTATTTAATCCATGCTGCTCATACCGTTCTTTCATTAATTCTAGATCATCAATACGTTGGGAGCCACCAATAATTTCACCATAACCTTCAGGGGCAATTAAATCTGCACATAACACTACTTCAGGTCTGTTTGGATCTGGCTTCATATAAAATGCTTTTATTTCAGCTGGATAATTTGTAATAAATACTGGTTTATCAAAGCTCTCTGCAATTGCTGTTTCGTGCGGAGCGCCAAAATCTTCTCCCCACTCAATATCCGTAAACCCTTTTTCTTTTAATAACGTAATTGCATCATCATATGAGATTCTAGGAAATGGTGCTTTTACTTGTTCTAATTTAGAAATATCTCTTTCTAGAACATCAAGCTCTAGCTTGCAGTTATTAAGAACAGATTGCACTAGAAAGCTTACATAGTTTTCTTGAACTTTTAAGCTTTCTTCATGATCCATAAATGCCATTTCTGGTTCAATCATCCAGAATTCTATTAAGTGTCTGCGGGTTTTCGATTTTTCAGCGCGGAAAGTTGGGCCAAAAGAGAATACCTTTCCAAGTGCCATTGCAGCTGCTTCCATGTATAATTGCCCGCTTTGAGATAAATATGCTTCTTCATCAAAGTACTTCGTATGGAATAGTTCTGTTGTTCCTTCCGCTGAAGAACCTGTTAAAATCGGTGGGTCGACCTTTACAAAGTCATTGTCAGTAAAGAATTGGTACGTCGCACGAATGATTTCGTTACGGATTTTCATAACGGCATGCTGTTTCTTAGAACGTAGCCATAGGTGACGGTGATCCATTAGAAATTCTACACCATGTTCTTTCGGAGTAATAGGATAATCTACAGCTTCATGAATTACTTCAATTTCGCTAACTTGCATTTCATATCCAAAAGCAGAGCGTGTATCTTCTACAATTTTTCCAGTTATGTACATAGAAGTTTCTTGTGTCAGATTCTTTGCTGTTTGGAAAACTTCTTCAGATACGTCGCTTTTCACTACGACACCTTGCATAAATCCAGTTCCATCACGCAATTGCAGAAAAGCAATCTTTCCACTTGAACGTTTATTCGCCAACCATGCTCCAATGGTAACTGTTTGATCTAAATGCTTAGATACTTGTGATATTGTTGTTTTCATAGGTAATTCTCCTTCATTCTTACATTATTGATGGTTCAGTACAAATCGTTTTATTCGTTTTGCAGCTTCTTCGATATCCTCTAATGCGAGCGCATAAGACACACGCACATTATCTGGGAACCCAAAACCTGAACCGGGAACAAGAGCTACTTTCTCTTCTTCTAAAATCGCTTCTACCCAATCATCCACATTTGAAAAACCATTCGCAGCTACTGCCTCTTTTACATTCGGAAAAATGTAAAAGGCTCCTTTAGGCTTTTGGCACGTTATTCCGGGAATATCGTTTAATAAAGTATAAAAAACATCTAAACGTTGGGCAAATGCTTCCTTCATTTCTTCTACTGCATCGTCATTTGCTTCGTAAGCAGCAAGTGCTGCATATTGCGCAATAGAGGTAGGATTAGAAGTGGAATGAGAAGCTAAATTCGTCATTGCTTTAATAATCATCTTTGGCCCAGCCGCATAGCCAATTCTCCAACCTGTCATAGAATGTGATTTAGAAACCCCATTAATTACTATGGTTGATTCCTTTAATTCTTGTGAGATAGAAGCAATGGAAACATGCTTTTCAGACGTATATATCAGTTTTTCATAAATTTCATCAGATACAATAAATAAATTATGATTTAAACATACTTCTCCAAGCGCCTTTAATTCATCTTTACTATACATCATACCTGTAGGGTTACTTGGTGAATTAAGTATTACAGCTTTTGTCTTCGATGTAATTGCAGATTCTAATAAATCTGGAGTAAGTTTAAATTCATTTTCCTCAATTGCCTTTACGATAACAGGTGTGCCTTGGGCAAGTTTAATTTGTTCGGGATAACTTACCCAATAAGGAGCAGGGACAATTACTTCATCACCTTCATTTAAAAGAACTTGAAATAAAGTATAAAGCGCATGTTTAGCTCCAGTAGTAACGATAATCTCATCTAAATCATAAGTTAATTGATTGTCTCTCTCAAGCTTGGCAGCAATTGCCTTTTTTAATTCAAGTGTTCCACCAGCTGGTGTATATTTTGTCATTCCATCGTTCATAGCTTTTGCAGCAGCCTCTAATATATAATCCGGAGTATTAAAATCAGGTTCACCAGCACCTAAACCGATGACGTTATGCCCTTCTTGCTTTAGCTGTTTTGCTTTTGCTGTAATTGCTAATGTTGAAGAGGGTGTCAATGTTTTTACTCGATTTGCTAATTGCATCCTACTTGCTCCTCCCTAATTAAACATCTTTCTGAAAAAATACTGCTCATGTAATGTACCATCATACATAGAAATGTAATCCAATCCATATCTTCCGTCTTCTGTATAGTAGGCAATTTCCCATAGAACGTCATCCTCCAAAATGGCGGGTGTTATTCTGACAAATTTACAGCTGTCACAGGAATTGTACCAATCTTGAAGTATTGCATCTTTAGGCAATATTTCTGAAGTAGGAACGGAGGTGATGTTTTTCTCTTTACCTTCTAAAGGATAGAAAATAATTTGTTCTTCCCCTTTTTCTGTTTCACCAAGAACTACATGGTAAGCCTCATCCCCATGAAATCTTTCCACACTAGTTACATCCGAGATGGATGTCTGTTCAATAATGGTATTTACCGTCTCATTAAAACCAACCGTTTTTGAATCGTAAATCGTATTATATAAATATATCCCATATACAATAGCAATGATAAGCAAAACACTTATGGAAAGAGAGACGATTTTAAGCCAACTAGGTCCTGTAGATAGTGAAAATAGCTTCTTCTTCATTTTCATCATCCAATGCTAATCCAAACATTAAATCATCTTCCTTTAAAGTTCGGTTTAATAAGTCAACAATCTTATACAGGTCTTGGGAATACTGAATTCTTATCGTTGATAATGTTTCAATTTTATTATTATCCATGTTTTCCCCTCCAAATCACTTGCTTCCTGTTTTATCAAAACTTGTTACACATAGTATCTCTGCTATATGCTCATAATAGAACTACGTTGAGTTGATATGAACAAGATGTAGTAAAATTACTTATCCCTATGTTTTGCTCATTTAAATAGTCAACAACATTCAAAACCCATACCATTATTTTACTATACTACTGATGTGATTTATTTGCATCAGTATTTTTTGTGTTTTAATTCATTTTTTTACGCAAAATCATAACCGAATCCACTTTCAATTAGAACCATTGTTTTGCCTTTTCCATAATACGGACCGTAGAATCATACGTAATAGGAACTGCAGGAATGGATGAAGTGAAATACCGCCCATATCTTGTTTTTTTGATTCTTGCATCGCAAACAAACACTATACCCCGATCATTATTTGCACGAATTAATCGACCAAAGCCTTGTTTGAACTTGATAACTGCATTTGGCAATGAATACTCCATAAATGCATTTTTTCCCTGTTCTTCTAAATGTCTGGCCTTCGCCTCATATACAGGATGTTTAGGCGGTTGAAAAGGTAAACGAACAATCACTAAACAAGATAAATCTTCCCCTGGTATATCTACACCTTCCCAAAAAGAACTTGTTCCCAGTAAAATCGCTTTTTCAAAGGTTTGGAAGTTTTTCTTCAGTCTTGCTCTGCTTCCACTAGTTATTCCTTGACCAATTAACACATATTGATCGAGATCCATTGTTTCCTTAAGCAAGTTATATGATTTTTTCAACATATCATAAGAAGTAAATAAAACAAGCATTCTTCCATCTGTTATATCCGCTAGCGAAAGAATAGCTTCACAAGTAGCATAAATATAATCATCCATCTTTCCAAATTTAATATCTGGGAAATCATTTGGAATCATTAGTTGGACTTGATTCTCATAAGAGAACGGAGAATCGATTTTTTTGGTAAACAATCGTTCTGATGAAATCCCTAATCGCTCCTGAATAAAGTTAAACGATTTGTCCATTGTTAGCGTAGCACTCGTTAATACAACACTTTCTTTCTGCTCAAAGAAAGTGGAACCTAACAATGTAGAAACATCAGTTGGCTCACTGTATAGATAAACGGCGTTTCGGCTTCCTTTTGTATCTGCTTCTACCCACTTCACTTGAGGTATCACATCTTCTACAAGGAATAATTGTTCAAATCCATCAATTAAATCCTGCAGTACTACTGTCATTCCGTTCATATCATCTTTATCAAATTTATCAAGTGCTTCATTAAGCTCAAGAACTTGTTCTATCATCGCTAAAATATGAATTAAATCACGTATGAAAAAAGTAATTCTTGTTACCCTTTCTTCTAAGAAGTTCCATACCTCTTCCTGCTCCAGCTCATCTAAACGACATTGCAGCCTTCCTATATCACTGATGGAGTTGGAATTGGATCGTTTATTTGCGACAAACTCATAAAGACTGCGAAATAATTCCTCCACTTCAAACTTAAGCTCATCCAATATATTATCCCAATTATCAATGGGAAGTTGATCATGAAACTCTGAAAAACGAGCAATTAATTTGCCAAACATTTTTCCTTCTTCTTTATGTCCAATATGATTTAATAAGTATTGAATATGATTATAATCGAGCTTAAGGCCATAATGATGAGCAGCTGTATCCTCAAAGTGATGAGCCTCATCAATGATTGCTCGCTTATAGTTCGGTATAAATGAATAATCATTAAACATATCGGTACATAATAAAGCATGGTTCGTAATAATAATGTCTGCTTGCATTGCTTTTTTTCTAGCCTTTTGATAATAAGATTTTGAAAACCACGGCGATTGTGGATCCATCATTCCTTCCGCTTCTGTTGAAATTTTCTTAAAGAACATAAATCCGCTAGAAGGTAAATTTAGTTCTTCGATATCCCCAGTAACTGTTTCAGTAAGCCATACAAGTAGCATCGCTTTCGTTAATGCAATGTCATAATTGTTCTCTGAAGGATAGAAAAGTTCATGTGCAAACTTTTCAAGGCTTATATAGTGATTCTTGCCTTTTAAAATAGCTACTCGAAACGAGAATGGAAATAACTTTTCTATTAATGGAATTTCATGGTCAATTAATTGAGACTGCAGCTGAGTCGTATAGGTACTTATGACAATTCGTTGTTTCGTTTTTACTGCATCATAAATTGCAGGAATTAAATAGGCTAATGATTTACCTGTACCTGTCTCTGCTTCAATTAAAGCATGTGAATGCCCGTGAAAAGCGTCAAATATAACTTCAGACATCTCTCGTTGGCCAGATCTTTTCTCGTAATTCGGAATATGTTGCGACAGCACTCCATTTTCTTCATATATGTCATCTAGAAGTGTTCCAAAGGATTCATCTAGGCTCTCTTTCTCCGTTTTTTCTACATCTATTCTACGAAAAGCCAGACCCTGAAAGCTTTCTATATTCTCTTCATCATTAGAAAAAGCAAGTGCCTGCTGCCTTTCATACAATAGCTCATATAAATCGGAGTGAAGCATATTTTCTAATTCAAGCATGCCATTGACGGTCTCGTATGGAAGTGAATGTAGCTTTTTCAATAGTTTTAAGAATAATTTAGCTGTTACATACGCATCTGACAGAGCACGGTGAGGATCGTCATGCCTGATATCAAGAAATTCCGCTAACTGTCCTAACTTATAGCTTGGAGCTTCCGGATACAAAATTCTTGATAACTCGACCGTATCAATCACTGGATTAGTTAGCTTAGATCTACCATTTTTTTCTAACTCTGCATTTAAAAATCCTAAGTCAAAAGGAACATTATGAGCAATTAAATAACTGTCCTCAAAGATATGAACGATGTTATCTGCCTTTTCATGAAAGAAAGGTGCATTCTTTACATCTGCATCGGTTATTCCTGTTAAATTCGATATGAAAGGTGGAATAGATTGATCCGGATTAAAAAAAGTTGTTTTCGTATCGGTAATCTGGTTGTTTTCAATTACAACGATACCGATTTCTATGATTTTATCATCCTTTGCTGGAGAATGACCAGTTGTCTCTAAATCGATGACAACAAATTTATCCATATATATCCACCTAACTTTCTAAATCTTACCATACCCGTTATCTATTAAGAGAACCAATCAATTTCGGCTGAATATAGCTTTGTTTCTTCACCGTTTGGTGTTTTTGTTTGTAGTGCCCCGTCCTCTGCAATTCCAAGGAAAGGTGCTTCCCACTTGTCTCTCAACGTTTTAATCTTAATTTGCTCTCCAATCCGAAATCCATCTTTTTCCCATCTTTCTTTTATCACTGAAAAGCCGTTATCCAGGTATGTATTGTATGTTCTCTCAAACGTAACCAAAATCTTTTGTATAAGGTCACGTATTTCCCAAGTCTTATCTGTTTCTAATTTTAACGAGGTGGCTCTCGAATGTAAATCTTTTGGGAAGTCATCTAGAGTATGATTTACATTAATACCCATCCCTAATACAACATACCAAATCTGATCCTGTTCAGCTTGCATTTCAGTCAGAATACCTGCACATTTTTTCCGGTTAATTAATAGGTCATTTGGCCACTTTATCATCGGAACCACTCCAACATCTCTTCGCAATACTTCTGCTAGTACTGTTGCAGCTAATAGCGTCAACTGCGGTGCTTGATTTGGAGCAATTTCCGGTCTCAAAATAAAGCTCATCCAAATTCCTTTTTCTTTAGATGATTCCCAAGTATGATCCATTCTTCCTCGTCCTTGGGTTTGTTCTCCAGCAACAACAACTGTTCCATGTTGTGCATGACCTTGGGCAAGCTCATGTGCTAAAATCTGCGTAGACTTTAGTGTATCTTTATAGATAATCTCTTTACCAAGCCATTCTGTCTCTAATCCCCATTTAATTGTATTTCCACTAAGCTTATTAGGGTATTCTAAAATACGATAACCTCGTTTAGATTTCCCTTCTATTACATATCCATCTTTCTCTAATTCCTTCATATGTTTCCAAATGGCACTTCTGCTTATTTGAAGCTGTTCGGAAATAGCTTGGCCTGAAATATAAGTATCACTATTATTCGATAGTATATCAATTAATTTATTACGGGTGGATTGCATCTTATCCACTCCTTTATCTCTTGTTTCGAATTTGGTACTTCTCGATAAACTACAGCTTTTTCAATGTCCCGTAATAGCTTTTGCAGCCAAGGCCCTTTTTTAGCATCGGGAAAAAGGGCAACTAAATCATTACCATTTATCGCTAACATTTTTCTGGATTGAATCGGCAGTTCGTTCTGTAATTTGAATAAATTGTCCAGTGAAACTTTTCTATTATTGCCCATTAAATTGGAAACCCGAACAAATCCTTCATAAAAGTCAGTCTCAAGATTATAAACAAGCCAGTTGTCTAATCCAATATTGTTATACTGGTGATAAGCAGTAACAATTTCATTTGCTTCTCTTAATAATTGATTGGAACACTTCCAGGATTTAATCCATTCTTTCACCGTAACATCAGGTAAAAGTAAATGAAAATAAGCAATACATTCTCCAAACGATAATAAAGGATTCAGATCAGGATTCACCTTCTCTATCAGAATTGGATACTTAGAAAACACAGGTAAATAACGATATATTTCAGTTTGCTCTAAATAATTGACACCATAAGATACGTAATCACCTGCAAAAAGTTTAGCGCATTCCTTTTCTATACGCTCTACCGCTAAATGTTGAATATCACTTCTTAAAGTGGTCATTTGCTTTAATGTATTAGAATGAATCCGAAAACCTAACTGACTTGAAAATCTTAAAGCGCGTATCATTCTCAGGGCATCTTCTTTAAAACGCTCTGAAGCATTCCCGACAGTTCGAATAATTTTCTGCTGGATGTCTTCTTGGCCTCCAAATAGATCAATTATCTCTCCATCTTTGTTCATCGCTAAAGCATTAATAGTGAAGTCCCGGCGTTCTAAATCTTTATCCAATTCGTCTATAAAAGTCACTTCATCAGGGTGGCGATTGTCAGAATACTCTCCTTCTGACCGAAAGGTGGTTACTTCATAACTTACCTGATTATAGCGTACAATTACCGTCCCATGTTCAATACCAACCGGAATGACTTTATCAAACAATTCCTGGATTACTTCTGGTTTGGCAGAAGTTGTAATATCTATATCGCCAATTGGTCTCCCCGATAATAAATCCCTTACACAGCCTCCTACGAAAAACGCTTGGTAGCCATGCTTTTCAATTGTCTCAATGATTGGCAGTGCATTCATAAACCATTGATTTTGCATCATTTTTCCCCAATTTCCTTTACAAGCTCTTCATATAAAGCGATGTATTGATTAACTATTTTACTGGATTCAAATCTCTCTGCCGCATCATTATAAGCTTGAACGGAAAACCGATTCCATGTCTCCTCGTCCTGTAATAACTCAAGCGCAAAATTAGCGGCAGCAGAAATATCTCCAATCTCTACTATAAAACCAGTTCGCTCGTGATGTATAACTTCCGGAATTCCTCCAGCATTGGTTGCAATACACGGGACGCCACAAGAATTCGCTTCTAGCAATACTAGCCCAAAGCTTTCTTTTTCCGACATTAATAATAATAAATCAGAAATAGAAAGTAGTTCACTAATATTGTTCTGCTTGCCTAAAAATAGAACAGATTCCTCAAGTCCTAAAGAATATACGAGTTGAACAGTCGAGGTGTATTCAGGACCATCCCCAACAAGCAAAAGCTTACTTTTTACTTTATTATTAACCTCAGCAAATGTATGCACTACATCATGCACACGCTTCACCTTTCGAAAGTTTGAAATATGAATAAGAACCTTTTCGTCGTCTTCAATTTCATATTGTTGCTTTAACTCTGGAAGCTCCTTACGATAGTATTCATGCTCATTAACAAAATTATATATGACTTTGATATCTTTTTCGGTTTGGAGCATCGTCTTTGTCTGATTAACCAGACTCTGTGAAACAGCGGTAACCCTATCGGACTGTTCAATGCCATGTTTAATCATGCTCTTGAAAGTGGTGTCTATTCCCAATACAGTAATATCAGTTCCATGAAGAGTGGTGACAATCTTTACATCTTGTTTTGCTATATCCCTGGCTAGAATAGCGCAAATAGCGTGTGGCATAGCATAATGAACATGCAGTATATCAAGTTTTTCTTGATCGATGACCTCAGCCATTTTTGACGTAAGCGCTAAGTCATATGGGGGGTATTGAAAAACTGGATAATGACTTAACTCAACCTCATGATAAAAAATTCGTGGATGAATACGCGTAAGTCGAAATGGTACACTGGAGGTGATGAAATGAATTTCATGCCCAAGTTCCGCCAGCATTTTTCCTAACTCGGTCGCTATAACTCCTGAACCACCTACTGTGGGGTAACACGTAATGCCAATTTTCATAAAATCATTCGCTTCCTTGAAAGTTTAAATAATATTCTCTAATCCATATACAAGTTCATCTAAATCCATTGATTTATGTATAGAAAACTTAATACCGTCCATAAAAGAACTGCGATTTAGCGAATCATGCTTAATGGACAATGTCTGCCCAGCTCCGCCGAACACGACCTCTTGGTGAGCAACAAGTCCTGGTAATCGAACACTATGAATTCGCATACCGTCTAATTCTCCACCTCTTGCACCATTAATCGTTTCCTTCTCCTCTGGGTGACCCTGTTTCTTATATCCTCTTACTTCACGAATTAACTCCGCTGTTTTAATTGCAGTGCCAGAAGGAGCATCGAGTTTGTTGTCATGATGTTTTTCAATTATTTCAACATCTGGAAGATATTTTGCAGCCATTTGTGCAAATTTCATCATTAGAACAGCACCGATTGCAAAATTAGGAGCAATGATACCACCAATGTTATTATCTTTTACTAGTAGTTTTAACTCTGCAATTTGCTCGGAAGTAAAGCCTGAAGTACCAACCACCGGGCGAATACCTTGTTTAATAGCTGCCTTTGTATGTAAAAATCCAACCTCAGGAATTGTCAAATCAACAAATACATCTGCATTCGTCGATTGAAAACAAACTTCGGCATCATCATAAATAGGAATATCCAAATTTGGCAAACCATCTATTTCCTTTAATGTTTTACCATTATTTATTCTATCTATACAAGCCACTAAGCGAAATGTATCTTCTCCACAAATCATGTTAATAGCCGCTTTCCCCATTTTTCCACGTGGTCCTGCAATTATTATATTTATCATTTAAACTTCTCCTTTGTCTACAGTAGGTGGTGAAAATCTTGGTACTGTATTAGTTTAAGGTTTCTTATGCCCTAATCAATCCTTTTTCGTCCATCGATCCTTATCTCTTGTTTCAAATTTAGTCATTGCCAAATTGAAGGATTCGGATAAATCAATGTTTAAGGAGTTTGCAAAGCTAGCGATCACAAAAATAACATCGCCAAGCTCTTCTTCGATAGATTTTTCTTTCTCTGTATCTTTCTTTGGTTTTTCCCCATAATAATGATTAACTTCTCTTGCTAATTCGCCAGTTTCCTCCGCTAATCTTGCAACCATACTAAGCGGAGAAAAATAACCTTCTTTGTATTGTGAAATATAAAGATCTACTCTTTCTTGAATTTCTTTTGTGTTATAGACAGTCATAATGAGTGCTAACTCCTTCCTGTTCTACTATTCTCCTTCTCTCATGTTAGCTAATTGTTACTCTTTTGACAAATCATTTACTTTACATTAGAGGTAATTAATCTGAATCTCTATGCTTTTATCATTAAAGGAACAAGACTGGAACTATAAACGATTTCAAGCCAAAAGTATTAAGTCGAGAAATTAGCTCAGGTCAGAAGGTTGTTTATCTAATCATTTGTTCAAAACGGATTAAATGACTATAATGAAATAGTATTTAAAGGTAATGGAAAAGTTTGGAGGGTTTTACATGGTTTTCGGGTTAAGAATTAAGAATATCTTATATATTCTTTTAGGCTCTGCTATATATTCATTTGGTATCGTTCATTTTAATATGCAGCACAATCTTGGCGAGGGCGGATTTACTGGTATTACGTTACTGCTTTATTTCCTATGGGAAATTGATCCAGCTATTTCTAATATAGTCTTAAATATCCCCTTATTCATTATCGGCTGGAAATTCATCGGCCGAAGAACATTTTTATACACGATTATTGGTACTGTAGCAGTTTCTGTATTTTTAAGCATCTTCCAAACTTATCAATTTCAAATTCACCTGCATAACGATATGCTATTAGTTGCTTTATTTGCTGGTGTATTTATCGGTGTAGGACTAGGAATTATATTTAAATATGGTGGAACAACTGGTGGTGTAGATATTATTGCCCGCCTTGTCAATAAATTTGCTGGTTGGACCATGGGTAGAACCATGTTTTTATTTGACTTAGTTGTTATTACCACCTCCATTTTTTTAATTCTGGACTTACAAGAAGGAATGTACACCTTAGTTGCAGTCTATGTCGGAGCAAGAGTAATTGACCTATTGCAAGAAGGGGCATATTCAGCTAAAGGCGCCACTATTATTTCAGAGCATAGTAATGAAATTGCAGCAAAAATTATGAAAGATATGGATCGTGGGGTTACTGTATTAAATGGACGAGGCAGTTACTCTGGAGAACAACGTGACGTTCTTTATTGTATCGTTGCCAGAAACGAGCTATTCCGCTTAAAAAGTATCATTAACAGTCTCGATCCACATGCATTTGTTGCTGTTACGACCGTTCATGATGTTTTAGGAGAAGGTTTTACGCTCGACGAAAATAAAAAACCACTAAATGAAGAATAGAAAAAGGATGGCAATTCGCCATCCTTTTTCTATTCTTCTCTTGTTGATAAGTATATTAATACAAATCTTCCAAGCTCTAGAAGTGCTGTTAATGCAGCCGCTACATAAGTCATTGCCGCCGCGTTTAACACTTTCTTCGTTTCCCGCTCTTCATTATTTCGGATCACTCCACTTGAAACAAGCTGTGCCATTGCTCGATTAGAAGCATCGAATTCAACAGGCAGTGTAACAAGCTGGAATAATACAGCTGCAGACATAAAGATGATTCCTAATAGAATCCAATCAGCAGCACTAAAGATTATTCCGGCAATAATTAGAATCATTGACAAATTCGATCCCAGATTAGCTACTGGTACTAATGCACTGCGAAATCTCAGGAACGCATACTCCTGTTGATCTTGGATTGCGTGCCCTACTTCGTGTGCGGCAACAGCTGATGCTGCCATAGAACGACCATGGTAGTTATCAGTAGATAGTCTAACTACTTTTTTACGCGGATCGTAGTGGTCTGATAACATGCCTCTCGTTTCTTCAATATGCACATCGTATAACCCATTATCATCCAGAATTTTACGAGCGACCTCCACACCTGTTAAATAGGAAGAGGTAGGTTTCTGTGAATATTTCTTATAGGTACTTTTTACCTTCCCTTGTGCCCATAAGGGAATAAGAATTAACAGAGCAAAATATATTATATACCCTAGCATTTACATTCCTCCATTTAAGTGTCCTTATGGTCAATTTTAGTCAATAATATAAGGTTAGTCAATTATTTTGTCGCGCTGCTTTTTTCTTTTCTGGCCTTTGTATTTTCTCCAACTAACATAGGATAATACTACTACTATGCTTCCGCCGATTATGAGGACGGACCATATAAATGGTGTTAAATTAGACGTCTTTTCTTCTCCAGTAACTAGTAACGAATTAGCATGGATAGTAATAATTCCGAATAGATAAATAATGAAAATCCCTATGAACGATGCCAGTAACCACACTTTCTGCAAGAACTTCCTCTTTTCCATAGAGATCACCTCACGTTTTTCTCTTGTGCATTAGAGGGTATGCTGAATGGACAGCATTGAAACGTAGGTTACTTTATCTCATGCAGATACTTATTTTATTTATAATTATATGTTACGAGTTTTGTTAATAACACTATTATTTTATAGGACATCCCTTTTCTTTATTGTTAAATAGTACGCAATGAATATAGACAAAATACTAAGCCAAAATGTAAAATAACCTATCTCACTCATATAATCGGTTAGGGAAGAGTAGATTGGCATCATCCCAAACACATAATCAATCACATCATTATGTAAGGTCCATATTGCGGCAATTACAATATGACGTAGCTTTATCTTATAAAAAGGAGCATACAAAAGACCCTGTATGGCCATCGCTAAATGAGAAGCCATTAGCATATATCCAGTCCAGTGAAGGTTTCCTTGGACGACTAATGTAAGAAGATTCATCACAACTGCCCAAATTCCATATTTAAATAAAGTGATAATTGCTAACGCTTCTATATATGGTACATTTCTGTTGAAAATAAAGAAAAATAAAAAGATAGTAAAAAACAGAGTAGCGGTGGGACTATCCGGTACAAATATCAAGAATATATCAGGAGTTATAGCAAGCTGGCTTTCGTACCAGATATAGCCATAAATGGTTCCAAGAAAGTTTATTAGAAATAACGCAATTAAGAATCGTTTATCAAGTAATATGTATTTAATCATGGATTTACCCTCTCTTTAGAGAAAAAACACCTATACCAAAATGTTTGGCAAGGTGTTCTTTAACTGAAATCATTATTCTGCAGCAGATTCATTCACACTAATTATAAAATCAGCAAGCTGTTCAAGTTCTTCATCAGAACCAGTAAACAATCCGGCAGGCATATTGCCCGTACCTTCTTTAGCGATTGTTTGAATCTCTTCAGCAGTATATTCAATGCCGACTAGTGTAGGAGCAGCTGACCCACCTTCTAACTCGGCACCATGACAGGTCATACAGTTTGCTTCATAGGCTGCATAGCCTTCATGCTCTGTATCAACCGCAACTTCCGATTCAGGAACAGGTTTATTTGCTTCTCCGCGCGCTTCCCAGTCGACTACATGAACAGATTGCCATGTTAAGAAAATAACGGAAACCAATGCAAGAATCATCATCCCAACCGCAACTGGTCGTTGTTTTGGTCTGCGTCCTGGCCCATTATCTAAGAATGGCGCTAAAAGAAGCGCACCAAAAGCTAAACCTGGAAGGACAAGAAGCCCTAATAGAATATAGTCTCCACTTGCAAATTGATATTTCAATAGTTCATATAAGAATAAAAAGTACCAATCTGGCAATGGTATATAGGAGGCATTAGTTGGATCAGCCATTCCTTCCAATGGGGAAGGATGAATCAATGTTAATGTAAGAAATCCAACTAAAAATACTGCACCTACCAACCATTCTTTTAATAAAAAGTTGGGCCAAAAAGCTTCTGTTCTGCCAGGATACTCTGAATAATCTTTAGGTATTTGTGATTTTCTTTCTGCAGAGATTCGGGAATCACCTACAAATTTCATACCTTTACCCTTATGCATCTCGCTTTCCCCTCCTTTTTATAATGGTCCTGAGATACCTTGTCTTCGAATTAGAATAAAGTGTACAGCTAAAAGTCCAAATAAAGCTGCTGGCAAGAAGAACACATGAATGGCAAAGAATCGTGTCAGAGTTTGTGCACCAACTATTGTTGCATCACCCGCTAATAAGATTCTCAATTGCTCTCCAATGAATGGAACTTGTCCAGCAATCTCGAGACCAACTTGTGTCGCGAAGTATGCTTTATTATCCCAAGGCAGCAAGTATCCAGTGAAACCTAAACCAAGCATAACAAAAAAGATCAACACTCCAACTATCCAGTTAAGCTCACGAGGTTTCTTATATGCCCCTTGGAAAAATACCCGTAATGTATGTAATAATAGCATAACGATAACGACACTAGCGCCCCAGTGGTGCATACCACGTACAATCTGCGCATGCGCAACTTCTGTTTGTAAGTAGTAAACTGATTTCCAAGCATTTTCAATATCCGGCACGTAATACATGGTTAGGAACATACCTGATAAAATTTGAATAACGGTTACAAAAAATGTTAAACCGCCAAAACAGTATACAAATGCGGAAAAGTGATGAGCGGGATTAACATGTTCGGGTACTTCATGGTCAGCAATATCGCGCCAAATAGGCGTAATATCTATCCGTTCATCTATCCAATCATAAACTTTCTGCAACATAAGTTATTACGCCCCCTCTCTTTCTATCGGATTCCCTAAGAATAGAATACCATCTCTTATTTCTTGTTCATACACAGGTAATGGTGCCAATGGCGGTGTTCCTGGTACATTGACCCCGTCTTTGGTATATAGCCCATTGTGACATGGGCAATAGAAGTGATCTGGGTGCTGATCGCTGCCCTCCCAAGATACAACACAGCCTAGGTGTGTACAGATCGGGGACAATGCCACTACATCCCCATTCTCATCTTTATAAACCCAAGCAGAACGACTTGGCTCCGATTTATACCAGCCATCTACTTGTTCCACAGTCCAATCAATACGTTGTGGTGTATCATTAATCTCATCTACAGAAATTCCTACATTCACAAAATCTCCAGAAGATGAGTGTTTTAATACAGGATCAATAGCCATACGCAAAGGAGAAACTAATAACCCTGCTGCCATAAATCCCCCAACACCTGTAAGCGTATAATTAAGAAACTGTCTTCGGGATACCTGTTGCTTTTTGTTGCTCATGAATCTTCCCCCCCTTTTAGGTAATCACAGACATGTACATTTTTACAAAATACTAGGACAATTCCAATGATAGCGTAATCTATTTATTCGGTCAATAAATAACCTTAAAGCAAGTCCAGCAATTGTATGAAATAATTACTTTTATAAATATTATGTTTATTACCAATATGATCGAATCAATTCACCGATCTGAACGACTTGCTCTCGTACCATCCCTTGCATTTCTTTAGAATTAATTTCCCCTGATTGTATTCCCGGCAGCCAAATTAGAGATCCTTGTAATGCTTGTTCTTCTTTTTTCCATGCTGAATCAAATGTCAAGAAAAACACATGTCTAAATGGTTGGGTTTTTATATGTTCCACCCAATTATTAAGTCTACTAATCTCCACTTCCCGGTTGCCTGTTTTAATGTAGTAGTAACTAGGAACTAGCATCAATCGGCCAGTTAACTCTCTTTCCAATTGACTAGCTAATATTTCCAGGATTTCATTTTGTGCGGCATTTTTCTCGATATCCAGACTAAAGTCTAAAGAAATCAAAGGGATTACTGCGGAGTCAATATACTCCTTTGCTTCTACGTATTGAGAGACATCTGTTTTATGCCACCGCATCCTGTTCTCCCCCTTCTATGTAAATGAACTTCTACATTCAATATTATCTTAATTAGAAAAAGTTGGCAAGATAGCGTTTACTTAAAATGACATAATTCTCTATAATAAACATAATCAAAAAAAATCAACCTATTGCTTTTGCAATTTAGGTTGATTAAGATAAGCCGCCTCAAGACGGTTTAATTCATCAGCTAAACTCTTAAACTTTTCTTGATCTAATTCATCTAATGCCAAGTCAATCTCTTTTTGTAGTTTTATCTTTTTCGATTCAAACAGCGTCTGTTCCAAAAGCTGTTTGGCCAGCACTTTGTCTTTGCTTGTTATTAAGTAATCTTCTGGGACAAATGGATTTTCCTCGAGAACTATTACGTAATTCGGATCTTGCTGCGAATTTAGAAAATTAAGCTGGATATATAAATCTTCGTCCTGATTTAATCGAATGTCATGAAATGATTTTTCCGCATCTGTCGTTACTAAATGATTTTTATAAAAGCGAAAAGGAACTTCTGAAGAACATTGTGATGTCATAATAATTCCTCTTGGGCAAAATTTCACATCTCTTACAAAGTGAACATTCTCTAAAATTTGCTTATGGTTTAAGATATAGTTGAGAATCCACACACTCTCCCTTTTCTTTAGCTGATAATGTTTTAAAAACCATTGGATAAAATTCTTTTTTTCTTTTACGGAGACAGGAGTATTCATTAATTTTTCCTCCTTCATTTAATCATTTTAACCAATCTACAGTTGGTCTTGTGACAGTCTTAAACGATTTAAAAACGCTTCAACTTCCCCGTCTAATGGTTCTAAGCTCATATAATTCTGAAAGACTCTAATTGCCTCTTGTATCCTCCCTTCTTCAGTTAAAAAATAACCGTATTCTTTCACGAAGTCACTATCCTGATTTAAACTATTATATGCTTCTTGGTAGCATTTTAATGCATCATCATAAGATTCATTTTCATTGTAGGCTCGGGCTAATTCCCAATCATAAAGGGAATCATCAGCCCCCATCTTTTTAATTTCCAAGAGGAGGTCAATGACTGCCTCTTGGTCTTCGTTCTTTTTATATTGTTCCACTAGAAACAGCACTGCTTCCTTATAGTCTGCATCTAACGCTACAGATTGTTTAACTAATTCAATACTCTTTTCAGTTTGTCCAAGTTTATGCGCCAAAGTGCTTGCAAGAAAGTATAATTCCTTATGGTATTCGTCCATATTAATCCCTTTCATTGCTGTCTCAAAAGCTTCATCTATTCGGCCTTCTTCTTCATAAGCCCTGGCAAGATGATAATATACTGTATGGTAGTAGGCATCCAGTTCAATAACATGCTCCCATGCATGAATAGCAATATCTATTCGATCCGCTTGGAAAGCAGTAAATCCGTATTTAAACAAACGGTCAGGATCCGTATTATCATCTTCTTTAAAATAGGTTAATGCTTTTTCATATTCACCTGAGGCTGCATAAGCTTCTCCTAAACGACTATTAATTGATATGGAACCAATTTCTTCCTTTTCCAAGATTACTTTTTCATAATATATAATGGCATGTTGGTATTCGCCAATTGAAAAATATAACTCCCCTAAGGCAAAGTCGATAACCAACTCATTAGGAGCAATGGTTTTAGCTTCTAAAAGCTTCTGTTCAGCAACTTCGAATAACCCCTGTGCTTGATAAAGGTCAGCAAGTTGAATGAGTGATTGTAAATATGAGGGGTCATCTTTTTTGATTTCTACTAATAATTGTATTGCCTGTTCATCTTGTTCCAATTCTATATAAATATCGGCTAATGTTATCTTAATTTCTGTTTCGGTTGGGTATTTATTTAAGAGTTCATGTAACAAGTCACTTGCATCTTCATAAAATCCCAGCTGTATGTACATTTGTGCTATCATGAATTTCTCATTGTCGTTTGCCTCTTTAACATAGCGATTAAGCAGATCCACTGCCTCTTCTGCATGTTGATCTTCGATGAGTTGATAGGCTTTAGTAATGGTGTCCATTGAGAACATCCTTTCTCTAAGCAACCAAGAACAATTTCGTTCTATTATGCTATGTATTTCTTTAATAAAAGAATAACATAAATAGCAGCTGTAGCTTAGTATTAAGCACATATCCTTTTAATTTAATTCGAAAAGGACCTACATTATGCAGGTCCTTTTATGCTGTTTAAATGTTCGAAAAAACTAGGATAAGATACGGAAATAGAATCAACGTCATCGATCGTGACATCATTTGATGCAATAAGAGAAGCAATCGCAGCCATCATGGCAATTCGATGATCATGATAAGAGGATACTTGCCCACCATTAAGTGGTTTTTTTCCATGAATAATCATCCCATCATCAGTAGCTTTAATTCTTGCACCTAGTGTGGATAATACATCTACCACTGCCTCAATTCTGTCTGTTTCCTTTACTTTTAGTTCTTCTGCATCCTTTATTACTGTTACACCTTCAGCCTGTGTAGCAAGTAAGGCAATAATTGGTATCTCGTCTATTAAGCGAGGTACAATATCTCCTTCAATAGTTGTTGCTTTTAATGTTGAACTTTTAATAGTTATATCTCCTATCGACTCCCCACTAACAGTTCTAATATTACTTATTTCGAGGTTCGCCTTCATAGCTTTCAATACATCGAGAATTCCAGTACGTGTGGGATTAAGTCCGACATTTTTCAATGTTATTTCGCTATCAGGGATTATAGCCGCCGCAGACAGGAAAAACGCAGCAGAGGATATATCTCCAGGCACCTGAACGTCTGTGGCTTGCAAGTTTGCATTATTGGTAATAGTTGTAGTTAACCCATCCCTTTCAATATCGGCCCCGAATGCTTCTAACATATTCTCGGTATGGTCTCTGGTCTGCGCTATTTCCGTTACTCTTGTTACCCCTTCTGCTAATAGTCCAGCTAATATAATGGCTGACTTAACTTGAGCGCTTTTTACGGGTAGTGTATAGTCCAAACCAGCTAAAGTTCCACCCCTTACTGCTAGTGGAAGTAAATTTCCGTTATTTCTGCCATCAATGGTTGCACCCATTTCTTTTAATGGAATGATTACTCGGTCCATTGGACGTTTAGAAAGTGAATCATCTCCACTAATATTTGAGAAAAAGGGCAATCCTGATAGGATTCCAAGCATTAGTCTTGTTGTAGTTCCTGAGTTCCCAAAGTATAATACATCGGATGGTTCTTGTAACCCTTCAATGCCTTTTCCATTTATCTTAACTGTGGAACCCTGTTTATCAATCTCTACTCCCATTGCACGGAATGCGTTAATCGTACGCATACAATCTTCTCCATCAAGAAAGTTGGTAACCCTAGTTACTCCCTTTGAGATTGAACCTAGGATAACTGCTCGATGAGAAATCGATTTATCGCCTGGAACTTGTATTTCTCCGAAAAGTCTGTATGGAAAAGGTTTTAACGTCATTTCACCCATTGAATACACTCCTCCCTTATTCTATTATGCTTGTATCATGGCTTCAAATCCATGCTGTTGTAAGATATCCATACTTTTTAATTGCGTTTTCTTTGAGTAGAAGCTCAAACGCAACGCACCTGTAATACCTTCTCTGATTTCGAGAATTTCAATATTTTTGATACTAATATTTTTATTTGCCAACAGCAGTGTTACAGAAGCCAATGCCCCAGGCTGATCCCTGATATCAACGTAAATATCATAAAACGAAGGGATTGCACCAATAGACTTATCTGGTAATCCGTCTCGATAGTTTTTAGCCTCTTTAAGGAAATGTACCATCTTTTCTTTCTCGTTTGTATCTATCAACTCTTTGATATTTGCCATTTCCTCAATCCAATCTTTCAATAACTGAGATACCTTTTGTCTATTATGGTAAAAGATATCCTGCCATAACTCAGGATTACTTGAGGCAATTCTAGTAATATCTCTAAAACCTCCAGCTGCCAGATTGGGCAAGAAGGCATGCTTGTTTTGCCACTTACTTGCTTGGTGAACAAGTGACGAAGCTATTAAATGTGGGAAGTGAGAAATGACGGCTGTCATCTCATCGTGCTCCTCAGCATTCAATACTACAAAATTACTCTTCGTGTTTTGTAAAATCTCTTTTAATGCAGACAACTTCTCTGGAGTGCTGCGATAAGCTGGTGTTAGCACATACATTGCATTCTCAAATAAATGAGCTTTCGCTGCACTTATCCCTTTTTTATGCGAGCCTGCCATCGGATGCCCGCCAATAAAGGTAATTCGCTCGTTCGTAAGTTCTTTAGCAGTGTTAATAACAGAGCTTTTTACAGAAGCAACATCTGAAACAATGACATCTTTTTTCAATGAGGTTTGATTTAACTCATTTATCAAACTAATTGTTTCAGATATAGGAGTTGCAAATATAATGAAGTCAGCATCTTGAATAGCATTTAAAAATTCATTTGCTGCTTGATGAATAATTCCATTAAATAATGCAAAATCAAGCGAATCCTGGTTGACATCATAACCAATAACATGGTTTTCCTCAGCCAGCATCATACTCTTCGCTAAGGATCCACCTATTAAACCAAGCCCTGCAACGACAATATTTTTTTTCACGCCTTTCCACCCTTTACTAAATCTGGGCGAAGTTTGACTGCCTCGTTTTGAAAAATGTGCTTCACTTCTTCTTGTGGAGTGTTTATATTTGTAACCATCATGATTCGAATACACTTTTCTAATCCTTTTGGTACATCGATTTCAGCCATACACATCACTGGAACGTATTTCCAACCAGGTATATCCCTTAATACGCTTGCTGGAAAAGCTTGGTTTAAATCTTTAGTAACGGAAATAAACACATGGGAGACATCCGAAGCTTGAATTGTATTTGCTTGAATCATCTCTTGTATTAAAATTTTTGTTTTGGATAATATTTCTTTTTCTTCATTCTCAACTACTGTTGTTGCTCCTCTGACCCCCCGAGTCATTTTGTCACCAGCTTTCTATAAAAAGTATTTAAATAATTGCGTATTTCTTCATCTTTCATTACTCTTACTATTGGATTTCCTATATCCTCTAGTAATACCATTTGAATTTGATGATTAGTAGTTTTTTTATCTGATCTCATTGTTTGAATGATTGCTTCTGAATCCCATTTATCGATGGATAAAGGGTAGTTGTTCTTATCCATCCACTGATAAAGAGTGTGGAAGCCTAAATCCTTCTTTGAAATATCTTCACTTATATGTAATGCAAATAATAAACCTATTGCTACAGCTTCTCCATGTGTCAATGCGCCATATCCTAAGTTCGCTTCCAAGGCATGCCCGAGAGTATGACCAAGGTTTAAATATTTTCTTGCTCCCATCTCCTTTTCGTCATTTTCAACGATTTGAGCTTTAACATGAATGCCGAAGGAAATATAATGTTGTAATTTCTTAGAAGACATTTCAGATAAATTAGTGTTCATTAATGAATGAAACATAGCCGAATCCTGTATAAGTGCTTCCTTAACAATTTCTGCATATCCAGAGCGTATTTCTTGATCACTTAGAGAGGAAAGTGTATCCACATCATAAAAAACTGCTGTCGGCGGATAAAAACTGCCAATCATATTTTTTCCCAGCTCATGGTTTATTGCTACCTTTCCTCCAACACTGCTGTCGTGAGCAAGAATGGTTGTAGGTACTTGAATGTAATCAATCCCCCTCATAAAGGTAGCAGCCACAAAGCCAGCCAAATCACCAACAACGCCGCCACCTAATGCAATAATGAGAGAATTCCGATCCAGCCCATTCGATAATGCAAACGTATGTAATCTGTAGTATTCTTCAATGTTTTTTGATTGCTCACCCACTGGTATGATCGTCTCAAAAACATTTTCATTTGAAAGAGTATCTCTTATATCAGATAGATATAGGGAACCAACTTTTTCATCGGTAATGATAAGAATGGAGGAATATTGTTTTTTCAAATAATTCTTAAGTTCGAAACGCAATCTTTCACCAATAATTACCTTATAAGCATGTGAAGAAGACTGAATAAGAATTTCTTTCATTAGAAACACCTAATTTCTTCTCGGTATTCGTCTATTGCTTTCTTTAAGTTAGAGAATTGATCACTAGGAAATTGTTCCGTAATAGCCTTAGCAAGCTCAAAGGCAACTACATGTTCCATTACTACCGAAGCAGCTGGCACTGCACAAGGATCAGAACGCTCAACCGTAGCTTTAAAGGCTTCTTTTGTTTCGATATTGACACTTTGTAAAGGTCGCTTCATTAACGTAGGGATCGGCTTCATTACGCCTCGAATAACAAGTGGCATCCCCGAAGTCATCCCACCTTCGAATCCACCTAGGCGATTAGATGTACGATGATATCCTTTGCTTTCGTTCCAGGCGATTTCATCATGCACATCACTTCCTGGCATTTTGGCTGCATCAAATCCGATACCAAATTCAACCCCTTTAAAGGCGTTGATACTAACAACGGCACTTGCCAGCCTTGCATCGAGCTTGCGATCATAGTGTACATAAGAGCCAACACCAGCCGGCATGCCTTCCACATATACTTCGCATACTCCTCCAAGTGTGTCCCCTTCATTCTTTGCTTTATCAATCTCCTGAATCATTTGTTGTTCAGCATCCTTATCCAACACCATCACAGGGGAATTTTGGGAACGTGAAATCCGTTCATCCATCGTTAAGCCTTCGATTTCCTGAGCGCGAATCCCACCAATTTCTTTTACATATCCTGCAACTTCAATACCAAGCTGTTTTAATAGAGTTTTAGCAACAGCACCGGCCGCTACTCTTGCTGCAGTTTCTCTTGCTGAAGAACGTTCTAATACATTGCGCATGTCACGATGGCCATATTTTAATGCACCGTTTAAATCAGCGTGTCCGGGTCGTGGATTTGAAACGACTCGTCGTATCTTTGCATTCTCTTCAAGAGGGTCTTCTCCCATAATATCTGTCCAATGTTTAAAGTCATCATTGTTAATAACAAGTGAAATAGGAGAACCCAGCGTATATCCATGGCGAATGCCACCTGTTATTTCAACTAAATCCTTTTCGATTTGTTGTCTTTTCCCTCTGCCATACCCGCCTTGTCTGCGTAGTAAAGACTGATTAATATCATCCTGTACAATTGGCATTCTAGCTGGTATTCCTTCAATTATTGTTGTAAGTTGTTTTCCATGTGATTCTCCTGCAGTTAAGTATCGCAATTCACATTCTCCTTTGCATGAATATTTAAAAATGCTGAAGATTTTCTAATTACTATAGCATATCTTTTTTTACTTGTGTGAGAAATACTAACAAAAAATGTTGTTTTAATATTAAGAATTCGTAGTATACTTGGTTAAGACTTTTGATAAAAGAAGGTATCAATTAGCGATAGGTCAAATTGATTTGGATTAAAGATTTGTTCTGTACTACCAACAAATAGAACACCATGTTCCTCCAAAGATTTAGAGAAGTTCTGATATATTTGGTTCTTTGCTTCTTCCGTAAAGTAGATAAGTACATTTCGGCAAACAATTAAATCCACTTTCTTTGGATAGATATCTGCTAATAAATTATGTTTCTTAAACGTTATGTAACGCTTAAGCGAATGATCAATATGATACATATTCTCTTGTTCAACAAAATATTTATCCTTATAAACTTTTGGTAAGTCCTTTAATGCTTGCTCGAGGTATACCCCATTCTTCGCTTTTTTAAGTGCGTTTTCGTCAATATCTGTTGCCAATATTTGAAATGAGGTGGTAGGGAAGTTATGCTTCATCGCCATAGCGAGGCTATAAGGCTCCTCACCAGTGGAACAAGCCGCGCTCCATATTTGAATCTTAGATTTCTGTTTTAATAGGATAGGAATAATCCTCTCAATAAGAACATCCCAACGCTTTGGGTTCCGATAAAATTCAGATACATTAATGGTTAATCTATCAATAAATTCATCTAACAGTTCTTTATTAGAAAACAATGCTTGATAATATAATCCAAATGAAGAGTAACCTCTTTTATCCCTTAGTGTAGTAATTCGCCGTCTCATTTGCGTTTCCTTGTATAACCTAAGCTCTATTCCTATTCTTTTATTTATTTTTTCAATAAAATCGTAATAGTCGTCTTTCATCTTGTTGGCTCTTCCTCTCATTTTGAAAAAACCCCCCGCTATGTAAATAACGGAGGTTTTACACTAAAGTAATACAAGCTGGCCAAATAAAGTGATACTTTACTCAGTGATTTTGCTTACAACTCCACTGAGAATTAGCAGCACCACGTGGGTATGAGCCCTTGAGCGCATTGTGCGTTAAACGGGTAGAAACAAAACAAAGAGAGGATATATTAACTATATGCCCTGCTGCTAAAAATCAGTGGGGGGTTAACCTCCACTGATTTCTGCACTTTTTATCTATTAATATATCCATGCACTGTCTTGCTTGTCATATAGAAGCACATCTTCTTCATTAAAGAAAAGATTAATTTCTCTTTCAGCACTCTCTAATGAATCTGATCCATGGATGACATTTTTTCCAACTGTCAATCCAAAGTCACCTCTAATTGTTCCCGGTGCAGCTTCGCCTGGATTGGTCTTTCCCATCATATTGCGAGCAGTCTTAACTACATTCTCTCCTTGCCAAACCATTGCGAAAACTGGACCTGAGGTAATAAAATCTACCAATTCTCCAAAGAAAGGCTTTTCTTTGTGCTCCCCGTAGTGCTGTTCTGCTAACTCGGTAGGAATATGCTTTAACTTTGCCCCTACTAATTGAAAGCCCTTTGCTTCGAAACGGCTTACAATTTCTCCTACTAAGTTACGTTGTACCCCATCTGGTTTTACCATGATAAATGTTTTCTCCATCCTTACACCTCTTTTTATGTATATTGAATTAACCCTTAAAATTCTATCAAATAAATTAGAAAATAACAATAGTTTTCAGAGAACTTTGATATATTTGATAGGTTAACCAAAAGAATGGTTTCATTAGAAAAAGACTATGAACGTCTTTTTCCAATAAATTTAGCAATATCCTCTAGTGTTCGCTTTGCTCGATGATTAGGTATTCCCTCAAGGGTTTTTAAGGCTTTTGCTAAATATTGATTACTTAACTGATAGGAACGATTAATAGCATCTGTATGTTCCAGGTGCTGTATGAACTGTTTCATTTCAGCTTTTGTAATTAATTCCGGACTTTGGAAACGGTCTTGCAAGGACTTTTTAAAATCGGCGTTCTCCATTGCATAGAGAATGGGTAATGTAATATTTCCTTGCAATAGGTCATTCCCAGCGGGTTTTCCCAGAACCTTCTCATTCGAAGTGAAATCTAATATATCATCTATGATTTGGTAAGACATCCCAATATTATAGCCATATTGATATAGCTTATTTGAATCTCTTTCAGACATACCAGAGACTACTGCACCTAATTTACAACTAGTAGCGATTAGTAATGCTGTTTTACGTTTAATTCTACGCAAATAGTCTTTAAGTGATTGATTCCAGTTATATTTATCTCTGATTTGCTCAATTTCGCCAATACTAACTTCTACTAAGGTTTTAGACAGAATGCGATGAACTGCCTTATCTTCTATGGAAGTTATCTCTTCTAGGGCTCTTGCCAAAATATAGTCGCCCGTATACATTGCTACACGATTACCGTATTTCGTTTTAACAGTGGGCTTACCTCGTCGAAGTTCTGCCTCATCTATTACATCATCATGAACCAGCGTTGCCATATGTATTAACTCTAGAGAGACAGCAACCTTTTTAACCTTCTCTGCATTAAAATCACCAAGCTGTCCAGCAAGCACAACAAATACCGGTCTTATTCGCTTTCCACCAGCATTTAACAAAGCTGTTACAGCTTCATTCAGTACCTCATGATCAGCTTGAATTGCCCGATGTAATGCTTCTTCTATTATATCTAAATCTTTTTTTAAAAATCCATAAGTTTTTGGAAGTTTCATGTGGTTCACCTTTATTTTCACTATCCGTTACACCTTCTTCATAGATTAAAAGGTGTACATTCTGTTGCCTATTTTTTGAATCCCATATGCATTGCCGCTACACCACCGGTATAGCTTTTTACATCTACACTTGAGAAACCAGCTTTAAAGAACATCTGCTTCAATTCTCTTTTGTCGGGAAAATTTCTAGTAGATTCGTTTAACCAAGAATATTCTTTATAGCTTTTAGCAAATATCCTACCGAAAATCGGCATAATAAAACGAAAGTAAAAGAAATATAATTGTTTGAATCCTATCATGCTTGGTTGCGAAGTTTCCAAACATACGACTTTACCACCTGGTTTAACAACTCGATACATTTCTTTTAGTACAGTCATATAATCCGGCACATTCCTTAGTCCGAACCCAATCGTTACATAATCAAAGCTATTGTCTTCGAAAGGAAGCTCCATTGCATTCCCATGAATTAGATCTAGATTATCAATACCAAGCTGCTCTTTTTTTCGGGCGGCAACAGAAAGCATGTTCTTGCTAAAATCTAAGCCAGTGACCTCTCCGTTTTTTCCGACTGCATTCACTAATGCTAGTGACCAATCCCCTGTTCCGCAACATACATCTAGAGCTGTGGATCCCTGTTTCACTTGCATGCGCTTCATGACATCTTTTCTCCACGCTTTATGCCTTTGGAAAGAAATGATGGAATTCATCGAATCGTAATTTTTGTAGATTTTTTCAAAAACATGATGGACTTTTTCTTCTTTTGATTGTTCTTGCATCTTTTTTTCCCTTCCTCTACTTTAGAGTATTCGTTTTTACCAATTACTGATACGCGATTTCAAATATTTTTGATATGTAGCATGTTTGTCTGGTATAGTGCCAACTTTATTGCTAAGAGAAAGGGATTTCGTCTTCCAAACATGTACTAGTTGTTGATAGAAGCTATCAGGGTTCTCGTTTTGTGTGTTTTGCTCTCGCTCCAACACATCTATTTCCTTCGTCAGTTGACAGAGTAAAAGCCATTCACTTGCTACATCATTTAAGGATGTGTCATTCAAATATACCGAAATATGGTCAATTAATCCAAAGTTAATCTTTTTCACCAGTTCCAAATATTCGTCTATCGAAAAATATTTCATGTAGTATAAGTTCATTTTATTTTCATTTATTTCTTTAATAGCTGTTGCTAATATATGAATCATTTGAATATCATCTATTTCAGACAATAGGTAATAATATAAGCCACTATAGTAATCACCAGCTAAAACTTTTAATTGATTAGGAAGTCTATCAAATTCTGGATTACTTTCATGGGATTCAAGTACACGTTCATGTGTATCTAGTGCTACTTGTACCAAAACTGCGGTTGTAATATAGCGTTCTTTTTCTATTTCTGAGAGGACTGACTGATTATGTATGATCGTCATTATAACAGCTAATTTTTCCTCGTCGATTATCGGTTTATTTAAAAACCTTTCTATGTATGGGTAATGCATTACTTCTTCTATATGTTTTTTTACTGATTCTATTTCCATGTTAGATGTCTTCATAGAAATCACCTATTGCCTTTCTACCACTCATTGACTGCATTAGTTATTATAGCATAAATCTAACATGAACCAAATGATTGATTTTCTTCGGCAACCATTCCTTTAGTTTATTCTGTTTGCATTTCCCCATGACTAGTCTGAATGAGTGCCTTCCCTCTAACCTTAACAGCTGAGGTATGTTCTGTAAATTGAGCAATCATTACTTCGCCTCTGTCTAATTTTTCTTGATGATGAAATTTAGTATTTGAGCCTCTTGTTAATCCCATAACATTAACGCCATCTTCTAATGCCTTGATTACAAAGAAATCTGATCTATCATGAATCTCGCTCATAGGCTCATTCCTCCTTTTTAACATCCTAATATATAAAAAGGGTACGTTGATTAACGTACCCTTTGATTGCCCTATGTAATGCCTTATTTAACGATTTCTTTAAGGGCTTTACCTGGTTTGAAAGCTGGAACCTTGCTAGCAGGGATTTCGATTTCTTCACCAGTTTGCGGATTACGACCTTTACGTGCAGAACGTTCACGTACTTCAAAGTTACCAAATCCGATTAATTGTACTTTTTCACCATTCTTAAGTGAATCCATGACAGATTCAAATACTGCATCTACAGCTTTTGTAGCGTCCTTTTTAGAAAGTTCGCTCTTCTCAGCTACTGCATTAATTAAGTCTGTTTTATTCATGACATTCACCTCCTCCCAAAATCTAACTACCTTAGAAACCAGTACAAAATAATATTCTTAGTTCATTACTTTACTATTTTGCCTGTTTTTATACGTCATTTTACCAAAAAGGAATGTATGACAAGGCTTATATTAACTGAGTTTCCAAGAAAATTCAACAATAAGTATCCAAAACAGAGAATTTTATTACCAAAAACATGAAAAATCGGTTAAATTTTGGTAAATACCTATTGTAATCACAATAATACAAGTAAAACCTTATGTAAAGCAATTTATTCCTAAATATAAATTTCCCACCAAAACAAAAAGCAGCCTGTAAAAAGCTGCTAAAGGATAATTGCTATTAAGCTACCTGTTCCCTCGTTAATAATTCGTTCAAGGGTATCTTTTAATTTATATCTCGCATTTTCTGGCATTAAAGAGATTTTCGCCTGTATTCCTTCTCGAACAATAGAACTCAGTGACCTGCCAAAAATATCGGACTCCCAGATGGATAATGGATCTTCTTCAAAGTCTTGCATTAAGTATCTTACCAGTTCTTCACTTTGTTTCTCTGTCCCAATAATTGGTGAGAATTCCGACTCCACTTCAACTTTAATCATGTGTATCGACGGAGCCACTGCTTTCAATCGCACCCCAAATCGAGAGCCTTGGCGAATAATTTCAGGTTCATCAAGAATCATATCTTCAAGAGTTGGAGCTGCAATACCGTAACCGGTTTGTTTGACCATATGCAATGCACTAGCAACTTGGTCATACTCTCTTTTCGCATGAGCGAAGTCTTGCATTAATTCAAGTAGATGATCTTTTCCTCTAATCTCTTCTCCCACGATTTCTTTTAACACCTGATCATATAAGTAATCTGGTGCATGAAGGTCAATTTCAGCTACCCCATCGCCCATCTCAATTCCAGCCAGATTAGCTTTGTCTATATAATCATATTCAGTAAAATTACCGACAATATGATCCACATCCCGCAGACGTTTAATATCCTTAACAGTAGTTTGAATAGCATCTTGATAATTCTCTCTCAACCAATGATTCTCTTTCAATACCATGACCCAGCTTGGTAGGTTTACGTTCACTTCTAGAACAGGGAATTCAAATAGCGCTTCCCTTAATACATTGTGTACATCGTGCTCTGTCATGGATTCAATACTCATCGCAAGAACAGGTATATCATACTCCTGTATTAGCTGTTCGCGTAAGATCTCTGTTTCCTGACTGGTTGGCATGGTTGAATTGATAACCATTATAAACGGCTTGCCAACTTCTTTTAATTCCTCTACTACTCGTGCTTCTGCATCAACGTAAGAAGAACGTGAAATTTCTCCAATCGTCCCATCTGTCGTAACGACAACACCAATCGTAGAATGCTCTTGAATTACTTTTCTTGTGCCAATTTCTGCTGCATCATGAAAAGGGATCGGGTCTTCATACCATGGGGTGTTTATCATTCTTGGTCCATTTTCATCCTCGAATCCTTTTGCCCCTTCGACAGCGTAACCAACGCAATCGACTAGTCTGATATTAACGTTTAGACCTTCCTCTACATTTACCGAAACAGCCTGATTTGGTATAAACTTTGGTTCTGTTGTCATAATGGTTTTACCTGCAGCACTTTGTGGCAATTCATCTTGAGCCCTATCACGTTCACTAGGATCAGCAATGTTTGGCAAAACTACGAGCTCCATAAATTTTTTGATAAACGTTGATTTCCCAGTGCGGACTGCCCCTACTATTCCGAGATAAATGTCTCCATTTGTCCGCTTAGAGATATCTTTAAAAACATCAATCTTCTCCAAAAGATCCCCTCCCGATCTCCTTGCTAAATTCAAAGATAAACTACGATTAATTGACATTAAAAGTCTATGATGTTGTCCTATCAAAATATGACTTAAATTACTGTGAAAAGCATCATTTATTTTCAAGCGGAGTAAATTGTAACTATCTCAAGCTTCTACTGACAGCCGATTCCCCTTCACACTCATAGTTCATTCCAATCCTCTAATGGAAATATATACTGTCCGAATAAAAGGGAAAAATAAAAAAATAAAGCCCTTGCAACAATATATATTACAAGGGCTCTATATTATGATAAATAAATTCTCTTTTTAATCTTTACCATTTAGAAATACTGGCTCATTATTTCTAATCGTATATGGCAAGGAGTATGCGGGTACAAAGGGTGTATTATTTGCTAGTATATAGCGGATGTCCTCCCCTTCTTCATAATCATGCTCATAATGAGACAAAGCATGAGCTAAATCAATCCGATAATCAACATAAAGCATTCCATCGACGTCCATTACAATTGGCAACTGCTCATTGGAGTATGGACTTTTCACAGTAGGAGTTGCTTCTAACCCCAATTTCTTATAATCTATCATAAATACATTCTCTTCAATTTTCTCTCCGAATGGAGGATATAGATGTTCATCACGATAAATATCCAATTTAACATTTAAACTGCGGATAGCTTCTGTGATTCGCAAGTCAATTAATTTCACAGTTGGATTTGTATCAGGCGTAATCAGAACATATTGATATATTCCGCCTTTTTCATAAGCGTTTCCTGGTATTTCAGATAGATAACGATTATCCTTTAATAAAGAAAAATCGATTAAGTATTTTTCGAAAATAGGTGTATCATTAGGCTTTGTACGAATGGGAACAAGACCATTTAGATCATTTTGGTACTGATCAACGGCATCTTGTACCACTTTAAGCTGATCTTCGTAAGGAACCTGATTCTCGCTACGTTCACTATCTGGATACAAACAACCACTTAATAATAAGGAAATAATAATTATTCCTAAATTTATTCTATATGTATTCCTCATGAAAATCTCCCCTTAGGCTGTTATCTCGTAGGTCCTGTTATAACGATGTAAATAATAATTAATCCCCCTAGCAGTAGACAAATAAAAGCTAATAATGAAACAATTCCAGCTAAAAGACCAGTCAGTTTATTTCTACTTAAGTAAATTAGCCCTAATGAAAGAAATAAAAAAATCATTCCCGCAAATGAAATATACATTTTAAGCATGGAAACCGACATATTGTTCACCCCTATACATCTTGTTTGCAACACGTATTATAACACAGGAAAGGTTTTCGAAGTATTAATAAGTTCTTATTCTTCTGTTTTTACAACTATGCCGGAATTAAGATTATGACAATTGAAAAAACCGGAATGAAGGGGGCTATCTTCATCCCGGGGTGACTAAATAATATCCAAGCGGACTCTATCCATGAATGCTTGTGCGATTTATATTATGCGATGTTTAGTAATATTGTATCCTCACTTGCCCAAGAATCTTACTTTTTAAATAATTGATTTAAAGACTGCGGATCTTTAGGAATTTTGTTATTGACTATGGTTTGTACGATTTTATCTTCCTTTTCCTTTGTAAGAGGCTTGTTTGCAAGCTTAGCTAAATGTCTTACTAATCCTCTTACTGTTTTTTCGTCGGAAAAGTTAGCGTTTTTAACAGAATCTGCAACTTTGTATATATCCTCGGGGTTAATATTTGAGTTCTGTTGAATTTTGTCAAATAAGCCTTTCTGAAACTGATTCACACATTCTCCTCCTTGCATTCATTGTTCAAGTTATTATATGCAAGGGGAGGCTATGCGTGTTATCTTGCGTAACGTTCATATAATAAATGTGCAATATCATTCATTTCTTCACGTTTCGAACGATTCATAAGTTGCTCTACTACTTCATTAGGTTTCTTACCTTCAAAAAGGACTTGGTAAATCCCTTCTGTAATTGGCATTTCCACATTCTCTTCTTTTGCATATTGATAGGCAGCCTTAACTGTGCGGACACCCTCAACCACCATTCCCATCTCTTTCAATACATCTTCAAGTTTATGGCCCTTACCAAGTAAATTTCCAGCTCGCCAATTTCTAGAATGCACACTTGTACAGGTAACGATTAAATCTCCAACTCCAGACAATCCAAGAAAACTGAGTGGATTAGCACCGAGCTTCGTACCAAGTCGTGCAATTTCTGCAAGTCCCCTAGTCATTAGAGCTGCTTTGGCATTGTCTCCATAACCTAATCCATCCGAGATTCCTGCACCTAAGGCTATAATGTTTTTTAAGGCACCACCTAGCTCGATTCCCAATACGTCTGAACTTGTATAAACTCTAAAGGATTCATTGATAAATAAATCCTGTGCTAATTTAGCGTGTTCACTATTTAATGATGCAACAGTAACAGTTGTTGGATGTCGCAAAGCGACTTCCTCAGCATGACTGGGACCAGATAGTACTACAATATCCTCATACTTATAATCATCTAGTTCTTCACTAATCATTTGTGATACTCTTTTCAAACTGACAGGTTCAATTCCTTTAGACGCATGGATAATTGGTATGGACGGTTCGATGGATTTGTTAAGCTGTTTGCACATCTCTCGGATTGCTTTTGTAGGAACTACGATAACTATTGCTTTCACGCCACTTATACATGATTCCACATCACTATATGCCACAATATTACTTGGTAACGTAACATCCAAATATTTCAAGTTTTGATGTGTTTGATTTATTTCATCGGCTTGTTCTTTTCGGTGTGACCATAAACGTACTTTATGGCCATTATCAGCTAGGACCAAACTTAATGCAGTCCCCCAGCTTCCTGCACCCAATACTGCAATTTCTTTCAATATATTACCCCCTATTGACGGCGTCTAGCGAAGATTTTAATTGGTGACCCTACAAATCCAAATGCATCCCGTATCTTGTTTTCTAAGAAACGCTCATAGGAGAAATGCATTAATTCAGGATCATTAACGAATACGACAAAGCTAGGCGGCTTTACGGCTACCTGGGTTGCATACAGTACCTTTAACCGTTTTCCTTTGTATGTTGGAGTCGGATTCATAGCTATCGCATCCATTATAACGTCGTTCAATACATTCGTTGGGATGCGTTTAGCATGACTCTCACTCGCCAGCTTGATCGCTGGGATAAGCGTATGCAATCTCTTTTTCGTTTTCGCAGACAAGAATACAATCGGAGCATAATCCAAGTATTGAAAATGTGCACGAATTTTTGTTTCGAATTCCTTCATAGCTTTTTCATTCGATTCTATAGTATCCCATTTATTCACAACAATGACGATTGCTCTTCCCGCTTCATGAGCGTAACCGGCAATTTTCTTGTCTTGCTCTCTTATTCCCGTTTCTGCATCAATAAGTATTAATACGACATCAGAACGTTCGATAGCTTTTAGCGCTCGAAGTACACTGTATTTTTCAGTAGACTCGTATACTTTACCCCGTTTACGCATTCCGGCCGTGTCGGTAATGACAAACTTTTGTCCTTCACGCTCGAAATGAGTATCAATTGCGTCCCTAGTTGTACCTTCTATTTCACTTACAATTACTCGTTCTTCATTTAAAATCGAGTTAACTAAGGACGATTTTCCGACATTAGGTCTACCGATAAGGCTGAAATAAATGGTATCCTCATCCATCTGATCTTCTGCAGTATCCGGAAAATAACTGACAACTTCATCTAGCATATCTCCAAGTCCAAGACCATGGGAACCTGAGATTGGAAATGGCTCACCAAATCCAAGTGAATAATACTCATAAACTGTCTCACGCATTTCAGGATTATCCATTTTATTCACAGCAAGCACAATAGGCTTGTTAGACTTAAATAAAAGCTTAGCTACTTCTTCATCCGCAGCTGTTATACCTTCTTTTCCATTTACAATAAAAATAATAACATCAGCCTCATCAATAGCAACCTCTGCTTGCTGACGCATTTGGATAAGTAATGGTTCATCACCAATTTCTATTCCACCCGTGTCAATTAAATTAAAAGTATGATTAAGCCATTCAGCTTGTGCATAAATACGATCTCTTGTTACACCAGGTATATCTTCTACAATAGAAATTCTCTCTCCAACTAATCTATTAAAAATGGTTGACTTTCCTACATTTGGTCTCCCAACAATTGCTACTACCGATTTCCTCATATAAAGCCTCTCTTTCCGAGTTCTATTTCCTCACCATTAATACATTCTAGCAAAAGAAGAAAATATTAACAATTAATATTAGAGCGTGTTCTAAACTATGGTCCAATACAAATCGGAGTATTAGTGTTTTACAATAATAAATAGTTCATCACTCAACGCGTGAGCAATCCCATCTGTAATTGCTTCTAAGCTAGCTGCAATCAATTCAAGTTCTTTTTTAGTCCCACAAATAAAAATAGGAGCACCGCCATCTACCTTCGACTTGTCCATTGTAATAATAGCCAAGATAGCCTTTTCTAACATCATTTATAATTTTCCTCCTTACGAATTATGTGTGCTAGATTTGGAAGGCATTTTAATGGCACTTTCCAGTACTGGCACAGAACCAATAATTTTTTTGGCCTTCTCAATATCCCGGACCTGAGGAAGGACAAATACCCCTAAACGTCCGTCATCCAAATCACGCTTTATTAAAGGAGTTAGCGCCGGTGTGCCAGAATCCTTAAATACACCAAGCGACACGGAGACATCATGCAAGATAGCTTGTCTCTGGCCTAAATTAGCAATAGTATTGATTTCATTCATATTTTTTGGCACTAAAATGAAACCCATTCCATATTTCAAAATTTCTTTTTGTCGCTCCGGAAGCCCAATATTCATAATATAAATATTATCAACATACAATCCTGCGCCTTCAAAATGAACTTCTTGATACTCAATATCTACAATGTCCTTTAATGTTGATCCGCTCATCAACACCTTAGCGATTACAATGCAAATAATAGCTGCGATAACAGCTAAGAAAACATTTCCTAGAATGAATATTAACGTAGCTATAAATGCTGTAAAAATAACAAGGTAATTCCGGCTCTCAAAAGAAATCGCAATGCCTTCAATATAGGTTTTACCACGTGAAACTAATTCATAACCATCTATCTCATTAAGGGTGTTTCTTTCCATATTTCGTACATCTCTGAACTGTGTTGCTGCGACTGTTAAAAGCGTAACTGCCGTGTACTCCTTTTCCATAATTGCTGGAACAATCAGGGATCCTAAAGACGCAGCAATAAAGCCAAGAGAAACATGAATAATTTTCCCATGTAAGTAGGTCGGGTATTGACGATAATCCGTTCTAAGCATAATTATTCTAGTAATCGTTCCTATTACTACGCCGAAAATTATAGCGTAAGTATATTCATTCATTTCAATTGCCACCTCGGATTCTGTTTATAGTGATGAATAAATCTCACGTATTTTCTTTTCCCTTTAAGTAGTATGGCTAGAAATGTCAATAATAATAGTGTTGATAATAAAGTGTCTAAAAAAAGCGTTTCTGCAGCGATCTCATCTAAACCATAGCTTGTTAATGTCAAACTATGGATTAATTCTCCAGAAAGCATTCCTAATAAGCAAATACTTATTTGACTGAAATAGTTTTTGCTTAATAAGGAAATCAGGATTCCTATAATGACGGAATAAAAGACAATTCGGGGGAGGATAATCCAAATTGGTGAGATTTTTTCCCAAAATAGCAGTCCTGCATAACCGATGGATACTGTAAATGCTGCAAAGAGATGAAAATAAAGATGAGGACGAGTAGCAATCAAAATAAACGAGCCAAAAAGCATGACAACAAAGGAAGCTGAAATATGAAATTGTCCTATTGTAATCATAAAAGCAGAGCTTATAATGGTAATCAGCAACCAAATAGCTAATAAACTCCTTTTTCGTCCTTTATCCATAAAAAAAGTTATAAGTATCCAAAGAATCCAACAAAACCAATAAAAAAGAACTCCACTTTCCAATATACACACCTCCCATTACTAGCCATTATTGCTAGAAATTGGAAATTGTATACAGAAACAGAGCCATTGGCAAAGCCTTACTTATTGTTACGCTTTTTTTAGATAGATTTCTAATTAGTTTAATTCAAGTTAGTGCGTAAAATCCGCTCCGGAAATACACTACGCTTTCCGCGGGCGCTGTTGAGCCTCCTCGTGCTAACGCACTGCGGGGTCTCAACTAGGCTTCTCCTCCCACAGGAGTCTTCGTGTATTTCCTCCGCTGGTTTGTGCTTTTAAACAATGTATAAGGAGAAACTATTAAACATGAAGTGATTGGAGCGAAGGGCAGTCGACTCCTGCGGGAAAAGCAACAGCCGAAGACCCCGCAGGAAGCGGTTTTCTTCCGAGGAGGCTAAGGCGTTGCCCGCGGAAAGCGTACTGCCCGTAGCGGAAATCACGAGCGCTTGTTTCCAGTGTGTGTGTTTAGATTTATTCATCAAACATCTTCTGAATTCAGTTAATCAGCATTTTTTTATTAACCGCTCAGTTTGAACTTATTTAACGTCAAAAAACTAACTAAATAAAAAAGAGGATGAGCTCAAAAAGATAAGTTACTTACCCTTTTTGGCACACCCTTTGTCCTTTGTTATTTCTTATATTTATCTAGTTTATCACCAATTAGATCACCTAAGTGGAAACCTGTTTGTTCATCATCTTTTTCGTATTGCTTATATTCCTTTTCTTCCTGCTCTTGTTCTAGCTCTTTTATACTCAATGAAATACGTTCTTCATCTTCGTTTACATCAAGAACTTTTACTTTTACAGATTGACCAACTTCTAGTACTTCTTGCGGGGTTCCGATGTGTCTATTTGCTATTTGAGAAATATGCACTAATCCTTCAACACCAGGAAGTACTTCAACGAAAGCACCAAAATTCACTAAACGCTTCACTGTTCCATCAAGCGTATCGCCGACTTTAATGCGATCTCCGATATTTGTCCATGGTCCAGGAAGTGTGTTCTTGTGAGAAAGGGATATTCGCTCATTATCACGGTCAACTGAAAGTACTTCTACATTTATCTTATCACCCTCAGAAACGACATCAGAAGCCTTTTGGACATGCTCATGGGATAATTGAGAGATATGAACAAGACCATCTACTCCCCCAATATCAACAAATGCTCCGAAATCTGTAATTCTTTGCACAGTACCTTCTAATACCTGGCCCGCTTCAAGGGATTCGAATAATTCTTTTTTCTTTTGATCTAATTCTGCTTCAACTACTGCTCGATGAGACAAGATAATACGGTTTTGTTCTGGGTTTAAGTCTGCAATTTTAACTGCAAGAGTTTTACCTTTATAATCTGAGAAATCCTCTACATAATAAGTTTCCACTAATGATGCAGGGATGAAGCCACGTAATCCCACATCAACAACAAGTCCACCTTTAACTACTTCTTTCACTTCTGTTTCAAAGATTTCATTGTTTTCGTATTTTTGCTGAAGTTCTTTCCAAGCCTTTTCTGCATCTACTGCTTTTTTCGAAACAATAACTTCATCATCTTCTACCTTTTTCACTTGAAGCGTAAGCGTATCTCCCTCTTTTACTACATCACCAGGAGTTTCAACATGCAAACTAGAAAGTTCACTTATTGGCAGAATACCTTCCGTTTTATAGCCGATATCAACAAGAACTTGTTTATCTTCTATTTTCACAACTGTTCCTGTTATAGTATCACCTACATTAATTTCTTGAATTTCCTTGTTTTCTTCACTCATCACCATAGCCTCCTAAATCCAATTAAAAAGATATATATTATAAAAAAATTTATCTGTTCTTTTTATAACTTCTAATAATTATATTTATTTGTCAAGTAAAGTAGTTTCCTCTATATACTTTTCCTTTAGTGATTTTATTTCTTTCATAATAGCATCTGCCATGTCTTTTGCTGATGTTTTACTGGAACGGTATTTTTCCATATCCATTGGCTTACCGTAGATAACCTTTAATCGGGAACCTGCTTTATATGGACCGATAATCACACAAGGTACAACTGCTGCTTCAGAGCGTAAAGCAAAAAAGCCTGCTCCAGCTAACGCCTTACCAATCTCCCCAGTTTTACTTCTCGTTCCCTCGGGGAACAAACCTAACGTATGTCCATCTTCTAGTATTTTTAGTCCTTCTCTTAAAGCATTTCTATCTGCTAAACCACGCTTAACAGGAAATGCATGAATCCCTCTTAATAGAGTACCAAGAAATTTTTTCTCAAATAATTCCCCCTTAGCCATAAAATAAATGTCCCGGGTTGAAGTGATACCTACAACAGGTGGATCAAAATTGGAAATGTGATTAGAACATAATAAAACTGGTCCTTGCTTAGGTATATTTTCTTTTCCAATCACCTTAATACGAAATAGTGGAAAGAGTAAAATCGCCACAACCGTTTTGGCTACTTTATAGAGCATCTCCATTCTCCTTTAAAAACTATTGGTTAAAGTAACGATTAACCTCATTTAATATTTCTTGTACAACTTGATCTATAGAGAGAGAAGTAGTATCTAATTCTATTGCATCATCTGCTTTAATTAAAGGAGAGGTCTCCCTCTTGGAATCAATAAAATCTCGATTCTCTATCTCCCGCGTTAATTCTTCTAAGGAAGATTCAATTCCTCTCTTAAGGTTCTCTTCATGTCTCCTCTTTGCTCTTTCATCTACACTTGCGACAAGAAATATTTTCACTTCTGCTTTAGGTAGGACATGAGTACCAATATCTCTCCCATCCATTACCACACCACGGTTATCAGCCAATGCTTGTTGACGTTCTACCATTTCCTTACGTACTTTAGGGAGCTTAGCCACATAAGATACATTATTAGTTACTTCACTTGTTCGAATATCGTTTGTTACATCCTCATTATCCAACAGGACGATTTGGCTTTTCTCCTGTTTATTTAATTCAATTTTTGTATGTAATAACAATTCCAAAATAGCAGCTTCATCATTTAAATCCAAATCTTGTTGTAATGCTTTTAAAGTAATCGCTCGGTACATTGCGCCGGTATCGATATAAACATAGGACAATGTCTCCGCTACGATTTTAGCTACTGTACTTTTTCCTGCAGCAGCTGGGCCATCAATGGCGATTGCAATATAATCTTTCATTTAAAACCTTCATTCCTCTCAAAACCAAATTGAATATACCTCTGTTTAACTCTTGACCTATCAATAAACAGCCATTCTGCGCATCGCCAGATCTTCATAATCAATAGATTAGCGAGATTAACTAAAACTAACAGATTTATACCTTTGCTTTATATCCTTTAGTATCCTTAATACATTTATTGATTGAAAAATCCCTTTAAATGAACAGTCATGCTATTTATATCATGCCTATAGTTAATCATATCACACAAAGAAAATATTGGTCTATCCTAAATCAATTCTTTTTGCCTCGCTTCTCGCTGTTTCTCAAAACAAAATTGTAGAATATTTTGTTGAGCATCTTTTTCGATAGATATAAACTTAAGCGATGACGCAACTACCCCATTAGATATACTCCTATTGATCACTACTTCTACTTCTGCTTTAATATAATAATATCTCCCGGAAAGCATGGGTAAAACCAGCATTACCTGGGCACGATCGCCTTTTTGAAAGTAATCTTCATGCGGAATAATAATAGATATACCGCCTCCACTAATATCTGATGTCACAGTAACTATTGGCTCAAATGATTCGTTAACACTATGCACAGTGACATCAACCGCCGTGTCGATACGAACAAATTCTCTCCGTTGTACTTTTTTTATTTGTTCTTTTTCAGGGTATTTGACAGCGAGAGCAGGAACCTTCAATTTAGCATTCTTAATAATTTTGCTTCTAAATTTGTACACTACCTCATTCTCTACAAATGATGCCTTAAAATGAGTACCTCTTGCTAGAAATGCTGTTTTGTTGGTATCTACACTAATGGGATAATCAATAATTAAATATTCTTCAGTTATCTCAATAATTTTCGAGCGGTATTTCTTTAATTGATTCGAGTCCATATCTACTGTTTCAATAGTCAGTTGTATCCCTAGTTTCATTATAATCCCCCAAGCCAATCTTTAGATTCTATCGTAACCATAATCCCAGGTAAGAAAGTAAAGAAGCAAAATACTGTCGCGCTTACCTCACTGTGCCATTTTTACCAGGCTATTTTAACAACCTTTTACACCTATTATTACAAAAATTAGTAAAAAGGGAAAGGCTTTTTGCCTATCCCTAATTGATCGCATAATTTATTTCTGTACCGCCTAGCTTCTCTACCTTCTCTTCCATTCCATTTAGCGCATTGATAAAGATACGATAAGTATCGTCACCATAAGTTCCTAAGAACTCATAAGTCAATACTTCTTCACCTAAATCATTATCAATCACAGCAAGGTACTCTTCTTGTATATCTACATTTGGATTAACCATTTCCTTTGCCTCTTCTTTTGTTACTTTCGGTTCCGGTATATCCCTTTCTTTATGGTTTCGGTAGTAATTATCTGCGGTAATTCCCATGATATCTCCGTTATCCAATGCGACTTTTACCTCGATAGCATCAGGATATATTCTTACACCATCTTGGCTAGATAAGAAAGAATAAGCACCCGTATTACCGTATTCACTACTCCGGAAGAATATCATATCATCAAAACCCAATCTATTGACATATTCCTCTGCTTTTTTCAGTCCCTCATTTAAGCTAATCTTATTTTCATTAATTTGACGATTAATTAATAATGATAAGGGCTTCCCACCTTGTTGACTAATATCCGTATAGGCATGCTTATCATCACCATTATATGAAACGCTATATATGGGAATATCAGCACCTTTTCCAGATTCTGCAATGGTTAATTTATCACTATCTTTGACTTCAAATAAATCTTTGGCAATATTTAAAGCTTCTTGTTCAGAAACTTTTTTACCTGTAATGGATTTATATGGTTCATTCTGTTGATTTGAAATACCAATTACTGAAGAGTCAATGTTGGCTTCTGAATAACCACCTACTTTATCTTCTACCGTTTTTAATCCATCAATAATTGTATTATCCAACTGCTCTTCATTATTAACCAAAGCAAGCTGTACATCCATCCATCTCAAATTGTTCTCTAATGCTAAATGCTGCACTTCTCTTAATTCCTGCTCAATCTCGCTAGACTGTTTATAGTATTGTTGTAAAGTTTTGGTTTCCTCTTCCGTAAGTGGTTCATCGTCTAGATTTCTAACCGCTGTTCGGTACGTAAAGTCTCCAATATTAGAAAGGAACTCTTCTGTTTTGTTAAATGGTAATAACCCTAGGGGTAACTGACCTACGTTACTAGAAGCCTCAGAAGTCAGTCGCCATATCTCTACCATTTGCGGAGATAGTCTTTGGTCTGAATTCATCGCAAGCGCTGTTCCAATTTCATCATGTAACAAATCCATATAATACGATAATTCATGAAATGATCGCTGGTACGTGTTCTCAGCTTGCGTTAAAATCGCATTTTTTTCTTGATGTTCCTGATACCCCCAAAAAGCTGTTCCAGCAATACCAAGAGTTAATATACCAATTAAAATCCATCTTATCATCTGCTTCTCACACCTTTCTATTTACAGAATATATGTTTACCAATTTGTTTGATTTGCGGTCTCGTCCAAATCCAAGCAGAGGTAGCTGTATCCGGATTGAAATAATAAAGTGCATTGCCAGTTGGATCCCATCCATTAATAGCATCAAGCACAGCTTCCCGAGCACGATCATTTGGAGTCAACCAAATTTGCCCATCCGCAACTGCTGTAAAAGCGCGGGGCTCAAAAATCACTCCAGCTACTGTATTGGGAAATGTAGAGCTTTCTACTCGATTTAGAATGACTGCAGCTACTGCTACCTGACCTTCATAAGGCTCTCCTCTTGCTTCGCCATAGACAGCATTTGCCATTAATTGAATATCGTTCTGCGAGTATCCTTGTGGTACATTCACCGCCGTATTCGTTGTCTCAGGTGCCGGAGTAGCTGCTTCATTGCCTCCGCCACCTCTGTTAGTTGATTGCTTCTCTCTCTCCACACCGCCGTAATGGGTAAATTTATTCCCTCTTGCGATTTGCTGCTTTACAAACTGCTCATCATATTCGCTAGCATCTACTAATTTTTGCTTTGTTTCTTGTCCAGCTAATCCATCAATGTCTTGTCCAAATTCATATTGAAAATTTCTCAATGCCCAATATGTACCCCAACCAAAGACACCATCAATTTTCCCGTTATAAAAACCCAAATATTGCAATCTAGCCTGAAGTTCGATAACGTCATCACCCACAGCACCATGCTGGATAACTTGATTGCTAAATGCTTCTGCATTTTGTTTCGGCCCAACCTCATATATTCCGACTATCATAAAGCTAAGGATAAAGCATAAAAAGAACCTCTTTTTTGAAATCATTCATTTTTCCTCCTGCAAAAACAAGATATTGTAGGAGTATTTTTTGAGTAAATTGCCTTTTTATTCATAAATCGTATTGATATGTTATGTAGAGTAAATTAAATGTACAAAAATATCCCTCCGATATTTAATAACGGAGGGATAAACTACCACTGATTTGCTTTTTTTGCGCGGCGAAGAGCAAGAAACCATAGTGCAATCATAAAAGGGAACAAATAATAAATCCAATTACTTTTAATGGAAATTAATATGTAATTATATATTCCATGCAGAAGGAATGGAGCGAATAATGCTCGACCTTTATTCCAATTACTTTTTTCCGGCATTACCTTTGCTTTACCAAGATAATATCCCATAATCACACCGAATAAAGCATGTGAAGATACAGGGAACACTGCCCGGAATAGAGCATATTCAATTCCATTTGTAATTAAGTATAATATATTTTCTACAGTTGCAAATCCAAGGCTAATGGATACAGCATAGACAATCCCATCATAGTGATTATTAAATTCTGGATGCCGATACATAGAAAACATAAAAATAAACCATTTAAAAAATTCTTCAAAGAATGCGATAAGGAAAAAGGATTGAATAATAGGATTATTTGTTACATTCTCCTCTGCAAACGCATATTGCAAAAACATAATTGGGAATACTAATAAAGCACCTAGGATAAACGTCCTTACAATTAAGGACAACGGCTCTGTCACTTTATCTTTTAGATAGAAATATGATAGTAATCCTATGGTAGGTGCTAAACCTGCAGATAATATAGCAAACATTTTTTAGAACCTCTTTCCAACAGTCTTATTTTATCGTATCATGTTGGAAGTAGTATGAAAATAATAATTTTTATATAGAAGGTGTTCAGTATGAAGAAAATCCTTATCATACATACTGGTGGTACTATTTCCATGTTAGAAAACAAAGAAACAGGTGAAGTTAATTCAACCTCTCAACATCCGTTAGCAAATATAGCAAAACATTTGGATTTCCCAATTGATGTCAATGAACATATCCTATTTGATCTGCCTTCTCCGCATATTACTCCAACCCATATGCATGAATTGGCAAAGAAAATCAATTGGGCTTTATCTAACTATGACGGAGTAGTGGTAACGCACGGAACAGATACACTTGAGGAAACAGCCTATTTTCTAGATTTAGTTATTGACACAAAAAAGCCGATTATTATTACTGGAGCAATGCGCTCTAGCAATGAGATTGGTTCAGATGCTCTTTATAACCTTATTACTTCTATTCGCGTTGCGAGTGAGGATCAATCATGGGAAAAAGGTGTATTGGTTGTAATGAATGATGAGATTCATCCTGCTGAAACTGTGACCAAAACTTCAACAAGTAATGTCGCCACATTTCAAAGTCCCCAATTTGGCCCAATTGGAATGATTACCAAGGATTCCATTGTTTTTCACCGTAATAACCTTATTAGAAAAAAACTGCCAATCACCGAATTGCGTTCGAATGTCTTTTTAATTAAAGCCTACGCTGGTATGGATAATCTATTTATGAATGCCATATATAACGCTAAACCAGATGGCATTGTGGTGGAGGGTTTAGGTCAGGGGAACTTGCCAAAACAAACCATTCCAGTACTTGAACAAATAAATAATGCAAAAATCCCAGTTGTTCTAGTATCCAGAAGCTTTAAAGGATACGTCCAACCAACATATGGTTATGCTGGTGGAGGAAAGCAGCTGAAAGAGATGGGAATAATTTTCGGCAATGGTTTATCTGGTCCAAAAGCTAGAATAAAATTAATGATAGCCCTAGAGCATACGAAAGACCTTAAAAGGCTTGCTGAAATTTTTGCAAATGAATAAGAAAGAAATCATAGTATTATTCTATGATTTCTTCCTTATGTGATTGGCAATAGAATTGCCGTGAAAACGTCCATTTTCAATAAATATTTCATTGTTATTAAATCCGCTAGCTACGACACCAGCTATATATATACCGGGAATATTGGTCTCATAAGTTTCATTGTTATACCATGGTTTACCAGTCTTCATATCTACTTGTACACCAATCTGTTCAAGAAATGGTAAATTTGGACGGTAACCTGTCATAGCAAATACAAAGTCATTATGAATCCGAGAGCTTTTCCCATCTACTTCATATTCAACATAGCTGTCTGTTATGTTTTTAACTTGTGCCTTAAATACCATTTTGACAATTCCTTTTCGAATCAGTGAATCAAATTCCGGAAGTATCCAAGGTTTAATACTTTTAGAGTAAGTTTCACCCCGATACAGTACTGTAACATGAGCACCAGCTTTATGTAACTCTAGCGTCGCATCTACGGCAGAGTTCTTTCCTCCAATTACAACTACATTTTTATCATAATAAGGATGCGCTTCCTTGAAATAATGCATCACTTTATTCAATGATTCACCCGGGACTTCCATATAATTAGGTTGATCATAATAACCTGTTGCAACAATAACATTTTCAGAAAAATATGTCCTTCTGCTTTCAGTATTGTTAACGGTTTCTACTTGAAAAACACCATCAAAGCTCTTTACATCGACAACTTTCTCAAACGTGTTCATTCTCAATTGCTTACGAGCGGCTACTTCCCTGTAGTAAGCAAGCGCTTGGTTTCTAACTGGCTTTTTATTTTCAGTAATAAACGGAACGTCTCCAATTTCCAGCTTATCACTGGAACTGAAAAAGGTTTGATGGGTAGGATAATGATAAATCGTATTCACGATATTCCCTTTTTCAATGATAAGTGCATCTATACCTTGCTGTTGTAATTCAATTGCACATGATAAACCACAAGGACCCCCACCAATAATAATTACTTTTTCTTTCTGCAAAGATAACACTTCCTCTAAATCTATAATAAAGCAATACTCTATTAACATTTTGGGATACTTGCACCGCAAAGAAAGACCATCAAGAATATAATTTGATCCATTGTTTGCTGTACAGCATTCTCTTCCCACTTAAACTACTTTTGTTTGTACTCATAAAGAAAAAACTCCTATCCTTCATATAAACGATAAGAGTTTCGTCTTTTTACAAAAAATCATACCCAGCCACGGAATCTCGAAGCTTCAGCCATTTTCCTAACGCCAACCATGTATGCTGCTAACCGCATATCTACTCGACGTGTTTCCGCTGTATTATAAATGGTATTGAAGGCTTTAACCATTATTTCATTGAGCTTTTGCTCAATTTCATTCTCTTCCCAATAGAATCCTTGATTATTTTGAACCCACTCAAAATACGAAACCGTAACACCGCCAGCAGATGCTAAAACGTCAGGAACAAGTAAGATACCGCGATCAGTTAAAATCTTTGTTCCTTCCATTGTTGTAGGGCCATTTGCCGCTTCCACTACAATTTTTGCTTTGATATTATGGGCATTTTCATTAGTAATTTGATTTTCTACAGCTGCAGGTACTAGAATATCACATTCTTGTTCCAATAATTCTTTATTGGTGATCGTATTATCAAATAATTTCGTGACTGTACCAAAACTATCTCTTCTATCTAATAGATATTCAATATCTAAACCATTCGGATCATACAATGCCCCATAAGCATCAGAAATACCAACCACTTTCGCTCCAGCATGATGCAAGAACTTAGATAAGTAGCTTCCTGCATTTCCGAACCCTTGCACGATCACTCTCGCATCTTTCACTTGCAATCCTTTTTTCTTAGCAGCTTCGTTGAGAACAATTGTAACCCCTTTTGCTGTAGCAGTTTCTCTACCATGTGATCCACCAAGCACGAGTGGCTTTCCAGTAATAAAACCTGGACTATTAAATTCATCTATCCGGCTGTATTCATCCATCATCCATGCCATTATTTGTGAATTTGTGAAAACATCGGGAGCCGGAATATCTTTTGTAGGACCAACAATTTGACTGATGGCACGAACATATCCACGACTTAACCCTTCTAATTCACGGAAAGACATTTCCCTAGGATCACAAATTATTCCACCCTTGGCACCACCATATGGCAAGTCAACAATTCCTGCTTTTAAACTCATCCATATAGATAATGCTTTAATCTCTTTCTCTGTAACCTTAGGATGGAAACGAATCCCACCTTTTGTTGGGCCAACTGCATCGTTATGCTGTGCTCTGTAACCAGTAAATACTTTTATAGAACCGTCATCCATACGGACTGGAATACGAACAGTGAGCATTCTTAATGGGTCCTTAAGAAGTTCGAATACCTCTTCTGGGTAACCTAATTTTTCCAATGCATTTTTGATTACAGCTCGAGTAGAAACTAATACATCCATATTCTCTTGGTTATTATTGGTAGAATCTGCTGCTTTCTCGGCTACCATGAACTTACCTCCTACAATATGCATAAGTATTTTGTAAACGCTTAGACTCAGTGAATAGTATACACTTCTAGTAGGAATTTGCAATAAAAAATGTATAGTTTAAACTTTCCAACTTAACTGAATAATACTGTTTAAACAGAAAGCTGCACAAATTCCTGAATCATATCTTCGTAACTAATGCCAATAGATTTTGCCGAATCAGGAAATAGGCTAGTAGGTGTCATTCCGGGTAATGTATTTACTTCTAGAATAATTGGCACATTATCTTCTCCGAGAATAAAGTCTACTCTTGAATAGGTCTCACATCCTAAAGCCTGATGAGCCAAAACCGCATATTCCTGTATCTGCATCGTTAACTTATTATCGATTGCAGCTGGAACAATATGTTCACTCCCACCTGGAGCATATTTGGATTCATAATCATAAAAAGCATTCTTAGGTATGATTTCTATAATTGGCAATGCCCTTTCCTCTCCAGGCTTTCCTAATACAGGAACTGTCACTTCTCTGCCTTTTACAAATTTTTCTACAAGAATATTCTTATCACTTTTCGTTGCTTTTTCAATAGCTGACTCTATTTCTTCTTCATTCTCAATAATAGATAAACCCAAAGTCGAACCTTCTTCATTCGGTTTAATTACAAAAGGAACTTGGAATGTCTGTTTAATACTATTTTTAATAACATCAACATCTGATGGTTGATTTATTGTATATGTCACACTTCTAGCTACTGGGATATTATTTTTTTCAAAAATCTGTTTCGCTTTTGACTTATCCATTGCTAACGCAGAGGCCAATACACCTGAACCAACATAGGGGATTCCCAGCATATCAAGCAAGCCTTGTAGCTTCCCATCTTCTCCATATCTACCATGTAATCCAATAAATACGAGATCAACCTTTAGTTGAAGAATTTCTTCTAACTTATTAGGGTTGAAATCAACCCCAATTACTTCATGGCCCTTTTGCTTTAATGCTTGTATTATTCCCTTGCCAGAAGAAAGAGAAACCTCTCTTTCTCCAGATATACCACCATATAATACTGCAATCTTCATTGTATGCAACTCCTCTACGTACCTACGAATTCTTTAATAAAATTGTTGAATAATTTGTTTAACTGCTAGCTTGTCATAGATAATTTTTCCATATTCTTTAAGCCGATGGGATGTAATGATACTTGGATAAGAGTATTCTGACATAACAGCAATAATATCTTCCTTTTCCAATTCATTTATATCTTCTTCTGTTAATAACATATAATAACGTTTATCGTAATAATATATCTGTCCGCCATCAATATTTAAGGAAGCTAAATTATTTACTACTTGAATTATATTTTCAAAGTCAAAAAATGAAAACATAAGCTCTTTGCTCTCATCTAATGTGACTTTCATTTCAATGAAGTCATCATCCCAATTCATATCTTCATAATTCTGTGTAACAGTTATATGCATACCTTGTGCTTGCATCAAATAAACTTGAACAAGCAGCATCCCATCAAGTTCAAAGCCAAGCTCTGAACTTGCTTCATGCATCATGTCACTAAACAAATTTCGGACACTTGATGCATCATTCCAGATATCGTTTGTTGTAAAACCTCTTTCCACTAAATCATCAAAAGATAAAAAAATAGTAAATTGATTATCAGACAAACGTTCAATTCGCATACCAGCATCCTCCTTTATTTATCTTAATTTAATCGTATTTATTAACTTTATTGATACAAGAATGACACTTTATACACTATATGCGATTAGAATAATTGTTGAACAGCAGATTTATTGATTCACTTGCATTAATTTTATTGTATGACACTCTGCATTTGTTCCCAATCGAAAAGGAAGAATGGTATACCCATAGCCCTCACTTACTAAAATATGGGTTTTACCCCTTTTTTGTAATGCACCTCTTTCATAAGGTCCAAACCCCGCTATTCTTATTTGTCCACCGTGTGTATGACCTGCTAACACAAGGTTTAGCATGCTTCGTGTTTGCTTCGGTAAATGATAAAACGATTGTGGGGTATGTGTAATTAAGATTTTGTAAGCATTTGTACTCTTTTCTGCAATGATTTCATTAGTCACCGATTCATATGTAGGAGAATAATCAAAACCAATCAAATCTATAACAGAATTGGATCTTTTTAGTTCTGAATAATCATCTGCTAAAATGATGACTCCCTCATTACGGAGAATTGATATTAGTTTTACACTATCGACTTCTCTGTCATTATTTCCCCAAACAAAATATATTGGTGCATTCCATCTTTTTAACTTTCTGATGTTTTCCTTTGTACGTTTTAATGGAACATTTTTCTCAGTTAAATCTCCACCTATGACAACAATGTCAATTGGTAGGTTTATCCTTGATAGAGTAGAATCTTTAACCCTTCTTCTATGAATGTCCGTGATAAAAAAAATAGTAAATTCATGAAATACATCAGGGAGATTACAATCCTCAATAATATTCACGTTTATTTTATCACGGTGTGCCTTCATTAGCATATATAAAAGGAAAACAGGAAACAGCATTATGATTATAATAATGCTTATCGTTTTTTTCAATAAATATCTGCTCCTTTATGTTGATAAGAATCGGGTAAAACAGCAACCATTTACATCAATAGACTAAACATGCCTTCTCCCCAATAATAATATGCAGAAATGATTACGGCTGCAAGTAAAACAATAACTAGAAGAAAACGAATAAATGGTGTTCTTAACTTTAGATGTGCTTTAGCCTTATTCGTGTGAACTTCTTTTCTCGGTGGCAGATTTAAAATATCGATTTCTCTACTAGGCTCTTCCTCCATCTTGACGGAACTTTCATCTTCTTGTTCATTCCCGTTTCCTATTTCCTCAATTTCTTCAATTAAATCTCTTAGTTCATCTGCCTGATCCATGTTTTTATCAGCTTTCTCATTCATACTTTCCCCACCTCACAATGAAAACGAAAGATTAACCTATTAGAAATATTTACCGTTAAATGCATTTCTATGTTTTTATCAATAAATTATCCAATGAAAAAGTTACTTTATAAATTAATACAAATAGCTTAATCCTTTTTGATAACTAACATATGCCGGGAACGTCCAAGTCTAAACTTTATTACTGATTGCTAGTCCATTATTTTTACCGTTTCAATGGGATCCCCAAGAAGTAAACTTTTTAATCGTACTTCCCAGTTTTCATTATCATATCGCATAGGCTTAGATACTCTAAGATCACTGATTTTAAATCCACAATTACTGCAACAATAAGAATCAGGTTCTCGAATAGTTGATTGAAAACTTTGATAGAGACTGTTACGATAACAGCTCTCACTTTGGATCCAATCCACCATCTCTTGTAACTTCGTTTGTTTTAAAGTTGTGCGTTCGTTAACAATATTAATAATTTCATTATATATCTGCTTCCAATTATATTCATTATAAATAACATGATTATCAACTATCATACCATGTTTTTCAAGATGGTATTGTAAAAATCGCCATTGGATTTCATTTAATTGGAGGCGATTCTCTATTTCTGCTTCACTTGTAGGTAACAATTCATCTTTTAATGATAAAGTGTATAAATAATGGAACATCTCTTTTATCATTTTCTCATTAGGTAACTCATTTTTTATCATTTGCACAGGAATATGTACATCAGCAGGTGAAAAAAGGACTAAACTTATACAAAATTCACCGTCTCGCCCAGCTCTCCCAATTTCCTGTATATAAGATTCGACCTGCATTGGAAAATGATAGTGGATAACTAGTCGAATATTACTCTTATTAATTCCCATTCCAAATGCATTTGTACAGCAAACAATATCCAATTGATTGTTCATAAACTGTTGTTGGATATGTATGCGGTCCATTTGATCCATACCACCATGATAATATGCAATCCGTAAATGAGGCAGATGCTGCAATAATAGTTTTACACAAGATTCTGTAGCTGACCGACTGGAGAAATAGATTAAAGTAGGTACTTGATAGGATTCCAGTACTGTTAATAAGCGCTTGTCCTTTTCCTGATCATTAGCTGCTTTTTCAATTACTAGTGCGATATTCGGCTTATCCATTGGGTATATATGCTTTTTCATGTCTGGTTTCCCAAGTGATAAAATAATATCCCTTTGCACTTTAGGAGTGGCAGTTGCGCTTAAAGCTAACGTTCTAGGATGTTTCAGTAACTCAATAACACGGTTTAACTTTAGATAATCAGGTCTAAATTCATGTCCCCATTGTGAAATACAATGCGCTTCATCAATAACAAAAAGACTTACCTTTATTTTCTTTAACGCTTCTAAAACGTCTCGTTGTTGTAATTGCTCTGGTGATATGTACAGGAGTTTATACTCATTTAGTTTCTCTAAAATGCGTTTCTTTTCCTGCCAGGCTAGAAAACTATTTAGGGCGATAACTTTTCTTATATTATTAGCTTTTAACTCTTTGACTTGGTCCATCATTAAGGAAATTAATGGGGAAACTACAATAGTTAGTCCCTCAAGCAGCATAGCTGGCAGTTGGTAACAAATTGATTTCCCAGAACCAGTAGGTAGAATTCCTAAAACGTCTTCTCCAGCTAAGACATCTTCAATAATTTCCTTTTGACCTTCACGGAATTCAGGATAATGAAATATATTCTGTAAGTATTGTTCTAAAGTATCTATAATTGTCACCGATAATCACCCTATTTATGTAATCGATTTTTCTTTGCTAATACTAATCTGATTTGAAAATAACTGATCTTGTCATTAACGTTTGCCTTGATGTCTTTTAGCTTATAGGAATTCGTACTAGTAATTGCCTGTGTAATTGCCTGTTCATCCTCTTGATTCACAAAATCTTCTATAGCAAATTCAGAATCAGAAAGTGCAATTTCTACTATATGATCATAAATCGTATTAGTTTTTAATCTTCTTACAAATGCAATTTTATCTGGAGTTTTACCCTTTAGCAGAAGGAGGTACGTATCGTACGCTGATTTCGTCAAGTGACTAACTTCTAAAGTGTCTTGTAAAAGAAATGCGAGAAGGGAGGTTTTCTCCTCTTTTTCTACATTTTCAATGATTTGGTGAATAGTACATACTAATATTAACTGTACATCATCAACACTTTTTTTATACTTTTCTCCCAACTGTGGAACGCTCATTCCATAATGCTTGTATCCTGTCAATCTATCAACGAATATCCCTACTTCTACAGCCTTTACCCTCGATAATACTTCATAAAGCTCAAGATAGAGTTTCTTTAGTACATCTTTTTCTTTACCCTTAACTTTCTTATACACCTTCTTAACCCAAATTTCTGCTTCTTTGTCCTCCACCACTGGAATAAAAGAATAGGATTGATATTTAGTATTAGTTAGAGTTTGAATAAGCAATAGAAGTCGGTTATAGAATATTTCTACTTTATTATAAAAAGTTAATCCATTAAAAAGTTGTTCTTCTTGTAATTTACTATTTATAGTCCCTGTTACTATAAAACTATCCTGATATCTCTTTAACACGCCTGCTCTTTCTAATTTCACAATTCTATTCTCAAAGTCCTGTCTTTTTAATTGTTTATAAATTCCATAAAAAGATTCTAGCTTATAAATATGAGTATCCTGCAACGTTTGAATGGACCTTTTTCCTTTTAAAATATGGTAAACACTAGAGGGGGTTCGCTCCCCATTAATATAGGAAAAACAGGTTATTAAAATGGACTCAAATAACAAAGGGGCACCGTCCTTTACTCATATTATCGTTGAATTTGTATATAAATCATTTTACAATAAGAAAGGAAAGTGTAAAAGATGAAAGCATATAAAGACGTATGTTTTCAAAAGGTAAAAACCTTACAGTTTTAGGAGGAGAGGGAAAATGCCTTTATTTACGATGGTAAACAAGGTCACTTGCATTGCTTGCGGAGCTTGTGGAGCCAGTGCACCTAATATATTCGATTACGACGATGAAGGGATTTCCTATTGTCTCATTGATGATAATCAAGGACTAGTTCAAGTTCCGGAAGAAGATGAAGATGATGTTTATGATGCTTTCGAAGGCTGCCCGACTGATTCCATAAAAATAGCCAGTACACCCTTCTATGAGAAAGACATAGGTTAAATCATCTATTATCTTTAGTATACATGAGAAGCTGATTAGAAAAAAGACAAGTCCAGAAATAAAACAGGTTTCTATTTAATTAAAAGTTGATAGAAAATCCTGATTAACTGAATTCAGAATAGTGCTGTGAACCGCTCCGGAAATACACTACGCTTTCCGCGGGCGCTGTTGAGCCTCCTCGAGACTAACGTCTCAGCGGGGTCTCAACTAGGCTTTTCATCCCGCAGGAGTCTCCGTGTATTTCCTTCGCTGACTTGTGCTTTTTCATCTTTAAACAATTCATAGAGGAAACACCACCCTGCTATAATGAAGTGATTGCAGCGGAGGGCAGTCGACTCCTCGAAAAAGAAAGGCACTTTTTCTTCGTGCGATGTATCGCTGCCGAAGTACTCCTTGTCCTGCGGGAAAAGCAACAAGCGAAGACCCCGCAGGAAGTGCGGAAGGTTCAAAGGCTAAGACCGTCTCATCCTGGGACAACGCCTTTGTGACCAACGTCCTGTTGGCCCGAGGCTGAGACGTTGCCCGCGGAAAGCGTACTGCCCGTAGCGGAAATCACGAGCACATATTTTCAATGTGTTTCCGGGCTTTTTATGCACTATACTGAATTAAACTAATCAGCAGTCTATCTAAAAAGCAAACAAAAAAGGGTGTCACCAAAGGGTAGTTGTTAGGACACCTTCTTTTCTTTTATTTGACTATTGGATTGACAGCAGTCGGAACTTGGATTGGTTCATTCATATTATAATGACCAATCGCATCAATCCCCATCTCATTAAATCTGACCGTTTCAAATCCATAGCTTTTGGCAGTCATTAAAATTGCCTCAATCATCGTAATTGATTCTTCTGTTTCTTCTATTACTGAGTCCCCTGTATAGAACAAATCGAGCTCTGAATCAAATGATTCAACAGAAAAATGAATAGAATCAGGAATCGTCTTAGTGAGATTGAATGCTTCTTCACTGTTTTTCATTTCCATGATAGCGTCACTAATGTTGTTTTCCAGTTGATGAGGCACAGGTACAAGGTATTCACTATTATATAATTTGTAACTAGCTTTATTGCTCTCTTGAATGCGTAACTCATTTATTTGACCAATAGGACCTAAATCTATTGGTTCTTCTCCTTCTGAAATCAGAACAGCTTTCTCTATTCCATATGGGGAAAACATCGTTTGAATGATATCTTTAAATAAATTGGCTTCTGCAGAGCTATCTATGGAAAAATTTGTAGGTAATTGAATTTTCACTTCTTTATTCTCAGGCTCTATTTCATAAGAAGCGCCCTCGAATAAATATTCAGATGAAAAGCCTTCTTCCTTCATATAATTGTCTAATTGCTTATAATTTTCATTTAAACTATTTTTATTAGGAACAATAAAAGAGACTGGTATTACATATTGGAATTGCTTATCAGCAACAGCAGCAAAGACAATACTTGAATCGTTACCCACAGAATGAACAACATTTGAATCTTTTATTGTCTCTAAGTCACCCATTTCTAATTCTGTCGAATCATGATAGTCTGCTATTGTGCTCTCTTCTCCTGACTTTTCTAATGAATCTTCACTTATCATAATCTCCGTTGATTCATTGGTATTTTCCATATCTTTGTAGTCAAGAGCATAATTGTTCGCAATCTGATTCCTATCATTTATCAAGAAGGGAATAACACTCAATAGAAAGATAGCCACTAATGTAGTAAAAACGGGGATTAACTTTATTTTTTGATTTTTTGCTGGTTTATCATCGGTTAATTTTTTGGAGATTTGCTCATACAATATTACTTTCGGAATTTCATCTGTTACTTTTGGCATTTCTTGAAGTAACTTCCTAATTTCCTTGTCTTTCCAATCCTCTTTTTTCATTATTTTTCCGTTCCTTTCTGATCCATCTCATCTAAATGCTTCCTTAAAGCTTTTAAACCTCGATGTTGTGTGGTTTTTACTTTACTAACACTAAAGTTTAATATTTTAGCCGTTTCTTGAACTGAGAAGGATTGAATAAAACGTAATATTAAAACACTCTTTTGATCAACCGTACATTTATCCAACAATTGATAAATTCTTCTGAGTTCATCCGATTGTATCGCTAGTTCCTCAGGTTTTGCATTTTGATCGGGGATTGATTCGCCTTTCTCTCCCCAATCAAAAAAGTCCATGATTCTATTTCTTTTTCTTTTCTGTGAACGAAAATAATCAAATGTTACATGTCTAGCTATAGAGAATAACCACGTCTTTTCACTGCTTTCTCCCTTAAAAGAAGAATATGATTTTAATACCTTTATATAAATTTCCTGAACGAGGTCTTCTGTTACCTCTCTATCCTTTACCATATAAAATACAAATTGAAATAAGTCTTGATGGTATTTTTCATAAAATTGATCAAAGACGGGCTCCATAACGATCCTCCGGTCACCATATTTGTCGTTTTATACTATAAATGGTTACAATGGATTGAATAATTACCATTATAAACTTATTTTAACTCTTTTAAATCAAAGATAATCTTATCTCCAGAAGATAATTCATATTCATCTACCGTAACAGAAGGAGTTTCTCCATTTACGGTATATGTCCAGTTGGTTTTCTCTTCTTCGCTTTCAGCCATTCTCTCAATTGAAGTAATCTCGGTTTCATTATCATTTGTTTCAATATAGAAATTTTCTTCCATGACATCTAATAATAACGTACCGTCCTCTATTGGGACTTCGAGTTCTGACAGATACTGCTCACCATCATAAAGTGATATCGTAATTCTAGCATGTCCACTTTCTACCTCATCCCCACTTGAGGTATCTGTTGTTGTTACTCGAATATTACTTTCTGTATCCTTGTTGTCTTCCGTACATGCAACAAGGATACTTAATATAATAATAAACAAGAATAATAATAATTTCTTCACTGAGAACACGTCCTTTATTTTTAAGATAAGAATAGCTAACTCTTCGTATTTAGAGAGAGTTAGCTAAAATTAAACGAAGCTTTATCTAGTGACTCTAATTCATTGTTTGGTTAGGGATTCTAAAAGTAAATGTCGTACCTTGATTTAATTTACTTTTCACATTAATGGTGCCATTGTGCGCACTTACTATATTTTTCGCAATAGCTAGTCCTAAACCAGTTCCTTTCTTTTTGGCGTTTCTTGTTCTCGATTTATCAGCCTTATAAAATCGCTCAAATACGAATGGTAAGTCTTCCTCAGGAATACCACTACCATTATCCTCTACGGAAACTAACAACTCTTTTTTAGTATTTTTAAGTGATACATGTACATATCCAAATTCACTTGTATGTCGCAATGCATTGTCAATCAAATTTGTTAAAACTTGTTCTACCTTATCTATATCGATATGAGCTGTTTCAACTTCTATTTGTTTATCAATTGTTAATTTAATATGACTATCATTTGCGATGCCTTGAAATTTGCGAAGAATTCTTTCGGCATAACTGTCCATTTCTACTATTTCCCTATTAAGTTGAATATGTCCTGCTTCCATTCTAGCCAAATCAAGCAAATCATTAACTAATCTGCCCATCCTTAAGGATTCTTCATGAATGATTTTTGCTAATTCATTCTTTTCCTCTTTGCTTTCTGCAATATCGTCAACTATGGCCTCGCTATAACCTTGTAACATAGAAATCGGTGTACGTAGTTCATGAGAAACATTTGCAATAAAATCTTTCCGTAATTTATCCAATCTTCGTTCTTCTGTCATATCTCTAATAACCGCAACTGCTCCACGTACATGAGTGCCATCATATAAAGGGGTCATGAGCATTACATAGTTCCTGCCTTGAATTATAATTTCTTTCAATACTTTCTTCTCTCCACCAATAACTTCTTGCAGGACCTCGTGTAATTCGTGAGGTAACTTAGGGTTATTCGAATTTATTGTCATATTGTGTTCAAAATACCAATCTTCAATAAACTTCTCAGCTGGTGGATTTGTAACAATCATATCACCATTTCGGTTAAGCGTAACAACTCCATCTGCCATAGAACTTACAATACTGGAGAATTGTTCTTTCTCTTGACGTAATGCATTTATATGGAATTTCAATTGCCTACCCATTCGGTTAAATTCAATAGCTAAGTCCCCAATTTCATCATGTGTAAGAATTGGCACTTTCGTATTAAATTCACCTTTTGTTAGCTCATGAGCAGCCTCTCGCATTTTAATTAATGGAGAAGTGATACGTGTAGAGAGAAACACTGCAAAAAAAGTAGTTAGAATAATAGCGACCCCTGCAGCAAGAAAGATAATTTTACTTGTTTCCGTTCTTGTTTGATCAATCATGTCTAACGAATGGTAAACAAATACACCACCATTATTCAATATAGGCGTTCCAACCATGATAACTTCGACGTCACTATCAGGAAGAATAATCTCCTTCTTTACTTGCTGATCTTCAGTGAGTACTTCTGTCAAATCATCACTATTTTGCAGCCAGCTTTTTTGAAAAGCTTGAAGTGATTCATCAGCTGTTCCGGATACCCACATTTCACCATTAGGATAGATGATAGCAATGCGGCTGGACGGGTCTTTAATCAACTCAGTCGTTTCTTCAATGAATGCATGATCTTCTTGTTGATCAACCAGATATGATATCTTAGTCGCCATTTGCATCATATCATTCTCAGCGTTATCAATATGTAAATTCTCAAAGAATTGCAATAAGAAAATGGAAAGGATAAATAATACAAAGCAAACTAAAAAAATAATTGTAACCGCAAGTTTACCTACTACACTTCGCCAGAACATTACTTATCATCTACCTCAAACTTGTAGCCGACACCCCAAACCGTTACAATCATCTTCGCGGCTTCTTTGGATACTTTGCTCAATTTTTCTCTTAATCTTTTCACATGTGTATCTACTGTACGCAGGTCACCAAAAAATTCGTATTGCCATACTTCTTTCAAAAGGTGTTCTCGGTTAAAAACCTTATCCGGTGACTTAGCCAAGAAGCAAAGTAATTCATACTCTTTAGGAGTAAGACTCACTTCCTCCCCATCCGCCGTAACACGATGCGCATCATTGTCAATTGTAATATGAGGAAAAACAAGAATATTTTTAGATGCCGTATCCTGATCGTTATAAGATGTTTGAGTTACTCTGCGGAGTATAGCTTTTACCCGTAATACCGCTTCTCTAGGACTGAACGGCTTGACGATATAATCATCGGCTCCTACCTCAAACCCTTGTACTCGGTTCGCTTCTTCACCTTTTGCTGTTAACATAATAACAGGGGTTGTTTTTTCTTTTCTTAGTGCCTGACATACCTCGATACCATCCATTTCTGGCATCATTATATCTAATACAATAACATCATAATCGGTCGCCAAAGCCTTATCCAGTGCTTCTTTCCCATTCTCTGCTTCTTCCACAATATAGTCTTCTCGCTCTAAATACATGCGAATTAATCTTCTAATTCTTTCTTCATCGTCTACAACTAATATTCTAGTTTCTTGTTCCATGAGAATCCCCCTAATTCAACAATCAATTACAGCAATTATAACTGAAAAACCTTCAAATGTATAAGTAATGCATCTTCTGCATCTCCTCCCTGAATATGTGTACTTATATTAGGTCTTGAATGTTAACTTTATACCTAACTAATCTTTAACAAAAAACATTCAAGTCAATTCTTCCTGTCTTTTAAATGCCTATGCATCATTATAGTCGGAGGATCCTGACTGACTACATTATATTAAAACGAGATACCATATATAAGATATCCCGTTTCATTAAAATACTAAGCATATGAGTGTAATCCTGCTAGAACAAGATTTACCACAATTAAATTAAACATAATAATTCCAAATCCGATTACCGCTAACCATGCAGATTTCTCTCCATGCCATCCGCGGGATAATCTCAAATGTAAATATGCAGCATAGAAGAACCAGGTAATGAGTGCCCACACTTCTTTAGGGTCCCAACCCCAAAACCTTCCCCAAGCGATTTCCGCCCAGATCGAAGCAAATATTAATCCTCCCAAGGTAAATACCGGGAAACCAATCGCTACAGATCGATACTCGATTTCATCTAATAAATCAGCTTTTACATTCCGAAGTAATGGTTGTAGAGCAGCTCCAATTCTCTTCCTTATTATCAAGCGAACAATGCCATATAATACAGTACCAGCAAGTATAGACCAGATTAACGTATTAAACTTGCTTCCAGCATCCTCACCTTGAAACCATGCTGGCGTTTCAAATAAAGGACTGAAGGCACCATCTGTTAATAAAACACCTTCATTCGGTCCAGCTATAGCTGGCAAGTGATATTCAGTTGTAGCAATTTGATTGCCTAAAGGATATTCAAATTCTGCACGGTAATTAGCAAAATTAAATGAACTTGTAATAACTATAAATCCAATGAATAAAAATAATATATAAAGAACAATTTCTAACCAAGTATTCTTCTTATTTCTAGTTGTTTGATCAACTTGTTTAATTAAGTACATTAATCCAACAACAAAACTTATCCCTAAGATACCTTGTCCGATTGCCACGGTTGTCACGTGAATCGTTAACCAATTACTCTGCAAGGAAGGTACTAATGGGGCGACTTCTGTCGGAAACATACTTGCATAAGCAATTATAATCATAGCTATTGGTAATGCAAATAAACCCAAAAAACTCAATCTATAGTATGCGTATAAAATGATAAATCCTAGTACAAGTGCCATACCAAGGAAAGTAGTGAATTCGAATAAGTTGCTCACTGGTGCATGCCCTGTTACCATCCATCTCGTTATAAAATATACTAATTGAGATATAAAACCAATAATGGTTAATGTAATTGCAACTTTTCCTGCGATTCCCTTTTTATTATCTGTGCGTTTATCCCGAATAGTTGCGCCGAAGAAAAGTGTTGCAATTAAATAGAGTAAAAAGGCAATAAAAAGCGCTGTACTACTAATATTAAGTAATTCCATTCCCAAATCCTCCTCGTTTGTTTGACCATTTGAAAAACTTACCAAGTGCTTGTCTTTTAGCAAATGAGATTGTTTTTCACATACATAGGACGTAAAGACGTCAAGATGAAATCCACTTCTCTACGAATCTTTTAAACTGCCTATCTGAAAGAATAGAAAATCAGCCCTTTTCATCTAATTCCTGTTGATCTTCCACCATTTTGATATCAGTATTCTGAATCGCTTTCTCTATATCTTTTTTAATACCATACCAGTTTTTATTCGTATGAGCGGCCATCAACACTCCATTTTCATTTCGATTCAACCAAACTCTTCGATGCTGCCAATACATCCCTTGTATTACCCCTATCATAAAGATAGCTGCCCCAATCCCGAAGAATGGTAAAGAGCGGTCGTATTTTACGATTAATCCACTTACATCATGCATTTCGAAATCCAAAATTCCTAGTTTATATTCGTTTGCACCAGTAGCATCTATATTTCTACCAATCCCTAGAAAACTGACTTCCGGTTCAGTGTTATCTGGAGGATATACAATAAAAACAAACGCTGGATTTCTTGGGAAGTTTGTCTCAGATGCAGGCTCTCCATTGTCATCTAAATAATAATCCGGATAATATTGATCCAATATTACGCGATAACCATTGTCCAATTCATATTGTGATTCAGGCTCTGTTAAATCAACTGTAAAAGTAGCAAGTGCTTCTTCTTCTGCATCCTCTGTTTTATGTAATTTAAAAGTCATATTAGTAAACTCGTTTAGCTGATAGCCTTGTTGATATATTGAGTATCCATCAAACTTGACCGGAGCATTCATTTGTATAGAATCATCCAAGATTGCATTAAGTTCAGGCTTTGCTCCTGGAATTGATTTTTCCGCTTTGTAGACTACAACATCGGTTTGGAAATTACTAGGAACGGAACCCTCCTGCATAATTGCTTCACGAAATCGCTCATCGTTTTCATCATGTGTTTCTAAAATAAAGTCTTTATTTTCGATATAATACTGTCCTTCTGTACCAGGAATAACGATTTGCTGCCCTTCTCTAACCCATACGTATTCATCCATATAGAATAAAGGGATGCTACGTAAAATAGCGGCTAGTAATATAATAATAAGGCCAATATGATTAACATATGGACCCCACCGTGAAAACCTGCCTTTTTCAGCCAATAAATGCCCATTTTCTTCTACTATTTTATAGCGATTTTTCTTCAGATTTTTTTTGATAAGTTGATAGTCTTCTTCCGAAATGGCGTCTGACTCACTATACAAGCGTTGTCTCGATAAAAACGACTTATGCTTCCGCGGCTTTTGATTACGTAATGCTTTATATAGTGGAACAAATCGATCTAAGCTGCAAATAACTAAAGAAACTCCAATAAGTGCAATGAGAATCATATACCATAAAGAACTATATAAATTGTGGAATCCTAGTTGGTAATAAATCAGTCCTAAAATACCATATTGATCCTCATAAAATACTGCCGGGTCACGGTTAGGTGCTTCTGCTGGTATGTACATTTCCTGTGGAAAGATCGTTCCTATAATAGACGCAATCAAAGCTAGTATAATTAACCATACCCCAACTTTTACAGAAGAGAAAAAACTCCATATCTTATCGATGATGGATTTATTATAGGTTTGTGAACGTCTTGCTGTACCGTCATACCTCATATTCAATAGCTTATGATTGTCATTTCCATCGATATGCTGATTGCCCTCTATCGGTTTCCCACAAGATTCACAAAGAACTGTACCATGCGGGTTAATATGCCCACAATCGCATTTAACTTCTTTCATGTTTACCCCTCACAATAGATTTATGTATTTTACTTCGGTTGTATCTCTTGTAAATAGCCTTCTAATCTATCTAATGTTAAAGCACCATTAACAACCGTTTCTATTTCCCCTTCTGGATTAATGAAAATAGAGCTTGGTATTGGCCCGATTTTATATAAATCCCTTACTTCGCCGGTTACATCATGTGGTATAGGAAAAGTTAAATCATATTTATCGATAAATCGATCGACAACTAGTTTGGTATTATCTAAACTAACAGCAATAATCTCTATACCTTTCTCTTCGTACTCAGGATATAGAGATTGCATATATGGCATCTCCGCTTCACAAGGCTTACACCAAGTTCCCCAGAAGTTCAGCATTACACCTTTGCCTTTAAAATCACTTAATTGAATTGTCTCCCATTCATTGTTTTCATTTATTTGTTGCAGTTGAAAATCAGGTGCTTGATCTCCCGCACGGTAAATCGTGTTATCTGCCCTCGAGTTAGATACAAGTGCAAAAATTGTCGCACCCACTAAGACAGCCAATATACTGATACGAAAGATAAAGCGATTTCTTTTTTTCTTATGTTTTTTAATCTTTGCCTCTTCAATCCCCATTGTTAATCACTCTCCTTTTGCCATTATACCACCTAAGCATTCTCGAAAATTTGACTATTATTTAACAATTCTTATTGTGCCAAATTTCTCATTTGCTTTATTTCTTTAGGGTTTAATGGGCGATACTCGCCAGGAGTTAATCCTTCAACCGTCAAGAAACCAAATTTTTCCCTTTTTAGCTTCTGCACCGGGTAACCAATTTCTTCCATCATTCTTCTTACATGACGATTTTTTCCTTGATGAAGTGTTAGCTCGATTAATGTCGTATTTGCCTTTTTATCTGAGGAGATTATTCTATATTGGACAGCTTTTAAAACGTCTTGCCCAGATTTAACACCTTTCCTTAATTGTAATAATTCTGTTTTCGTTGGTATTCCTTTTATTTTTGCCACATAGACTTTATCGATTTTATGACTTGGGTGCATCAGCAAATTAGCGAATTCTCCATCATTGGTCAATAAAATCACACCAGAAGTGTCATAGTCCAGTCGGCCGATTGGAAACACCCGCTCCGTGATCTCATCACTTAATAAGTCTGTTACTACCTTTCTTCCCTTATCATCCTTCACACTGGAAATAACTCCGCGAGGCTTATACAGAAGATAATAAACTGGCGGCTCTTTTTCTAAAGGAACACCATTTACCTCGACCTTATCGTTCGGAGATACTTTTGTTCCTAATGTAAGAACAACCTTTCCATTCACTTTTACTTTTCCATCTAGAATAAGCTCTTCTGCTTTTCTTCTTGAAGTAACTCCACTTTGAGCAATTACCTTCTGTAATCTTTCTTGGTTATTTGTCATTTTATCACCATGCTTATCATTTTTTATATACATAATAATAGCGTTAACGATTCGTTAACGCTAGCTTTTCGTCTTATCCAAATACAAGGGTAACGATTATGATAGACATAATTATACCAACTAAATCTGCTAAAAGTCCAACTTTTAAGGCATAACCCATTTTCTTAATTCCTACTGCACCAAAATATACAGTAAGAATATATAGAGTGGTATCCATACTGCCCTGCATAGTAGAAGCCAATCGACCTAGAAAAGAGTCTGGGCCGTGTGTAGCGATTAACTCCGTCGTTACACCAAGTGCCGCATTGCCAGATATTGGTCTGACAAGTGCCAATGGGACGATTTCTGGTGGCACCCCAACCCATAGTAAAAAAGGAGAAATAAGTTGAATTATAGCTTCAAGTGCTCCTGAGCTTCTTAAAATAGATATAGATACGAGCATTCCTACTAAAAAAGGAAGTAAAGAAAATGCTATTTTTACGCCTTCTTTTCCTCCCTCCACAAATAATTCATATGCAGGAACTTTTTTTAGTGTTGCAGTCAAGAGGACAATAAGTAGGAAAATTGGTATAATCCAAGTGCTTATTGCTGTAAAAATACCCATTAATCCTTCCTCCTCTTACTTCGATAATAAAAGAATCGATCTAAAAGCAATGCACTAATCAATGTAAATGAACTTGCCATAATGGTAGTACCCACAATTTCGGTAGGAGCTGCCGAGTTATACTGCATACGAATAGCAATCACAGTAGTAGGAATTAAGGTTAATCCCGCTGTGTTAATAGCAAGAAATGTAATCATAGAGCGGGAAGCTTTATCGTCACCACTTAATTCCTTCAGTTGTTCCATTGCTTTTATACCTAGGGGAGTTGCTGCATTCCCAAGACCGAAAATGTTTGCTGTGAAATTGGATAAAATGTATCCAAGGGCAGGATGGTCCTTTGGTATTTCCGGGAACAATCTTGCTACTATCGGTCTTAAAAGTCGCGTAAGTTGTTTTAGAATACCCGCTTCCTCTGCTATTTTCATAATCCCTAGCCAAAATACTAGAATACTAATTAATCCAATAGACAGTTTAACTGCGTCATTTGCACTCTCAAATAAAGCTTTATTTACCTCCTCCATCGTTCCGTTAAACATCGCAAATATAATGCCAACCATCGCCATAAACGCCCAAATAACATTTACCATATTATCACTTTCCTACCAGCTCATTATAGAAAGATAGCATATCGGAGAGCATGGTGGGTTGTCTTTCCGCTTGCTGTTTAGAGTATATAGGGGCCTCCGCAATTAAAGTATCTTCCAAATAAAAAAGTTGCTTTCCGATCGTTTCATCTTCTGGTTCCTTTAAAATATAATTTTTTACTTGTAAACTGGATGCTTCGCTTTCTGTTAGAGGATACTTAATTTCCTCATTTAAGTATCCAACAATATTTTTACTTATATCTTTTATACGGAATTCGGCAAATCCATCTTCCGAAATCGAATCCATTTTATATTGCTGGAAACCATACTCAAACATAGAAATATGATCATTCCAATCATCAGGAGCATCTAAAGTAACTGCAATTAAGTCCATACCATCTTTGCTAGCTGTAGAAACTAATGTCCTGCCAGTTTTCTTAGTGTATCCCGTTTTTCCACCTGTACAATAATCATAAAGCTGAGTTAAAAGTTTATTTTTATTACGCCAGCTATAAGATCGATTTTCTGATTGATAGGATGTCGTACCTGAAATCTTCTGAAAAGTTTTATTTTCCATTGCATAACGCATAAGGATAGCCATATCATATGCACTGGAATAATGGTTGTCCGAATCTAAACCATGCGGATTATCAAAATGAGTGTTCGTCATTCCTAACCATTTTGCCTTCTCGTTCATTAAGTACACAAAGCCATCTAAGCTTCCCCCTATATGTTCAGCAATTGCAACAGCAGAATCATTACCAGAACGAAGCATTAATCCGTATACTAAATCTTCAATAGTAATTTTCTCTCCCTGTTCTAAGTAAATCGAAGATCCTTCTGTATAGATCGCATCTCTACTAACTGTGGCTTTTTCCTCCATCATACCCGATTCAATTGCAATAATTGCAGTCATTATCTTTGTAATACTGGCAATAGACTGTTGTTCATGTGCAGCTTTTTCATACAAAACTCTTCCAGTTGTTTGTTCGATTAAGACTGCATTATTGGCTGATACACTGGGAGCTGCTTGTCCAATAGATGGGTAAATCAGTTGTACCAGTAATAATAATATAACGAGCTTTATATACCTCATGTTTAGAATCCTCCCACTGTATTGGTGTCAATAATCATTTTATGCAAGACTTCGAAGCATATGAACAAAAACAAAATCTCGCTGCAATAGGAGGATTCGCTATAAAAATATTATTTGCTATAAAAATATAATTTATAGATGTTTAGCATTTAAGAGACGCTGGTTAACATCATTCCAATTCACAATATTCCACCAATTTTCGATGTACTTATCTTTTCCTGTTCGATATTGCAGATAATATGCGTGTTCCCAAACGTCCAATACAAGCAAGGGAATAGAATCTGCTATATTAAATAACTGATGTTTTTCAACTGATTGTATCCCTAATCTGTTACTTGGAGGATTCCAGAATAATATCGCCCATCCTACTCCTTCTACAGAATTCGCAACATCAGAGAATTTATTCTTAAATTGCTCCCATGATCCAAAGTCCATTTCTATTTGTCTTTTTATCTCTTTAACTGGTTTCTTAGTTGAACGTGGAGTCATATTGTTCCAGAAAATGGAATGCAGATAATGCCCAGAACCATGAAATGCTTGTTCACGTAACCAATGTTTCAACGTTTCTTTATTTGTTTCCTCCAGATATAATCTCTTTTCAGCTCGATTCAATCCATCTACATAGGATTGATGATGCTTGTCATGATGAAGGCGCATTATTTCCTCACTTATATAGGGTTCTAATGCATTATATTCATACGGCAATGGTGGAAGCTTATGCTCTCCATAAGCAATTACTCTTTTTTCGTTATGATACATGAACCGATTGCTTATTTGCTTTCCTTTATTTTGTAAAGAGATAATTTCTTTTTCCGTAATCACTTCTTTAGCTTTTAAACGTTTCACCTCGTCCTTTAATTCATCTAATTGATTTCTCCATAATTTACTTTGGTTATCATCTAACTTGGCATTGCCAAGAAGTCCTTGAACCTCATTTACCCAGGATTCTAATTCCTTTAAGTATGACATCGTATTATCCAAAATCATCGCCTCCCCGGTAACATATGCCTAAAAGGCAGGCAACGTGATAATAATAATGAAATTCTTTACAACGAAATACCCCTTTCACATAACTTGTTATTCTTAATCATACGCAGTTAATAGAAAATGTTAATTAATTTAATGCGAGATAGTGGGTAAAACCGCTGCGGAAATACACTACGCTTTCCGCGGGCGCTGCTGAGCCTCCTCGTGCTAACGCACTGCGGGGTCTCACCTAGGCTTTTCATCCCGCAGGAGTCTCCGTGTATTTCCTCCGCTGAATTGTGCTTTTTAATCTGTAGACATTAGATAGTGGAAACACGTCCTAATTACATGAAGTGATTGTAGCGGAGGGCAGTCGACTCCTGCGGGAAAAGCAACAGCCGAAGACCCCGCAGGAAGTGAGAAGGATCAAAGGCTAAGAACGCCACGTCCTGTGGCAACGCCTTTGTAACCAACGTCCTGTTGGCCCGAGGCTGAGGCGTTGCCCGCGGAAAGCGTACTGCCCGTAGCGGAAATCACCAGCGCATAACTCCAGGTGTTTCCAGATATTTTTAGCATCAATTTACTGAATTAAATAGTTTCGCAGTCTACCCATCTTTTACATTTAAAAAATACATAAAGCAAAAAAACCTACATTAAGAAAATGTAAGTTGTTTTAATCATTTTGTATTTCTTCACTAAAACGTTCGAAAAATAGATCGGCTTCTTGATTTATTTCCTCGGTTTGATCGGTTTCTGGCAATGGCGGCAGTTCCTCCAGTGATGTTAGACCAAAAAAAGTTAAGAACTCTTTTGATGTTCCATATAGTATCGGTCTTCCAATACTATCTTTTCTCCCTATTTCCTCTATTAGCAATCTAGCGAGCAATGTTTGAACGGGTCTGTCACTTTTCACACCACGTATTTCCTCAATCTCTGTTCTAGTAATTGGTTGTCTATAAGCTATAATTGCCAAAGTTTCCAGTGCAGCTTGCGACAGTTTAGAGGTCGGCGGAACTTCTATCAGCTTCTTGTAAAATCTGCTATGCTCAGGCTTCGTAGTTAAATGAAGAATATCATGGGATTGTATAATCATTATTCCTCTATCTGAACGTTCATAATCAAATTTCAACTCATTAATTATATGAGTAGCTGTTTCTTCAGAGACCTCAAGTAGTTTGCATAATTGATGGAGGGAGATTCCCTCATCACCGCTTGCAAACAATAATCCTTCGACTACACCTTTTAATTCTAGTATTTCCACTTTTTAATCCTCCGCGTAAAACACATATAATGTTTCAAAGTTGTTCTCCTGTTCACAATAAACCGAGTTGTTTTTCATTAACTCCAATAAGGCCATAAACGTAACAACGATATGGGTTCTGGACGGAAATGGAAACAGACTATCAAAAGCAACTCCATTTTTTGATGTTTTTACCACATTAAGTACATCTTTCATCCGCTCTTCAATCGGAATTTCCGCCCGGCTTATTTTTGTATCCAATGGCTCATCCCATTTCTTACGCTGAAACATTTTACCTAGTGCATGGAGCATATCATAAACAGAGAGATCCCCTTTTTTAACTATCGGTTTCTCCTCAGTTAATTCTTCAAAAACAACAGGTGCACGTGTGAATAGATGGCTTTCTTCCAATTCCTTTTCTTGTAACTTACTAGCCGCTTCTTTATACTTGCGATATTCAATTAACCGTCCAATTAGTTCTTCTCGCGGGTCTTCCATGTATTCCTCTTCTACTTCATCTAATATCTCTTGCTTGGGTAGAAGCATTTGACTTTTAATCGCAACTAAAGTGGCTGCCATCACTAAGTATTCGCTAGCTACATTTAATTCTAATTTTTGCATGGTATGTATATAATCCATATACTGATGAGTAATCTCAGCCATAGGGATATCATAAATATCAATCTCGAATTTGTTAATCAGATGCAATAACAAATCAAGCGGCCCTTCAAATGTATCTAATTTAACTTGATAAGTATGACTCATTTTATAAGCCACCTCCATTCGTTTTAAAAATCTCCTATTCGCCCATACAAAGAGCCTCATAAAATCATAAATTATTAACGTAAGATAAATGCTATTACAAAGCATTTATATAAAGAAGATAACAAAGGAGGAATTGAGTTATGAGTGCAGGTGGTTACAACACTGGCTTTGCGTTAATCGTAGTATTGTTCATTCTTCTAATTATTGTTGGTGCAGCTTGGTATTAAGGTAAAGTGAATCTTCGCTCAGAGGGGTAGAACCCCACTGAGCGGTTAGTATCACAAAAAGGAATCGCAGGCTTGATAGAATCAGGAATTTGACAAGAAACAGTTGCCTTCTTCAAATTCCTGAATCCTAAATGGCGGGTTTCTTAAGGCAAGTTAACCTGCAATAAATATCCCAGTTAAAAACCAGCCCAAATTTGGGCTGGTTTTTACTACTGCTCATTAGGCTCCGATTGCTTATCATTACATTTACTGTAAAACTCTCTAATTTCATCAGCAGGATATATATTATACTGGTCTAAAAACTGCTGCTTCAACTCATTTACCATTCTTTTTCCCAATCCCTGATTCCGATGAGATGGATTCACTGAAATATGTTGAATAATTGCATCTTTATTATCTTCTATTCTGATTCCAATAGCTCCTAGGACATCATCGTCCTCTTTCCATAAGAACAATTGCCAATCTGGGTTTGCTTCATATTCTTTAATAGTAAACTGCAATCTCTTTACGTCTTTCTTTTCATCCGGCATAAAGGACAGTAAACCCATCGCTATTTTTTCTAAATTTTTCTTAAAACGAATTAACATATAAACCCCTCTTAATAATTGCTTACTTATTTTGATTAAAGTGAAGAAGTATATTTATATTAATGGCACTAATTTATCCGTTTGTCAAATAACGATATTTAGATAACTCAGCATTAGTCATAGCCTATGGTGAATATCTTAGTTCAGTAATAACGAGTAGATATGTATTTTCTACAATTAAACCAAAAGCATATGATTCTATTATTTCCAGATTAAATGATATTAATACATCTATTCATGTTTTGTGGATAGTGCTTCAAGGATTAAATAGCCATCTGTACTCTTTCCTCTAATGCGTATTGGGAGGAGATTCGTTATAAACAGCCATATGTTAAATCCAATTCCTATTTCAAAATAAAGATTTGGATTTGGGAAATAAAAATATAATATAAGTAGAATGATAGATAAGACACCATTCGCAAACGGGCCCATTAAGCTAATAAGTACTTGTTCATGCACTTTATAGTCAGAATTACGGTTGCTTTTCGTAACTCCTCCCATAAAGTACATTTTATTAATGACTATACTCAAATTCCTCATTGAAAGTGAGAAAAGCTTTTCGCCCATTCCAATTGTTAAGGAAACAGAATTTGCCTTTACTTTCATTGCTCCAATTGCATGTCCTAACTCATGAAAAAAAATACTAATAGGCGAAACGATCAATAATAAATAAAAGAACAATAATATAATCATAAAAGATTAATCAGGATCTATTCTGATACTCTAATTTCCTTCATTACGTCCCCATTTTGCATTGCTTTAGCATAATCAATCCCAGAAGTAACCTGTCCAAAAACAGTATGCACTCCATTTAAATGCGGTTGTGGCTCATGAACGATAAAGAATTGAGAACTTCCTGTATCTCGACCAGCATGGGCCATAGATAAAGATCCCTCTACATGTTTATGAGGATTTCCTTCCGTTTCACATTTAATGGTATATCCAGCATTTCCAGTACCATTACCTATTGGACATCCACCTTGACTAACAAATCCTGGAATAACACGGTGAAAAGTTAATCCGTCATAGTACTTTTCATTTGCCAGCTTCTCAAAATTAGCTACCGTTCCTGGTGCTGCGTCTGGATATAGTTCAAATTCAATTCTATTTCCATTTTCCATTAAGATATAACCTGTTTTTGCCATTTATTTTATCTCCCTTATCGGTAAATTTATCGATCAGTCTGAAATAACTTGTTCTTCTACTTCGTATTAATTTTACCATGTCACAAGTTCTTTTCAACTAATATCATTTCCTTGGTTACTAAATGGTTAACTGAATGAAACAATAAGTCTTCTTTAGCCTTTATTTAGCGCAAATTCGTAAATAAAATTGTCAGGTACAACGACTTCGTAATATATTTAAAGAAAAAGCAGAAAAGTGAATTACTTCATCTTAAAGATAAGACAGATCGTTTTTTAATATATCTTCGTATGTTTCTCTGCGTACTACTAATTTATCCACGCCATCTTCTACAAAAACAACCGCCGCATTCGGTAGGCGATTATAGTGACTGGCCATGGAATACCCATACGCTCCAGTAGAGAAAACTGCAAGTATATCATTAGCTTCTACGGATGGCACTGGTAAATCCCATATTAACATGTCACCAGATTCACAACACTTTCCAGCAATGGAAACTGTTTCTATCGTTGGCTCAGTTGCTTTATTGGCTATAATAGCTTCATACTTAGCCTGGTAAAGTGCCGGCCGGATATTATCCGTCATGCCTCCATCGACAGAGACATACGTTCTTATTCCCGGTATGTTTTTAATAGAGCCAATAGAATAAAGTGTAATCCCTGCGTTACCTACAATAGATCTACCTGGTTCAATCCATATTTCGGGCATCGGAATCTCCAAACTTTCAACTTGTTGCTGAACAGCTTCCACCATCCCCTCTACATAAACACGGTGTGGAAGTGGTTCATCCTCCTTTGTATATCGAATTCCAAATCCTCCCCCCAGATTTAAGACTTCAGGAACATAATTATATTGCTCCTTCCATTTCTTAATCTCTTGGAAAAGCATATCGATTGCTACTTTAAAACCGTCAGTTTCAAATATTTGCGAACCGATATGACAATGAAGACCGTCCAAATGAATCCTGTCCACTTGCAGGATACGCTCAAAAGCTTCCTTTGCTTGTCCGTTTTGTAAGTTAAATCCAAATTTTGAATCTTCATTACCTGTCATAATATATTCATGGGTATGGGATTCTACACCAGGAGTTACGCGCATGAGTACATGAACGTCCTTCCCATGCTCAGCAGTTAATCTATCAAGTAATTCTATATCACGAAAATTGTCGACAACAATACATCCAATATTATTTTCAATTGCCATGGTTAATTCAGAAACACTTTTATTGTTTCCATGTAAATGTATTCGCTCCGTTGGATAATCCGCTTTTAATGCAGTGAATAATTCTCCCTCAGAGATAACATCTAAACAAAGATTTTCTTGTTTCGCTACCTGCAGCATTGCAATAGATGAAAAGGCTTTACTTGCATAAGCAACTTTTGATTTTACTCCTAACTGATCAAATGCTTGGACAAAATCCCTTGCATTTTTCCTAATAATCGAAACATCATAAACATAAAGCGGGGTTCCGTATTTTTCTGCAAGAGTAACTGTGTCTATACCACCAATTTCTAAGTGGCCAAGTGAATTAACCGGAAATGGATGACGATCTATTATCATAATTTTTTCCCCCTAAATCTAATGTTCTCCGGCTGATTGCACACAACAAGGTGAGCTCCCAGCATTCAGGTCCTTGCACGATAAAAATACTTTATCATAATGAAGAAGAAAACGAAAGAGCGAATACCTTAGCTCTTTCGTTTTGGCTGGCGATAATTATTCTTAGGGTGAACAATACTTGGTCTTTCATTGGAATATGGAACCGGAATACGCAAGAAAATATGCATAATAGCTTTTGAATTGAATGGAAGGAAAGGCCATAAAAATGGTGTTTTTAATGATTTTAGATTCACTAAATACAATAGCTGTATTGAAAATCCTACAACAAAACCAATTACACCAAAGAATCCTACAGCAAGAATTAAGAATAAGTTAGTAAGTTTATTAGCAACACTTAATTCATAGCTTGGTGTCACATATGTTCCAATTGCACTTACTGCAACATATAAGATTACCTCAGGACTAAATAAGCCAACGTCAATAGCGATTTGGCCAATTAATACGGCAGCTATTAGCCCCATCGAAGTGGATAACGGAGTTGGCGTATGAATGGCGGCCATTCTTAAAAATTCTATTCCAATCTCGGCAAGTATTATCTGTAAAACGATAGGAACATTTCCTTCTTCATTAATTCCAATGAAAGCAAGTTCCTTAGGTAACAATGTAGGATCCATAGCGAACAGCAACCATAGTGGTAATAAATATAGAGAAGCAAACACCCCTAGGTACCGAATAAGACGAACGAACGTCCCAACCGCTGGCGTTTGCCGGTACTCCTCAGCATGCTGTAAGTGGTGAAAAAAAGTCGTTGGCAGAATAATAACACTTGGTGAGGTATCCACGATAATTAAGACATGTCCTTCTAACAAATGGCTTGCAGCCACATCAGGGCGTTCTGTGTATCTAACTAACGGATAATGATTCCACTTTCGGTCAATAAAGAATTCGTCTATTGTTTTATCTGCCATCGTTACTCCGTCAACTTTAATCTCACTAATCTTATCCTTGATATATTTTACTAATCCATCGTCAGCAATATCCTGCAAATAACTAATACAGACATCTGTCTTGGACCGCTCTCCAACCTTTAACATCTCATGCCTGAGTCTCTCATCTCGCAGCCTTCTTCGCGTTAAAGCAGTATTTTCAATAATATTTTCTGTATAACCATCACGAGACCCTCTTATAACTTTTTCAGTATCTGGTTCTTCAGGGGTTCTTCCTGGATACTTTCTAACATCCACTATTAAGGCTGTTCTAGATCCATCCACAAATATAGCAACCAAGCCTGATAAAATCTGATCAGATATTTCATCCATGGTTTGCAAAGGATCAACCTGCTGATGAACTAACCTATTTTCAATAATTTCTGGAAGCTTTCTTATATTACTTTCAAAGTCGTTAATCTCAATCAGCTTTTTCATCAGTTCTTGAATCACTGAGGTATCACAAAGGCCAGTTACATAATAAATCTGAACTTTCTTTTTTAAAATTATAATCTCACGAAATCCTATGTCGAAAGACACACCTATTCCAAGCCGTTCCTCCATATAAGATTTATTTTGCATTATATTCGAAGATACCGGAATTTTGTTTTTAGTATGCTCCACAGTGTACCACTCCACTCTTTGTTACAGTTTCACAAAATATAACCATTGAAAAAGAGAACCAAATATTTTTCCGAACATGATTGCCATCAATAACAATAAGAGATTTCTATCTACACGAATTCTTCTTGAAAGAATAGGAAACACATTTAATACTTCTGTTAATGCTGCGGCCAGCATTCCATTAAATATTCCATGAAACATCCCCCATATAAAGAGCAGGATAACAGGATGGTTTAAATTTACATCCGCAAAGGATAAATAAGAACCGAATAACAAACCAAGAATAACGCAGCCACTATATACTTTTATATAGTTATTTGTTTTACTGAGTTGAATTAATCTAGGAATAATCCCTAATACAGTTATAAATGCAACAAATCCTCCGCCTACTGCAAGACCTCCGCTAAATCCAATTACAATCTGAAGCAGATTAAGGAGTATGATTCCGACCATTATATTTATTCTCATAATGGTTTAGATAATGATCGAGGTCTTGTTGATAGTTATATATCTCCACTTCAAGCGGACTAGGTTCTTCGTTAAATCTTTTATTAAACCAGTGGTTAAAGAATAATAACGTACCAATTCCTAGACCAAATGAATATGGGATTTGAATCCATAAAGGGTATTCGTTTCTCTCCCCAGTGAGCAGATAATAGAGTTTTTGATGCACTTCCTGCATACTTACATCATAATGAAAATTCATGATGGTCATCGACGTACCAATAAATAATAATATCCAAACAACTACCAAGATTGGCACTGCAGTTTTTTTACTCTTCGGTGAAACTCTTACAATTGACTGCGTTGGACCTATTAGCTGGATATCAATATCCTGGTATAGAGCAGTTAAATGCTCAACAATTAAGAAACTGTCAATCACTACAAGGTTGTTATCCTTTTTAGTCATTCGGTATAATGGGATTTCCTCTAATCTTTTCTTGAGCTTAGGGTCATTCGTGGAAACAAAGGCAATGTCCTCCAAACGTATTTCTTTTAAGTAAGGAATCTCTACACTTTTCTTTACTCTTAAATAGACGATATTTGTCAAGACAAATCCTCATCCTTCCTAATCACTTATGGATAGTATTTGTTTGTAGGATTAAATTTATCCTCAGTATGTCCTATTCACCACCTTAAAATGTCAATCGAAAGCAGATTTAGTGAATATTCCTTCCACAACAATGGCGTAAGCGCCCGTTTAGCAGCGTACAAACTGCGCGCCACAGGACGTGGGGTGGTTCGACGTGCCACATGATGTGGCGTTCTTAGTCGGAACTTCTCTTACCCGCAATGAGATAAAGGAAACATGCCCCTTTATGGGGTACGCCGACGTTGGCGGAAGCCGGTTTTAGTCGGCGCAACCTATGACTGGATTAAGGAAGTTCAACTAAGTTGAACGTTATCGTAGTGGAGGAGTGTGAAGTTTGGGACTGCGCAATGCTCGCCCCACCAAAAGATCTGCTAGTTGCTTGGCGTTGGAGCCGGACGTGGCTTTTCTTCATGATAAGAAATATCCACAGGTCGTTCAATTTATAATTTCCTAGACCACAAAAAAACCACCACACATGTGATGGTTCTTATGATCCCATATTTGTTTTCATGTCTTTTAATATTTTCTTCTCTAAACGAGAGACTTGAACTTGGGAGATGCCTAACCTCTCAGCAACTTCTGTTTGCGTTTGGTCTTTGTAATATCGGAGGAAAATGATTAGCCTTTCCCTCTCATTTAGTGATTTAATTGCCTCTTTTAATGTAAGTTTATCAAACCATCTAGTATCCTGCTCTGCAATCTGATCAATGAGTGTGATTGGATCCCCATCATTCTCAAATACCGTTTCATGAATAGAATGAGGGGATTTGGCTGCTTCTTGTGCATGTACAACCTCTTCAGGAGTTATTTCCAATGCTTCTGCAATCTCATTAATGGTAGGGGAACGACCATATTGTTTGGTCAATTCGTCCTTCTTTTTACGAACTTTATTTCCAATTTCCTTTAATGAACGACTTACCTTTACACTGCCATCATCTCTAATAAAACGCTGGATCTCTCCTATAATCATTGGAACGGCATAAGTAGAGAATCGCACGTCATAAGATAAATCAAACTTATCGATTGATTTAATCAAGCCGATAGTACCTATCTGAAATAAATCATCCGGATCATATCCCCGATTAATAAACCGCTGAACTACAGACCAAACAAGTCTTACATTATTCTCTACCAAAAAGTCTCTCGCTTCTTTATCCCCTTGCTGGCTTCTGAAAATATAATCCTTCACCTGCTCATCCTTAAGAGACTCATCACGCTTATTCTTCTTTACATTTACGTTCATAGCGTGCATCCCTAATTATATACCGTTTTTGTTTTAGAAAGCTGCTTTGTTAAATGTAGCGTAGTTCCCTCAGAAGGTGAAGAGGTGATTTCAATTGAATCCATAAAATTCTCAATAATTGTAAAACCCATGCCAGATCTCTCTAATTCAGGTTTCGATGTATATAAAGGTTCTCTTGCCTTATCCAGATCGTCAATTCCTGCACCATTATCTTTTATCACTAATTCAATATCTCCATTGTTAATGGTGCATTTAATATAAACCATATGATCAGGCTCATTGTTATAGCCGTGAATAATAGCATTCGTAACCGCTTCGGAAACAACTGTTTTAATCTCAGTTATTTCTTCCATCGTAGGGTCTAGTTGAGTAATAAAAGCAGCCACCGTTACCCTCGCGAACGATTCATTTTCACTTCTGCTGGAAAATTCAACAACCATCTCATTCTTCATGAAGCCACCCCCAATGTTTCTAAAGCAAACCCTTCATTCTCCTCCAGCCTTACTATCTTAAACAATCCAGACATTTCAAACAAACGTTTGATTGATGGTGTAATCGAGCATACAACCATTTCTCCACCCAGTTGCAGCACTTCTTTATATCTCCCTAAAACAACACCAATACCGGAGCTATCCATAAACGTTACATTTTCAAGGTTTAATATAACGTGACGAATCGATGTAGAATACATCATATCTTTCCATTTATCTCTCAGACTTTCAGCTGCATGGTGATCAAGCTCTCCTGAAAGCCTTACAATCAACACTTCTTCTCTCACTTCAAACGTTGACTGAAGCCCCATACTTATTCCTCCTCATAATTTCTTGTACTTTCTATTTTCTTTATGAGCGGTGCCATTTCCTGCTAACCGACAAAAGTAGTAGTTATTCTATGAAAGTAGATGAATTTATCTATATTTCACCATTTCTTTTATAGTACGTTTAAAAAGAGTTATATAAGATGCTTGTTCAATATCTTCATTAACTGTAAGAGGTATCTCCGAGAGTACTTCTTCGCCATTCTTAATTCTTAACATTCCTACTTTGTCTCCTCTATGTAATGGTAATTCAACATCTGGTTTTAGCGTGACTTCTGTCGATATATTGTCTATATTCTCTCCTTTAGGATGAATGGTGCTTACCGATTCAGATGCCACGACATCTACATGTTCCTTTTCCGCTTTTAACAAGTCTAGATTTGTAATCACTTCATCTTTTTCAAAGATTTTGTTGGTTTTATATTGATTAAATGCATAATCCAGCATACTAGATACTATTGCATTTCGTTCTTTAGGTGTTTCAGCGCCCATTACCACTGCAATAACCCGCATATCTTCTTTTTCTGCAGTAGCGGTTAAGCAATACTTGGCCTCACTGGTATAACCTGTTTTCAATCCGTCCACCCCAGGATAGAACTTGACTAATTTATTCGTATTTACCAACCAAAATTCATTTTCTTCCCCTTTTCTTAGATAATCTTCATAAATGGAAGTGTAATTTGTAATATCTTCATACTTTAATAATTCTTTAGCAATGATAGCCATATCATAGGCCGTACTAAAATGCTCATCTGCAGGTAAACCTGTTGTATTTTTAAAATTTGTGTTCTCTAAACCGAGTTCCTTCACTTTCTTATTCATCATCTGAACAAAAGCCTCTTCGCTACCGGCTAACCTTTCTGCAAGTGCAACACTTGCATCATTACCTGAAGCAACAGCTATTCCCTTTATTAAATCATTTACTTTCATTTCTTCTCCAGCTTCAAGGAAAATCTGGGAGCCACCCATCGAAGCAGCACGTTCACTTACACGAACTGTTTCATCCTTCTTCAATTCACCTTTATCAATAGCTTCCATAATTAACAGGAGTGTCATAATTTTAGTCATACTTGCAGGAGCTAATTTTTCATGTACATTTTTATCAAATAAAATGGTTCCTGTGTCCCGCTCGATTAAAATAGCTGACTTCGCCTCCTCTGCTAGATTCAATGTTTCATTCTTTTCTTCTGAAACTTCCTCTGCATAAGCGTGCATCGTTGAAAGAAAGAAAATAGAAACTATCATGCTAATCAATATCTTGTGCTTTCTCATTGTTTTACCTCCAACAGTCAATATACACATAGGATTCCCAGAAGCGTTTTTCATTATACAGAAGAAAAATAAAAAGACATCAAGAATCTGATGTCTTTCGTTTTACTATAAGAATGTATATTCGCTTAAAGATAAGCGTGTGTAAAATGCGAAAAATAGTCCTCTTCCCACTTTGCTTAACTTCATCTTATGAACAATCAATTCATACAAGTTTTTGGAAGATTACAGTTAAATAACTTATTACGCTCTTGGATGATAAGTCTGATATGTATCTTTTAATCTAGTTTTCGTCACGTGTGTATAAATTTGAGTTGTTGAAATATCTTCATGACCAAGCATTTCCTGTACTATTCGCAAGTCAGCACCATTCTCTAAGAGATGAGTAGCAAAGGAATGTCTTAATGTGTGAGGCGTTATTGTTTTCTCTATACCTGCTTCTTTAGCAATCTTTTTTAATATTTTCCAAAACCCTTGTCTAGACAACGGCCTGCCATGTTGGTTAACAAATACGACATTTTCGGTATTTTGCTTTTTCAGCAATTGGGATCTTGCATGATTTACATAATTTTCTACAGCTTGTACAGCAACATTTCCGATTGGTACAATTCTTTCTTTGGACCCTTTCCCAAAACATTGAATGAAGCCCATCGTTAAATGTAAATCACTCATTCTAAGCGTAATCATTTCACTGACACGTAAACCTGTAGCATACAATAATTCCAGCATTGCTTTGTTTCGAACTGCTAAAGGTGTATCCTCTTTCATCATAAGCAGTTTTTCCACTTCTTGTTGAGAAAGGACATCCGGCAGTTTTCTTTCCTTTTTCGGTGTTTCTATATGTAAACTTGGATCCTGTGTAGTAACTTGTTCCCTTATAAGAAATTGGTGAAAGGAACGGATGGAAGCAATATGTCTAGAAATAGTTGCGGTAGATTTCCCTCCGTCTTTTAATTTATATAAGAAGGTAATAATATCGTTTCTGGTAACAAAATCCCACGACCCTTTATTTGCTTCCTTTGAGAGATATTCTATGTAATCCCTTAAATCTCTTTTATATGATTTTAGAGTATTATCGGATAATCCTCTCTCAATTTGTAAAAAATGAAAATAATCCTCCAATGCTTCTTTTAGCATATAATTACTCCTCTAATCGAAATAATACATTAAATCTATCAATAAAACTTTCATCGGATTGAAACACTTTAACTGAAGGCCCCTCTGGCGGATCATAGCGATGATAGTTTTCATATTCTGCATGCATTAATCGCAGCCCATAATAAAAAAGCCAAGTACAAATCGTAAATATAACAAATACTTTCACGGTATCCCATACTAATTGTTTCATATGGCGTATCTCCTTTAATGATAATAGTTTCCTATATTAAAGATATGCCAAATTTATGCAACTATATACGTGGTCTACAGAAAAAATAAAAGCCTCCTTCCAAACGGAAAAAAGGCATCGTTGAGCATTCTTCGTCCCTATAACATAATTTAGTAAGTAGTTATTCGGTTAATGAGCTTGTTACTCCGCTGCCTTTAGGTTGTGCCTCTTGGCATTGTCTGCAGATGCCATGAAAAGTGAGGCGATGATCTTTCACTTGAAATCCCCAGTCCTTTTGGACAATTTTCTCTACGTCTTCTAAAAGATCATTTTCAATTTCTTCTACTGAACCACATTCAATACAAACTAGATGATGATGAAAATGCTTAGCACCCTCTTTACGCAAGTCAAAGCGAGATACTCCATCACCAAAGTTAATTTTATCTACAATCTTTAATTCGGATAATAATTCTAATGTACGATAAACGGTTGCTAATCCGATTTCAGGAGCTTTTTCTTTTACTAATAGATAAACATCTTCAGCACTTAAATGGTCCTCTTCTCTTTCTAGCAACACTCTTACAGTTGCTTCTCTTTGCGGAGTTAGTTTATAGCTTTGTGCATGCAGTTGTTTTTTTATTCGCTCTATCCGATGTTCCATAACAGGTTGCCTCCCTCATATCCCAATCTTTATTATATGCATCCAAAAAAGTCGTGTCAAAGTATTTTAATTCTAATTGATATTAATAATAATTATTATATAATATCAATTATTAAAAATAAAGGTAGAAATATTTCTAAAGATACTTTGGGACAATTACATCGTCCAAGTAAAATGTTTATTCATATAGGGATTGAATGAGTAAAGTCATAGAATTATTTGCAACATACGCTTCTACAATAGAGGCAAGAAATGATATACCAACTAAAAGTACGAAAGCCCCTGCATAGCGACTGAAAGGCTGTACGATCGATTCGGAAGGTCTACGAGAAAATAATTTGCCGAGTAATATGAGAGAAAAGATCATTGCTACACTACCAGCTATAATATAGATAGGAATGATAATCACATTTTGCGGAGCAATTGAAAGGGAAGCTAAAAGAAGTCCCTTAATGCCAAGCTGATTAACTAAGAATCCAACAGAAAAGCCAATAACTAGTCCCTTTACATATAACAGTACCCAAATTAATGGTAAACCAATCACTGATAAGCCTAATAAGAAAAGTAGAAACAAGTATTTTGCATGGTAAAGGAAGCTTTCTTTCAAAATAATATTATTTTCAATTCCGTGCTCATTTACAATTTGGCCGAAGAACCGTTCAAGGTAAAAAAACAAGTCCTGTTTCTGTATAAAATGCATACTGTTTACTATAATTGCTCCAAAAATAATACCTGTTAAAAATAAAATAATCATAAATAAGTAGATCTTTGCATGTTCTTTTATATGCTCGAATATAAGAGCTCTATTACGACTATACATTTTTGGGAATCCTCCATTCCATAATGACGCTTATATTAAAAAATATGAAGGATTCCCATTAATCATTCCTAAATCTAGTAAATCTCTTAAATTCTATTCAAAGTTCCTCCGGTAGAATCTTTCCGTAACGACCTCCTCCGCCTTTGCGAACGAAAAGGTTCCCTTTCCTCATATCGACAATACTTCTAGCAAGCTTATCAGGAATTACTTCAATTAACTGCTCGAAAGTTGCCTTATGAATGATATTCATTTCAGTATAAAAGTTCTTTAGTAATTTTTGATAGGTTTTAGGACCTAGACCGGGTAAGTATTCTAGAGGGACTTGATATTGGTACGTAGGTCTTTCTCTATTTGGCTTAACTCCGTCACTTAATTCCTCTATTCTCTCTATTACTCCGCGGATAATTTTCTTTGAGCCGCAAGTTGGACAGGTAGATGCCGAGTATGAAACAGGGGTAAAACATTGACTGCAAACGGTTGAGTGATATTTACCCAATCTTGGATCCATACCAAAATTCCTGCTAATTCTTCTCCCATCCACTTCATGTAATGCTAAATTCAATTCTTGAAAGGACGCCTCCTTCATATTCATTTCTTGATATTCACGACCTATCTTGGCCAAAGAGTGTGCGTCCGAATTTGTCACAAACGTGTACCGATGAAGCTCACTGATTTGGTCTGCTAACATCGTATCTGAGCTTAGCCCTAATTCCATCGCATCAATTAAATCGGCATCCAGTATTTCAGATAAGCTATGTTTCACCCCTTTTCCATATAGGCTCTTAAAGGGAGTAAATATATGTGCTGGTATAAAGAGTCCACCAAGTTCTTTTACTTTATACTGAAGTGCTTTTCCAGTTCCATAATAACGTTGCGAACTTAATGTAATATTTTTCATCCGTTTTGCCAACCATGCCGTAAACTCTTCCATTGCATGGAGATTAGGTAAAAAACAAAGCACATGAATCGGACCTTGACAATGTTCATCATAAACTTCTATCTCAGAGCCTAAAATTAAAGTTGTCCTTTCAAAACGAATACCACCTTCTTCGAGTTCATAGGCTAGTCCTTCGTTTATCAGTCGGATTATCTCTTCCTGAACAGCAGGGACATGACAATCAATTATTCCAATCAACTCTATCCCTTTATTTCTACTTGATTCCAATAATATATTCGTTAAAGTTAGTTGCTTTGCGCCAGTAATTTTAACTGGTTTGTCATACATATCTCGACCTATATGGATATGCAAGTCTGCAAAGAGTTGATTCAACTTATTCCCTTCCTTCTAATGCGTGTAGATACAGTATTGCATAGTTTGTCTTTGCATCATGTATGCGTTCCTCTGTAACAAGCTGTTTTGCTTCATCTAATGTTAACTCTAAAACTTCCACAAACTCGTCTTCATCACCAGGTTTTGGATTATCAACTTTCGTAAGCTCGTTGGTAATATAAATATGCAGGAGCTCATCAGCAAATCCTGGAGAAGAATAAAAGGAAGTAACAAAATGCAGATCATTTGTAGTATAACCGGTTTCTTCTTCTAATTCTCTTATAGCTGCAATAATAGGATTTTCTCCGTCCTCTAATTTCCCTGCTGGTATTTCAACCAATGTCTTCTCTAACGGTTTACGATATTGCTCTACCAATACGATTTTGTTGTCATCCGTAATAGCAATTACAGCTACCGCTCCTGGATGTTTAATTAACTCCCGTTTGGATGTTTTCCCGTTAGGCAGTTCTACTTCATCCACCTGCAGACTAATAATTTTCCCTTCAAATATTTTCTCTGTCTTTATCGTTTTTTCCTCAAATTTATTCATAGTATTTACCTTCCTCATTATAAGTTAGATTTATTTTATCACAGTTAAGGGAATGAGGCATTTTGCTTGCTAGAATGACTAAGATTAATCTAAGAATACATACGCATCTTTGGTCGAATCAGATGAAATATAAAGAAGAACACGCTATAGTAGAAAAGGAGAACACTATCTGAACGGAGGGTCACTTTGAAGAAAATTCAATTAGGGAAATCAGATATTTATATTACGGAACTTACTCTTGGTGCAATGTCTCTGGGAACAAATAAAGAAAAAGCAAAACAGATTATCGATTATGCAATTGATGCTGGTATTAACCACATTGACACTGCTGATTTATATGATTTTGGCCTAAATGAAGAAATTGTCGGTGACGTAATAAAAGATAAGCGCAATCAAATTATTTTAACTACAAAGGTTGGAAATCACTTTGACAAAAATAAAAAGAAGTGGTTTTGGGACCCATCAAAAACTTATATAATTAGAGCGGTCAAAGATAGCCTTCGCAGATTAAATACGGACTATATTGACTTCTGTATGCTCCACGGAGGAACAATAGACGATCCGATTGATGAAACTATTTTGGCGTTTGAAACGTTAAAGAAAGAAGGAGCAATAAGAGCTTATGGCATCTCCTCTATTCGGCCAAATGTCATTCGCAAATATGTAGAGAAGTCTTCTATTGATGGTGTAATGACACAATATAATTTACTTGACCGTCGACCAGAGGAAGAAGTTCTGGATTTATTAGAACGAAACCAAATAAGCGTTCTCGCTAGAGGGCCTCTCGGGAAAGGTATGCTTAGTGATACCGGAGAACAAGTCATTGAGAAAAAGGCACGAGACGGTTACCTTGATTATTCATATCAGGAATTATTAAACATATATCAGGAATTAAAGCAGTATAGTAAATCAGAATCAATCCAAAAACTCGCACTTCAATATGTTTTACATCATCCAGCAGTTGCTTCTGCTGTATTTGGTGCTAGTTCAGTAGAACAGGTAAAAGAAAATGTCAACAATTATCAACCTTCCACTTTTTCTAAAGAAACATATGAGGAATTACAAGATCTAACCAAAGCTATAACCTATAAACAGCATAGATAAGACTTTAAGGGACCGATCCTCTACTGAATGAAGCAAAATCTTTGCTAGAAAAACATGAGATTATAACCTTGGGACTTAAAAAGGTTGATACATACTGTATCAACCTAAACTTTTTTTTCTAATATAGACTGTACTGGAATAAACGGATTAAGCATTTCTTCAGAAGTAGTTAATCGGAAAGAACCATTTTTATAATCCAATTTCATATCTTCGGCAAAGAATACAGCTTGTTGTTTTGCTATGATAGTTGGGTACACTGCATTTGAGACCTGTACATGAAAAGGTTGCTTTTCATTGGTAAAACGAATGGTTGGTAATCCATTTACTCCACAACCACAGCCATCTGTATCGTACCATAGTAATAGATAACTGCTGTCGTTATTTCTGAGTTCTTTCAATTTTTCTTCGGCAATTGGTGTTATACTTAATTGCAAGACTATCACCTCAGTAGCTATCATATCATGTTTTGCAATTAAGTTAAAAACAGATGATTATGAAAGAGGGATAAAGATGGGTACAGAAATTTATGCACATCGTGGTGCAAGTAAATATGCTCCTGAGAACACAATGGCTGCGTTTGAACTAGCATATAAGATGCAAGCCGATGGGATTGAAACGGATGTGCAATTAACGAAAGATAATATCCCTATTTTGATCCATGACGAAAAATTAAGTCGAACAACAAATGGAATTGGACTTGTGAAAGATTATACCTATCATGAATTAAAAGAGCTGGATGCTGGTAACTGGTTTGGCAATAATTATTCTGGTCAAATTATTCCAACGTTAGAGGAGTTCTTAGCCTGGGTCAGGTACAAACCTTTAAAGGTTAATATTGAATTAAAAAATAACAAAATTGATTATAAAAATCTGGAGTTTATAGTTTACGATATGTTAAAAGCTTATAAGCTCCTTGATAAAACCGTACTATCTACTTTTAATCCTTTAAGTGTCAATCGTTTAAAAGCTTTAAATCAATACATTGAAATTGCATTATTGACCTCTAGGAAAAATAAAAACTTAGTAACTAGCGCTAGACATCTAGGTGCGAACGCTCTTCATATTAAGTACCGATTATTAACGAGCAGGATTATAGAAGAAAGCAAAATGGCGAATATGAAAGTAAGAGTATATACGGTTAATACGTCCCCTTCCATCTATAAAAGCTTTGATTTAGGTTGTAATGGTATATTTACAGATGTGCCAGATATCGCTCGAACTATCAGAAGGGAACATTACCCGAAATAAAAAAGCGGAGGATTTACATATGGAGTTAACATTCCTGGGCACAGGAGCAGGATTACCTTCTAAGGAACGTAATGTAACTGCCATTGTGCTTTCATTGTTACAAGAAATCAATCATATATGGTTATTTGATTGTGGAGAAGCAACACAACATCAGATTTTACAAACTTCCATTAAACCAAGAAAGATAAACAAGATATTTATTACCCATTTACACGGTGATCATATTTATGGTTTACCAGGTTTACTAAGCAGCAGGTCGTTTCAGGGAGGAGAGGAAGCCCTAACAGTTTATGGTCCTGTTGGGATTAAGCAGTATATAGAGACTAGCCTCACCTTAAGCGAATCACATCTCACTTACCCTTTAGAAATCATTGAGATTGACGAAGGAATAATTGTGGAAGAAGAAGCCTTTCACGTTTATGCAAAAAAGCTTGACCATGCCATACCATCCTTTGGATATCGAATAATAGAGAAAGATCGCCCTGGTGAATTACTAGTTAACAAATTAATGGATTTAGGCATAAAACCAGGTCCTATATATAGTAAAATCAAAGAGAATCCTAGTGTGATATTAGATAATGGACAGGTTATTTTTCGGAAGGATGTTATAGGTCCAAATAAAAAAGGGCGGATAGTATCTATCCTTGGTGATACTCGTTATCGGGACGAACATATAGAATTTATTAAGAACTCGGATGTGTTGGTACATGAAGCCACATTTGCTCAAGAACATGAAGAGTTAGCCAAGAATTACTACCATTCTACTACTACTCAAACAGCAGCACTGGCACGTAACGGAAATGTAAAACGATTAGTTCTAACACATATCTCTTCTCGATATCAAAATGAGACAACTCAGTCCCTTTTAAGAGAAGCACAAGAGCTATTCGAGAATACAGTTATAGCAGAAGATTTCTATCATACATCCATTGAATATCAACAATAAGGAGACTAGTATGGAGCGAATAAAACAAATAGTAGAAGATGCACATACCTATTTCAGGCATGGGAATACCATGACATATGAATTCCGAAAAAAACAACTGGAAAAGCTAAAAGATATGCTAAAAAAGAATGAATCGAAGTTCTACCGTGCTTTAAGGCTAGATCTAAATAAATCTAAACATGAAGCATTAATGACCGAGATCGGCTTCTTATATACTGAGATTGATTTCGCAATTAAAAACCTTCGTCACTGGATGACTCCCGAGAAAGTTACTGCTCCAATGACACATAAAGGGACAAAAAACTATATCATGAAAGAACCGTATGGCGTTGCTTTAATTATCTCACCATGGAACTATCCATTACAATTGGCCGTAGCACCTGCTATTGGTGCCATTGCTGCAGGTAATTGTGTTATTTTAAAACCATCTGAGCATGCTAAAGCAACTTCATCCTTACTTGCTGAACTAATCAAAACAACATTTGATTCATCGTATTTTGCTGTTATTGAGGGAGAAAAAGAAGTAAGTTTAGCCTTACTCAAAGAAAAAGTAGACTATATTTTCTTTACGGGAAGTACAAAGGTTGGTAAAGAAGTCATGAAGGCTGCAAGTGAGCATCTTACACCAGTAACATTAGAGCTGGGAGGGAAGAGCCCTGCAATTGTAGATGAAGACGCTAATATTAATCTAGCAGCTAAACGGATAGCTTGGGGAAAATTTACGAATGCAGGTCAGACGTGTGTTGCACCTGACTATGTTTTTGTCCATGATAAAGTCAAGTTTAAATTCCTGAAATCAATGAAAAGATACATTCGTGCTTTTTATGGAAGAAATCCGTTGCGCAATGCAGACTATACACGAATTATTAATGAGCCGCATTTTGATAGATTGTCGAGGTTTTTAACCAATGGAACCATTATACATGGTGGGAATGCAAGCAGAGAGACACTGATGATTGAACCTACTATTTTAGATGGGATTACTTTCGAAGATCCAATTATGCAGGAGGAAATATTTGGTCCTATTCTGCCGGTAGTTAGCTTTTCCAGCTTAGACGACGCCCTGTATAAAATAAAAATGGGTGAAAAGCCGCTCGCATTATATTATTTTGGTGAGAATGAAACAATCCAGCAGCAAGTTATTGAATATGTTTCCTTTGGTGGGGGTTCCATTAATGATACCTTTTTCCATTTAGCAAACCCACATCTTCCATTTGGAGGAGTCGGAGCAAGTGGTACTGGAGCATATCATGGAAAATATAGTTTTGATACATTCTCACACACCAAGAGTATTTTAAAGCAAACAACAAAATTTGACCTGCCCTTCCGTTATCCGGGTGGAAAAGTGAATGACAAAGTCTTAAAAGGTATAATGAAATAGAGAAGTAGTCTTTACTTAAGCTACTTCTCTACTCTATTTCTTAAAATCATCTAAGAAATCCTTTTGAAAGCTAGTTCGGGGTTGATCATTATTTGTATCTATTCCCTGTATACGAATAAAAGGATTCTCCCCATATTTCTCTGTAAGCTTATCTATCGTACTAAATAGAGTTTCTTTACTCGCATCATCTTCATACGTAAACAAATCTAATTGCTTACCTATATTTTGTTTTTCCTCCACGTCTTGAACAGTAATCCCTAATAATCGGATTGGCTCTTCCGTCCAATGTCTATGGAATAAATCCTGAGCAATGATCAATATTTCTTCTTTCTTATCAATATAACTTTGGAGCTTCTTGCTTCTAGTAATGGTTTTCCTATTATGGTAGCGAATCATGAGCTGAACAGACTTACCTGCTACATTTTTTCGTTTCATTCGCCTTTCGACATTATCAGCCAATTGGGTCATTAGCTTGTTAATTTGGTCAATATCTATTGTATCTTCAGGCAGGGTTTGAGAATTTCCAATACTTTTAAAGTCGTAGATAGCATCAGGATCTACCGGTCTAAGATCAATGCCATTCGCTCGGTTCTTCAAGCGCTCACCGTTTATTCCGAATACCTGTTTTAATTGATAGGTATCTGATTTTGCTAAATCACCTATTGTTTCAATTCCCAGTGCATTTAACTTATCCGCTGTTTTCTCACCAACGCCATACATCTGGCTAACAGATAGTGGCCATAATGTTTTGTTTAATTCCCGTTTACGCAGTACGGTAATTCCGAGTGGTTTCTTCATATCCGACCCCATTTTAGCCAGGAACTTATTTGGTGCAATTCCTATACTGCACGGCAAGTCCAATTCCATTAGAATTTTTTGTTGCAAAACATGAGCTAATTCTAAAGCATTATTGGATTGATGAACATCCGTAACATCCATATATCCTTCATCAATCGATACAGGCTGCACGTAAGGGGTGATTTCAGACAAAATTCTAAATAGTTCCCTAGAGGCGGCACGATAACGATCGAAGTTTGGTTTCATCACAATTAGATCTGGGCAAAGTTTTTTCGCTTGCCAAATATTCATGGTGGTTTTAACCCCTTTAGCTCTTGCCTCATAACTGCTAGTTACGATGACCCCTCTTCTTTCTTCCGGATTCCCTGCAATTGCTATAGGTTTCCCCTTCAAACTTGGATTATATGCCATTTCAACGGATGCATAAAAGCAATTCATATCAATATGAAATATTATTCGGCCCTTCCTCTGATTAGAAACTGCCATTGTTCAAACATCCTTTTTTGGGTTCAGAGAAGTCACAACTTCCTGTGTACCCTTTTTTCTATAATCATTATAACACAGAAAGACACCCTTTTTTCTTTTGGAAGGGTGTCTTGGTCATTAACTATTTGCAACTTCTTGAATGATGGCAACTACTAACTCTGTCACTTTAACTAAGTTCGCTACAGAAATTCGTTCGTCTGTTGTATGAATTCCTTCATATCCTACTGCAAGATTTACCGTAGGAATTCCAAAGCTAGCAATAACATTAGCATCGCTTCCTCCACCACTTTTCAGCAGCTTGCTCTCTCTGCCAATTGCTTTAGCGGCTTTTCTAGCAATTTCTACTACTTGATCGCCTGCGTTCTGTTTATACCCAGGATACATTATCTTCACATTGACATCCGCTTCACCGCCAAAACTCTTAGCTGTTTCTTCAAATGCTTTTTTCATTTTGTCAACCTGTGCTTCCATTTTTTCAGGTACAAGTGAACGAGCTTCTGCCAAGATTTCTACATGATCTACCACAATGTTTGTCTGCTTTCCACCTTCAAAGCGTCCAATATTTGCAGTTGTTTCCTCATCAATTCTCCCCAGTGGCATTTTCGAAATGGCTTTTGCCGCTATGGTGATAGCAGAGATTCCTTTTTCCGGCTCTACACCAGCATGTGCTGTTTTTCCTTTTATAATGGCAGAAATTTTTGCTTGTGTTGGAGCGGCTATAATAATGTCTCCTACTTCACCATTACTATCTAGTGCATAGCCGTACTTTGCATGAATCATCTTTGGATCTAATGCTTTCGCTCCTACTAGACCAGATTCTTCTCCAACGGTAATAATAAATTGAATATCTCCATGCTTGGTATCTTGCTCCTTGATCAAGCGAAGCGTTTCGATAATAGCTGCTAAACCAGCTTTGTCATCAGCACCTAATATTGTTGTACCGTCTGAGACTATCTGTCCATCTACAATAGATGGCTTGATATTATTACCTGGTACAACTGTGTCCATGTGAGAAGTGAAATAAATTGGATCTACTCCTTCCTTATTTCCCTTTAAAGTGCAAATTAAGTTTCCGGCTCCATGGCCTGTTCGTTCTTTACTATCATCCTCTATCACATGAACACCTAACTCAGAGAATTTTTGCTTTAAAACAGCAGCTATATTTCCTTCATGCTTTGTTTCAGAATTCACTTTAACTAAGTCAAAAAATTCTTTTACTAATCTTTCTTCGTTCACTGTTGTCATTATCATAACCTCCTGATACTAGGTTACTACAAGTTCATTTTTTTACAAAGGAATATTACCGTGCTTCCTGTAAGGTCTATTCTCCTGTTTATTTTCCAGCATCTCTAACGCTTGTATAAGTTTAATCCTGGTTTCCCTTGGATTAATCACATCATTTATCATTCCTAAACCTGCAGCAATATATGGGTTAGCAAACTTTTCTCGGTAAGCATTAATTTTAACCTTTCTAGTTTGCTCCGTATTATCGCTTTCTGCTATTTCTTTTGCGAAAATAATATTTGCTGCTCCTTCTGGCCCCATAACCGCTATCTCTGTGTTGGCCAAGCATAGACAAGATTTGCCCCAATAGATTTACTATTTAAAGCCACATAAGCCCCATCAATGGCCTTTCGTGTTATTATTGTTATTTTAGGAACGGTTGTTTCAGAATAGGCATAAAGTATCTTCACTCCATGTCGAATAATCCCGCCATGTTCCTGCTGTACACCGGGGAAGAAGCCAGTAACATCCTCAAATGTAATAATAGGAATATTAAAGGAGTCACAGAAACGGATAAATCTTGCAGCCTTGTCACTCGAATCAATATCAAGCCCACCAGCTAAATACTTGGGTTGCAAACTAAACCACTCCCCGCCCTTTTATTCGGGCAAATCCAACTACAATATTTTTAGCAAAATGCTCATGGATTTCCAAGAGAACTATCATCGTCTTTTGCACAAGATTTTACAGTTTATGGTGGAGCCCTTGGTGAAATGCATGGAAAGAAGATAGCAGCAGTAATGGACCAGTTATAACCCCTTCTCCTTTTGTATAATTATGATTCATTCCAAAGTCCGAAGACCGGGTTTCAATAAATGGGTTTAACTCAACAAATGTTTCATCATCAAGCAAGTATGTAATCCGCTCTCTTTCTGTCATATTTCCCTTAGCATGCTGCTTTTCAATTCGTTCATCGCCACTGAAAGATTTCGGATGAATAAATGCAACCTGTGTTTTGTGGGCGCCTTCTTTTGGTTTCTCATTTATAAGTTGCAACCCTTGCGCTTTTAACTGCTTTAAACGTTCTTCAATCTCGTCTACTTCTAAGGCAATATGATGAATTCCTGGTCCTCTTTTTTTAGAAAAGTCTTTATTGGGGAATCTTCATGTAATGGCTCTAACAGTTCTAATTGTGTATCCCCAATTTTAATAAATGCTATTTTCACTCCTTCTGATTCTACTTCCTCTACCCCTATTAGCTCCATTCCTAATACATCCGTATATAACCCCAAAGATTCATCAATGGAAGGAACCGCTACTCCATATGAGCTATCTTTTTTGGTGGCTGATTCTGCTTTTTCCCTGGTTCAATCAGTTCTTTAATATAGTTAGCAAGTAAATCTGTCGATGATCCACTTGTAAAGATCTTCTTTACTCCTTTTTCCAAAAGGTAAGGAATATCTTCACTAGGTATTACCCCGCCACCAATGACAGGAATATCTGCTGCGTCTCTTTTTTCTAATTCTTCAATTACCTTAGGAAATAAAGTTTTATGCGCACCTGAAAGAGAAGATAATCCAATAACATCTACATCCTCCTGTATTGCCGCTTGTGCAATTTGAACTGGAGATTGACGAAGCCCCGTATAGATAACCTCCATTCCATGATCTCTTAATGCTTGTGAAATGACCAATGCACCTCGGTCATGCCCATCTAGCCCTGGCTTAGCAACTAACACCCGAATCTTTTTCCCCATCTAAATCCTCCTTAAACTCCAGTGTATTCTCCAAATTCTTCTCTAAAAACATTGCATATTTCTCCTACTGAGCAATAGGCTTTGACTGCTTCCAATATTGCAGGCATTAAATTTACTTGTGGCTGACATGCATCATCTCTTAATGTAGCCAATGCTTTTTGTACAGCATTTTCATCTCTTTCATGCTTTATTTTAATAAGAGAAGCGATTTGTTCTTTCTCCAATGTTTCATCAACTTTAAGAAGATCCGGTTCTACTTCCTCTTCTAATTGAAATTTATTAAGCCCTACGATAATTTCTTCTTGATTTTCAATGTTCTTTTGAATCTGATATGCATTTTGATGTATTTCTCGCTGCATATATCCTTCTTCAACGGCTTTTACTGCTCCACCAATGTCGTCAATTCTCTCTAAATATTTTTGAACCTCTTTTTCTATTTCAAGAGTCAACGATTCAACATAGTAAGAACCCGCTAATGGATCAATTGTATCCGCGACGCCACTTTCATATGCAATGATTTGCTGTGTACGCAATGCAATACGAGCGGATTCTTCAGTCGGTAATGACAATGCCTCGTCTCGGGAGTTTGTATGCAGACTTTGAGTGCCTCCCAACACTGCAGCAAGCGCCTGCATAGTTACACGCACAATGTTGTTATCGGGTTGTTGAGCTGTCAATGTAGAACCACCAGTTTGGGTATGAAAACGCAGCTTCCAGCTTTTCTCACTTTTAGCGTGATAGCGTTCTTTCATAATCTTAGCCCATATCCGTCTAGCTGCCCGGAATTTAGCTATTTCTTCAAAGAAATTATTATGAGCATTAAAGAAAAAGGCTAACCTTGGTGCAAAATCATCTACTTCTAGTCCTGATTCAATAGCAGCGTCTACGTAAGCCATACCATTCGCAATTGTGAATGCGACTTCTTGTACCGCATTGGACCCAGCTTCCCGGATATGATAGCCGGAGATACTAATTGTATTAAATTTTGGCACGTAATCATGACAGAATTCAAAGATATTAGTAATAAGGCGCATAGACGGCTTTGGCGGGAAAATATAGGTTCCCCTTGCTATATACTCTTTTAAAATATCATTTTGTATCGTTCCAGTTAATTTTGAAAGGGAAACACCTTGTTTGTCACCTACAGCTAAATACATACAAAGCAACACAGATGCAGGGGCATTAATCGTCATCGACGTACTAACTTTATCTAGTGGAATACCATCAAGCAATTGTTCCATATCGGCTAGCGTATCGATAGCGACCCCTACCTTCCCAACTTCTCCTTCTGACATAGCATCATCAGAGTCATAGCCAATTTGTGTTGGTAAATCAAATGCGATCGATAAGCCTGTCTGTCCTTGCTCTAATAAATAGCGAAAGCGCTTATTTGTTTCTTTTGCAGAACCAAATCCTGCGTACTGTCTCATTGTCCATAAGCGACTGCGGTACATCGTTGACTGAATACCCCTTGTGTAAGGATATTCTCCAGGATATCCTAGCTGATTGCTTTCCGGCTCAGAATCGTAGAGACGTTTTACTTTAATGCTAGAGGAGGTTGTAAAATTCTGCGACCTCTCAGGAAAGCGCTTTAAAGTTTGATCCACCAATTTCTCCCAATTTGCTTTTTCAGCATGATGTTTCTCATCCATAAAGGAAGTGCCTCCTTTCCCTTATTTTCTAACAATACTCTATATATTATTTTTTCGATCTCTTTTTAGTACTTGTCCAGAGTTAATTTTCAAGTTACAATGAAAGTAGGTTTCGCTGGATTTAAAGGAGGACTTAATTTGGCTAGTACTACATCAAATAAAAATAATCATATGACTAAAAGACAATCCAAACGCGCAAAAAGACAAAAATTAATCGTTTATATTATGATTCTTGCTATGGTTCTGTCTACAATAACAGCAGGATTAGCATATTTTATTTATTTATAAAAATCCTTCAACTAAAAAATGCAAAGACTATTTACCTGGATAGGTAGTCTTTGCTTTTTTTGATTTGTGTATTGTTTTTTATAAAATGATTCATAGTTGATAGAAAATGTTGATTAACTGAATTTAGAATAGTGCTGAGAACCGCTACGGAAATACACTACGCTTTCCGCGGGCGCTGTTGAGCCTCCTCGAGACTAACGTCTCTGTGGGGTCTCAACTAGGCTTTTCATCCCGCAGGAGTCTCCGTGTATTTCCTTCGCTGAATTGTGCTTTTTCATCTTTAAACAATTTATAGAGGAAACACTACCCAGCTATAATGAGGTGATTGCAGCGGAGGGCAGTCGACTCCTGCGGGAAAAGCAACAGCCGAAGACCCCGCAGGAAGCGGTTTTCTTCCGAGGAGGCTGAGGCGTTGCCCGCGGAAAGCGTACTGCCCGCAGCGGAAATCACGAGCACATATTTTCAATGTGTTTCCGGGCGTTTTATGCACTATCTTGAATTAAACTAATCAGAAGTTTATCCAAAATTTGTTTTATTTACTACACTTTTGTTTTCATAATAAAAAAGGTAATTCTATAATTAGAATCACCTTTTAAACGTTATTAAACTTCTTCGCAATATTTATCAAATACTTCTTGAAGCTTGCTCGTAACTTCCATAGGGCTGTGTCCTTCAATATCATGGCGTTCTACCATAGTAACAACCTTGCCATCTTTCATTAAAGCAAATGAAGGGGATGAAGGAGGAAAACCTTCAAAATATTCTCTAGCTCTTTCTGTTGCTTCAGCATCCTGGCCCGCAAATACTGTAACCAGATGATCGGGACGTTTGTCGAAATGAATAGAATTAGCAGCTGCTGGTCTTGCTACTCCTCCAGCACAACCACAAGTAGAGTTTATCATTACTAGGGTCGTACCCTCTTTTGCAAATGCTTGATCTACTTCTTCAGGTGTTGTTAACTCATCATAGCCCGCCTCTACTATATCTTTCCTTGCAGCATTAACAATGTCGTTCATGAACAAATTAAAATCCATAATATCCCTCTCCTTACCGCAGAATATAAATGCCTAATCTTAGATTAACAAGATTAATTATTTAATTCAATATTTTTTACTTATTCAATAAATCGAAATGGTATCTTCATTCATTTTTTCCAGCGTTTGCTTAATTTCTCTTAAAAATTGTCCACATATCAGACCATCCAGTATTCGATGATCAAGTGAAAGACAAAGATTAACCATGTCTCTTGCTGCGAACATATTATTTATAATTACAGGGCGTTTAACAATTGACTCTACTTGCAATATAGCTGCCTGTGGATGATTAATAATTCCCATGGATTGGATAGAGCCGAAAGAACCAGTATTATTCACTGTAAAGGTACCACCTTGAATATCCTCTTGTGTAAGTCGTTTCTCCCTTGCCTTCATTGCCAACTCATGTATATCTCTCGCAATTCCTTTTATACTTTTCTCATCTGCATGCTTAATAACAGGTACAAATAACGAATCATTTGCTGCAACAGCAATGGATAGATGGACATCCTTGCGCTGGATGATTTTATCTCCAGCCCAAGTACTATTTAGTTGAGGATATTTCTTTAGGGCTGTAGCAACGGCTTTTACGAAGAAAGCAAAATAAGTAAGATTAAACCCTTCTTTCCGCTTAAATTCATCCTTTTTACTATCTCGAAAAGATACTAAGTCTGTAACATCTACCTCCACTGTCATCCAAGCATGAGGAATTTCTTGTTTTGACCGAACCATCTTCTCACTTATGGCTCTTCGTACTCCAGTTACAGGGATTTCTATATCCCCATCGAGAGCAGCTGAAACTGATTCAGCAGGAGCGGTTGACTTGCCTTTATTACTTTCATGGGATTCACGAGGTTGTGATGGATTATTTGTTGAATTTGTTATACCTGTCTCAAGGAGCTTTTCAATATCCTTGCGGGTAATTCTGCCACCTCTTCCTGTTCCCATAACAGAAGTTAAATCAATATCATTCTCTTGTGCTAATCTTAAGACAGCAGGAGAGTATCTCTTTTTCATGGAATGATCTGTATGATCAGTATTTTGTTTTTCTAATACTACATTTTCTTTATTTTCATGCTCAGTCGTTACACTATCATTTCCTTCTACTTCAATAATACATATAACATCACCGACAGCTACAGTTTTCCCTTCCTCCACTGTTAATTCGACTATTTTTCCAGTGAAAGATGAAGGCACTTCCGCATTTACTTTATCTGTCAATACTTCTGCTATTGGATCATATTTATTGACTTTATCTCCTACACTTACAAGCCAAGTACTAATTGTTCCTTCTGTTACACTTTCCCCGAGTTGGGGCATGGTTATTTTTTCTGTAGTCACCTGAGTATCCCTCCAATTCCAATTTAGAATTCAGCTAAATCGCGCATTGCCTTTTCACATTTTTCCGGATTAATCATAAAAAACTTCTCCATAGTAGGTGCATACGGCATTGCCGGTACATCAGGGCCCGCGAGTCTTTTGATCGGCGCATCTAAATCAAACAAACAATTTTCAGCTATAATAGCAGCCACTTCTCCAATAATGCTTCCTTCTTTATTATCTTCCGTAATTAACAACACTTTTCCAGTCTTTTTAGCTGCTTCAATAATGGAATCTTTGTCAAGCGGATACACCGTACGTAGATCAAGAATATGAGTGCTAATTCCTTCCTTTTCCAATTTTTCTGCTGCTTGCAGGGCAAAGTGAACACATAAACCATATGTGATTACCGTAATATCTGCACCTTCGCGCTTTACCTCTGCTTTGCCAATTGGTAGAGTATAGTCTTCTTCCGGAACTTCTCCCTTTAATAGGCGATAGGCTCGTTTATGCTCAAAGAAAAGAACAGGATCATTATCTCGTATAGCACTTTTAAGAAGTCCTTTAGCATCATATGGAGTGGAAGGCATGACAATCTTTAGCCCTGGTTGATTAGCAAATATAGCTTCCACTGATTGAGAATGATAGAGTGCCCCGTGAACTCCACCACCATACGGAGCTCTTATCGTCATAGGAACGTTCCAATCATTGTTCGAGCGATAACGAATTTTGGCTGCTTCTGATATAATTTGGTTTACAGCAGGAAGGATGAAATCTGCAAACTGCATCTCCGCAACGGGACGCATTCCATACATAGCGGCACCTATTCCTACACCCGCTATGGCAGACTCGGACAATGGAGTATCTAAAACGCGGTACTCGCCAAATTCATCATACAAGCCATCAGTAGCCCGAAAAACACCGCCTTTCTTCCCTACGTCTTCTCCTAATACAAATACTTTTTCATCTCTTAGCATTTCTTCTCTCAGAGCGGATGTTATTGCCTGAATATATGTCATAATTGCCATTTAATTCCCCCCTATTCTTCATAAACATAACGTAATGCATGTTCTGGATCTGCATATGCAGCTGACTCTGCATAATCAGTTGCTTCGTTCACTATTTCCATGATCTTTTGATTTATGGATTCTATTATTTCTTCATTTAAGACATTGACATCTCTTAGATAATCTGCAAATGTTACGATAGCATCTTGCTTTTTCGCCTCATTGACTTCATCTTTTTCTCTGTACTTGTCATCATCATCGCTGGAATGAGCAGTTAATCGATAAGATACAGCTTCTATTAGTGTTGGACCCTCACCATTCACAGCTCTATTTCTCGCCTGCTTTACAGCCTCGTAGACTGCCAATGGATCATTTCCATCCACAGTAACCCCTGGCATTCCATAGCTACTCGCCCGTATGGATACATTCTCACTTGCTATTTGTTTTTCCATAGGTACGGAGATAGCATATTTATTATTCTCTACCATGGTAATCACTGGCAGTTTATGAACTCCAGCAAAGTTTAATCCTTCATGAAAGTCACCCTGGTTGGAGGATCCTTCACCTAATGTCACAAATGATACGAAGTTTTTATTTTCCATTTTACTAGCTAACGCAACACCAACTGCATGGGGAACCTGTGTCGTAACAGGTGAAGAACCAGTTAAAATACGATTCTTCTTCTGCCCAAAATGGCCTGGCATTTGTCTACCGCCTGAATTAGGATCCTCTGCTTTGGCAAAAGCTGACAACATTAACTCTTTTGCTGTCATCCCAAATGATAATACAACCCCTAAATCACGATAATATGGAGCAATATAGTCAATTTCTCTATTTAAAGCAAAGCTGGCACCTACTTGTGCTGCTTCTTGTCCTTGACAGGAAATGACGAAAGGAATCTTTCCCGAACGATTTAATAGCCACATCCGTTCATCTAATCTTCTAGCGAGTAGCATCATTTCGTAGATAGAAAGAACTTGTTCATCTGTCATACCTAACATTTCATGCCTATTCTTCATATAAGTGCCTCCCTTTATTTATCCAATAGGTGGACAGTAATTTTTTCACTGTGCCACATTTACCTCTTTATCCGTGGATTTGCTTTCCGTCAACAGCTAAGGCAGCTTCACCTATCACTTCGGACAATGTCGGATGCGGATGGATTGTCTGGGATATCTCCCATGGTGTGGCATTCAATACCATTGCAAGACTTGCTTCAGATATCATATCTGTTACATGCGGTCCTATCATGTGAACACCAAGTATATCGTCTGTTTCTTTATCCCCAATCACTTTAACAAATCCTTCTTTCTCACCATGTACCAATGCCTTCCCTATCGCCTTAAATGGGAATTTTCCAACCTTCACATTGTATCCTTGCTGTAACGCTTGTTGTTCTGTTAAACCAATACTAGCAACCTCGGGATGAGAATAGATACAACTGGCAATATGGAGATAATTTAATGGAGTAGGATTTTCATTTGCCATATGCTCTACTGCAACGATCCCTTCATGAGAAGCAACGTGAGCCAGCTGCATTCCTCCTATTACATCTCCTATAGCGTAAATGTGAGATTCCTTCGTTTGACAAAATTCATTTGTTTGAATAAAACCATTTTCCAATTCAATATCTGTATTTTCCAGACCAATATTCTCTATGTTTGCTTTCCTTCCTACAGAAACCAATATTTTCTCGGAAGAAATTGTTTCTATTTCACCATTCCTGTCTACATCTATCCTTACATTGGAATGATCTTTAACTAAGGACTCTGGCAGCACCTTTGTTCCTTTCATAAACTTTATGCCTTTTTTCTTTAGTAGTCTTTCCACTTCTTTGGAAATTTCTTCATCCACAGCAGGTAAGATTCTATCCAAATATTCTACTATAGTTACTTCAACGCCAAAGTCTGCTAGCATGGAAGCCCATTCAATGCCAATAGCTCCAGCTCCAATTATAACGATAGAACTAGGTAGCTCCTCCATAGTTAATGCATGATCCGAATGAAGCACTTGTGTACCGTCAATCTCTAAATTAGGCAATGTCCTAGGAGAGGAACCAGTTGCAATAATAACCTGCTTAGGTATAAGAATTGAATTCTCCTCTCCATTTTCATATTCTACTGAGATGGTACCAGGAATTGGAGAAAAAATACTTGAACCTAAAATACGCCCAATTCCCTTGAAAACTTCAATATTATTTTTTTTCATTAAACCTTGTACTCCCAGGTGGAGATTAGAAATGGTGTTCTCTTTCCTTTCTTGAATCTTCTGGAAATTCAGACGAACATTATCTGTTTCAATTCCATATTCTATTGCATGTTTTGTTTGTCTATAAATCTCTGCACTGCGCAAAAGGGCTTTTGATGGGATACACCCCTTGTGCAAACATGTGCCCCCTAAATCTTCTTTCTCTACAACGGCTACTTTCATTCCTAGTTGTGCTGCTCTAATTGCTGCAACATACCCACCGGTTCCCCCGCCAAGAACTACTAAGTCGAATGATTCTGTCATTTATCAAACGCTCCTTTATTGTACCTTTTTAAAACAAAAGAATGGAAAAATTATTGGATCGATTACTGCAGATGATTTGGCTTTAGGTGGTTAATATCTCTATCAGAGGGCGAAACATCCCCCTGATAGAGTAGATTTCACATTACTTTCTTCTGCTTAATACATGATGTTCATTTCTTAAAAATTGTCTTCTTGATTTTCTGACAGATTCAATCCGCTCTTCAGCCATACGGTCTGCAGCTAAATAAGTCGGTATACCATCTCTCTTAGAAATCTCAAAAACATTCATTACGCTATCATAAATCATTTCAACCTTTTTAAGAACTCGCTCTCGATTATAACCATATAATTCATCTGCAACATTGATTACTCCCCCAGCATTAATAATATAGTCAGGAGCATATACAACTCCCTTTTCGAAAAGAATATCTCCATGTGAAGAACGTTGCAATTGGTTATTTGCAGAACCAGCAATTACCTTCGCTGTTATTCTGTTTATCGTATTATCATTAATAGTTGCACCTAGCGCACAAGGTGCATAAATATCACATTCTACATCGTATATATCATTAGGGTCTACTGCTTTTGCCCCAAATGCTTCTACCGCACGTTGTACTGCTGTTTGGTTGATATCTGTTACTATAAGTTTAGCACCTTCGCGATGAAGATATTCACATAGTGTATAAGCAACGTTTCCTACACCTTGTACAGCAATCGTTCTTCCCTCTAAGGAATCATCACCAAATGCTTCCTTCGCTGCAGCTTTCATTCCCCTGTAAACACCATATGCAGTAATAGGTGATGGATTTCCAGAGGATCCAAACTCAGGTGATATACCAGTCACATAATCTGTTTCTTGATGAATAATATCCATATCTTTCACTGTTGTACCAACATCTTCAGCTGTGATATACCTGCCATTGAGACTCTGAATATACCTGCCAAACGCACGGAATAATTCTGGATTCTTATCAGTCTTTGGATTACCAATAATTACCGTTTTACCACCGCCTAAGTCTAATCCTGCAGCAGCGTTTTTGTAAGTCATTCCTTTCGCAAGTCTAAGTGCATCAATAATGGCATCTTCTTCAGTTTGATATGTCCACATCCTAGTTCCACCTAGCGCTGGGCCAATCGTTGTATCATGTATAGCAATAATAGCTTTTAAACCTGAATTTTTGTCCTGGCAAAAAACCAATTGTTCATAATCATATTCTTCCATATTCTTAAAGATTTCCATATCTTTATCCCCCTTAAATGTTCTTTAAAGAAAGCCCCATAAACTAGCAAGCAAAACTCATGCCAACAATACAATTAATGTAAGCGCTTCATTTATTAGTAAGTTAATTATATTAATCTGCAATATATTTCAATCATGCAAAAACTTGCATGCAATCCTATTCTAGATTATACTTTTCTAACTTATAATACAAGTTTCGAATAGATATTTTTAAAGTTTCAGCTGTTTTTGTTTTATTATAATCATGGTACATATAAATTTGCTGAATATAGTCCTTCTCAGACTGCTCCATTACTTGTTGTAATGACTGGATAGGAAATTTAGATGAATCAGATTTTCCAGTTTTCAGCTTTGAAGAACTCAATTCTAATTGGGGAATGTGCCGACTTTCAATAATCTCTTCATTGTTGCCCATATAAATCATTGTTCTTCCCAAAATATTTTCTAGTTCTCTTACATTTCCGGGCCAGTCATAATTCTGTAATTTCGCTAATGCACCTTCACTGATATCTTGTACATTTCTCCCATAATCTTGATTGATCTTTTGTATGATATGCCTTGCCAAGTCAGGTAAATCAGATTGTCTTTCCTTTAACGTAGGAATATAAATCGGTAAACGATTTAAGCGATAATAAAGATCCTCCCGAAAAGTTTTATTAACGATAGCACGCTCCAAGTTTAAATTGGTTGCAGCGATAATTCGTACATCAACAATAATTGGGGAAGTACCCCCAACTCGGATGATTTCGTTTTCTTGCAATACCCGAAGAAGCTTTGCCTGCATGTTTAAAGAGAGTTCCCCGATCTCATCTAGAAAAATACTGCCATGGTTTGCTTCTTCAAATAGACCTTTTTTTCCACCTGACTTAGCACCTGAAAAAGCTCCTTCTTCATAACCAAATAATTCACTTTCTAGAATAGACTCAGCAATCGCTGCACAATTGACCCGGATAAACTTATTATGCTTACGGTTACTTTCATTATGGATGGCATGTGCAAATAATTCCTTCCCAGTACCTGACTCTCCCCTTAACAAAACAATTGCTGGTGTTTTGGCCCCAACTTTAGCTTGTTCAAGTGCCAATGTCATTTCCTGTGAAGTTCCGATAATATCATCAAATGTGTATTTGGCCTGCAAACTTCGAATAATTTGCCGAGCTATTTTCAATTCCTTCGTAAGTGATTTAATTTCCGTTACATCATGAATAATACCTATGCTTCCCTTTACTTTGCCCTTAACAATAACTGGTGCTACATTAACTATTACATCCTTCTTTTTAGGTCCGACTTTCATCCTAACACCCCGGAAGGATTTTTTTGTTTCAAGCACCTTCATATGGATACTTTCCCCTTCAGATATATCTGTGGTTGCGGGTTTACCTATGACCTCTTTTTCGGCCAAGCCAGTAAGGCGGGTATAAGCAGGATTAATCATTAAGCCTAATCCCTTTTCATCAACTACACTTATAGCTTCTTCCGACGATTTAATTATAGCTTCAAACATTGTCTTTATTTCATTTAGGTCGGTATTCTCTTCAGCTAATTTTATTACTTCTGTAAGGTCTTTGAAGACAGCAAAAGCTCCAACTAACTTATTGTCAGCATTTATCACTGGTATACGAGTAGTAATAACATTTTTTCCATTCTCGAGCCGAAATGGTTGGTTTATTTCTTTTTCTTTAGTCTTTAGAACATTTAACAAATTTGTATTACTTATAATAGAGTCCATCGGCTTGCCAATTAATACATTCCTGCTTATTCCTAACATCTCTAATGCGCTATCATTGGCAAATTCTATATTTCCTTTGCTATTAATAATAATCATGCCATCATGTATATGACTTAATATTAGCTCTTGGTTCTTTAATAACTGTTGGAATTGATCTAGTAACGACTCTTTCTCATCAAATAATTCAGAAATAATGTAAGCGATGGAGCCAGGTATAACAATAGATTGGCTTACCTTCATCAAATCTTCTAATACTTGTTTATCACCTGTTGCTTCAATAATAATATCAGCTTTTGACAACCATTTCTCATATGCATAATCAGTAGGAATTTGATGGTTATTTGCTAACTCTATTCCTGGAGCATTGGCATTTTTATCAATAATTGCTATAATTTCCATGCTTTTGATTTCTAGAAAGATTTTTAATAAAATACTTCCTCCCTTACCTGCACCAATAATCAGAACTTTTTTCATCCCATCCCCCCTGCAAATTCTTGCATGACTCTATCATACGTGATTATGCAAAATTTAGCCAAGATGTTATGAGTCTCAGTTAAAAAATACTAAAAAACACATTACCCTTTATGATAACTAAATGTTGGTTTCTCTAACTATTTTTCTTAAAATTTGATATACTTAACTTGACTGATGTTACAAGGGGAATCATAATGAGAATCGTTGCTTTACTTTTACTATTCATTCCTGGCTTATTGGCTGTATATGGTATTAAATTAATGCGTGATGCTATCTTTGCAGAATATTATCATGTTCTACTCAACTCAGGGGTACAGTTTCTAGTCGGTCTGCTTTTGTTTGGATTTGGACTTGCTTTTATCGGGGGATTCGTAATCTATCGGGATCGTAAGAATAATTATCGTGCAATTAAAAATAAAGATGAAAAAGATGGATAATGCACCATCTTTTTTTATACTTTTAGAGATGTAATTAATTAGAGAGTTAAAGTAATCTACATATTAGTGAAGTGCCTTAAGGGGGAGCCAAGTATTAAAAAATTCCCCCTAGATTTATCGAATTATTGTGTTATTATTAAAAATAATGTTTAAATGGGGGACCAGTAATGAAAGTAGCAAAATTTGGAGGTAGTTCGGTTGCAAATGCAACACAAATAAAAAAAGTAGGAGAAATTATTAAAGGAGACCAGGAACGGAAATTCATCGTGGTTTCTGCACCTGGCAAACGACATAAAGATGATTTTAAAATGACAGATATGCTAATCAAAATGGGGACAGCCTATATTAGTAATGAAGAATACGAGGAGTACTTTACTAAAGTATTGGGACGATTTAATGAGATTATTTTAGAACTTAATCTCTCTCAAACACTTATCGAAGAAATTGAAGTTACCATAAAGCAAACACTTGCGTTGAACGTAGACTCAAATATGAAGATGGATGCTATTAAAGCAATTGGAGAGGATTCCAATGCAAAAATTATCAGTGCGTATTTGTCAGATATCGGCATTTCATCTTCCTACATAAATCCTAAAGAAGCGGGTATCATTGTTAGTGATGAACCAGGTAACGCCCGAATTTTACCAGATAGCCTAGCGAAAATTTACACGCTCCGTGATAAAGATGGTGTATTTGTAATACCTGGATTTTTTGGATATTCTGAGGAAGGCAAGTTAGTTACCTTCTCCCGGGGTGGATCAGATATTACTGGTTCTATTATTGCCGCGGGTGTTCAGGCTTCTCTGTATGAGAATTTTACAGATGTTAACTCGGTTTATACTGTTAATCCTAATATTGTTGAAAATCCAAAGGAAATTACTACTCTAACCTATAAAGAAATGAGGGAGTTATCTTACGCAGGATTCTCCGTTTTCCATGATGAAGCACTTATTCCAGCAATTAGGGCGAGGATACCTGTATGTATTAAAAATACAAATAATCCAGAAGCAAGAGGTACTTACATTGTTGCTGAAAGAGAAGTAAATGATCAGTGCGTTTCTGGAATTGCAAGTGATACAGGTTTTTGCAGCTTATACGTAAGTAAATATCTCATGAATAGAGAAATAGGTTTTGGTCGTAAATTGCTAAATATTCTAGAAGACGAAGGAATATCCTTTGAACATGCACCATCTGGAATAGACAATATGTCGGTCATTATTAGGGAAAGAAATTTGACACCTGAGAAAGAGGAAATGATTATAAATCGCATTAATAATGAATTGCATCCAGATACAGTAAGTCTTCAACGTGGAATTGCAGTCATTATGGTTGTTGGTGAAGGACTTGTAAATACGATCGGTGTTGCTAATAAAGCTACATCTGCGTTTGTAAAAGCGAATGTGAATATTGAGATGATTAACCAAGGTTCGTCAGAGGTATCCATGATGTTTGGGATTCAGGCTAACGACTTAGACAAAGCAATTACCGCATTGTATCATTCATTTTTTGATTGAAAAACAATAATTTCTTAACCTGTGGCCAAATCCATGGTTGGATTTATAAGGCAGGTATAGATATGTATTTAACTTCAGGAGAAATACCTCCTCCGGGAGTATACTTAACTGATTTAATTTTTGGAACCAAGCAAATATGTGCCACTGTCAATAAAAAATATTACTGTACAGTTCTGTACAGTAATATTTTTTAGCTTGCTTTATGTTCCAGGCGAAGTCGATCGGCTACCATTGCAATGAACTCTGAATTAGTTGGCTTCGCTTTAGAAATATTAATCGTATAACCAAATAAAGCTGATATAGATTCAATATTCCCTCTGCTCCAGGCAACTTCTATTGCATGTCGTATAGCTCTTTCTACTCTGGATGCTGTTGTATTAAACTTTTTCGCTATGGCTGGATACAATACCTTAGTGATGGAACCGAGGAGCTCAATGTCATTATAAACCATCGTAATGGCTTCTCTTAAATACATATATCCTTTAATATGAGCAGGAACCCCAATTTCATGGATAATATTCGTAATGCTTGCTTCTAAATCTTGTTTTTTCTCCTTTTTCGTTGGCTTCTTCACCGTTGATTGTACTACCTGATTCCCTTCCACTTGACGTACTTGATCTGCCAAATGACCTAAATCAAATGGTTTTAAGATAAAGTAAGACGCCCCTAAGTTAACTGCCTTTTTCATCACTTCTTCTTGCCCAAAAGCGGTAAGCATTATGACATTTGGTTTACTGCTTTTATCACTATTTCTGATTTCATTTAATACAGCCAATCCATCTACGTGCGGCATAATAATATCTAAAATTAATACATCAGGATTTAATTCATCCAACATGGATAAACAGTCTCTACCATTGTATGCAGTACCAATAACTTCAATATCTTCTAAATCACTAAAATATTCTTCCATCATTTGAATAAGTTCACGATTATCATCCACTAAGCAAACTGAAATTTTATCCAACCAAAGCTCCTCCTTTAATCTTATATCCACATAAACATATTCTACAAATTTTCTAATTATCCTTTTTTTTATTCAAAATCATTCAATAATTTTATTCATTCTTTTGTTTATAACATATAGTGCCAACATTAGGGGACTATTATTTTGAAAACGCGCATTCACTCGTCCTTTAGCGAATACTTGTTGAGCTAAAATCACACAAAAAAGATTTGCTATGGAGAACCATAACAAATCTTGTCATTAGCTAGCTTCTTTTTCTGTATTATAAATTTCAATTCCTGCATCTTGAAGCATCCACTCGATATGAACACCATACCCGCTTGTTGGATCATTGACAAATACATGGGTCACTGCACCGATTACTTTTCCATCTTGGATAATTGGACTCCCGCTCATTCCTTGTACAATCCCACCAGTGTGCTTTAATAATTCTGGGTCCGTTATCTTTATGACCATTCCTTTGGTTGCAGGAAATTTTTGTGGAACGCTGCTTACGATTTCAATATCAAATTCTTCTACTTTTTCATTATTTACAACTGTTAATATCTTTGCTGGTCCTTCTTTAACTTCATGTGATAAAGCAACTGGCATCGGCTTATCATAAGAACCATTTGTAATCGGCTGATTTAACTCACCAAATATCCCAAAGGGACTGTTTTTTGTAATATTGCCTATCTGATTATCCTCAATAGAGAATTTAGCTTGCTTTTCCCCTGGGATTCCGTTATTTCCCTTTTCAATGGATGTAACGGATGAACGCACTATTGTGCCATTGTGAATTTCAATTGGTTTTTTAGTATCCATATCCGAAATCACATGCCCTAATGCACCATATTTTTTTGATTTAGGTTCATAAAAAGTCATTGTTCCAATACCCGCTGCAGAGTCTCGGATATATAATCCAATCTTATATGCATCTTCCTTCTTATCTAATAATGGATGCAAAGTTGTATCAATGGTTTCTTTCCCTCTTTTAATCGTGATGTCTAAATCCTTATTGTTTTTTCCCGCTTCGTCAACATAAGTTTTAATTTCATTCATGTCTTTAACAGGTGTCCCGTTTATTTTTAATATAACATCACCAACGTGAATATTCGCTTCTTCGCCGGGAGATACTGCTTTATCACTACCATTAACTTGATGATGGCCTACTACAAGAACACCTAATGTCTGTAATTGAACTCCAATTGACTGTCCGCCTGGAATTACCTTTAAATCCTCTAGTATAGAAAGGTTAACCTTCTTTATTGGGAACCCATTGACTTCGTAAACCAGCTCACTATTTCCAGCTTCTTTTGGATAGAATGCAGAGGAATCTATTGCCAACATACTTTCGTCTGTAGTTCCTAATTCCACATTACTGCCTAAATTGGGAACATCTACAGGAATTTCATTATTAAAAGTAACCACTTCTTTAGGAATAGAAAGGTACTTGTTAATTGGGGTAAACATAGGAATTGCAATAACTGCAATAAGGAGCAAAACGCCTATCCATTGTCTGATACGATTTAACTTCCTTGGCTTCAATATGGTTCACTCTCCTTGTTTTTACCCACACCATTTATTTCTCTGTACTTTTAATTTGACCCTTAGGAGATGTTTTAAACTGGAGAAAGATAAGAAAAGATGTTTAACATTTCCTTTTATAAATGAAGGTTTACATGCATAATTAGCTAAAACGAAAGGGTCCTCATATAAAAAAAGCCAGATGGTATAGTTTCTGGCTTTTTGATAGAAAATATTCTTATATATGGAAAAATATATTAGGCCTTTACCTTGAATGAATAAGCTAAATCCAGTAACTCCTTCGCATGTTCTTTTGCTGTCTCAGTTAACTTAGTTCCTGTTATCATTCTGCTTAGTTCAACAATCTGCTCTTCCTTTGTTAACTCCTTAACACTTGTTATAGTACGTTTTCCTTTTAGCTGTTTTTGTATAAATTTATGGGTATCTGCCATTGCAGCTACCTGTGGTAAATGAGTAATACATAGCACTTGCGAATTGACAGAAATTTGATAAATTTTTTCTGCAATTGCTTGTGCCACTCTTCCGCTAACCCCGGTATCCACTTCATCAAAAATAACGCTCGTTACACCTTGACTTTTAGCAAATAATTTTTTCAATACAAGCATAATTCTTGAGAGTTCGCCACCAGATGCCACTTTGCTCAGTTCCTTTAACGGTTCACCTGGATTCGTTGAGATAAGGAAGCTGACATGATCGTATCCATTTTGGTTGTATTGGACCTTACCGTTTTGTTCTTCTTTTTCGAAAGCAATGTCAAACGAAGCTTTTTCTAAATATAAGTCCTTTAATTCCTTAGAAACAGCTTTTGTTAAACGCTCTGCTGATTTCTTACGCAAATCATGTAACTGGTCCGCTTCAAGCTTGACGTCTTTTTCTACTTCTTCCATTTGTTTTTGCAACGAAGATAGATGGGTATCTTTATTTGTAATTTGTTCTATTTCTTCTTCTATTTTAGCTTGATATGTCAATAAATCATTTACAGTAGAACCATATTTTCTTTTCAATCGATTTATCTCATTTAACCTTGCTTCAATCTCATTTAATCTTTCTGGATCATACTGTAGACGATCCATGTGATTTCTTAAATCATAGGTTAACTCTTCTAGAGCGAAATAGTGCTCTGCCATTTCTTCTGCTTTTTCGTTAATAAATGTATCATATCTTTTACTCTCATCCAGTGCCAGATGCGCTTTATTAACCCATTCCAATCCTTTACTCTCTCCATATAAAGCATTGTATGTATCATTAAGAGAAGTATATATACGTTCAAAATTCATTAAAGACTGCCTCTCTAATTCGAGCTGTTCATCTTCATTTGGAGAAAGATTCGCTTCTTCTAGTTCATTACGCTGGAACTGTAACAAATCTAAGCGTTGGGCGTTTTCTTGTTCGTTTTCATTCAGTTGCTTATAGCGCTTCTGTAATGCTTTGAGTTTATTATATAAAACAAGATATTCTTCCTTCGCTTTTAAAATCAATTTTGGATCATACAAATCTAAAAAGTCTATATGATGATCTGCATCCATTAAACTTTGTGTTTCATGTTGACTGTGTATATCTATAAGTGTTCTACCAAATTCTTTTAGAATTCCTAATGTTACGAGCTTACTGTTAACCCGACAAATACTCTTGCCAGAGGCAGTAATAACTCTTTCTAGAACAACTTGTCCATCAACTATTTCTACTCCAAACTGTTCCGCAATACGATAAATGTCATGATTGTCATCCTCAAGTATAAAAAGCCCTTCAATTTCACATTTTTTCGTACCATGTCGAACATAATCAACAGAGCCTCTACCACCAGCTAATAATTGTATTGCATCAATAATAATGGATTTTCCTGCTCCTGTTTCACCAGTTAATACGGTTAATCCCTCATAAAAAGTAACACTGATTTCATCAATAATAGCAAAGTCTCGTATAGACAATTCAGTAAGCACTACTATTCACCCCGATTTGCTTTATAGCATTTCTATAAAGCGTTCTTTAATCTCCTCTGCCTCTTCTGTAGTTTTACAAATAATTAGACAGGTGTCATCACCACAAATTGTACCTAGGATTTCATCCCAATCTAAACTATCTATTAATACACCAATGGCATTTCCATTTCCTGGTAACGTTTTTAATACAATCAGATTATTAGCCGAATCAATTTTAACAAATACATCTGTCATTAAACGCTTTAACTTTTTAAATGGATTATACCTTCGATCAGCAGGAAGGCTATACTTATACCTGCCATCTGCAATAGGGATTTTTACCAATTCAAGCTCTTTTATATCTCTTGATACAGTAGCTTGCGTAACATTGAATCCTAACTTTTTTAGCATCTCAACTAAGTCGTCTTGGGTCTCGATTTCTTTCTCTGTAATTAATTCACGAATCTTTAGATGTCGTTGTATTTTACTCATCTTTTTCTCCTTTAATTAACGAAAGATGTGCTTCGTCTACAATTGCTTTTATATCTATATTGTTGGGTGGAATTTCTTTTTTCCATACGAAATGCGCTAAAAATTCGATATTTCCCTCTCCACCAGTTATCGGTGAATACGTTAAATTGACAAATGTAAAGCCTTCTTTTTCTGTAAATCTAATCATCTCCTCAATAACTTCCATATGAACAAGTCGATCACGGACAATACCCTTTTCTCCAACCTGTTCTCTTTTAGCTTCAAATTGAGGTTTTATTAGGGTTACCACATCACTCGTCTCTGTCAATAACGTTTTTAACACGGGAAGCATTTGCTTTAAAGATATAAATGAAACGTCTATACTTGCTAAATTGGGAAAACCCTTTTTTAGCATATCTTTGGTAACATAGCGGAAGTTTGTTCGTTCCATCACAACTACACGTTCATCATTTCGCAGCTTCCAATCTAACTGATTATAACCAACATCTATTGCATAACTCATACTGGCTCCGAATTGCAAGGCACAATCCGTAAATCCTCCTGTTGAGGAACCAATATCAATTAAGATTTTATCTTTTACGGAAATGTCAAAATACTTTAATGCCTTTTCTAGCTTAAGACCCCCTCGACCAACGTAACGAAGTTTTTTTCCTTTTATATGGAGAGGAATTTCAGTTTTTACCTTCATGCCAGGTTTATCCAACCTTTCCTGCTCGGAGAAAACCTGTCCTGCCATAATCATCCGCTTCGCCTTATCAATATTCTCACTTAAGCCTCGTTCCACTAATAATTCATCTAACTTTATTTTTTTCATTATATCACGCAATCCCTTTGCAACTTATTTCTTTGGTATGATTTTAATATTAGTTTTATCTCCTATATAGTATAATACTCTCCCTGCAAAAGAAATAATATGAGTAGAGGAGTTGATGGCAAAACTCTTCTCGACAGCCTTTCCACCGACCGTTAATGCAGCAATAACACTAGTCATGAACGTAGAAAGAATAATCTGTCCAGATGATCCTTCGCGATAGTCCAGCAGCGCAGCAATTTGTAAGTTGACTACTGCCGATGCGGTACCAATAAAAATACTTAATATCACCTATTACATTTTAACAAAAACCTGCAAAACGGTCAGCATTTCGCACAATATATACGGCTTCTTTGGCACCTGCTACTTTGTCTGCTGTCATACCTGGAATGGTTCTCTTCCGCCTTCAGTTGAAAGCAATTCCAAGCATTTAAAAACGACACCTTTTGATACAATAATCAAAACTATAATTAATCGAGTTACCACTTAATACCGACTGAAAAAATAGCCGCTAACACGAATGTGATAACGGCAATAGTTAGACTGAAATTAAACGATCGTTTTAGTTGTGATTTTATATATACCTCTATCTTTAATACAGTCATGTATGAGGAATGGTCATTTAAAGGTTAGAACTGTGGCTTTGTTCCAGTATATTTTCCCAAGTATATACCTCTGTATTTGGACAACTCAAGGAAGGCTACACTGCTTATTAGGTATCTCTAACCATCTATTGCTGGTCCATACCCTATTCCATCGCAGTAACTAACTAGGCTTACTTTTCACCATAGAGATGGGCCTCCGCGCGTATCGGACGGAGGCTACATGCGTTGTGGAACGATCGAAATCCTCAACTCCCATCATCGTCCCAAGGCTGGGCGCCTCAAGCGAACACAAGGAACTTTATCGATGTGCCCTTTGGCGGATTTTAGGCCCGCCTTCGGATAAAGGAGGACTGACTAGAATACCGCAACATTACTTTGATACTTGTTATTATAACAAATTGTTACCAAAAACTCTATTCTTCGATTACCTAAATGTAAGTAATTAGTGATCTCTTTGACTAAAATAATCCGTAATTCCCATTAAATAAGAGTTCTCAGCTTCAGCCTTTATGAGTGCTTCCTTGGCTTTCTTTACGTAGCTCTCTTTTTTGCTAATAGCACCTTCCAATCCCAACAATTTCGGGTAAGTACTCTTTTCATTTTGTTCATCACTTCCAACTGGCTTTCCTAATTTTTCTTCCTCACCAGTTATGTCAAGAATATCATCTTGAACTTGGAAAATTAACCCTAAATAATAGGCAAAATCTTCTAAAGCACTTAATTGTTCTTTAGATGCATTAGCAAGATAACCACCAATATAAACTGCAAATCGAACTAATTCTCCTGTTTTTAAGGTGTGGATTTTTTCAAGCTCTTCCAAGCTAACCACTTTTTCTTCGGCTTCCATATCTAATATTTGTCCAGCAACCATTCCTTTAGGTCCACTGCACTGGGCTAACATTTTTATAATTTCTACTTTTTCTATTGCCGTTAACTTCGAATCATTAGCAATTGCTTCAAAGCTGGTGGTTAATAATGCATCTCCGGCTAAGATTGCTGTTGCTTCATTAAACTTCTTATGATTTGTAAGTTTTCCTCTCCGATAATCATCATCATCCATCGCCGGTAAATCATCATGTATAAGTGAATAAGTATGGATCATTTCTAATGCAATACTTGATGATATGACTTTTGAAATATCTTTACTATAAGCTTCATAACTTGCAATAAGTAGAATTGGTCTTAGCCTCTTCCCTCCAGCTTCTAAGGAATAAATCATTGAATCCTTTAATTGTTGAGGGACATTCATCTTTTGAAAATAGACAGTAATTTCCTTTTCAATGATTTCTTTATAATGGTCAATATATTCACTTATGTTATACCCCACGACTATTCTTCCTCCTGTACTTCAAATGGCTCTATTTCTCCCTGCTCATTCATAATGTGAGCCATCTTCTCTTGCACATTGTTCAATTTGTCATTGCAAAGCTTGGAAAGCGTCATGCCTTCTTGATAATAATTAATTGCTTTTTCTAAAGGGACATCTCCCTCTTCTAATTTTTCAACAATTTCTTCAAGTTTCTTCATCGCATCTTCAAATGTTATCTCTTCCTTATTTGTCATTTCTTTTCTCCTCCACTTCTACTACCTGGCAATCCACAGTACCATCCCTAAATTTTAGAGTTATTTGATCGTCTCTTTTTAGGTCTTTTACGGTTTTAACAATCTGACCGTTTTCTTTATATGGTAAGGTAAATCCCCTTTTCATTATTTCTAAAGGATTTAATAATGTTAATTTATCTATGTAGGATGCTAGTTGAAGTTTATTTGACTCTATTATTTTGTTAAGTGCGTTATTTTGCCTTTTTACATTTCCTTCTATTCGCAGCAACGCTTCTCTTAATTGTTTTTCGGGATGCTGAGCTACTAGCCGCTTTATTAATCCATTTAATTTCAACTGGTGTCTTTGCTGTTCTTTTAATACCATTCTCTGAAGTCTCTCTACAGCAGTATCTAGTTGTTGTTCTTTTTGTTTTAATAATTGTTCTGGATATCGAAATGCATACGCATTCTTTAATCTTGCTAGTTGACTTTGGTAATTTCTAATATCCCTATTTAATTCTCTCGTTAATGCTTGTTTATAAGTAAAAATCTTTTCATTCAATTCTTCTTTTGATAAAACAGCCAGCTCAGCCGCCCCTGTCGGTGTGGGTGCTCGCAAATCTGCTACATAATCGCTTATGGTGGTGTCTGTCTCATGGCCGACAGCAGAAATGATAGGAATAGATGAATGGAATATCGCGTCTGCTACGATTTCCTCATTAAAGCTCCACAGTTCTTCAATAGACCCTCCGCCACGTCCAATTATCAATGTGTCAAAGCTTCCAGCTCTATTCGCTATCTCTATACCATTCTTAATAGACTTAGCCGCATTCGGCCCTTGAACTAACACTGGAATAACTGTAATGTTAACAATAGGGTAACGTCTTTTGATCGTTGTAATAATGTCTCTCACTGCTGCCCCGGTAGGCGATGTAATTACACCGATATCTTTTGGATATAACGGTATATCTTTTTTGTATATTGGATCAAAATAACCCTTCTTATTTAACTTTTCTTTCAATTGTTCAAAAGCGAGATATAAGGCACCAATACCATCTGGTTCCATTTGAGCGATGTATAATTGATACTGACCATGCGCTTCATAAACACTTATTTCGCCTCTGATTAATACATTCATGCCATTCTCAGGCTGGAACTTCATATATCTGTTATTACCTGCGAACATGACTGCCTGTATTCTGGCCTGATCGTCTTTTATCGTCATATACATATGACCTCGGGAGTGGTGTTTAAAGTTAGAAATTTCTCCCTTGAGCCATATATTTTTTAGATGAGGATCTGTGTCTATTTTTCGTTTTATATACTTTGTAAGGGCCGTTACGGTTAAATACTGATTATTCAACGGATACCAGCCCTTTAGCCGCCTTAATTGTATTTTTAAGTAACATTGCAATTGTCATCGGCCCAACCCCTTTTGGTACTGGAGTAATATATGCGGCTTTTTCCTTCGCATCTTCAAAATCTACATCCCCAGTTAATGACCCATTTTCTAAACGATTTATTCCTACATCAATAACTACTGCACCTTCTTTTAAAAAGTCTCCAGTAATTACGTTCGGTCTGCCTACTGCCACCACAAGAATATCCGCTTGCCTTGTAAGTTCTTTTAAATCCTCCGTTTTGGAATGACAGTAAGTTACAGTTGCATTTTCATTAAGTAATAACTGACCAACAGGCTTACCAACTATATTACTTCTTCCAATAATAACTGCATGTTTACCTTCTATCACAATATCTCTAGATTTCAGCATGGTAAGGATTCCATATGGAGTGCAAGGCAGGAAAGTATCTTCACCAACCATCATTCTTCCAATATTAACAGGATGAAAGCCATCTACATCCTTGGATGGGTCGATAGCTTCAATTACCTTCCGTTCACTAATTTGTTGCGGCAATGGCAGTTGTACTAAAATTCCGTGGACGGAGTCATCATTATTAAGTTGAATAATCGTTTCCAACAATTCATCTTCTGTGGTAGAAGCGGGTAATTCAATTAATGAAGAAGAAATACCAACTTCCTTGGCTGCTTTTTCTTTACCCTTCACATATGATTTAGATGCCGGATTATCACCCACCAACAGAACAGTTAAATGAGGAGTAATTCCCATTTGAACTAATTGTGAGACTTCTTCTTTCATGTTCGCCCGTAACTCCTGGGCTAAGTCTTTTCCATTTATTATATCTGCAGACATTTCTCAAGGTCCCCTTTTATTTCATTATTTTTGACAATACACCATTAATGAATTTGCCTGATTTCTCGTCCCCGTACTTATTCCCTAGTTCTACCGCTTCATTAATGGATACATTCTCAGGGATATCTTCTATATATTTTAATTCATAAGTAGCAATTCGCAATATTGTTCTTTCTACAGTTGCAATACGATTGAATGACCATCTCTCCAAGTTGTCTTTAATAAGTGTATCAATCTCGTCTTTATTACTTGCAACACCTTCGATCAAGGTGCGCAAAAATATATCCTCTTGTTCTCTCTCTGGCAAGAAGGATTCCATTGCTTGCTTTATTTCCATATCATTCGAATCAAGTTGAAACAAAACCTGAAAAGCTTTTTCTCTTGCTGTATGTCTATTCATTATTTTAACTCCTTTTAATCACTCTCTTACAAATAATAACATGATTAATTATGCAACGCTAGAAACTACCTTAATGAAGATAACAAGCCCTACACTGTAAATATATGCTTAAAAAAGTCCGTTAATAAATATTCAGCTGATTCTTTATCTTCCTCCTCAGTTGATAGAAAATGTTGATTAACTGAATTCAAGATAGTTTATCGTTCACACCGAAAACACACTGGAAAATATATGCTGGTGATTTCCGCTGCGGGCAGTACGCTTTCCGCGGGCAACGTCTCAGCCTCCTCGGAAGAAGACCACTTCCTGCGGGGTCTTCGCTTGTTGCTTTTCCCGCAGGAGTCGACTGCCCTCCGCTACAATCACTTCTTATGAGAAGTTGTGTTTTCTTTATAGCGCTATACTAGCGGAGGAAATACACGAAGACTCCTGCGGGATGAGAAGCCTAGGTGAGACCCCGCACGTTAGCACGAGGAGGCTCAACAGCGCCCGCGGAAAGCGTAGTGTATTTCCGGAGCGATATTAACGCACTATCTTGAATTAAACTAATCAGCAGTCTATCTATCATATTAATTAACAACTAGATGCCTGTCTAAAAAAAGAAGGGTCAAAAGGCAGAATTCCTTTTGACCATAAAGCATTATTTTACTTCAGTATTTTCTTTTCCGTCCATATGCATGCCAACAACATGGATATTAATTTCATTAATTTCAAGTGCTGTCATGTATTTTAAAGACTGTCTGATATTAGTTTGTATCTCTTGGGCAACTTTTGGAATAGAGACTCCAAAATGCAGCAGAACAAACAGGTCGATGGTCACACCGTTATCCGTTAATTCAACTTTCACACCCTTACTATGAGTTTTCTTGCCTAGTCGCTCAACGACTCCAGAGGCAAAGTTTCCTCTCATAGCATATAATCCTTCTACTTCTGTGGCAGCTATCCCAGCGATTACTTCTATTACTTCTGGAGCAATTTCAACTTTACCTAAGGTCGAATTATCACTTACTTTTAACAAAGGTTGTTCACTCATGGTATCACTCCTTTAATAATCGATAATTATTCCTTTTCTAGAATTGGGTTTTCTTCTAGGAAGTTTGTATTAAAATCACCATTAATAAATACGTTATTCTCCATTATTAGATGGTGAAAAGGAATGGTTGTATGGACACCTTCAATCACAAATTCATCTAATGCACGTTTCATCCTATTAATCGCTTCTTCACGAGTCGAAGCGTGGACAATGAGCTTAGCAATCATGGAATCATAGTATGGAGGTATTTTGTATCCAGGATATGCCCCAGAATCAACCCGCACACCTAAGCCGCCAGGAGCTAAATACATTGTCACTTCTCCTGCTGAAGGCATAAAGTTTTTAAATGGATTCTCGGCATTTATTCTACATTCTATAGCGTGGCCTTCATACGTTACATCTGCCTGTGTAAATGAAAGCTTTTCGTTATCTGCAATCTTAATTTGCTCTTTAATTAGATCAATTCCTGTAATCATTTCTGTTACTGGATGTTCAACTTGAATACGAGTATTCATTTCCATAAAGTAAAACTCTTTTGTTTTTCTATCAAATATATATTCAATAGTTCCAGCCCCAACATAATTGACTGCCTTAGCTGCTTTTACGGAGGCTTTTCCCATTTTCTCTCTTATATCAGGTGTTAATGCAGGAGATGGCGACTCTTCTATCAGTTTCTGAAGTCTGCGCTGAATAGAGCAATCTCTTTCTCCAAGATGAACTACATTGCCATGCTTATCGGCTAGTATTTGAATCTCAACGTGTCTAAAGTCCTCAATAAACTTTTCTAAATAAACACCAGGGTTTCCAAATGCTGTTTCTGCCTCTTTCTGCGTAACTCTAATCCCTTTAATCAGTTCTTCTTCACTTCGAGCTACACGAATTCCTTTTCCACCGCCACCAGCAGTAGCTTTGATAATAACTGGATAACCTATTTCATTTGCAATTCGGGTAGCCTCTTCTTCACTTTCAATAATCCCATCTGAACCAGGTACAATCGGAACGTTCGCTTGCTTCATTGTTTCTCGGGCTATATCCTTAATTCCCATTTTTTGAATAGCTTCTGAAGTAGGTCCTACAAATTGTATATTACAGGCTTTGCAAATTTCTGCAAAGTCAGCATTCTCCGCTAAAAACCCATAACCTGGGTGTATTGCATCTACATTGGTAAGTGTTGCGACACTCATAATGTTTGTAAAATTAAGGTAACTATCCTTACTTAGCTTGGGACCAATACAATATGCTTCGTCCGCTAATTGGACATGAAGTGATTCTTTATCAGCTTCAGAATAAACCGCCACCGTTTCAATCCCTAATTCCTTACAAGCGCGAATGATACGAACGGCTATCTCACCTCTGTTAGCTATTAACAGCTTTTTAATCACAGGCTCATCCCCTTACTACTTTGTCTTCACTCTAAATAATGGTTGACCATACTCAACTAGTTCCCCATTATCTACCAATATTTCAACGATCTCACCAGATACCTCTGCTTCGATTTCGTTGAATAGTTTCATTGCTTCTACGATACATACTATTGTATCCTTCTGAACATTGCTTCCAATCGATACAAAAGGATCACTCTCTGGTGTTGGAGAAGAATAGAATGTGCCGACCATAGGTGAGACAATCTCGTGGTCATAACTACTTATACTTGTATTTTCCTGCTCTGTTTTTTGATTTTCTTTTTCCATATCCACTTCTTTTCTTGCTTCTATAACCGGTTCTGGTTTTACAAGTTTAGTATCAGTTGTTTGCACCGGCGTATTTATTACTGCTTCCCTCACTACTTGTGGAGCAGTGTTTGATTTTTTCATTGAAACAGTCGTTCCATCAGATTCATATGTAAATTCATCGATGCTCGATTGATCAATTAATTTAATCAATTCTCGAATTTCTTGTACCTTTAACATGCGTGGCACCCCTTTTACTATATTTAATATATCAAGTAATTAATACAAGGTACTAATAACTCCTTCTAACATTCTACGATAAAATCATGCATCCGTTCAAGAATTATCTAAACCCCAACATTAATAAAACGAAACTTCGATCAGTTTGGGGGTTCTTTTATCTCCAGCAGAGTGCTACCTACCATCAAGGGTATGAGTATAAGGACCTTAAACGAATCGGACAATGGATAAGAATTACTATTCTTGTGTTCTTCTTGAGTTCTTATTGTTAAGGGCCTTATAACCAGTTAACCTGCGATAAAAAGATTATATCAATGATTTTCTATAAAAGCGAATGTTAAAATACGTAAAGAAATCTAGACTTTTGTCTAGATTTCTTTACGATTTACTCCGTCAGTTGCAGTTAGTCCTTATTCACTTCCCTCTCCCTCACCCTTTTCTCCATCTTCTTCAGATCCGTCATCTTGTTGTTCCGTTGGTTCAAAATTAACATCTACCGTAATTTCTCCGTATTCATCACGAACCATTTGCATGATATTAACGACCTCTGTATTTGTAAGAAGCTCCCCTGCTTTTACATGTACATGAACTTTATCCTCAGCAGAACGTACTAAGACATCCTCATATTCAGCTGTTTGAAGGATGGATTGCTCTAAAATAGATTCTTTAGTAGAAAGTCCTTCTAGAACATCAATATCTTGTAAAGCTTTATCCTTTTCTTCCACACTTGCATTACTAGACGCTACAATATCTTCAAGGCGTTCAATCTCCATACTCCTATCATCTTGAAGCTCCATACGAATGGAGGTAAATAATTCATCACTATTTCCAACATTTGTCATCTCATTCACTTCTGCATTTCCAGCGGTATCCTCAGCTTCCTGTTGGTCTGTAGTTGCTGGTTGCTCTGTATCTGTTTGTCCATTATCAATGTATGCTAGATCATCATTGTTTGGAGAAATAATATAGTACACACTTAGAACAATCATAAGACTTAGCATGGTAAGTAACCAAACTGTTTGCTTTTTTAACATTTTCAAATTCCTCCCATTAATTACTTTTTGGCATTACAGAAACTCTATGAGTTGGAACATTGAGTACTCTAGAAACTGCTTCTACAATCCAGTTTTTTATATTGGCATTTTCGGCGCCTTTCGCTACGACAAACACTCCACTTACTTCTGGGCGGTCAGTCCTAACCAATAAAGGAACTTCTCTATCACCTTGTCTTACAAACACAACCTGGGTCTCTTCCGATTGGTCGTCTACTTTTCTCGTTCCTCCGTTACGGTCAGATTCATCTGTAGATTGCTCTCCTCGAATGAGGTTCTTCTCATATACATTGACGTTTGTTGAAGAGAGGTTTACCATTACCTCAGCTTCTGATACTCCATGTATTTTATTAAGCATTGCTTCAAGGTCTTCTTTGTAACTTGCTTCTAGTTCGTCAACTTCACCTGAAACAGTTGGCTTCTCGGAATTAGAGACCTCTACTTCCTCCTTCACCTCTAGCTGCATTTCGTTGTTTGGGTTTGCTTCATTTTTTTCAGTTGAGAAGATATTACTTAAGATAATAAGTAGTAGGCCAACCAAACCTAGAATTATGACATACCCAACTTTGTTTAAGCTGCTCTTCCCTGATTCTGATTTTTTTGGTTGAAAGATTTTCTCGAAGAGTTTTTTCAAGATGACCCTCCCTCCCAATAAATGGTTATCTCTTTATCTTCCAGACCCCATAGTTCTGTTAAAAGAGATTTTACTTCGTCTTCATGCCTGTCTTCATTTTCGATAGGTTCATTCGTATTAATTACTACATCTTCAACTACCCCCATTTCTCCCTCCCCTTTTTCGTAATTTTTGACAGTAACAATGACTTCTTGAAGATCCTCATAAGTGAATTGCTGATTAGTAGAAAATTGGAAATCTAGGTTAGTGATTTCTAAGTTATGCCCTTCAATTAGAGGCTCTTTTGCTAAATCTATTAATGGGACAGCCATTTGTTCTAAAATATATGCATCTTGAGTCGTTTGTATCTCTTTTTTTTGCAATTCAATTAAATTTTCTACCGAACCCTCTGTACTTTTTATCTGATTCAACTGCTGGAATGAGGAATTTAACGCTCTATCTATATCAATATTCAGTATATAAAAGATAGGATTTAATAAAATTAGGATTAAAATTAATCCCACCACTAGTTGAATATATTTCTTCATGGCGGAAGAAGGTATAATAAGATCAAGGATAGTTGCTAATATAACAAAAATGATTATTTGTGTGACCCACTGTATAATTAATTCCAAGATTATCATCCTAACGTAATAGCATGGTAAGATTGCTTGCAACGACAATTATAACGATAGCTAAAAAGAACATAATAGAAACCGCTAACAAGCTTGCTAAGATAAATAAAATATAGTTACTGATCGTATTTAAAGTGGAAATAACAGGCCCATCGCCAATCGGCTGTAAAACAGCTGCAGCTATTTTATAAATTAAAGCAATTGCAATAACCTTCAGTGCAGGAAACAACGAGATAAATAGCACAATTAATAATCCTATAACCCCTACTGCGTTTTTCAGTAGTAAGGAAGCACTTAAAATCGTATCTGTAGCATCGGTAAATGTTCTACCGATAACTGGTATAAAATTTCCGGTTATAAATTTAGCCGTTTTCAGTGCTACTCCATCCTGAATTGCACTTGCAGTACCCTGGACCGATATAACTCCTAAAAATATCGTTAAAAACACACCTAACGTTCCCATGCTGACAGATTTAAACAAATTGGCTAAGTGTGTTACTTTATAACGCTCGGTAATACTGCTAACTATTTTTAAGATAGCAGATATAAATAGTAATGGCAGAACGAAAGCGGAGATTAAAACTCCACTTACATTAATAAGAAAAATGATGATTGGGTGAAAGAAAGATACGGATACTAAGTTACCGAAAGTAGCCATAAGACCTAATATAAGAGGTAAAAGGGCAATCATAAAGCTTGTCATCGTCTGAATTGCTTCCTCCACATAAGAAACAGCAACATAAAAGCTATTTAAAGCAATAAAGATTAAGATCGTATAGACAACAAAGTAGGCAATTTTGCTAACAGCAGATTTTTCGAATGCTGAATGCATGGTTTGTAATAAAATGGAGAACAAAGTTAACATGATAAGCATTCCTAACAATTTTCCATTTACAATAATTTCATGAAAAAGATACTCGATAAAGCCTATCAATACATTTTTTATAGATATGGATTCTTGATTTTTAATGAATTCATAAACAGATGTTTTTTCCAATTCGGGTAAGTAGCTGCCATATTCCTTAGTAAGTTGGTCCCAATAGCCTTCTACCCCCTCTAATGAGATTTCATCTAGTAAAGTCTCATTCAACTCCTTGGTTTCTACTGCTGCAAAAGCGGAACCTTGTCCTACAAAGAGAAAAATGAAAGTGAATATAAGTACGATCCATGCTCTATTCCATTTCATTCACTCTTTTTTCCTCCTTTATTAACATTTACTAAGCCGGCAAGAAATTAATAATTGCCTCTATTACTGCAGTAATGATTGGTACAGCTAATAATATAATAAATATTTTACCTGCCAACTCGATGTTTTTGGCTACGGAGGACAGGCCAGCTTCCTTCGTTAAACTAGCACCAAGCTCTGCAATATATGCAATTCCAATTATTTTTAAAATCGTTTCTAAATATAATCCACTAACATTTGCCTGTTGACCTAATGTCTTAATCAGATCGAAAATAATATTTATCTGTTGAATAATCGCCAGTAAAATGATAAGGCTTGTAACGAAAGCAATAAAAAAAGCGAAGGAACGATTTATCTGTTGTAAAATTATAAAAACAATACTTGCAATAATTCCCAGCAATACAATTTGTAAGATATCCATGTTTTTTAACTCCTAAAAAAGGAATACAGATTTGATTTGGTTAAATAAATCCGAAAGTCCATTGATAACAATAACTAATACAATGATAAAGCCAATCAATGTAGCAAATTGTGCTATTTCCTCTTTTCCCATTTGTTTAAGGATCGTATGGATGAATGCCACAATAATCCCAATGCCAGCAATTTGAAATAATACGGTTGCATCTGTAAACATGGACTAACTCCTTTCTTTCTAGATGAGCAGCAATACGACAAATAAACCTGCTAGTATTCCTAAACTTTTCGCCATTTTGCTGTATTTAAATTGATTATCACGGGCTTCTTCCAGCTCCCGCTCCAAATGGCTTAAGGTAAGGTGAATTTGTTTTTGTTGTTGATAATAATCATGTTGGCCAATCGTCCTGCCAAATTGATATAATATCTCTTTCTCATTGCTTCCGAGACTAGAACGTACTATGAGATTATCTACACTGCTTGTCCAAAAGGAATAAAAGTGATGTGGTTGTTCTTGAATGCTTTCTCCTAATTCTTTGAAGAATGACTTACTTGGTTCTGGAATTTGTTTAGAGATACTGAAAAAAACGTCCTTTAGTGGTAATTGACTGTATATCATTTCTGCCTCTAAGATTTGCAGTGCATTTTTTAATTGTCTAATGTGCTTCGGGCGATTCATTAAACGGTTACTCCATTCGAAGCCCATCCAGGTCGTCATACTGATAAACAGAAGTGCCCCGATCCATTTCAAAAGGGCTCCACCTCGATTCTTTATAGATATCCAACCCACTTTGATTGTATATATTAATAGATGCCGGTTTTTTGGCTTTATCTAAAACGATAATTCGTTCAAAGACTCTTTGCTTAAATAATATTTGCAGAGAAGGTCGCCTTTTTACTTCTTCCAAGCTAAAACCATGGATTGAGCAAATTACTTTGACACCCGCATGAATTACTTCTTGTAACGCTTTAACATCATCATTACTTCCTATCTCATCCACCACGAGTACATCTGGGGACATAGAACGAATCATCATCATCATTCCTTCAGCTTTCGGACAAGCATCCAGCACATCCGTTCGCCTACCAACATCATGCTGTGGTATTCCATTTATGGATGCAGCTATTTCGCTTCTTTCATCAATAACTCCAACTTTTTGAGCCCGTACCTTCCCCCAACCGGAAGCCATAGTCCGTGTAATATCGCGAATAAGGGTTGTCTTACCTGTCTGCGGCGGCCCAATAATAAGTGTATTCAGATAGTTACCTTTATATATATAGGGGATAATTGGTGTGGCTGCTCCTATTCTTTGTTTGGCAATACGAATATTAAAAAAAGTAATATGTCCAATTGCTTTGACGTTACCATCTAATGTATTTACCTTTCCAGCTAAGCCTACACGATGTCCACCTTCAATTGTAATATAGCCTTGTCGCAACTCATCAGCCATCCGATATAAAGAGAATTCACTTAGTTGATTCACTATGAATAATGCATCCTGCTTCGTTGGAAGAATTCCTGAGATCCATTCTGTACTCTCATCAAAATTCAATTCAATCGGTCTATTTAAGCGGATTCTAATCTCCTGTAACACGGTCCAGCGCTGCTTTATCTTCAATTCTAGAGCTTGTCTCAATTCAACAGGAAATACTCTTAAAATCTCATCCATAAAACTTCCCTTTCTTTTATAAGTATTGCTATATAGTAAAATGTATGATTCCTTTGGTATTTTATGACTTGTCACAAAATAAAAAAACAGCCCTTATAAATAAGGACTGTTAATGAATTTCTACTTATTAAGCTCTAGATACATATTTTCCATCTGATGTATTAATAACAAGTACATCTCCTTTATTGACAAAAAATGGCACTTGAACTACATGGCCAGTTTCAACTGTAGCTGGCTTTGAACCTCCACTTGCCGTATCTCCTTTAATTCCTGGTTCTGTCTCAATTACCTCAAGTTCAACATTATTAGGTAGATCCACACCAAGAATCTCCCCTTCGTAGCTAATAACGTTCACTTCCATGTTTTCTTTCATAAATTTCAACTGGTATTCGATTTGTTCAGCTGGAATTTCAATTTGTTCGTAAGTATTCATATCCATAAATGCATGTGCATTACCTGAAGCATATAGATATTGCATCTTTTTGTTTTCTATATGTGCTTTACCAACTTTTTCTCCACCACGGAATGTCTTTTCTTGGATATTTCCATTCCTTAAGTTACGTAACTTCGACCGAACAAATGCTGCACCTTTTCCAGGTTTTACATGTTGAAATTCTATTACTTGCATAATATCGCCATCTACTTCAATTGTTAATCCTGTTTTAAAATCATTTACTGAAATCATTGCTATTCCTCCTAAAATATAAGTAAACATCACTCTAAGGTGAGGTTTCGTTTCTCCCTTACAAACTCAATCCAACTTTATTTCTATGAACTAATTAATGTGGGAGTCGTTACCTCTTTACCTGTAATAAATCAATCTATAATTCGATAAATTCCTTCGGCGCAAATGTAAGTCTTTCATTACCGTTTTCCGTAATAACTATATCATCTTCTATTCTGCACCCACCTAATCCAGCAATATAAATTCCTGGTTCTACAGTGACAACCATTCCTGATTTTAAAGTTTGGTCCGAACGAGTGGATAACCCTGGGCCTTCATGTACTTCTAAGCCGATGCCGTGACCGGTGGAATGGCCAAAGTATTTGCCATAACCTTTCTCATTTATATAATCTCGAGTTAAAGCATCGGCCTCTTTCCCAGTCATACCTGGTTTAATTCCATTTAAGCCTCGAATATTAGCCTCAAGTACAATATTATAGATATTTCTCAGCTCCTCACTTACTTCTCCAACAGCAACCGTTCTAGTAATATCAGAGCAATATCCATCAAAAAGTGCACCGTAATCCAATGTAACTAGTTCACCTGACTGTATTACTTTATTTGTAGCAACACCGTGAGGAAGTGCTGAACGAACACCTGATGCAACTATTGTATCAAAGCTGGATGCAGTAGCACCTTGCTTTCTCATAAAGAACTCCAGTTCATTGGAAATTTCAATCTCTTTTACGCCAGGTTTAATAAAAGACTTAATATGTTCAAAAGCATTATCAGCAATTTCTGCTGCTTGCTTTAGAATACTAAGCTCTTCACTTGTCTTAATAAGACGAATATCTTCAATTAATTCACTAACAGGAACCAATTCAACATCAAACAATTTGTTATATGACTCATAAGTTTTATAAGAAACATAATCTTGTTCAAAACCTACACGTTTTACACCTAAGTCTTTTAGTTGTGTTTTTATTTCTAGCTCTATTTGCTGCTTATGTTCTATAACCTCAAAATGGGTAGCCTGAGCTGTTGCTTGTTCTGTGTATCGAAAATCGGTAATAAAACGGTTTGCTTCATTAGTGATAATAGCAACTCCAGCAGTTCCAGAAAACCCTGTTATATATCTACGGTTAATTGGACTTGTTACTAAAAGCGCATCCAATTCATGTTCGCTCAATGCGTTTTTTAATTTAGCTAATTTTTCCACGCTTACATCCCCTTCTATCAACAAACATTGACAAAATTACAATCGCTCTTTTTTCTTTTTAAATTAAACTATTACTTTTTTCTTAGAACTCAATCGTTCTGTTAAATTTTAACTATTTTTTAGTTTATCATAAAACCTTTCATTTGAATAACGATTTACAGCGATCCATTCCATATTTGCCTTAAAGGCCTTGTTCCATTTCATTCCGAACTACATAGAAGTATTCATATTTACGTGGTTTCCCGTACCTGTGTATCATGATAGTCATAAGAGATGGAGTAACCAATAAATGCACCGTATAATATATACAAACATAATGTCGAGACAATTGTATTTAGTTGTAATTCACTAAAACTAGGAATATTGTTAAAGATCGGCTGAAATAACAGAAAAATAAGACACCATAAGACAATCCCAAAAAGTACCCCTGCCCACATTGAATTCACTTTTTTAAGTGTACTATAGTAGATAAGTGCGACAATAATGGATATGAGCCCAACCAGGATAATCGATACTAGATCACCTAGCCAACCATCCGTCCATTCATCTTTAAGCCAGGACCTTAGAATAAACAACCTAGGGGAAACTTCAGAAAAATTAAAGTAATACATCAAGATCGCTATCGTGCTCCAAAAGATCCCTCCAATAAATCCAGTAAGGAGCGACCTAGGTAATAAAGGTAATGTTTCAATGTGTTTATTTTGTTCTAGTTTCTTATTTCCTTTCATTTTAACCACCTCAGGCAGTATTATTTCCAATATGAAAGATATAAATCATCTAATGGCTGAATAGGTAAAATTAACCTTCAGAATGACTAGAAAAAAAGACTAAATAAGGCTATAATTAATATCTAAACAAAGGATAATTTTAACAATCATAAATATGTGTTAATAAAAATATACCCATAAACTGAATAAATTGTTATAAATAGGCAAAAATCTTAATAATGGTAAATGAGGCTTAATTATATGTTTAAGGAACAAGGAAAAACGGTATAGATAATATAAGAGAATAAATTTAAATTATTCTATATATAAGACCTTTTTCAATAGGAGGAGATTTCAGATGGCACGTAATAAACTTTCATTATTATTTTTTGTCATTATTGGATTTGCAATTGTTGGTTTATTTACACAGCTTTTCACAAATCCAGGCGGCTTCTTCAAGAATATTTTAATTATGGTTGGTATTGGGGTTGTTATCGCTGCCATCATTTATTTCGTGATGACCAGAAGCAAAACTTCTACCAATGATATGAAGAAATATAAAAAGGCAGTACGCCAGTCTAAAGCCAAATATAAAGCTGATAAACCCGTCTCCTTCAAATCTGCCACCAACAAAAAACAAGCAAGCCCTATAAAAAAGAAACGTACCAAACGTTCAACCAATCACCTTAGAGTAATTGAAGGTAATAAAACCAAAAGGAAAGACCGAGCATCTTTTTGATCTCGGTCTTTTATTTAGGCCAAAATTGCAGAAATTGGTCTGCACGTTCTCTGCCAACAATGTATAATTGCTCTTTAGTTATATCGTCCAAATGGAAATTTACCGTTTCTATCCCTTCTACGGGTACAATAATAATATTGTTTTTTTCTGACTTAGAAATATATCGAGCATCGTGCGCTTGTTTCATGGTAGCAAACAAAGCGGTAAACATATCGAACGCATTAGATATTTGATGAGGGCTATTCTGTTTTTCAATATCTTCAGTGAATTTAACCCCTATAACCGGACGTTTCTCTTGCTTATCCCCATTTGAAAAAATCCATAATGGAAAATTACTTAAAAGTCCCCCATCTACCATAATACTTTTATAGGCTCCTTTACCAGGCAATTTTTTTGGCATAAAAAAATAAGGAAATCCTGCACTCATCCGTACTGCTTTGGATACTGGAAAGTAGTTTGGATTAATCCCATAGATTCTTTCTAAATCATCTGGTATGATAACTAGCTTCCCCAGAGATAAATCACTTACAACCACCTTTAAATATCCTTCTTTAATATCACTAAATGTATTAACATTCTTTTCTGCAAGCAATTGATTTAACCATTTTTCTAGTTTATCGCCTTTATTTATACCTAATTGAAAGTATAAGAATAACCATTTACTGAAGGGTATATATCTTGTTAGCCATGGGGGATCTAATAAAGCTTGTAAATTCAGTTTATCGATGATTTCTGTCATTTCGTGGGATCTGTAACCTGCAGCTATGAGGGATGCAACAATAGCACCTGCCGATGTTCCAGCTACTCTTTCTATAATTAAATTATGATCGTCGAAGCTTCTTAAAACGCCAACAAATGCAAAAGCCTTCACACCACCACCAGAAAACACTGCATCTATTTTCATTCACACTCCCCTTTCTTACTATATAGTGTAAAAAGAAGGAGAGAAAAATAGAACTTGTCTATCATATTTATTAAAAGTTAAAAATCAGGACTAGAATACTGAAGACACGCCATATCTTTCTATATGCCTCATGCATGTCTTCCATCCTAAGAGCCAAATATCCAGCCCAGAATCTTATGCTTATTCTTCTGCTGATGCTTCCTGAATATCGCGTAAATCTGATTGCCTTTTTTCGTCATCCTTAAAATAACTAACTAAGTCTCCAATTCGGTCAATAGAATTCCAGCTTAAGTGATGTTCTATTCCTTCTACGTCTTCATAAATATTTTCTTTTTCTACTCCAATTATCGTTAAAAATTCTTCTAATAATTCATGGCGAAACACTAATCTTTCGCCTACTTTTTTTCCTTTTGTTGTTAACATAAAGCCTCGGTATTTTTCATAGTGTAAATATTCATCTTTATCTAATTTTTGTACCATTTTGGTTACAGATGAAGGATGTACAGCCAGAGCTTCAGCTATATCGGAAACGCGAGCATAACCTTTCGATTCAATTAACTTATATATTTGTTCAATATAGTCTTCCATACTTGGTGTTGGCAACAAGAACCCCTCACTTTGAAAAAATATTTATATTGTGCAAAATTGTTTCTTATTCAAGAATATCGTAAAGTTAGTTGAGAAACAAGCTTTTCACCTATACAGTAGGTCATGTTGAATCCCATCGAGCATTCCATTACCAGATGTAATACTCTTAAAAGGGTTCACATTTATGTATAGATGAAAGCCGGGACATAAAAAAGAGAGCCTATGTTTTCACATTGGTGTTACTTTGAATTAAAGTTTGATCAAAAATACCTCACAAACCCACATTTTACGTGAAATCAAAAGACCCTATTTTGAAAAAAAAGATTGATCAAAACGGGGTCTTTATTTGTGATACATTAAACATCCTTTGTAAAAAAGTTTGATAACTTTCCGAGATCCGATCTTCAACTAACGCACCCGTTTGCATAGGATTAAAGCAAATGCAGTTCTATTATTTTGTCTATGGGCAATTTACTCGGTTCACGCATATCAACAAAATAAGGCAACTGCCATTTTTGCTTGAGGATCGTTCCATCATAATTACCAAAGAAATTATTTACCAGTTCTAATTTTAACAAAGCTAATTATATAGCTCATCCATTTATTGAATCCATTAACTGAAAGAAGTATTCAGGTTTATGAGTCTTATTTAAGTTATACCATGAATGTAATGTATCTTGTGTAAATACATCTATTTTTTTTAATACTTCCATCGCAAATTCCAGAGGCGCTACTCCTGATGCAGTAACTAAATTCGCATCAGATACCGCAGGCCCAATCTCATAAAATTTTTCTCCATTATAATTAGGACATACCATTTTAATATACTCTAAGTCATTACTTGTATGTTTTCTAGAATCTAGGTATCCCATGTTTGCGAGACCCTCAGTTGCACCACAAATTGCAGCAACAATAGTTCCAAGCCTTAAAGATTCGCCAATTCTTTCCAAGATAGGTTGATGAATATCTTCTCTCCAAGTAGTCCCACCCGGTAAGATTAAAAGATCTTTCCCCTCAAAAGTACATTCATCAAGAGAAGTATCTGGTTTTATGCTCAGACCTCCCATCGTTGTAATGATTTCTTTATTAGCTCCTACTGTAACTACTTTTAAAGGTGCTAAGTCCTTTTTGAAATATCTTCCTGAGTTTAGTTCAGCAATTAAATAACCATATTCCCAGTCTGACATTGTATTAAATACATAAAGATAAACATTTTTTGTGTGCATATAATAACACTCCAATCCCAATTGATATATCCTATTATAATAAAACTTCCCTGACAACTACCGTCAGGGAAGTTTTCATACTTGATAAAATTTCATTAAATCAGTCAAAACTTCAACAAGTCTTTTCTTTAGACTTATTGGCTCAATAACTTGAATAGATTTACCATACGCTAAAAGTAAATAAGGTACAAATGTATGTAGCATATCTTTTTCAAGAAGAAATACTGCTTGATTTAAAGTCCGTTCTTGTAAATAATGTCCTAAAAACCAATGTTGGCAAATATCATCTAACGTCCTTCTATCCCCATTAATAACTAAAGAAGTAATTCTTTCATTATCTTCTATAGTTGGAAGAAGGTTTTTCATAAAAAAGCCACTTGCTGAAAAATTTTCTGCCCGATTAAATTTATTTTCAGTTAGCATTAAGCTTTTAATTCGGTCTACTCTAAAACTGCGAATCTCATTCCTAAGATGACAAAATCCAATCACATACCACTTATTATTCCAATAGACAATTCTATACGGGTCGAGCAATCTATACTTTAATTGCTTTTCGCCACTCTTAGGGTAATGAATTTTAACTGAGTACCTGTCAGTGACGGACATCTCCAACTCCTTCAATAAAGGGACCAGTGAGGGGGAACTTAATCGACTTATTACTTCAAGACTATTAAAATGTTTGTTTATCTTTGTTCCTTGCTCTTGATTCGAATAGTTGCTTAGTTTTGAAATAGCCCTATTTAGTGCTTCACCTCCATAATATCCGGCTTCTTCTGCAAAAACAGCAGCGTGAAATAGTGAGGTTTGCTCCTCAAAATCAAAAAAAAGAGGAGCTTCAATAAAATTGTTCATTAAAGTGTATCCACCGTTATGACCTGTGTCTGAAATTATTGGTACACCACTTGTTGAAAGTGTATCAATATAACGATACACAGTTCTTATATTCATCTCCAATTTTTCTGAGATTTGTTTTGCAGTAATCTTTTTACCTGAACTTAGCATCCATAGGATTGCTAGTAAATTGTCAATTTTAGGCATATAAATCCACCTCTATATTGATTTTATTATCAAGTTACTAATTAGCAATAAGGAATTTATACTGTTTTCACATTTAATTATAGCTTATTTCCTTAAATTAGCTCTTGTTAGGTTGAAGTATAATTCTTCACAATTGATTTTTAATATTTTAGTAAAACCTATTAACTGTATTATTCCACGATCTTTTACGGATCAAAGATTAATACAATTAGGTCAGACACTTTGAAATCTCTATTCTTTATTTATATATCTGTCTGCTCCTCTAAATAAGGTTATATATTTAAAATTTTTAGTTTCTATTGCACAAGTTTCCCTTAATCTTTCGATCTATCACTATGCAACAACGTCGAATTAGAACTCTTGAACTGTTTCTGTAATTTCATTAAGTAACTTGTAAGTCTGTGGCAATTTTTCCTCATAACTTTTAACTGAGAGGTTGAATATATTTAATCGTTTGCTAAATAATGTACTTGTAATTCTAACTGGCTTTTCTAATGCCATTAATTCGGGATAAACTTCCTTTATCTTTTGATAATATTCTTGATCTCGCATTTCCCAGTCAGTAGCATCCTTCAACTTCCTCTCTGATGAACATTTTCGTTTTGCCATGAAACCTCTTCCTAATTAAATGGTTCATTTGAAGTAAACTAGCCCTTCGAATAAATATCAGACAATACTTAGGTAACATTCAAAACTGTATTTTTCAGAAATATAAAAAAAAACAACCTCTTACGGCTATCATACCGAAAAGGTTGTTTTCTATCGAACTTTAATACAGTTTATCAATCTTTTTTTAAATTATCAAACTTTGATTCAAAGCCACAATTGGCTCATGTTCATCAATTTAAAGACCACATTTTAATTGTGCACCACAACTTATACAAGTATTACATCCACCTATGTCTTCTACCGTACCTTCCCGACAAACTGGACATGTATTTCCTACTTCTGAACCAATAGTTACACTCGTTGTACCTAGCTCTTGTACCGTATCCATCAATACAACCTTAGGTTTATCATCCTTTTCTGGGAACAATTCTGTTTGTTCAAACGTGTTTTCTTCTGCCTTTAATGTTAATACCTGGGAATCACGGCTTCCATCTACGTATACTGTACCACCTTTTGCTCCACCGCGGTAAAGACGCTCATAGACATTCTCAACTTGCTCAACTGTATAACCCTTAGGCGCATTTACTGTCTTTGAGATAGAGCTATCTACCCAACGCTGGATAACACATTGTGTATCTGCATGTGCTTCCGGAGAAAGTTCCATTGCAGTAACAAACCAATTTGGTAAGTTCTCTGGATCACTTTCAGGGTGATTATCCAAATATTCTTGTACAATATCGGCTTTAACTTCGATGAATTTACCTAGTCGTCCACTTCTGAAATAAGAGAAGGAATAATAAGGCTCTAAACCAGTACTTACTCCAACCATCGTTCCTGTACTTCCAGTTGGCGCAACAGTCAGCAGATGAGAATTACGGATACCGTATTCGAGAACTCCTTGACGAATATCTTCTGGCATTTTTCTCATATAACCAGTATCGATGAACGCCTCACGCAGCTGTTTCGTCTCTTCATCACTTTGACCAACTAAGAATGGAAAGCTTCCTTTTTCTTTTGCTAACTCAATTGAAGTGCGGTAAGCAGTAGTAGCAATCGTTTCAAAAATTTTATCTACAAGCTCATTGCCCTCTTTTGAACCATATTGTGACTCTGTGTAAATCAACAAGTCATGAAGACCCATTACACCTAAACCAATTCTACGCTCGCCAAGTGCTTGTCTTTCATTTTCAGGTAAGAAGTATGGAGTTGCGTCAATCACATTATCTTGCATACGTACTCCTACTTCAACTGTTGCCTTTAATTTTTCAAAGTCAACTGTTTTTGTATTCTTATCAGCCATTTCTGCTAGATTTACTGCTGCCAAATTGCAGACAGAGTATGGCGCAAGAGGCTGTTCCCCACAAGGATTTGTCGCAACTACTTGCTGGCCATAGCTTTTTGCATTGGTCATTTCATTTGCATTATCAATAAAGAAAATGCCTGGCTCTGCTGAGTATGTCGCACAAATATTAATCAATTTCCATAATTCTTTAGCACGCATTCTCCGGTAAACACGAACACCAAATCCCATATCTTCCCATTTACGAACATCTCCAACCTCGTGCCATTTTTCGTTGTATGCTTTCATTTCTTCTTCTGTATAGTTTTCCACATCAGGGAAACGAAGTTCGTAGTAATCGTCATTCTCTACTGCTTCCATGAAATCTTTCGTAATACAGACAGAAATATTGGCACCGGTTAAGAAATCAGGATTTTGAACAGAATAAGTTCCACCTGTATTCAATTTCAACTCTGCTTCCTGAAGAACCGCATCCGTAAATCCACCTTGACCTGGTATACTTCGGTAATTTAGAATCCCTTGATAAAGGTCCTCTTCTGTTGGGGTGAGTGGAGTGAACTTTAATTTTTCTTGTGCTAGCTTTTTAATCTGTTCATCTTCTGTATTCTCAATTAGATAACGAAGAATTCTTGGATTCTGCATCTTGGAAATTATAAATTCAATAATATCAGGGTGTGAGTCTACTAACATTATCATTTGAGCTCCACGTCTTGAACCACCCTGTTCCACTAAATGTGTTAATTTCGCAATATCATCCAACCAAGACACTGAACCAGATGATTTACCGTTTACTCCTCTTGCAAGCGTATTTCTTGGACGCAGTGTGGAGCCGTTTGTCCCAACTCCTCCACCACGACTCATTATTTCCATTACTTTTTTACGATGGTCAGAGATGCCTTCACGTGAGTCTTTAACATATGGCATGACATAACAGTTAAAATAGGTGACTTCCGTTTCAGAGCCTGCACCATATAATACCCGTCCTGCAGGAATGAAATTTAATTGAGACAACTCACTATAAAAAGCTTCAAACCAGTTATTTTGCTGTTCTTCTGTCTTCTCTACAACCGAAAGACCCTTTGCATTTCTTTTTGCAATTTGCTCATAGAAAATTTCCAGTGGTTTATCAATCGTGTCAAGTGAGCGTTTTACAATCCCTGTCTCTGCTTCCTTTTCATCATCCAGCACAGATAGATAGTCTGCCTCTACTTTTACTTCCGCCTCTTTCTTATCCCAGTCGATAGACTGAATAAATCCAAGTCCTCTTGCAGGAAACTTCGGATCTGCTTTTACTGTAAGTACAACAAAATCCCCAATTTTTAATGTCTTTTTCGTGGTATCTTTGAATGAGTAACGATCAAGCATTACTAAACGAGACACACCTTTATGTGTTAGTTTCATATCATCTGTAATAGGAAAAACAGCAGTAAATAAATCTATATCTTTATTCAATGATTCAATATTGATATTATCCCTTTTATTGACAAAAATTGACATTTCATCTCACCCTTTGACTATATTTGTATTTATAATGTTTAAAAATATGATAAGATAAACATACCACACATAGACAATCAAACTCAACATATTGTATTTAAATTTAATATAATTACTATATATTGTGATTGAATCCTAAATAATGGAAAATGTCAAATATGATAATGCAAGAATAACGTCGAAAGAAGTAGATTATAAAAGACAATTATGCGGTAATTTTCCTTAACAACCTTTTTTGAGACTTGAAGGAAATGCAAAACCTATGTTCGAGATAAAAAGCTTTTAAAAACTCGCAAATAAACCTATAATATAATTTGTACATTAGAAAGACGGGGGAAGTAAAATGGAATTTTTAATCATAGCTATTTTAGTAATACTGGCAGTTGGCATCTTCCGCTACTATAGACAGCGTGCTTATTTAAAAGTACTTACAGAAGATGAATTTGTAAAAGGTTATCGGAAAGCACAATTAATTGATGTACGTGAACCGCAAGAATTTGAGCGTGGTCATATTCTTGGTGCTAGAAATATTCCTGTTACCCAAATGAAGCAAAGACTTATCGAAATGCGTAAAGACAAACCAGTATATCTCTATTGTCAAAGTGGTTCCCGTTCAGCGAGAGCAGCTCATCTTTTGCATAAACAAGGTTACCAGGAAATCTACCAATTAAAAGGTGGATTCAAGAAATGGACAGGAAAGATTAAAACAGGCAAACGCTTTTAGATTAAAAGAATAAACCTTGCGAGTCATGGAAGCCATTCTATCATTTCTCTCCATCACAGCAAGAACATTCTTTATACTCCTGACATAAAATAGAAACCCTCAAGTTTAACCTTGAGGGTTTTTTATTCACTTTACTTGTTTCTTAGCACAGGCTGACGTGCAGTTAACGCTTCATCCATGCGTTTTATGACCGTGAGATGGGGTGCTTCTAGGATGATATCTAGATTTTCTTCTGTCTCTCGTTCAATTTGAAGCCTGGATTCAATCAATTCATCTACCGTTTCTTTGTATTCGATTTCAGTTGGTTCCATCATCATTGCTTCTTCTACGTTCAAAAGGATGATAAACAAAGCCAAGTAACCGTTTAGTAATATATAAAAGTTCTTATATAATTACTTCTGTTTACTGTCTGATAAACGAATACATTTATACAATGGTGATTATAAGGTAGATCCAGGGAGTTGCACACTTATGAGCGCATTTATCCTTCATAAGTATTTGCTTCGCAATTAGTTTACATAATATATAAAATGTAAACTTACCAGAGTTGTGTCATAAAATAAACTCTTTGTCTGAGATATTCAAGTATCACTTGCTCCTTTGGAGTTACTATCCTAGTATGCTCTCCCCTTTTAATCATCTGCATCATATAAATTTAATTGTTGGTTATACTATATATTGCACTCTTTTTTTGCCAGTATCTAACTCTTACTTACCAGCATAATTACAATATACTATAATTTTCAGAAGTTCATAAAATCATTACATAAAATTCAGTTAATTAATACATTAATATATAAAGGAAGTAAAAGCATGGATTCTATTCAAATAAAGAAAGATTTACAATTTATCAATGAGTTAGAATCAAGACTAGAAAAAGATGGAACTTTTTCAAGCTGGGAGCTATTTTCAATGGCTTATGAAGCAGAAATAACAACTAGCAGCCCTACTTTTACAGGACTAAAAGCGTTGGAATATCTCCCACATGTAACCTTTTTAGAACATCAAATAAAGGCTGCCGAAACGGCAATTGAACTTATGAATGGGCGAGCCATTCTTGCAGATGAAGTAGGATTAGGAAAAACAATCGAAGCCGGTTTAATTCTAAAAGAGTACATGGTAAGAGGCTTAGTTAATAATGCGTTGATTCTTGTACCTGCTTCCCTTGTCTCGCAATGGGAAAGGGAATTGAATGAGAAGTTTTATATTCCCGCTGTGGCTCATCGAAAGAATTATAGCTGGGATCAAAATGTCATTATTTCGTCCTTGGATACAGCTAAACGCTCACCCAACAGAGAGAATATCTTAGAAATGGAATATGATTTTATACTTATAGATGAGGCGCATAAGTTAAAAAATCATAAAACGAAAAACTATGAATTTGTTCAATCGCTGAAAAAGAAATATTGCTTATTGCTTACTGCTACCCCAGTCCAAAATCAGCTAATTGAAGTATTTAATCTCATTTCGATTCTTAAGCCTGGCCATCTAGGCAATTATGAAAGCTTCCTGGACAGGTATGGAAAAGACCGGAAAAACATTAAACAGGATGCCTACTTGAAACAGCTAATTCAGAAAGTAATGATTAGAAATACAAGGAAAGCTACTGCATTAAACCAAACAAAGCGAAATATAGAAACAGTATGGATAGAATTTTCTAATGAAGAGATGGAAGTGTATAAGGAACTGGAAGCAACTACTCAAAATTTCTCTACCTTTTCAAAAATAACCTATTTAAGAGAACTTTGTTCCTCCCGAGAGGCCTGCTTTCTGTCATTAAAGAAGAGTATAGAGGAGTATGGCGATAACCCTATTGTACAAAATATAATGGAAAAAATCGGAAGACTCCCCCATCATGCCAAAGCAAAGCGTGTAGTGGATATTATGAAAGAGGTAGGCGATGAGAAGGTCATTATTTTCACTGAATACCGGGCAAGTCAATTATATCTGCAATGGTACTTACAGCAACATGGCTTTAAATCCGTCCCTTTCCGTGGTGGATTCAAACGCAGTAAAAAGGATTGGATGAAACAGCTGTTCAAGGACCATGTACAGGTATTAATCGCAACCGAAGCGGGTGGAGAGGGAATAAATCTACAATTTTGTAATCACTTGATTAATTATGATCTCCCTTGGAATCCTATGAGAGTAGAGCAGCGAATTGGGAGAATACATCGATATGGACAAGAAAAGGATGTCCAGATTTATAATTTTGCCATAAAAGAGACGATGGAAGAACACATTATGACATTATTATATGAGAAAATTAATCTCTTCGAACAAGTAATTGGAAATTTAGATGATATTTTAGCGGATTTAAATATTAACAGTATGGAAAGTGAAATTGAGAAAATCTATGCTGAATCGAATTCTATTGGTGAAGTTAAAATTAAACTAGACAACCTAACGAGTATCATAGAACATTCTCTTGGGGAACAGGAGGCTGAGAGGTATGGCAATCACTAATCTTAATCAGTTTTTACATGATTATTTTACCAATCACCATTGTCAGATTCTAACTAATCAAGACGGGGTCCTTCAAATACAATTAACCGAGGAAATGGACCGAGCCATTATGAATCGTCCATTTTATTGGCATTACATTAAAAAAATCGGCAGAGATGGGGAGCCCATGACACTAACCCTAATTACGAACCCAGAAAAACGTGAAGCAGAAAAGGGTGAATGGATTCACTTTGGAAGCCCAAGATTACAGCAGTTAATTCGCCATTTAAAAGAGAATGAACGATATACAAAGCTTTTTCAGCAAGTTACAACGACGAAGAATACAGCTCTTTATCCTTGGTTAGTTACAAATTTAAAAGTTAGTTACAGAGGCAAACATAAAAAGGATGAAATCATATCCATTGGTTTACAATTAGTCACAGGTAATATGAAATTGGAAATGATGAATCATCTTAAAACCCTGCCCTTACAAGCAACGATTAGTGATTATTGCTATACTATTTCTCCTATGATTAAAATTCAAAGTGGCTTTAAGAGAATTGAATCTGTCATTCTTAATTATATTGAAAATCAAACACATGAATGGGCACAAGATTCTTTGAAAACCCTAAATGAAGAATTAAAAACCCTCCGTCATTTCTATCAGGACGAAGAACATAGTGAACAAATGAATAAAGAGATGGAAGCCATAAAAGAAAGATATAGCCCGATTATTTCAATTGAAACCATCAATGGCGGAATTTTTTATCTTTTAAATTAATATAAAGGCAGAATAGCAGTCAGAGACAAACCGCTATTCTGCCTTTTTCCTTATCGATTTAAAAGCAAAAGGTAATACTCCAAACCAACGATTTGAAATACTGGGCCGTTCATTTCCTTCAACTCTTCGCTTTTTCTTTTCCTCTGGTGGCAAATCCATATAAGAGACAAATTGTTCTGTTAAAAACTTGATATAATCATTTCCTGACATTTAATAGTCACCTCTTTTAGAAATTCGTATAGATAGTTTAAACTGCGAATATATCTCTATTCAAATTTACATTAAATTTACACGAAAAAAGAAGGGTTATAAGAGAACCTGTCGAAATCTTTATACGCAAGACAATTTGATATGAAACAGGAGTTGAGTTTAATCCTTGAATACTTCCTTCACTTTCTCCGGCCAATTGCTGAAAGCCGCACTTCTCCGCGAATCAACCGATATCCATTTTTCTCCCTTTCCCAGCGCGACTAATATATATTTTCGCATACTTGGGAAAAGAATGCTCTATAAGAAAATAACACCACAACATTATCATTTGCTGCTATCCCACTATAAGTTCATCTCCGGCATGGACATAGGAGAAACGAGAAAACCTCAAAACGGTGCTTATCAATATCAACAGAACAATGCATCCTATTCCCTTCGCTTATCTACCTTACCTTTGAACAATATGGAAAGCCTAGCCATTCGTATTCTTCCACAAGATCAACAATATTCCCTTCAAGACCTCTTTTTATTTCCTTACCAGGTGAAAAGGATTAAAGAATGGATTGCAAACCGTTCTGGTTTAATCTTATTGACAGGACCAACTGGCAGTGGAAAAACAACAGCTTTATATACACTGCTTGAAACCATCCTTAAGGAAAAATCATATCAAACCATTACATTGGAAGATCCTATTGAAAAAGAGTTACAGGATATCCTGCAAGTACAAGTCAATGAGAAAGCTGGAGTTACTTACCAAACAGGATTGAAGGCTGCACTTAGGCATGATCCGGATATTATTATGATTGGCGAAATTAGAGATAAATATACTGCTTCATTCGTGTTTGAAGCCGCATTAACGGGGCATCTAGTTCTTAGTACGCTTCACGCTAAAAATGCTGTTGGAACTATTCAGCGTTTACTAGAGATGGGAATTCGAAAGATGGATATTATACAAACACTTATCGCTGTAGCTTCCACCCAATTAATTCCCCTCCATATGCCTAATACTGTTCAAAAACGAGCTGCTATTCTTGAACTTTTAGAAGGAGAATATCTTGAGAAAGCTGTGAAAGGAGTTGATGTCCATGATTTTCAATTAGAGACATTTGAGAAATTAAGGAGGAAAGCATTTGCATATGGATTTATCAATGAAGAAACTTACCATGAAACAAAATAATCAAATAACAAAGGAACAACAACAGCGTTTTATTGAAAAACTATATCAACTATTAAACAATGGATACTCAACAATAGAAGCTTTAGAAGCTTTAAAATGGGATAGGCCATTTGTGAAACCAGCCGATCATATTATTCACGAATTAAAACATGGAGCAAGCATTGATAAAGCAATGGATAAAGCTGGGTTCGATTCATCAATTACCACATTTTTATTTTTCGTTCGAGCCAATAATGATTTAGAAGGAAGTTTAGCACAATGTTCCAATATGTTTAAGCAGCGTATAAGACACACGAAAAAGTTTCAACAAATAATCCGGTATCCATTGTTTCTAATCTTTATTTTCACAATCCTGCTCTTTTTTATTAAAACAACCATATTACCTTCCTTTGTAGATATGTTCCAATCAAATCCGAAATCCTATTCCACTGTAAAGCTCTCAATCTTATCTGTTGACCTCCTTATTACGTGTACATTATTTGTTGTTCTTACCTGTTTAGTTTTCTTAGTACTATGGAAATATGTACAACCTAAATTACCAATCGAAGAGCAAATAAGGATTCTTGAACGTATTCCCGTATATCGACAGTATTTAAAAGTACAAACCTCCTATTTTTTTGCAACCCATTTTCGTTCATTATTAAAATCTGGAATCCCGTTTAAAGATATTATATATCATATGGCAAATCAGAAGCGATTACCCCTTATCGCCCACTATTCTTCTATCATGATGAATGAACTATCCAAAGGTATCCATCTCTCCTACATCCTGTCCAACTTCTCATTTTTAGAAAATCACTTAACAACCATTTTCCATAAAAATTCTGATGCAGAAATTCTGGAGAAGGATTTAGCCCTATACAGTGAGTTTAAATTAGAAGAGATTGAACAACAGATAACTAAACTGATAACACTCATTCAGCCAATCTTATTTTTAGCAATTGGTTTATTCGTTATATTTATTTACGTTACGCTTATGTGGCCCATGTTTCAACTAATCAAAACAATATAATGGAGGTAACATTATGTATAGTAATAATAAAGGGTTTACTTTGATTGAAATGTTAATTGTCTTAATGATTATTACGGTTCTCATCATTCTAATTGTACCGAATCTAAGCGGAAGAACAGCTGATGTTAACGAGAAAGGCTGCGATGCCCTTGTTTCTCTAGTTCAAGCTCAAGTTGAAACATTCTATATCGAAAATGACGACTATCCTTCAAGTTTGGATGAGCTTGTAAACAATAGCTATATTAAAGAAGAACAAACAACTTGTCCAAATGGAGAAGATTTAGAAATGGACAGTAACCATCAAATTATTAATCCTTATGATTCTACCTCGACATGAGGGATTCTTATGGTTTTACATTATTAGAATTACTGCTTGCACTAAGTATTCTCTCTGTCTTTGTACTAATTACCCCTATCATAAAAAGCACAACTTTAGAGAAAATTCGAGGACAGCAATTTCTAGAATTATTCCAATCGGATGTGATGTATTTACAAACGATAACTGCTACATCTAATGAACATCTACGTATCCAGTTCTTTCAGGATAAGTATATACTTTATCGTGGTACTAAAGCCTATATCTCTAGAGATTATCCGCCACAATGGTCGATCGATACACGTGGAGAGGATAAACTCTCTTTTAACAAGTCAGGCACAGTCTTAAAACCACGAACCATTGTTTTTTCAAATAAGGAGGATAATTACCATGCCATCTTTCCATTTGGCAAAGGGAGGTTTTACATCTTGCAAAGATGAAGGATTTACCTTAGTGGAGGTTATCATTGCTTCTACCCTTCTCTTAACGGTAATCATATTTTTTATCCCTCTCATCTCACAACTGGATAAAGAACTATCGATACTGGATAATAGGCGCCATATCGTGCATGCTCTTCACGATGAACTACAAATCTATCTTTGGACAAAAGAATCTTTGCCTCACTCTTCTAAAGAACAAATAAACAACCAGCTTGTTGAATTATCTATTGAAAAAGATTTAATTTATATAAAAGGATGTGCTCAATGGGAAAATGCAAGGGAAAAAATGGAAGAAATATGTTTGTATGGAATACCACCGAACTGAACAAGGATTTTCCTTTATCACTTTATTTGTTGCGATAGCTATCATAAGCATGACCTTGCCTTTTATAGGATATTTAATAAATAGTGTACATCATCAATCGAATTATGAAGAGTTAGCAGTACATCATTTTTTCCAATTGATACGCGATGAAGTTATTCATGCTAAAAAGACACTTATTCAAGAGGAAAAGCTTACATTAATACAAGAAGACGATTCGGTAGTCAGCTTCTCATTGTACCAAGATGTCATAAGAAGACAATTAGATGGAAGAGGACATGAAATTTATTTGCGTGACGTTAAGGCATTTCAAGTAACTTCTTACACATATGGGGTGAGAATTAAGGTTACCAACCTGCTAGGAGATACCTATGAAAAGACGATTTCCAATTATCATAGATAATCAAAGAGGTTTCATGTTTCCAGTTGTCTTATTTATCATTGCTATTCTGATATTAGTAGTGAATACAAATATACAGCTTTTTATTAATGAACGGAATATGACAAAGCATCAAATCCAGCAAGTAAAAATAGAAACACTCTTCCAAAGTTCTAGAGTATTGTTTCAAGATGAACTCACTTCTGCTCTTCCACCTGGTAAAGAGAGGTCTTATTCACTTCCTGATGGCGAAGTTAAAATAACACTTATATCAGTTACAGAAACAGCCATCCATGCTTCCTTTACCATCTATCCTCTAAACGAACCTATAAGCTACACTATATCTGATACATTTAGGTTGGAGTATCCTATTCAATAGCGGGGATTTCTCCCCGCTAAATACTGCATGGTAGATTATTGCCTGCAAATTACGTAGCACGGAGCAAAAAGTAATCCTGCTTAAAGAAGCTTCTTCTATGTTAGGCTTGTATTCACAATTCGAATATAATGAAGAAAAGCATTCTGTATCTTTTCAAGTTAATAATTGCCCTTTTAAAGAAGCCGTGACAATAAATCCCGATCTAATTTGTCAAATGCACCATGCCTTTATTAAAGGAATGTTTCAGGCATTGTTTAACGACGTAGAGCTATTCATGGAAGAAAACACGATTGCCAATGGTTGCGAAAATTGTTTATATACCGCAAATATCCCCGGTGTCTGATAAGTTTCATTTACAAGTTGGAAAATTTTGTTTATAATAGCAATGATAACGTTAACTAAAGGGGGTACTTTGCATGGATAGAATGTTTCGTGTACTTGCCTTTTGGACAGGGATATTCACAGTAATGTTCTATGTTGGAGATATGAATGGGGCAGCGTTATTATTCCTGGCTCAAACGGTATTTTTCCTTACATTAGGTTATTTGAAGTTGTCTGAGAGAATGTATATGTATTTATTCGGTGCTTATTGTACAATTTTTATGATTGGATTTACATGGTATTCCGAATTTATACTAGTACCCGGTTTCGGCCATTAAAAGAGAACCCAGCTCTATTTCTACAGAGTGCTGGGTTCTTTTTACTATTATGCTGGGTTTGAGTGAAACTTCACTCTGTAGGAAGTTCTTTTACGCACCGGTGAGGAGGAACTAAGACTATACCCGCTATATCCTGTGATCTGCGCTTTCTACCCTCACCGAAACCTTCTGTTGCAATGTCTTTGCGATCTACTTCCTGGAGCCCCAATGAATAGAGCGTTTGACAAGAATCACTCTCCCGCTCACAATCCTTGTATTCTACCTGAATTCTTCTCATGAAGAATCTTACAGCCAGTTAACCTGCAACAAATGGGTTATTCATCTTCTCATGTTTTATAGTAGTTAACGGGCCATGGCCTGGATATACTTTATAGTTCTCAGGAAGAGTATAGAAATGTTCCTTAATCGATAACTGAAGCTGTTTTATATCCCCGTTAATCAAATCTGTTCGGCCAATACCTTCTCTAAATAATACATCTCCCCCAATAATGAACTCTTCGTTACTAAAAATAAAACTGACACTGCCCGGCGAGTGACCGGGAGTATGTGCAACTTGAAAGGAAAATCCGCCAATCTTTAATTCCCCTTCATTAAATAGTTGGTCCGCATCCCTCACGACTATCTCTTTTCCAATGAAAGCATAAGAACCGTTTAGCTTTGGATCACTTAACCAGTCTTGCTCTGTCTCGTGAATGTAAACCTCTACCGCATATTTACTTCGTAACTCATCCACCGCACCAATATGATCAAAATGTGCATGTGTTAATAATATGGCCATTGGTTGGTAGCCGTTATTTTCAATAAAGCGAATTATTTTGTTAGGCTCTCCGCCCGGATCTACAATTAGTACTTCCCTTTCTTTTACAATTAAATAGCAATTTGTGCCAATAGGCCCTACTGGTAAAGAATGAACTTCCATCTTTTCTCCTCTGATCTGAATATAATGAAAATGCCTTCATTTATCTCGACAAAATCTATTCATTATTATAAAATGATATTAGTATTTATGTACTTACATATTAATATAAAAGTAAATTTCAATCAATTTACTTAGGGGAGAATGGGCAAAGGAGGTTTAAAAATGAATATCGTTTTAGGAATTCTATTTTTATTGGTAGCCTTGTTAGCTGTAGTATCTATCGTACGCCAGTTAAAGTATAAGAATATCCTGGCATTACTTTTCTCAGGGCTGACGGCTATTGCTTTTGGTTTCTTTTCTATTGCAACCATTATTTCTGAACTATCTTCGCTATAATAATGAAAACGTAAACTTTTTCTCATAAGGGCAAGGTACAAGCTACCTTGCCTTTATTTTTTATTCTTTTTTTGCTCTTATCTTCGCAATTGAGAGGAAATAACATTTTCACTACGTCGGATTCTTCTGATCATACTCTCGCTTGTTCTAATGATGGTGTGCGCTAGAAGCCGCTTCGGCAGAATACTCCTCTTTCCACGGGCACGGCCTCAGCCTCCTCGCGGAAAAACCACCGCTGCGGGGTCTTCGGACACGTGCTATTCCCGTAGGAGTCTACGTATTCTGCCTACGCTAATTGAGATTTTCTGCTTTATTTGTTGTGTAAGTACTGTTAATAACGTCTCATAGATCTTCATTTAATGTCTTATTGCAGTAATAAATACGAAAGTCGAAAAGCTCAAACTTAGCGGAGGAAATACGCGGAGATTCCTGCGGGAGGTCGGTTAAAAACGGCCACATCCTGTGGCCAACACCGACATTAGAACGTCCTGTTCATCGGAAAGCCTAGGTGAGACCCCACAGAGACGACAGTCTCGAGGAGGCTCAGCAGCGCCAGCGGAAAGCGGAGTGTATTTCCGCAGCGGTTCCTTGCACTAATTTGAATAAAATTGGTTCCCACTTTATTTAAAAGCCAACAAAAAAAGGGTCATCAAATGACGACCCTTTTTTACTCTTCAAAATCATGAAATCTTAATAGATCCCCATAGATTATATCATCGGAGTACTGCAATTCTTTTTGAACCATTTCTCCAATACCGCTACAAGCATCTGCTGTTTCTTCCTCATTCGTGCTGTCTTCAGGTACCTCAACAGGTTCTCCTGTTTCGCGGTCATAACATACTCCTGCTGTAGATATATAATTATCACTAACAAAATCACCATTTCTCAAGGCAATAAATCCTTTTCGATCTTCAGAAAATAAATCATTGCCAAAGTAAATATCCTTGTTTGCTTCTATTCCCAACAAGCTTAATATCGTTGGTTTCATATCAATTTGCCCAGCTACTTCAGAGATCACCTCTCCCTCTCCATTTCCAGGGATGTGAATAAACAATGGTACACGCTGTAATTGCACTTGGTCATAAGGTGTAATTTCTTCTTTACCTAGATACATTGCCATTGCTTTATTGTGATTCGCACTAATACCAATATGATCTCCCATAATTACAACGATAGAATCTTCATATAAACCTGCAGCATCGAGTTGATTGAAGAAATCTTCTATCGCCTCATCCATATAACGAACCGCTGGGAAGTAATTATTTAACGTATTTGAGTTAGAATTATACGGTTCAATGGATCTGTCTTCCTCATCCAATTCAAATGGAAAATGGTTTGTAAGTGTTATAAATTTCGCATAGTATGGCTCATCCATGGATTGCAAGTATTTTATGGACTGCTCAAAGTATGGTTTATCCTTTAATCCCCAGCCCACAGAATTTTCAGCGGAAATCTCGTACGCTTTTTCATCATAGAAATGGTCGAAACCTAAACTATCATACATTTGAAATCTATTCCAGAAACTGCCATTATTTGCATGCAGTACAGAAGAGGTGTATCCTTCTTCACTTAGGATTTCTGGCATAGCGTGATACTCATTTCCACCATGCGTAAAGAATACTGCACCACGTGATAAAGGATATAATGAATTCTCTACAAGAAACTCAGAGTCGGATGTATTACCTTGCCCTGTCTGCTCGTAAAAATTGTCAAAATAAAACGTATCCTCGTCTTCTATTAAACTATTTAAGAATGGTGTTACCTCTTCCCCATTTACTTCATTGTTAATAACAAAGCTTTGAAGGGATTCTGCATTAATCCAAATAACGTTCTTCCCTTCTGCAGCTCCAAACATATCTGATTTCTTATCTGGTGCGACTTTTTGGTCAATATACTCATTTATGTCATTAAGTTCATTTCCATCTGCAAACACTCGCTGCGATTCCGCCTTGGAATGTTGGATGATGTCATAAATATGATAATTAAACAACCCAATATTTTTAACTAAATATTCCCTGTCAAACCCACGAGTAAATAATTGAGGTCTTTCCATTTCAGCTAAGAAGAAATTACCAGCAACTAATAATAGGGACATTGCAAGAGCAAATACCTTACCTCTTTTTTGATAGTTAACAACTAATTTCTCCTGCTTCTTCTTACTTAACACCCAAATAATCACTACATCCAAAAATAGAAGAAGATCATATGGCTTTATTAAGGTTAGAATACTAGATCCTAAATCTGACATATTACTTCCCATGAATAATTGTGGTATCGTAATAAAATCAGTAAATTGTCTATAGAATACTAGATTAGCATATACGATAAAAGAAGCAATAAACACAGAATATCTTATATACTTCCTTTGTCTGGACGGTTTATTAAACCAAACACTAACTGCTAATAATAAAAAAGCAGATACAAATGGATTAATAAATAAAATAAGCTCTTGCATGTTATTTTCAAGCTCTATATCAAACAAGAAGCGGTAAGTGATATATATTTTTAAACCGAACAACAAGCTTGCTGTAACATATAGTGGTACTCTTGGAAGTTTAGATTTCATAAAATTCCTCCTCATCTCCAACCATCTAAATCTATTGATGGATGCGAGTGGTGTTTCCAATTCATAGTATATGACGTATTTAACTTAAAAAAGGTTTCATTCAGTTTACAATTAATTAATATTCATTTAATATGATATCACTTTTATGAAGATAATAAACCTGTAATATTTATTTTATTTCAATTTATTTACATTCTGTAATACTAAAAATCCAGCACCTATGATTCCAGCATCATTTCCTAACTTAGCTAGTCTAATTTCACAGGCTTCAGCAAGTTTTGGAATGGCATATTTCTGAAATGCCTTTTTCACCTCTTGCAGCAAAGGATCACCTGCTTTTGAAACACCGCCCCCAATTAAAATAATAGAAGGGTTAATTATCGTAGCCATATTTGCAATTGCCCGCCCAAGCACATCCATAGAATAGGAGATAATTTGTTTACTTGGTTCATCTCCTCGTTCTGCTAAATCAATAACATCCTTTGAGGATACACTCCCGTATTTTTCCATTACTTTTGCAAGTGCACTATCTGGATTTGCTTCTATCGTTATTAATGCTTGACGGACAATTCCTGTTGCAGATGACACTGTCTCTAAACAGCCATAACCGCCACAATTACACTTTTGACCATTAGGCTCCACCTTAATATGGCCGATCTCTCCAGCCATTCCAGTTTCCCCGTTTAAGATAGCTCCATTAGCTATAACTCCTCCACCAACGCCTGTGCCAAGTGTTACAGCAATCATGTTGTTTGCTTGATGTCCAGCACCCTTCCAGTTTTCTCCCAAAGCTGCAATGTTAGCATCGTTTTGGACATATACAGGTAATCCGGATCTTTCTTTTAATTCTCTCGCTAATCCTAAATTTTTCCAACCAATATTAACTGCTTCATATACCAGCCCGGTACCTGCTTCTATAAAACCTGGTGCACCTACACCAATCCCTAGAATATTCTCCTTTGGAATGGAAAGCTGTGTTAATTTCGAATGAACGGCGTTCCATATATCCTCAACAATAAAGTGACCAGCCTCAGCAGTATTAGTGGGTATTTCCCACTTAGTTAAGATTTCTCCCTCTTGGGAAATAAATCCCAGTTTAATAGTTGTACCTCCGATATCTACACCAACCATCATTTCTTTATTCAAAATGCTCACTCCGTTCCCTTTAATCTTGCTATTTCTTTTTTTAAAATCAATTTCCCTATCATATATGTTTCTTTTTCAATAAATCGGTAAGAAAATAACTCATACAATTCCATATCCATTAATTCCAGGTCTCCAATACGATCCCCAGTATAAATAAGTGTTCCGTATTTCAACAATACTTGTTGGACATCATAAACAGTTTTCATTTAATCACCAACCTCCATTATATCAAATTCCAATAACTTAATACATTTTTAACCCAAAAAAAGGACCCAGATCATTAACGATCGGGGTCTTGGGGATGTAAGAAATCTGGTCGCTTTCTGTGAAGCGGAACGGGAGTACGCAATAATACTTCTTTAAAACCTGATGAGGAAAAAGGTAAAAACGGCCAAAAATAAGGAATTCGGAATGTCTCCATTCTAGCAAGATAAATAATCCATAAGGTAATACCTACCACATATCCAATTACACCGAATGCAGCTGTTATAAGCAATAAGACAATCCTTACAATATGGTTAGCCAAGCTCATTTCATAACTTGGAGTAGCATAAGTTCCAATTGCAGCAACAGCAATATACAAAATGACTTCATTAGAGAACCAACCAACTTCTACTGATATTTGTCCAATTAGAATAGCAGCTACTAGCCCAAGTGCCGTGGCTAAAGAAGAGGGACTGTGTATAGCGGCCATACGTAAGACATCCATACCAATTTCAGCGAGCAAGAATTGAATCAGTAAAGGTATATTTCCTTTTTCGTTTGGTCCAATAAATTCTAATGCTGCTGGCAATAACTCGGGTTGAACAGATAATAAATAATATAGTGGCAAAAGAAAAATCGATAAGAAGACTGCTAAATACCGGACCATTCTCAAATAAGCTCCCACAAGTGGCTTTTGCCTGTATTCTTCAGCATGCTGCAGGTGCTGCCAAAAGGTAGAAGGCGTGATCATCACACTCGGAGACCCGTCAATAATGATTAAAACATGACCTTCATATAAATGAGCTGCAGCTGTATCAGGACGTTCCGTATAACGTATGGATGGATAAGGGTTCCAGTGTCTGCCACTTAAGAATTCTTCAATGGTTTTTTCTGCCATTGGTAATCCATCGGTATCTATTTTCTTTAAGATATGTTTTAGGTGGTCTACCCTTTTTTGATCAGCAATATCAGCTAAATAACAGACAGCAACATCTGTTTTTGATCTTCTGCCAATTTGCAGATACTCCATACGTAAAGATCTGTCTCTTACTCTACGCCGGGTTAAAGAAGTATTGAATACGATTGTTTCCACATACCCATCACGTGAGCCCCTTACCACTCGTTCTAAATCTGGTTCTTCTGGAGAACGAACCGTATAAGTCCGTGCATCAATAAGTATAATTTTATCTATACCATCTACTATTAAAGCTGTAGTACCAGCCAAAACGGAGTCTGCTGCTTTATTTAAGTCATCTATCTGATCTAACTCCATATAAGGAATATATGTTTTTAATAACTTGTTTAGTGTATCGGGCTCTAGTTGTTCTGGTTTTAATTTTGCTAGGAATTTCATCAATAAGTGCATAATATCGTCTTTAGCAAAGCCATCCACTAAAAATATTGCCATATCTCTACCGGCATATTCTAAATCCAACCTTACTAAATCAAAACTCTCATCCACACCTAAATGGTTATTTATATATTCCACATTTTTAGAAAATGAATCGAATAATGGCTGTTTTTCTGTCTCCAAGTTTTTCACACCTCTCTTTCCTCATTTACTTCTAGTGTTAACGAAGAAATGATTTCTATACGGAAAGAGGAGTGTAAGAATAACCGCCCTATTTGTCCACCGATTTACCTGTGATTTCTTCATATAATTTTTGGTAATCGGGATTACTTCTATCCTTCTTGTACGCTTCTGCTATATATTCTGCAGCTCTATCTATGTTTCCTTGATTGTAATACAACAAAGCTAAATTAAAGTAGGCCTCTGATGGTGCGTTATTATAGGTCGTACTTTCTTCCAGATCCGTAATAGCCTTTTCTATATTACCCAGCTTTAAATAGGCATAGGATCGTTGAAATAATAAGATCGCTTCATCATCACCTTCCAGCTCTAATCCATCCGTTGCTGCCTCTACAACCTCCGTGTAGTTGTTAGCTAATAATAATTCTTCTATTTTCATTAAGTGATAAGTTTGATTATGAAGATTATTGTAATAGCCAATTAAAAACAGAGTAATCAACATTAAAGGATAACCAATACTTGCGATAATTCGGCTTTTCATCTGTTTCTTTTTAGGAACATTTACAATAGCAGATGCAATAAATCCAGCAATTAATCCGCCTATGTGAGCTGCCATATCGATTTGTTCGACCATAAAACCAAGTAAAAGATTAATAGCTAAAATGGCAATAATATTTGTTCCTATGGTTTGGAGAAAGACCTGTTTATAAACGGTACCAAAAAATAGCAGAGCACCAAATAGACCGAAAATCGCTCCAGAAGCACCAGCAGATATATTTGTCGAGAAAGCAAAGCTGGCCAGCCCGCCACCTATACCAGCTAATAGATAGATAATTAAAAAGCGCCATTTGCCAAAAATACGTTCGACTGCTGTTCCCAGATAGTACACTGCAATCAAGTTCATTAGTAAATGTAAAATACCAATATGCAAAAACATCGAGGTAATGATACGCCACCACTCATTGTTCTCTATCATACCAGGGTTATATTTGGCACCAAGATCAATTAACGTGTCAATCTGAGTACTCCCGCCGCTTACTTCTAGCCAAATAAACATAAAAATATTAAGTGCTATTATCAGATAGGTGAAAAACGGCTTTCCAAATGTAAAAATATTTTCCACTTCATTTCTTCTATATGTAAGCTTTTCAATGAGAAATTGCTTATAATCTCCAGTTACTTTTTCTTGTTCATACGTACTTAAGGCTATGCCATCTAAATTAATCTTTACTCCTGCCTGTTGTTGGAATCTTTCTAGCTCTTCATGATTGCTATTGCTATCAAAGTAATATACACGCATATTGATTTTGGCTTTATCCTTTAATTTCATAGGCCTTTTGAGAAGTTCCCAATCATCGACAGGTGGATAAGTAGAAACATAAATATTATGAAGCTCAATCTCTTTTCCTCTTATAAAGCGTTTAAGATTTCTTGTCTTCTGGAATACGATAGCAACATCTTTTTTTAAATGATTTTTCCAGTCAAAACCTTTATGGATAAGCCGGACTACTTTTGATAACTTGTCTTCATATTTTTCTAACCAGATTTCATGATTATTTGAATCAATATGTAAAATATCAAATTCCATTTCTGTTACAAGCTGATATGCTATTTTATAAAGATAATATTGTTCATTTACATACATATATTCACCAACCCTAGATGAGTAATAAAAATCTTGTTCACCGTTTAAACAGTAATGTGTACCTCGATTTCATAAGCATCATTTTATCTAATCATAACAAACCTCCATGAAATATAGAACAAAAAAGAAGTTGCTCTAAACGCAACTTCCTTCGATTAATTCTGATAATCCTTTAACTTGTCTCCGAATAATCCTGGAATAAGCTGATTCCTTAACTGCGGGATATTCATGGAAAATCGGACAGCTACTTTTCTAAAAAACCCAACTGCTAAGATTGTGTTTAATATTCGATATCTCCACTTAAACAGGACTGATATCAAGGTAAAGATAATAACGAAATAGGATAAGACACGCATCTAATCACACCTTCTTCTATTAAACGTTTAGGGTTAATTTTTACTTATTCCTCTCTATTTATTCAAATAAAAAAAACCCTTATCAAATGACAAGGGTTTTCTTATTTTTATTATTTAGTTTCACGGTGTAAAGTGTGTTTTTTAAGACGTGGGCAATATTTCATAAGCTCGATACGCTCAGGATTTTTACGTTTATTTTTTGTAGTAATGTAATTACGTTCACCTGTCTCAGTACAAGCTAAAGTGATGTTTACGCGCATGATTTTCCCTCCAAACTATAAAAACTTGCTAATCGATAGTACAAATCATTTCAGACTCAATAATAATATCAGAATTTGGGAAAACAATCAATAATAATTGGAAAATAATTAGAGTTTCCCTAAGTACGTTTTCTATGTTATAACTATTAATGTGACAAATTATGACTCTTTTTGTCATTTAATAAATCTATGATTGGTTGATTAGCATTCGTAGACTAAAAAGGAGGTATATAAATGATCTATGCAGTAATTGCCATCCTAATTGTTGCAGTAGCTTTATTCATTTTATCGTATTTTGTGAATGATAAATTTGAAGATTTAGAAAGTCAGGTTGAACAATTATCGATTACAACAATGCAAGATACATATCAGATGAAGAAAAAGATTAAAATCCTTGAAGAGGAATTACTACCCGAAGGACTTGATCAAGACATGATTTCAAAAACTAGTAAATAAAGGAGAAACCTATGAAACAAGTTTTACGGTATTTTTCTGTCGGTCTTCTTACTGCTGGAGTCATAATGCTTATTGGACTACAATTCTTTGACGAAAAAGGTATAGAAGAATATAGTGCAGAGGAATTAATTCCTCTCGTTGAGGATAGCGGGTATTATGTGCTATCAGGTGAAGAATATATTACTTTAACAGTCCCAAGTTCCGAAAGCAGTGCTAAAACTGCTGAAGCTAATAAAAAGCCTGCAGAGAACACGGAACAAAAATCGACTAATACAGAAGAAAAGAAAGAATCAGACACTGAAGAAACCAAGGAAAGCAATACTGAAGAAGCCGATGAGGAAAAAGAAAAAGAAAAAGAAAAGACTCAAGAAGAAAACACCAACGAAGCAGCAAGTTACAAGATATCCATTAAACCTGGAATGCTTACTTCTGAGATCAGTTCATTGCTTGAAGAGAACAATATTATAGAAGATGCTTTTGAATTCGATCAATATCTTAATGAAAATGATTATAGCTTATATGTACAACTTGGGGAATACACTTTAACAAGTGATATGAGCTTTTACGAAATAGCTGAGACTATAGCCAATTAAAACAATATTAAGCCCCCCCTTTATTCAATAAAGGGGGGGCTGTTTAGATAACCATCGGTATGAGAATTTCATTTAGTTCAAGCTGTAATTTTCACCTTTTACTAAGTAAAGAATACTTTCTCCAATATTGGTAATATGATCTGCATACCGCTCTAAGTAACGAGCTGTAAACGCTACTTGCATTACATATTGAATCTTATCTGGGTTTGTCGCAGTCTCTCCAAGAAGTTCGCTTACAATCGTTTTATATAATTTATCTACATCATCATCCATCTCAGCTAATTTACCTGCAAGTGCAATATCTTCATTTTGAAAAGCTAATATTGCCGTTTGTAGCATCTTTAAAATCATCTCTTGCATTTTTCTTAAATCCTGTGGTATAGAGCTATAATTCTTACCTAATAGGATGGTAGAATTTGCAATATTTTTCGCATTGTCAGCCATTCGTTCGATATCTGTTACAATTCTTAATGCGATAATAATTCTTCTTAAATCTCGTGCAACAGGCTGCTGTTTTGCGATTAACAAAATTGCCTTATCATTAATTTCAATTTCACCACGATCAATTTCATAATCATTCTCTATTATCGAATTTGCTTTGTCTAGATCTTGTTCAAACAATGAATCCATTGCGTTGTTTAACGCCTCTTTTGAAGCAATAGCGAGTTGTACAATTTGTTTGTTTAACCCCTCTATTTCACTTTGGAACTGCCCACGCGTTGCCATAATAAATATCTCTCCTTCGCTATTACAATTTATAACGTGTTTTCTTATTATATACAAATAATGTTAAGTTAGCATGAAATTTGTTATAATCTTATGTTAATATTGAAAAATCTTGCATTACCTATTTAAATTCTATATCAGGAATTTATATATACCCATAAAAGCAAATATTAAAAACAAAAGCCTAAAATTCATTTATGGAATTTTAGACTTTTTAGCATGTTACTCATCTGTATCATCAGATTCTGTCTCACTAGATTCAGCTTCTACTTCTTCCCCATTATTATTCGATTTTCCTGATGCTCTTTCTTTTTTCATTTCAAAGTAAGTATCTAGGATCTTTTCGCCAATCGTATAATTTGGATAATTACTATGTCCGCGGCTTAAGCCAGGAACGATAACAGCGAATGCAACTTCCGGATTATCAAATGGTGCATAACCGACCAAGTTGAGGTTGATAGTATCATACCCTACTATTTCCCCATTCACATTTTTATAAACCCTGCTTTCTGCTGTACCTGTTTTTCCGGCAGGATTATAAGGTTTACCAGCAAAGGTACTTCTAGCCGTACCACCTTGTTCTTGAAACACCCTGCGAAAGCCTTCCTGAATGCGATCAATATGTTCCGTATCTATTCTATTTAAAACATCGGTATGCTTTGCTTCATAGATTGGACCTAGCTTCTCATCCGTCGGCAATGGTTCACGAACTTCTTTTAAGAAATGCGGTGCAACACGGTATCCCCCGTTAGCAATAGTCGAAATATACTGGGCTTGCTGTATATTTGTATATGTATCATATTGTCCTATTGCAAAGTGAAGCAAGTTCCCCGCTTGAGGATTTGTTCCGGCAAATCCAGTTGCTTCATATGGATAATCCACTCCCGTTTCTACCCCAAGTCCTAATTGAGCAAAATAATTTCTAAATTGCTGAAAAGCTTCAAATTTAGATTCATTATCTATTGCTAGCGTACTTCTACTTGGGAAAGGATAACGATAATCTCCACCCATTCTTAATGCAATGTAAAACATATAAACGTTTGAGGATCGCTTCAATGCATTAATATCATCTACGGCACCGATACCTGTTGTCCAGGAACGGAATAACGTACCACCACCGTAGAATTGTTGATCATAGAATACTTGTCCTGGTGAAATGACACCCGACTGTAAACCCGACAGTACTGTTGCGCCCTTTATCGTAGAACCTAACATATGAGCATCATAAAGGTTTTTGAATGCTACATTTGAAAATTCACTTGAATCTCTATCATAATGCTGACCTGAGACCGCAAGGAGTTCACCAGTATTGGGGTCCAATACGATAGCTAACATATCTTCTAAATGTGGGTTCCCAGAAACATTATTTTTCAATTCTTCACGAAGGATCTCGTCTACTGCTTCTTGGAGCTCCATATCGATTGAAAGCACCAAGTCTTTTCCACTTTCACCTTCCACCACGGTTTCTGCTCCTATAACCGTACCGTTCTTGGTAGTCGTATATTGTATTTGCTCTTTCCTGCCCTTTAATAGACTTTCATAGTATTGCTCCAGACCGCTTTTACCTACTCTGTCATTTCTGCTATAGCCTCGAGTTAAATAGTAATCTTCACTCTCAGCAGGTATACCTTCTTCTTGTGAAGTGATACCTCCCAGCAAGCTTTTCAGTGTCTCATCATATGGATAAGTCCGGTTCCAGTCGGTAGTAGCATTAATACCCGGAAGTTCACTTAAATTCTCAGATACTTGAGCGTATTCTTCAGCTGTCACACCTTCATTTTTTACCGTATGTGGCGTTAAAGAAAAAGCCTTATCTAATTCTTTCTTAATTGCAATGACTTCTTTTTCTTGAAGAGTAAAGTCACTAATTTCTTCTTCTGTAATTCGGTTTAATGTCAGGTTATACACTTCAGCATTATTTAACTCGCTAGCTTCTTCAGTAGACACCCTTTCATCAGCTTCTTCTTGATTCTTCAAATACCAATATTCTTTCAGGTTCCTCTCCGTTAATGACCTGTCAAAATATTCTTCCGCGTCTTCCCCTTCCGGAACCATTGTAATATAATTAGCTAACTCCTCGGCAACCTTTAACCTGTCTTCAGCTTGAATTCCTTTAGGTGGTGTATAGGTTATAGAATAAACCGGTTCATTATCTACTATAATATTATGGTTACGATCGTAGAATTTCCCTCTTGGGACCGGTATTTTCGTTGTATCTTTGATCGTTCGTTCAATTTCTTTCTGAAAGTCTTCCCCATTTAAAATTTGAACAACACCTAATTGTAGTATAAGTACGGAAAACAGTAAAAATATGATAAAAAATACAATATTTATCCGGAAGGGAAGCTGTGCTTTCTTCTTTTTCTTTTTATTGGTACTCATATTTCTCCCCCAAAAATGCAAAATCACGTTTCAAATATTATATTATCACATCTAGCGGTTTTTTTCGTCTGTTATCTGCTCCTTCATTAATATTTCTTTTTTGGAAGAACTCCCCAAGTAGATATTCCGGATATAGAAGTAAACAAACAAATGACCTGCGCCAAAAATAACAAACATAATAGAAACTGCGAAGTCTGGTTCAACGATTGAAATGAGAAAGATAAATGCAAGCACTGAAATAATGCGGCCAATATTTAAGAATAGCTCTCTAACAACAATATATTCAATCCGCATCTCTCCCGCTTTCCACGCTTTACCAATTACATCATAGGTAAGCGATATATATGGAACATTAATGATTGGGTAGGCTATCCCTATTACAACTGCATATACCATTAACAGGGTATAATTCACCTCAAAAAGGATGATGAAAATAGACAAATATAATAAGACTGCACCGAGTAAAATGGCTTTCTTTCGCATTGCAGGTTTAATGAATTTGGTAACTACAAAATAGAGGACTGCAGATAAACCTGATAGAAATAAGTTAAAGGTCCCCAGTGCTAATTCACTTTGTGTTACAACAAAAACCCATATCGAGATGACAAAAACAAAGACACCTTCCCTTAGACCTTGAAATACATGCGCATAAAGAATTCTACGCCAGTTCTTATTCCTGTTTCTCTCCATCAAGACCCGTTTAAAAAAAAATGAGCCTTCAGCCTTTCTGCGTTGAATAAAAAAACTGCATGCTACTGCCAAGATGAACAAAATAAAGGATATTGTAAAAATCGTTGTATAGCCTACACTGCCATTCATTCTGGAGATAATAATACCAGCTACTATTGGACCGACCATTCCACCAAGGGATTGTAAGATCCCTAAGAATCCATTAAAAAAATCCCTTGTGTCAGGTTCAGTTATTTCAAAGGTAAGTACGTTAAATGCTAACCAATAAAAACCATAGCCGATGCCGAGCAGACTTCCTAGAAGAAAGTTATAGGTCGATGAAGCTTCCCCAATGAATAATACACAAAGAAAGAACAAAGACAAAAACGTAACACCTAACCTTAAAACAATAATCCGATCCACTTTTTTTGCTAAACGTCCCGCAAGAATAAAGGTTACTGCTTGAAACAGATAAATAGCTAAATTATACATAGCAATCGTCATAAATTCACCAGATTGCCTCCATAGGTAAATGTTAACAAATGTATTCGATAAAAATATTCCTAAAGAATATAGTCCACCTATTAACAACAATAGCAATAAATCTTTATTAATATTTAATTTGTCACGAAAACCTTGAAGTATGTTCTGCATATCTAATTCTCCTTTATCCTTCTTAGTGTGAACGATAAAGGATTAGATATACAAAAACACGAGGGAAATCCCTCGTGTTTTACAATCAAATATTATTTAGCTTCTGTGTAATTTTTAGAAACTTCATCCCAATTTACTACATTCCAGAAAGCAGAGATATAGTCAGGACGTTTGTTTTGATATTTAAGGTAATAAGCATGCTCCCAAACATCAAGACCTAATAAAGGAGTTTTTCCTTCCATTAAAGGAGAATCTTGGTTTGGAGTGCTAGTAACTTCTAGATCGCCATTGTTTAAAACAAGCCATGCCCAACCGGAACCAAAACGCGCTGCAGCTGCATCTGCAAACTTTTCTTTAAATGAATCAAAGCTTCCAAACGTGCTATTGATTTTCTCAGCAAGTTCTCCAGTTGGTTCACCGCCACCATTAGGTGAAAGTAATTTCCAGAACAAGCTATGGTTAGCGTGTCCACCACCGTTATTGCGTACTGCTGTACGTTGTTCTTCCGGAACAGCATCAAGATTAGAAATAAGCTCTTCTACTGATTTATCTTGAAGATCAGATAATCCTTCTACTGCAGCGTTAAGCTTAGTTACATAGGTGTTATGATGCTTCGTGTGGTGTATGTTCATTGTTTCCTTGTCGATTGTAGGCTCTAATGCATCGTATGCATATGGTAGCTCAGGTAATTCGTATTTTGCCATTTGTATCTTCCTCCCTAATAATGGTAATTAAGGGCAAGCCCTTTATCTAGAAGATATCACTGCTTGTTGATCGTTGCAAATTATTTGCTCGTATTTATTATAAAAAGTAATAAAAATTTTAATATTTAACACTTTCAGTTAACGAATCGATGATTATTATATTCAAAAGAAGAATATGGAATATTAGCCTGATATATACCTTTAACATGAAAACAGACTGGATAATACTTTGGCAAGTATGTAAAGACTCCATTTGCTCCTAAAGATTCTGAAAAAACTTACTATGCGTTGTGCGCACTCCCCTTGAAGTTACCCTCGAGTTTTGCTACCTCGATGTAAAGGTAAACTTTAGCAAACAAAAAAACAAGCAACTGCTTGTCTATACTGGTGGCTCGGGACGGAATCGAACCGCCGACACAAGGATTTTCAGTCCTCTGCTCTACCGACTGAGCTACCAAGCCTTATGAAGTTTTCGCTTTTTTAGATTTATGTATTAAGTATGGAGGAGGTAGAGGGATTCGAACCCACGCGCGGTTTGACCCGCCTGTCGGTTTTCAAGACCGATCCCTTCAGCCAGACTTGGGTATACCTCCGAGTAAATGGTGGACCCTGCAGGACTCGAACCTGCGACCGATCGGTTATGAGCCGATAGCTCTAACCAACTGAGCTAAGGGTCCTAAAGCTTAAATATGGGGCGACCGGTGGGAATCGAACCCACGAATGCCGGAGCCACAATCCGGTGCGTTAACCACTTCGCCACGACCGCCAAAGTAAAATATAAATGGTAGCGGCGGAGGGGATCGAACCCACGACCTCACGGGTATGAACCGTACGCTCTCGCCAGCTGAGCTACGCCGCCATTTGGCTCCACAGGTAGGATTCGAACCTACGACCGATCGGTTAACAGCCGATTGCTCTACCACTGAGCTACTGTGGAATATTTAACTTTGTTTTGCAGCAACGATATTTAATATATCATTTCTGTGACTCTTTGTCAATTGTTTATTATTACTTTAAAATTCCTACTATATTGTTTCAATTTGAAACGACAATAATTATAATAGCATTTACCAATAAAAAAAGCAATATAAAATTTCATATATCTATAAACCCAGCAAAGAAGAAAGACTAGCGTCTATCTTCTTTACTAGTTCATTCCCCTAAGACATCTTCAGCAATATTTACTGCATGATCTCCTATTCGCTCTAAATTGCTTATGATATCAACAAAAACAATTCCCGCTGAACCATTACACAGATTTTCATTCATGCGGATAATATGGTTTTTACGAAACTCTCTTTCCATATTATCTATCTGCTCTTCTTTTTGCACAACTTCGATTGCTTTCTCCCTATCTAATTTATCCAGAGCACTAACCGCTTGTTTAACCGTTAGCAGCGTTAAATCAAACATGCTATTTAAATCCTCAAATGCTTGTTTTGAGAGATTGACCTTGTTAGTTATTTTATAGTCAATTAACTCTATAATATTTTCAAAATGGTCACCAATTCGCTCTATGTCCCGTACCGTATCCATTAAAGTTGTATGTTTTGAACTTTCCGCTTCGGTTAGTGATTCGCTTGATATTTGTACAAGATAGTCGGTTATTCTTCGATCTAAGTTATTTATTGCGCTCTCAATTTGAATGGCTGTATCTGAATGCCTTGGCTGATTAGTAGTAAGATATAAGCTTGTCTCTTCCAAACCTTTATAGGCATATTCCCCCATTCGTACGACCTCTAATTTGGCCTGTTCTAAAGCTAAAGAAGAAGACCGTTCAATAAAAATAGGATCTAAATGCTTTGGTTTATATTGGATAACAGAATCTTCACCGGGAATAAGTTTAGTTACAATCCAGGCAAGTACAGCTATAAACGGTAACTGGATAATAGTGTTAATTACATTAAAACTTCCATGAGCAAAGGCAATCGTCATTTCCTCGTTCAATGCAAGCTGTTGTTGTAAGAATACAACATAGCTTGTAAATGGTATCAATAATAACATGAATATAGTTGTTCCTATAAGATTAAAAATAACATGTGTAAGTGCAGCTCGTTTTGCGACGACTGTGGAACCTATAGCTGCTAGAATTGCAGTTATTGTGGTTCCTATATTATCTCCAAATAATACTGGCAAAGCGGCTTCAAGGGTGATAGCACCTTCCGCGTATAAACTTTGAAGAATTCCGATTGTGGCACTAGAACTTTGTACAATCATAGTAAATATAGTGCCTATAAGTACACCTAATATGGGGGTTTCACTCATACTCATGGTTAGTTCATGGAAAGTCGCTAGAGAGCTCAAAGGCTTCATACCATTACTCATTAATTCCAATCCCAAAAATAGAGCTCCGAAGCCGAAAATAGCTTGTCCAATGGCAACCATTCTTGGTGATTTAATAAAGAATATAATCAATGAACCAATTGCAATTATGGGTAATGCATATTCCCCGATATCAATACCAATGATAAAAGCTGTAACCGTGGTTCCAATATTCGCACCCATAATGACACCTATTGCTTGTCTTAACGTCATAAAGCCTGCATTAACTAATCCTACGGTAAGAACTGTCGTACCAGAGCTGCTCTGAATTAAGCCAGTAACAATAATCCCTGCTAATACTCCTAAAAAAGGATTAGAAGTAAACCGATCAAGAATATCTCTTAAGCGATTTCCAGCTGATTTTTGCAAACCATCTCCCATGAACTTAATACCAAGAAGGAATATTCCTAACCCCCCGAAAAATTCAAAAAGCAGAGTCTGTATATCGATTTCCAAATAAGTTACATCCCTTCTTTTATTGGTAAAAAGTTAGATTCCGTTATCTATACTAAAGTTAAGTAAAGTTTTTGTAAAGTTTTTGTTTATTCTTTACATTAAATTTACAATCAGAATTTTAGTACTTCAATAAAAAAAGAAAAACTCGTTCCTTATTTAAGAAACGAGTTGAAATTATTATTTTTCATCTATTATTTCGACAAGTATCTTTGTTCCATCAACTTGCACTACGGAAACGATGGTGTTCTTTTGAATCCATTGACCGTTCGATATCGCACTATAATCCTTTCCATCAATGCGTATTGTTCCTACAGGACGTAAATCAGTTAATGTCCTTCCCTTTTTATTTAAAAGCTTTCCGTATTCCATATTCATGGAATTATAACCTGCTTCACTTGTTAATTGATCCTTTAAAGCAAGCTTAGTCCACATTTGTCTCTTTTTAAATACCTTCGGAAAGATAAAGGAGGCACCAGTACCAATAAGTACTCCAAGAACAGAATAAAGCCCAGATGTAAAATCGGGAGCAGCAATGGCAACCGCGATAAGCATAATAACAAATCCAATGGTAGCAAACGTTCCGTCATTAATTACTTTCCCGTCTAAAATAATTAGGAATAAACCAATAAAATATAAAATAAGCATAATAATGAAAGAATCTGTTTCTACATATGCACCAAAGTAAACAGACATAAATCCTATACCAAGTAAAGCAAAAACACCTCTTGCATTTACTAAGACTTCTCCAATTAAGAAAAGTGTACCTAAACTGGTTATGATGAGACCAATCCACGCTAATTCAAATATTTCCATTCTAATTCCTCCCTTACTCAAAATACGTAATCAAATAAAAAAAGTTTCATTCAAAGGAGAATACCATGCAAATCTTAAAAAAATATATTCTTTATATTGCCATTATACTTCTTATAACAAGTGTATATAAAGATTTATCTCTAGGCACGAATCAGATAGAACATTATAGGTCAGATGTGATTTTAACCGATAAAAATATAAACAATTATACAATTATAAGGTTAAAAGCAGAAAGTGGCGATACCCTGCTTTCTATCGTAGAGTCAATAAACGAATCCAAAACATCTCTCTCTCCTGAGAAAATCCTTACTGATTTCATGGAACTTAACCCAACATCTGATCCATATCATATAAAAGTTGGAGAATGGTATTACTTCCCCATTTACGAATAGCCACAAAACCATAAAAAAGGAGACCGAGGTGGCCTCCTTTTAATACTATACAAAAGGTAATATAAAGAGTGAGATTAAGATAGAGATTGCACCTGCAGCGATTGCAATGTTTCCGAGAGTATCTGCTCCTTTACTTCTAGAAACAAACCCCATAATAATACCCGCTGCTCCTAAAACGATAGGCCATATAAAAAAGGAAATAACGGAGAGTGCGATTCCTATCCAGCCATACATGGTAATGGCTTCATCTTCAGTCTCTACACTTTTTCTTACATCATAATCGTTTGCAGTAAATTCGGCTGCATACTCTTCATTTCTTGAGCTATCTGGTTCTCGGTTATAAATTCCTTCTCCATGGTTAGGTGCGCCTTCTATACGGTTTTTCTCATCAGCCATATCACTGACCTCCTTTTGTTGTTGAGGTACAGTAATAGTGTGCGGAGATATCTCAAATATATGTTGTAAGGTCGTGGATGGAATGGAACCATTTTACAGATATAACATAGACTACTAAATGAATGTTAGCGAGGGTGGTTTGATGTCTTTTTTTATTAAAGAATTAGTTAAGACAAAAATTAAACAAATTAACGAAAATGAGTTACTCCACTATGGAAAACAATACGGATTTTCTTTAACAAATGCGCAAGCGGCAAAAATTACAAAATACCTAAAGCAATCGAGTCTAGATCCATTTAAAGCACGTGATAGAGAAAAGATGTTTCAGGATTTGGAAGCAATTACGGATAGGTCAACCGCACTAAAGGCCAAAAAATTACTCCATGAGATTGTAGATTCATATGGGTTGGGACATTTATTTGAGTAGAAAACAGCTGGGACTTAAGTAAACACTTTTGTCCCAGTCTTTTCTAGATATATCCTTTAGCCTTTATCTTATTATACATTCATGATCTTATTTTTAAGTTCCTCATCAAATACACCATTTTTAATCATCTCGATTTCTAACTTGTAAGGTGCTTTTTTGTTATTCTTATCCGTACCTACATATGGAGTTTCTAATATCTTTGGAAGATCTTCCAGTTGCGGGTGAGTGATTATATAATGTAATGCTTTAAACCCAATATGTCCAAATCCAATATTTTCATGACGGTCCTTATGAGCTCCTCTTTCGTTTTTACTATCATTCACATGAACAACTTTAATTCGATCTATCCCAATCGTTTTATCAAATTCATTTAGTACCCCATCAAAATCTTCTACAATGTTATAGCCTGCGTCATGAATATGACAAGTATCCAGGCAAACTGACAATTTTTCATTATGGGTAACACCATCTATAATGGCAGCTAACTCATCAAAGGTTCTACCAACTTCAGAACCTTTCCCAGCCATCGTTTCTAATGCGATCTGAACCTCTTGGTCTTTTAATAGCACTTCGTTTAATCCCTCTATAATCTTTTTGATTCCAATTTCTGCACCTTCTCCTACATGCGCACCGGGATGCAGAACAATTTGCTTCGACCCAATAGCTTGTGTACGCTCAATTTCACTCCGCAAGAAGTTAACCCCTAATTCAAAAGTAGCGGGCTTAGTTGAATTTCCAATATTTATAATATATGGCGCATGTACTACAATATCAGCTATGCCGTTTTCGGCCATATGCTCTAATCCCAATTCAATATTTAATTCCTCTATTGGTTTTCTTCGTGTGTTCTGAGGAGCACCTGTATAAATCATAAAAGTATTTGCTCCATATGATACAGCTTCTTCACTTGATCCTAGAAGCATCTTTTTACCATTCATGGAAACGTGTGACCCTATTTTTAACATAGATAAATCCTCTCCAATCTGCCATTACTTTTTATATCTGTTTTTTTTCGATAATTGACGCTTAATAGATTCCTGCTGCTTTTTCATTTTTTTCTTATATCCAGGTTTAACCTTTGTGGTTTTTCTAACTTTTTTCCAAGCCTCTTTATCAAGATCTGTTGAGGTTTTCGTTCTTAGATGTCGCTCATTCCAAGATTTGGCTTCAGTCAACTGACCATTTTTTATATCAACGTATTCGAAAGAAAGTCCTTTTTCTTCTAGCTTGTGAATTAGATCAATATTCTCGTCTTCATAAATACTTATTGCTGTACCTTCCATCCCAGCTCTTGCTGTACGCCCAACACGATGAATATAGAATTCTTCTTCTTTCGGTAATTGCGCATTAATTACATGGCTTACTCCCTTTATGTCAATTCCTCTAGATGCTAAGTCAGTCGCAACAATATATTGGTAACGCAGGTTTTGAATTTCTTTTAACACTCTTTTTCTTTCTCGTGGAGTTAAGCCACCATGGATGAGTCCTGCCTCTATTCCGCGTTCCTGCAATTGATCTGCTAACTCATTAGCTAATTCTTTTCCATTCGTAAAAATAATAGCTAAATATGGATTAATTGTCTTTGATATATCCTTTATAATATCAGCCACATTACGATGCTTTTTGGCAATAAGCTTATGTTCCATCGTTTCTGGTGATAAATAATCATCTATTTTTATATAGGTCGGATTTTCTAAATATTTCTTAAAGAAATGCTGCAAACGTATTGGTATAGTAGCTGAGAATACCAATAATTGAATATCTTTCTTTGTACGGACTAATAATTGATCCACTTCGTTAATGAAACCTAAATCAAGCATTAAATCTGCCTCATCTATGACAAAGGAAGTCGTTGAATAAATCGAAATCGCTTCTTCATTTACGAGATCTAAGATTCTTCCTGGAGTACCAACGATGATGTGCGGCGGTTCCTTTAGTTTTTCTATCATTTTTTGCTTATCTGTGCCACCTACGAGCAACTTAGCAATCCATACACCCTCTTTGCCTGCGTATTGGATAATGTTACGAACTTCATTATAAATTTGTGTAGCCAATTCGCGTGTTGGCGCAGTAATGATAAATTTCACTTCTCTTTTATCAGCATTTAGGTTATTAAATAATGGAAGTAAATATGCATGTGTCTTACCTGATCCCGTCCGCGACTGACCAATTACACTCTCTCCCTTTAAGATAGCAGGAATTACTTTTTCCTGAATTTCTGTTGGTTTGACAAAGTTAAGGTTTGATATGACATTTAGCATATCCTCTTCTAAGCCAAACCTCTCAAAGTATTTTTCATTCATCATATTCAAATCTCCTTCTTTCAGATAAATTGAAAGGGGTCCGTTTTCGTATTCGATGTAATCACATCGATCGATAGATCCTTTAATCTTTTGTTCAGATAATCTTTTGTTCTATCCTTCATTACTTTTTCTATATAATGACCAGCATCAATTACAGATAATCCCATTTGCCAGGCATCCTGCGCATAATGAAATGACATGTCACCTGTTATATAAACATCAGCACCTCTTTGTTTAGCCAAGTGGATATATTTCTCTCCACTACCACCTAAAACGGCGACTTTCCTTACCTTTTTATTAAAATCGCCAGTTATACGTATGTGCTCCATTTCTAATTCTTGCTTCACTTTTTCGCCTAATTCCTTCAACGACATAGCTACTGGCAGTGTACCAATTCTTCCTATTCCATATTGTTGTCCTTCATTTCGCAAAGGAAAGACATCATATGCAGGTTCTTCATATGGGTGGGCCTTAACCAATTCTGAAATCGTTTCAGATAATTTTCCTTCCTGAGCAATTGTTTCGATTTTTACTTCATCAACATATTCTAGTTGACCTTCTTCCCCTATGAAAGGGTTAGTACCTTCTAAGGGTTTAAAAGTACCTTGGCCATCACTTTGAAATGTACAGTGGCTATAATTGCCTATATGACCTGCTCCACTCTTTGCCAGAGCTTCTCTTACTACATCGGCATGTGTCTCTGGTACATAAACAACAACTTTAAAAAGGTGCTCTGCTTTTTCTTTAAGGAGTACTTCTGTATTTTCAATTCCAATATATTCACACAAGATGTCGTTCACACCACCACTAGCAATATCTAGATTGGTATGAGCTGAATAAACCGTAATATCATTTTCAACTAACTTTTTAATCATTCTGCCTTTTGGAGTATCTAAATTGAGTTGATTTAGAGGCTTAAATAACATTGGATGATGGGAAATAATGAGATTAACGCTTTCAGCAATTGCTTCATCTACAACAGATTCCATTACATCTAATGTTACCATTACTTTCTTAACCTTATGATTATAGGAACCAACTTGTAATCCAACTGAATCCCAGTCGTAGGCTAATTTTCTTGGTGCCCACTCTTCCATGTAGCGAAAGATATCAATGTGATTCACTTGTTCTTTCATCTTGCAATTCCTCCTCAATCCATTGTAATTCTTTCTCAAAGAGTGAAATTTTTATTTCATCCTTTTGTTTTGCTTGTCTCATTTGCATAATGACTCTTTCAAGCTTGCTACGTTCATGCTTCCACTTATTATAAAAGCTATTTGTTTTATTTTCTAATAATATCGGTCCGAATAAAAGCTGCCTTTCTTTTATTGATTCTTGATAAGGTGTCTTATCCTGTTGCCCGGCTGAAGCTGCCATGATCTCGTATACATGTCCATTTTCCTCGACAATCGTTTCATTCGTAATGGTAAAGCCATTGTCATCCAGCCATCTTCTTACACTTCTTGCATCTATATTAGGTTGGGCAATGATTTGCTTCGTATGAATCAATTTACTTTTGCCCTCTTCTAATATAGTTTCAATTAAAGATCCTCCCATCCCTGCAATGACAACATGCTCCACCTTTTCTGCATCTTTAATTACTTGCAAGCCATCACCAAGTCTCACATCCACTTTTTTTATGAGATCATGGGTACGAACTGTTTGTAAAGCACTTTGATAAGGTCCCTCATTCACTTCGCCAGCAATTGCTTCTGCAGTATTGTCCTTTTGACAAACATAACATGGTAGATAAGCATGGTCTGAACCTATATCAGCAAAAAATGCTCCTTTTGGAATAAACGATGCAACCTTTAATAAACGATTGGACAATTGGATGTTTTGAATCATATTACGTTCCTCACTTATGTTAATTTTATTATTGTTCTTAGTTTATTTGTTTAAACTTACGTATTTGGGTTGGTAGAAAGTGCGAATTAACTTAATTCAAAATAATGTATAATACATTACCGAAACACACTGGAAATTTGCGCTGGTCATTTCCACTACGGACAGTACGCTTTCCGCGGGCAACGCCTCAGCCTCGGGCCAACAGGACGTTGGTCAGATAGGCGTTGCCCCAGGATGGGGCGTTCTTAGCCTTTGAACCCCTCGCTTCCTGCGGGATCTTCGGCTGTTGCTTTTCCCACAAGAGTCGACTGCCCTCCGCTACAATCACTTCAAGTTTATCAGTCCATTCTCTTTCAATAATGAGAAGGTTTAAAGCACAAATTAGCGGAGGAAATACACGGAGACTCCTACGGGAGGACAGGCCTAGGTGAGACCCCGCAGAGACGACAGTCTCGAGGAGGCTCAGCAGCCGCCCGTGGAAAGCGCAGTGTATTTCTGAAGCGGGTTTTATGCACTATACTGAATTAAACTAATCAGAAGTCTATCTACAAGTTACTCTTCATTAATATTATTGTCTCCAAATGAATGAAAAAGAAAAGCTTTCTGTTTACGCAGAAAGCTTAACATTAGACTATTCTATTATTGTTTCTCTGCTAACCAATCAGCTAAAGCGGTCGCCTCTTCAGCTGCAACCTGTGATTGAGCAGGCATTGTACCAGTACCATTTTGAATAATGTCTACAATTTCTTCAGAAGAATATTTCGATCCAACTTGTGTTAAATCAGGTCCTGCTCCACCAGACAGGTCAGCACCATGACATGCGGCACAATTGCTTGCGAAAATCTCTTCAGGATCTGTCGCTACTTCACCTTCTGCAGCTTGTTCAGTCCCTGTTCCGCCCTCTTCTTCATTCTGAATAGCCTCTCTTTGCCCAGCACCAACATACGATATAATTATTACAGCTAGCACCCCTATTACAGCAATAATTGCATAAGGTATAATTGGGTTTTTCATTTTGGTTCCTCCTTATGTAATCCCCTTTATATTTTCTATAAATAGAAGACTATATTTAGTTTACTCGAAAACCCAAAAATATTAAAGGATAATGATGTAAAATTTTATAAAATAATGATAACAATGGAAAAAACTATGCCGATAATACTAGAAATTTTAAGGTAAAGTAAATGTTTTCTGCTGCTAATGTAAAACCAAAAAACAAAGTTTAACATGATAATGGAAAAGATTACGTATGTATCTGGAATCCATATGTTCCCTGCATAAACCGACGTTAATAATAACAAAGATAAAAATATTATTAATGATAAATGATGGGACGAAATTTCGCGATTCTTAAAGTATATATATGTAATGGCAGCGTAAAAGAGAAAAAGAATTAAAAAGCCTAGTTGCAAAAAGGATGGAAATCTCGTAAAATAAATGACAAGGAAAGAAAACGGTAACAAAAGGACAGTTAAACCGATTTGCATAAAGGTAATCCATTTTTTTGGTTGAGGTTTTTCTAACTCTCCCTTATCTTCACCATTAGTATACAATGCCAATAAGTAATCACAGTATCTTTCCGGCAGCAGTTTGTGAGATTTCCAAAATTCAATCTCGTTTATAATCGTACGTATTCTGTCATCTGACATCAAATCACCTCATTTAACAGCAACCATAAAAGTACATAGAGAATAGCCATTGATTACATAAAAGCACTCAATGACTATCTCATCATCAGTCTAGGAAGTCTTTAAGCCGTTTACTACGACTAGGATGTCTTAGCTTACGTAGCGCCTTCGCTTCAATTTGACGGATTCTCTCTCTAGTAACTCCGAACACTTTTCCAACTTCTTCCAGTGTTCTTGTTCTTCCGTCATCTAATCCAAAGCGCAAACGCAGCACATTTTCCTCCCGATCTGTTAAAGTATCTAACACATCTTCTAATTGTTCTTTTAAAAGTTCATACGCTGCGTGATCAGATGGTGATATTGCTTCTTGGTCTTCAATAAAGTCACCAAGATGAGAATCATCCTCTTCACCAATCGGTGTTTCCAATGAAACGGGTTCTTGAGCTATTTTTAATATTTCCCTTACTTTATCTGGTGGCAGATCCATCTCTTCCCCAATTTCTTCTGGTGTAGGTTCTCTACCTAAATCCTGTAAGAGGGAACGTTGCACACGTATTAGCTTATTGATAGTCTCTACCATATGAACTGGAATACGTATTGTCCTAGCTTGGTCCGCAATCGCTCTTGTAATTGCTTGGCGAATCCACCATGTTGCATAAGTACTGAACTTAAATCCTTTACGGTAATCAAATTTCTCTACCGCTTTGATTAAGCCCATATTGCCTTCCTGGATAAGATCTAAGAACAGCATTCCACGACCTACATATCGTTTAGCAATACTTACCACAAGTCTAAGGTTTGCTTCTGCAAGACGACGTTTTGCTTCTTCATCGCCTTCTTCAATTCGACTTGCTAACTCAATTTCCTCAGCTGCAGATAATAAATTCACACGCCCAATTTCCTTTAAATACATGCGGACAGGATCATTTATTTTTATTCCTAATGGGACACTTAGATCATTTACATCTACGTCCTCATCCTTTTCAATCTCTTTCATTTTAGGGTCATCTTCAGACTCTCCAATTACCTCCACACCTTGCTCTTCAAGATATTCATAAAATTCATCCATTTGGTGTGAATCCATTTCAAAGTTTGATAATCGATCAGCAATTTCTTCATAAACTAAAGTACCGCGTTTTCTACCAATTTGCAGTAATTGTTCTTTAGCTTGCTCTAATGTTTGATCTATTTCTTTTGTCTTTGATTGTTCGTTATTAGCCAAGAGTCCCCCTCCTTCCATGAATTTAATTTGTTTGCTTCAACTGTTTTTTTATATTTATAATTTGCATTGCTATTTGTGCTGCCTTTACTGGATCATTTTGTTGTTCGGCTAGTTTTTGCTCTTGCTTGAGTGATTGGATGTTCGCAATGTCAAGATGTTGTGCTTTAATAATTCGTATATAATCGTTAATTTCTTTATCACTTATTTCCTCGGTTACTTCCGACATTGCCATTTCAGTAACTAATTGTTTTAAATCAGCTTCTTCTAGCTTTTCAACAAATAAACTAACATCTGATTTATTTCCTTCTTCATAGAAAGCAAACAAATATGTGGCAATTATTTTATGTGCATCTACATTGAAACCTGCACCTAATTCTTGTTGAACCTTCTCCGCTATATAAACATCTTGGAGCATATAAGATAATAGCTTTCTTTCTGCATTATGATATGCGGGTAATAATTTATTATTAGTGGGCTTTCTGATTGCCCTATTAGTATATCGTTTCTCTTCACTCTTATCCTTAGAATATCCCTGTTTATCGCGGATTGATTCAATTTCGGAAGATAGTGATTCCACGGAGAGATTATGTTCTTTACTTATCTCTCTAACGTAGTATTCCCTCTCCACAACACTCTCAAGCTTTGCAAGCTCATTGAGGATAATATCAAGATAGGCAAGACGATCCGATTCAAGACTTAAATTAAAATCTTTCCTCATGTACCTCATATAGAAGCTTAGGTACGTATTACTTGCCTTAATAACCTCATTTTTAAACGCTTCTCCACCGTATGTTTGAATATAAGTGTCAGGATCAAGACCATTTTCGAGATTGGCCACTTTCACTTGGCAACCTGCTTTGCGCAAAATATTAGCTGCTTTGTATGTGGCTTCAACACCTGCGCGGTCCCCATCGTAACATACTATTACAGTATCTACATACCTCTTCAGTAACTTTGCCTGGGATTCAGTCAGGGAAGTACCTAATGTAGCGACACCATTGAGTACACCCGCTTGGTAAGATGAGATAACATCCATATAGCCTTCGAATAATACTACTTCATTTTGTTTACGAATATGCTTCTTTGCTAAATCAAAGTTATAAAGTAACTTTCCTTTTTGAAACAGCTCACTTTCAGCACTATTCAAATACTTCGGCTCACCACCAGCAATTGATCTGCCACCAAATGCAATTGGTTTTCCAATATGATTCCGAATAGGGAAAATGACACGACCACGAAAACGGTCAATTACACTATTGTCATTTTGCAAAGAAACTAAACCTGCATTGACAAGTAATGCTTCATTAAATCCTTTCTTTTTTAGAAATTGCACAGTAAAATCCCGTACATTTGGAGCAAAGCCAAGTTGGAAAGTGTCAATTGCTTCATCACTTATTCCTCTATCTCTTAGATACTGATATCCTTCCTTGCCATCTTTAGTGAATCTAATAAGGTGATGGTAGAGCTTTGTAAGCCATTCATAAGCAGCTAAAATATCTAGTTCTTGTTTAGATGAAGTGTTATTAGCATTGATGTCTATTTCAGGTAATGGTATACCTCTTCTATTTGCTAAAAAGCGAATAGCTTCTACAAAAGAAAAACTTTCTATTTCCATCATGAATGTAACAACATTTCCACCTTTATTGCACCCAAAGCAATGAAAAATCTGTTTGTCTTGTGTTACTGAAAAGGATGGTGTTTTTTCGCCATGGAATGGGCAAAGCCCAAAATAGTTCCTTCCTTGTTTTTTTAATTGGACATATTCTCCAATGACATCAACAATGTCATTGGATTTACGTACCTCTTCAATTACTTCTTCTGGTATCTGATAAGCCATATAATACCACCATATAATTAATATTCGTTATGCATTAAGAAAATCCTTCATGTTTCGACATTTTTTTCATTAAAAAAGAAAAACTTTTGTTACCCAAAAGATATTATATTCATGTTCCATAGGAATAGAACGAATGCAAACTCTCGCATTGTAAATTATATAGATATAATTCTACATAAAACAAAAGAATCCTTCTTAAACATGAATGTTTCACTTTTCTGAAAATCCCTAAAACTAGTCTTTTTATAATATATATCTTTACACAAAATATTATTATAATACAACGTTTGTAAAATTTCTATTAAAATGATTTTCCTATTGTCCTAAAAGAAGAAACATTCTACTTCGGGGGTAGAATGTTTCTTCTTTGTAAAGGTTGTTTCAATGTAATGAGATTGGTCTAGGCAAATAAATTTTTATTTACATTATAGATTTGACCTTCAGTACGCCATATAGGCTTTTTCTAACCTATTTATGAATCGTATGCAAGATGACATTCGCTGTTTCTTCTACTGCTTTGTTCGAAACATCTATAACTTTACATCCTATTCTATCCACTACTTTGTTAAAATAGTCAAGTTCTTGGTGAATTCTGTCTAAATTTGCGTATGTCGCTTGGTCTCCTAACCCTAAGGCTTTTAACCGTTCTTTTCTTATTTCGTTCAATTTCTCAGGATTAATTCTTAAACCAATGCATTTTGACGGATCAACCATAAAGAGTTCCTCTGGTGGATCCACCTCTGGAACAATAGGTACATTCGCTACTTTTAATCGTTTAAGAGCTAAATATTGAGAAAGCGGGGTTTTAGAAGTTCGTGACACACCAACTAAAATAATATCTGCGCGAGCAATCCCTCTTGGGTCTCTTCCATCATCATACTTAACCGCAAATTCAATTGCCTCTACTCTTTTAAAATAATCTTCATCCAATTTATGGACTAATCCAGCTTCTAAGCGAGGTGATTTCATAAATACTTTTTCCATTGAAGCAATCATTGGTCCCATAATATCTATGCATTCTATACCAAATTCAATGGCTTTTTCGTTTAAGTATTCTCTTAACGCAGGATCTACCAAGGTAAAACCAATCAATCCATTATTTTCCTTTGCTAACTGAAGAGCATCATCAATCGGCTTTCTATCTTCTATATATGGAATACGCGATATTTTATAATCAATACCATTAAATTGACTTAATCCTGCTTTAACTACTAGCTCAGCAGTTTCTCCAACTGAATCTGATAACACATAAACAAACTGTTCTGCCATACGGCATTACACCCCCATGAATGATTTTGCTTACACATGATTTTCTTTTGTAAGCTCTACAAACGCCTTTGTAATCGTGGTTTTTGTTACTCTCCCAATAACTGCTAAACCTGCATTTGTATCTTTTACAACAGGTAATCCATCAATTTGTTTGTTAATTAACTTCTGGGCAACGTCTAATATTAAATCTTCTTTCCTGCATACTGTTATATTTGGCATCCGTGTCATAATAATATGTACAGCAATTGAATTTAAATCTTGCTGTCCTATACTCGCACGTAACAAATCTTTTCTGGATAACACTCCTGTAAGACAACTATCTTCATTTACAACAAACAACGTTCCAATATCCTCTAAAAACATCGTAGATATCGCATCATAAACAGATACTTCTTCTTTTACAACAATTGGTATCTGCATAAAATCCTGTACATGGAATTTTTTAATTTTTTCTGTGATTAATTCGAATCCAGTCTTTCCTGTATAGAAATAACCTACTCTTGGTCTTGCCTCTAAAAAGCCTGACATTGTAAGGATTGCCAAATCAGGTCTTAAAGTAGCTCTTGTTAAATTTAATTGTTCAGCTATATTTTCACCAGTAATGGGGCCATTATCTTTAACGATCTCTATGATTCTCTCTTGCCTTTTAGATAATTCCACCTTTTCACCGCCTTACTAAATATGACATACTATTTATAATTATTATATACGATTAATTGTGAAAAGGGAAACTATGCTATTCTGTTTTAATGATGCTGCTTCCACTCGACAAGGGATAAATCAGCAAACGACTCAATTAACATTGCAATTTGTTTAACTAAGCCTAGTCGATTATTTCTTACTTTTTCGTCATCGGTCATCACCATATTATGTTCAAAGAAGAGGTGAATAGGGTCAGCTAGCTGACTTAAGGTATCCAGAGCAAGCTCAGCATCTTTATTTATTGCAGCATGTTGATAAGCATCTACAATTTCCTGATATGTTTTATATAAATCTTTTTCTGATTCAGTTTCCAATACATTTTTTATGACTTCAGCAGTTTCTGCTTTATTGGCCAATTTTAATATACGTACAAAGGCCTCTTCAACAGGCTTAAATGTCTCGTCAGAACGTTTCTTCGATAATAAATTTGCTTTTTTCTGTGTATAATCAAAGATTCCAATCTCTTTCTCTAGTACAGCTTGAATAACATCTTGTTCGATGTTTTCTTCCTTTAATAAGAATGCTGCTCTTAATTGGAAAAATTCTTTTAACTTCTCTATAACTTGCTCGGGATTTTCTATTGCTAACTTACTGTTACGATAAACGACAAGTGCCACGTCAAGTAATTGTTCTACTGAAATATTCCATTCATTTTTTCCTGCAATTCGCAAAATACCTGTTGCTTGTCTGCGCAGGGCATATGGATCTTGAGAACCTGTTGGCATAAGACCTATAGCAATACAGCCAACAATCGTATCCAGTTTATCCGCAACACTGACCACTGAAGCGATAACATGATTTGGCATTTCACCATGGGACTGCTTAGGTAAATAATGTTCCCGAACGGCTTGTGCAACCTCTTGCTCTTCACCTTTTATGAGTGCATACTTTTCTCCCATTACACCTTGCAGCTCAGTAAATTCATTTACCATATTTGTCATCAAGTCAAATTTCGAGATCTCAGCAGCACGGATTGCTCGATGTTCTATAGCTTTGTCAAGCTGCAGTAGCGACGATATTTCTTTTGTAATCTCGACAATTCTTTCCACTTTATCCGAATACGTACCTAATTTTTCCTGAAATACAACTTTCTGCAATTTTTCTAAATAAAAATCAATGCTGTGTTTTTGATCTTCTTCATAGAAAAATTCGGCATCAGAAAGTCTTGCACGAAGTACTTTTTCGTTTCCTTTGACAACCGTTTCAATTCCATTTTCATCCCCATTTCGGACACCAACAAACTTTGGAAGTAATTCACCTTGTTTTGTTTTAACAGGGAAGTAACGTTGATGTTCCTTCATAGAGGTAATAAGAACTTCTGCAGGTAATTGCAAATATTTCTCCTCAAATGAACCGACAAATACTGTAGGGTACTCCACTAAATTACGAACTTCATTCAATAAATCTTCGTCAACAGGAATTGAAATATTCTCTTTTTCCTCTATTTGATGAATTCCTTTTAATATTTCTGTTTCTCTTTCCTTTGGATTAACCATGACGTAATTCTCTTTTAGCAAGGATTCATATGTTAATGGATCATTAATAGTAAGTTCTCCACTTAAGAATCGATGTCCATATGTTTTATTGTTTGTTCTAACCGATGCTAATTCAAATGGAATTACTTTGGAGCCGTAAAGCGCAACAAGCCAACGAATCGGTCGTGCGTACCTTAATGTTTCTGTAGACCAACGCATGTTCTTACCAAATTGTATAGATTCAATAATATGTTTAAAGCCCGGTAATAATTCTTCTGTTGGTTTCCCTTCAACGTGTTTTTTTACATAAATGTAGCTTGTTCCTTTTATCTCTTTCACATAAATATCATCAACCGAAGCTCCTTGACCTTTGGTAAAACCAATCGCAGCTTTGGTCCAGTTCCCTTGCTCGTCTTGTGCTATCTTCATAGCAGGTCCTTTTGCTTCCTCTTCGATCGTTGTTTGCTCCTCACTTACTCCTTGAATCAATACAGCTAACCGCCTCGGAGTAGAATAAGTGTTGATAGAATGAAAGTCTATACGAAGTTCATTTAACCAGGATGTTGTTTTCTCCTTTAATTGTTGTTCTGCACTATCTACAAATCGTGCAGGAAGTTCTTCTAAGCCAATTTCGAACAAAATATCTTTAGCCATTTACTTGTCCTCCTTCTTTAGCATCGGAAAACCGAGTCTTTCTCTCTCATCAACATAAGCTTTGGCAATCTTCCGTGCCAAATTACGTATTCTTGTAATATAACCCGTACGCTCGGTCACAGAGATAACCCCTTTAGCGTCCAGCAAATTGAATGTGTGAGAGCATTTTAATACATAATCGTAAGCAGGAAAAACGAGCCCTTTCTCCATAGTAGATTTCGCTTCTTGTTCATACATAGAAAACAGTTCAAACAGCATGTCTGTGTTTGATTCTTCAAATGTATACTTAGAATGCTCAAATTCTGGCTGATAAAAGATATCGCGATAAGTGAATGATTCATTCCAAGCCAAATCAAAAACATTCTCTTTATCTTGTATATAAGATGCAAGACGTTCAATTCCATAAGTTAACTCAACAGTAACAGGGTTGGCCTCCAATCCACCTATTTGCTGGAAGTAGGTAAATTGAGTGATTTCCATTCCATCTAACCATACTTCCCAGCCTAAACCCGCAGCGCCTAATGTAGGATTTTCCCAGTTATCCTCGACAAAGCGAATATCATGCTCTAATGGATCGATGCCTAATTGCTTAAGTGAATTCAAGTATAATTCTTGAATATTGTCTGGAGATGGCTTCATAATTACTTGAAATTGATGATGCTGGTATAGGCGATTCGGATTATCACCATATCTTCCATCTGCTGGTCTTCTTGAAGGCTCTACATATGCAACATTCCAAGGTTCGGGTCCTAAACTGCGGAGTAACGTCATTGGCGACATCGTTCCTGCTCCTTTCTCAACATCATAAGCCTGAACGAGAACACATTGATGGTCTGCCCAATAATTTTGAAGCGTTAAAATCATTTCTTGTATATTCATGTGATAAACCTCCATTATTTAATTTAATTAGATTTACCCTCATTAGCTCAACTTTTAGCAAATGTGGTAGTTTTCTCATACCTGTTATTATATTGCTGAATAGATTTATACTTAAATATGGCAAAAAGCCGTCCCTATGTCTATTAATAAAATAGACATAGGGACGGCTTTTTGCCGCGGTTCCACCCTACTTGCTCCATACTTCGAGCCGCTTTATCTTTGCATTGCTCAAGAGTGCCCTTCCCTATTCCCCTAATATCCAGCTTTCACCAACCTGAACTCGCTATAAATGGGGTAAATAGGTACTCATCTCTATCATTGCAATTCATATGTAATCATTTTTATATATAAATATGTTTTTCTTTATTTAAAAATAATACTTTATCCATCTCAATCTGTCAATTAAATTATGTTATCAGTGCTCAGCCAACTGTAGACAAGTCCTTGTTGTCCTAATCAGATGGCTCCTTCCTCTTTATCTAAATTTATCCAATTGCTTTAAAAATTTTCTGGACTTCAGATAGAAACCGCCATACTGATCATAATAAGAATCTAGAAGGTGACGCAAAATTCTCTGATTGTCATCTTTTACAGAAATATTTCCTACCCTTTCCAATCCGACTTCAAGGAACATGTAGAGTAATTTAGGAATTGCTTCAGGCAGCAAAGTAGCTTCTTGGTCAAGATGGTTACATCTACTGCAAAGCAAACCACCTTCCCTATAAGAAAACCAAAAGGGCCCTTCTGTATTCTTGCAATTACTGCACCCACGTACAGATGGGGCAAAACCGCCTTTCTTATACAGCTTCATTTCGTACATCATAATAGGAATCTCAGCATCTTCCTTATCCCCTATCCATTGCATCGTTTTTAAACATTGGTCAAAAATAAAGGCATCAGGAGATTTGTCCTCTAAAATCTTGTCTGTAAGCTCCATAATATAGGCAGCATATGCCGTCTTAATGATATCTTCACGAATACTGCGAAAGGAATCAATGACCTCTCCCTGTTGGATTGTACTTAAACCTTTGTTTACATAAACAAAGAACTGGGCGTAGATAAAAGGCTGCGCAACTGCAGCCATTCTACTTCTAGGTTTCTTTGCTCCTCTAGCCAATGCTGTAAATTTCCCAAGTCGTTTACTAAAAATAGTAACCAGTTTATGTGTCTCACTATAATCTTTTGTTTTCACAATGATCCCATCAATTTTCTCTAGCACCAAGCTTCATCCTTTTTTCCATCGTATCCAGTCTGCCCGTGCCAATTAAAGTTACATTTTTGTTTCCAAAGGTATTTCTTCATTATTATCTTCCTGCAAATCCCCTTGTCTACTTTCAAATTCCAACTCTTTATATAACAAATAGGTTTCAATATTTCCTGTTTGACTAAAAAGTTTCCATGTAAGGTCGATCATCAAAACCCACCTTTCTAAGTTTTATAATGTAACTCTATATTTAGCATGACCACACTGGAACTATTAATTAGTTAAAAAAATTACCATGTATGCTAATTTAATACTCATCATTACGGAAACCAAACTCATGCAATTGACTCTGCTTATTTCTCCAATCCTTTTTCACCTTAACCCATAGTTCTAAATATACTTTGGAACCCAGAAGTGATTCAATATCCTTCCTAGCATTCTTACCAATGTTTTTCAGCATACTTCCTTGTTTTCCGATCAATATACCTTTTTGTGTTTTTCGCTCAGTGATGATGGTTGCCTGAATGAAAATAGTATCTGAATCTCTTTTTTCTAAATTCTCCATCACTACAGCTATAGAGTGCGGAACTTCTTCTTTTGTTAATTGCAATACTTTTTCCCTGATCAATTCAGTTATGATAAACCGTTCCGGATGATCCGTTATTTGGTCCTTTGGATAATATTGTGGTCCCTCTGGCAAATGACCTTTTAGCACTTCAAGAAGATGTGTCACATTATTTCCTTGGAGAGCAGATATTGGGATGATTTCTTCAAAATTCCCTTTATCTTTGTATTGTTCAATTAGCTCAAGCAATTTTTCAGGTTGTATCAAGTCTATTTTGTTAATAATCAAGAAAACTGGACTATTTACTTTACTTAAACGGTCCAGAATAAACTGATCCCCTTTTCCATACCCCTCTTTAGCATTAATCATGAATAGAATCGCATCCACTTCGTTCAGGGTATTCTCCGCAATCTTCATCATAAAATCCCCTAAACGATGTTTTGGTTTATGGATTCCTGGAGTATCAATAAATACCATCTGTGCATCATCTAATGTTAATACACCTTGTATTTTATTTCTGGTTGTTTGTGGTTTGTCACTCATTATCGCTATTTTCTGTCCGATAACCCTATTTAAAAAAGTAGATTTCCCTACATTTGGTCTGCCAATTATTGCTATAAATCCTGATTTATAATTATTTTCCATGTCTAATCCTCCGAAGCGTGTCATTCATATTTATAATACTACATTATGGTACTCGTTTTCATCTTTTCGACAAAAGCTCTAAAAAAATCTCTCTATATTATCTGTTAAGTCACTTCTTATTTTATTCCTCAAACAAGAAAATTAAAACAAGCCCTTGGATCCTGGGCTTGTTACATAAAAGTATCATATAACTTTGGTAAAAACAAAAATGAACCTACCATGATTGCTATTATTGCAGCAACCAATACGGCACCTGCGGCTACATCTTTAATGAATCCTGCTGCAGGGTGATAATCTGGTTTAAAATAATCCACCATTCTTTCTATCGCACTGTTAATTAACTCAGCAACTAGTACCTGTCCAATTACTAATATTAAAATAGCCCACTCTAGAACTTGGAAGCGCAGCATTCCGGCTGTCATTATAACAAGAATGGCACTTACAAGATGTATACGGAAATTCCTTTCCTCTTGGAAAGCCTGTTTAATGCCACTCCAAGCATAAGAGAAACCTATGTTACGTTTCTTAACGCTCAAGTCCAAATTCACCTAGAATCTGTTCTTGCCTGCCGAACATCTTGGTCTCATCTTCTTTATTCATATGGTCATACCCAAGTAAATGAAGTAAGCCATGAACAGCCAGAAAGCCCAACTCTCTCTGTAGTGAGTGACCAAATTCATCCGCCTGTTCTTTTGCCTTATCAAGTGAAATAACAATATCTCCTAGTGTTAATGGGATATCTTCTCCAATAATAGACATTTCTCCTTCTACTTTCTCTTGCATCGCAAACGAAATGACATCAGTTGGTACGTCTTTCTGTCTGTAGTTACGGTTTAATTCTTGAATTTCCTTATTATCAACAAAGTTTACAGAGATTTCAGCTTCTCTCGGGACATTTTCCTTTTCTGCCGCAAACTCCAATAGACGATTTAACAGATCAATATCATCCGTTTCCACTTTATTTGTACTATCATGAAAATCAATATTCATTTAATTAGCCTCCTTTGTAGGATATTGAATTCTGGAATGAAAAATACCTTTTAGGGTTTCACAGATTGTTCTTTGTATCTGATTTAATTCCCTTAATGTGATTGGACTATCATCTAATTGTCCATCTGTTGTCTTGTCCTTAATAATTGCTGCTACTATTTCTTCTATCTTTTCCTCAGTGGGGTCTTTTAATGCCCTTACTGCCGCCTCTACTGAATCACAAATACATACAATGGCAGCTTCCTTTGTCTGAGGCTTGGGCCCAGGATATCTAAATCTAGACTCTTCTGCATCTGGATTACTTTCCTTTTCTTTGTAGTAAAAAAACTTTAGTAAACTTGTCCCATGATGCTGCATAGTTATATCAATAATCTCTTTTGGTATCTTATGCTTTCTTAACAGCTCAGCCCCATCATAAGGATGACGGATAATAACGTCTGCACTTTCCTTAGGCTCTATAAAATCATGTGGATTACGGATAGACAATTGATTTTCAATAAAGTATTGAGGCTTGATTGTTTTTCCAATATCATGGTAATATGCTCCAACTCTAGCTAGCAGCCCATTTGCTCCAATTGCTTCACAAGCTGTTTCACTAAGATTTGCAACCATTACCGAGTGATGATAAGTACCGGGAGCTTCTGTCAGAATCTTCTTTAGCAAAGGTTGAGTTGGATTTGATAATTGTAACAATTTTATATCTGATAATATACCTAGCCCAGTTTCAAAGAAAGGCAGCAGTCCAATTGTTAAGACAGCTGAAAGAAGTGCCGACGCTATAGCGAGACTTGAATGCAGAACTAAATCTAATAGTGAATATTTTTCAAAGGATAGAAATATGAATATTAGTACGATTAAGAGATTTACTACCGTAATTCCAAATCCTGTCTTTAAGATAGCAGTTCGATCCTTTACATTCACTAACAGATATATAGCAGCAAGTTGTGAAATAAAGAAATATATACCTGCTTCCGTGTTTAAGCTACCCGCTATTTCTCCATTAAAAATAATACTGCCAAAAATAGCGTTAATTGCTGATAATACGAATGCAACTCGGTCATTAATTAGTAATTTTGTCAATAATGCACTCGTTGCAGCTGGAACAATAAGAAATAAATGGTTTTCTTCTGTCATAAATAGACTAACAATTTTCATTAAGGAAATATTAATAAAAGGAATACTGATGATGGAAATAATCTTGCTTTTATCTAAATCACGTTGCTTATCTAACAATTTCATTTCATACACAATCATTCCACATAGTACAACAATCAAGAGAACTAGTCCAACAATTGGGAAAACGTTCCTCTCTTTATCCAACAGACCGACTAAATTTAATTTCTCATAAATTTCATTCGTGATCGTTTGTCCTTCCCGCACGATCACTTCTCCTGCGCGAATCATCACTGGTTCTACACTGCTTGCAGCTTCTTTTCTTGCTTCGCTAGTTTTCTCAACATCAAAAAAGGAATTTTCCACAATTGCAAACTTAGTAAGATCCATTAAAGGTTCTTTTAATGATTCATTTATTGTTGTATTATATTTGATTGCTTCATTTACATTTGAAATCGCTGTCTGGATATTCTCTGTCCTAACTCCATTTCCTAGTGTTTCTTCCACTGCATTTAAAAAAATCTCGCTCCCTGTCGTACGATCTTCCGGATGCACATTTATTAAAGCGAGGAAGGTTGAATCACTTATATTTGATGTAATATTTTCCGATAGGATTTGTTTTAATTGTTCGATTTTCATTTGGTTTGTAATTGGTACAACTACATTACTATTCTCTTTTTCCTGTTCATTGCTTTTCTTTTCGAGAATCGAAATTGCGTCAAAAATTTCTCGTATATAACTCAATTGCTCCTGACTTACTTCATCCGAAATCTTATATCGATCTGCAACCCCTTGGACCGTTTCTCTGGTTTTTCTTTCGGTTTCTTGCTCATTTTCTATTGTAATCGGGGAACGTATGGTTTCTGACGCTAAACTAAATCGCTCTATATCATATGTTTCAGTGAAGACATTATTAAGTGTCATGACAAAGAAACTAACCCCTAGCACGATAACTGTCAGATAAATCAGAATACCATTCTTCATCTTTCCAAAATATGACTTTAAGTTATTGTACCTTTTGCTCAACTTTCTCCCCTACCTTATCACGGAGGTAATAAATACAATAGAACGAATTACACTCGCTCCTTCTTTCTTGATGGGTTCGTATTCCTCTACATTATCCACTTAAATTTGCTTCTAACGTACAAATAAGACCCCTTTATAATTGGGTCTTATCATAGGGAATCTATACCTCTTTTTCATAAGCTTCGATAATCTTTTGTACGAGTGGATGGCGAACTACATCTGTTTGGTTTAAATGAATAATGGATATACCCTTAACCTGAGATAATAAATTCTCTGCCACCTGTAAACCAGAGGTAACCCCTTTAGGTAAGTCAATTTGCGTAATATCTCCTGTAATTACCATTTTTGATCCAAAACCAAGCCTGGTAAGAAACATTTTCATTTGAGCGGTTGTTGTGTTTTGTGCTTCATCCAATATGACGAATGCATCGTCTAACGTACGCCCACGCATGTATGCTAATGGAGCTATTTCAATCGTTTCTCTTTCTATTAAACGAAGTGTATGTTCCGCACCTAAAACATCATGCAGGGCATCGTATAATGGGCGCAGATAAGGGTCTACCTTTTCTTTCAAATCTCCTGGTAAGAATCCAAGGCTTTCGCCAGCTTCTACGGCAGGCCTTGTGAGTATAATTCGTTTTACATGTCCGCTTTTTAATGCTTTAACAGCCATAACTACTGCAAGATATGTTTTCCCAGTACCGGCAGGCCCTATTCCAAATACTAGATCACTATTATTAATAGCAGCAATATATTTTTTCTGGCCAAGTGTTTTTACTCGAATCGATTTCCCCTTAACAGTTTTCGTAATTTCATCTTCAAATAATGTCTCTAGCTGATTAATCTTTCCATTTTTAGCCAAATCAACAGCATATACAATATCTCGTTCGGATACCGTTATACCTTTATTAATTACATTTAGCAATGTAATTAATATCTCTTGCACAAGAGTGATAGCCTCTTTATCACCAGAGACTCTTACCAGCTCCCCTCTTGTTACTATGGAAACTTGGAGTTGTTTTTCAATTAATTTAAGGTGTTTGTCGTTTGCCCCGAATAACGCCAAAGCATCATTGGGTGTTGATAATTGTAAATCAATCTCTGTAAGGTTTTCCGACATATTCAATCTCCTTGATTTATAGGTTGAGCTGTAGCAATTTCTTCCTCAACTGTAATATATATGCTTAAATTTACTTTACCATCTTCTATACTTTCGTGCAAAACTTTTTCTGTTAATATTTTGGCTTCTGGGCCCAAACCAAGCAGTAATTCTGACTTCGCTTGTTCCACTCCAACTTGAATAGCCTCTTCTTTTGTTCGTTTTCCTTGGAATACTTGTTTTTCACTTAGGGTGGATTCTACAAAGCCCACAGGCAATTTCCACTTAAAAAAATGAATTGGCTTTTCGTAGGGATCATAATGAATATTTTCAAATTCTGGAGCTTGAAATCCCCAGATTGGCAATTGAAAATCACCAAATTTCAGGTGATACTTTTTCTCTTTACGACCAGTTAACTCTTCATAATTATAATGAAAAGGCACTGTTACATTCACCTCATACCACGTCTTAGCAGTAATATCACCTTCTGCTGCAACATAGTCATAATTCATTTCTTTCCCCTCATCATCTTTCTCTTCCTGCTCAATCTCATTTTCTCCAATTTTACCAGAGACTAGCATATCACCTGGCTCTACATAATCATTTACACTCACCATCGGCAATCCCTTAGCAACATAAATGTTTGAAATAACACCTTTTTTAGAAGCAATTAAATTCCTTGGTTCCAATGGCTTCTCCTCTTTTACTACTAACTTCTCTACTCCTTCTAACATAAAGGTTGTCCCTTTTTGACTGACACCTACCCATAATAATTCCGGGACATCCTTAATTAGCTCTTGCTGAATAGAATTTGGCGAATCAATAGAAAATATCCAGGCGCCTTTATGAATCCCATACTGCTCTAGTTGCTTTTCTATCTTCTCTTCTATATCTTTTGGTACCCCAGATATTCGAATATCCCATATTATATTGGAAAGGAAAAATATAAAAAATAAACTTATAATCAATCCAAAAAGGAGCGGTTTCTTTCTAATAAACCGCTTATAATGAAAGGGATATCCCTTCTTCTGGATAAATGAAAGCTTATAATGAGTTTTCCTAATTAACTTTCTAACCTCTTTGACATCAGAAAGTTTCATATTTCCTTCACAGGCTTCATTATTTATTTTTTTAATATTCCATACAGTAATACCATGGTTTGTACATTTCTGAAAGAAAAGCTCTGGATAATGTCCACGAATTAAAATAGTTACATAGCCAGTTATAAATGTGCCCTGAACTTGTTTCATTGCTCCCTCCTAGACATGTTTAGCTTGGTATAAATTTAATATCAGTAATCGTACCCTCGAGTAATATTTCCTCTGGAAGCATCATTCTCAATACAAAAGCATTACCGGTTATTTGCACATACCCCTTATTCACTTTTAACTTAAGCTCTGTATCTGAATAAATTTCTAATCCTTTATGATTTTCAATATAAACATGAATTTGGCCAATAACTGTGATTCGAGGCAATTCAAGAATGACATCAGAAGGAAGTGCAAAAGAATTAATTAATAAGGATCGAACGCGCTGTTGCCATTTTTTCATGTATGCATCCCCCTCTCACATACATCATATGAGAGTAAATAACGTTTAAGAACATTTGAGAAGGAAAGTAAAATATTGGAGAATAACATAAGCATCTGTTTCCTGGTATAAAAAAAGCCACCAACCTAAATAGGTTGATGGTTTTTCTTCATTTGAATTTCCGTTCATCACTAACAGTTCGAAATGGTTTTCTGGCACGCGGAGGCCCAAGCACCTCTGACATGATTATTCCTTGAACCAGGCCCTTTTTTGTTAGGTTATTTCCAATCTCTCTCTTTAATTTCTTTTGTTCCTCTGATAATTGTTCAGCCTTTCTTTGTAGTTCCTTCCCCTTAAAGGCATCAAAACTATGATTGGAAATTTCACGGCCATTTATTGCTTCCATAGAAGCTTTTACATCCGTTTTTAACTGACTCGCCAAACGTTCCATCTGTTCTTTCTTCTGATCCTCTATAGAGATCGTAGTCGGTATCGGGGAACTGGGCTCTTGAACTTTTCTCTGACTTTTTTGTTCCATTGTTGTGTTTGAAGGAGAAGGCCTTTTTGGATGAGGCTTATCTGTTTTTTTATCCTTCTCATTTTTGCCGAACAACCCTAATAGACCTGATAGAAGAATTAATATAACAAAAAAGTTTTCAAAGATTAAATCTAATAATCCTTCCACCCTAATCCCTCCTTCTGTAAATACAACGATTATTTATCATGATCATCATTGTCTTTAGTTAACTTACCAATTGTATCACGCATATCTGTATCAGCATTTATATTTTCATAATTTAAGTAATCCATTACACCCATTTTCCCAGAACGCAATGCCTCTGCAAGGGCTAGTGGTACGTCTGCTTCTGCTTCCACAACTTTTGCACGCATTTCTTGAGTACGCGCAACCATCTCTTGCTCTTGTGCAACGGCCATTGCCCGGCGTTCTTCTGCTTTAGCTTGAGCAATATTTTTATCCGCTTCTGCTTGGTCTGTTTGTAAAATAGCACCAATATTCTTGCCAATATCTACATCAGCAATATCAATCGACAGGATTTCGAATGCAGTTCCTGCGTCTAAGCCTTTAGATAATACGGTATGGGAAATCATATCTGGATTCTCTAGGACCTTTGCATGGGTATCGGACCCACCAATCGTACTGACAACCCCTTCTCCGACACGAGCAATGATTGTTTCTTCACCAGCACCACCGACTAAGCGGTCAATATTTGCACGGACAGTAATTCTCGCTTTCGCTTTCACTTCAATCCCGTCAATTGCAATACCAGCAATAAATGGTGTTTCAATTACTTTTGGATTTACACTCATTTGTACAGCTTCTAAAACATCTCGGCCAGCTAAGTCAATTGCAGCTGCGCGTTCAAATGTAAGTTCAATATTAGCTCGATGGGCTGCAATTAATGCATTAACCACACGGTCAACGTTACCACCTGCTAAATAATGGCTTTCCAATTGGTTCGTTGTTACATTAAGTCCCGCTTTATGTGCCTTAATTAAGGGATTGATTACTCGGTTTGGTACTACTCGACGTAAACGCATCCCAATTAACGTGAAGATACTTACTTTTACCCCTGCAGCAAGAGCACTAATCCAAAGTGCTACAGGAATAAATGTGAACAAAATCGCTGCAGCAATCAGAATGACTGCAATAATAATTACTGGAAACAATAATTGAAGATCCATAGAATTTCCTCCTAATATTTTAGATTTTATAACCTTTTAACTACAACACGGTGACCTTCCACCTTAACTACTTTTAATCTTGTTCCTTTCTCTATATAGGCTCCTTCTGAAACCACATCAATTCTTTCATGATCAAATTCACCTATGCCAGAGGGACGTAATGAAGTGATAGCCTCCCCTTCTAATCCTATTAACTCAAGTCGGTTAATAGATGAAACATAGCCTTCTTCAGTGGTTGTGCTATCTTTTAGAATGATGTGCCTAAATACACCTTTATCTAAACCAACTCTCCTAAAGAGGATAACACTTGCGACAATCGCAACTAAAAAGGCAATCCCTACACTCATAGCCATTTGACCTATATCGTAGCCAGACATTAGTAAAGAGCAGACAGTAGCAGCAACCCCTAGGAAACCAAGAATACCCCCAGGGACAAAGAATTCTGCAATAATAAGGATAATACCTACAACCAGGAGTATAATCGCTTCCCAACCTGCTAAGCCAGCAACGATATGTCCGTAAAAGAATAAAACAAGAGAGATTAATCCCATTGTCCCTGGTACACCAAATCCAGGAGAATAAAGCTCCACGATCAAGCCTAAACTGGCTATAGAAAGCAGGATAGAATAAACAACCGGGTTAGTGAGAAAGCGTGCAACTTCCTCTGCAAGTGTAGGTTGTGTTTCAACAACTGTTGCGCGAGAAAGATTAAGTTCATGGAGTAATTCAACCCGATCATTTACTATTCCTTCCGCATAACCAACTTCTACTGCATCTTGTGGGCCTAAAGTAAGAAATTCTCCTTCGGGTGCTCCGTACTCTGATAAATCAATGCTAGGGTCAGCCATGGCAACAGCATAAAGTGGGTCTCTACCATTCGATTCTGCTGCAGCACTCATCCGTTCAATCCATGCAGATTGAGCTTTTTTATCTGCTGCAGTTCCATCACTATTAATTACGCCACTTGCCCCCATTGTTGCATGCGGTACAAAATATATATTATCCGTATTTAACGCAATATATGAACCTGCAGATAATGCTTCATTGACGATAAAAGAAGTGGTTGGCAATTCCAGATTTTGTAAGAGCGTGCCAATTTGACCTGCTGAATCAACTCTTCCTCCTGGTGTATCGATTTCTAGAACGATGTGGTCAGCACCGTTTTCTATCGCTTCGTTTGTTGTCCTTTTTAAAAAGGCTTCTAACCCTCTTTCCACTTCCTTCTCGACGGGTATAATATAAACAAGCTCGCCTTCACCTTCTTCGGCTTCTGCTATGGTGGAGACATCTGTTAATATTGCTATTACTGCAAATACCATTAAGCTAATGAGTACTATGTATAAAGGTAGCCTTTTTGATACCAACATGTATCACCCCCTTATTGACTAACAATATAATTACGTATTTAAATAAAAAAAGGTTTCATATTGGAATGAATTATTTCCTAACTAGATACTATCACAATCAGTTAGACATATAAAAGCAATTTCGGGATCTTTCCTTGCTTATTATGTAATAAATGGAATAATAAAAAACTGTCATCCGTGGACGACAGTTTTTCTGATAAATTATTTTAATTGTTGTAAAACAACGTCTTTTATTTGAGTTCCGTCTGCCTTACCTTTTACTTTTGGCATAACCGCACTCATCACTTTACCCATTTCTTTTTTTGAAGAAGCGTTTAATTCCTGAATCGTTTCCTGAACAATCTTAATTAGTTCTTCTTCAGAAAGCTGTTCCGGCATATATCTTTTAACAACAGATAATTCATTTTCAACCTTAATTACAAGATCATCGCGTCCAGCTGATTTGAATTCTTGGAGGGAATCTTTTCTTTGCTTTACCTCTCTAGAGAGAATGGTTAATTCTTCATCCTCAGTAAGAGTATCTTTTCCAAGTTTAATTGATTCATTCTGAATGGAAGCTTTAATCATGCGAATAACACTTAGGGTTTCTTTATCCTTGTTTTTCATCGCTTGCTTCATATCTTGATTCAATGTTTCCAGTAACGCCATGCAGTAGCACCCTCTTAGTATTTACGCTTTCTAGCAGCTTCAGATTTCTTCTTACGGCGAACGCTAGGTTTTTCATAGTATTCACGCTTACGATATTCTGATAGTGTACCACTTTTTGACACACTACGCTTAAAGCGACGAAGAGCATCTTCAAGAGACTCGTTTTTACGAACGCGAGTTGTATTTGACATGCTAATTTCCCTCCCTCCGAAGCACAAAAACAAAATTGTAAGGGCATATGTAAAGTCCTCCCACATGCCTTTTTAAAGTATAATATAATCCCACAAATTGGTCAACTTATTCTTTTTCTAAAAATAAATGGATGGCTAGCATTTAGTATTCTGAAGTACCCTTTTCTCCATTTACAATTGCTACTCCTGAACTTGCTCCGATGCGTGTTGCGCCTGCCTCTATCATTGCTTTAACAGCATCGTAATCACGGACACCTCCAGAAGCTTTCACACCTAAATCTGGTCCAACTGTTTCCCGCATCAATTTAATATCCTCCACAGTTGCTCCCCCACTAGAAAAACCTGTAGATGTTTTCACAAAATCGGCACCGGCCTCTTTTGCCAGCTTACAAGCCCGAACTTTTTCTTCATCCGTTAATAATGCTGTTTCAATAATCACTTTTGTGATAGCAGAAGTCTTCGCTTCATTTACTACTGCTGCTATATCTGCTTTAACTTGATTATCATTACCTGATTTAAGCTCTCCAATATTTATAACCATATCAACTTCTTTAGCACCATCTTTAATAGCTTGCTTCGTTTCAAAGACCTTTGATGCAGTTGAAGTAGCTCCCAGAGGAAAACCAATTACCGTACATACTTTTACAGGAGTATCCTTTAACTTTTCGAAGCAATAGGATACCCAATACGGATTTACACATACGGATGCAAATTCATATTCTCTTGCCTCATTAATAATTTTATCAATCTGATTCTTTGTTGATTCAGGTTTAAGTAACGTGTGGTCAATATATTTGGCTAATTGAATATCCATCCAAAACTTCCTTCTTTCATTCATTAATATGAAATTCTTCAAAGTGATAAGAAATACTTGCTAATGCGTATAAGGGAGCAGTTTCTGTTCTTAATATCCTTGGTCCTAATCGTACGGTTTCAAATCCATTGCTCTTTAATTGTTGTGCTTCTGTTTCTGAAAATCCACCCTCCGGTCCAATAACAATAAGCAGTTTTTGACCTTTAACCAGATCCTTTAAGATAGAAGCGAATGAATGGTAATGCTCTCCCTTAGCTTCCTCTTCATATGCAAAAATTTTTCTATCATAAAGTAATCCTTCTTTTATAATTCCGTCCAGATTCATTGGTTCATGGAGAGTCGGTATTCTGGTACGATGGCTCTGCTCACTGGCTTCTTTTACAATCTTCGAGAAACGTGTCATTTTCTTTACAATCTTCTTATTATCCCAAACAACTACAGAACGATCAGATTGAAAAGGGATAAAAGCTGAGGCACCTAGTTCTGTACCCTTTTGCAAGATTAAATCAAGTTTATCCCCTTTAGGAAGACCCTGTGCAATGGTTACATGAATTGGCATTTCCACATCTTCGTCGAGCCACTCTAAGACCTCTGCTATTATACTGCTAACTTCCATTTGTTTTATTTCACAAATGGCAGATTTGCCTAGCTCATCATTACAGATAATGTTGTCTCCTGGCTTATTACGCATCACTTTCACAATATGGTGAACGTCTTCTCCTTGGATAGTAACCTCATTTCCATTCCAGTTACTCGATGAAACAAAGTATCGTTGCAATCTTTGCACCTACTTCTTATATCATGGTTATTTTCTAGCTATAATGGATATCCAATCTTCCATTTCATTCATTCCTATGATTTCAAATCCCTGTTGAACTAATGTATCCTTTACCAATTCTTTTTTGTTTTGGATTATACCCGAGGTAATAAAATAGCCCCCAGGTACAAGGTTATTCCAAGCATCATCCACAAAACGGACAATAATTTCGGCAAGTATGTTAGAAACAATGATATTGGCTTTTAAGTCTATATGATCAAGTAAGTTATTTTGCTTAGAAAAAATAACATCATTAAGTTTATTGACCTTTGCATTTAATTTAGTACTTTTAACTGCTACTTCGTCTAAATCAAAAGCATGAACTTTACTCGCTCCTAATAATGCGGAGGCAATACTTAATACACCTGAACCGCTGCCAACATCGATGACTATATCGTCTTTTTCAATATACTGCTCTAATGCTTGAATACTTAGAACAGTTGTTGGGTGGGTACCAGTTCCAAAAGCCATACCTGGATCAAGTTCAATAATGAGTTCATCACTATCAACAGGATTATATTCTTCCCAGGTCGGGGTAATTGTAATTCTCTTGGAAATTTTTACTGGCTTATAATACTTTTTCCACGCAGTAGACCATTCTTCTTCATTAACTTCAGATAATGTAACCTGATTTTTGCCAAGGTCAATATCATAAATCAAAAGATTATTAATGGCTTGTTTAATCTCCTCTACAGTTTCTCCCAAGAAACTATTTACGGGTAAGTATGCTTTAATACGGACTCCTTCTTCGGGATAATCATTTGGATCCAGTTCATATATTTCTCCAAACTGATCATTATGTAATTGCACTAGATCTAAAGGATCCTCAATTACTAGTCCACTTGCTCCTGTTTCATGAAGAATGTTGGAGATTGGCTCAATTGCTTCATTAGTTGTCAGGATGCAAATCTCTGACCATTTCATTTATAACCACCCATTTCATATAATTACAAATATGTAGAACGATGTTGTCTGGACAACACCGTTAATCATTGTTTCTAAACGCATTTTTAAATCGCTTAAAGATGGAACCGTCTTGTTCGTCTGTAGAATCGTTACCTCGCAAATCATTAAATTCACGAAGAAGTTCTTTTTGACGCTCTGTTAAGTTAGTAGGTGTTACAATACGTACTTTGATAAGCTGGTCACCTTGTCCTCTGCCCCGTACATTCGGTGCTCCTTTACCTTTTAAGCGGAACATTTTTCCAGTTTGGGTGCCAGAAGGAACTTTTAATTTCACTTTTCCATGAACAGTAGGGACTTCTAACTCATCTCCAAGTGCAGCTTGTGCGAAGTTAATTGGTAATTCACAGTAAATATTATCTCCCTCGCGTTCAAAGAAATCATGTGGTCTGATTTGAACTACAACAAACAGATCTCCAGCAGGTCCGCCATTCACACCAGGCTCTCCCTTACCTGCAATTCGAATTTGTTGCCCTTCATCAATACCTGCAGGGATTTTAATATGAATTTTTTTATTCTTCTTCACTTTTCCTGCCCCACCACAGGTGTTACATTTTTCTTTAACAACTTTCCCTTTACCACCACAGTAATGACAGACTCTGCGATTTACCACTCTGCCAAATGGCGTGTTTTGCTCTTGATTTAGCTGACCACTCCCATGACAGTGTGAACATGTTTCAACCTTCGTTCCAGGTTTAGCACCAGAACCGTCACATGTCTCACATGTTTCCTCATTGGGGATGGTTATATCGGTTTCTTTCCCAAAAATAGCCTCTTCAAAATCTAAGACCATTCTATATTGAAGATCTGCACCTTGTTGAGGAGCATTTGGATCTTGCCTGCGTCCTCCACCACCAAAGAACATATCAAAAATATCTCCGAAGCCGCCAAAGTCTTCCGCTCCTCCTCCAAAGCCACCAAAGCCTTGATTAGGTCCTGCATGGCCAAACTGGTCATATTGCGCACGCTTTCCTTCATCACTTAATACTTCATATGCTTCTTTTACTTCTTTAAATTTATCCGCCGCATCTGCTTCTTTATTTACATCCGGGTGGTATTTTCTTGCTAATTTACGATATGCCTTTTTGATATCTTCTTTTGAAGCACCCTTTTCTAATCCAAGCACATCATAATAATCTCTCTTACTCACTGACAAATCACTCTCCCGACTCACTACCTGAATAAATTTTATATTATCATCTACATGTTACTGTAGCAAATACTTGTGTGCAACAAGTTAATCAATAAAAATCCTTTTGATGCTTATTCTTTTAAATTGATAGTTAATGTGAATTAAATTAACAGCAAAGTTTATAGTAACTGTGTATTAACTTAATTCAAAACGTGGGTAACACCGCTCCGGAAATACACTACGCTGGTATGGTGCTAAATTAGGAAACACAACTCCACATATAGAAGTGATTATAGCGGAGGGCAGTCGACTCCTGCGGGAAAAGCAACAGCCGAAGACCCCGCAGGAAGTGGTTTTCTTCCGAGGAGGCTGAGGCGTTGCCCGCGGAAAGCGTACTGCCCTCAGCGGAAATCACCAGCACATATTTCCAGTGTGTTTCGGTTATCCACTAAAAACCGAATTAACTAAATCAGAAATTTATCTATTTTCTACGTAAGCTTCATAGTTGTAACATAGCTTTGAGAAAAAAAGTCAAAGCCAAGAGATTCCTGACTTTGACTTTTAATTAGACAATCATCAATTATTATTTGTTATCTTTATCGTCATCTACTTCTTGATAATCCGCATCAACTACATCATCATCTGCATTTCCTGCTTGTTCTGTTCCTTGTGCAGCTTGTGCTTGTTGCTGTGCTTGTTCATAAAGTTTAACAGACAATTGTTGTACTTCTTCTTGAAGAGCATCTTTCTTAGCTCTAATTTCTTCGATGTCATTGCCCTCTAAAGCTTTTTTCAATTCTTCTTTAGCAGTTTCTGCTTTTTGTTTTTCATCTTCAGAAACCTTGTCTCCTAAATCTTTCAATGTCTTATCTGTTGTAAATACAAGTTGATCAGCTTCGTTGCGAAGGTCAACTTCTTCACGACGCTTTTTATCTTCTTCTGCATTCTCTTCTGCTTCACGTACCATACGTTCTACTTCATCATCAGATAGTCCTGAAGAAGACTTAATAGTAATAGATTGTTCTTTATTTGTTCCTAAATCTTTTGCACGTACATTTACGATACCATTTGCATCAATATCAAATGACACTTCAATTTGTGGTACTCCTCTTGGTGCTGGTGGAATATCACTTAATTGGAAACGACCAAGTGTTTTATTATATTGAGCCATTTCTCGTTCTCCTTGAAGCACGTGAATATCTACTGCAGTTTGATTGTCTGCTGCTGTAGAGAATACTTGAGAATGGCTTGTAGGGATTGTTGTATTACGCTCAATTAACTTCGTAAATACTCCACCCATTGTTTCAATACCTAATGAAAGTGGTGTAACATCTAGTAATAGAACATCCTTAACATCTCCTTGAAGAACTCCACCTTGAATCGCTGCACCTAAAGCAACTACTTCATCAGGGTTTACTCCTTTGGATGCTTCCTTGCCAATTTCTTTCTTAATCGCTTCTTGCACTGCAGGAATACGTGTAGAACCACCTACTAGGATCACTTTATCAATCTCATTTGTTGATAATCCTGCATCTTGTAGTGCTTTACGTGTTGGTACCATAGTACGCTCAACTAATTCAGAAGATAACTCTTCAAATTTCGCACGAGAAAGGGTTGTTTCTAAATGCAATGGACCTGCTTCCCCTGCAGTAATAAATGGTAATGAAATTTGTGTTTGAGTAACTCCAGATAAATCTTTCTTCGCCTTTTCAGCTGAATCTTTCAAGCGTTGTACTGCCATTTTATCCTTAGAAAGGTCAATGCCATTTTCTTTTCTAAATTCTTCAACTAAGTAATCAATAATAACTTGGTCAAAGTCATCTCCACCTAGACGGTTGTCCCCAGCAGTTGCAATAACTTCAAATGTTCCATCACCGATGTCTAGAATGGAAACATCAAATGTACCACCACCTAGGTCAAATACTAGGATTGTTTGATCTTGATCATTCTTATCAATACCGTATGCTAAAGCAGCAGCCGTTGGTTCGTTAATAATACGCTCTACTTCAAGGCCAGCAATTTTACCTGCATCTTTTGTAGCTTGTCGTTCGGAATCATTGAAATATGCAGGAACAGTAATAACAGCTTTATCTACTGTTTCACCAATATAATCTTCTGCATATGATTTAATGTATTGTAAAACTATAGCTGATACTTCTTGCGGTGTGTATTCTTTGTCTTCGATTTTTACTTTGTAGTCTGTTCCCATATGGCGTTTAATAGACTGGATTGTATTAGGGTTAGTAATTGCCTGACGTTTTGCAACTTCTCCAACCTGTCTTTCGCCATTCTTGAAAGCTACTACTGATGGAGTCGTACGGTTTCCTTCTGGATTAGGAATAACAACCGCTTCTCCACCTTCCATTACGGCTACACAAGAATTTGTTGTACCTAAGTCAATACCAATGATTTTACCCATAACTAAATTCCTCCTTAACAACTGTTCCAAGTATTATTATTTATTTACCTTTACCATTGCTGGTCTTACAACACGGTCCTTAAGTATATACCCTTTTTGCAATTCCTCTACCACAATGTTAGAAGGGGCTGAGTCGTCTTCAACCTGCATTACTGCATGATGAAGGTTTGGGTCAAACTCTTTTCCTTCTGTTTCAATAACTTCGACACCTTGTGATTTCAATGCTTCAATGAATTGTCTAAGTACCATTGTAATACCATCTACTAAGCTTTTTGTCTGGTCGGTAACTTCTATTTCTAGCGCGCGTTCCAGATTATCAATAGCTGGTAATAACTCTGTTACAAGGTCTTGAGATTTGTATTTTCTATCAGCTTCTTTTTCTTTTTGCGTTCGCTTCTTATAATTGTCAAATTCCGCTTGAAGCCTTAGTAGTCTTTGAAAAGTTTCATCTTTTTCTTTTTTTAGTGCTTCCATTTCGCTTTCTAGTTCTGCGGCTGCTGATTCAACATTACTATCTTCATTTTCAACAGAACTAGTCTCTTCAACTACTTCCTCATTTTCTTCCTCGTTAAATGCACTATTTTTTTCTTCCACCAATGACACCTCCACTATAACTTAATCGGCTATTCATCACTTCTCGTGATAGTGCTCCAAAAAAGATGGTAAGGCTGGCCACCCTACCATTAGGTAAACAAGTGAACTTATTTGTAGGATTTATACCATTTATATAGCGCTTCACTCATCTCCTTAGATAAACTCGACAATAAGGAAATGACCTTTTTATACTCCATTCGAGTAGGACCTATAAGCGCAATGGTTCCTAATTGCCCTTTACCAAGCTGATAAGAAGCAGTAATTAAGCTAAAATCTTTAATTGCCTCAAACTCATTTTCATTTCCAATAGTTACTTCAATACCATGCTTCGAGTTCTTTAGTAAATTCGCGATTTCATTTTCATTATCCATCATGGCGTAGAATGCACGAATTTTATTTACATCATTAAACTCCGGCTGCAACAAAATATTGGATTTCCCACCAACATAAATTTTAACCGGATGCTCTTGTGTAAAAATAGATTTCAAATATTCATAAGACTTATCAAAATCCTGGATATACTTCTTCATCAGATTAGTAATTTCTTTGTGAAATACTTCTTCCAACTGTACTATTGGCACCCCTTGAAGCCTATCGTTCAAAATATTAACCATTTTTTCAATCACAGACGGTTGTATAACATCTGGAATGGAGAAAGAACGATGCTCCACATGTCCTGTATCTGTCACTAAGATGGCGACAGCAGTATGAGATGTTAGTGGAATAATTTGTATTTGTTTTAGTTTCGTGCTGTTTAATTCCGGCCCAAGAATAATCGAGGTATAATTTGTTAGTTCAGATAATACTTCAGCTGACATTTGGACGATTTGTTCAAATTCAAAGAAACCATCCTTCATTATGTCATTAATGAACTTAATACCTTCTGGGTTAGAAATCGGGGAAACCAAATGATCCACATAATATCGGTAACCTTTTTCAGATGGTACCCTTCCTGAAGATGAATGGGTTTTTTCCAAAAAGCCCAATTCTTCTAAGTCTGCCATTTCATTTCTAATTGTAGCAGCACTATATGGGATTTTGTCTTTTTTTGAAAGTGCACGCGAACCAACTGGATGAGCTGTTTCAATGAAATCATCGATAATCAATTGTAAGAGTAATAATTGCCTATCAGTTAGCATGATGTTCACCCCTGTTAGCACTCGCACCGACAGAGTGCTAATACTAATAATAAAGTATCAAATCCTTATTTTTTTGTCAATTATGATGCATTAGACGAAGGCTAAATCTACATCATCTAGCATGAATTTCTCAAAGACCTGATTTGAAATTAATAATCCTTGATCCGTTAGCCGATATGAATACTCTTCCTTTTGAAGCCACTGACGTTCCATTAAAGTATCTAACTCTTGTTTATATAATGTATCAAAAGATATACCAAATTTCCTGTTAAACTCTTCTGTGTTTATTCCCTTCATTCGCCGCAACCCCAAAAATACTTCTTCTTCTATTTTCTCTTTTAGAGTGATTTCATCTACATGTAATACTGGTTTACCATCTTCATAAGCTTTCTTTACGTAAGCAGGCAATGGTCTGATATTGGTTATTCGCTTCCCTGGCAAATAACCATGGGCTCCAGCACCGAATCCATAATAATATCCATTACCCCAATATGTCAGGTTATGCTTGCTCTCATACCCTGGAATTGCGAAATTACTTATCTCGTATTGTTTTATGCCCTGGGAAGCCATTGTTTCTCTTAATAATTCGTACATATGAACTTCATCGTCTTCTGATGGACGGTGTAATTTTCCTTTTTGGTGCCTTAAATAAAATACCGTTTTCGGCTCAATCTGCAACCCATAAGTAGCATAATGAGGAAGCTTAAATGTGAGAGCTTCATCAAGCGATGCTTTAAATTGCTCTACAGTTTGATGAGGTAAGGCATACATGAGATCAAGACTAATATTCGTGAAATTTTGTTGATAAAACAAATCAACGGTATGATATACATCGCGAACGCGGTGCACTCTCCCCAGTTCTTCTAACAAATCATCGTCCATCACTTGTACACCAAATGAAATACGAGAAATTCCATATTCCTTTAGCAATTTTGTTTTTTGTTCATCAATATCACCTGGATTTACTTCAATAGTAAATTCTTCACAGCTAGCAATGTCAAATTTCTCGTTTACTAATTTCAATAAAAATTTTAATTGCTCAAAATTAAGTGCTGTTGGAGTTCCTCCACCTATATAGATAGTTTTAACTTTATTTTTCTTCCCTTTTATACTTGTATTTATCTCTTTTTCTAATGCATACAAATATTCTGTTGCTAATTTTTCATTGTAAAAAAATTTCACAAAGTCACAGTAATGACAAATTTGCTGACAGAAAGGAATATGAATATAAACCGATTGGACTTGTTCCATCTTTTCTTCTCTCCTTATTGCGTTGCGAGCAAATGAAAAGAGGAAAACCTCGAATCGCACTCTCATGCATCAAAGCTTTCCCTCCTAAATTAATTTTAATCTTCGTCCATTTGCAGTACAGCCATAAATGCCTCTTGAGGTACTTCCACTGAACCAACCATTTTCATACGTTTTTTACCTTCTTTTTGCTTCTCTAACAATTTACGCTTACGAGATATATCTCCACCATAAAGCTTAGCAGTTACGTCTTTACGAACAGCTTTAATAGTAGAACGTGCTACAATTTTATTTCCAATTGCTGCTTGAACAGGAACTTCAAATTGTTGACGTGGAATAAGCTCTTTTAATTTTTCTACAATTTGCTTCCCGCGATTATATGCAAAATCACGATGTACAATAAAACTTAACGCATCAATTGTATCCCCATTCAATAGAATATCCATTTTCACTAGTTTTGATTGCTGATATCCGATTAATTCATAATCAAAGGATGCATACCCTTTTGTTTGGGATTTCAATTGGTCAAAAAAGTCATAAACAATCTCTGATAATGGTATATGATATACAACATTAACTCGGATATCATCCACGTATTGCATATCAATAAAGTTTCCACGCTTTTTCTGGGAAATCTCCATAACTGCTCCGACATAATCTTTCGGAACCATGATCGTCGCTTCCACATATGGTTCTCTTATTTCTTGAATGGATTGAGGGTCAGGCATTTTGGATGGATTATCTACATTTAGAACTTCTCCATCTGTTTTTTCGACCTCGAAAATAACACTTGGTGCTGTAGTAATCAAACTAATATTAAATTCTCTCTCAATCCGTTCTTGGATAATTTCCATGTGCAATAGACCTAAGAAACCGCAACGGAAACCAAAACCTAATGCTTGAGACGTTTCTGGTTCATATTGTAAGGCAGAATCATTTAGTTCTAATCGTTCCAATGCCTCACGTAAATCATTATAATCATTTGAATCTATTGGATATAGCCCACAATAAACCATTGGATTTAACTTTCTATAGCCTGGTAATGCTTCAGCAGCAGGACGATTCGCATTAGTAATGGTGTCACCAACTCGAGTATCCCCCACATGTTTAATAGAAGCCGTGATATAACCTACATCGCCTACGGTTAATTCATCGCGCTTGGTTGCAGTTGGCGTGAACACACCGACCTCATTCACTTCAAACTCCTTACCAGTCGCCATCATTTTTATTTTGTCACCGACTTTAACCGAACCTTCTTTAATACAAACATATGCAATGACACCACGATAAGAGTCATATAAAGAATCGAAAATAAGCGCCTTAAGTGGTTCATCTGGGTCTCCAGCAGGCTCCGGAACTACTTCTGCTATACGCTCTAAAATGTCCTCGATTCCAATATTCGCTTTCGCAGAAGCTAATATCGCCTCGTCACCATCAATACCAAGTACATCTTCTAACTCCTGTTTAACTCGATCTGGATCTGCACTAGGAAGATCAATTTTATTAATAACAGGAATAATTTCTAAATCGTTTTCCATCGCCAAATAAACATTTGCCAATGTTTGTGCTTCAATTCCTTGTGCAGCATCAACAACAAGAATTGCACCTTCACATGCTGCTAGACTTCGTGATACTTCATATGTGAAGTCTACATGTCCAGGTGTGTCTATTAGATGGAAAATATATTCTTCGCCATCTTTACTTATATATTTCAGCTGTACAGCATTCAGCTTAATCGTAATTCCACGTTCACGCTCTAGATCCATTCCATCTAATACTTGTTCTTTCATTTCTCTTTTAGAAAGAGTTTGCGTATTTTCTAAAATACGGTCGGCTAGAGTGGATTTACCGTGGTCAATATGAGCTATAATTGAAAAGTTTCGAACTTTCCTTTGTTTGTTCCCCATTCTGATGTTCACTCCTACATTGCTTTTCTACCAGAGTAGAGAAGCTAAAATAAAACGGTAATCAATAATGTTGATTATAGCAATTGACTCGCGGATATTCAATCATTACCTTTTCAACTGGGATTTATGCACTGCATGACCTTTATAGACCCAAAGTATATGAGGTGGAAACCCAATTATTTCGTATACAATAACAATCAGCGAAGATGAAAAGCTTCCGCTGATTGCAATTTACTTGATATATCTATTGTCATTAAAAAAATATATTTGCTATCTGATATAAAATAGTGACAATTATCTCATAGAACCCTTGTACACTGGTTTCTAAAAAGGATGCCGTTTTTTGTGTGTATTCTACCTTACCCTCAGCAGAAAGAACATCCTCTGAAACAGATTGATCAACTGGGTTAGAATAGCTAATTATCTCATCTTCTTCTGTTCTTAAAGCGATATTTTCTTCTATCGAAACTTCTGGATTCTCCGAAAGCTTGAATTTGTTATCTTCCTGATTCATTCCGTACACAGCACCTGAAAGAAAGAAGACCGCCAATAATAAAATTGTGCTTATGATTCGCAACATCTTTTCCCCCTATACATCGGCATTTACAGCTTCTGCTTCCCAATAGAATTCGCTAAATACTTCTGCCAATGCTTCAGCAGATCTATACAATTCTTCTAGCGTGTTCTCTACTCCTCCGAATTCAACTAGAAGTGCATTTTCTGTTAGATCTTGGTTATAGACACCATTGTTGCCCGCTCCCCCTTGTGGGATAACACCTCTGCTTAAACCAGGATATTTCTCTTCTAATAAGTTGTGTATTTCTGTTGCTAGAGCAAAATTTTTCTCATAATTTTCATGTTCATTTCCTACAACAAATACAACTCTTCCATAATCTTCGCCATTTATTTCCTTTGTGGTCTTCTCTCTCGGTAGAGCATCACGGTGTAAATCAAAAATAAATTGAATATTACGATTTGTAGCGAATGCTTCTTCTACAACTCCTCTAGACGCTTCATACGCTTGCCAATATTCCATCTGGTTCTCTTTTAACACTTTTCCAATAATGTCCGTTTCGTCAACCATAGCCCCAATACCTTTAGCTTCAAGTGACTGTGCTAAATGTTCGCTCACTTTTGTAATATTTACTTCGTCATGATGAGCAGCATCTGGATTGGTTACACCTGGAAGATGAGGGAGAAAGGACTCCCTATTATGTGAGTTGTATATAAACACAACATCTTTATCTCCTGTCGATTGGCCATTTCCCTTTGGTTCCGGTGTTTTCTTTTCTTCTGGCTCTTCTAAAACAGCTTCTCTGTCTTTGAGAACTTCCTCCAGTGGCGGGGATGATTCATACGGGATGTTTGTGTAATCTGTTCCTTCTCCAGCAATTAATATTCTATTGTCAAAGACAGCAAATCCAGGTATTTCATTACCAAGTAAACTTCTAGGATCGTTTGGTTTAAGACTTGTTACGACCTCAAATGCAGCACCTGAAAGCGTTGGTAATTGTGTCTCATTATCAAAAGCTTTATTAAAAGCTTTATTTTCCATTCCAAATAAATGGATAAACACTGCCCCATCAATATCACTTGTCCAATTTGAGATAACATCGGAGGAGATGCGATATGCAGGTTGAATCGTAGTAAATATGCCAATAAGAATAAATAATAAACAAATACTTATTAAGTACAACCCAGCCTGTTTATAAATGCTTTTTCCTCTTTCCTTATATTTATAAGGCATGTTTCCACCCTTCCTGACCTTATGCTTATTAAACTCTATGAGTAAAGGTCAAAAAGTAGAACAAAAAAGAGAAAGTACGAGACTGAATTTTTAAATTTAGTAGATATAATAGAGATTACCTGGAGTAAGCAGAGAAATTTGTCACATCTACATTTTCATGTAATGCTGCATTAATTCCTTCAGCAACTAGAGTTGCCATGTCCTTCATAAATCCATCTACTTCTTTAGGTGTTACCATTAAATTATGTCCAATGGGGGTGAGTACTTCTGTAATCAGTTTTCTTTTTTCTTCATCTGATAAATTTCCTACGATCCCCATAAATGTATGTCGTTTTTCTTGATTGGGAAGATCTTGTTCCGTTAATTTCTTAGAACCGAAACGCATCCCAGCAGGAGCCAATGCTTTCGACGGCTGGTCCTTTTCATTCCACTCTCTTCCAAAATGCTTTAACATAAAGTCAATTGTGTCACTAGTAATAGTAACCGCATCTACTACTGTTGGAACTCCGATAGCTATAACAGGTACACCAAGTGTTTCTTTGCTTAGTTCCTTTCGTTTATTGCCTACTCCACTACCCGGATGAATTCCTGAGTCAGATAGCTGTATGGTTTCATTTACGCGTTCGATAGATCTAGCTGCAAGTGCATCTATAGCGATAACAAAGTCTGGTTTTAACTTTTCAACAATCCCATAAATAATATCACTTGTTTCAATTCCAGTAATTCCCATTACTCCAGGTGTCACTGCCGCTACTGGTCGATACCCCTCTGCCACTGATTCAAACTGCAGCCTAAATAGATGACTAGTTACTAATGTTTTCTCAACTGTCATTGGGCCTAGAGCGTCTGGAGTTACATTCCAATTACCTAATCCAACAATCAAACCAACTCCATCCAGCGCAATTTGATTCTTTTTAAGTAATTCTTCTAATTCTTTCGCTAAAATCTTGGCAGCTGCTGTTTGGCGATTGGTGTCCTGCCTTTTCACACCATCAGCATAAATGGTTACATAAGAACCTGGCTTCTTCCCAATTAATTTAGCTCCTTCTTGATCAACCTCAACGTAGGAGATTTTTATATCATCTTGATGTCTTTCTTTAAACGTAACGCCTTTCAGTTCACTCCTTTGTTCTTTTTGATCTGTCTGAACATACATATCCCTTGCTTCAACCGCTAAATCCGTTCTTACTTGGTATGGTACGACTTTATCTTCCACTTACATACTTCCTTTCCTATAATCTTAATATTAGAATTCTCAAGTTCACGAAAAACATACAAAATCAGGAAGTAAATAACATTTCTATTGAAAAGAGTGAAATCCTTTGGTAAAATATCATTTGTTATCTTTCTTTAGAATGGATATCAATGAATAGATCTAATTTGACCAATGTTCAATTTGAAATCTAATCATATCCTGTTTAGGAGGTGAAAAGAATGGCAAATAACCCATCAGCAATCAAGCGTATTGGTATTAATAATAAAAAGCGTGTAGCAAATCAATCACAAAAATCTGAGATGCGTACAGCTATCAAAAACGTTGAAGCTTTAGTTGAGGCAAATGATGCGGAAAACGCAAAGGCTGCATTAAAAGATACAATGAAGTATATTGATAAAGCAGTTCAAAAAGGTATTATCCATAAAAACAATGGAGATCGCCAAAAAACTCGTCTAACTAATAAAGTAAATGGTTTAGGTGCATAATTATTGGAACAAAGGCGCAAGCGCCCGTTTAGCAACGTACAAACTGGAGCGCTCCGCAATGAGATAAAGGAAACACGACGACCGTAGGGAGTCGATGTTGACTTATCGTAGTGGAGGAGTGTGAAGTTTGCTAGTTGCTGGGCGCTGGAGCCGGACTTGGCTTTTCTTAATGATAAGAAATATCCACAGTTCGTTCATTTTATAATTTGCTAGACTGTAAAAAAACGATCCCCTTAAGGATCGTTTTTTTTACTAATTGACAAGTTCACGCTGCTTTATAAATGATATTATATATCAATAGCTCAAACGCAATCTCTTTTTCCATTCTCCCCTGTTTCATAATCGCATCTGTATTTGCTAATTGGTTGATAATTTGCTGTAATTTTTGGATAGTAAATTGCCTTTCCCTTCCCAATGCAATTTTAATTACATAGGGATGCACGTTTAATTGTTTTTGCATTTGAAACTGCGAGTAACCTTTTTGTTTAAGTAATTTAACTCTTAGTATAGTTCGAAATTGAAAAGCTAATAGACCGATCAGAGCGATGGGATCTTCTTTAAGGATTTGTAAATCTTTAAAAATCGAGATTGCTCGTTTTAAATCATTCTCTATCACAGCATCCACTAACCGTAATGAGGAACTATTTATGTTATGTGCAATGATATTCTCCGCTATTTCTCTTGTAATATGTCCCTCTTCTCCAGCATACAATGCCAGCTTCTCTAACTCCACTTCTAATAACTGAAGGTTAGTAGAGAATTCAGCCTCCAACAGGTCATATACCTCTTTATCAAGTGTAATGTGAAGCCCATTAATAATTGTTTCAATCCATGCCCGTATTTCTCTCTCTTTAATTGGTTCACAATTTACCATCGATGTATATTTCTTTAATGATTTGCTTATTTTCTTCCGTTCGTCCAGCTTTTCAAAGGGAGCTATTATAACAAAAACTGTATAATCAACCGGGTTTGTTAAATAAAATTCTAATGCAGACAAATCGTGCTCAAATGGTAATTTTTCTGATTTAGATTTTAAAAAAACTGGATTATTTGCTATGACTAGCTTTCTTTCACCAAAAAAAGGATAAGTTTCAACGTCTTGGATTACTTCTTGAATAGGGACTTCATCTAAACTATACACAGATATATTATCTTCATTGTTATTTACAACTTGCTTCATCATTTCCTTCTTAATATTCTCTATAAAAAAGTTCTCAGTACCATAAATAAAATAGATCGGGGAAATACTATTCTTCTTTAACTTCTTTAATGTTTCTATGTAGGACATTCATATTCACTCCATTGTTCCTTTAATAGCAGACATACTGGCTGTACTTCCTACCTCACAAAAATAGTGGTGTAAATGAGGGACGAGCAGGAAGTAATAGCCAGTTTGTTTATCCATCTATATTATATGGTAAATGATAAAGGCAGTAATAGTAAAGGGGGAATCCTCGCTGATCTTTATAAGAGCAAATCTCCCCCTAAATCTATATAAACGTTTGTCTGCTTGCCCTAGAAACAAGCTGGCAAACGATATTTGAGTATAGCTTATGTCTTCTTCACAAAAGTATAGTTGTTAAGTCTTTCTAATTCTGGTTAAACAGCTTTATTTTGTGACAATTTTCTTTCTTAAGTAGATTTTTGCATTTATTTCCTATATACTTATTCATGAAACAGGAGGGGTAAAAATGAACGAATTTGAACAAAATCCACAATCAAAAAATAATGATGTTGTAGATTCTATCAATGGGTTTGTTTTTTCTTTTATTTTCTTTGTACTTATTTTTGCAATTGGTGTTGTAATTAGTGTAGTTACTCGTTAATGTATGGAATACGCCAAAGAAAGGAGACTGAAATGAAAGCGCAGTCTCTTTTTTTCTTTGTGTCATGTAGAGGTTCAATGTTCATCCGATGATATTCTATGGCAAATGACTGTAAAATGTTCCTGCTTTTCCTTTAAATTTATACTGTACTGCTCCGTGAATATCCGTTCTAAAGATAGGTATCCTTGCATTGTTTAAAGTTTCAATAACTTGAGGGGACGGGTGACCATACATGTTATTCTCACCAACAGAAATAAGGGCAACTTCCGGAGCAATCTCACCTATAAGTTCAGGATTGGTACTTGTTTTGCTGCCATGATGGGAAACTTTTAATACTTCAACTTCCAGATTAGGGTATTGTTCTGCAATGGCTAGTTCACTTTCACCTTCTACATCTCCTGTAAACAACCAATTTAAACCGCCAATTTCTGTATAAAGAACCAAGGAATTGCTATTGGAGGAACCATATTTTTTTGCAGGCGCTAACACAGAGATCGTTTGTTCTCCGATATGAATTTTACTCCCCTTCCCCACTTTCCTTACTATCACTTTATTCTTTTTAAAAGATAAAAGTTCTTCACTCGTCATCTTATAATACGGACTAATAAATACACTATCAACTTTTACATCCTCTATAATGTATGGCACACTGCCAACATGATCCGTGTCCTCATGTGTTAAAAATAAAGCATCAATCTTTCTTATTCCGCGCTCCTGTAAATATGGTTTGATAACTTGTTTATAGACAGAACTTGATGCTTCTCCATTCTCAAACGACATTCTGGAACCTGCATCAACCATAATAACTCCCTTTCGAAAGGGTAATTCAATAACAAATGCATCACCCTGGCCAATATCAAGCATCGTTACCGTTCCGGCAGGTGAAAAATAAGGTCGAAGTAGAAATATGATAAGTAAAGCAGTAAGCATGCAACCTGCGAGAAATGCCTTTTTTAACCTAGCTTGTTCTAGGTTTGCCATTAAAACTAATAAAATTACATAATAAATAATCGACCATTCTAAAGTGAAAGAACCACTAACCCAAGGATAATTTGCGACAGAATCAACCCAGTTAATAAAGGAGATGACAATCTCATTTAGGTTTATAAATAACCGATCAAGCTGAGAGAGGAAAACATCGGATAATAATATAGTAATGGGAAGTAAAACGTACATAAATGGGATAACAAGAAGGGAGAAATAAGGAATAATAATCAGGTTTAAAATAATAGATAACGGTTGAAAATAAGAAAAATAAGAGAATTGTAATGGAATAATAATCATTTGTGCAATAAAGCAAATTTTTAATGCCTGCATAATCGAGTTGTCTGTTTGGGCTACCCACTTTTTAGACAAGATTATACTTGCTGTAACAATAAAAGATAATTGAAAACCAACATGAAAGACATTAGAAGGTTCCACAAACATAAAAAGGATAAATACGATGGATATAATATCCATTGGGCTAACTACATGATTCGCCTTTTGAATCGAAATCACTAACACAACCATAATGCTTGCGCGCCATACAGAAGGTTCCCCTCCTGCCAAGATTGCATAAACTGGCAAAAGAAAGATAATAAGCCACCCGGCCTTTTCTTTAGTAAGGATGTTTAACTTTACTAGGAGAAAATAAAGAAAAGCTAGGAATAGCGCAATATGAGTACCTGAAATTGCTATGATATGAGAAAGTCCCCATCGTTGGAACAGTTCTACTGTATCCTCATCCAGTTTCGAATCTTCTCCTAAAACTAATGAATTGAGCCATGACGCTGTATAAGGGCTAAGTTTGTTCTCAACCACTTCTATCATATCCAAACGTAATTTATAAAACCGATTCATAAAACTAGTCCCATGGCATTCAATATTATTTAGATCAGTTAATATTAATTGGTGTGTGATACCTTTTTTAAGAAGAAAATCACGGTAATCAAATTGACCAGGGTTTCTACTTTCCTTAGGTCGCTCTAGTTCTCCTATAATCTTACACTTCGATCCATATTTAGCATCAACAGAATCCGAGCTCAATTCGGTTTTAGGAAAATATAAAATTTGGTATCTTTCTTTACTGTTGTAGATTTCAACAGTAAATTCAAGTTTTTGTTCGGTGATGGTAGGAGGAGTGACAACTTTTCCATAGATGACACTTTCCTCTGGTGTGGATAACTCGTTCGAAATTGCCGGATTAAGAGGGGGAGATAGAGCAAAGATAAAGTGGAGCGCTAAGGAAACAAATAGGATTCGTTTCCTTAATCGCTTTAGATAGAGCAAAGAAAATAACCATATGATGAAAGCTATACTAAAGAGATATTGTTTGAAATACACAGATAGCACCGCTGCAATGATGGAGAAGGCGGCAATATACCAATACCCTTTCACACCACACTCTCCTTTATTTAGAGAATAATCTTTCTGCTTCTTCCTTCCATGTTTCTACATCGTTACGATTATTCGCTGTTTTTTCTAATTCGTCTAATAGGCCGTTTACGAATGCATTCTTTTCTTTATAGTTTGTATCTACAGCAAGATAATCTAAGGTTACTTTAACCGTCTTCACTCCCGCTTCTTCAAATAGCTGAATAGCGTACTCATGATTACGATAGTCCTCTGCATAATATACTGTCTTGATACCAGCTTGTATGATTTGCTTACAGCATTGGAGGCATGGATAATGTGTAACATAGATATCCGCAAGATCGGTTGCTACTCCAAACTTTGCGCATTGGAGTAAAGCATTCGCCTCAGCGTGCACTGTTCTTACACAATGGCCATCAATGACGTAACAACCATCATCAACACAATGGACACTACCAGAAACACTACCATTATAACCCCCTGCAATAATTCTCTTATCCCTTACTATTGTTGCACCGACCATAAGTCTTGTACATGTACTCCGCAAAGCTAGTAACTGGCTTTGCGCCATAAAGTATTGGTCCCAAGAAATTCTTTCCATTATACTCATTCCCTTCGTATGCTCCTTTTAGTGTACATGTCCCAACGAAAGCTCGTCAATATCAATAAATAGGGTGAAGTAAAGCTAGAACACTATTGGCGGATTCTCTTTTTAAGGGACTTGAATTTCTTCTTTAATATTTTCAACTGTTTTTTCACCAATCCCAGTAATTTCTAGTAAGTCATCAGCTGTTTGAAAAAAACCATGTTCTTCTCTATGTTCAATAATTGCAGCAGCCTTGGATGGTCCAATTCCGCTTAGCTTTTCTACTTCTTCCTGTGTTGCATAATTTATTCGGATCTTATCTGTACCTGTACTAGAAGCTCCTTCCATGATTTGTTGAGTTCCTTCTCCTTTTTCAGGAATGAATATGACCATTTCATCTTGGACTCTTTGCGCCAAATTAACTTGAGTTTCATCTGCTTTTGCTGTGAAGCCCCCAGCCTTGCTTATAACATCATTAACTCTAGCATTCGAATTTACCTGGTAAACACCTTTATTTACTACCTCTCCTTTCACATCGACTAATACCGTGTCTTCATTTATAGGAGAATTTTCACTTTGCAGCTCATCTTGCGGGATATCTGACGGAAAATCCACTTCTTGCTCTGTCATTATGCTTTGCTCCTCTTTTGTCAAGACAAAAAACATAATGACAATAATACCAATGAGAACATAGAGTGAGTACCGTTTTAGAAGATTGATCAAGGGGAGAACACATCCTTTTTAGTTTTTAACGGAATGGAAAAAATGGGGTCACATCGTATATTCGACATAAGCAAACATTTTCCTGCATATGAAAAAGAGTAAGGAATAGTAGCATTATCCCTTACTCTTTTCTGCAAAAAAGAATATTCGTTTATTATCTTCACTTAAATTATTCTGTTTTAAGGAAAAATCTGCGAACACTTTAATATTTTGAAAACCTGTATCCTGTAATAATTTCTTATAAAAAGGAATAGGATAAGTTCGTTGGTGATGATATTCATCAAAGCGATTATACTTTCCATCATCTAATGCAAAGAACGTTAAATCATGGTACATCTCGCCTTGTGCCTCGCCTTCTGTGCAGTACCAAATATAGGCTGCATCTTCTAATACGTCAGCAAAAGTTTGGTTTACATAATGACTCTCTACATGGGAAAGCGCGTGGATATCAAAAATAAAAATACCTTCACTTGTTAACATTTCATAAGTCTTATTAAATACCTCTCTAATATCTTGCTCTTCCGTAATATAATTAATAACGTCGCAATAGCTAACAGCTACATCTATTCCATTTATACCCGAAAGCTCTCTTAAATCTTGGTGAAGCCATTGAATAGGTACATTCTCATTGCGCGCTTTATGCTCAGCATAGGTAAGCATATCAGAAGAATTATCTATTCCTACGACTTCAAATCCGGCTTTTTTTAAGCGAAGGCTTATCTCTCCTGTCCCACACCCTAAATCTGCAATATATCTAACGTTCCGATTACCTAAGAGCTGCAATGTAAATTCTACCCATTCATCATAGGGGGCGTCACTCATTAATTTATCGTACAAATATGCCATTTGTTGATATGCCATTGTTTTATCCTTCTAAACCTATTTGCAGCGATACCCGGTCAGCATCTCCCCACAAGCGCTCTAAATTATAATAGCTACGTTCATCTTTATGGAATACATGACAAACCACATCACCAACATCGACTAATACCCATCTAGCTTGTTCGAAGCCTTCTATCCTTTTCACCTCTACCTCATTCTCTTCTACTCTTTCCTTAATCGCTCTTGCAATAGACTGGACTTGTCGTTCATTGTTTCCATGACAAATTAAGAAATAGTCAGCAATCAGAGAAACCTCTTTCATATCTAGTGCAATAATTTCTTCAGCTCTTTTATCATCACAAGCCTCTGCAATTACTTGTAGCAGTTCTTTGTTTTCCATCTATTTATTCCCTCCATCTAAACGTTTCGTTAAATCATTGTATGCATAAAATGTATCAGGATATATCGTTGCATTTTTACTCATTAAATATTGTATTGTATTCCTGGAAGCCATTCTGCAAGCTTGGATTAAGTCTTTCTCCGCCCATTCCCTTACTTCTTCCACTCCTGGAAAACTCCTACCTGGCTCTATATAATCAGCTAAGAAAATAATCATTTCTAATTTAGTCATATTAGCTCGACCAGTTGTATGATAATAAATAGCTTGCTTAATATCTAAGTCATTTATTCCATGTTCTCGCTCTATTAATAAAGATGCAACCGGTCCATGCCATAATTCATGGTGATACAATAATAAATCTTTCGGTAAAATACTATTTTTAATCCATCTTTCCATTTCAGGTAAAGGCAGATATTTGCAGTAGTCATGGAAAACTGCTGCAAGATTCGCCTTTTCTTTAGATGCATTATATTTTTCCGCAAGGTCTACTGCTGTATCAGCTACACGTAATGTATGTTCAAATCTTTTTTTCGTTAAGTGAGGCTCCACTATTTCTATTGCCTGGTTAATTTTCATATAAGCCCATCTCCCTAATATAACGATAGACCTCATCTAAGACAATATATTTAACTGGTTGATTTGATCTTAGTCGTTTCCTTAACATAGATGAAGATATATCAATGGATGGAATATCAACCTCAATTACTGGATATTTCGTTTCCAATTTATAGCCTTCCCGTTTTACTCCAACAAATTGGATTAACTGAACAAGTTCATCAATGCGTTCCCAATGGGGTAAATACTCTACCATGTCAGCGCCAATTATAAAATAGAACTGATAGTCTGGATAATCTTCTCCCAAAGCCGTAATGGTATCTATCGTATATGATTTTCCTTCTCTTTCAATTTCAATTGTGTTGATCTTAAAGTATGGATTATTGGCAATTGCAATTTCCAGCATGTTAATTCGATGACTAGCATCTGTTTTTGCATTATCTTTATGCGGAGGAGTATATGTAGGTATGAACCAGATTTCTGTTAAATCCAGTTTCACACGTACTTCTTCTGCAATTAATAAATGACCAAGATGAGGGGGATCGAATGTCCCTCCCAGTATTCCGATTCGCTTCATCTCTTTTCCCTCTTATGGTAATTGCAATTGTTTATTTTCTTTTGATTCCTTGTATAGTACAATACTGTTCCCAATAATTTGGGCAATTTCAGCATTTGTACCTTCTGCTATTTGTTCAGCTACTGAATCCTTATCTTCCATACAATTTTGGAGCACACTTACCTTTAATAATTCTCGCTTTTCCAGCGCATCCTTTATTTGGTTAATCATATTATCATTTACACCGTCTTTTCCAACTTGAAAAATTGGCTTTAAATGATGTGCTTCTGATCTTAAAAATCGCTTCTGTTTACCTGTTAACATATTATCTTCCTTCCAAAATTTGTTGTAATTTTTCATCCATCGTATCTGCTTTTACTTTTTTTCCTGTCCATATTTCGAAGGCAAGCTGCGCCTGATATAAAAGCATGGTATGCCCAAAATGAATTCTGCCTCCATAATTCTCACCAAGCTTGAGGAACTTCGTTTTAATAGGCTGATAAACAATATCACTGATAATACTACCTGCTCTAATATTTTCTAAATTAATAATGGACTGTTCCGAGTTTGGATTCATTCCTACAGAAGTTGTTTGAATTATCATATCGTAAGAATGAATATGCTTTTCTACTTCTTCTAAGGTCATAATGTTAGAGTGAATTGGTTTTGCTGTACTGTTTCTGATGGACAGAGCTTTATCCATTGTGCGATTTGCAAAATCGATATACCTAAAACCATTATCAATCAATCCGTGAAAGATACCTCTTGCAGCTCCACCAGCACCTAATAACAAGATACGTTGCTCCTTATTTAGAAGGGAATCGGAAAACTTACTTTCAAGTGAACGAACATATCCCATTCCATCCGTGTTATACCCAACCCATTTTCCTTTCTCGTAGGCAACTGTATTAACTGCACCTACTTTTTCTACGGACTCATCTATTTTATCCAAGAAGGGAATTATTTTTTGCTTATAAGGAACAGTTACATTAAATCCATCTACCTGTTGCTCTTTCAATTTCAATATTTCTTCTTTAAAATTTCCCTCTAAAGGAATTTCATTTATTTGATATGATCCCTGTAAATTAGCTTTTCTCAAAAATTCCTCATGTATCCATGGTGAAAGTGAATGCTTGATTGGATAACCAATCAGTGCAAAACGGTAACCCATTTACTCTCCCTCTTCCCCATTAATTATATTAAAGATTTCCTAATAGAAACGGATACTCCCTTAGGGCTATGAGCACTTACAGTAGCCCCTTTCTCATTTAAAGTTATCCATCCTAATCCAGGAAATACGATATCTGTTTTCTCAGTAGAAATCTTATACGTACTTTCCGTCATCTTAGGCAACGTCTCTAATGTTTGTTTATCTGGTGGAGATAATAATTCCCCCTGCTGATTCTCAAATAAAGCATCAGCCTTTTCTAATTTAGTTCGATGAATAGGTAATTCATTTGAAAAATAGCATACAAACGATTGTCTTTCTCCTTTAATAAAATCGAGGCGTGCAAGACCTCCAATAAAAAGGGTTTGTCCACTATTTAATTGGTAAATTCTTGGTTTAATCTCTTTCTTGGGTGTAATCATTTTTAAATCATGATCAGAAACATAGTGTGCATACTGCTGCTTATTTACGATACCAGGCGTGTCAATTAAAGCACTATTGTCATCTAGTGGTATCTCAATAAAGCCAAGAGTGGTACCAGGGAAATAAGAAGTTGTAATAACGTCCTTTAACCCTGTTGACTGCTTAATGAGACGATTAATGAAGGTTGACTTCCCTACATTGGTTGTACCTACAATGTAGACATCCTTTTGCTTTCTATACCTTTCTAGTTCCGTTGTTAAATCCTCTATTCCATAACCTTTGACGGAGGATATTAAGAAAACATCCAATACTTTAATACCGGCTTCCTTTGCCTCCGAGCGCAACCAATGTATTAATTTACGCTGATTAGTCGATTTAGGCAACAAATCTAGCTTATTTCCAACAAGAATAATTGGGTTATCTCCTGTAATTCGCTGCAAGCTTTTAATTAAACTTCCATTTACATCAAAAATATCGATAAGGTGAACAACTAATCCATCCGCATTACGAATGGAACTTACCATCTTTAAGAAGTCATCATCTGTAATGGACACATCTTGGATTTCATTGTAATGCTTTAAACGAAAACATCTTTGACATAATATTGTTTCTTTCTCTAATGATGATGGTGGTGCATAACCAGTTTGGTCGGGATCTGTTGTTTGAATCTGAGAACCGCAACCTTGGCAAATTATTTTCTCCAAGCTTATTCCTCCCAATTGATTTTTCCCTTTTTACGCATATAATTCAAAATCATACGTTCTATTTTCCGATTTATTCTTGTTATTTTCCCATCTGTTTGGGTAATTGGAACAACAAGAATAGTTTGGAGGCCAGCAGCATTCCCTCCAAGTACATCAGTCAGTATTTGATCACCTATCACAACAATCTCTTCTTTTTTTAGGTTCATCTGCTTTTGTGCTTTTAAAAAAGCTCTCCTTAACGGTTTTCTCGCACTAAAAACGAAAGGAGTACCTAGGGGTTCAGAAAAAAACGTAACCCGCTCTTCGTTATTATTTGAAATAATAGTGACTTGTATATCATTTTCTTTCATTAATTTAAACCATGCAATTACCTCAGGTGTGGCATCCCTCATATCCCAGGCGACCAACGTATTATCCAAATCCGTTATAATCCCCTTTATCCCTTGTTCTTTCAATTTTTGCGGATGTATTTCAAAAATACTTTTTACATGTTCATTTGGTAAAAATTTATTTAACAACTAACTACACCTCTTATTCCAAATAAGTAAAACTCAACAATGGCACTACCCATTATGACATAAAATGGACAAACCGACAGGCTCTTGAAAATAGCTAACGATTCCCTCACTTCATTGCTACTCTAAGAACCTTTCTCTTTTTAGAGCCCTTAAGCCAGTTACCCAACGATAAATAACCAGTACCTTAGAGTATACACTAATCCTACAATAACTTTCGATAGACGGAAAGGTCAACAAATATCATCTTTAGATAAAGTGAAACTTCACTCAGTGGTGGGTTTCTTTGTTGTATTCTGCACGAATCCTTCTTTTTAGGGGCTAACAGTTTGGGATAAAATTAAACTTGATATTCCGAGTTAAATGGCTATTATATGATAAGAACCGATAGATTTATGCATTCCAACGATTATTGACTGAAAATTCGTTCGACAAATATCTTCACTTTTCGAATTGTGGATAACTTTCTGGGCGTTTTCAACAGCATTTAGACACTGGAGAACAAGGAAACCCAGAAAATTGCTCACAAGTTATCTACAATTGGATGTAGATAACTTGTTTCTTGTCCTCTCATGAGAAAAATGGTAAATTATTAATAACCTTTTAAATCTATCCCAATCTATACCAAGAAACACTATTTCATTAGGAGGGCTGTATGGATGGAACATTTGTCGGATGAACTACTAATAGAATCCTATTATACAGCAACTGAACTAAATTTAAGCCCTGATTTTATTACATTAATAGAAGAGGAAATCCATAAGAGAAGCCTATCACACAAAATAAAGTATAAAAAGAAGTCAGGTTAAAAGCAAAAATTATCCTTTACAGTATCAAGAAACCCCCTTCAATCAAACTAGAGGGGGTTTTTTATTTTTCTTACTTAGTGTCTCCTAATGTTACACTTGGACTCCATCATTTTTAATACATCATCTGTTTGACTCGACTCTTCCCCTAATTTGAAATTCCTTTCTGCCAACTCAATCTTGTTTCCCCTCCATTACTCAGTGTTCTATTATCCGGCAAACACCCATCTAGTCCATAAAAATCTTATAACCATCATTGGATGTTTTGTTCTGCCATTAGTTTTTACACATAGTGAAAAACAAATTTATTAGATAAGGGTACTCACTTTATCGCAGGTTACCCTGATACAAGGGTGGAATGGAAGAAAACCCCCATTTAGTAAAGTTTCACTTTATTTATCTTTCTTTCCATGGACAGACACGAAAAGAATACTATCCTCATAAAGATGTTATATAAGCAAAATACCCATTTATATTAATAAACGAAGAGTGAATTCTCTTTCCATTTGGGTTATCGCTTAAGTCCTGCACTGCAACAGCATTGCGTATGATGAATATATCTGGCGATTGGCACAATTACACAAAGACTTCTTAATGTATTAGGAAAACAGGAAGTGTAGTTTTACTATACACCGAATGTATTTACTGACCTAATTTACACTTTCTTCACCCAATATCCAGGGTGAAGAAAGTGCTAGTACCGGCAATGCAACGATTGGTATTCGGCAGGTTTAGATATCACAGGACTACGTCTAAATACTTCTTTGCTTTTGTTTACAGGTACAGAGCCAGGACACCCAACTTCTTGTCAGAAAGCCAATTTCATCGAGAAATAAACATCTTCCTAGGAGGTGCATGTGGTTTGTCTGGAATTCTTACCGTTCTTGCTCTATTTGTTAAAGAAGCCCTCTTTTTCGTCTCATATGTTAAAAATCATGCCTTTCCTCAACCTTTATCACCTGAAGAAGAAAGAAAGTTTATCAAAGAAATGCAAGATGGCAGTGAATATGCTCGAAATAAGTTAATTGAGCATAATTTAAGACTTGTTGCACATATTGTGAAGAAATTTGAAAACACAGGAGAAGACATGGAAGATTTAATCTCGATCGGTACAATTGGACTCATTAAAGGGGTAGAGAGTTTTTCTCTAGACAAAGGTACAAAGCTTGCAACATATGCTGCGCGCTGTATTGAAAACGAAATACTTATGCATTTACGTGCACTGAAGAAAGTGAAAAAAGATGTTTCCTTACATGATCCCATTGGTCAGGATAAGGAAGGAAATGAAATAAGCCTGATTGATATCTTAGAAGCTGAAAACGAAAACATTATTGAATATATCCAGCTAAACATGGAAATTGAAAAGATGCAGGAATATTTTACTATTCTAGATAACCGGGAACGAGAAGTAATTGTTTACCGTTATGGCTTGAACAATTCAAAAGAGATGACACAACGTGAAATTGCTAAAAAGCTAAATATTTCACGCAGTTATGTAAGCCGTATTGAAAAAAGAGCATTGATGAAGGTATTCCATGAATATTATCGTAAAGAGAGAGATGGATAGGGATATAATTAAGCAGGCAGATTTTTGCTGGCAAAGCTAGCTAGATTCAAATTCGAGCGAACTGAACACTTGGAGTTGGTTACTAGGACTCTACCCATCTATTTTGCTAAATAGGGGAATAACTGCGCTCAAAACGATTCTAGGGACATATATATACAGGTACATGCGCAAAAAGCGCTAATGATAAAAATCATTAGCGCTTCATATCATCTCGTCCTATTCCATGTCTTTTATCATAGACATGATTAACTCTGCAGCATTCTTAGCTGCTACATCCAGAAATTGATCAAATGTGACAGAAGATTTCTTACCAGCTATATCAGATAAAGCTCGTATAATTACAAATGGAGTTTTATATTGGTTACATACTTGTGCCACCGCTGCAGCTTCCATTTCACTTGCTATCATTTCTGGAAATTTCCCCCTTACGAATTCTACTCTCTCTGGGTCTTCCATAAATGAATCTCCTGTTGCGATAATTCCTTTTTCAAATCGGACATGCAAATTATTCACTGCCTGAATGGCCATATTTACCAGGGTTTTATCTGCTTCGAACATTGCTGGCAAGCCTGGAACTTGACCATAAGCATAGTCAAATGCTGTTACATCAACATCATGATGAACCACTTCACTCGAGATTACTAAGTCTCCTACTTCTAAAGTTTCGGAAAATCCACCCGCTGAGCCTGTATTTATAATATGAGTAGGTGAATATTGTTCATGTAAAATCGTGGTAGCCATTGCTGCATTCACTTTCCCAATTCCTGATTTTAACAAGACAACTTCTTTTCCGTGCAGCTTACCTTGCACAAACATGCATCCAGCAACAGTTTGTTCTGCTTTATCTTCCATATTCTCCAGAAGCAAGCGAATTTCTTCATCCATGGCCCCAATAATACCTATAGTCACTATCCTATTTCCTCCGATCATCTATAAATAAAACTTATTGATATTTTTTCCAGTCATTCTCTATGAGGACTTCAACCTTTGTTGGCTGCCAGCCTTCATTATCCCTCCATGATAAATAGACACGATAAATTTCTGATTGGGCTTCATCACTTACAGTTGCAATCACTTTCTGATTGCCTCCATTGCCAATCCACCATTCGTGATAATCATTTTCACTTAAACCAGTAGCCATTAAAATTGCCTCTTTCATTTCTAACCGGTCTTGTGATCCGTTGTTATAATCAACTGTGTGTGGACCTTCCTGCTGCGTTCCAACCGGTTCCCAATCTGCTGTATAGGCTTCAGAGACATTATCATCAGATGGTTCGACTTGCTCTATGTCTTGACCGTTTTCTTCATTGTTTTCCTCAGAAGAGTCTGTTTCATTTTGAGTATCATCTTCCAATAATTGATCTTCTTCTTGCTGACTCGTTTCCTCTTCTTTAATTGTTACTTCTTCACTATCGTTTGAAGTGTTATTTTCTGTTGACTCTTGGGGAGATTCATCAACTGTTTCATTATTACCTCCACCAAAAACAAATACACTAATCAATGAGATAACTAGAATAACACTTACTACAATTAAAATAGAAGTAGACTTGGTATTTTTTCTTCGTTTCTCATATTTGTCTTTACGTGTTCGATTTTCAATGTCGCGCATGTGTCTTCCCCCTAACATTATTTTTATAATACCACAACTTACATAAAAATCTTAATATAATCTAGTCAAATGAATGAAATAGTGATTACCACTTTATGACAAATGAAAAGAGAAAGCGAAGTTAATCGCTTTCTCTTTTCATATCTTACTAAAATGGTTAATTAGCTGATTTTAAGGATTTTTACTTGGATATCTCCACCAGGAGTAGAAACTGTCACCTCAGAACCCACTTCTTGGCCAAGCAGACTTTTCGCCATTGGAGAATCGTTAGAGATTTTCCCTTCAAATGGGTCTGCTTCTGCACTACCCACAATCGTATATGTCTCTTCTTCTCCGTTAGGAAGTTCTACAAAGGTTACTGATTTTCCTAAAGCAACCGTATCTGCATTTGCATCATCATTCTCGATAATTACCGCATTACGAATCATCTTCTCTAATTGAGTAATACGTTGTTCAACAAAAGCTTGTTCATCTTTAGCTGCATCGTACTCAGAGTTCTCAGAAAGGTCTCCAAAATCACGAGCAATTTTAATTCGTTCAACGACCTCTTGTCTACGGTCTGTTTTAAGATATTCGAGTTCTTTTTCTAACTTCTCTTTCCCCTCTTGCGTCATGTAATAACTTTTCTCTACAGCCATTCAAAAACACTCCTTTTTACACTATACAAATCAAATGAGCTTACATAGAAGCTCATAATACAGATTATTTCTAAGTATACTATTCAATACTATGGCAGAATTTAAATAAATAATCAACACTTTTATCAATTATTTTCACTATTTTTTGCTAGTATGCTTTCAATTTTAGATGCCATAATATCAATCGCAACGTAATTTTTTCCACCTTCTGGAATGATAATATCTGCGTACCGCTTTGTCGGTTCAATAAATTGAAGATGAGACGGTCTGACAGCATTCAAATATTGTTCGATTACGGAATCGAGCGATCTTCCTCGTTCCTTAATGTCGCGTAATAATCGCCTAATTATTCGAATATCTGCATCGGTGTCCACAAAAACTTTTATATCCATTAAATCCACTAATCTTGGGTCTTCCAAGACAAGGATACCTTCTACAATAATTACATCCTTAGGTTCAACGCGAATCACTTCTGTGGATCGTGTATGAATTTTATAATCATAAACAGGCTTATTAATCTCCTTACCATCTAATAATTGATGCAAATGTTCAATTAATAAATCATTATCAAAAGCTAACGGATGATCATAATTGGTGTTAAGCCTTTCTTCAAACGGAAGGTGGCTTTGATCTTTATAATAATAATCTTGTTCAATAACAAGGATGGTTTTATCTGAGAAACGTTTGCAAATGGACCTTGTCACAGAAGTTTTGCCGCTTCCACTACCACCTGCAACTCCAATCACGACTGGTTTATCTTTCACTTTGTTAAGACTCCCTTCACTTCTTATAACTAACAGCAACTCCATCACCAATAGGTATAATGGAAGTATCAAAAAGAGGATGTTCCATTAAAAATTTATTATAACCTCTTATCTTCTCTACCATATTCTTGAACTTCTTTGGTGAATCCACTGGGTTTGCAACATACCCTCTAAATAATACATTATCCGTTACAACTAGACCACTGTCATTCAATATCGGTACGGAAAGATCGAAAAACTTCTTATATTGGCCTTTGGCCGCATCAATAAATATAAAATCAAAGGACTTGCCTAACTGGTACAATTTTTCCATTTCATCAAGTGCGTCACCATTAATAACATGGATCTTTTCTTGTTTGCCTTGCCGTTCTATATTTTGAATTGCTTGATAATAACGCTCCTCGTCTTTCTCTATTGTTGTAATCATTGTCTCTGGGTATGCTTCTAGCATTCTTAATGCGGAATATCCAATAGCAGTTCCAACTTCAAGAATCTGTTTTGGCTGATGAATGCGAATTAACTGCATGATAAAATGAATGCCAATAGGATCCATTATTGGAACGTGGTCCTTTTTTGCTGCGACTTCCAAGTCCCTTATCCAGCCTTCCTTAGCTGGCAGTATTTCCATTAAATAATCTTTAATTGATTCTTCCATTTCCCTACCCCAATTCTCTGAACAATACTATTTTAATAACCTAATCCATTAGAAACATACCGACTTCTTGAAAAAAATGAGAAATGTGAAAATAGATCACATTTCTGCATTTTCTTTATTAATTTAGATATTCAGCTCTATTTTGATTATGTTCTTCGTTGGTTTCAGCATAATGAATATTTCCTTGCGCGTCATGCAGGAAGTATAGGTAATCGGAGTCCATAGGATTAACAACTGCATCCAGTGAGCTTGCTGAGAAGTTTGAGATAGGTCCAATTGGCAGGCCTTCAATCATATAAGTATTATAAGGTGAATCTTCCTCTAAATGCTCATACAACGTTGTCTGAAGATGCTCACCTATCGCATAAGCAACGGTTGGATCAGTCTGCAATTTCATCCCCTCTTCCAGACGATTATAGAAGACCCCTGCAATTTGTTTTCTTTGTTCTTCATTACTAGCCTCTTTTTCCACCAAAGAACTTAATGTAACAGCTTCATGTATCGTTAATCCTCTTTCCTCAATCGCAGCAAGATAATTCGAAACAATTAATTCAGTCTGAGAGAGCATTTGTTCTATTACAGATTCTACAGTTGGTTCTTCTTCATAGAAGTCATAAGTAGCAGCAAATAAATAACCTTCTAACGGTACCAGTATATCCTCTTGTAAGATGTCCTCTGTTAAAACACTATATCTTTTTATTAATTCGTTAATATAATCTTCATTATTCACTACTTCCAGAAATTCTTCCTTAGTAAAGGGTAATTTCTCTGCATAGATATCGGCCATTTGTTCTATTGTGAGACCCTCTGGAATTGTTACTCGATAAATTGGTTCCTGCAATACTTTGCCTTCTTGTATGTTCTCAGCAATTTCATCAAGGGACATTGATTGTGTTAGTGTATAATTTCCAGCTTGAAAGTCTGAGTAATTATTTAACTTTATGTATAGTTGAAAGATGGTTGCATTCTTAATCACACCACTTTCTTCTAAAATACTTGCAATGTTTGAACTGGAAGAACCTAATGGAATCTCTACAATTATTTCTTCACCATTGTTAGGATCTACTGGCTCTAATGCAGATTTGATATACAAATAGCCTGATACTCCACCAACAATAATAAGTAATAGTATTGCCAATATAATAACGGAAGCAATTTTCCTAACTTTAGTTGCCTCTTCACTTCTCGCAATGAGGTTGTCCTTAAAAGATCCCTTATTGTTATTCTTGGACATAAAATCCCCCTCTCATTCGTCATATTATACTAAAAAAGCACATTTATATCCATTATTTTTATGTTGGAAGGACGACTACGGTATTAATTTGTTACTTTTTTTGCTCTTTCTTAGTTGATATAAACTGCGAATTATCAAAAATAGTGGGTAATACCGCTCCGGAAATACACTACGCTTTCCGCGGGCGCTGCTGAGCCTCCTCGAGACTAACGTCTCTGTGGGGTCTCACCTATGCTTCTCATCCCGCAGGAGTCTTCGTGTATTTCCTCCGCTGGTATGGTGCTATAAAGGAAACACAACTCCACATATGATGTGATTGTAGCGGAGGGCAGTCGACTCCTCGAAAAAGAATAGCACTTCTTCTTCGTGCGATGTATTGCTGCCGTAGCCTTCCTTGTCATGTGGGAAAAGCTACAAGCGAAGAACCCGCAGGAAGTGAGAAGGAACAAAGGCTAAGAACGCCACGTCCTGTCGCAACGCCTTTGTGACCAACATCCTGTTGGCCCGAGGCTGAGACGTTGCCCGTGGGAAGCGTACTGTCCGCAGCGGAAATCACCCCGCGTATTTCCCTGGTGTTTCCGGTGTTTTTAGACAATATACTGAATTAAACTAATCAGAAGTCTATATTTATTATCATATACCACAATTTTATATTATGTAGTCTTAAAAAAACAAAGCTGATGTCAGTAAACATCAGCTTTGTTTGTGTTAGTCGGCATTTAGTTCTTCTTCATCTGCTAACGTATTTAACATTTCTTCTACCATGTCCCATTCTTCGTCAGATTCAATTGGGAATAAGGAGAGATCTTCTTTCTCTGTTTCTTCATAACGGAAAGCATAAACTTCTACTTCTTCATCCTCTGCTTGTTCAACTGGTACAACAGCAATATAGGATTGACCTGTTTCATCTACATCAAAGGTAAACAATACTTCAAATAGATGTTCCTCACCATTCTCGTCTGGTACAATAATTCGTTCTTTCTTTTCTAATGCCACAAACTCACCTCATTTTTTATCTAAATATCCTTGCAAAATCATAACTGCTGCCATCTTATCAATAACTTTCTTGCGTTTCTTGCGACTCATATCGGCCTCAAGAAGTACTCTTTCAGCAGCCATTGTGGTAAGACGTTCATCCCACAAAACTGTAGGAATCTTGAAAGTCTCTTCCATATACTCAGCGAACCTAATGGAAGCTTCTCCACGTTCACCTATTGTACCATTCATATTCTTTGGTAATCCTATAATAGCTTTACCAATATCATGTTCCTTTATTATTTCACTTAGAGATTCGTCTGCAGAATGAATATCGTCTTCATTCCAATATAAAGTTGTTAAACCCTGAGCGGTCCATCCTAGTGCGTCACTGACAGCAACACCTATCGTTTTTGAACCAACATCCAATCCAATAATTTTCATTTAATCCGCCTTTTGCTGTTCTAAATAAAATTTAACTAATTCTTCTATTACTTCATCGCGCTCTACTTTTCTAATGAGATTTCTTGCATCATTATATCTCGGAATATAAGCTGGATCACCAGAAAGTAAATAACCAACGATTTGATTAATTGGGTTATATCCTTTTTCATTTAAGGCCTGATGAACTGTAAATAGTATTTCCTTTATGTCCTGATCAAATGGTTCTTCTGAAAAGTTGAATTTCATTGTTTTATCGTTGGAACTCATTACGACACCCCGTCCTTAAAAAAACTGATCCTTTACTTTGAATATACTTTAATAACATCTTAACATGTTTCATGAAAATATTATATCATTTTCATCTGTTCTATTAGACCTTATTGATATATTCTTGGGCAGCTAGTAATGCCTCTTCTATTTTAGCCGGATTCTTACCACCTGCTTGAGCCATGTCAGGACGTCCACCACCACCGCCTCCGCATACTTCGGCAGCATGTTTAATTAATTTCCCTGCATGGTATCCTTTTTCAACTAAATCTTTGGAAACTCCTGAAGCTAATAGTACCTTCCCATCACTTTCAGCAGCTAACAATATGATACTTGTTGATAACTTTTGTTTTAATTCGTCTACCATGTTTCTAAGCTGGTTCATATCTTTCACATGAACTTTTTGTGCTAGCAATGGTACCTCATTAATGGTTTTCACTTGGTCAAGGATGGAGGCTGCTTCTGCATTTGCTAATTTCGCATTTAATGAATCATTTTCTTTTTGTACTTGTTTTAACTCGTTAAATAAACTTTCGATTCGTTCAGGTACCTTTTCATCACTTGTTTTTACTAATTTAGCAGCCGATTGAAGAATATCTATCTTTTGACTTAAAAATTGATATGCAAACTTACTTGTCACAGCCTCAATTCTTCTGATACCAGCCCCTATTCCACTTTCAGAAACTATCTTAAACAAGCCTATCTCTGAACTATTACGAACATGACACCCACCACAAAGTTCTAGACTGTAATCACCAATCTGAACTACGCGAACAATATCACCATATTTTTCTCCAAATAGTGCCATTGCACCCATTTCTTTCGCTTCTGCCAATTTTTTTAGATTAATTTCAACAGGCAACGCTTGCCATATTTTTTCATTAACCTTTTGTTCAATTTGATGTAATTCCTCTTCTGTAACTGGTTGAAAATGGGAGAAATCAAATCTTAAGCGTTCGGGTGTAACTAACGAGCCTGCTTGATTCACGTGTGATCCTAAAACATCCTTTAATGCTTGATGTAATAAATGCGTTCCGGTGTGATTTTTAATAATGGAGGTTCGGAAAGTCGAATCAATAGACGCTCTCACACTCTCTTCATTGCGTACTTCTCCATCTTTTACTACTACATGATGAATATGTTGGCCTTTAGGTGATTTTTTTACATCTTTTACATATAAAGATGCTTCGTCCGTATAGATCCAGCCATGATCCGCTACCTGTCCACCACTTTCCGCATAAAACGGAGTAGAACGGAGGAATACAAATACCTCATCACCTTTCTTCGCAGTATCAACTATCTCTTTTCCATTGAAAATGGATACAATCTCCGTTTCTACTTCATAATGGTCATAACCAACGAATTCACTTTCGACTTCAATTTCACTTAAAGCATTGTCTTGTACTTTCATAGAATCTACTTTTTGACGGGCATTTCTAGCACGGTCTTGTTGTTTTTGCATTTCCTCGTTATAACCGTCTTCATCTATTGTAAATCCTTCTTTTGATACATACTCTTCGGTTAATTCCTTTGGAAATCCATACGTATCGTATAACCGGAATACTTCCACTCCTGGGAATACTGTATTTCCTTTTTCCTTTTCTTCCTTCATAATTGTCGTCAAAATTTCCAGCCCATCATTAAGTGTTTCATGGAATCGTTCTTCTTCTACCTTAACAATAGACTTAATTAAATCTTTTTGCTTCAGCACCTCTGGATAGAATTCTTCCATAATTTCTCCAACAGTCTCTACTAATTCATACATGAAAGGTTTATTGATTCCAATTTCTTTTGCGAATCTTACTGCTCTGCGCAATAATCTTCTTAATACATAGCCACGACCCTCATTAGATGGTAATGCTCCATCACCTATAGCAAAGCTTACAGTACGAATGTGATCTGCTATTACCTTGAAGGCTGTATCACTTTCAGTTGCTCTACCATAAGTTGTTGTTGCTAACTCTTCTGTCTTACGAATAATTGGCATAAACAAATCGGTTTCAAAGTTAGTCGGAGCATCCTGAATGACAGAGACCATTCTCTCCAGGCCCATACCAGTATCAATATTCTTCTTAGGAAGCGGAGTATACGTATCATCAGGATTATGATTGAATTGCGAAAACACCAAATTCCATATTTCTAGATAACGGTTATTTTCCCCACCTGGATATAATTCCGGGTCTGTTGGGTCATTGCCAAATGCTTCTCCTCTGTCATAAAAAATCTCTGTATTAGGTCCACTCGGTCCTTCTCCAATATCCCAGAAATTTTCTTCCAAACGGATAATTCTTTCTTTTGGTAATTTTATTTCATTAAGCCAGAAATCAAATGCTTCATCATCTTCTGGATGCACGGTTACGGATAGCTTTTCTGGATCAAGTCCTAACCATTTCTCACTTGTTAAAAACTCCCAAGCCCATTGAATTGCTTCTTTTTTAAAGTAATCCCCAATAGAGAAATTTCCTAGCATCTCAAAGAACGTATGGTGTCTTGCTGTATATCCAACATTCTCAATGTCATTTGTACGAATGGCTTTCTGAGCATTAACTATTCGAGGGTTTTCTGGAATAACACGACCATCAAAGTACTTCTTAAGGGTTGCAACTCCACTGTTAATCCAAAGCAATGTTGGATCGTCCATAGGGACTAGAGAAGCACTAGGCTCTACTCGGTGGCCTTTTTCTTTAAAAAAGTCGATATACATCTGTCTAACTTGTGCGGATGTTAATTTTTTCATTATATTTCCTCCTAAAAATATGATTTCCAATTGGCCATTTCGCTATTTATTGATTTTGACAGTTGATAGATATAGTGAATTAACTTAATTCAATATTTAGCTTAAAAACACTAAACCAAAAATATGTGCTTGTGATTTCCGCTGCGGGCAGTACGCTTTCCGCGGGCTCGCGCTGAGCCTCCTCATTCGCAGAGACCGCTCACTGCGGGGTCTCAGCGTCTTCTCTTTCCCGCAGGAGTCGACTGCCCTCCGCTACAATCACTTCATGTTTAACTTAGCTTTTACCATCTATACATTAAAAGTTTAAGCACTAATTAGCGGAGGAAATACACGGAGACTCCTGCGGGATGAAAAGCCTAGTCTCGAGGAGGCTCAACAGCGCTCGCGGAAAGCGTAGTGTATTTCCGCTGTGGGTTTTATGCACTATACTGAATTAAACTAATCAGAAGTCTATCTATATTTGTAAGTATCAACTATCAAATAGAAAACAGCTTTCTTATAAAACAAAAAAATCCCCTCTCTGCATTATGCAGGGACGAGATATATCGCGGTACCACCCTAATTATGAACTGATTACTTGCTTAAAGTTCATCACTTACTCATGTTAACGGTATGATACCGGCGGGGATTAGTCGCACTCCAGTGTAGCTTTCCATGACTCTTGTTTAGGATTTTTTTCAGCCAAGAAAATCCTTCTCTAATAAACTGAACTTCATGTACTGATCACTTTCATTATTTTAGCAAATATGTGGTATTTATATTTAACTGATTAGAGTATAAAAAACTTCAGACATATTGTCAACGATTACCAGGAAAAGCTATAACATGATTTACGATAACTTTCCCTATTGTTAGTAAAGGAACAGCAAAAATTAACCCAATTACACCAAATAATTCTCCACCTAATAATAAAGCGAAGATAATGGCTACAGGATGGATTGCCACACTTTTGCCAACAATATATGGAGACAGCAGATTTCCTTCTATAATTTGAATAACCAAAATACCAATCAAAACAAAAAATATAAGTTTAATTTGACCTGTTGTTGTATAAGCAATAATTACAGCTGGTATCGCTCCTAAAATAGGGCCAAAATATGGAATTATATTAGTAATTCCCATTACTATAGCAAGCAGTAATGCGTATTCCAAATCTAACAGTTTAAAGATGAGCATCGAGGTTATGCTAACAAATAGGCAAACAATTAATTGGCCACGAATATATTTTCCTAAACTATCATCGATTGCATGTATGACTTCACTCGTTTTTCCAACAAATTTATGGGGAATAAACCCTTTAACAAAATTCTTCATCTTGTCATAATCTTTAAGGAAGTAAAATACGAGTACAGGAATCACTGTAATAACGATCACCATATCGAAAATTCTTGTAAAGCCACTTATAAGTTTGGATAGCAAAATGTCTAAGCTATTTTCTATACCTAAAATAATATCATCCATTTTATCATGGACATTTTCAGGTAAGAAAGAGGTAAAATTATAAACCTGCTGGATACTATTCCGATACATATCCATAAATAAAGGGAAGTTATTGGTTAAATCCCTCACTTGATGAATGACCTGTGGATAGATTCTATAGATTAGAAAGCCCACCCCACCAAAAAAGAGAATATATATGAATAGAATCGCTATTCCTCTATGAATATTGTAATGGTCAAGTTTCTCAATCACAGGATATAATAAATATGCAATTAAGGAGGCTATTATAAACGGAATCAATAATCTCCATAAAAACGAAAAAATCTCACTATAAAACGGATACGTCTTAACCAATAAGTAGATAAAAAGAAAGGTAAGAATGCCAAAAATTATCCATATCAGATAACGATACCGTCTATCTTGATGAATCACCATGCATTCCTCCTCTGGAAAGTGAAATAATCAAGGTAAACGCTTGGTTATTGAAGTTTCAGCTCTTCTTCCGTAAATAAGTCATTGAGTGAGCTTAAACTACCATCTGATTCAATTTGATGGACGGTTAATTCATTATTTAATATAGACATTTCAATAAAACAATTCCAGCAGTAATAATTTTGAGCTCCAATTTTTCCAATGTCTCTACTATTGCAATTCGGACATCTCATTATCATATTAACACCTCAGGTTCATAGATATCATTTATAATGAGAGTGTTGCCCGAAAACAACAGAAATATACATTTACATAAAATCATATGGAGTAAGCTCTTCCATATCTTCCTTCTCTAACTTTTCTTGAAGATGTTCTTTTAATGAAGTGAAACGATTATTGGTGTCAATTGTTTGGATTCCTCTGAAAAAGGCATTTGTTTCTCCACATATAATTAAAGATTCTTTACTCCGTGTGATTGCAGTATAAAGTAAATTCTTTCTTAGCATACGATGATAACTAGAAACGACAGGCAAAATCACAATCGGAAACTCACTTCCTTGAGACTTATGAATGGAAATACAATAGGCGTGCATGAAGTTATCATACTCTTTTCTTACGTACACTACTTCCCGTTCATCAAAACTAATCACAATTTGTTCTTCGTTCTCCGTGTTCTCATTCTCCCGGAAGATTGCAACGATCTCTCCAATATCGCCATTGTATACACCATCTTCAGGCTGATTCACGAGCTGAATTACCCTGTCACCAACTCGATAAATCACGTCATGTACTTTTACTTCTCTTCTTCTTTTCGTTTTAGGATTAATTAAGAGCTGCAGCTCTTTGTTAATCATCGTAATACCGGTTTGAGAACGATACATCGGTGCGAGAACCTGGATATCATTTAAATCAATGCCCTTCTCATAAGCCCTATTTACAATTTGGGTGATACAACCTATCATTTGAGATTCTGAACAAGAGATAAAACTAAAATCCTTATCTTTACTTAAGGAATTAGGGGTACAATTATTATTTTTAATATCGTGAGCAAGCTGAATAATTTTTGAGCCCTCTTTCTGTCGATAAACTTCATTCAAAGTCACAGATGGAATTAATTCGCTGCTAAGTAAATCCGACAATACCTGACCAGGTCCGACAGATGGCAATTGATCCTCATCACCTACTAAAAGTACCTGCATATCATCTGGTATTGCCTTGAATAGATGATTGGCAAGCCATATATCAACCATAGAAAATTCGTCTACAATAATATATTTTCCTTGTAACTGCTCATGTTCATCCTTGTCGAACTCATTTCCATTCCAGCCTAATAACCGATGGATAGTAACAGCTGGAAGTTGAGTAGATTCACTCAATCTTTTTGCTGCTCGGCCAGTTGGCGCCGTTAATATAAAAGGAAATTCAGTTTTATTTTTATAGTCATTCGGATCGAGGGATAGGCTGTGAATTGCACCATATGCTTTCAAGATTCCTTTAATTACTGTCGTCTTTCCTGTACCTGGCCCACCAGTTAGAATCAATACTTTAGAATCAATCGCCTTATTAATCGCATTAAACTGCTCTTTTCCATAACTTAATGTTTCTTCTTCTTCAATCACGCCAATAATCTTCATTAATTCTGCAAGGGAGGTTTTTTCATCTACTTCATTTTGCAGAATCTTTTTTAATCGGGAACTGAACCCGTCTTCTGCATAATAAAGCGATGGTAAATATACCCTGCCCTCTTTTAAAATTAGCTGCTTCTCTTGGTTCAGGGATTCCAATATTTCTAAAATGCTAGACTCTGTAAGCTCTTGTCTTGCATTTAATAGATTCAATACTTGATGAACGCATTCATCTATTGGTAAGAAAACATGACCATCCTGAATGGTTTTCTGTAAAACAAAAACACAACCTGCACCAATACGATTTGGATGTGAAACGGATAATCCTTTTTGCTTTGCAATTTCATCCGCCGTCTGGAATCCGAAACCTTCAATCTCAAACACATACTGGTATGGATCTTCTTCTAATACTTCAAGTGCGGAATCTTGATATACTTTATAAATTTTTTGTGCCATTTTAAGACCAATACTATACTTAGCTAAATGTACGACTACATTCTCAAAACCCTGATTTTCTTGTAAGCTTTTCACTAATTGCTGCTTTGTCTCTTTTTTTAACCCAGGGATATCATCTAAACAATCAGGTTGATTTAGAATTTTAGATATGGCTGATTCCCCTAAATGGTTCACGACCTTTTTCGCTGTCTTCTTACCTATACCATAAAAAAGCTCGCTGGATAAATAGGATATTAGTCCATCCTTGGTACTTGGAATAAAAGTCTTGTAAGCATGAACTGTATATTGCAAACCAAATTTAACGTGCTTCTCAAAGGTTCCATAAAAATAGTAGGTTGTTTGTTCTTGAAGAGCAGAAAAATACCCCTTAATGACAACTTCTTTTTCTTTGAAGTCTTCCGTTGTATCTTGGACCTTTATTTTAGCAATGGAGAAATGCTCTGCTTCATTTTGGTAAATCATCCGAAGAAGTTGTCCTTTTATATATTTTTTTTCTTCAATACCTTCTTGAACAAGCTCATCCATGATTAAAAACCTCACTATTGATTCATTAATGCTTCTATATTCCTTAATCCATTCGCTGCCAAAAGGTGATCCGACTGAATGGATAATGACTTTTCAAAATGACTCTTTGCTTTATTCATATCTTCCTTAAACAAGGCTATAACTCCTAGATTATAATGTGCATCAGCATGATTTCCATTTATATTCAAAATCTTATTAAAAACTTCTTCTGCATCTTTAATATGATCGGATTGTGCAAGAGCTAAACCATATTGAAACAGAATTTCTTCATCATTAGGATTGATTTCCGTTGCCCGCAATAGATATGGCAAGGCTAATTTAGGCTGGTCCTGATTCTGCAGAGTTAGACCAAGCATAAAATAGACATCCGCATCTTCTAACCCAAGAGATATTGCTTTTTGAAAGCTTTCTTGTGCCTTTGGATATTTTGACTGTTCGAAGTATAAATTGCCTAATTCATAGTGGGCAGCAACTGCTTGATTATCTAACTGGATTGCCTTTAAGAAAAAACGCTCTGCTCGCTCGAATTCTTGGAGGTGAAATAATAAGTTCCCGAAATTGATATAGCCTAATGGATTATTTGGTTCAGCTTCAATTATTTCATGAAAAAGCTGCCCGGCTTTTTCATAATCTTTTTCCATCATTGCTTGTATACCTTGTTCATTCTTATCCACGATAGCACTCCTTGTCTTACCCTACATATGAAAGTGATTTGTTATCTTTGATAATTTGATCAATGGTTCCCCCACCTAAGCACACTTCACCATCATACAAAACAACAGCTTGACCAGGTGTAATCGCTCTTTGTGGCTCATGAAAGTCGACAAACAGACTTCCATCTGATTGTTTGGTTACAGTAACTTTACTATCTTTTTGACGATATCTAAATTTTGCTGTACAAGTAAAAGTGTCTTGGATTTTCTCAGGGTTAATCCAGTTCAGATCCGTTGCAATTAATGCGTCAGAATATAACTTATCATTGTGATAACCCTGTTCCACGTAGAGAACATTGTCTTTTAAATTCTTCCCAATAACAAACCAAGGATCTCCAGGACCGCCTATTCCAAGTCCTTGTCTTTGTCCGATTGTATAGTACATTAAACCATCATGGCGACCCTTCACTTCTCCATCAAGTGTTTGCATCTCACCAGGTTGTGCAGGAAGATATTCACTTAAGAATTCTTTAAAATTGCGTTCACCGATAAAGCAAATACCAGTTGAATCTTTCTTTGTTGCCGTAACTAGACCAGCTTCTTTTGCAATCTTACGAACTTCTGATTTAGGCATATGACCTAACGGAAACATTACTTTTTGTAATACTTCTTCAGACAATTGATTTAAGAAATACGTTTGATCCTTATTGTCATCTACACCACGAAGCATCTGTACTTTGCCATCCACTTCTTTTACTTGTGCATAATGACCTGTTGCCAAGTAATCCGCACCTAATGACATCGCATGATCAAGAAACGCTTTGAATTTTATTTCTTTATTACACATAACGTCTGGATTTGGTGTTCTTCCAGCCTTATATTCGTCTAGAAAATAAGTAAAGACTTTATCCCAATATTCCTTTTCAAAGTTAACAGAGTAATACGGGATATCTAATTGATTACAAACACGAACAACGTCATCGAAGTCTTCCGTTGCTGTACAAACACCAAATTCATCTGTATCATCCCAGTTTTTCATAAATATACCCACAACGTCGTACCCTTGCTGCTTTAGAAGAAGTGCCGCAACAGATGAATCAACACCTCCACTCATTCCTACCACTACACGAATATCTTTATTATCCTTCATTTCTCACAATCCTTTTTTATTTTGTTAATCTTTTTATGATCTTGGCTACTCGTTCCGCCGCTTCCCTGACATTTTCTTCTGTATTAAACGAACCAAAACTAAATCGGATTGAATTCGTTGTACATGGATTATTCTCTCCATACATCGCACTTAATACATGGGAGGGCTCTACACTACCGGCCGTACAAGCACTTCCGCTGGAAGCTGCTATTCCATCCAAGTCAAAGTTTGTCAGTAATTGCTCTACGTTTGTGCCCGGAAAGCTAATATTGACAATGGATGAAATTTGAGATTGTGGGTTTCCATTAATTTCAAATCGCACATCATTTTCTTTTAGGACATCAGTAAACAAATCTTTAAATGTTTGGTACGATTTTCGTCTTTCCTCTTTTCTTTCCATTGCGAGCTCTACTGCTTTTTTAAATCCAACTATACTCACTACATTTTCTGTTCCAGGGCGTCGTTTTCTTTCTTGTTCACCACCAAATTGCAGGGCATTTATCTTTACATCATCAGCAATATACAAGAATCCTACGCCCTTTGGACCATTGATTTTATGTGCAGAAACAGATAACATGTCGATTCCTAATGCTTTTACATCAATATCTAGTAACCCATAAGCTTGTACTGCATCGGTATGAAAATATGCTTTATGTTCTTTTAATAATTTCCCTATCTCTTCTATTGGCTGTATAATACCTGTCTCATTGTTTACATACATAACTGAAACTAAAATCGTATCATCCTGTAATGCTTCTTGTAAATCATCAATTGAGATCATTCCATCTTCATATACAGGTAGATAGGTTACTTGAAATCCTTCTTTTTCAAGGTATTCTGCTGTATGAAGTGCAGCATGATGTTCTTGAACTGTAGTTATAATATGATTTCCCTTTTCACGATTCGCAAGTGCTGTCCCGAGTAATGCTAAATTGTCTGCTTCTGTACCACCACTTGTAAAGGTAATTTCCTTCTCATTCGCATTAATACTTTTCGCCATGATTCTTCTAGCTTCATCAAGATGCCGTCTAGCTTTTCTGCCAAACGAGTGAACACTTGATGGGTTCCCAAATATTTCCTGGTACACTGGATACATAGCATCAATGACTTCTTTGTCCATTGGAGTGGTTGCTGCATGATCCAAATAAATGGCTTCCATATTACTCTTTCCCTTCTATCTTCATATAAATATATATAACCGATCTTTCAGTATGTCAAATTGTCTTTATATTGACAAAATTGATAGAAATTGTGAATTAACTTAATTAAATATTTATCTTAAAAACACTAAACCAGAAATATGCGCTTGTGATTTCCGCTGCGGGCAGTACGCTTTCCGCGGGCTCGCGCTGAGCCTCCTCATTCGCAAAGACCGCTCACTACGGGGTCTCAGCGTCTTCGCTTTCCCGCAGGACAAGGAAGGCTTCGGCAGCGATACATCGCACGAAGAAAAAGTGCTTTTCTTTTTCGAGGAGTCGACTGCCCTCCGCTACAATCACTTCATATTTAACTTAGCTTTTACCATCTATAGTTTAAAAGTTTAAGCACTAATTAGCGGAGGAAATACACGGAGACTCCTGCGGGATGAAAAGCCTAGCTGAGACCCCGCAGAGACGACAGTCTCGAGGAGGCCCAGCAGCGCCCGCGGAAAGCGCAGTGTATTTCCGGAGCGGTTTTTCCTCTATATAGTGAATTAATTAAGTCAGCAAGTCTATCTATAATAACAGCCTTAAATATAAAACATATAAGCTTCCTGTGGTTCGTCATTGTCATGATTTGCCAGGTCTTCTAATGTTGTTTTATCCAGGACTTCTTTTATGGCATCTCGAATTCTTCCCCAAAGCTCCTGTTGAGCTGGTTGTTCACTTTCAATACCTTCTACAATCGTAATGGGACCCTCTAAAACTCGAATAACATCCCCTGCTGTAATATCCTTTGCATCACGAGCAAGTACATACCCTCCATATGCACCTCGTATACTTTTTATAAGGCCGGCATTTCTTAAGGGAGATGCGAGCTGCTCTAAGTAGTTTTCAGACAGGTCATTATCCTTTGCAATTAACTTCAAGGAAGTGGGCCCTTCTCCACTCCTTTTTGCTAAATCAATCATTATAGTTAAGCCGTATCTTCCTTTGGTTGATATTTTCATTTTCTTACACCTCTATTTTATTATTAACGTTTAGAATATCTAATTTTATTTTAAATAAAGTATCCCTCAAACGTACCATTTCTATATTACACGATATTATATCACGAATGACAAGCTTCTTGCATTATAGCCGAATTGGATTTAAGCTTTATATGATAGATTAACGCAAAGGGACGGATAAAATGAGAAAACCATTAGCTTTTCGAATGAGGCCAACACACATAAATGAAATCATTGGCCAAGAGCATCTAGTAGGGGAAGGAAAAATACTTAATCGGATGGTTAAAGCAGATCAACTGTCTTCCATGATTTTATTCGGTCCACCTGGAACAGGCAAGACCTCCATGGCTTATGCCTTAGCTCGTACAGTAGGGATAACTGTAAAAATACTAAACGCAGTAACAGACAAGAAAAAGGATATGGAGATTGTTGTCGAAGAAGCAAAAATGAGAGGTAATCTTGTTTTAATTTTAGATGAGGTACATCGATTAGATAAGGGTAAGCAAGACTTTCTTCTTCCACATTTAGAAAGCAATTTAATTACTCTTATTGGATGCACCACCAGTAATCCTTATCATTCCATCAATCCAGCTATCCGCAGCAGATGTCATTTGTTTGAGCTTCATGCCTTAACAGTAGAAGATGTAAAAAAGGCATTGAATCGCGCTATTATAGACAGGGACAATGGATATGGTGAAAAAAAAGTAGAACTAACAGAGGAAGCACTACAGCATTTCGCTTTATCTTCAAATGGGGACCTGCGTTCTGCACTTAACGGCTTGGAGTTAGCTGTTTCTTCAACGCCAGAGAATCAAGATGGTGTGATTTTAATCAATCTTGAAATTGCTGAAGAGTGTATGCAGAAGAAGAGCTTCTCACATGATAAAAATGGAGATGCACATTATGATGTTCTTTCTGCATTTCAGAAATCCATACGTGGCAGCGATGTAGATGCAGCGCTACATTATTTAAGTAGATTAATTGAAGCTGGTGACTTGGAGAGCATAGCACGCCGGATGATTGTGACTGCGTACGAAGATATTGGCCTTGCAAACCCACAGGCAGGACCAAGAGCGCTTTTTGCAGTTCAAGCCGCCGAAAGATTAGGTTTTCCTGAGGCAAGGATACCATTGAGTGTTGCTATTATTGAGCTATGTCTCTCTCCGAAATCAAACACAGCTTATAAAGCACTAGATCTTGCGCTTGCTGATGTTCGTAGCGGTAAAGGTGGAGAAATTCCAAACCATTTAAAAGATGCACATTATCAGGGAGCTGAAAAGTTGGGTAGAGGTGTCGAATATAAGTACCCACATGATTACGAAAACGGATGGGTTCCACAACAATATCTTCCTGACTCTATAAAAAACAAACACTACTATCAACCAAAAGAGTCTGGCAAATTTGAGCGTGCATTCAAGCAAGTTTATGAAAAAATGAACCAAGAAAAAAAATAAATAAGGTATAAATCCATTTCTTAGCGGCAAAACTAATTATTAATCATAGAACGTTACCCTACTAAACTGAATTTATTCTCTAAATATTAGGTAACAATCTATATCAATTTTCAATAATGAAATCTATTGTTATAGCTGCTAGGAAAAGGAGTGAAATATAATGGCTAAAGTTAGACAAGATGCTTGGTCACATGAAGATGATTTATTGCTAGCTGAAACCGTATTACGACACATTAGAGAGGGCAGTACACAACTCAATGCTTTTGAGGAAGTTGGAGACAATCTTAATCGCACTTCAGCTGCCTGTGGGTTTCGCTGGAATGCTGAAGTGAGACAAAAATATGAAAGTGCAATCGACTTAGCGAAGAGACAGCGTAAAGAGAAAAAACGTGCTATGGTAAGCAAGACGCAAACCTTTAGAAAACCGGTTATTGCTTTACCAGCAAATTTTGATGAGGAAATGGTTAAAAGTGAAGAGGACACAGCTTTCTCAATCGTTAATGCTGCACCGTCCATTAATCTCGATACGGTCATTTCCTATTTAAAAGATTTGAAGAAAGACTATCAGGCTTCCAATCAATCAAAATTAACATTGGAACAATTGAGAAATGAAAACAGCATCCTTAAGGAAAAAGTACAACAGTTACAAAAACACTTAGAACAAACGGAAGAAGAAAAGAAGACAATTAAAGAAGATTATCAAGCATTTATTCAAATTATGGAAAGAGCAAGAAAGATGACTGTCCTAGAAGACCAAACAGGAATAAAAGCCCCAACTTTTCGAATGGACAAAAATGGGAATCTTGAACAAGTGGCACAGGGTTCTAATTAAAAAGATCCAGATAATACTAGAGAAACTCTACCATTCGCTTGGATCTTTTGAGCGTCCAATTTTTACGATTTGAGCACTCATCTCCTTTATGAGTGCTCTTTTCATTACCATCATCCGCTTTTCAGGCACTCATCCGCTTTATGAGTGCCCTTTTCATCACAGTTTGCCGCTGTTTGGGCGCTCATTCACCTTATGAGTGCCCTTTTCATCACAGTTTGCCGCTGTTTGGGCGCTCATTCACCTTATGAGTGCCCTTCTCATCACAGTTTACCGCTGTTTGGGCGCTCATTCACCTTATGAGTGCCCTTCTCATCACAGTTTACCGCTGTTTGGGCGCTCATTCACCCTATGAGTGCCCTTCTCATCACAGTTGCCGCTATTTGGGCACTCCTCTGCTTTATAGTCAATGCCAAGATATTATTTAGCCAAGTCTTACTGTTTAATCTAAAGCATAAAAAAACTGACTTTAATGAAAAAGTCAGTTTTTTATTATGTAGACAGCAAAATCCCGATTATGCCGTTTGATTTCTGTTTTGATCCCGCTTATGGCAGGTGGGTGCTCTGTTTTATAGGTATAATGCTTCCACTTTAGAAAGTGGCTTGCATGCACTATAAAAACTTCAAGCTCCCTTTTTTAAAAGTGTTCGGTCAAATAACGAGCAACAAACGAACATATCAGGATCAAGCTTTATTTCATTTGTAAATTTATCTTAACATATCATATGGTCATTTTCAATGAAACATTGGATGAAATTTACATTACAACTATTACAATTTCTTATCATCAATTACTTTTTATTAGTCATTTTCCTTTGATAAATGAATAGATAGTTCATCCAATTGTTCTCCACTCACTGGACTCGGTGCTTCTGTTAGTAAATCAGAGGCAGAGGCAGTTTTAGGGAACAGGATTGTATCTCGTAAATTTGTTCTTCCAGCTAGTAGCATGATAATACGATCTAATCCTAACGCAACACCACCATGTGGAGGAGCACCATACTCGAGAGCATCTAATAGGAAGCCGAATTGCTCTTCAGCTTCTTCTTGTGTGAATCCTAACACTTTAAACATTCTGTTCTGCAAATCGCGGTTGTATATACGGATAGATCCTCCGCCTAATTCATAACCATTTAACACTAGATCATACGCATTTGCATGAACATTTTCAGGGTCGGTTTCCAGCTTTTCCAAGTCTTCCTCAACTGGAGATGTAAATGGATGGTGTGCAGCAAAATATCTGCCAAGCTCTTCATCATATTCTAAAAGCGGCCAGTCCGTTACCCAGAGGAAATTAAATTCCGCTTCATCAATTAAATTCAACTCTTTACCTAGTTTGAGACGAAGAGCACCTAAACTATCATAGACCACAGAACTCTTATCAGCAACAAATAATAATAAATCACCATCTGTTGCTTCTGCGCGATTAGAAATATTCGTTTTCTCTTCTTCAGACAGGAATTTCGCAATTGGTCCCTTTAACTCTTCCCCTTCTAGTTTCAACCATGCTAAACCTTTCGCTCCGTAGACACTAACAAACTCTGTTAATTTATCAATATCTTTTCTGGAGAAGTTTGCAGCTTCGCCTTTTACATTTAACATGGCTACTTTACCACCATTTTCAATCGCGCTTTTAAATACCTTGAAACCTGCATTAGCTACAATATCAGAGATATGAATTAATTCTAATCCAAATCTTGTGTCCGGTTTATCTGAACCAAAGCGGTCCATTGCTTCTTGGTAAGGCATTCTAGGAAGTGGCAATTCAATTTCAATTCCCTTTACTTCCTTAACAACCTTCTGCATCATGCGTTCTGTCATTTCCATAATTTCATCGCTGGTCATAAACGATGTCTCAATATCCACTTGAGTAAATTCTGGTTGACGATCTGCTCGCAGATCTTCATCACGGAAGCAACGAGCGATTTGATAATATCTTTCAAACCCACTCATCATAATCAATTGTTTAAAAAGTTGCGGTGACTGTGGCAACGCATAGAATTCACCCGGGTGAACACGGCTTGGCACCAAATAATCACGAGCTCCTTCTGGGGTGCTCTTAGTAAGAATTGGTGTCTCCATTTCTAAAAAGCCGTTATCATTTAGGTAATTACGAATTGCTTGTGTTGTTTTATGACGTAATTTAAATGTTTCCTGTAGCGGTTTTCTGCGCAAGTCAAGATATCGATACTTTAATCGTAAATCTTCTGATACATCGGTTTCATCTTGAATAGTAAAAGGAGGTGTTTTAGCTTTGTTTAAAATAACAATCTCCTTCGCAAGCACTTCAATAGTCCCGGTTTCCATTAGCGGATTCACGGTAGAGGCATCACGACCAACCACCTGACCAGTGATTTCAACAACATATTCAGATCGTATTTTGTCTGCAATTTCTAATGCTTCCTTTGAATAATCTGGATTGAATACAACTTGAACTAACCCTGATTTATCACGCAAGTCAATAAAAATCAATCCACCCAAATCACGCCTTTTTTGTACCCAACCTTTTAATTGAATAACTTGATCAATATACTCTTCTGTAATTGTACCTGCTAATATTCTTTCCATCATTCGCCTTTTCCTCCCTGAAGGTACCCTTTCATTGCTTCTACGATATTGCCAAGAGATACTTCTGTTTGTTCTCCTGTTCCCATAGATTTCACATTGATGACTTGTCTTTCAAGTTCACTTTCTCCTAAAATTAGGACATACTTTGCTTGCAGACGGTCTGCTGCTTTAAATTGGCCTTTCATTTTACGATTTTGATAATCTTTGTCTGCTTGAATTCCTTCATTTCGTAGTTGATGAACAACTTTTACAGCTTCCAATTCTGCTTTATTCCCCACTGCAACGACGTAACAATCCAATGCATCGTCAAGTGGAATTTCTACCTTTTCAGCTTCAAGCGCCATTAACAAACGTTCAAGACCCATTCCAAAGCCAATTCCAGGAGTATTGGGGCCACCTAGTTCTTCGATTAAGCCATTATATCTTCCACCGCCAGCTAGAGTAGTAATAGCCCCAAAGCCTTCCGCATCACTCATAATTTCAAATGCAGTATGATTATAATAATCTAGACCCCGAACTAGATTGGGATCAACTACATATTGAATTCCCATAGCTGTTAAGTTAGTTTTGACCTGTTCAAAATACTCTTTTGATTCTTCGTTTAAATAATCCAAAATAGAGGGTGCCGTTTTCATTGCTGGATGGTCACGGTCCTTTTTGCAATCAAGTACACGTAAAGGATTTTGAGATAATCTAGTTTGGCAGTCTGCACACAGCTCATGCTTATGGGGGCTAAAGTGTTCTACCAGTGCGTTTCTATGATTCGTCCTGCTCTCTTTGTCACCTAATGAATTGATGACTAATTTTATGGAGCTTAAACCGAGTTTACGATAAACTGTCATTGCTAAATCTATTACTTCTGCATCTACTGAAGGACTAGCACTACCTAAGACTTCTACGCCAAATTGATTTAGTTGACGCATCCTCCCTTTTTGTGGACGTTCGTAACGGAACATTTGAGCAAAATAGTATAGTTTGACAGGTTGATTTGGTTCACCAAATAACTTATGCTCCACAAATGCACGCGAAACAGCAGCTGTTCCTTCAGGTCTAAGAGTTAAGCTTCTTCCCCCACGGTCTTCAAAGGTGTACATTTCTTTTTGAACGATATCAGTAGAATCTCCAACTCCTCTTTGAAAAACCTCCGTATGTTCAAACAATGGGGTGCGTATTTCCTGGTAATTGTAATTATCACAAATCGACTTTATTTGCTGCTCGACATATTGCCATTTTTTTGCATCTTTAGGCAGAATATCAGCCGTTCCACGTGGTGCACTCAAACTCATTTTAATATACCTCCAAACTTAATTTTTAAAATTATGCATAGAAAAAACTCCCGTCCCTAAAATAAGGGACGGGAGTTTACCCGCGTTGCCACCCTAGTTGATACTGTGTATCCACTCGATGCAGTTAACGCCTGCCAAACGTTTATATCTACTCTATTTCGATATAAATCCTTAGGAATGTCTTTCATTAGCCCAACATGTAAAAATGCTTTCAGCCATGGCATTTTCTCTCTTTTCATTTGGTCACTAATTACTCTTTCCCTCATTGGATCTATTGCATATTTACATTTGTTCGTTAATATTGAATGTCTTTAATATTAATATTTCCTCTAAAGATTGTCAAGCACGATCCAATTTTTTCTTCAGAGTTCTAACCTCACCTATTGATATACCTAATTCTTCTGCGATTTCCAAATGATTTGCATGACTTTCGATTTCTGTAAATCGGTGGAAATTAACTCCAAAAATATCATTACTATTTCTAGCACTCCATTGTTTAACATGTACCCGCATCCAAATTCCTCCTTTGCTATATCAATAGCTTTGCCTAATAAAGAAATTTTTATTATACTTGTTGGAGACTGTTTAAAGAAAGGAAATATATAACGAATGAAGAAACTCATTCTATTTATGGTTACGGTTACGCTTGTAATTGGAGCTTGCATCACTACGGTACAAGCAGATGAGGTTTTAGTTAGAGTAGATAATCTCAATATTCGCAGTGGTCCTGGAACAGAATATCCAACTGTCGGACAAGCAAATGCCGAAGAAGTATATCCCTTCCTTCAACAAGAGGAAGATTGGGTTGAAATTGAGCTGGATAGTGGCACTGGTTGGGTAACTGCGGAATTCGTAACAATTAATGGTACTGAAGCTAAAATAGGGAAAGAAAAAAAGGGGAAGAAACTATCCATTCAACAGGATCAAACTCAATTAAGGAATGGGCCTTCTACCGACTATGAGATTGTTTATTTTGCAAACGCTAATGAAGAATTTACTATTCTGTCCGAAATGGATGATTGGTACGAAGTCAAAAATGATAAAATTACTGGCTATTTATACAAAGGTTTACTAGATGATACTCCTGATACCGATGCAAAGAATAATTCCTTTCAAGATAAAACGATTATTATCGATGCAGGACACGGTGGACATGATGTAGGTGCAATTGGTGCTACAGGTACGTATGAGAAGGACTTTGCATATTTTACTGCTACAGAGCTAGAGAAGGAACTTAGTGCATTAGGTGCCAATGTAATGCTAACTAGACCAGAAGATGAATTCGTTTCTCTAGCAGCAAGAGTCAGTTTTTCCAATATATCCAACGCTGACGCTTTTATAAGCATTCACTATAATAGCTTTACAGAACAGCCGCAAGTAACAGGAATAGAAACGTTTTATTATCATAACCAAGACAAAGCACTTGCGGAACATATACAGCGTGAAGTAATCAAAGCAACAGATGGAAAAGATCGCGGAGTTGGAAGCGGTGATTTATATGTTATTAGACAGAATTTTATACCATCTGTTCTAGTTGAATTAGGATTCATTTCGAATACTGAGACAGAAGCAAAGTTATTAACAAAAGCTTATCAAAATAAACTTGTCTCAGGCATTGTTAATGGTTTAGGAAGATACTTCTCTGAATAAGGAATTTCTTTAGTTTTTTTTAAAGCTAGCAAATCATTACATATTAGAAAAGCCAGCACATTCGATTTTTTTGCGAATATGCTGGCTTTTAGCTAATTTACGTTATCTAATTTCACTGCTTAAGCAATACATTAAACTTGCTAATCGAAAAATAAGTGCAGGACACAGTCTGCCTTTATTTTTCCTTGCTATCTATTATTAATGTAACTGGGCCGTCATTGGTTAATGTGACATCCATCATGGCTCCGAACTGACCGGTTTCGACCACTATTCCTTCAGCTCTAAGTTTTTCATTAAACTGCTCATATAAAATGTTTGCTTCCTCTGGTTTAGCTGCTTGAATAAAACTGGGCCTTCTTCCTTTTTTTGTATCTGCATACAATGTAAATTGAGAGATAGATAGGACTTCGCCATTTACATCAAGCAACGAGTGATTCATTTTTTCGTTATCATCTTCAAATACACGTAAATGAATAATTTTCTTTACTAGGTAATCTACATCTTCTTCATTATCATCATGGGTGATACCGAGTAAAATAACGAAGCCGTGTTTTATATCACCGATTACTTTTCCATCTACTTTTACATTTGCATTACGCGCTCTTTGAATAACTGCTTTCATCTTCTTTTCAATCCTTTCATACCGTCCCTAGTGTATTGTACGGGTTACACTGTATACATCTTTAATTCGTTTAATTCGTTCTACAATTTTCCGCAGGTGCTGGGTATTATGAATCAAGATTGTAATCTGAATGACAGCCGTTTTATTTTGATCAGAGCGGCCATTAACATGGGTAATATTGGTTTTCATTTCGTTCACAGCCTGTAAAACCTCATTTAGCAAACCTCTTCTGTCATAAGCGGTTACTTCTAAATCAACATGATACTGTTTGCTATCCGGTTGATTATTTTCCCACTCAACGTGGAGGTACCGTTCCTTAGCTTCATCTGTTTGTACATTAGGACAATCATCACGGTGAACAGATACTCCACGTCCCTTTGTGATGTAACCAACAATATCGTCTCCTGGTACTGGATTACAACACTTTGCAAGTCTTACTAATAAGTTATCTATACCTTCAACACGAACTCCTGAATCTTTCTTATGGGATGGCCTGTGACTTACATCTGCAGTCTTTACATCATTAATTGTTAATGCAAGCTCCTGCTCTTTCTGCTGTCTTTCACGCATTTTATCAGTCAAACGTGTTGCGATTAATGCTGCCGTAATTCCTTGGTAACCAACTGCTGCATACATATCGTCCTCTGACTGGAAGTTAAATCGTTCTAAAACCCGACCAAGATTCTCTTGGACTAAGACATCTTTCGGTTCAAAATTCAATGCACGAATTTCTTTTTCTACTGCCTCTTTACCTTTACTTACATTTTCTTCTTTTCGCTGTTTCTTAAAGTATTGCTTTATCTTGCTTTTCGCCTGCGTGGTTTGAGCAATTTTTAACCAGTCTTGAGATGGTCCATACGAATGCTTAGAGGTTAAGACCTCCACGATATCACCATTTTTTAATTTATATTCAAGTGGAACCATTTTACCGTTTATTTTTGCACCGACCGTTTTATTTCCGATTTCAGTATGAATCTTATATGCAAAATCTAAAGGAACAGAACCAGAGGGTAACTCAATTACATCACCTTTAGGTGTAAAAACATAAACCATATCTGAAAATAGGTCGACTTTCAAGGATTCGATGAACTCTTCTGCATCATGCGTATCGCTTTGCCAGTCTAGTATTTCTCTAAATAGGGTTAGTTTTTCCTCAAAAGATTTCTTACCATTATTGAGTTGCTTGCCCTCTTTATATGCCCAATGAGCGGCAATTCCATATTCTGCGATCTCATGCATTTCCTTTGTACGAATTTGTACTTCTAAAGGGTCTCCCTTTGGACCGATAACTGTGGTATGCAATGACTGATACAGGTTCTGCTTCGGCATAGCAATGTAATCCTTAAATCTTCCAGGCATAGGCTTCCAATTTGTATGAATGATGCCAAGAGCAGCATAACAATCCTTGATACTTTCTACTACAATTCGCACAGCAAATAAATCATATATTTCATTAAATTGTTTATTTTGTTTTGTCATCTTTTGATAAATGCTGTATAAATGCTTAGGCCGACCTGACATTTCTGCGTCTATATTCACTTCTTTAAGCTGGTTTGTTAGCTCATCCACCACTTCTTGAATATAATTTTCTCGTTCTTCTCGCTTTTGCTTCATGAGATGGACAACTCGATAATATTGCTGTGGATTTAAGTATCGTAAAGCTGTATCTTCGAGCTCCCATTTAATTGTCGATATACCTAAACGATGCGCAAGTGGAGCAAATATTTCCAGTGTTTCATTTGCTTTTTGACGCTGTTTCTCTGGTGGTAAATGCTTCAATGTTCGCATATTGTGCAGCCTATCTGCTAGTTTGATAAGAATAACTCGCAAATCCTTTGCCATGGCTACAAACATTTTTCGATGGTTTTCTGCCTGAATAACCTCTTTAGATTTATACTTTATCTTACCTAATTTCGTGACTCCATCTACCAGCATCGCCACTTCATGATTGAAAGACTCCTCGATATCTTCCAGTTTAATCTCTGTATCTTCCACAACATCATGTAAAAAGCCACCCGCAATGGTCTCTGCATCCATTTCTAAATCAACTAGTATCCCAGCAACCTGTACAGGATGAATGATATACGGCTCTCCCGATTTCCGATATTGTTCGCTATGAGCATCTTTTGCGTAATCGTACGCCTTTTGAATCAAGGCAATATCCTCGTCATCCAGATACTTACTTGATTTCTCTATTACATCTTTTACTGTATAATTATCATCTTTCGCCATGAAATCACCTTATTTTGCTACCATAGGTAAATTTGGTTTATTTTGTATTTAAAAGTATTAATTTGTCACTGTATAAGAAAAACTTGGCTTTACTATAGACTTTCGACAAGCCAAGATTTAAAATATTAATTCAGTCAAATAGCCCTTTTTCATTTAGGTTATTTGATTTATTTTATCATATTATTAGCCAATAGCGGAAAGAATTAAGCAATTTGTATGATTAATTCATTATTCGACTAAAATCAACAACTTTTTTAAAAGATATAAAAGAACAGTCTGACGAAATTCGCCAGACTTTTTTCATTTGCTTATTAATAACTCATTAAGGATAATACATCATATCCATCTAACTTGTCTTTACCATCTAGGTAGCTTAATTCAATTAAAAATGCACAACCCACTACAACACCACCAAGTTCTTCAACTAATTTAATAGTTGCATCGATCGTTCCGCCTGTTGCCAGTAAGTCATCTGTAATAAGTACGCGTTGTCCAGGTTTTATTGCATCCTTATGAATGGTTAATACATTTTTTCCATATTCTAGACCATAATCCACTTTGATTACTTCACGTGGTAATTTACCTTCTTTTCGCACTGGTACAAAACCAACCCCTAATGAATAGGAAACAGGGCAACCAATAATAAAACCACGAGCTTCCGGGCCAACAATAATATCAATTTCCTTCTCTTTGGCATACTCAACAATTTCATCTACGGCAGCTTTAAAAGCCTTCCCATCATTCATTAATGGTGTTATATCTTTAAAACTAATTCCTTCTTTTGGATAATCTTTAACTATTTCAACATATTGCTTAAGATCCATTGGCTAATTCCTCCTTGGGACTATCCTTCTCCATGATGCAATTATTAAACCACCGTTTCAAATCGTCGTAATTTGAATAATACAGCACTTTCTCTAATTCCATCTTATTTAAACGTTCGCGGTATATTATCGAATCACTTAAATCCCTTTTGTCTGGGTTGGGGTTCAAAGATATTACTCCATTAGTTATTGTAACAAAACCTAACTCAAAAAACACCTGTGAAATAAAGATAACTTTTTCTCTAGTCCAGCCCTTAGTCTTTTGGATGGAGGCAATCTCCCGAGTTAAGTCGACTTTCTTCCGTTTCTTTACAAGAGCATAAAACCAAACAAATTCCTCCCTCTTAGGAAAAGTGGTTAAATATGCACTTTCTTCAACCGTATAACATGCATGGATATTTGTTGGTTGTGTTTGTTGAATGACTTGCCTGAGTTCCTCTACTCTTTTTGGTAAGTCATAGATATAAAGAACATCGGCCTTTGGCAATTCACTTATATTCATCTCATAATTTACCCAATCTTTATCCATAGAATGCTCTGGCTTTTCATGACTGATATATAATATGCGCTGATTTGGATAAGATAGTACTTCTATTCTTTTTTTTCCTCTTTCATCAAATACTTGACGTTCTTCTATCTTCATATCTTGAATCAATATTTGAACTTTCTTGATACCGTTCCATTCATTGATTCCCAGTTCTCCTACTACAGATATCGGTGTCTTTGGTGTTAAATAAGGATATAATTCCCCAAGACCAAAACCAATACCATCAAGTCTGGCTTGACTATTCGCAAATTGTATTTTTAAGTGGTTTTTCATACTGCCAATTTGTCTGACTTCAGCAGGTATCTCCTTTAATTGAAAGATTGGCTTTGGGTTCTGCATGCCAAACGGAGCTAATCTTGTGAGGTCATTTACCATTTCTATCGATATCTCCTCTATCGATAAACATTCACTAATAACGATTTCCTGTTTGAAATCTTCTTCGGATAAATCTGTATGCATATATTCACTTAATTTATCTCTTATCTGTGAAATGTTCTCTATAGGCAAGGTCATACCAGCTGCTTGCGAATGACCTCCAAAGTGAGTAAATAGCTCTCTGATTTTCATACCATAATGGAAAAAATCAAATGCTGGTATACTTCTAGCAGAGCCTTTTGCTTCTTGTTGATCTCGCTTAATGGTTAATACAATGGCCGGACGGTCATATTTCTTTACTAATCGTGATGCAACGATGCCTAAGACCCCTTCATTCCAGCCTTCCTTCGCAACCACAATCACTCCATCGTGATCTTGGTCTATCATCGCTTCTGCTTCTTTTACAATATCATTTACAATCTGCTGTCTTTGTTCATTTATTCCTTGTACTTCCAAAGCTATTTCTTCTGCTTCATCAGGATCTTCTGTCATCAGCAATTGGACCGCAAGTTCTGCATCTTGAAGTCGCCCAACTGCGTTGATTCTAGGACCAATCGAAAATCCTACATCCTCTTCTGTTATAGACCCTTCTAATTTACAAACACGCTTCAACGCATTGATTCCGTGATTTTTAGAAATAGTTAAAGCATGTAAACCATAGTAAGAGAGGATTCTATTTTCTTTTACTAAAGGTACTAAATCTGCAATCGTACCAATTGCAACAAACTCTAATAAATGTTTCGGAAAGTAACCTAATAAACTCTCAGCGAATTTAAATGCCACACCTACACCAGCAAGCTCGTTGAAAGGATAGTCAGGAGAACACTTAGGATGGATAATGGCGAATGCATCAGGAATCTCATGCTGAACTTCATGGTGGTCTGTAATAATTAAATCTATTCCTAAGTTCCTCGCTACCTCTGCTTCATGTACTGCCGCTATACCTGTGTCTACTGTTATAATTAGACTGAAGCCATTTTTACTAGCTTCTATAAATGCTTGTTCATTGGGTCCATACCCTTCTGTAAAGCGATTGGGGATATAGTAATCACAAACAGCACCTAACTCCTGTAACGTCTTCAGCATAACTGTTGTAGAACTCACACCATCTGCATCGTAATCGCCAAAGATTAGTATCTTTTCCTTATTAGCAATTGCTTGGTGAACTCTCTCTGTAGCTCTTTCAATCGATGACAATAAATTAGGATTATATAAGTTTTTTATATCAGGTGATAAAAACTGGTTTATTTCTTTCGTTGAAGTTAGCCCTCTTTGTATTAATAATTGTTTAACAATTGGGGATAACCCATTTATATCTTCTAAACTTGTTTCTTCTACATTTTCAGGTATCCAATACTTCCAATTTGACTTACTTTGTAACATAAATTCACCCCTGACTAATCTATTATACTAGAGAGAGTCAGGGGGAGCAAATACATTTCATATATTGTTGTCTTCTTTATACTTGAGGACCATCTACACGTTTTTTCTTTCTAAAATCTAAGGGTTTCGTTTTTACAGATTTTCCACGCCATACTAACCACATTTGTGATGCTAAGTATAGAGATGAGTATGTCCCAGCAATCAGTCCTACAGTTAAAGCCAATGCAAAGCTAAATATGGATTGCGCTCCTAAAATTAGGAAAGCAATAACCGCTATTAGCGTCGTAAGCGTCGTATTCATACTTCTTGTAAAGGACTGTATTATACTTCTATTGACTATTTCTGATAGTTCTTTAAAAGAACTCACCCGTTTCTTCATACGAATGTTTTCTCTAATTCGATCAAAGATTACGATGGTATTATTAATAGAATAACCCACAATTGTTAGAATCGCTGATATGATTGTAATATCAAATTCGATTTGTGTGATACTGAAAAGAACCAGCATAATGAAAACGTCATGTAATAATGCAATCAACGCTGTGACAGCGAAGAAAAACTCGAACCGTATAGTCACATAGATGATCATAAAGACAGCTGCAACAGCAACGGCATATATGGCATTCTTGACAAGCTCCTGTCCTACAATTGGAGAGACGACACTTACTGTAGGATTTTGTCCGTATTTTTCATTAAAGAAGCTCTGAACCTCTTTTATTTGGTCGTCTGATAAGACATCATCAAATCTAGTTACTGCTATCTCACTGTTTTCCCCCGATAAAACGATAGAAGTTGGTACATATCCTAATTGCTCGAATCCTTGTTCTACCTCTTCAGTGGTCAATGCAGAATCAGATACTACTTCAATACGGGATCCACTTGTGAAATCTACCCCTGGATTAATCTGTAGGATAAATAACGCAATAAGACCTATAACCACGCAACAAATGGTGAAAATAAAGAATTTATTTCGATGTTTAACGAAATTCACTTCTTTATTAAAGAGTGTTGGGGTTTCGTCTATGTTGCTATCATTAATATCCTGAATTTCGCTATTCTTGACACCCAGCCATGTTTTACGCTTAGTAAGAAAACCACTCTGTACCCATAATCCAAGTAAAAGACGTGTTCCAAATACGGCAGTTATAAAACTAACTAAAATACTGATAATCAACATAGTTGCAAAGCCTTTTACAGAACTGGTACCAAAGATAAATAACACGGCAGCCGCAATTAGGGTTGTTATATTAGCATCGAAAATAGTAGAGAGTGAGTTCTTCGTACCAGCTGAAAATGCAGCTTTAACTGATTTCCCTACTCGTAATTCTTCCTTTATCCGTTCAAAAGTAATGACATTTGCATCCACTGCCATCCCGACACCGAGAATTAATGCGGCAATCCCCGATAGAGTAAGCACACCATTCATTAGCTCGAAAACAAGAATAACTAAATAGGTATAGATGATAAGATTAATCGAAGCTATCAATCCATTGAATCGATAGAAAATGAGTAAAAAGAGTATGATTAAGGCTACCCCAATTATTCCCGCTATTATAGTTTGGTTTAACGCATTCTCACCAAATTGTGCTCCAACTGAGTTGGAATAGATCTCATTCATATGTACGGGTAGTGACCCAGAATTTATTATATCAGCCATCTGCTGGGCAGACTCAACCGTGAAATTACCACTTATCATAACATCCGTAGTGTTTAGAGTTTCTGTGACACTTGGTGCAGAGATGTATTTCGGATTCTCTTTCCCAAATTCCTCTGCGAAGGAATCTCCTTCCTGGAAATCCATCCATATAACGAGCAGATTATCAGGATAGATGGTTTCAGGATCATTCATATCCTTAATTTTACTTGTTACTTCGCCAAATTTAGCTGCATCATTGAGTCTCAAAGTTACAATCGGTTGATTGGTATTTGGATCAAAATCTTGTGACGCACTGCCTTCCTTTATATCTGTCCCGCTTAGTAGTTCATTGTCATTAACATCTCGGAAAGAAAGCTGCGCCGAAGTACCAATTAATTCTCTAGCTTGTGCTTGGTCTTCTACACCTGCAAGCTGCACCCGAATACGGTTCTCACCTTCAATATTAATAACTGCCTCGCTAATCCCTAATCGATTGACACGGTCATTTAATGTCTGAACCGTACCTTCCATTAAGCTTCTGGATATTTCCTGTCCTTCATCTACTGGTTCAACCTCATAGAGAATTTCAAATCCGCCTTGAAGGTCCAAACCTAAATTAATATCTTTCGTGATTCCTGTTATCGTTGTCCCAATCGTTATCATGAATAAAAATACGACTAGAAAAAAGGCAACGACTCTGCCTCTTTTTTTCATGAATGAATTGCCTCCTTAATCTACAGCAAATGCTGAACTTTCACTATGTATTTCTTATTTTTTACTACTCTGGATTACCTGTCAAAGCAGCTATAGATGCCATTAAATCATCGTCATCCTGGTAAGCTTTCACAGTAAGATAGCTGACATATTGATTCGAACTAAGTCTGAAAATTTCCTGTACTACCTCATGAATACGTTTTTCAGGATTTCCTTTCCAAACCTTTTCTTCTAAGCATACCCATATATCTTCAGCAGTAGCTTGGGAATAACCCATCGCTTGAAATTCATCTACTTTGCTCTCCAACACTGATTGTACCATTGGTTTCCAATCATTTACAGTCTGTATGATTTCCATTCTCCTCCTCCTCGGAGTATTCATAGTAATAGTCATGCTTGGCCACATCATTAGCATATATATATTGTATATGAATTTTTATTATTTGAGAAGGCAGGTGGACAGGAATGACCAAACAATCATTTTTAAAAGGTGCATTAATTCTTATACTAGCTGGAATGATCACTCGATTCCTAGGCTTCATTAACCGTATTGTTGTAGCCAGATTAATGGGAGAAGAAGGTGTTGGCTTATACATGATGGCCTTGCCAACACTATTCTTAGCAATGACAATCACACAATTAGGACTTCCTGTTGCCATATCCAAACGAGTGGCAGAAGCTGATGCCGTTGGAGACCATGCAAAAATAAAGCGAATTCTGATTGTTTCCCTTACCATCACTTCCATAACAAGTATTCTTTGTACGGTTCTCATGATAATTGGGGCGCCATTTCTAGCAAAAACATTACTTACGGACCAGCGTACATTATTGCCTTTAATCGCGATAAGTCCTATTATTCCTATAACTGCGATTTCTGCTGTACTACGTGGATATTTTCAAGGAAAACAAAATATGACCCCACAAAGCATTGCGCAAGTCATTGAGCAGATTGTCAGAATTACTTGTGTCGCCTTGTTCATTAATCTGCTTCTTCCTTACGGCATTGAATATGCCGCTGCAGGGGCGATGATCAGTGTCATACTAGGTGAGTTTATCTCACTTCTTTATATGATTCTACAATTTAAACGCGTGAAACGAATGAAGGTAAGAAATAATTTTTTTACTTATTTAAGATCCAGTATGGGAACGTTGAAAGAATTACTGTCCATCTCTATTCCTAGCACTGGAAGTAAAATGATAGGATCTATTTCTACTTTTCTTGAGCCTATTTTGGTTGCTCAAAGTCTAGCTATCGCGGGATTCACCACCTCTCTTGCTACGAGACAATATGGAGAATTAACTGGATACGTACTCCCACTTTTATATTTACCAACCTTTATCACGCATTCATTAGCTATTGCTTTAGTACCCTCTATTTCGGAAGCTGAGGCTAAAAACAATACCAAATTAATTCATTACCGTATCCATCAATCGATTCGAATTTCGTTCGCATCTGGAGCAATTTCCACCGTAGTAATTACACTTTTCTCGGTACAAATCTTAACATATATGTACGGTACAGATAATGCCAGCCAAATTCTTATTCTAATGGCTCCATTCTATTTATTGCTATATATTCAATCTCCCCTCCAAGCTGCTTTACAGGCCCTTGATTTAGCAAAGCAAGCAATGTGGAATAGCTTAGCAGGAGCAGTAGTTAAATTTACTGTTCTGTTCATACTCGCATCTAATCCAAACTTTGGAATTATGGGTGTAGCAATCGCTATGAGTGTTGGAGTTGTATTTATAACACTATTACATTTACTAACTCTTCAAAAAGCTATTAACTATACGATCCCTTTTAAAGACATTAGTAAAATGATTCTCCTTCTTATTTTGACTTGGGGATTAGGTAATATCTTTAAACATATATACCAGTTAATACAACCAAATATTATCCTATTCTTAGGCTTGCTGGTCATTCTTTGTGTCTTATATCTTATCTTCATTTTCTCCCTCCGCTTTATTACTAGGGAGGAATTAAAGCAGATACCTTTTTTACAGAAGTTTTTTTAGTGGAGAGATTGATTTAAGGGTTGGCTACTCTATATAATTCCAAATTTACACAGCAGCTTCATCTATGATTATAACCTTGCTCAAATCCATCCATACCTCCTTACATATGATGTTCTATGCGGAGGAGACAAATATTTCTTCTATTTTTAAAAAGTACTGAATAAGATGTCTATAACAATGGACAAAGCTTAAGGAGGAGAAGTTATGCAAAGACAGCTTTTTCATGCATTATTATTTGGATGGATATCCGTATTTAGTTTAATACTAATTTCCAGTTTAATTATTGCATTCCTTTTACGTGTCACATCTATGGACGCAAACATTTTATCTTGGGTTGCCTTATCGGTTGGCATATTATCCTTATTTATTGGCGGGCTAATCACTGGAATGAAAGGAAAAATGAAGGGATGGATTCTAGGGGCAATAACCGGTTTAGGTTTCACACTGTTTACTTTTTCCGTACAATATTTAGGATATCAGCAAGGATTTTCTGTAGAGCAGCTTTTACATCATTTAGGATATCTATTTGCGGCTATATTAGGCGGTGTAATTGGAGTTAATATAATAGGAGATGCAAAATAGAAGATTATATTAATGAATGATGTACTAATTCTCGTAAGTGCCGGTTGAAATATGACTAAAATCAAATTTACCCTATTTGTAAAAAATCGTTGTACTTGGTATGGAAATAACCATGGCCACGAAGCTATTTTGTAAGTGAAGAATTATCAAAAGATAGAAGTTATTATTGTTAAATAAAAAAAAGACAATCTTATACCATTTTGGTTAAGATTGTCTTTTTTATAGAATTCTATGTATGAATTACATAAAACCTAATTCCATTAAGATTGTTTTGCCTCACGTACTGCGGAACGATCGTATCTTAATTTTGTACCACTTTCGGTGATTAATACAATTGTACCTTCATCCAATGCATGAATGGTTGCATGTAAGCCACCAATTGTTACAACTTCATCACCTTTTTGCAGGCTATTTTGCATCTCCATTACTTTCTTTTGTCGTTTTTGTTGTGGACGAATTAGTAGAAAATAAAAGATAACAAACATTAAGATAATCGGTAATAACGATACTAGCATTTCCATGTTCTTATTTCCTCCCTTCTCTCTCTATATTAAAAGTTCTTTGCATCCGGTTTATTTAAACCATATTGTTCAAAGAATTCTTCTTTAAAGTCACCAAGCCGATCTTCTTTAATTGCAAATCGAACTTGCTCCATCAATTTTACCAGAAAATGCAGGTTATGATAAGTAGTAAGTCTGAATCCAAACGTTTCGTTGCATTTTATTAAATGACGGATATAAGCACGAGAATAATTTTTACATACATGACAGTCACAATTCTCGTCAATTGGTCCGAAATCACGTGCATACTTGGCATTTCTTACTACAAGCCGTCCGTTTGAGGTCATACACGTTCCATTTCTAGCAATTCGGGTTGGTAACACACAATCAAACATATCTATACCACGAATTGCCCCATCAATCAAGGAATCTGGTGAACCTACTCCCATTAGATATCTTGGTTTATCTGAAGGAAGCAGTGGTGTTGTAAATTCTAATACCCGATTCATAATATCTTTCGGCTCTCCGACAGATAGTCCACCAATTGCATATCCAGGGAAATCTAATGAAACTAAATCCCTCGCACTTTGCTTACGCAGGTCTTCGAATTCTCCGCCTTGAACAATTCCGAATAAGCCTTGAGTATCTGGACGTTCATGGGCAGCCAGGCAACGTTCTGCCCAGCGAGAGGTCCGCTCTACAGATTGTTTCATGTATTCATGTGTCGCTGGATATGGCGGGCATTCATCAAACGCCATCATGATATCTGAGCCAAGTGCATTTTGAATATGCATTGCCTTTTCTGGTGATAGAAATAGCTTGTCACCATTTAAGTGATTTCGAAAATGTACGCCTTCTTCTTTAATCTCTCTCATATCACTTAAACTAAAAACCTGAAAACCACCTGAATCTGTTAAGATAGCTCCATCCCAATTCATAAACTTATGAAGCCCGCCTGCTTCTCTAATAATGTCCTCCCCAGGCCTTAGCCATAAATGATACGTATTGGAGAGAATAATTCTTGCATCCATTTGCTTTAATTCTTCTGGACTCATTGTCTTTACCGTGGCTAATGTACCAACAGGCATAAAAGTAGGCGTGTCGAAGGATCCATGAGGAGTATGAACTCTCCCCAGTCTTGCGCCAGTTTGCTTATCTGTTTTTATTAATTCATATCTAATTGGTTGCATCTTCTACTTCCTCTTCTACAGTATTAACATCGCATCGCCGAAGCTGAAGAATCGATATTTCTCTTTTACCGCTTCATTATATGCTTTCAGTATTGTTTCCCTATCCACCAAGGAACTTACCAACATAATCAGTGTTGATTTAGGTAAATGGAAATTGGTGATTAATCCATCTATTGCTTTAAATTCATAAGGAGGATAGATAAAGATATCTGTCCATCCACTTGTTTCGACAAACTTACCATGATCTCTGGCAATAGTCTCTAGAGTTCTCGTTGATGTTGTACCAACAGAAATTATCCTGCCGCCAGATTGCTTGATATTATTTAGTGTTTCTGCAGTTTCTGCATTCATTTGATAGAACTCTGAATGCATTTTGTGCTCTTCGATACTGTCTGCACTAACAGGGCGAAATGTTCCTAACCCAACGTGTAATGTAATGAACGCAATAGTTACTCCCATTTCCTTAATTTCCTGAAGGAGTTCTTCAGTAAAATGGAGGCCAGCTGTTGGTGCTGCAGCGGAGCCTTCCTCTTTTGCGTAAACCGTTTGATATCTATCCTTTTCCGAGAGTTGTTCTTTAATATACGGTGGTAATGGCATTTCTCCTAATTGATCTAAAACCTCATAAAAAATCCCATCATAAGAAAATTCCAGTATTCTTCCACCATGGTCTTTATATCCTTTGCAAGTCGCCTTTAGCATCCCATCTCCAAACACAAGCTCTGTTCCAACCTTAACTTTTTTCGCAGGCTTTGTTAGAACCTCCCATGTATCGTTTTCTTCCTGATGAAGTAAAAGCACTTCTATTTTTGCCCCAGTATCTTCTTTAACGCCATAAAGCCTAGCTGGAAGAACCTTTGTATCGTTTAATACAAGACAATCTCCTTCTTTGAGATACTTCACAATATCCGTGAAATGCTGGTGCTTAAAATCCCTCGTCTCTCTATTTACTACCATAAGTCTTGATGATGACCGGTCTTTTAATGGTGTCTGAGCGATTAGTTCCTCTGGTAAATGAAAATCAAATTGTTCAATATCCATGATGAATCTCCTAACTATCCTTTAATCCTATCTAAACCTTGATATTATCGTAAAGATTATTGTCAATATAATGCTTACCACAATGGAAGTCATAAGAGGAAAATGAATCTGTATATTTCCTACCTTAAATTGTAAATCACCAGGTAATTTCCCGATAAAACTCCAAAGCAAACCAATAATGAGAAAAACAATTCCTAATATAATAAACAGTTTTCCCAAATTCACGATTCCTCATGCCCCTTCAGACCAAAATGCGCATATGCTTTCTGTGTCACAATTCTGCCACGGGGAGTACGTTGAATAAATCCAATCTGTAACAAGTAAGGCTCATAAACATCTTCAATAGTTTGGGCTTCTTCCCCGATCGTTGCTGCAATTGTTTCCAATCCAACTGGACCTCCGTTAAAGCTGTCAATAATTCCTTTAATCAGCTTGTGATCAGTATGATCTAAGCCAACATGATCGACCTGCAGCATACTTAGTGCCTTATCAGTTGAGCCGATACTAATCTCCTCTTCGCCTTTCACTTGAGATATATCACGAATTCTTTTTAATAACCGATTGGCAATCCGTGGTGTTCCCCTTGAACGGCGTGCTACCTCCATAGCTGCTTCTTTCGATATCGATGTATGGAAAATTTCTGCTGTTCGTTCCACAATCAAACATAAATCCTGTGTTTCATAAAATTCCAGTCTGCTTAATACACCAAACCGATCTCTTAAAGGTGCCGTTAATAATCCAGCTCTGGTTGTTGCTCCAACTAAGGTAAACGGCGGCAAATCTATTCGAACGGATCGTGCACTGGGGCCTGTTCCTATAACAATATCAATAAAAAAGTCTTCCATTGCTGAATATAGAACCTCTTCCACTGCTCTAGGCAAACGATGGACTTCATCTATAAAAAGAACATCGCCCGGCTCTAATGAAGAAAGAATAGCTGCTAAGTCTCCTGCTCTTTCAATGGCAGGACCAGATGTGGAGCGAAACTGAACACCCATCTCATTAGCAATGATGGCAGCAAGTGTCGTTTTACCCAGTCCTGGGGGTCCATATAATAAAACATGATCCAATGGCTCCTCGCGCATCTTAGCCGCTTGAATAAACACACTTAAATTTTCTTTCACTTTGTGTTGACCGATATATTGATTTAAGGTTGTTGGACGTAAACTATGTTCTATTGTGATATCTTCTTCTCTTATTTCTCCAGTTACCATACGTTCATCCAATTCATCAACCCCCTACTTTTTCATAAGTAACGCTAGTGCTGTTCTTATTAATTCATCGACACTCTTATTTTTCTCTTGATTTAACTGAGGTAAGATGGATTTAATTTCTTTATCAGAATAACCCAGTGCTTTAAGTGCTTCAGTCGCTTCATTCACCATTCTCATTTCTTCCTCTTCTTCTAATTGGAAGATACCTTCATTAGGGGTAAGCGAAAGAACAGTGTTTAATTTTCCTTTTAAATCCAATATGATCTGTCTTGCGGTCTTTTTACCTACACCAGGAAAACTAGTCAGGAATTTATCATCTTCTCTTTCAATTGCACTCACAAACCCATCAATATCTACTGACCCTAGGATCGCTAATGCACCCTTAGGTCCAATTCCAGAAACAGAAATTAGCTTAGTAAAAAGGTATTTCTCATCTTTATTTTTAAAGCCGTATAAGATTTGTGCATCTTCTCGCACATGATGATATGTATGGATCTGGATTTCTTCGTTAATAGATGATTGAAAGACAAACGGGTTTGGACAGTGAAGCTCATAACCTACCCCGTGGACATCTATGATAATCGATCCCTCTTCAATCGATGACAAAACACCTCTAATATACGCAATCATTTTGTCCGCTCCTATTCTATTCTAACACCATTTATGATAATGAATAAACTTCTATTTCTAATAAGAAATAGAAGTTCTATGCTAATCATATCATGTCTTAATTAGTTTGCTTCTTCTAAATTATGATGAATATCTTGAACGTCCTCATTATCTTCTAATGTATCAATTAGATTCGCCATTTTTTCAGCGTCTTCTTCCGATACAGCATTATAATTCTGAGGGAATAATGTGATTTCGCTTTCCTCAATCTCAAAGCCTTTTTCAGTCAAATAAGAGACGACTTCCTGAAAGCTTTCAGGCGCAGTAAAGATTTCATAGGCTCCGTCTTGCGTCACTATATCATCTGCACCTGCTTCAAGTGCTTCTAGCGTAATTTCGTCCTCATCAATATTACCTTCTTCATTGGTGATTAAAATATAGCCTTTACGATCAAACATAAACGAAACACTGCCGTTTTCTCCTAGATTACCACCATTTTTCTTAAATGCATGCCTTACGTCGGAGGCTGTACGGTTTCGATTATCTGTTAATACGTTAACGATGACAGCTACACCACCAGGACCATATCCTTCATAAGAGAATTCCTCATAATTAGCACCATCTAAGTTGCCTGTTGCCTTTTTAATTGCGCGATCTATATTATCATTTGGCATGTTGTCAGCCTTTGCTTTATCTACAGCTGTCCTGAGTGTGGCGTTTGTTGTTATATCTCCTCCACCTTGTTTAGCAGCCGTGTATATAAGTTTTGCATGGCGCATAAAGATTTTTCCCTTTTTCGCATCTTGAGCGCCTTTTCTCTTTTGAATGTTATGCCATTTAGAATGTCCAGCCATAACGATACTCCTCTCAACAATATCCTTTCTAACTATATCAAAAAAAAGGAAGATAGAAAAGTATAACCCATTCCCGCAAAATAGCTCATGAATAGTTGTTACTCTCCAAAGTCCTCCATTGTTTTGCCATTCTCATTTGATTTCGGCCTTGCATTTTGATCTTTATAATAGTCCCATGACACGTCATCTGTATAGACAATAATTTCTTTATTAATGTTAGGAAGTATTTGTTTAATTTCTTTTTCTATATCCTCTTTGCTAATCGTATGCTTTGCTTCTCTTAGAATAACGCCAACAATTATTCTCTCTTGCGTTGATGCAACCTGGACTTGAATAATATCCTTATGCTTTCTCAATTCTTCGGTAAGAAGCAAACTTTCATCGGTCGTATGTGGATCCGAATATTTATCTTGATTACTTGCAGAATTTAATCCTCCATCGCGGTCGGAAGTGTGGTTATACCCATAAGGTGTACCGGTCTCTTCTCTATTATTTTGGTTTTTAATTTGTAATGTATCATTTTCTTTATTATCTTCTTCTGTATGCTGCCCAACTCCACAGCCTGCAAGTGAAAATAACATCAAAAGATTTAAACCGATTATTTTTAACATAATAACCCTCCTTAATTATAAAATCCGCAAGTGGGAGGGTATTTAATCTGGTTAATTAAGGTATATTTAACGCTGTAGCTGGTACACCGGCTTAACGTCGCTTGTATACACATACTCGGGCACTATAAAGACTATATCTTTCCGGGAAAAGTTTAAGAGAAGAAATTGAGTTAGCAAAGAATAGTGTGAGGAGTGGAGTGAGTGTCTAGAGCCTGGTTCGTGCTCGAGGAAGTTATATCTTTTAATACAAAATGTCAGTGGAAACGGAAAATCCCACTGACATCTTGCTTCATTTTATCTGGATCGTTTAAAACGCGGCAAACTTGAGCGCTTATGTTCTGAACGTTTATGCAAAGATTCGATAATTTCTTTATCCTCCGCAGGGATTTCTTCTCCTTTAAGATATGCATCTATGGTATCATAAGTCGTACCCATTTCCTGTTCATCTGTTTGATTCTCCCACAAATCCGCACTTGGGGCTTTTGTAATAACTGACTCAGGAACATCAAGGAATCTAGCCATTTCCCTTACTTCTGATTTTGTGAATTCACAAAGTGGTAAAATATCTACGCCACCGTCTCCATATTTTGTGAAATATCCTGTATACCATTCTGCAGCATTGTCCGTTCCTACTACAAGATAGTTATAATTAGTCGCAAGTGTATATAATGCACTCATACGAAGTCTTGCCCGCAAATTAGCACCCGCTAATTGATCACTTGACTCGTTAAATTCACTTTTTTCTTGTAGTTGATTTTTAATATGGGAATACATGACATGATGGGTTTCTGATAAATCCAACGTCAATGAATCGATTCCACATTCGTCAATAACTTTTTTGCCATCTTCCAAACTATCTTCACTCGAATGAATTGGTAATAAAACACCAAGAGAGTTTTCTGGAGCCGCTTGTTTAATCAGGTTAGCAACTACAGCAGAATCAAGACCGCCGCTAACCCCAACAACGAACCCCTTAGCTCCTGTTACCTTTAATTGCTGCTGCAGCCATTGAACTATTTCATTTACTTCTTTTTCCATAAACAGATTCTCTCCCTTTGTGTAAGGTTAATTAACATATTGTAATATTATCATTAAATGTTTATAAAGTGAAACTTCACTCAGTGGGGCTAAAATCTATCCCCCACTGAGTTTTAGCACCGTAAGGGTATGACCTAGAGGCCCTTAGACTAATCGGTCCTTAGACAAGAATCTCTCCACACTTACTATATTTGCATCCTTCTCTTTAGGGTTTTACAGCCAGTTAACCTGCGATAAAAGAAAAACATTTCTTAAAAATAGAATACCCTTTCATAAAATAATAAAACTTGAGACCCTTCTGCTTTGGACCATTAATGCCTACAGTAAGATGTAATCTATGATAAATAAAAAAAGAGACGTAGATTTAACGTCTCTTGCTGGTCTATTCTTCATTGTCACTATCCTCTTCATTATCTTGTCTCTGGAATTGTGAGAATTGCGGATACATTGGTGGGGTTGGATTTACGAATTGTCCATGTTGCTCTGGAGAATATGTCTGCATTGGCGGTTGTTGCATCATTGGATCAGCCTGCATTCCATACATCGGATTTGCATGCATGTGATAAGGACTTATTTGACCACTCTTAGATCCGCAACCGCAATCATCTTCTGCTTGATACATAGGTGCCACAGACATTGGCATATAAGGCATCATCATATGATGATAAGGCATGATTGAATGGCAAGGATCAAAGTAAGGTTCCATACAAGGATCATAGTAAGGTTCAACGCAAGGATCGTAGCAAGGTTCGTGCCATACAGGCATCACTTCCCAACAAGGATACATTTGCGGAACCATCGGCTGATAAATCGGCTGTTGAATTGGTGTTTGCATAACAGGTGCGGTTTTTGGGACGTTTGGTACATGCTTAGGTATATTTGGTACATGTTTTGGTATATTTGATACATGTTTTGGCACTTGCTTTGGAACATGTTTTGGCACTTGCTTTGGTACATGTTTTGGCACTTGCTTTGGTACATGTTTTTCAATTGGCTTTTCTTTTACTTCCTTTTTAACTTCTTTTTTAACTTCTTTTTTAGGCTTGGGATAATGAGGCATTTGCGGAAAGTTAAACTGTAAATCAAAATCCTGATCTATTATAGGCATCTGCATGATTGGCATTTGCATAATTGGCTGTGCTGGCATTTGTGGCTGCTGAGGCAACACCGGCTTTACTGGCTTTACCATTTTCGGTTTATGTTTATCATCTTCTTTGATTACAGGCATTGGTTTTGGTGATACATGCTTATATGGTGTTTGAACTTCTTTCTTAACATTAGTTGGTGCTACTGCCATTTCTTTCTTCACATTAGTTGGTGCTGTTGCCATTTCTTTCTTCACTGTCTTAGTAGAGCTAGGTATTCTTATTTTCATACCAGGCATAATCATATCAGGACTGGCTAAATGAGAGTTTACATGCTTCAACTCTTCAAAATCAACCCCATACTTCTTCGATAGCTCCCATAATGTATCTCCCTTTTGAACAATGTGTATTTTCAAGAGAACCATACTCCTTTCATTTTAACTACTCTGGGCTAATTACTATATCAACATATGCATTCCTTTTATAAAAGTTGACCAGTTACTGAAAACTTCTAATTTGGCCATAAAAAAACCGCTCATCTTTATATAAAAAATGAACGGCTGGTTTATTAACTAGCTGTAAAACCCATTACGAAAAGAATTCGAGTAGAATATAAGATTTGAAAGTGGGGGAGTGATTCCCGTCTAACGCCCAATTTGTTCACCATACTCATACCCTAGTGGTGCTAAGACTCAGTGGTGGATGAAAAAAATACGCACTAAGTGAAGCTTCACTATATTTGTTTTTATAAACTCATATGAAATACTGGATAGGTACCAAGGATTGTAACACTACATCCAAGCGCTTCTAATTCCGCTTTTACGCCAGGAAAGAGCACACTGTCATACGGCTGTTCTACATCAATAATAAAGAAATAATTACCTAATCCTGTCTTTGTTGGACGAGATTCAATTTTAGACAAGTTCATTTTTCTCCAAGCAAATGCAGATAAAATTTGATGTAATGCTCCCGACTCATCGTTTGGTAACGTTATTAATAACGTGGTTTTTTCTCCTTGCAAAGTATGTTTAATATTTAATTCCTTATTCTTTGTAAGTACGATAAATCTAGTATGATTATTAGGATAATCATGAATGTTTTCTTTTAGCATGATTAAACCATATTCCTTTGCAGCAAGCCTATTTCCTATTGCGGCAATTGGAAGTTCTTTGTTTTCTGAAACATATTCAGCTGCTTTCCCAGTAGATGTACTATAAGATAGCTTAGCGTTTGGTAAATATTCATGAAGAAATTGATGACACTGTGCAATTGCATGGCTATGTGAATGCACCTCTTTAATTTCTGATAAATCCCCTGTAAACTCAGGATGGACTAGCAAATGTTGTTGTATGGGTACGACAATTTCTGCTTTTACAGGCAATCTTACTTGATGTACAAGATAATCTACAGTTAACTGTACAGTGCCTTCAATTGCATTCTCTAACGGAACAACTCCAATATCAATTACATCATTATATACAGCATCGATACACTCTGGAATAGTATTAAAGCTGATTTTCTCTTCTCCATTAAAAGCAGTATCAACTGCCAACTTTGTGAAAGTGCCTTTTGGTCCTAAGTAACCTATCGTTGTCAACAATACTTCCCCCTTAGTTCATTCCATAATCATCTATTCTATAAATTCAAATTCAAAATCTAATAAGCGTACAGTATCTCCGTCTTTCGCACCACGTTCTCTTAATGCTGCATCTACACCCATCGTTCTTAACTGTCTGGAAAATCTCTGTACAGCTTCATCTCTGGAAAGATCTGTCATCTTAAATAGTTTTTCTATTTTATTGCCAGATAGTACAAATGCTCCATCATCATCACGTGAAATGATAAAGGCTTTCTCTTCCTTCTGAAAACGATATACTACCTCTTTTTCCGTTTCTTCTATCTCTGGTGCCAATTTTGGAATCCTCTCCAGTTCATCGGCTATTGCAAATAGAATGTCTCTTAAGCCTGTCCGTGTAAATGCAGATATTTCATAAATAGGAATATCATCAGCAAGTTTCTCTTTAAAGATAGCTAAATTCTCTTTGGCATCAGGCATATCCATTTTATTTGCAGCAATAATCTGTGGTCTAGTTAATAATTTTGCATCATATTCTTTTAACTCTTCATTAATCTTTACAAAATCCTCATACGGATCTCTACCTTCAATACTTGCCATATCAATCACATGGACAATTAATCTCGTACGTTCTACATGGCGTAAAAATTGATGTCCCAAGCCTACACCTTCATGTGCTCCTTCTATTAAGCCCGGTAGGTCAGCTAAAACAAAACTCCGATGATCCTCTGTCTCTACAACACCTAAATTAGGAGCTAATGTTGTAAAGTGGTAATCTGCAATTTTTGGTTTAGCAGCACTGACTACGGATAGAAAAGTGGATTTTCCTACACTTGGGAATCCAACTAAACCAACATCTGCAATCACCTTTAATTCGACCTTAATATTGCGTTCTTGCCCTGGCTCTCCGTTCTCTGCAAAATCAGGAGCAGGATTTCTAGGAGTTGCGAAACGTGAATTTCCGCGTCCACCACGTCCACCTTTTGCAATAACTGCTTTTTGCCCATGTTCTGTTAAATCTGCAATCGTTTCATCAGTATCTTCATCTATTACCGTTGTACCTGGTGGTACAGGGATAATTAAAGGATCCGCATTTTTACCATGCTGGTTTTTACTCAAACCATTCTCTCCACGTTTCCCTTTAAAATGTCGCTGATAACGAAAATCCATTAATGTATTTAAACCCTCGTCTACCTCAAATACCACATCAGCTCCGTCGCCACCATCTCCACCTGCTGGTCCACCTAAAGGTACGTATTTTTCTCTTCGGTAAGCAACTAGACCATTACCACCGTCTCCACCTTTAACATATACGCGTACCTGATCTACAAACATTTATTAATCACCTCATCCATTCCTTGGAAGCATAAAACGATAAATTAATCCATCTTCTTGTAATAAGAAATTTGGATTACTATTCTTCGTCTGTTTATTATTCTCTATTTTACGATTAAATTGCCCATTAACCAGAAAGTTAAATTCTATTTTTTGCTCTTCTTCTATTACATCTATTTTCATCTCATATAAATTATCTTTATTACATATTGTTAAAAGATTATCCATTAAGTATGTACATTCGCTCACAATGGATTCATCCATTTCTGATAAATCGTGATCAGTATCTACATGGTATTCTAGTTGAAATTGTTTGTAACGCAACGGAAAATACATCATCCACAAAATAAAGCTCGGGGCTTTTGTATTCATTAGTTTACGCTCTTCTTGAAAGTATTGAAATAAATCCTCTATTTTCTCATCAACTTTTTCATACTTTTTCATTGTTAAATAACCATGCACAAGCTGCATTCTATTCATTAAATCATGTCTGTATTGCTGCAACAAGCGAATTACCTCAGACTTCTCCATTATCCCTACCCCCATTAATATGAAAGTATAGCAGAAATAAAACCAAAGTGCATTATATTAGAAGAACTGAATACAATCTCGTTCTTGTGCTAATAACTTAAGATCATTGATATACTACTTTATGATCTTACTAATGCATAAGAACAAAGGCGCAAGCGCCCGTTTAGCAACGTACAAACTGGAACGCTCCGCAATGAGATAAAGGAAACACGATGACCGTAGGGAGTCGATGTTGACTTATCGTAGTGGAGGAGTGTGAAGTTTGATAGTTGCTGGGCGCTGGAGCCGGACGTGGCCTTTCTTATGATAAGAATTATCCAAAAGTCGTTCATTTTATAATTTCCTAGACTACAAAAAAACTCCAACCAACGAATTGGCTGGAGTTTTTTGTTATACGAGATTAAGCTTCCTGTGCAACAGGGTAAACACTAACTTTTTTGCGGTCACGACCATAACGTTCAAACTTAACAATACCGTCAGTTTTAGCGAAAAGTGTGTCGTCTCCACCACGGCCTACGTTCTCACCTGGGTAGATTTTTGTACCACGTTGGCGGTATAAAATGGATCCACCAGTTACAAACTGACCGTCTGCACGTTTAGCGCCTAGGCGTTTGGATTCAGAATCACGACCGTTCTTTGAACTACCAACACCCTTTTTGGATGCGAAAAATTGCAAATCAAGACGTAGCATGAGCTGTGCACCTCCTATTTGGTATTTATTTTAATAAATTTCCCATATTCTAGTTCTATCGATTTAAGCGAAACAAGCATTCCCTCAAATAAGAGCTGAACTTGATTCATTATTTCTGAATCAGTATCGCTTGGAATGCTTACATATAAGTAACCACCTTCAGCGCCTTGCTCTATCTCTAAAGGAACATGACACAATTCCGTGACTGCATTTACAGTACCGATCGATACAGCAGATACACCCGCACAGACTAAATCATAGCCGTATGGACCACTTTCAGCATGTCCAGACAATTTAAATGCTGTTATTCGATTATCTTCTCTATAAACCGTCACAGTAATCATATGCTATATCCTTACGCGTTAATTTTTTCGATAACTAATTTTGTATAAGGTTGACGATGACCTTGTTTACGATGGTAGTTTTTCTTTGCTTTGAATTTGATAACAGTAATTTTCTTTTGACGGCCATGTTTTTCAACTTTAGCCGTTACAGTAGCACCTTCAACGAAAGGAGCTCCAACTTTAACATCTTCGCCACCTACGAAAAGAACTTTATCGAAAGTTACCGTTTCATTTTCGTCAGCAGAAACTTTTTCTACAAAAATTTCTTGACCTTCTTGAACTTTAATTTGTTTACCACCTGTTTCAATAATTGCGTACATACTTGCACCTCCTCATATAACTAAGACTCGCCATACAGGTAAGCTGTCGCTTTTTTTATCACCTGTTCTGTGCGGTTGTAGCACTGGTGCTGACAACATAACGATGTTACCACTTTTATATGGTTTTTGTCAAGGAGAACTAGTAACTATTCTTTAATTAAAACGCTCCCCAATTGTTTCGTTATGGCGGTTATCGCTAAAGTACACATGCAAGCAATCCATTTCATCAACAACTTTTCGTTTTTCTTTAGGATAAATAATATAGATAGGATGTTTCTGGTCTCTTTTAAACATGGAAAACAGCTCCATCATCGTACTTCCACTTCCCACTTGAATGGGGTTGATTTTACAAACATAATGATTTCCTTCATACCTATTTAATAAAAATCGAATAAATGCATAATAACGTTGCTTCCATTCATTCTTATTCTCAAACAATAAAAAAATCATAATTAAAAATGCACTCAATGTAAAAGGAAAGAAGATAAATTGGATAAATAGAAATAACGAGGCAGTTACTATCGAAAAAAGGATTATAGAATAGTATGCCTTCTTATAAGGTATAAATTTTGACGATAGTAAGTACAATAGCTTCCCCCCATCCAATGGCCATATTGGTAACAAATTAAAACATAGGATGAGTGTATTATAATACAGAGCAACCGATATGATACTATCAGGAATAACGTGGAAGTATTTAAAGCAAAAAAGAAAAAGATAGATAATGAGATGTTGAAATGGACCGGAGATGGTTACTAGGAATTCTTCGCGAATAGATCGATTTCCATGTTCATCTGTTTCCATAACCCCGCCAAAAACCCACAGCATAATACTCCTTATTCTCCATTTTAGAAGATAAGCCATTAAATAGTGACCAAGTTCATGAATAAATACGATTAGGATTATAATACTTAATTCCATAAAGGTTCCCGTGAGAATAGAAATAATGATGAAGATTAGCAGAATTGGATGCACATTTACTTTTGGGAATCGGTTACGGTTGGTCATCGACTTGTATCACCTGTACAGGATCTATATACTCCTCATCCTTTTCAATGGAAAAGAAGACCGTTTCATTATTCTCACTTGGAACAAATTCTCCTACTATCTGATTGTTTGACACATATTGATATAGGTATACCTCAATGTCATTTAGAAACCCATAACTAGATGTAGAACCATCTTCATGTTGCACTACTACTGTTTTGTTCGTCTCCTGATCTTTTCCAGCAAAAACAACGACTCCTTCCCGAATAGCAGATACTCCCGTAGTTTCCCCTGGATTAATCATTATACCGGTACCATTCGTTTGAAATGATTCTGTAATATTCCCATTAACAGGTAATGCCATTGTCTCCGTATCGGCAGATGGTGGATTTTCCGGAGTGAAGGCTAAAGGATTCCCAAACGTATCTCTATACCAGCCATTGACTTTTGCAAACGGAAATTCGTCTGATAAAACATCGCTCGTCCATTCTTTTGGAGTTTGAAAAACTGCATGATCTGATTGGTGAATAATAGCTACACTAAAGAACAAGATTAAGGATATAATTCCTTTCAACACGAATCCAGACAATCTGCCTGTTTTTGCCTTCTCCATATCAGACTCTGGAAAATACGGGTAATAGCCATGTTTCTCTTCCTCTTGGGGAACGGAAGGATACAATTTCCGCCCTTGATTTTCTGTTGGAAGTCTTCTCATTCTCTTACGGTGTTCAATTGATTTTCTAACTTTCTTGACCCCTTTGTCCATTTATTCTCACTATCCTTCTCCAGCATTTGTACAAGTATATGTGAATAAATGGAACATATGTCATAAATTAGACATGAAAAACGCTGACACTTTTTGTGGTGCTAACCCTCAGTGAGGGATGAACATAACCTCCACTAGGTGAAGTTTTACTTTATTTGCCAGTAAGGAAAGGAGAGCCATCCGGCCCTTGAAAGAATTGGGCGTTTGACTTTCTGTTAGTCCCCCACTTACAATTCTTGTAGTCAACCTGCAAAATAAAGACGAAATGAAAGTTTCTTCATTCCGTCTTCTATATAATAGTATTGGTTAGCTCCGTATACCAAAGAATTTTTTAACTCTTTGAAATACACCTTTCTCATCTTCTAGAGATTGTAATGGTACGGTCTCTCCCAGAATTCTCCTTGCAATATTACGATAGGCAATAGAAGCTTTTGAATTTGGGTTTAAGGCAATTGGCTCTCCCTTATTAGAAGCTTTAATGACTTCATCGTCATCTATTACAATACCGATTAAATCTATTGATAGCAACTGAACTATATCATCAATATCGATCATATCCCCTGTTTTAACCATATGATTACGGATTCGATTAATAATTAATCGCGGTGATTCTATCATTTCTTCTTTCTCTAGCAAGCCTATGATTCTATCAGCATCTCTCACACTCGATTTTTCAGGTGTGGTTACAACTATCGCACGATCAGCACCGGCAATAGCATTTTGGAATCCTTGTTCTATCCCCGCCGGACAATCAATAACAATGTAATCATATTCTTGCTTTAATTCAGCAATGATGCTTCTCATACCTTCAGTTGTAACAGCAGTTTTGTCGCTAGTCTGTGCAGCAGGAAGCAAGGATAAGAAATCAAATCGTTTATCTTTAATTAATGCTTGTTTCAATTTACAACGTCCTTGAATAACATCCACAATATCATAAATAATTCGATTTTCTAATCCCATAATAACATCTAGATTTCTTAAACCAATATCTGTGTCTATTAAACATACCTTTTTATCCATTAATGCCAGAGCTGTTCCAATATTTGCGGAAGTAGTAGTTTTACCAACTCCACCTTTACCAGAGGTAATTACAATCGCCTCACCCATTTTGTACTCTCCTTTCGAACCTGCTTAATCCTTTACGTTTATGTGAAAGAACTTGCAATCTATCAATTATGATTTTGTCCTCGTCTTCATCAATAAGACCACATTCCATATACACACCATCAGATTCATAGTCTGGAGCTCGACTTAAATAATCAGCAATTCTCAATTGAGTCGGCTTCATATAGGAAGCAACAATGAAGGCGTTTCTATCTCCATCCACACCAGCATGAGCAATTCCATATAGATTTCCCATAATATAAATATTTCCTGCCGAGACAACTTTGCCACCGGGATTGACATCCCCGATCAGAAGTAGATCTCCTTTTACAGTAAGAACTTGTCCAGAACGAACAATTTGATTAACAGCGTTTATTTTACTTTCTTCTTTCCATTTCAAAGCGTCTTCTTTAAGAATAACGTCTGATTCTATTGAAATAATGGTAAATCGATTTTTTTCATTTATAATTTTCCTTAAATGTTTCTCTTGGTCTTCTGTTAAGTAGCGGTTCCCTAGTTTTACTTTAACGGATACAATGGGTTCATCATCTTTCGGTTTACTTGCAATTATTTTATTATGAAGTTCCTTCATCGCCTCTATAAATGAACAATATTCATCAATAAAAAGCGTTATCCCTTCTCTTGTACCCTTGATGGTTATTAACTGTTTCTTTTCACGCAATATATGTTCACCTCATTAACTCACTAAAGCAGCCAAAAACATTTATGAATGGGCGCTAAAATATTAGTTTTATAAAACCAGTTATTTCCACTGCTCTGTCGTTCTCCATTTCACAAGTTGCTTCTTTAAAAATGGATAGATAACTAGAACAAAAATAAGATTTAAACCTATAGTAGGTAATAATCGGTCAAGTAAATAATCATTCCATGCCATATCTACTAAGTCAGTTATATTATAAACAAAGTAGATCAGTAAATCTCCAGCTCCAATTCCGATAATATGGAATAAAATCATGCTAAAAAAGTTAATATGTAACATTTTTTTTAGAAGATGAATGATATAAATAACTGTGGCATAGGAAAACATATATACACCCAATATACTTGTATAAATCATATCAAAAAGCAAACCAAAAATGACAGCATACATTAATGCAAAATATGTATTCTCACTATCGTAGTACAATACTACAAACACTAATCCTGCGAGCAGCCAATGAGGGACGATTAATAATTCACCCATAATGAGATCAGCAGGCAAAAAGAATGTTGCTACTCCTTCTAATACTAGGATAAGAAAGAGGAATAAAGGGATATATAGCCTGTTCATTCCTCTTTCACCTCTTCCTCTTCAGCATCTTCATCCACCACATCGAGTGAACGATCTAAAACCATAACCTGATTAATATCATACACATCTGCCGCTGGTTCCACTAAGGCAGTTCTTGTCAAACCATATTGGTCTGGAACCACTTCTTTTACCGTTCCAATAATTAGCCCAGCAGGAAATACGCCCCCCATACCCGAGGAAACAACTAATTCACCTTCTCCTATATCTTCTTCTGATTCTTCTATGATACGGAACATAAGCGAATTAGACTCTTTATCGAATCCTTCTATCATTCCAAAGATATCATGTCCCTCTTCTTTGGAAATCATAGCTGAAATCCGGTTAAACTGATCAAAGCCGGTAAGTAATTGTACTTTCGAGGTAAATTGATTAGCTGTTTTTATTTTCCCAATCATTCCTTCACCAGTTACAACTACCATATTTTTCTGAACACCATCCTGTGTTCCAGTATCAATCGTAACTTCCTCTAACCATAATTCAGGAGAACGAGAAATAACATTTGCTTGAATTGGTTCATAATCACGCATAGAATTCGTCAATTCTAAGTTATCCCTTAATGTTTGATTCTCATCTCTTAATTCTTGTACTTCGTAAATAAGCCCTTTGTATCCAGCAAGTTGCTCTTTTAATATTTGATTTTCTTCATAAATGTTCAAAAACTCATTCATGTTTGTATAAATATTAGTTACAAAGCCTACTGGCATATTGATAACAGACTGCACCCATCCAACTGTATCATTAACTAACTGTTCTGCCGTAGATAATTTATCTCTCTCCCCTAGGGAATAGCCTATTAATACGACAACAACAATAAATCCAATTAAAAATACTAATAATCGTTTATTTCGAAAAAAAGACATACTTACACCCTCTTAATAAATGGAAGGACGTGAAGAAACATTGGGATGGGAACGGAAATGTTTCATATATTCTAATGATTTACCAGTTCCTTTAGCGACACTGTCTAAAGGTTCTTCCGTCACAAATACTGGCATCTTTGTTTCATCACTAATCACTTTATCTAAATTTTTTAGTAATGCACCGCCCCCAGACAATACAATACCTCTATCCATGATATCAGCAGCAAGCTCCGGTGGAGTTTTTTCTAAAGTAAATTTCACTGCATCTACAATTGCTTCAACGTTGTCCCTCAGAGATTCAGCAATTTCAGTATTTTTAATAGTAATCGTTTTAGGTAAACCAGTCAGTAAGTCACGACCACGGATATCCATTTCAATATCTTCATCTAATTTACCAGCTGAACCAATATCCATTTTTATTGACTCAGCTGTTCTCTCACCGATCATTAAACTGTATTGTTTACGAATATGGTTGATAATTGCTTCATCCATATTATCTCCCGCAGTACGGATAGATTGACTTGTTACTACCCCACCTAAAGAAATGACTGCCACTTCTGTTGTACCGCCACCTATATCAACAATCATGCTGCCTGTCGGCTCCCAAACCGGAAGACCTGCACCAATAGCTGCTGCAAAAGGCTCTGCAATTGGATAGGCTTCTTTTGCCCCTGCTTGTTTTGTCGCATCTATAACGGCTCTTTCTTCGACCATGGTTATACCTGATGGAACACATACCATTACATTTGGTTTTTTTGCGAACAATGATCGTTTTTTCATTGCCTTTTCTATATAGTACTTCATCATCACAGAAGTCGTATCATAGTCAGCGATTACTCCATCCTTCATTGGTCTTATCACAGAAATATTCCCAGGCGTTCTTCCAATCATATTCTTGGCAGCACTGCCTACCGCTTCCACTTCCCCAGTTTGTGCATTTCTAGCAACCACCGAAGGTTCTCTCACAACAATATCCTTTCCTTTTACAAAGACTAAGGTATTGGCCGTTCCTAAATCTATTCCCAAGTCTTGAGATAAATTAAATATTCCCAAATGAATCTCCCTCTCCAACTTACAATTCATTACTTTACTATATCGATTCTTTTAGACTGTTGCAATCTTTATCGATTCATATGACAGTCCAAACATTAGATAATAAAAGTTGAAACAATGCACATTGCACATTATTTCTTACCTATTTTCCTATTTATAATTATGCCATTAATGCAGGCCTGAGAATTTGATTTTTAAACTTATACTTGCCATTCCAGCTGGAAGTTTGTTAACCGTCAAAATACATTATGTAAAAATCTTAAATAAGCGCCATATTCAAAATGAAAGATGGCGCTTATAGTATCCTATATAATTATACGAAAAAAATTCTAAAATAGATAGTTATAAATAACCTTTTTCCTTTAATGAGACAAATTTTCTATCGCCAATAATGAGGTGGTCTAATAATTCAATACCAATCAGCTTACCTGATTCTAATAAACGCCTTGTAACGTGAATATCTTCTTGTGAAGGGGATGGATCACCAGACGGATGATTATGAGCTACAATTATAGAGGCAGCAGATCGTTTGACTGCTTCACGAAAAACTTCTCGAGGATGGACAATGGAGGCATTTAAACTCCCAATAAAAATAGTCTGGCGATGAATGACTTGATTTTTTGTATTTAAGAACAATACTATAAAATGCTCCTGCTTTAATGTTCGCATCTCTTCCATAATATAATCTGCACCATCATCCGGCGATCGAATAATATATCTTTCATTGGGCCGATACTGGTTCATACGCTTCCCAAATTCTATGGCCGATAATATTAAGACCCCTTTTGCAATCCCAATTCCTTTTATTGCAACTAATTCTTCAATTGTTGCGTCTCTTAACAAATGAAGCCCTTCGAAATGCATCAATATGCGATTTGAGAGTTCCATTACTGATTCTTCTTTCGTTCCACTTCCTAAAAGAATAGCTAATATTTCTTGATTGGACAGATGACTTGACCCCGCATTTAATAGTCTTTCTCGGGGCCTATCCTCCTTGGGAACATCTTTCATCGTGACTGATGCCATACTATATCACCCTTTCTGTAAGTTACCGTTATCTTAGCCTAGCCATTCTATTCAGACAAATCTGTAAAAGCGTGTTTTCAGATAGATTTCTCTATTGAAAACACGCTTTATTATTAGGGATAATCTAGCTTTCCAACTAGGTAATATGTTAAAAAATTAGAAAAAGGGAGATCATTCATTTCCCCTTTTTTCCAGTTGTTCGTATTCATACATTAAATCTAATAAGACTTGCTGTGCTTGAGTCTCGTTAGTCACTTCTAGAGAATTCACAATTTCTATTAAAGGAGACAATGTTTCACTCTCAATTTGTTTTTCTTTTAATGAATCAAAGCTTGCCAAATCTGCATTGTTACTTTCTGCAATGGACTGTACTGAACTTTCCCACGAAGTCCGAAACAGCTGAAGCCATTCTTGTTCACTTTCCGTTAAACCAAGTTGTAATGTATTTGTTGTCCATTCTTTTACAAATATATCATATTCCCCGGTATTTATTTGATTCATCACTGCATTTGCAGCTTCTTTGGTAGGAGCTAATCCTAGCATGAGATAGAATTGATTATCTCTTCGCCATATAACGTTGGGTAAATGTGCTTCTTTTAAACCAGCTGCCCAAGTTTCAGCATTATCTGATTCAGAGAAAACACCCGCTTGTAAAATATGGACTTTAAGTGGTTCAGCCGAATAAGTGGAAGATGGTCCTTTTGGGGTTTCTTCCTGCTTGTTTACATGTGCCTCATTTCCTTGTAAAACTCCAGGCTGGCTAATAAAGCCGTTTTCTACTTTAACAAAGATTTGAAACATTAGAATGCTTAGAAAAACGCCAATGAGAACTGCAGAGGAAATCGTAATAAAAACTGGCTTCACTTTTTTACCTTCTGGTCGATCTTTAGATGACTTAACGCTTGCTAAATCCGTTTTTCTTTCATAGGTACTATGGGATTCATCGATTGACTCATGAAGGGTTGCTGCATACTCCTGATTTGACGGTGGTGTATTTTTTCCTTTTTTTTCTATGAAATTTGTAACTTTTCCATTTTGTTTTATTATGATTTTCTTTCCCTTGTCCATTTCATACCCCTCCGAACGCTAGAGTCATTAAAGTAACTCTAGCATAGAGGAATTAAAAAGTAAGACGAATACTGTCACTCTTTTTCAAAATCGTTCAACATAACATTCTCTTTTTCGATGCCATCGACATAGATAAGGTGAAAATTCACTCAGTGGAAGTCCTATGCATCCCTCACTTACTATACTTGTATTTTTCTAGAATTCTTCTCTTTAAGGAGCTAACTGCCAATTAACCTGCGTCAAAGTACACCTTCTGTAATTGGAAAACACTTTAGGACATCGTGGTCTTTCTACAAATTATTAATGCCGTGTTTCGTTTTGCTACTATCGATTATTAATATAAATTCATTATTCTATTGGGAGGGTTAATGCATGATTTGATTAGTAGCCTTGATATAAACAGAAAGGAACGGAATCCTCTTCTTTAGGATTCCGTTCCTATTTCTTACCCTCTTAATTCATCTAATCTTGCCTTTACTTTGGCTTGTTTATCTAAATAATCGGCTTGCTTTTGTTTCTCTGCCTCTACCACCGCTTCCGGTGCCTTCGCTACAAAACCTTGATTGCTAAGCTTCTTCTGAACACGTTCTACCTCTTTTGTCCATTTTTCAAGCTCTTTTTCCAGACGGCCAATCTCTTTATCAAAATCGATTAATCCCTCAAGTGGCAAATAAATCTCTACACCAGTTACCACCGCAGACATCGCTTTTTCTGGAGCATTTGCCTCTGTAGAAATCATTAATTCACTTGGATTACAGAAGCGTTCAAGGTAGCTGCGATCTTTTTCCAGTTCCGATACTATTGTCGCATTTTCTGCTTTTAGTATCATCTTAATTTGTTTTGACATTGGTGTATCTACCTCGGCACGGATATTACGTACCGCTTTAATAATCGAAACGAGTCGTTTCATCTGCTCTGACGCCGCTTCATCATGAAATTCTCTCTTCACCTCAGGCCAGTTCGCAACCGTAATTGATTTACCTTGATGTGGAAGCTTTTGCCAAATTTCCTCTGTTATGAATGGCATAAATGGATGCAATAATCGCATCGTTTGATCCAATACATAAGCTAAAACAGATTGGGTCGTCTTCTTCTTCGCTTCATCATCACCATATAATGGAAGCTTCGCCATTTCGATATACCAATCACATAATTCATCCCAAATAAAATTGTAAAGATGACGACCGGCTTCACCGAATTCATATTTCTCATTATTCTTCGTTACCTGTTGGATGGTCTCATTTAGACGAGTAAGAATCCATTTATCTGCTAAGGAGAGCTCCCCTGTTAAATCAATATCATCGTACGTAAAATCTTTCATATTCATTAGACAGAAACGGGAAGCATTCCAGATTTTATTAGCAAAGTTCCACGTTGACTCTACTTTTTCCCAATAGAAACGAAGATCCTGTCCTGGAGTAGAACCAGTTAGTAGGAAGTAACGCAAAGAATCAGCACCATATTTGTCGATTACATCCATCGGGTCTACTCCATTCCCAAGCGATTTACTCATCTTTCTGCCTTGTTCGTCACGAATCAACCCGTGGATGAGTACATCTTTAAATGGCCGCTCTCCAGTAAACTCTTTTGATTGGAAAATCATTCTTGCAACCCAGAAGAAGATAATATCATATCCTGTTACCAATACATTGGTAGGGAAGTAGCGTTTAAAATCTTCTGACTCAGTATCAGGCCAGCCCATCGTTGAAAATGGCCATAACGCGGAAGAGAACCATGTATCTAATACGTCTTCATCTTGCTCCCAGTTTTCAATATCACTTGGCGCTTCTTTGCCAACATATATTTCACCAGTTTCCTTATGGTACCACGCTGGAATACGATGTCCCCACCATAATTGACGGGAAATACACCAGTCACGAATGTTCTCCATCCAATTGTTATAGGTGTTTTCAAAACGCTCTGGGACAAAGTTAACTTTCTTGTCACCATTTTGTAATTCTAATGCTGCATCAGCTAATGGCTGCATTTTTACAAACCATTGTGTAGAAAGATATGGCTCTACAACTGCACCACTTCGCTCAGAGTGACCTACCTGATGCGTGTGCTCTTCTATCTCAAAAAGAACTCCGATTTCTTCTAAGTCTTTTACGATTTGCTTCCTACATTCAAAACGGTCCATTCCTTCATATTTACCAGCATTCTCGTTCATCGTTCCATCTTCATGCATTACGAGAACTCTTGGTAAATCATGACGATTGCCAACTTCAAAGTCGTTTGGGTCATGTGCTGGTGTTATTTTCACCGCACCAGAACCGAATTCCCTATCCACATAATCATCTGCTACAATTGGAATTTCGCGACCTACAATCGGCAATACAAGTGTTTTGCCTATTAAATGTTGATAACGTTCGTCTTTTGGATGAACGGCAACCGCTGTATCTCCAAGCATCGTTTCTGGACGCGTTGTCGCAATTTCAATGGTTTCATCACTATTTTTAATAGGGTACCTCAAGTGATAAAACTTACCTTGTACTTCCTTATAAATTACTTCAATATCAGATAAAGCGGTTTTAGTCTGTGGATCCCAGTTAATAATGTATTCTCCCCGATAGATGAGCCCATTCTCATATAAACGGATAAATACTTCTTTTACAGCATCTGCTAATCCTTGATCTAACGTAAATCGTTCACGGGAATAATCAAGTCCTAATCCGAGCTTTTCCCACTGTGAACGGATAAAGGATGCATATTCTTCCTTCCATTCCCATGATTTTTCGAGAAACTTCTCACGGCCTAATTCGTACCGATTGGTTCCTTGTTCTTTCAGTTTTGCTTCTACCTTTGCTTGTGTGGCAATCCCTGCATGGTCCATACCTGGAAGCCATAACACATCATAGCCCTGCATCCGCTTCATTCTTGAAATGGTATCCTGCATCGTTGTGTCCCACGCATGACCGAGGTGCAGCTTCCCAGTAACATTTGGGGGTGGAATAACAATAGAATACGGTTCTTTATTGGGATCTCCTGTTGCTTCGAAAAATTTTCCCTCTAACCAAAATTGATATCGTCCTTTTTCTACTTCCTGTGGATTATACTTCGGTGGAAGCGATGTGTACTCCTGCTCATTCATTATTTATTACCTCCTAATTTTAAAACAATTACAGCTAAAAAGAAGATTTAGCTTTCATTTTATTGAGAAAAAATATAAAAAACCCTTTTCATCCTTAAAAAGGACGAAAAGGGTTGATTTCCGTGGTACCACCTTTGTTTACAAATCAAATTTTGTGATTTGCACACTTCTTCAAATAACGGCTTGTCACCGGCTTCTCCTACTAGCTTTTCAAAGAAGCTGCATCGAGGGCGACCTTCCAAAATAAATTTACCTAGGAAGTTTTCAGCTCAAGACTTCCCTCTCTAAAGGCTTTATTTTGTACTCTTCCCTTTCTTCGCATTTACCAATTCATTGTTTATAAATCATATTTTAATGCTAACAAGAAGCATCGTCAACTACTATTAAACCATTTTGCACAAGTTCAGTCTATGTATACATATTATATCATAGTAAATTTAAAATGTGTAAACCAAATGAGGTGAAATCAATGTCAAAGTATTACAGATATAAGCTGCCGCCATGGGCAAGAAAATGTATTTTTGTATTGGAGAAGGTTACACTACCCATTTTACTATTCCAGCTCATACGTACTATTTTATTTCCAACTGCGTTCGATTTAATATTATTAGGTCTTCTGGTTGGACTACTCATTGCTTTTTATATCGAATGGATTTAATCTAATCCTTCTTCTGGCTCATCAAACTTAACGATCTCATATTCCCTTTCAACATATTGAGACCATTCTATTCCAAACAGGATTACCCTATACGCCTTTTGAAGTTCTTTGATAAAGGAGATTTCTGTTCTTGGTTCTTTGCTTCTGTACTCATTAATGAGTTCGAAATATGGAATGGGATTCAATAGATAAACAGCAAGCAATTGAACTTCCGCAAGAGTCAAGGGATGTAGATTATTATAATAGGAGAAATTCTCTAAAAAGGAATTTTTCGGCGCATCGAATAAACGAACCTCATGACGGAAAAAGGAAACCAAATCAATAATTGCATTTTCATAACCTGCATTTTCCCAATTGATAATATAAGATCCCCTCAAATGCTCAGTTGACAGGTTTCGATGACAGAGAGAAACATTCCATGTTTCTCTTTTTTCATCTTCTTTCGTGAATTGGTCCAAACGCTTTCTTATTTCTCTTAAGGCATATTCTACATCTCTAAATTGTGTACATACCAATAATTCAAAAGGAGACATATAATGTCGCTTTTCATAAAGAATAATTGTAGAACGTAATTGCTGCTCTAAATCCTCACAATAACTTAAGTAGACCTTGAAATCATTACTCCACTCTTTCCCTGCCATATTTTGAGAACGTTTGGTCTTTTCATGGATGGTTGCTATGGCTTGGTATAAAGCACGGATGGAGCCTTCATCTATAGATGTCCTTTCTTCTTCGACCCAAGGACATAAATAATAAATGTCTTCCCCTTCCTGATAATAAAGTTGATTCTGTTTCGTCTGATAGACAGGGATAATAGACTGAAGTTGATTATTATATGCCGTACGGTAGGTATACTCCCAGTATGATACTGTACTCTGATCAAGCTTACTCTTTTTCAGTGCGAAAGAATGCTGGTGAACGATAATTTGGAAAAGGTTATCAGTAATTTGATGAATGCTTGTTGGTTCTATAGGATATGCCTGCAATACTCTATTCAGCCTCTTTTCCATACATTCCACCACCTATCGAATTATGGATGAGGCTGGGACAAAAGTGTTTGCTTAAAAGAAAGATTGAACTTAACAGCAGAAGATAATCGCAGAGGAAATATACCTCGCTAAATTGGCGCATTGTTCCACTTTTATTGTTAAGCAGTTTAGTTATGTCCCAGCCTTATCACAAAATTATATTAAGAAGTCTTTTGAGGGATATAAAGCAGTTGTCCTTCCGTTACGTCGAAATCATCTTCTAGTTTATTTTGTTTAATTAAAGATAAAGCACTAACCTGGAAGCGTTCTGCAATGGACTCTAATGTATCCTCTTTTTGTACGATACATAGCCTCATTTTTGTGAATCCTTCCTGTTCACTGTTTCTAAAAATATCAGCTAAATAGGAAACATCCTGCGGGCTTCTCTCTTCCTCATCTACCTCATCATCTTCTTCTAATTCATCATCCATTTCGTAATCATTATTATCTTCTGTCTCATTTTCTTCCACTTCTTGTGTGTGACCAAAGAATTCCTGTAAAGATTGGGATTTCGTTTTAAATAGCCAACGTCCTGTTTCATCTTCTTCCTCATTGTCATCTTCTTGCGTTGTTTCTGCCTCAGGAGAAAGACTTGGAGTAGTAGATAAAGAGTGTATATCTTCTTCATGTGAACTACCCTCTTGCGGAAACTTTAATTCAAACTCAAAAGAATCTTCTTTTCTAAACTCTTCTGCATGTGTTTCTTCCGCAATTTCCTCTTCCCTCTCTTCTATTTCTTCTTCAGTGTCCACTATTTCTTCTACGGTGTTCTCCTCCACGTCTTGCAACCGTGGCTCTTTTACATCCTGGTCAATTCCATAGATACTAATCGTTGAATATAATTTTAATTGCCCTTCTTCAGGTAATTCGTAATCAAAAGATTCTACGCTTACTGTAACTGCGTTTAAATCTGATACACGATACGTAGGAACAGAAATTTCCACAGGAAAACGATGTGAGAAAGTAACAAATCCTTCTTCATTTACTTCCACTTTTTCCATATATCTTTTCGCTTCAAATGCTTCGAAATCTGTAATTGTCTCTTCTTCCATTCCTTCTAAAGCTTCATATTGACCTTGTAATTCAATTACACCTCTTATAGATATATAATCATTATAGGGTTGAATTGTAATTTCTGGTTCTAGGGATATTCCTCGCATTTCAGCTACCTCTTGACCTTTGTCAAAATAAAGAGATTCATTTAACTCGAAGCTAAATACTGATTTTTCTTCAGACAATTGTCTGCCTCCCTTCTAAACATAGCCCTTACTTACTATTCCTTAATTATCTATATGAGCCCAGGATAATCCTTATGCATAAAAGAGCATTTGGAGGATACTAATGGTAAATAGAATGATGAAGTCTAGTTGCTACCGAGATATCCTTTTTTTAATACATTTCAGATAAACTACTAACTAGTTTAATTTATCGGAAGCACACTGGAAATATGCGCTGGGGATTTCCGCTGCGGGCAGTACGCTTTCCGCGGGCAACGCCTCAGCCTCGGGCCAACAGGATGTTGGTCATAAAGGCGTTGCCACAGGACGTGGCGTTCTTAGCCTTTGTTCCTTTACGCTTCCTACGGGGTCTTCGGCTGTTGCTTTTCCCGCAGGAGTCGACTGCCCTCCGCTACAATCACTTCATGTAATTTGGAGGTGCTATCCAATGTTAAAATAATAAAAAGCATAATTCAGCGGAGGAAATACACGAAGACTCCTGCGGGATGAAAAGCCTAGTTGAGACCCCGCAGAGACGTTAGTCTCGAGGAGGCTCAACAGCGCCCGCGGAAAGCGTAGTGTATTTCCGTAGCGGTGCTACCCACTATTTTGAATTAAATTATTCAGCATTTTCTATCAGCTACGGAGATTTATAATCCTCATGACAATGAATAAAAAAGAAGGAGACTTCAAAAAGTAAATGATTACTTCTTGAGGTCCCCCTCTTTATTGCTTTATTTATTAATCTTAGAAAACGCTACATTCACTGCTTGTATTGTTTTATCAATATCTTCATCAGAGTGTTCCGTTGACAAGAAGACTCCCTCAAATTGAGAAGGTGGAAGGAAAATTCCTTCTTCAATCATATTGCGGTAATATTGTGAAAAGTAATCCAGATTGGATGTCTTCGCTGTTTCGAAGTTAGTAACCTTTTCATTTGTAAAGAATACACCAAACATGGAACCCGCTCGATTTACCGTCAAGGGGATATCATATGATTTAGCTGCTTCTAAGTATCCTTCTGCTAACTTATCAATTTTTTGGTTAATTTGTTCATAAGACTCCTTCGTCAATGAACTTAATGTCGCAAAGCCTGCAGTCATTGCTAGTGGGTTACCAGATAATGTACCAGCTTGGTAAATAGGACCTGCCGGTGCAATTTGTTCCATTATCTCTCTCTTGCCTCCGAAGGCTCCAACAGGAAGACCGCCACCTATTACCTTACCAAGGCAAGTAATATCAGGATCTACATCGAAGTATCCTTGTGCAGAATGGAAACCAACTCGGAATCCGGTCATAACCTCATCAAATATGAGCAGAGTTCCATTTTCCTCCGTTATCTTTCTCAGCTTTTGCAGAAAATTGTTTTCAGGAGGAATAACTCCCATATTGCCACAGACTGGTTCGGTTATAACTGCAGCAATCTGGTCACCATAATTGTCAAAGGCTAATTGAACACTTTCTATGTCATTATATGGGACAGTAATTGTATTCTTAGCAATCGAGCTAGGTACACCCGGACTATCAGGAAGCCCTAATGTAGCAACACCCGAACCGGCTTTAATTAATAGTGAATCTCCATGTCCGTGATAACTTCCCTCAAATTTTAAAATAATATCTCTTCCAGTGTATCCACGCGCCAAACGGATTGCACTCATGGTTGCTTCTGTTCCAGAGTTAACCATACGAACCATTTCTATTGAAGGAACCCTCTCAATAACTAGTTGTGCCAGCTTATTTTCCATTAATGTAGATGCACCAAAACTTGTTCCTTTTACAATCGTTTCTTGTAATTGGTTCACTACATTGTCATGAGCATGCCCTAGAATTAGAGGACCCCAGCTAAGTACATAGTCTATATATTCATTTCCATCGACATCGTAAATCTTAGAGCCTTTTCCTGATTCCATCACGATTGGAGTCATACCAACTGATTTAAATGCTCGTACTGGTGAGTTTACCCCTCCAGGCATAAGGTTTACTGCTTCATTGTAAATTGCCGCAGATTGTTCAAAGCTTTTCATCCATGATCACCTCATTATCTATTCTCTTCTTTTAGCCATACTGCAACATCTTTTGCAAAATACGTTAGAATGATATCCGCACCGGCTCGCTTCATTGAAGTTAGCATTTCCATCACCAGTGCTTTTTCATCAATCCAACCATTCTGGGCTGCAGCCTTCACCATCGCATACTCTCCGCTTACATTGTAAGCAACAACAGGAACATCTACATTATTACGAACGTCTCTAACGATATCAAGGAAGGATAATGCCGGTTTTACCATAATGAAATCCGCTCCCTCTTCAATATCTGATTGCGCTTCTCTTAAGGCTTCTAAACGATTCGCTGGATCCATTTGATATGTTTTTCGATCACCAAATTGAGGCGCACTGTCTGCAGCATCTCTAAAAGGACCGTAAAAAGAAGAGGCATACTTAACTGCATAAGACATAATTGGAATATGTTGGAATCCAGCCTCATCCAAAGCAAGTCGAATAGCAGCAACAAATCCATCCATCATATTAGATGGAGCAATAATATCTGCTCCAGCTTCAGCTTGAGAAACCGCTGTTTTTGCTAAAAGCTTTAATGATTCATCATTATCAACATCATGATTATGTATCACTCCACAATGTCCGTGAGAGGTATATTCACAAAGACATGTATCGGCTACCACTAATAAATCAGGGAATGCTTCTTTTACCATTCTTGTGGCGGTTTGCACGATTCCGTCGTCAACAAATGCCCCTGTCCCAATCTCATCCTTGGCTGTAATTACTCCAAAGAACATAATTGCTCTGATTCCAAGATTATATACAGTTTTGACTTCGTCTAGTAATAAATCCAAAGAAAATTGGTAAACACCAGGCATAGATGCTACTTCGTTTTTGATCTTGTTTCCTTCTATGACAAACATAGGGTAAATGAAATCATCTACTCTTAAATGATTCTCTCTGACTAGAGAACGCATAGAATTTGAAGTTCTCAATCTTCTATGACGTTTGAAATCTAGATTCTTCTCCATATCAAACATCTCCTCCATAGCTGTATTCTGTCATTCTCTGAATCATACCCTCCATTGTATAATCTGACTCTGGGCTGATGATATGATCCATTCCTAAATTTCTTGCCATCTCCTCTGTTGTACTGCCTATACAAACAGTAGTCCATTTTCCAGTCAATGAGGTCATGTTACAAAATGCTTCTACCGCAGAAGGACTGGTAAAGGTAATGAAATCTAGTTGACTTGATAGTATTTCATTTAAGTTTTCCTTATTATTATGATTCGCAACAGTTTCATACACTTCTAGCATATCAAATGGTACTCGAGCTTCAAAGAATCTTTTCGGCAATACATCTCTAGAGAGATTCCCCCGGACAAGCAGGATTGTCCCTGTCTGATAATATTTGTTCATAAATTCACTCGCTAACGTTTCAGCATTATATAAGGGAGGTACCAAGTCTGCAGTCAGGCCAAATTCTTTTAGAGCATCTTCCGTTTTATGGCCTACAACGGCTATTCTTTGATTAGTTAAAGTACGCCCTTTCTTGTTTAATAACTGAAAAAAACAACGGACACCATTTGCACTTGTAAAAATAATCCATTCATAGGAGTGCAGTTCTTTTATTCCTTGCCAGTTGTTCTCCTCGCACTTACATTGAATCTTGATTAGAGGGACTTCCAATGGAACAGCACCCAGTTGCTTTAATTGCTTAGAAAAAAGCTTTGCACCCTTTTCATCTCTCGTAATCAGGATGCGTTTTCCTTCCAGAGCATCTTTCATTTTTTCTCAAGCTCCTGCTTTACCTCATCAACGATTTTCTTGGCACCTTGAGCAATTAATATATCTGCAGCCTTTTGGCCAACTTCCTTTGGTTCTGTTCCGCGAACGGTTTCTTTTAAAATGGTCTTTCCATCTGGAGTACCTACAAGAGCGGTTAGAATAATTTCATCGTTCTCTAAATAAGCGTAACCACCAATAGGAATTTGACAACCGCCATCTAAGAGATTTAAGAACGTTCTTTCTGCTGTTACAGTCTTAGTTGTAAAATCGTCGTTTATTGTCGCTAACAGAGACCGTATTTCTTCATCATCTTCTCGACACTCAATTGCTAATGCACCTTGACCAACTGCTGGAAGCATTACTTCTGCTTCTAAAAACTCTGTTACGACTTCTTCACTTAAACCAGCCCGCTTTAGACCAGAAGCTGCTAGAATGATCGCATCATAGTCTTCTTCCTTTAATTTTCGAATACGGGTTTCAATATTACCACGAATCCATTTAATTTCTATATCAGGACGGACAGCTACAATCTGTGCTGCTCGGCGTAAACTACTAGTCCCGACAATGGCTCCCTCTTTTAAATCATTTAATAAAGTATGGTCCTTGGAGATAAAAGCATCTCTAGGGTCTTCCCTTACAGGAATGCTTGAAATAACTAATCCTTCCGGCATAACAGAAGGCATATCCTTCATACTGTGTACTGCAAAGTCAATTTCCTTATTATACATGGCTTGTTCAATCTCTTTAACAAATAGCCCTTTTCCACCCACTTTAGATAATGTTACATCAAGAATTTTATCTCCCTTTGTAACTATTTCTTTAACTTCAAACTCGTTTTGTGCACCAGCTTTTTTTAATTGTTCTATAACCCAATTGGTTTGTGTTATGGCCAAATTACTCCGCCTTGATCCAACTATAATTTTACGCATGAGTAAACCTCCTATAAATAAGACTAATCATATAATGTTTCCCAACTCTATATTAACCTTAATAAGAGTAATTGAAAAAGGAAACGGTTAATGAATGAAAAGTAAAAAACCAGAAAGCGACTGCCTTCTGGTTTTTCACTTCCGCTTTAGACACTTGATATTTTCTCTAGACGTGGTAGTGTTACAAATTCATTTTGACTTAATTTCATTAATGTAGCGTCTTTTTTAGCTTGTTTTTCAAACTCGGCTCTCACTTCAGTCTCGATACCAAATATATCAACAAAAAGCTGTAAAGCGTGTTCTGCATGATCACTGCCAGCTAGTTCTTTAGCCTGAGTAATTGGCTCTTTCAGTAACTGATTAATAATACTCTTCGTATGCTTGTTCAGTACCTTTTTCTCCCGTGCAGTTAAATCTGGCATTTTTCTTTCAATACTTTTCATTGTTTCTTCTTGAATTAGTGCAGCTTTATGCCTTAGTGCCGAAATTACAGGTACAACTCCAAGTGTTTTTAACCATTCTTTAAAGGTTACAATTTCACTTTCTAGCAGTAACTCAATTTCCTCTGCAGCCGCTTTTCGGGATGCGAGGTTGTCGTCCACAATACCTTGTAAATCATCTATGTCATATAGATATACTCCATTCAAATAACGTATTTCTGGATCGATATCTCGTGGAACAGCAATATCAACGAGAACTAATGGACGTTGCTTTCTTCGTTCTTGTATTTCTTCAATCAATTCTTTAGAGATAACAATAGAGGATGATGCCGTAGAGCTGATTAATATATCTGCATCCAATAATACATCTGATAAATTCTCAAAAGGTTCTGCCTTTGCATGAAATTGCGCTGCAAGCATTTCCGCCTTTTCCAGAGTTCGATTTATAACGGTTACCCTTGATGCTCCGGAGCCATGAAGATTCTTGGCTGCAAGCTCTCCCATTTTTCCTGCTCCCAGTATTGCTACATGCTTATTATTAAGGTTGCCGAAGACATTTTTTGCCAGCTCTACTGCAGCGTAGCTTATCGATACAGCGTGTTCACCGATTCCTGTTTCTTTATGTGCACGTTTCCCGAATGTGATAGCTTGTTTAAATAATTCATTAAAAATAGTCCCTGTGGTGTTCGCCTTTTGTGATAATAGAAATGCTTGTTTAACTTGTCCAAGTATTTGTGTTTCCCCTAATACCATCGAATCCAGCCCTGTTGAAACTCGAAATAGATGCTCTAAAGCACCGTCGTCTTCCGTGATTTTTAAATAGGGAGTTAACTCTTCTTTTTCAATGTTAAACCAATCTGCTAAAAATTTTTTAATATAATATCGCCCTGTATGCACCTGATCTACGACTGCGAAAATCTCTGTACGGTTACATGTAGAGATAATCACATTTTCCAAGATGCTTTTTTGCTTTTTCAACTCTACAATTGCATCCCGTAAATGATCTTCTGAAAAGGTTACTTTCTCCCTAATATCTACAGGGGCTGTCTTATAATTTAAACCAACTGTTAAAATATGCAATTTATCCTACCCCCAACAAAACGATGCAGTTGATATTACTATAATAATTATTAAAAAGGATTAAATATAAAAATATATAGTTCCATTATAACATGATAAACTTAACACCATCTTAACAAATGTGAACAGAATAAAACAATTTATGGTATAAAGGCGTAATCATATTAACTCGAATGTACTTTATCATATAATATAGTAGGAAGCAAGGAATCGAAATAGATATAAAGGGATGATAGCTTGAAAAAACAAAATACTTTATTCGCCTATTTACTAATAGGAATTGGACTGTATTTTCTTCTGAAACAACTCCAATTTCCAATCTTGACTAATTTTTACTCATGGCAGAGTTTGCTGATTATCATTGGTTTAGCTTTCCTCATTCATAGCTTTTCTTCTAAACATTATCAGAATCTGTTTACCGGAACATTATTGTTGGGGTTAGGCATACATTTTCACGGATTGGCTCATTATGGTTTCTGGATTGACCATTGGGCTTCTTATACCCTAATTATTGGTATTGCTTTTTTAGTCAGGGCTTGGAAAACAAAGCAAGGCTTTCTAATGGGTTTCTTATTTACTATTCTTAGTATCATCTTTATTTTCTCATCTAGGCTGTCCATTTATTTTTACTGGCTAGATGATGTTGTTGGTATATTGGAGATGGCGTGGCCAATTCTGTTAATCGTTGTAGGCATCTTCTTTCTTTTTAAACGAAAATAAAAGATAACAATATTATGTCCAACTTTTAATTAGAAAAACTAGTCGTTTTTTGAATTGATAAATCTGTACTTATAATAAGAACGCTCAAGAAAGGGATATACATAACCCTATCTTGAGCGAAGATTCATTTATTCTAAATATATTGCTTTATATAACCCCATGCTTCATCTTTTCCTTCAGCTGTTTCAGAGGAAAAAGGTAAGATAACATCATCTTTAGACATTTGCAATGTGTCTTTGGTTCGTTTGATATGCTTTGCTCTTTTACTCTTCGGCACTTTATCGAGCTTTGTAGCCACTACCATCACAGGCAACTCATAATGTTTAAGAAATTCGTACATTTGGATATCATCCCTGGTTGGTTCATGACGGATGTCTGTAATCAATAATACTGTTCTGAGAGTATCTCTTGTTTGAAAATACTCTTCCATCATGGTACCCCATTTTTCTCTTTCTTTTTTAGACACTTTAGCATAACCGTATCCAGGAACATCCACGAAATAAAACATATTATTAATCTTATAGAAATTCAATGTTTGTGTCTTACCTGGTTTAGAGGAGGTACGTGCTAAATTCTTTCGGTTAATCAATTTATTAATAAAGGAGGACTTTCCCACATTGGAACGTCCAGCTAAAGCGATTTCCGGCAGGCCTTCACTTGGATATTGTTTCTGGCTAACTGCACTGATCACTATCTCTGCATCTGTTACTTTCATTATTTCATTCCCCCACTAAGGCATGTTTTAGTACCTGATCCAAATGACCTACAGGAATAAAGGTTAGTTCCTCACGAACACTTTCAGGTATATTTTCTAAATCCTTCTTATTCTCTTCAGGAATGATAATCGTCTTTAAGCCAGCACGATGAGCACCTAGTGACTTCTCCTTTAAACCACCAATTGGTAACACTCTTCCCCGAAGTGTAATCTCTCCTGTCATACCCACTTCTTTTCTCACTGCTTTTCCTGACAAGGCTGAAACGAGAGCCGTCGCCATGGTGATTCCTGCAGATGGTCCATCCTTTGGTGTTGCCCCTTCTGGCACGTGAATATGGATATCATACTTCTCATAGAAATCAGGAGCAATTCCTAATTCCTTTGCTCTAGAGCGAATATAGCTAAATGCTGCTTGAGCAGATTCTTGCATTACATCACCCAGCTTACCGGTAAGGGTTAACTTTCCTTTGCCAGGAAAATGGCTAACTTCAATCGTCAGGATGTCTCCACCAACAGCAGTATAAGCTAGGCCAGTTGCAGCACCTACTTGATCCTCCTGTTCTATTAAACCGTAACGATAAACAGGCTTTCCTAATAGCTCTTCTATGCTTTTTTCCGTAATAACAACGCGCTTCTTCTCTTCAGAAATGATAATCTTAGCTGTTTTCCTGCATAACTTTGCAATTTGTCTTTCTAAACCTCTGACACCAGCTTCTCTAGTATACCTGCGAATAAGCTTAAATAAAGCCTCATCACGAATTTGCATATCACCCTTCTTTAAACCATTTTCCCGTCTTTGCTTTGGTAGTAAATGTTCTTTGGCAATATGCAGTTTTTCCAGTTCTGTATATCCTGCTATTGAAATAATTTCCATACGATCCAACAGTGGACCTGGTATTGTATTCACACTATTCGCTGTTGCTATGAACAGAACGTTAGATAAATCATAGGGTTCTTCAATAAAATGATCACTAAAATTATGATTCTGCTCTGGATCTAAAACTTCCAGCATCGCAGCTGATGGATCTCCTCGGAAGTCATTAGACATTTTATCAATTTCATCAAGTAGAAACACAGGATTGATGGTTCCTGCTTTCTTCATCCCTTGAATAATTCTACCTGGCATTGCACCGATATATGTTCTTCGATGTCCTCTAATTTCGGCCTCATCCCGAACTCCACCCAATGATATTCGAACAAAGTTACGATTAACAGATGCCGCAATAGATTTGGCTAAAGAGGTTTTTCCGACACCGGGAGGACCTACTAGACAAAGTATTGGTCCTTTTAGTGAATTCGTTAGTTTCTGAACGGCTAAGTACTCTAATATACGTTCTTTTACTTTTTCTAAACCATAGTGATCCTTGTTTAAAACCTTCTCAGCGTTGTTGATGTTAATAGTATCTTGTGATTTCTTAGTCCAAGGCAATGCCAATAACCAATCAATATAATTGCGAATAATCGAACTTTCCCCTGAGCTTTGAGGAACCTTTTCATATCTTGCAACTTCCTTTAGTGCAATCTCCATAATATGCTCAGGCATATCTGATTGTTCGATTTTCTCTCTTAGATCTTCAACCTCTCCTGTTTTGCCATCCTTGTCTCCAAGTTCTTTCTGGATAGCCTTTAATTGTTCTCTGAGATAGTATTCTTTTTGTGTCTTCTCCATAGAGGTTTTTACGCGCTGTCCTATTTTCTTCTCTAAATCCAGCACTTTTTTCTCATTGGATATAAGCCGAATTAACATTTGCATTCTTTTTGGGACCTGTTTAATCTCAAGAATATCCTGTTTTTCTTTTACTTTTAAAGCTAAATGAGATGCGATTATATCAGCCAATCTTCCTGGTTCCTCTATATCAACTACCGTTGCCAATGTTTCCTTCGTCACTTTGCTCGATAACTTTATGTATTGTTCAAACTGTGTTAATAAAGAGCGCATTAACGCTTCTTCCTCATGAACTTCTCCATGAATTTCATCTAACTCAGTAATTTCTACTATAAATTCTTCATCTGTCTCAACAAAACGTTGTATTTCTGCACGATACAAACCTTCTACTAATACACGAATCGTACCGTTTGGTAATTTCATCATTTGCTTCACTTCTGCTAAAGTACCAATATGATATATATCATTTGGTTCTGGATCATCTAAACTAACCTTTTTCTGTGCTGACAGAAATATGGTTTGATCTCCCATCATCGCTTTTTCCAATGCTTGAATAGATTTGTCTCTACCCACATCTAAATGTAGCACCATAGAAGGAAAAACAAGTAATCCACGTAATGGTAGGAGGGGGACCTGAATGATATCTTTTGTCATTAATATGTAACCTCCATATATGGCTTATAATATTGTCATGTTCTTAAATTTTATAGAAAAATTTTACATTTGTAAACCAATGGCAACTTCCATGCTTAGTATAAACGCTATATTAAAAACTAACCATAAAAAAGACTAGCTTAAAAGGGAAAGCTCTTAAGCTTTACAAAAACCACCCCGCTAAGCTAGTCTAACTTTTAGATTCCGATAAATATTACTCAGTTGGCATACAAAACATCAATGGGTAATTATGCACTTTCCTTAGGATGCTTTTGTATCCCTTCTTGGACAGTTCCGTCATTGAATACCAAGGTTGGGCTGCCATTATCATTTAAAACCGTTTCTTTAGTAATCACACATTTCACAATATCTTCTCTTGATGGTAATTCAAACATCACATCTAGAATGATACCTTCAATAATCGATCTCAGTCCACGTGCACCCGTTTTACGTTCAATTGCTTTTTTCGCAATTTCATTAAGTGCATCCTCTTTAAACTCTAGTTCTACATTATCCATCTCAAATAATTTCTGATATTGCTTCACTAACGCGTTTTTCGGCTTCGTTAAGATTTGGACTAATGCATCTTCATCCAGTGGCGTCAAGCTGCCAATAACTGGAATACGACCGATGAATTCAGGGATAAGCCCATAGCGTAACAAATCTTCTGGTAGAATTTGTGCTAATAACTCACCCATTCCTAAGTCTTCCTGTTTAGAATTTGCTCCAAATCCAATTACTTTTTTGCCAAGACGGCGCTTGATCACTTGATCAATTCCATCGAAAGCTCCTCCAACGATAAATAAGATATTCGTTGTATCAATTTGAATAAATTCTTGGTGTGGGTGTTTGCGTCCACCTTGAGGTGGTACACTTGCAACCGTTCCTTCTAATATTTTAAGTAACGCTTGCTGTACCCCTTCACCTGATACATCGCGAGTAATGGAAGGATTTTCGGATTTACGTGCGACTTTGTCGATTTCATCAATATAGATAATCCCTTTTTCAGCTTTTTCCACATCATAATCTGCAGCCTGAATAAGCTTTAGTAAAATATTTTCTACGTCTTCGCCTACATAACCTGCTTCTGTCAGGGATGTAGCATCTGCCATAGCAAAAGGAACATTGATAATTCGAGCTAAAGTCTGTGCAAGTAATGTTTTTCCGCTACCTGTTGGACCTATCATCGCTATATTACTTTTTGAGATTTCTACGTCGTCATTATTCTTAGGTGTATTAATTCGCTTGTAATGATTATATACTGCTACAGAAAGATTTTTCTTTGCTTTATCTTGTCCGATAACATAATCATCAAGGATATCACAGATTTCTTTTGGTTTAGGTATTTCTTTTAATTCCATCTCATCTTCATTACCAAGCTCTTCTTCCACTATCTCTGTACAGAGTTCAATACATTCATCACATATATAAACGCCTGGACCAGCCACTAACTTCCTTACTTGGTCCTGGCTTTTTCCACAAAAGGAGCATTTTAATTGCCCTTTTTCTTCATTAAATTTAAACATTATTTTCACCCCTACATTTCCTAAACTCTAGGCTAAACTTATAGTCATCATATCAGAACCAAATCAAAAAACAAAACAAAAACTATTATATGTTCCTGTACTTCAAAAAAGAGCCCATCCCCATTGTAAAAAATGAAAATTTTACTTTTTATAATTATTGCTTTCCTTCATTATCTTTTTATTTATGAAAAAGTCAAATCATATTACTTATACTATATGATGGAGATCTAATTTAAGTCGTAAATTCTATAGTACAACTTCAATCAGTAGTGTAATATTGAATCAAACAGAATCCTGAATTGTGAGTATTTCAGCCAATCACATTTTTTGAATAGACTGCTATGTCAAATAATGCTAAAACAAGGTGCGAATAAATCCGCACCTTGTTTTATATGACTTTACTCTAGTGTTGTAAAATATGTGCTCTGGCAATTAGACTGCTTTGCTTTGCTCAGCTAAGAAGTCAATAGCTTTTCTCATTAATAAATCATTCTCAAGCATTTCTGTGTTTCCGCCTAACATAGGTAGCAATTGTTTTGCATCCACACCATACATAGCTGCCATTTGTTCAAGTTCAGCATTAATATCTTCCTCAGATACTTCTAGATTCTCCGCTTTAGCAATTGCTTCAAGAGTTAAATTCGTTTTAACACGTTTTTCAGCATCTTCTTTCATTTGCTCTTTTAGCGCATCTTTATCTTGACCTGCAAATTGAGTATACATTTCCAATGTCATACCTTGCATTTGAAGTTGTTGTTCGAATTCTCTTAGCATTTGGTCTAATTCAGTTTCTACCATAGCTTCAGGAATATTTACTTCTGCATTTTCAGATGCTTTTTCTACTAATTCCTGACGTTTTTGATTTTCAGCATTCTGTTTTCTTTCCGCTTCAAGCTCTTCTTTTTTCTTGTTCTTTAGGTCTGCAAGTGTTTCTGCTTCGTCGTCAACATCTTTAGCAAATTCATCATCAAGCTCTGGTAATTCTTTGAACTTAATTTCATGAATCTTCACTTTGAATGTAGCAACTTTTCCTGCGAGCTCTTCTGCATGGTAATCTTCTGGGAAAGTCACTTCAATTTCTGTTTCTTCTCCAGATTTCTTACCTACTAATTGTTCTTCAAATCCAGGAATGAAAGAACCTGATCCAATCTCTAATGAATGGTTATCACCTTTACCGCCGTCAAATGCTTCTCCATCTAAGAAGCCTTCGAAATCAATAACAACTGTATCTCCGTTTTCAACTTCGCCATCTTCTTTCACCACTAATTCAGCATGACGCTCACGTAAACGATCGATTTCTTTTTCTACATCTTCATCCGTTACTTCAGTAGATTGTTCTTCGACTTCTAGGCCTTTATAGTCACCTAATGTAACTTCAGGCTTCACTTCCACTTCAGCAGTAAAGATAACGTTCTTCCCTTTTTCGATTTGTTCAATATCTACATTTGGCTGTGCAATTGGAAAGATATCTGTTTCATCAATTGCATTACGATATGCATCAGGAAGTAAGATGTCTACTGCATCTTGGTATAGCGCTTCAACTCCAAAGCGTTTTTCGAATAGTCCGCGAGGCATTTTACCTTTACGGAATCCAGGTACTTCAATATCTTTTACCACTTTTTTAAAAGCTTTATCTAATGCTTTATCGAAATCTTCAGCTGGTACTTCAAAGGTAAGTACCCCTTTATTTCCTTCTTGTTTTTCCCATTTAGCTGACATATTAATTCCCTCCAAAATCTATTCTATCCATTATGTACTTTAAATAATGAGTTTTTACTTGTTCAAATTTGCAACCATCTTATTATATCATAATTTATATAGCTTTCAAGCATTTCTAATAAAGCGATACTCTGCTTGTCGGCCAACAGATTCATTACCGGCCAAGTATGCTCTTTATGCTTCGATTATACTCAAGTACAGCGATTCGCACAACATAATCTCTTGTTTATACTTATCTGATAAAGCCTCTTCCGTGGAATCACTATCAATCTTAAGATTCAGGTAATCATTTCCAATTGAAACTAATGCGTTTGCGATATGTATATATTCTTCTTTCTCCGGCAGTATCGGATAAATAACATATGTATAACGATATAAGAGTTCTTTCAATAATTGATAAAAAGTGGGATTTTTTTCTTCAAAACGTTTTATTATATTTAATGTTTCAGACATCATTTGGTTATCATTAATATCTTCCACTTCATCAGGAAATACCGTTACTTCTTTTCCTTGCTTACTTATCTGAACCTCACTGTTCCAATTCTCTTCTCTAAGCCACTGGAAGATTGCTGTTTTAGTCACTGGGTGGACTTCATCATTACAAAGCAACAAGGATATCTCGGCTGTTGGCTTTGCTTTTACTTTTCTAAGGTCTTCAACTGCCCTCCACTGTTCCTGGTAACGATGGGCTTCAATTAATTCAAATAATTCACGATAGAATTTATCTTGTTTGTCGTAATCGATATCTATACGCATTTTTTCACTAATATCGTATAATTGTTTAAATTGCTCTCGCTGCAGTTTCGGAATCTCATCATTTTCAAATTCGTATTCAATTTGTTCCATCAACAGCTCGTATTGGTTTGTTTGAAAAAGAATAGTCAAATAGATATGTACGTAATGATAATAGTGATTACCCTTTTGTTGCATTAGTTCTTCACACAGTGACTGTGCTTCATTAAACCGCCCTAGTTCCATTAAACAAATTAATTTACCAGTTACAATCTCGTGATCATCTACTTGGTAAGCTATTAGTTTATCTAGTTTAACTAAAGCTTTATCATATTGTTTATCTTTTAGTGCCTGTAAGCTTTCTTCCTCTAATTTCTTTTTCCATTTAGGAAATAAAATAAGATTATCGTGTTCCGTGTACATATATTCACCCTCTCTACCATTATAAATTTATATGTACTAAATATACATACCCTAAAAACGAGAAAATAAACAAAAAAAGAAACCCATCGTTATCTAGGTTTCTTTTGATTACGTCCCAGGAGAGATTCGAACTCCCGACCCACAGCTTAGAAGGCTGTTGCTCTATCCAGCTGAGCTACTGGGACATATTGGAGCGGGTGATGGGAATCGAACCCACGACATCAGCTTGGAAGGCTGAGGTTATACCATTTAACTACACCCGCGTATAATATATGTTCTCGGTATACGTAATTTAGAACAATTAACCAACAGAGTTAGTTTTAGGAAATATCAAAACAAACCGTATATTTTTTTCTAATTCTAGTCGTTTAATGTTCTGGTTGTATTCGCTGTTTTAACGGACAAATAATATTATATGATACAAATTATACTTTTGTCAATAACCTATAAAATATTTGTAAAAGCTAGGCAAATTTTTATTTGCCTAGCTTCAGCTATTCCATTTAACTTGTTTAGAAAGTGGCTCTACTATTTCTCCTTGCGTCGAATAAAATGTAATATGAATGTCTTCCTTCATTTCCCATTCTAAAATTGCATAAGTAGCCTCTGGTCTATTTCTAGGCAAACGGACACTACCGGGATTTAAAAATAGCCTATTACCAATTTTCTCAGCTCCTGCAATATGTGTATGCCCAAAACAAATGATGGAAGCACCAACTTCTTCTGCTCTGTACGATAATCTTAATAAGTTTGTTTTCACTTGATGGAGGTGCCCATGTGTTATATAGAAACGGATATCCCCAATCTCCAGTACTTGATCTTCAGGATAATCCGGATCAAAATCACAATTCCCTCCAACTTTATAGATACCGTCTAATTCCGGAGCATTAAAATCCAACTCTGAATCTCCACAATGTATGATTGCATCAAAAGTATGTCTTTGTTTAATTTCTAATAATTCTTTTTTTAAACCATGACTATCACTCATAATCAGAACTTTATATTTCATTCATTACACCCTGCCCTGTAATTTACTGATAGCATTACTTCGGTGACTTATGCTGTTCTTCTCTTCAGAAGATAACTCCGCCATTGTTCTTGTCTCATTTTCAGGAATAAAAATAGGATCATATCCAAACCCATTGCTTCCTCTTTCTTCAAAAGCGATGGAACCTTCGCAAGTTCCCTTATAGAAGTCCGTCTTCTCTCCTGGTCTTGCAATTGCTAACACACAAACAAATCTAGCTGTTCGCTTTCCCTCAGGAACATCGATTAGTTCTTCTAAAACCTTCTTAATATTCGCTTTATCATCCTTGTCTTCCCCAGCATATCTTGCAGAATATACTCCTGGGCGTCCGTCCAGTGCATCTATCACCAAACCAGAATCGTCTGCTAAAACAGGAATCTGCAAGAGTTCTGCAATCGTTTCGGCCTTTAGTGCTGCGTTTTCTTCAAAAGTAACCCCTGTTTCTTCTACATCAGGTAACTCCTGCACTATGTCTAATAACGATAAAGCCTCCATACCCTTTTTAAGGTATAGTTCTTTAAATTCCTTCGCTTTCCCTTGATTCTTCGTTGCGATAATTATTTTTTTCATATAATTATACCTCTTATATTATTTCTATTTCGTTTCACCAATACGATTCGCTAAATCACCAAGAACTTCACGCTGTATACCAAATATGTCCTCAATGCCTTCTGTTGCTAGCATGAGCATGGTCTTCAACTGGTCTATTCGAAATGTTGCTTCTTCTCCTGTCCCTTGAATTTCCACGAACTCGCCAGCACCCGTCATGACAATATTCATATCGACATTTGCTTCTGAATCCTCTTTATAGTTCAAATCTAATATTTCCGTATCATCAGACAAAATCCCAACCGAGGTTGCAGCTAAAAATTCTTTAACAGGCATTCTCTTAATGGCTTTTGTTTCTAACAACTTTCCAAATGCTAATACCATTGCAACAAAAGCCCCTGTAATGGATGCTGTCCTTGTTCCCCCATCCGCTTGAATAACATCACAATCAATCCAGATTGTTCTTTCTCCAAATTTCTCAAGATCTACTACAGAACGCAAAGCTCTGCCAATTAAACGCTGAATTTCCATCGTTCTTCCGCTTACTTTCCCTTTTGATGATTCTCTAATATTTCGTTGCTCTGTTGCTCTTGGTAACATCGAATACTCAGCAGTAATCCAACCTTTTCCTTGTCCACGCATGAATGGAGGAACACGATCTTCAATGCTGGCATTGCAAATCACCTTTGTTTCTCCAACGGTAATTAAAACAGATCCTTCTGGATGACTTATATAGTTAGGAATTATTTTAATAGGTCTTAATTGATTATTATATCGCTGGTCGTTTCTCATATGTAAAAATCCTCCTCTATCTTAACCAATAGCATACCATATTTTACCCTAAAGAAACACGACAAACCAGTTCATATTCAAATGAAGTATTACGGATTAAACTGTAAAAACTTGGCTAAACGCCAAGTTTTTTACAGTTTATCCTAATTTAATAATAATTTATCTTTCCCAGTATTAAAAATGACATTCTGGTCAACTATCTCATTGCTTTGATATGCTTACACTACATGAGAAAGGTTATAATTTTTCACTTGGTAAATAAGTTTGTTTTGTTACGGGCTCAGTATAAGCCTCCCCGTTTTCACTAACCAATTGCTCGACATTTTCCACTTTGATATCAACCGCTTTGACCCCTTCTTGCTCTGTTAGTGTTCGGACAAGCGTTTCCATCACTTCATCTGCAATTACTGCTTTTTCTTCATCCATTAAGATCCCTTGATTGAAAACCATTTCCAGTACGCCATCATTAATGGTTGGCTCTTCAGTCAATAAGGCGTTTTCGTTAAATACATGCACAACGTTTGTTTGATACCCAGGTCCGTCCATTAAAGCTTGAACGATAGATTGATATACATTATCTTCACTCGTTTCAACATACTGTGTAACAGGTATATAGTATCTGCTCTCATTATGCTCCGCAGGGTAATACATGGTAACAGGTTGGCTATCGATAAGATCTACTGCTCCGGTTTCAACAACATTTATTCCATTTGTTCTAGTGTACCCTTGCCCTATCGGTGTACCATTAACTGGCATTTCTTCTTGCGGATGGCCATTTATCCATAATTGAACCCTTTTCACATTGTCAAACTGCGTCAACGTATGTGTGATAGCTTCCAATATTTTTACTTCCTGAGAAGCTTCATAACCTTTAAATTCTTCAGAGACATCAACAATAACTGTTCCATCCTCTTTTAAATTTACTCCGAGAATTTCAGTTCCTGCAGGTAAAACCGCTTGGAACCCATTTGGTAAAACAGAGGTCACAGGTCCATCAATAACTAGGTATTCTAACACTTGTGCAGCTACTTCTTTTGAATCTAACTGAGGCAAATCAATTGTTTGTGAAGCTACCATTCCATTTTTATCTAATAAATACAATTCTCTAGGTACCATCTCAGCAGCTTCTTCTGCACCTTCCTTATTTACTTCCTCCGCTTCCTCTGAAGTTGCACCTTCTAAATTATCTACTGCCTCTGCATCTTGAGGCTGTTCTGTTTCTTGATTCTGACTTGATTGTTCCCCTTGAAAGCAACCAGTTAACATTAAAGAAAAAACGATCGATCCAGTTAATAGATAGACTTTTCTTTTCATGACTATACCTCCTACGATGGTTTGTACTATTATGTATACGAGCCTTCTGTAAAAATAGACCAGTCCAAATAAAAAAATCAGGTGCTTGTTAGGAAGCATCCTGATTTTCCGTTATACTGACTTTTTCTATTTCGTAAAACGAATCATTTCCTTCTTTGAAAATGGAATTCGCTATTTTTTTAAATGTTTTAAGTTCACCAGTTGCATAAAATTGATGGGTCGGGTTTCTATCACCATTATATAATAGATCATGAACTTCTAATATAGTACTTGTCTCTCTAGCAGTCTCTTCACTGGAAGAAATAACTGTTACACCGTCTCCAACCACTTCTTGAATAGTGTCTTTTAGAAGCGGATAATGCGTACAACCTAAGATTAGTGTGTCCATCCCATTTCCGATTAAAGGCTGGAGTGTCTCTTCTACAACTTCCTTTGCATGACTCCCTGAAAGAATCCCTTTCTCAACCATCGGAACAAATAACGGGCAAGCAAGCGGGTAAACCTGAAGCTTTGCTTTAATTTTGCGCAAAGCATTACTGTATGCTTTACTTCTTATTGTCCCTTCTGTCCCTATAACTCCAACTTGATCATTTCTTGTGAACTTAATAGCTGCTCGGGCACCAGGTTTAATAACTCCAATAACAGGAATATCTAATCTCTCTTGTAAATCTTTTAATGTAAATGCTGTCGCTGTATTGCAAGCAATAACTAACATTTTAATATTTTTTTCTAATAAGTAACTGACCATTTCCCAAGTAAATTGTTTTACTTCCTGCTCTGTTCTTGGTCCATATGGACATCTAGCAGTATCCCCTAGGTAAATTAATTTTTCTTTAGGGAGCTGTCTCATCAATTCATGTGCAACCGTAAGGCCTCCTACACCAGAATCAATGACTCCGATTGCTCTATTCAAGATAATCGCCTCTTCTATGATGTTATTTTTCTGTTTGCATCTTTATTTTTGTATATAATAAATCTAATAATCTAGTTAGATCTTTCATGTCTTTCGCCGCAACATTTTCTAAGACCTCTCCTAAGAAGTATTGCCTTTTTTCTATTACTTCGTGAATAATGGTTCTTCCTTTTTCTAATAAATGAATTCTAACTACGCGTCTATCAGTTGTGTCCCTAACTCGTTGTACAAGCTCATTCTTTTCCATTCGGTCGACTAAATCAGTTGTCGTACTAAAAGCTAAATTAATTTTATTGGAAAGCTCACCGATCGTTAAATCGCCTTCTTCTAAAAGCCATTGCAATGCGACAAATTGCGGTGAAGTAATAGGATAGTTGGTTAGGATTTTCCTTCCATTTTGTTTAATCATTCCAGAAATATATCGTAATTGTTTCTCTACTGCTACAATTGTATCAATTGTTGCCAGGTCTTTACCCAAAATGTACCCTCCTACAGTTGTCCTAGGAAATAGTTTATCACATAATATATTTTTGTGTAGAGTATTTTCTTTATTGCCCATCATTTAAATGATGCAATGGAATGTATGTATTTTCAAGGAATTGTGCGCACTAATTCATCCTTATTACATAAGCTATAGTGACTAAATAATCTCCCTTCAACATGCGGCTCTATAAGAGCAAGGAGGGGTAAACATTTGAAGGACAATGACTACAAACCAAAGCAATTATTAACCAAACGAGAAAAAGAAGTATTCGAACTACTAGTACAAGACAAAACAACAAAGGAAATTGCCCAGGAGTTGTATATATCTGAAAAAACAGTCCGGAACCACATTTCAAATGCTATGCAAAAGCTAGGTGTCAAGGGGCGATCACAGGCAGTAGTTGAGTTATTACGCATGGGGGAATTAAAACTTTAATACCTATTTTCTCAACTAAGCGTAAGCATTTACTACCCTTGTATTAGTCGAATGATCATTTACTAATGTAAATGGCTGAAAAGCCGACTTTCGTTATGGAAGTCGGTTTTTTAATTCCTTCTATTCAAATTTAATTTTCTTTTATTATTACTGGGATTCGTCATGGGTATAAGGACAAACGATACATATATATTTAGCCTCTTCCTGTTAATTTCCAATCACCGTATTTATTCCGAGTGAAATAATAAAAAAAGACACCCAAAGTCAAACTGTAGGTGACATCTTATTATTCCGCAATCTAGTTAGACTTCTGACTAATTTTATTCATTATATAACAGGAAAAACCTCACTGGAAGGAAATACACCACGCTCTCCGAGGGCGCTGTCTGACCTCCTATTTGAACGATTATTATATCTAATTGAAGAAAGTTGCCAATTTATGACAAAATTTGTTAGATCTAATCCATTTGTTAATATCGTTTTTTATTGCTTTGAGGGCTATAGTGCATTATTATTCAATATTTTTTATATATCATGAGGATTTTTATATTGTATTAACGAGGATAAAAACGGCATTGGATTTCGTGAATTTGCTACGCTGCATTGTGCAAAAACCCTTAACAGTTGATAGAGAAAACACAGCATGTTTAAAGTATTAATTATATCCGAAGACAGTCGAATTCTCGAAAACAATTTTCCCGCGGTTCTTTCAGTTAATTAAAATAACATTATTACAAAAAAAGAGGTGGCTCAAAAGTATTTTTCACCATTTGAGCCCCCGCTTTTTTCATGATTAATGTGCGTTATCACTTCCAAAGAAGTTCTTAAACGCTTGGATATTTGTTGCACGGTTCATTGCCGCTATAGAAGTAGTTAATGGAATACCTTTCGGACATACTTGAACACAGTTTTGCGAATTACCGCAGCCACCAATACCGCCATCTTCCATTAGACCTTCTAGTCGGTCACTTGCAAACATCTCTCCTGTTGGATGAGAATTGAAAAGACGTGCTTGAGAAATTGCAGCAGGGCCAATAAAGTTTGATTTGTCATTCACGTTCGGGCAGGCTTCCAGACAAACACCGCAAGTCATACATTTAGATAATTCATATGCCCACTGACGTTTCTTCTCAGGCATACGAGGTCCCGGACCAAGATCATGTGTTCCATCAAGCGGAATCCATGCTTTTACTTGCTTCAACGCGTCAAACATACGTTCGCGATCTACAATTAGGTCGCGTACAACAGGGAATGTAGACATTGGTTCTAATCGAATTGGTGTTTCCAGATGATCAACTAAGGCTGCGCAAGATTGTCTAGGTGTTCCATTAATAACCATAGAACACGCTCCACAAACTTCTTCTAAACAGTTCATATCCCATTGAACTGGAGTTGTGTTTTCCCCTTTTGCATTAACAGGATTTTTACGAATCTCCATTAACCCGGAGATGACATTCATGTTCTTTCTATAAGGAACTTCAAATATTTCCTCGTAAGGAGTAGAATCGGGACTATCCTGTCTTGTGATGATAAACGTAACCGTCTTTTGTTCAGCCATTTTACTTTTACTCCCCCTATTTAATGTTTTTGTGTATAATCACGCACACGTGGTTTAATTAATGAAACATCCACCTCTTCATAGCTAAATTTCGGAGCATTGTTTTTCGCGTCATATTCTGCAATGGTTGTCTTTAACCATTCTTCGTCGTTACGATCTGGGAATTCAGGTTTATAGTGAGCACCACGGCTTTCATTACGGTTATAAGCACCAATTGTAATAACACGGGCTAATTGGAGCATATTCTTCAATTGACGTGTAAACATGACTCCTTGGTTACTCCAGCGTGATGTATCGCCAATATTTATGTTTTCAAAACGCTCTTGTAATTCTTGGATTTTCTCGTCTGTTTTTAATAATCTCGCATTTTCTCGCACAACTGTAACATTATCAGTCATCCACTCACCAAGCTCCTGATGAATTTGATACGCATTTTCCGTTCCATCCATGTGAATTAAGCTCTCAAATTTCCCTTCCTCTTCTTTCACAGCTGTATCAAACATAGCAGTTGATAAGTCTTCCACATGCTTGTCTAGTCCTTCAATATACTCAATAGCTTTCGGACCAGCAACCGCTCCACCATAAATAGCAGATAATAAAGAGTTAGCTCCCAGACGATTCGCACCGTGTTGTGAATAATCACACTCACCTGCAGCAAAGATACCAGGAATGTTAGTCATTTGATCATAATCAACCCACATGCCGCCCATTGAATAATGAACAGCCGGGAAGATTTTCATCGGAACCTTACGAGGGTCTTCCCCTACAAATTTCTCGTAAATCTCAATAATTCCACCAAGCTTAATATCAAGCTCTTTCGCATCTTTATGGGAAAGGTCGAGATAAACCATGTTTTCTCCATTGATTCCAAGCTTCTGGTTCACGCATACATCAAAAATCTCACGGGTCGCGATATCACGCGGAACGAGATTCCCATATGCTGGATATTTCTCTTCTAAGAAATACCATGGCTCACCATCTTTATAAGTCCATATACGGCCGCCTTCTCCGCGTGCTGATTCACTCATTAAGCGGAGCTTGTCATCTCCAGGGATGGCAGTTGGGTGAATTTGAATAAATTCTCCATTAGCATATTTAACGCCCTGTTGATACAATTGGCTTGCAGCTGAACCTGTATTAATCATCGAGTTCGTTGATTTCCCAAAAATGATTCCTGGGCCTCCAGTCGCAAAAATAGTAGCATCAGAAGGAAACGCCTTAATTTCATGCGTTTTCATGTCTTGAGCAACGATACCTCGACCAACACCCTCCTCGTCGATTATTGCGCTAACAAATTCCCAGCCTTCATATTTCGTAACCAAACCTTCCACTTCATAGCGGCGAACTTGCTCATCCAGCGCATAAAGCAATTGTTGACCTGTAGTAGCCCCTGCAAATGCAGTACGGTGCATTTGTGTTCCACCGAAACGGCGAAAATCCAGTAACCCCTCAGGTGTGCGGTTAAACATAACACCCATACGGTCAAACATATGTATAATACCAGGCGCCGCTTCGCACATTGCCTTTACCACTGGTTGATTTGCTAAAAAGTCCCCACCATATACTGTATCGTCAAAGTGAAGCCAAGGAGAGTCACCTTCCCCTTTTGTATTAACAGCCCCATTAATACCACCTTGCGCACATACAGAGTGAGAGCGTTTTACTGGAACGATTGAAAAAATGTCTACGTTCACGCCTGCTTCAGCAGCTTTTATTGTTGCCATAAGTCCGGCTAGACCACCGCCGACAACTGCTATCTTGCGATTACTCATTGATACACACTCTCCTTTTCTATCTATCTATTAAATCCCATAAGCAAATTGAATTAATGTCCTGACTCCTAAGTAGCTAATTACAAAGAACACTAGAATACAAGCGTAAGTTGCAATCTTTTGAGATTTTGGTGTTTGCGTGATACCAAATGAAACCAAAACGCTCCATAAACCATTAGCGAAGTGGAAAACAGCAGCAATCACACCAACGATATAAAACCAGAACATAAATGGATTAGTTAAAATGCCTTCCATTAGGCTATAATCTAAATCAGCATTTCCTAAACCAATCTGTACTCGTGTTTCCCACACATGCCACGCAATAAAGACTAACGTAATAAGTCCGGTAATACGTTGCAGGGCAAACATCCAGTTTCTAAAAAAACCATAACGTTTCGTATTATAGTTGGCTGTAAATGCAATATAAACCCCTAGTATCGCATGGTACAAGATTGGTAGATAAATAATGAATATCTCCAATAATAATACGAATGGAAGGCCTGCCATAAACCCTGCCGCTTTATTAAAACTCTCTTCACCATACACAGCAAAATGATTCACAATTAGATGTTGTGTAAGAAATATTCCAATTGGAACCACACCTAAAAATGAATGTAATCTTCTGTAGAAAAACTCACGCTGATCTGCCATGTTTCTCCCCCCTTAGTAGATTCGTAGTCTAGTTGTGTACATTTAAAAGTAAAGCGCTTTTATAAAGATAACGCATACTTTTTAGAATTGTACAATTTGTAAACATATTTATTGTACTTCTAACTGCAAAAAGCGTCAAGAAAACGAACAGAATTTTTTAGCAAGCATGATTTATTCCGAATATAGAGAAAAGTATATTATTTAGAGCTCTCAAATCAATCATTCATCAATGTTACTTCCTAACATATCTAAGTATAAAAAACTGTTTATAATGGAAGAGCATACTTGATTAATGTAGAATTTACATAGATAATACTGAGTATGCTTTATTTATATATTTCTTTAATTCGAAAGGAATGACATCCATGTCAAAAAAGCTAGAAAGAATATCTTTATCACAATTAAGTAATTTACATACATCTGGTGCTGGCTATGATGTCTTAAGGTACATAGGCTTACCCGAGTTACTTGGTAAAGATTCACATACATTACTTTACTTTTTAGGAAAGAGTCTGGCCAGGAAGTTTGAAATATCGTCAATGGATGATTTATCTTCGATTATGGAAGCGCTTGGCTGGGGTCGTTTAGAATTAATAAAAGAAAAGAAAAATGAATTTACATTTCAATTAATGTCTGATGCTGTAGTTCTGCGATTAGATGCTCCTTTTGAAGCAGATTTTAGATTAGAAGCAGGGTTCTTAGCAGAAGCAATACAAAAAATTAGAGGATTTGATTGTGAGTGCTTGGAGGAAGTAAATCGGCGTATTAAATTAGTCAAGTTCACTGTATTCTATACAGATCAATAATCAGATAACCTAGCAAAAGCTTGTTTATTAGCTCAGCCCTTCTAAAAGTCACTACATACTCTGTTATCTGAAGAAAACCGAAGTAGATTTGCTAGGATATAATAAGCTGCAGTTCTTTGAACGAACTGCAGCTTTAATCTTCTTGTTCTCTATTCAAATGCTCTAAAATATCACTTGCGATGTTACTAGGTATCCCTAATTTGGTGAATTCCTTTATTTCTGCAGTTTTTATTTCCTCAACCGATTTAAAATGAGTTAATAATAATTTTCGCCTTTTCTCCCCGACACCTGGAATTTTATCTAATTCAGATTGAAATAGACTTTTTCCTCGAAGCTGCCGATGAAATGTAATGGCAAATCGATGGACCTCGTCTTGAATCCGCTGCACAAGATAGAATTCTTGTGACTTCCTAGAAAGCTGGACTACCTGGGGTGGATCACCATATAGTAATTCACTTGTTCTATGTTTATCATCCTTGACCAATCCACAAAGTGGAATATCCAGCCCTAATTCATTTTCTAATACGTCCAGTGCAGCACTCATTTGACCCTTTCCGCCATCAATAATGATTAATTCCGGAAGTGGCAAGCCTTCCTTTAATACTCTAGAATATCTTCTTCTTACTACCTCGCGCATTGTTTCATAATCGTCAGGACCTTCTACATCTCGAATTTTATATTTACGATAATCCTTTTTACTCGGCTTTCCATCTATAAACACAACCATGGCAGAAACCGGATTGGTTCCTTGAATATTTGAGTTATCAAACGCTTCGATACGGTGCGGTATTTCAATATTAAGGACCTCACCAAGTTTTTCAACTGCTAGTATTGTTCTTTCTTCATTCCGTTCGATAAGCGAAAATTTCTCTGATAGTGCTATTTTTGCATTTTTTCTTGCTAATTCTACCAATTCTTTCTTGCGTCCTCGGAATGGCGTGTGAACATCTGTTTCCAGTAATTCCTGTAATAGGTCTGTATCTGTGCCAATTGGCACAAGTATCTGCTTCGGTTTAATGTGTTGCTTATGAAGGTAAAACCTTCCGACGAAACTGATGAACGTATCATCTGGTGAATCAAAAAAAGGAAAGACAGAAACATCTCTTTCAATTAATTTACCTTGTCGGATAAAGAAGACTTGGATGCACATCCAACCTTTATCATAACTATAACCAAATACGTCACGATTCACTTGATCGTTTAAAGTCATTTTTTGTTGCTCCATAACCACTTCAATATGCTGTATTTGGTCCCGCAATTCCATTGCTCTTTCGAAATTCAATGACTCACTTGCTTCATACATTTTCCTTTTTAGAGTTTCCTTAATCTCTTTGTATCCACCGTTTAAAAAAGAAGAAATTTCATGAACGATCTTCTGATATTCAGCTTTACTTGGCGGCACCTCACTGCATGCCATACATTGATGCATGTGATAATAAAGACATGGCCGACCCGGTGGATTATTACATTTTCTTAAAGGATATAGCCGATCTAATAATTTCTTCGTTTCTCTTGCGGCAATAACATTCGGATACGGGCCAAAGTACTTGGCTTTATCCTTCTTTAATTTCCGGGTTATCATTAACCTTGGATGTCGCTCAGCTGTTATTTTTAAATACGGATATGATTTATCATCTTTTAACATGACATTGTATTTCGGGTCATATTTTTTAATCAAATTCATCTCGAGAATAAGTGCTTCTATTTCAGATGAAGTAACCATATACTCAAAATCAACTATTTCTGCTACTAACCGTTGTGTCTTTAAGTCATGCGCTCCAGTAAAGTAAGAACGCACCCGATTACGTAACATTTTCGATTTACCGACATAAATGATTGTACCATGCTTATCTTTCATTAGATAACAACCAGGCTGCGCAGGCAGAATAGCTAATTTTTCCTTTATCGTTTGGTTCATTTTTTTCAGTCCATTCTTTAATAAACAAACATTATAATTTTGTTGCTGTTTCGCAGTTGATAGAAAATGTTGATTAATTGAATTCAAAGTAATGCATAAAGGCGCTCTGGGAATGACCTGAAAATATGCGCTCGTGATTTCCGCTGCGGGCAGTACGCTTTCCGCGGGCAACGCCTCAGCCTCCTCGGAAGAAAACCGCTTCCTGCGGGGTCTTCGGCTGTTGCTTTTCCCGCAGGAGTCGACTGCCCTCCGCTACAATCACTTCCTGTAAAGGGGAGCTTTCTCCATCTATGAGGTTTAAAAGCACTATCTAGCGGAGGAAATACACGGAGACTCCTACGGGAGGACAGGCCTAGGTGAGACCCCGCAGAGACGACAGTCTCGAGGAGGCTCAGCAGCCGCCCGTGGAAAGCGCAGTGTATTTCCGGAGCGGTTTTTATGCACTATACTGAATTAAACTAATCAAAAGTCTATCTATATCTGTCACTAATACTAATCTTTATTCTACAATAAAAATGATGGCGAACACGGTTAAATTTAGAAAACCCTTGTCACTTTAGCAACAAGGGTTTTTTATGTGGTTAGGTTTAAGCGTGCTTGTTAATTAGATTAACTAGCGCTTCTTTTGGCTGATAACCAATTGCTTGGTCTACAACATTACCATCCTTAAATAATAGCAATGTTGGAATGCTCATTACGCCAAATTTACTTGCAGTTTCTTGATTTTCATCAACATCTAATTTAACGATTTGAACTTTTTCGCCTAATTCTCCATCGATTTCTTCTAATACTGGAGCAATCATTTTACATGGTCCACACCAAGGTGCCCAAAAGTCAGCTAAAACTAACCCTTTTGAGGTTTGTTCTGCAAAATTCTGATCTGTTACGTGTTCAATTGCCATACTTTTTCCTCCTTTGTATTACATTAACCACCTTAAGTTAGTATAACATCGTTAGTATACACTTCCTAATAGTTTGCTTATACGTGGCCACACTTCGGAAATTATTTTCGAATGGCTTTCATCATACATTAAATTTAGAAAAATGCCTAATCAAATGATTAGGCAATGTGAGAACTTAGCTAACTGCTACTTTTTTAAGTTCTTCTATCAGCATCGGGATGACTTCAAATAAATCACCAACTATTCCGTAGTCTGCTATATTAAAAATATTTGCTTCAGGATCTTTATTAATCGCTACGATTACTTTCGAATTAGACATTCCTGCTAAATGCTGAATCGCACCTGAAATCCCTACTGCAATATATAAATCTGGTGTAACTACTTTACCCGTCTGGCCAATCTGTAATGAATAATCACAATAATCCGCATCACAGGCACCACGAGAAGCTCCGACTGCTCCACCTAATACATCAGCTAATTCATAAAGCGGTTTAAATCCATCTGCACTCTTTACACCTCGTCCACCAGCTACAACTACTTTCGCTTCCGATAAATCTACTCCTTCAGAAGCTTTACGTACTACTTCCTTCACAATAGTACGTAAGTCTTTTATATCTACATCCTTGCTTGAAACATTACCAGTTCGACTCTCATCTTTTTCTAGGGCCGTAATATTATTTGGACGAATGGTAACAAATGTAATTCCATCCGTGATGATTTTCTTCTCGAAGGCTTTCCCCGAATATATTGGTCTAGTGAAAACGATTTGGTCTCCTATCACTTCTACATCAACTGCATCAGAAATCAAACCGGTATCTAACTTACTTGCCAGTTTTGGTGATAAATCCTTCCCAATAGATGTGTGTCCCATCACAATTCCATCTGGCGATTCTTCCTCAACAACGGAAAGAATAGCCTGTCCATATCCTTCTGATGTATACGATTTCATTTTTTCGTTCGTTACCGTAATTACTCTGTCTGCTCCATAATAAATTAGTTCTTGACCTAGATTGCTTGCATCCTCCGCTCCACATATTAACCCAACCACTTCACCATCAGGAGTGATTTTTTTTGCTGCAGCAATAGACTCAAAAGAAACGTTGCGTAACTCCCCATCTTTCGTCTCTGCAATAACAATCATCTTTTTACTCATTATAGACTCCCCTTTCTACCTTATCCAGATTATAGTACTTTCGCTTCATTCTTAAGAAGAGACACTAATTCTGTAACTTGATCCTTCAACTCTCCATTTAACACTCGTCCAGCCTGTTTTTCCGGAGGAAGGAAAATTTCAATTGTTCTTGTTTTTGCTTCCACATCTTCTTCATCTATGTCTAAATCATCTAATTCCAGTTCATCTAAAGGCTTCTTCTTCGCTTTCATAATACCTGGCAAAGATGGATATCGTGGTTCATTTAGACCTTGCTGGCAGGTAACTAGCAGAGGGAGACTTGTTTCAATAACCTCTACATCACCTTCTACATCTTTTTCAATGGACACCACTTTATCATCTATGTTTAAGCTAGTAATCGTCGTTACATAAGGGATATTTAATAATTCAGCTAACCTTGGACCAACTTGTCCACTAGCTTCATCAATCGCTACATTCCCAGCTAAAATTAAATCCACATCTTTGTCCTCAAAGTAGGCCTCTAGAATTTTAGCTGTAGAATATTGATCCCCATCCTCGAGATCTTCCTCCGTATTAATTAAGACCGCTTTATCTGCTCCCATAGCTAAAGCAGTACGAAGTTGTTTCTCTGACTCTTCTTTCCCAATTGTAATGACAGTCACTTCGCCACCATGCTTATCTCTTTGTACGATTGCTTCCTCGACTGCGTATTCATCATATGGATTAATAATAAACTCGGCTGAATCATCTGAAATCTGACCATTTGAAACGACGATTTTTTCTTCTGTATCAAACGTTCTCTTCAATAACACATAAATATTCATCCTATATCCTCCTTGTTCACTCCATTATTATTTATCTTGAAAGTCCGGTTTCCGTTTCTCAATAAATGCCTGAATTCCCTCTTTTGCATCTTCTGTAGCAAATACCTTTTTAAAAGATTCTGCTTCTTCCTTCATCCCGATAGATAAAGGTTCGGTTTTTGATATAAGTACGAGTTTCATAATTTCCTGGATTGCACCTTTACTCTTTTCTGCTATAGATTCTGCCAAAGTTCTTGCCTCTTCTATCAAATGCTCTTCTTTAACTACCCGATTCACCAACCCAAAAGTATACGCTTCTGTTCCTGAAATAGGCTTCCCGGTCAGCATCATTTCATAAGCTTTTGCTGTCCCTACATAATGAGGTAATCGCTGCGACCCGGCAAATCCTGGTACAATTCCGAGTGTAATTTCTGGTAAGCCCAGCTTTGCTTGTTCTGTAACAATACGAATGTGGCATGCCATCGCTAACTCTAATCCACCTCCCAATGCAGCTCCATGAATAGCAGCAATAAATGGAATTGAAAAGTTCTCGATGCGATTTAAAATACCTTGTCCTCTTTCCGCCAAACCTTGATGTTCACTGGAATCCTTTAATGTCGTAAACTCCTTAATATCAGCTCCCGCCGAAAAAAATCTACCTTCGCCTTTTAGCACTATTGCCTTAGCTTTTTGTTCTTCCTCCAATATATCTAATTGCTCTGACAAGTCATTAAGAAGCTGACTTGATAGCGCATTTGCTGGCGGACTTTGAATCGTTAAATAGGCAACGTTATTCGTCAATTCATAATCAATTGTCCTCAATGCGAATCCCTCCTTTAACTATATTTTAACTAAAATCTATTAAAATTCAAACTAATTATTCTTTTTGACATATTCCGTTTAATATAAGTTCGCTTATAAGAGGAATTTCACCAATTAAATCATATTTACACTCTTTCATAACCCAATTGGTTACCATTTCATCCACAGTTCCAAATATCATTTGTCTCACTAATGGTACTTTTAGATCCTCTCGAAATCCCCCTTCTTCCATTCCCTCTTTTATAATATTATCGATGACAGTCAAATAAGGCTTGAGTACCTGATTGATTTGAATACGAAGGTCATAATTGGATTGTCGTAGTTCTAACTGAGTAACAATTGCCAAATGATGATTACTAGATAGTTGTTTGATGTGCATTTCAATTAAAGTCGCTAGTTTATCAATAGCCGTTTTTCTATTATTAATTTCATCTATAGTTCTCTCGATAAATTGCCCCATTTTCTCCTGAAAGACAGTTACTAAGATATCTTCTTTATTTTTGAAATATAAATAAATTGTACCGTCTGCAACACCTGCTGCTTTTGCTATTTTTGAAACTTGAGAACCATGATAGCCATTTTCTGCAATTACCCGAACCGCAGCATCTATAATTTGATGGTATTTCGGCCTATTGCTCTTCATTCGCTTCACCTACTTTGAATAATGAATGAATAATCATTCATTTATATTGTAAGTCAGATAATTATGAACTGTCAATAAATGCTAGTCCCCCTCTTTAATAAAAAAAGAGAAGCAATTTAGGCGTGAGATATTTTTTCTTTATCTTCATCCACTAATTTCCTTCTTAATATCTTCCCTACGGCAGTTTTTGGTAACTCCTTGCGAAATTCATATATTTTAGGAACCTTATAGACCGCTAAATGTTTTCTGCAAAAGGCATCTAGCTCTTCTTCACTAATATCTCTTCCTTCTTTTAGTACAATATAAGCTTTTACTGTTTCTCCCCGGTATTCATCCGGGATTCCAGCGACTACAGCTTCCTGAACTGCATCGTGCTCATATAATATCTCTTCGACTTCTCGCGGATATATATTATAGCCACTTGCAATAATCATATCTTTTTTGCGATCAACAATATAGAAATATCCTTGTTCATCCATGTAGCCCAAATCACCAGTATAAAGCCAGCCATTTCTTAACACTTTCTCTGTCTCTTCTTTGTTCTTCCAATATCCCTTCATTATCTGCGGGCCGTTTACGGCTACCTCTCCTACTTCTCCAATCTCCGCTTCCTCTTGATCAGAATCCATTCTAAATATTTTTGCATCTGTATCTGGCCAAGGTACACCTATACTTCCATTTACTCTTTTCTCCCATACGAAGTTTGCGTGTGTTACTGGTGATGACTCTGTTAGGCCATAGCCCTCTATTAGTCTTCCTCCCGTTTTCTTTTCAAACTGTTCTTGAACTTCAATAGGTAATGGGGCTGATCCACTAAGGCAAGCTTCTATAGAGGATAAGTCATATTTATCTAAATCTGGATGGTTTAATAGTCCAATATAGATGGTAGGTGCACCTGGAAATAACGTGGGTTTTTGCTTTGCAATCGTTTTCAAAATGTCAGTTGCGTTAAATTTAGGCATCAAGACCATCTTAGATGCTTGCACCACAGCAAAATTCATTACAGTAGTCATCCCATAAACATGAAAGAAAGGTAAAACAGCTAGAACAGTCTGGCTCTTATATTTCGTTTTATATAACCATGCTTCACACATTTGTACATTTGCTACAAGATTATAATGAGTTAGCATAACGCCTTTAGGGTTCCCTGTTGTTCCACCGGTGTATTGTAGTAAAGCTAGATCTCTCTTCGGATCTACCTCCACTTCGGCGTAATCACCTATACCGTACTCCATTATATTCTTCCATACATGTGTATTTTCCGTTTGTGATACCTTTACAACCATATTGTATTCTTTTCTCTGAATAAATGGATAGATTAGGTTTTTCGGGAAAGGTAAGTAGTCTTTAATCCCTGTTACAATGGTATGCTTCAGGTCTGTATTATTCACTTTAGAAACTTTGGGTAATAAAATATCCAGACATACAATAAATGCTGCTTCAGAATCCAATAATTGATATTTTAATTCTCTTTCCGTATAAAGCGGGTTGGTTTGAACCACGATTCCACCAGCCATTAGAGTCCCATAATAACTGATAACAGCCTGTGGACAATTAGGCAGCATGATGGCCACTTTGTCACCTTTTCTCATTCCCAATGATTGAATATAACTAGCAAACTTCTTCGCCTCTCCATAAACTTCCCCATAAGTCATTTCTTTCCCCAAAAAATGAAGTGCCTTTTTATGCTCGTTTCTTTCTGCACTTTCTTGCAAAAAAGCATGCAATGGTTTTTCTGCATATGTTATACTTTTCGGAATAGTATCAGGATAATGTGCATGCCACTTTTTACTTTCCATTGGAATCCCCCCTTTTTATCTTATTATAAACATTATATAGACAAATTTCTATTTTTAGAAATTTTATTTTATTTTTCCCCTTAAATTTGGTCAAATTTTGGGAAGCCATTTATTTAAGTAAAAAAAAGCCATTTATAAAAAATAAATGACTCCGGCAATAATAAATATGATGGAGACTGCAAACAATATCTTCGCCAGCCTTTCAAAAACCATTTGGAATCCCCCTTTAATAAATGCTTGCACCAATAACAGAAGCTAATCCAACTGAAATAACCATAGAAATAAAACCGACAGCTTTATTTCCCTTCCCTATTTCATCATCCACTTTTATCGTTGGGGTCAGAAATTCGAAAATGACGTAACCAATTAATAATAATACAAACCCAAATAGACCCCATCCAATACTTTGGAAAATGGTATCATTATGCTCAATAGAGTAACGGAAAATAATAGCGATTCCGAGTAACTTTCCACCAGTTGCCATTGCGACTGCAAAATTACCTTTCTTAATTTCTTCCCAATTGCTATAAGAAGTAATGACTTCAAAAATTGCTAAAAACACAATTGCACAAAGAATAACTACACTATATCTAGCAGCTGTTATGACTATGATATTCTCCCAAAATGCTTCCATAAGAACCACCCTATCCCTTTATAAAGTGTTATCAAAGAATCAGATACGCCAGCTATTTACTTGAACTTAATAACAGTCACGCCACTCCCACCTTCTCCATTTTCACCAGTTCTTGACGAAGCAATATTTGGATGTTTCTTCACAAAATCCTGCACACCTTTTCTTAATGCTCCTGTACCTTTCCCATGAATAATAGATACTTGTGGATAACCGGCAAGCAGGCTATCATCAATGTATTTTTCTAATTTTAGCAAGGCATCCTCATAGCGCTCACCACGCAAATCTAATTCCGTGCTTACATGATAATTTGATCCTTTTATCGTAGTGATAGGTTTTTCATACGATTGCTTTGGCTTACCAAGGAGTTGTACCTCATCCCGTTTAACTTTTAGCTTCATAATCCCCACTTGCACTAAGTATTCTTTCTCATTTATCTCCTTTATTACTTCACCTTTCTGATTAACAGAAAGTAATTTAATTTCATCACCAGGTTTTAAGTCATTCTTTTCACTGCTGGTTTTAACTTGCTTAGGTTTTTGTGTGGATGCGAGCTTCGGCATTGCACCCTCTAGTCTCTTTTTAGCATCTATCCATTCGTGCTCTTTTATATCCACATTGGTCTTCATTTGTTTTACTTGCTCCACAATAGCTTCCGCTTCTTCTTTTGCCTTATTGATTGCTTTCTCTGCTTTATCTTCTGCACGTTTATAAATTTCTTCACGCTTGTTTTGAATCTGTTTCCACTCTTTTTCCAATTCTTCACGGATGCTTTCACTTTCCATTAATACCTCGTGCGCTCTTTGATAATCTCTTTCCGCGCTTAATTGTGATTCCTCAAGAGAAGCGATCATATTTTCCACATTTTTCGAGTCTAGACCAATTAATCCTTTTGCTCTTTCTATAATAGAGGAATCTAATCCTAGACGCTTCGATATCTCAAATGCATTGCTTCTTCCCGGTACCCCAATCAAAAGCCGGTAAGTTGGTTGAAGTGATTCTACATCAAATTCAACAGAAGCATTAATCACATTTTCCCGATTGTAGCCATAAGCTTTTAATTCTGGATAGTGTGTTGTTGCTATGACTCTTGCTTCTCTTGCTATCACTTCATCCAAGATCGACATAGCAAGTGCAGCACCTTCCCCAGGATCTGTTCCAGAACCAAGTTCATCAAATAATACAAGAGATTTATGATCTACTTGCTTCATAATTTCCACGATGTTAGTCATATGCGATGAAAACGTACTTAGATTTTGCTCTATAGATTGCTCATCCCCAATATCAGCAAATACTTCATCGAAAACAGCAAGACGGCAACCATCTAATGCTGGCACACGAAGCCCAGCCTGTGCCATTAGCGTACAAAGCCCCACCATCTTTAGTGTCACTGTTTTCCCGCCTGTATTAGGACCCGTTATAACTATAGAAGTATATTCTTTACCTATTTCAATATCATTTGGTACCACCTCATCCATTGAAATCAGTGGATGACGAGCTTGCTTCATTTGAATGATACCTTCATCATTCATTTCCGGTTTTACAGCTTTCATTTGGTTGCCAAGCAATGCCCGAGCATGCATAAAATCAATTTGAGCAAGGATACGAACATTATCATTCAAAGCATCAGCTTCCAAAGCAATCTGTTCACTGAGTTCCTTTAATATCCGATCTATTTCTTGTTTTTCGTTTAGAACTGTCTCTTGTAACTGATTATTTAAGTCTACAACTGCTTTCGGCTCCATAAATAATGTCTGCCCTGAAGCGGATTGATCGTGTACAATTCCACCAATCGATCCTCGGTATTCCTGTTTAACTGGCAGCACATATCGATCATTACGAATCGTAACAATCGAATCTGAGAGCATTTTACTATTTGTTCTTGTATAATTTTCCAGCTTTTCTCTTACCCTCGCTTCAAGGGTACGAATGGTTGAACGGAGTCCTCTTAATTTCTGTGACGCACTATCCATTACATAGCCGTGATCATCAATACAACTCTTGATTTGTATTTCCAGATCCCTAAGTGGAATAATTGCAGAAACTAGCTCTTTAAAAATTGGAAGGTCTTCCTCTAAATTTTCAACAAAAGTTTTAACTTGTCTTCCTCCATAGATGGTATTTGCTACATCCAAGCATTCCGTTGTAGATAATGTTCCACCTATCTCACTGCGCTTTATACTAGGACGGATATCTGTTATGCCACCAAGAGGAATAGTTTTATTTAAACGGATGATCTGCGCTGCTTCATCTGTCTCTTTTTGTAATTGTATTACTTGCTGAATATTAGATGACGGTTTCAAATTGGCTGCATAGTCTTTACCGATTGACGTAGCAGCATGTGCGACCAGTTGGTCAATTATTTTATGAAATTCTAGTACACGGAGAATCCGTTCATTCATATCTATTGCTCCTTTAATACGTTTTATTTCGATTGAAGTAGGTTTTTAGCTCCTCAAGCGGCCAAGTATTTTTCACAGTATCCTGATAAATCCACCCTCTTCTAGCTGTACCCACTCCATATTTCATATGATCTAACATTGGATAGCTATGTGCATCCGTATTAATTGCTAATAGCACTCCTTTATCTTGTGCTTTTCTTACCCATTCGCTAGATAAGTCTAATCGATTCGGGTTGGCATTAATCTCTAAGGCGGTGTTAGTCTCTTTTGCCTTTTCAATTAGTTTATCCACATCTACTTTATAGCCTTCACGTCTGCCGATTAATCTTCCAGTTGGGTGTGCAATTAGTGATACATAAGGATTCTCTAATGCTTGGAATAATCGATGCATGATTTGCTCTTCGGTTTGGCTGAAACTTGAATGGATGGCCCCAATAACAAAATCCATTTCTTTTAGGAAATCATTGCTGAAATCGAGGCTTCCATCTGGCAGAATATCCATCTCTACCCCCGCAAAGATATGAAAATCTTCATATTGCTCATTTAATAAATCAATTTGTTCTCTTTGTTTTCTTAAACGCGTTTCATCTAATCCATTAGCCACTCGTAAATACTTGGAGTGATCCGTTACTGCCATATAGGAGTATCCTTTGTTCCTGCATTCATTCACCATTTCTTCCAGTGACTGTGCACCATCACTCCAGGTCGTATGCATATGCAAATCACCCTGAATATCTTCTAATTGTATTAGTTGTCTAGGCTCTTTAAATATATCGATCTCACCTGTATTTTCTCTCACTTCAGGTGGAATATAAGTTAAGCCAAAATGTTGAAAGAAATCTGCTTCTGACTTAAATGTAAGAACTTCATTAGTTTCTTCGACCTCTACTCCATATTCACTGATCTTCTCACCACGTTCTTTGGCTAACTGTCTCATCGCTACATTATGGTCCTTAGATCCTGTGAAATGATGTAACGTTGTAATAAATTCATCCTCAGTTACTAATCTAAAATCGACATTGATATCATAGCCTGCTTCTACGGTAACCGATATTTTCGTATCGCCTTTCGCAATTACCTCTTTAATATCAGGCATACTTAATAACCGTTCTCTAACAAGTGCAGGTTTGTCTGTTGCAATAATAAAATCAATATCCTTTACCGTTTCTCGCATCCTTCTAAGACTGCCAGCAAGAGAAAAACGTTTTACTTCCTCTATTTCTCTTAAGAATAATTCAATCCTTTCAGCAACTGGTAAAACATTTGCGATTGGTAACCTTTCAGGTCGTTTATTGGCATCTTCTAATGCTTGAAGAATTTTTTCGGCTGTTTTCTTTCCAAAACCTGCAAGACTTTCTACCTTTCCACTTTCACATGCCGTTTTTAAAGATGCAGCATCAATAACGTTTAATTCTTGATATAACTTAGATAACTTTTTCCCACCCAATCCTGGTAGATTTAATAGAGGTACTAACCCTTCTGGAACTTCTTGCTCTAAGCTGGAAAGTACCTCTGACTTTTCTGTTTCAATATACTCCTGAATAACCGTACTTGTCCCTTTACCAATTCCTTTTATCTTTGTAAAGTCATCTATATTTGAAAGCGAGCGCTCATCTTGTTCAAGAGCTTGCGCTGCTTTTCGGTATGCGGATATTTTGAAAGGATTTTCTCCTTTTAATTCCAAGTATATTGCTATTTTCTCTAGTAGTTTAATTACATCTTTTTTATTAATCGCCATTATTTCCACCTATCTTTCCAAATAAAAAGACTGATATCTTATCTCATACTTATTGTACCTGTGATACAACCGTATCTCGAATAAGACGAATCAGCCATTCATTTTCTATCCTTCACTTAAGTAATTGAACCATAACTCAAATAGCTTTTCAGAGAAGTATGGTGTCTGTTCCAAAATATAAAGAGCAACACTAGAACTATTAATCCAATCTTGAATTTGAACGATCGGTGTAAGAGCTAATATATATATAAGTATAAACAAAATTAAATAAACCTCAAGGAAACCCAGTACAGCTCCCAATAATTTGTTTACTGAATTAACAATTGGAATGGATGCAACAAAATCTAACATAGATGCGATAATCTGAAGAATAATTTTCGTTGCGAAAAAAATGACGGCAAACGCAATAGCATTGTAAAAAGCATTTTCCAATGGAAGACTTTGTAAGAAGTCAGCCCATGCCCCTCCATCAGACAGTTCAGGGTATGGAATCCACATTTCAAGTTGTTTCCCCAATTCACTGTAATACATCCCTGCAACAATAAATGCAACAATAAATCCAATTAAATGTAGTAATTGCAGGATAAAGCCCCTTTTCAATCCTACAAAAAAACCAAATAGTAAGATAATAATCAATAAAGCATTAAACATAATCTATTTGTCCTCTTTCCTTTTCATTGAACCTAATAGCGTTGCATAATCTTCCTTTAATTTCAGATAATCATTCATCGTATTTAATGCAGTTAATACTGCCAAATTAGCAGTGTCCAGATGTCTATTTGTCCCTTGAATTTCCTTCATCTTCTGGTCAACAAGACTAGCCACAAGCCGAACATGACTGCTTGATTCTTCGTCCCCAACAATGGTATATGTACGATTATTTATTTCAACGGTTACACGGTCCTTCTTCTCATCCGTCACAAAACTTGCCCCCTGCATAAGAATTCTACATTTTATCTTAACATGAAGTTGTTGTTTTAAAAAGCAGTTTCTACTTATTGCGACTAGTGATAGTCGTAAATTATCTAAAGTTGTACCGCAAAAGCCAGAGTTCGACCAATTTACTGCTACACTATATCCTGCAATAGTGCCTGGCATCATTTTGAATAAATATGTGTTAAAAAAAGGTGTACTCAAAGAGTAACTTTATTACCCTTTAATACACCCATTTTTAATTAGGAACGTACATATGCTCCAAATTCACTATTAATTGTTTCGATTATTCTCTCATAGGAGGCATCTACTTCTTCATCTTTAAGCGTCTTGTTCGGGTCTTGATATAACAAGCGATAGGCGATGGATTTCTTTCCTTCTGGTAAATTGGCTCCCTCATATAAATCAAAAATCTGTACACTATTTACTAATGGAGCACCTGCTTCCTTAATCTTTTGCTTCACTTCACCAGCAAGTGTTTCTTTATCGAGGATAAAGGCAATATCTCTAGTAACGGCTGGATATCTTGGAATATCCTCATAAGAAGGCACATTATTAAATGCAGATAATAATGAATCAATATTAACTTCCATTACATAGGTTTCCCTTAAGTCCAACTCTTTTGCAAGTGTTGGATGAATTTGACCTACAAATCCAACTGTATTCTCGTTTAATTCGATAACCGCGGTCCTTCCATGATGCATATTATCAAGTTTGGCAGGTTTAAAGGTTACCTCGAGATTTAAGAAGTTAAATAACCCCTCTATAATCCCTTTAGCAACAAAGAAGTCTACTTCCTTCTTCTCTTGCTGCCATGGCTGCTCCGTCCATTTACCTGTTAAAGCAGCTGCTAAGCGCAATTGCTCTTTAGGTTGCTTTGTTAATAATGTCTCATCAGAAATAAACACACTGCCAAGCTCATAATAAGCCAAGTCAGATTGGTTTCTCGCTTCATTATAAGATAATGTTTTTAGTAATTCTGGCAGGATGCTCAAGCGCAGATATTTACGATCCTCACTCATAGGTAAAGAAAGTGAAACTGGAACAGGATTTTGCGCCTTGACTTCTGGACTCATTAATTGCTTCACTGATTTTTCATTTGTTAAGGAATAAGTTAAAGTCTCCATTAAACCAGCACCTTGCATAAACCTCTTTATTCTTCGTTTTACTAGTTGACGTCCCGTTAGTGCCCCAGCTTGATTAGATCCTTGTGGTAAAGTATAGGGAAGCTTATCATAGCCATATATACGGGCAACTTCTTCTACCATATCTTCAAAGATCGTTATATCCTTTCGTCTCGTTGGAACATGAATAGTGAATGAGTTTTCGTTCTGATCAAATGAGAATTGCAATCGTTGGAAAATATCTCCTAACTCACTATCAGTGATCTCTGTCCCCAAACGTTCATTAATCGCATCTGTTATTACAGACACTACTTTCTCTGCTTTATCTAAATCATCATGTTCTGCAACACCAGTAAGTACCTTACCATTTGCATACTGTTGCAATAATTGACATGCACGTAATCCAGCTTTTTTCACCCGATTAGGGTCAACACCTTTTTCGAATCGGGAACTTGATTCACTGCGCAATCCAGTCTCTTTTACCGTTTTACGAATAGAGGACCCTTCAAAATATGCCGCCTCCAAGAGCACTGTCTTTGTTCCTTCGACCACCTCTGTATTGGCACCACCCATCACACCTGCAATCGCTGTTGGAACACTTCCATTTGTTATAACGAGCATATCACTTGTTAGAGTCCGTTCTTGGTCATCAAGTGTAACGATTTTTTCGCCCTCAACCGCACGGCGGACAAGAATTTCTTTGGAATTAAAACGGTCGTAATCGAAGGCATGAAGTGGTTGACCGTATTCCATTAATACATAATTGGTAATATCAACAACATTATTTATCGGACGTATACCTGCTGCCATTAGATAGTTACGCATCCATAAAGGTGATGGCTTTATTTCTACGTCTTTAATTAAAAAAGCACCATAATAAGGATTGAGATCCTTTGCATCTACATTAACGGATATATAATCTTCTGCCGATTCATCCTCAGAGAATGTCACCGACTCCTCTGGCAAATTCACATCTTCCCCTAAGATTGCTGCTACCTCATAAGCAACACCAAGCATACTCATTGCATCTGCACGGTTTGCTAATACATCAAGTTCTAAAACTGCGTCATCTAAGTTTAAATAGGTATTGACACTTTCTCCAACAGGGGCATCTTCAGGAAAAACGAAAATTCCATCGGCGAATTGGGATGGGATATATTTTTCATCCATTCCTAATTCTTGTAATGAACAAATCATTCCATTTGATTCAACTCCACGAAGCTTTACTCTTTTAATCTTTATACCACCTGGCAGCTTCGCACCAGGTTTTGCAACGGCCACCTTTTGACCTTGTTCAACGTTCGGTGCACCACACACAATTTGTAACGTTTCTTCTCCAACATTCACCTGACAAAGATTTAACTTGTCTGCGTCAGGGTGCTTCTCACATGATGCTACGTAGCCGATAACAACATCAGCACTTTCTTCAGCAACATATTCGACACCTTCTACTTCAATACCAGATTTTGTTATTTTCTCTGCTAATTCTTCTGGTGTGATTTCACCTAAATCCACATAGTTTTTTAACCAATTATAAGATACTAACATTTACCTTACTCCTCCTTAAGCCTGATGATATTGTTTCAAGAAACGTACATCATTGGTGTAGAAAGTACGAATATCATTTACACCATATTTCAACATTGCAATCCGTTCTGGTCCCATACCAAACGCAAAACCAGAGTAAACCTGCGGGTCATATCCAGCCATTTCAAGAACATTCGGGTGCACCATTCCGCCCCCAAGAATCTCTATCCAGCCCGTTCCTTTACATACGCTGCATCCTTCTCCATTACAAACTTTACAGGAAATATCCATTTCTACAGACGGTTCAGTGAATGGGAAAAAGCTAGGTCGCAGACGAATGCTTCGATCTTCCCCAAACATTTTCTTAGCAAATGTATCTAGTGTGCCTTTTAAATCACTCATTCTGACATTTTTATCTACATAAAGTCCTTCTATTTGTGTGAATTGATGTGAATGTGTCGCATCATCGTTATCACGGCGGTAGACTTTACCCGGACATATCATTTTAAATGGCTTTATCCCTTTGTATTCTCTCATCGTACGAGCTTGAACAGGGGATGTGTGGGTACGTAATAATAATTCATTCGTAATATAGAATGTGTCCTGCATATCTCTTGCGGGATGATTTTTAGGAAGGTTTAATGCTTCGAAATTGAAATAGTCTGTTTCTACTTCAGGTCCTTCTTTTATTTCATATCCCATTCCAATAAATAAATCCTCAATCTCTTCCACAATACTTGTTAAAAGATGCGGCCCTCCGACCTTAACTGGACGACCAGGTAACGTAACATCAATGCTTTCCGCTTCCAGCTGTTTCTCTAAAGCAGCATTTTCCAATACTTCGATTTTTGCTTCCAATGATGTCGTAATAGCATCACGTACCTTGTTTGCAATTTCACCTACAACCGGACGTTCCTCTTTGGATAACTTACCCATCCCTTTTAGAACACTTGTAAGCGAACCTTTTTTGCCTAAATAAGTGATACGGATATCTTGAAGCGTTTTGATATCCTCTACTTCAGCGATTCTTTCCAATGCTTCAACTCGAATTGCTTCTAATTGCTCTTTCATCTTACATCCTCCTTTAATGTTTGAATGATTATAGAGAAAACTAAATTCGCTTGGCGTTTAGAGAATTGGTAGTTTTTCTTATGCTTAGTACCCTTAAAAACAAACGTAAAAAAACCTCCTCCCAAAAAAGGGACGAGGTTTTTGATTCGCGGTACCACCCTTGTTGATACGCAAGCAGTACGCATCCAACTCCAATTTGATAACGGAAAATATTCCGGCCCACCTTTACTTATACGAACGCTTTCGCTTTTTATAGTATAAGGTCCAAGTGTCTGCTCCAGAGTGAAATGATAACATTCTATACGATGGAGAAGCTTTCAATCCAGGACTTCTCCTCCCTTTATCGCTCATGCAATGCTACCCTGCTCTTTCGACGCTTTACGAATAATTCATTCATTTGTTCATATATTACTATATTATAGTGATTTTAGAACGGAGTTGCAACTATCCTTTTAGGTAATACATCAGGATACCAGCCGCTATACTTACATTTAAAGACTCAGCTTTTCCATAAATAGGTATCTTTACTATTTTATCTGCTGAGTTAATTATCGCTGGATTAACGCCACTGCCTTCATTTCCAAGAACAAGTGCGATCTTATTAGAAAGAGGAACTTCATTGTACTTTTGAGCGTTCTTCAAGGCAGACACCCAGATTTCGTAGTTATCTTCCTTCAAACGGGGGATCGTTTCCAATAGGTCTTCCACGTTGATTGGAATATGGAATATAGAACCCTGAGATGCCCGTATAACTTTATCATTATAAAGATCTACGGTTCCCCTTCCAAGAATCACACTGTCTATCCCTGCTGCGTCTGCAGTGCGTATAATAGTCCCTAGGTTTCCAGGATCTTGTACAGAATCAATCAGCAGGATATGTTCTCCAATAACCTTGCTTTGTCTGTTCATTTCTACAACGGCCGCAATTCCTTGAGGCGACTCCGTTTGGGATATCTCCTTGAATACAGCTCGTGTTACTCTTTCTACGGGAAAGGCTTCATACGATATTGGCAGATCTATGTCTTCTTCAACGATAATTTCTCTTATTTTCCAGCTGCTTTTCCGAGCTTCTTCCATCAGATGAAACCCTTCTATTAAAAATGTCCCCGTCTGGATACGTCCTTTACGTTTATGTAGTTTTTTCCATTCTTTAACTTTGTCATTTTTTATTGACGTAATCATTCTGTTCATCCTTCACCACTAATCTTCTACCATCATACATACTTTTAGTACAATTGGTCAAACTATCGTTAGTTTAAAATTATTATAGGAGGCTGAACAAGTGGATCTAAATATCAGAAAAGCAATCCTGCATAATATTTCTAACAATAGCCAAGAACAGTTAGAAGCAACAATTGTAGACGCTATTAACAAAGGTGAGGAAATGATGTTACCAGGGCTGGGTGTATTGTTTGAATTAATCTGGAACCAATCATCTGAAGAGGACAAGCAGGAAATGGTTAATGCCCTTGAACAAGGAGTACAACATGCTACGAAATAGATGCCTTTTTGGCATCTATTTTTTTGTACAAATGAAACTTCACCCATTGGGATTTTCTTTCATCCTCCACTAGATGATAGTGGAAATAACTAAATTGACCGTTTGATAAGAAACATTATCACAATTACAATTTTTCTATTCGCCTCGAACTCTTGAATTGGAATTTTACAGCCAGTTAAATGAAATCCAAAACGACTACTTAGTTTCATTCTTGAAAAAAATGTAGAATTTTTTTATTTTTTGTTACATTTTTGATTAAAAGGGCTTATCAATTACACAGATAAAGTATAAAATGGCATTATTGAGCATAAAGATGTATTTGACTTTATGTTTGACCTAGTGCTATATAAAGTAAGGGTCATAGTTTCATATTTTATTTCTAACTCAAAATGGAAAGGGGAAGTATTGTGGAAAATTCTCAAAAAAATGGAAAAAAGAAAAAAGGAATTATTGCTATTGTTATTACCGTTTTATTAATCGCAGGTGGTAGTGCCGCTGCATTTATGTTAAACAACCTATCACCAAAGCAAACCTATTTTTTAGCAGAAAAAGAAACGCTTGAATACATATCTGAACGTTTTCAAGAACGCTATCAAGAAGAATTGGACTGGAATGAGGCATCTAAAGAAAATCCAACAGAACAAACTATTGAACTTACAGCAGAATATAATGACCCTGCTAGCGGAGGGAATTATGGTGGATTTGATATTTCGCAAATCATAAATAATTTAAGCGTAAATCTTTCTGCACAAACCGACATGGAAAACAAACAAATAGCAGCTACCATTGGCGCTAGCCTGGCTGGAGTAACCGTTGAAGGTTTAGAAGCTTATATTACAGATGAAAAACTGCTCGTAGGCTTACCTTTTACAGAAGATTACCTGCAAGTAAAAGATGAAGATTTTGGCCCATTAATGTACGAATTGGATCCTCAAAGCTTTACGGGTGAAGAAACACTAGAATTAGATACTATCTTCGAGGGTAATGGAGTTATCACAGAGGAAGATTTAGAGTATTTCAAGAAAGAATATTTTGAAATGGTTTATAAAGATCTTCCGGATGAAGCCTTTACTCAATCTGATGAATCAGCTGATGTAAAAGAAGAATCATTAAATGCGGAAAAAATTGAGTTCCACCTGACAGAAGAGCAACTAAAAGACATTCTAACAAAAGTCTTTGATAAATTGGAAAATGACGAGAAAGTAAAAGAATTACTACGCTCACAAATGACTGCCCAGCTAGGTGGATCAACTATCGATGTGGAAGCTGATCAAATGATTAGTGATTTCGAAACAGCTATGGCTGATGCAAAAGAAGGAATTCAAGAATTTCAAATTCCTAATGGATTTACATCCACCATTTGGGTCTATGAAGATAAAATTGTTAAACGAGATTTACAGTTTGAACTGGGTCCAAACGAATCAGAGTTAGCTTTATTAAGTGTTCAAGGAACTCAGTTACTTGATGATACAAATCAACATTTTAACTATGATTTCTCCATGAAAGATTCCTCATCAGAGGGTACAATGAATCTGACTGGGGACTTAGCTTGGGAAGACAATCAAGCAACCGATTCTATTAAACTCTCTGTAGACGGGATGGCTCTATCATATGATGGTTCTGAAACTTTAAAAGATGGCAAAAGAACGTTTGACCGCGTCTTCTCTTTTGATGATTCAGTTACAAAAGGCAGCCTTTTATGGGATGGCTCCTCCACATTTGAAAAGGACCGTATGAATGCAGAGCATCAATTCTCTGTTGAAAGCCCAGAACTTGGCCCTGACATGCTTGCAATTAATCTAGCACTTGAAGGTCAACGTATTGATAGTATTGAAATGCCTTCTGAAGAGAATATAACAGATCTAGGAAGTATGAGCGCAGAAGAACTTACTGAATACATGGAAACTGAATTAACACCAGGTTTCGAGCAATGGTTATTCGGAATCATGGCCGGCAGTGGTGCTGGATTCTAATTCCTCCGAACAAAAGCGCAAGCGCCCGTTTAGCAACGTAGAAACTGCACCCCACAGGACGTGGGGTGGTTCGATGTTGCCACGTGATGTGGCGTTCTTAATCGAACTTCTTCTACCGCAATGAGATAAAGGAAACACGACGAACGTAGTGAGTCGATGTTGACTTATCGTAGTGGAGGAGTGTGAAGTTTGCTAGTTGCTGGGCGCTGGAGCTGGACGCGGCCTTTCCTGAAAAGAAATTGAAACCGTTCAAATTTTATAATTTTTAATCTCTTAAAGAAATGGAAGTGCACGCATGGAGTTTATAAAACACATTGTATTATTTATGAAGAATAATATAATGCTTTTAAAGAGGAAGTGGCTTTCACTTCCTCTTCTTTTCATTTTCCCGATTTTAATCGTTGGAATCATTACATATCTTATTATTTCTTTTTTAATACCAGATGAAACGGACCCGATACGCGTTGGTTTGGTTGATTTAGACCAATCAACAGAAACGGAATTAGTTATCCAATTGATGGAGGAGTCCACTCAATTTGGCCATTATATTGTAATTGAACATATGTCAGAGAAAGAGGCTAAACAAGGATTGCAGTCAAATCAAATACATACCTATTTGATTTTCCCGGAGAATTTTACGAATGATCTATACCGAGGTAATTCAGTAGTATTGCCTATCATAGGTAATGCTAATTATCGTACAGAGAGTATGGTAATCAATGAGATTATTAATAGTGTTGCAAGACATATACGTTCTTCACAAGCAAATATACTAACAATTAATGAATATGCAAAAGAACTAAACATGAATGATGAAGAGAGAATGGATTTAGTCTTTGAGCAATTTAAGGAATTTGTATTTTATACACTGGGTTCTTCGCAGATAGTAGATGATCAGGAGCTCATTAATCATGCTACCTCCTCCCCTATTCATTACTATGGAATTTCTGGCTGGTTTGTCATTATGACGATATGGGTCCTTGTTATTTACTTATTCTTAACAAGACACAACACGACACGTTTACAAGAAAGACTGAAATTATATGGAATAACAGAACTTAAGCAGCAAATTGCCAAGGTGATCGTAACACTATGCGTTTCATTTGTATTTTCATTGACTGCATTTTTTATCTTACAGAGAGGTCTGGCATTCGAGTTGAATACAGAGAATAATATACGGATAGCCATCTTAATGGTGCTGTACATACTTGCTTTGCTATTCTGCCTGGCCATAATTGAAGCTATTTTCCCGTCAATACGACTCATGCTCTTCGCCCAATGTCTGGTTACTGTTATTCTATTGTTTTTAAGCGGGGCAATACTGCCAATTATCTATTTACCACTTTGGATTCAAGAGATAGCTCCATTAAGCTTTTCTTATGAAAGTTTTTACTGGTTAACTGAAATTCTATTAAACAATCGATACTTTACTGACTTTATTCCAATACTCACAATTAGTGTGGCAGAGTTATTTATTCTTATAAGCATTTCAGGGTGGAAGGAGCGTGTAAAAGCATGATTTCAATTATTAGAACACGACTTATCCATTGGAAAAAGCAGCCCTTCTCCCTACTTTTTTGGCTTATCCTGCCAATTCTCGCAACGCTTGCTATTCAGTATTTTACTAGTGCTATTCAAGAGGATAGTAAGGTCCCTGTGGGAATCGTTTTAGAAGAGGATACAGAGCTGGCTATGAATTTATATCTGGCTATTAAAGAGAATCCATTAATTCGTGTGTATGATGTTACAGAAGAAGAAGCAAGGAGAAAAGTGCTTAGTCATAAATTGGACAGTGCATTTGTGATTGAGGAAGGCTATGAAGAAAATGTAAAAAAAGGTTCAAGAAATCAAATCATAACAAGCTATAAATCGGACCTGTCTTTCGCCTATACTCCTGTGAGTCAAACTATCATCTCTTTAGTCCAAGAGGATACTGGGCGTTCAAAGGCTGCTTATACAGTGATAAATCTGGATAATGAGAGAAGCTGGACTTGGGAAGAAATCATTCAAACGGCAAATGAAATTCAAAAAGAGGAAAACCTTCTCCATACTACTTTCTCATATGCCTCTAGTGAAGAGAAAAAAGAAAATCAGATCCGTCTCTGGAATTCCTGGGGAGTTTGGGCAATATTCAGTGTACTCTCTGCTTTGATGCTTGCTGATTGGGTAATTAAGGAAAAAAGATCTTCTATTAAACCACGTTTTCCATTTATTCGATTCACGTATAAATGGTACTATATGGGCAATTTAGTTCCATACACTGTCCTTTTTTTATTAATAGATTTAACAGCAGTCATGCTTTTTAATTTATTATTATCTGAAACAATCACAAGCAAGCTATTGCTATCTATGCTAAGCTTTCGAATGATGTTACAAATGGGGACATTCTTATTCGCCTACTGTTTTAGAAACCTTTATTTTTACTATATTCTTTCATTTGTACTGACCTTATTTGTTATTTTGATTAGCGGAGTTATTATTCCAATGAACAGTAGCTGGGATGTCATAAACCCACTAAATGCTTTCATTAATCAAGAAGTAATTAGTGGATATTTAATGCTCTTTACTGTGCTGCTTATTATCTGGCTGATGAAAGGAGAGAAAAGAAATGCTTAAAGTAGAATCATTAGCAAAATCCTATCGTAATAAAGTAATCATTGATGACATAAGCTTTACAATTAATAAAGGAGATATCGTCGGATTGGTAGGAGAAAACGGAGCTGGTAAATCTACTCTCCTCTCTATCCTGGCTACCCTAAAAAAACCAACAAAAGGTAACATCTTTTTAGAAGATAAATCCTTTGACCATAGTAAGAAAGCTATTCGAAGAGAGATTGGATATGTACCACAGGATCTTGCCTTATGGGAAGAATTTACGGTAGAGGAAAACATGATTTTCTTTGAACAGCTATCATGGGTGAATAGAAATAAAGACGAACTTAGACAGCTATGTGTGGACATGAAGCTTGAGAAATGGAAGGAGCCAGTACATTCATTATCTGGAGGGATGAAGCGTAAGTTAAACTTGGCAATTAGCCTTATTCATCAGCCTAACTTACTTCTACTAGACGAGCCAACCGTTGGTATCGATCTTAAGTCTAAGACGGAAATAGGCAACTACCTACATACACTAGCTAAAAAGCAACAGAAGATGATTATCTATACTTCCCATGATATGGAAGAGATCAGGCAATTATGTGATTATGTTATTGTTATAGGAAAGGATACTTTTTACAAAGAGATTTTGCTAAAATCAGGGAAACCTGTTCTTTCATTTTGATATTGCTATTTCCAACCTTCACATTTAAAATAGAACTAGAGAGTAAGGGGGAATAATTTTGGAAATTAAAGACTTGCAACAATTGGTTCAATTACAAATGATGCAGACAATGCATGCATCTTCTTCCAATAAATCGGAATCCCCATTGGTAGATTTAACGTTTAAACAGCTCTTGCTTGATAAAATTAATCAAGCCACACTGCTATCTTCAGCAGGGAATTCAACAAGAGTAAAAGATCCGTTTATTTCCAATGCGTATTCTTATCATACAGCTAATTCTGAAGTGAATGTTCCCAGTACTTCCTTTAACGCTTCTATAACTGCTGCTGCTGAGAAACATAATGTAGCAGAAAGACTCATTCACGCTGTCATTAAAGCAGAATCAAATTATAATCCTCTAGCGAGAAGCTCTGCTGGAGCACAGGGTCTAATGCAGTTAATGCCAGCGACAGCAAGGTCACTTGGCGTAACAGATGCTTATAACGCAGAACAAAATATTGAGGCAGGTACAAAATATCTTCGCCAGATGCTGGATCGCTATAATAATAATGTAGAATTAGCGCTTGCTGCTTATAATGCCGGTCCTGGAAATGTAGATAAACATCAAGGCATTCCACCTTTTAAAGAAACAAAGAACTATGTAAGCAAAGTAATGAATACTTACTTAGCATAGCAAAAGAGCTCAACATAATGCTTGAGCTCTTTTTGGATAGAATTATTTATTCTTGATTTCTTTTAATGTATCTCCGTCTAATTTCTTGATCACTTCTACTAATAATTTTACTGCATTCTCAAAATCATCACGATGCAGGATTCCCGCATGAGAATGAATATATCTTGTAGCAACAGTGATAGACAGTGACGGTACCCCACTGCCAGTTACATGGATAGAACCAGAATCCGTTCCTCCACCTGCAATAGAAGTATATTGGAATGGTATATTGTTTTCTTCTGCTGTTTTTACTACAAAGTCACGCAATCCCTTATGGGAAACCATTGATGCATCATATAGAACAATCTGTGGCCCTTCACCTAACTTGCTATCTGCCTCATGAGGTGAGATACCAGGTGTGTCCCCTGCTATACCGACATCAACTGCAAATCCAATGTCAGGCATAATCGTATGGGTAGCCGTCTTCGCACCACGAAGTCCGACTTCCTCTTGAACATCGCCAACACCATACACTATATTAGGATGGTTTTCCTTCTTCAACTGTTTTAATACTTCAATAGCAATTGCTAACCCTATACGATTGTCCCAAGCTTTTGCTAACAGCATCTTCTCATTCTTCAAAGGAGTAAACTCGAAATAAGGAACAATCGATTGTCCTGGTTTTATACCAAAAGATTCTGCCTCTTCTTTACTAGAAGCACCAATATCAATAAACATGTCTTTGATATCGTATGGTTTCTTACGAGCTTCTGCCGATAACACATGCGGCGGCTTCGAGCCAATTACCCCTGTGACATCGCCTTCATCACCCAAAATCGTAACTCGCTGGGCTAGCATCACTTGATTCCACCAGCCTCCAACGGTTTGAAAGTAGATGTATCCCTTATCGTCGATTCGAGTTACCATAAACCCTACTTCATCCAAGTGTCCGGCAATCATTATTTTAGGACCATTTGCATCTCCAATTTTTTTAGCGATGGAGCTCCCTAAATGGTCGGATAGCATTTCATCAGCGAAAGGTTCTATGTATCTTTCATAAACGACTCTAACTTCTTTTTCATTGCCAGGAATTCCCCTAGCGTCTGTTAAGTCCTTTAACATTTGTAACGTTTCATCTAGCTTCGTCATAAAACTATATCCTCCTTTTTACTGTTTCCAATTATAACGCGTATAGTTATTAATATCCTTTATTTTGTCTATTGTAATTAATTTCATTCTTTTTATCGTATGCTCTTTGAATATCAGATTCCTGGAAATCTAATAACTGACCCAGCTGTAGATACTCTTTAAATAAACGTATGTAATTATCTTCTGTTGCTTGCATTTGAAAAGCAATGCATGCTGTAAACACAGCATTAAATTGCTCTGTCTCACTCATCCTAGTTCGTTCTAATTCACTATATGTATATCGATACCCTTTTTCTAATCCTAATGATAATATAAAATGAATACCATCCACATATTCTTCTAGAATAACAGCTCGTTCACTTCTTGGCTTTTTACTCCAAAACTTAAAACATCTCGTTTCGTTTGCTAACTCTCCAAGTTCAACGAGCAGTGCTAATATTTTCTCTTGAAATAAATCTGCTCCGAGTAATCCATGATTCTTTTCAATATAGTTGTCAAGCTGTGCTTGCATATCGTATAATTCTTCCCAGTTCAACATACAAACCTCATTTCTCTTTTTTACGATTGTACCATGTTTTTGTAAGAAAAACTGGCTTGACATCAAATCTATAACGAGAGCATTTGTTTTACTATAATTCTCTCCGTAAAGTTAATTTTTCTTAAAGTAGAAAAAAAGTGAAACCTTCTACCGTTCTTATTCGTATGATAAATAATTAAACTGGCATGGATAGGGAGACGATTCAAATATGATTGTCATTTTATTTCGGATACTAATACTGGTTGCAATAGCTCTTCTCGTCTATACCTTAGTTCAATACCTTCGTAACCCACAGAGGCAGCTAAAAATTGCAAAAGAGAAAAATGAATTCTTCTTTTTGGATGAACCAGACAATAGCAAGAAGAACCTTCAATTCGTCTATAAAGGATGCCTATTTGAAGGAGAGAAGTATCTTGGCGCAACTGAGGACCGCTTTGAAGTATTGGATATTCATATTACAGCCCATGACGTATTAGAGTTAGCTGGATTTACTAGAGAGGATCTATACTTTTTAGAAAGTCAGATTTTACTTAGGTACCCACACGCTAAAATAAAGTGGCAACATCCAATCAGTGAATTATTACTTACCCATATGGAATAAACAGAAGCTTTAATCAGCCGGACATTCATTTCTTCTCCCGCTGATTGTTAGTGGACAAATCAGACGTTACTGGCTGCCCCTCCTCACTTACCATTTTTGATAAGGGTTTTAAAGTCAGTTTACTATTGATAAAGAAGATGCGCGGATAACCGCGCATCTTCTTTAAGTAGTTACTTGAAAAAAATCCCGCCATTTTATGATTATTTCCTTCGTTCTTAATAAGTAGATAAGAGGTAATAATGCCACTAAGAAGGTGAAAATATAAATAGGAGATAAATTAGAAATCCACCCACCAACAAATGTATAAATAAAAGCTATTGGTATACTAGATAATAAAGAGGATTTTGTATAATCTTTAAAGCCTGAAGTGATTTCCATTAAACATAGCGATAATAAATGAAAATGAATAAAAGGTATGAGCTTAAGTATTGTAATTTGTCCCTTAGAAAGATAAGCATACTTACCAAGTAACTTTTGCTTGAGTTTAGCTAATCGTTCGAATTGCTTTGGGTAACAATGTATAATCCAGTAAAAAAGAATGCTTGATAACGTAATACCAATAATTGAATAAATGGTTCCTGCTACTGCGCCAAATACAATGCCACCAGATATACAAATAAACACAACCGGAAGAAACAAAAATGGCCTTAGTAAGTGAAATCCGATAAACAGAAGGGGTCCATAAACTCCCCCCGTTTGAATGACTGCCATAAGATAGCTTCCGAAGAATTCCATGTCTATCCTCCCTCATGTATATTCATGATGTCTACCTTTCATACTACATGTATATGACATAAGACGAGCCTTTATGACAGGAAAAACGTGATGTATGCGAAGAGCACCAGGTTGATTACTATTAAAACTGGCACCCCTATTATAAAGGAAGTATGCTTCGTTTTATGACGAAAGGCTTTCATTCCCATATAAATACCTATTGCACCACCTAGTATTGCCAGTAACCAAAATGTTCGCTCTGGGATACGGAATTTCCCTTTTATTGCTTTTTGTTTATCGATTCTCATCATGATGAAGCCGATGATATTTACTGTAATTATGTATGGTAAAAGCATTGTTACATCTTCCATTTTTCTCCACCTTTTAAGTTAGAAAAAAGACCAAATCCAGTTTACCCGAATTTGGTCCATTAACTTTATTATTTTACTGCAGCTTTTGCTTTATCTACTAATTGAGCAAATGCTTTTTCGTCGTTGATTGCTAAGTCAGATAGCATTTTACGATTAATATCAATTCCAGCTACTTTAAGACCGTGCATTAATTTGCTGTAAGTAATATCGTTTAAACGTGCTGCCGCATTGATACGTGCAATCCATAATTTACGGAAATCACGTTTTCTTTGACGACGGTCACGATAAGCATATTGTCCTGATTTGATTACTTGTTGTTTTGCTACTTTAAATAACGCTCTTTTAGAGCCGTAATAACCTTTTGCTAATTTTAAGACGCGTTTACGACGTCTGCGTGTTACTGTTCCACCTTTTACACGTGGCATAATAATTCCCTCCTAATACATTTACGAATAATCGTTCCAATTTTTATTTATTATCTAGGTAACATTGCTTTGATGCGTTTGTAATCTCCCGGAGATACCACTGCACCTTTACGAAGTTTACGTTTTTGTTTTTGAGATTTATGTGCAAACATGTGACTTGTATATGCATGAGATCTCTTTAGCTTTCCGCTTCCAGTTCTTTTGAAACGTTTTGCGGTTCCTCTATGAGTTTTCATTTTAGGCATAATATTTCCTCCTCGTCATGTTAAATCCTAATTGTTATTTGTTTTCATTCATTGGAGCAAGCATCATGAACATATTACGACCTTCCATTTTCGGTCTGGATTCAATCGTTGCAATGTCCTTCAACTCTTCAGCTAAGCGAGTTAGCACTTGATGACCAAGCTCCTTGTGTGTAATTGCACGGCCACGGAAACGAACAGAAGCTTTCAACTTATCTCCCTTTTCAAGGAATTTTCTAGCATTCTTTAATTTCGTTTCGAAGTCATGATCGCCAATACCTGGAGTAAAACGAACTTCTTTGATGTTAATTACTTTTTGGTTTTTTCGAGCTTCTTTATCTTTCTTCTGCTGTTCATAGCGGTATTTTCCAAAGTCCATGATACGACAAACGGGCGGTTTCGCGTTCGGAGCAACCATCACTAAATCCAAGTTTCTTGTCTGGGCAATTTCCAATGCCTCTTGACGAGATTTAACCCCTAGTTGGTCCCCGTTTGAATCGATAAGACGTACTTCTCTAGCACGAATCTTCTCATTGACATTCATATCTTTGCTAATAGCCAGCCACCTCCAAATAATTTTCGTCTGATCTATCTGACAAGCTCTTTTGCACAAAATAAAAAGTGTCGGTACATCATGCACCCACACGTCTCCATTAACAGTCATAAAAAGTTTGGAACCAGTCAACTACCTCTTAGGTGTCGAACAGGTGAGAAGCGGGTGCTTCTACTTGTCTAAAGATCATTTAATTTTTTCAACTTATTCAGTATAGCATCTATGTTAAGTATTGTCAAACCCTCTTGAACATTTTTGCTTACTGAAAAGATTCTAACACAATAAATAGTAAAGAACAAGCTAAGAGTTTATGCTTGGACACAGTGGATAGAAACTCCGACGTAGTGAAAAATCCCCCGATATACTCTCGCTGTTCTAATGATTGTGAGTGCTAGAATTCGCTCCGGCAGAATACTCCGCTTTCCACGGGCACGGCCTCAGCCTCCTCGCGGAAAGACCACCGCTGCGGGGTCTTCGGACACGTGCTATTCCCGTAGGAGTCTACGTATTCTGCCTACGCTAATGGAGATTTTCTGCTTTATGTGTTGTGGAAGTACAATAAATTACGTTTCATAAATCTATATTTGAATGTCTTAATACAGTAATAAATATGAAAGTCAAGAAGCTCAAACTTAGCGGAGGAAATACACGGAGACTCCTGCGGGATGAAAAGCCTAGTTGAGACTCCGCAGTGCACTAGCACGAGGAGGCTCAGCAGCGCCCGCGGAAAGCGTAGTGTATTTCCGGAGCGGATTTTACGCATTATCTTGAATTAAACTAATCGGAAGTCTATCCATACAGGGAAATAAAAAAGGTGTCGCTGTGGACACCTTTTTGGATATTACTTTCTAAGCTTTCTATTATTAATCTCATCCATTATTAACGATTCAAAGTCTTGATAAGAAAGTGTTTCTGTATCTTTTTCACCATAACGGCGATAGTTTACAGCACCTTCTTCAATTTCTTTATCTCCAAGGACAAGCGCGAATGGTACTTTCTGTGTTTGTGCTTCACGGATCTTATAACCAATCTTCTCGTCCCGCTCATCCAATTCCACACGCACACCTTGTAAACGTAGTTTTTCTGCAACACTTTTCGCATAATCAAGGTGTACATTTGGTGAAACCGGGATTACTTTTACTTGTACTGGTGCAAGCCAAGTTGGGAACGCGCCTTTATACTCTTCAATTAAGAAGGCAACAAATCGTTCCATTGTGGATACAACCCCACGGTGAATAACAACTGGACGATGTTCTTTACCATCTTCGCCAATATATGTTAAATCGAAGCGCTCTGGCAGCAACACGTCTAATTGAACAGTAGATAGAGTTTCATCTTTGCCCAACGCTGTTTTCACTTGAACGTCAAGCTTTGGTCCATAGAATGCCGCTTCTCCTTCTGCTTCTACATATTCCAAGTTCATTTCTTCCATTGTTTCTTTCAATTTGCTTTGTGTCATTTCCCACATTGCATCGTCATCAATGTACTTCTCTTTATCCTCTGGATCACGATAAGAAAGACGGAAGTGATAATCTTCAATACCAAAATCTTTGTACACTTGCTGAATCAAGTTAACAACACGAACAAACTCATCTTTAATTTGGTCAGGACGTACAAAAATATGGGCATCATTTAGTGTCATACCACGAACACGCTGAAGTCCTGCTAAAGCTCCACTCATTTCATAACGGTGCATAGTGCCGAGCTCAGCTATGCGGACTGGTAATTGACGGTAGCTCCATAACTTATTCTTAAATACCATCATATGGTGCGGACAGTTCATTGGACGCAAGACTAGTGTCTCGTTATCCATTTCCATAGGCGGGAACATATCCTCCTGATAATGATCCCAGTGGCCACTTGTTTCATATAATTCTTTACTCCCAAGTACTGGAGTATATACATGGTCATAACCTAAGCGTTCTTCTAAATCAACAATATAACGTTCGATTGTGCGGCGAATGGTAGCACCCTTTGGCAACCATAATGGCAGTCCTTGCCCTACTTTTTGTGAAACAGTAAAGATGTCTAATTCTTTTCCAAGTTTACGATGATCACGTTCTTTACGCTCTTCAAGAATACGGAGATATTCTTCTAGCTGGCTTTGCTTCTCAAATGCTGTCCCATATATACGTTGCAGCTGTTTATTGTTGCTGTCACCACGCCAGTAAGCTCCAGAGATGCTTAGAAGCTTAAATGCTTTGATTTTACTTGTTGAAGGAACGTGTATACCTCTGCAAAGGTCAAAGTATTCCCCTTGCTCATAAATAGTAACTTGTTCATTTTCAGGAATATCATCAATCAATTCAAGTTTTAGGTCATCCCCTATTTCTTTAAAACGTGCTTTTGCTTCTTCACGAGATACTTCTATACGTTTAATTTCCAAGTTTTCATCAACAATACGTTTCATTTCTTTTTCAATCTTTGGAAGGTCCTCAGGAGTAATATTATGCTCCATATCTATATCATAATAGAAGCCTTCTTCAATAACTGGCCCTACACCAAACTTTGCATCTTTATATAGCCGCTTAATCGCTTGTGCCATTAAATGAGCAGTGGAGTGACGCATAATATCAATCGCTTCAGAATTCTTATAAGTAAGAATCTCAATAGCGCCACCTCTCTCTAATGGCCTTCTCAGATCATATTCCTCACCGTCAAGCTTAATTGCGATAGCTTGTTTTTTCAGACCTGAAGAAATCGATGCCGCAATATCTTCTCCTGTAGTACCGACAGGAAACCCTTTCTCATTACCATCTGGAAATTTAATCATAATCTCTGCCATGCTTGTGGCTCCTTTCTGTTACTATAATAATTATCCTAGCAAAAGGATTTCGTTAGAAAAATTAAAAACGCCCATCCCTTTGCTAATCAGCAAAGGGACGAGCGTCTAAACGTCCGTGGTTCCACCCTAATTCCCGCATTAATGCGGCTTCATTAAATCTTTAACGCAGATTTACGCTACTACATACTATAAATTCCATAGTAGAGTTCAAAGGTGGTAATTATTCAGCAGTGATGTAGGAGCTCTCAGCCAATGACTCCTATCTCTTGTCATCCTTATCCAAATAATCATGTCCTTCTCATAACTTGTAATTATTTTACGGATTAATATTATAATTTGTATTATAGCTGTTTAGAATTCAATACGCAAGCTTATTACTGCTCATTTTTATAATAATATTGAAACGGAAAATGATTGGCAGATTCAAATGTAACCCTTTCTTGAAATACATTGATCACTGTCAGGGTTTTTGCTTCTGATGGGTCATCACCGTATATTTTTATTTGCTGAGGTGACATTGCAATCAATGGAGCCAAGTTCATTTCGTCCTCATCAAGACCTACAATATATAACGGCTCATTTTGCATAATGGTGCGTAACTCTAAAGCAGAGAACATCTTTCCGCTTTCCTTATAAAAGGTAAAATGACTCCCCTGGAGAATATGGATCATAGGAATCTTCGGCTGCTTTTTAGATATATAATTCCTTAGCATATTAACAAATTCCTGATGATCTTCTTCTCGCTTAAATTCATCGATAGCAAGTCCAATATAATGAATCAAATAATCCTTGAAAACACCTAATCCAAATTTAATGATTGAATCATAATGGAAGATGCGAGTACTCTTCATATTAGCTATAAACAAGGAAACTAACAACTGAGAGGGCTCATCCTTTTTCGTTTTTCTAATCTGAATACTACTATCATCCTCCCCAGTAATTATCCAATTGGCGATTTCATATATTCGCTCAATCTCATCTGTATCTCTATAATAATAATATTTTTTAATTGTACTGCGAATCATATTACCTAAACGATTTTCCATAAAAACATGTGCCATTGCATTTGCCATTAACTCTTTTAATTGTTTACTAGGAATATTTTCTTCTATCTGTATATGATTCCCCCATTCTTCATGCAACTTCCAATGCAATTGTATTTGATTTGACTTTCCGAATAAATACTCACAAAAACGAAGTACTTCTTTATCTGACCCAAAATAAGCCTCCAGCAATACCTATCACCCTCATCCACAACCGAACTGTTACATTATATGGACAAATGTAGTGAAAAATGATAAATCACTGGAAACTATTAATAACGAGAAATCATTTACATATAATAAATCAACAGAAGTTTTAGAATATTAACATTTGTATCTCCTAATATGTTTATTTATAGAAAAAAACAAGAAAGGGTGTTTTAACAATGAAGCAAACATCACAACTAATGGATGGGTCAAACCTTTCTCCCATGCCCCCTGACTTAAATCCAAAAGCAAAATATCGTAGAGTATTATTCTATAAATTTATGAGGAATAAAACAGCATTGATAGGTGGAATATTAATTATACTTTTTATTTTCATTACTATTTTCGGTTCAATTATAGCTCCTTATGATCCTTATACTCAGGATATTATTAATAAACTACAAGGACCTTCTAGTGATCATTGGTTTGGAACGGATAACTTTGGTCGCGATATTTTCAGCAGGGTGATTCACGGAACAAGTATCACATTATTTATAGGATTCTCTTCTGTAATTTTAGGTGCAACAGTTGGAGTATTACTGGGGATAATCTCGGGCTATTATGGAGGAAGAATAGACAGTATCATTATGCGCCTAATGGATGTTCTGCTTGCCTTCCCTGGCATTCTATTAGCACTTGCCATCGTAACCATTCTTGGCGGTAGCACGATGAATGTGGTTTACGCCGTAGCTATTTCATCCATTCCGGTATTCGCAAGAGTTGTACGCGGTTCCACACTATCCGTCAAAAAACTAGAATACATAGATGCAATGAAAGCTCTAGGAGCATCAGACATAAGAATAATTTTTAAACATATTTTCCCGAACATTACATCACCTCTTATTGTTCAAGCCACTCTCTACATTGCCACAGCAATTCTATCAGCAAGCGGGCTATCCTTTCTCGGACTCGGAGCTCAACCACCAGATCCAGAATGGGGTGCGATGCTAAGTGATGGACGATCCTATCTTTATAACGCACCTCACGTAGCGTTATTTCCTGGGTTAGCTATAGTCGTAGTGGTGTTAGCCTTCAACATGCTTGGAGATGGTTTGAGAGATGCCTTCGATCCTAAGACAAAGGAATAGAAAGGGAGATGAAGTGTGTTTAAATATATTATTAGAAGATTAATCCAAACCATCCCAGTTCTTATTGGTGTTTCTCTCTTTGTTTTTAGTATGATGCATCTTGTCCCTGGAGACCCCGCTCAAATTATGGCCGGTGAAAGTGCGCCGGAACAGCAAGTAGAAAATATCAGAGAACGATTAGGCTTAAATGAACCATTGCATGTACAGTATTTAAAATATGTCACAAATGCTGTTCAAGGAGATTTAGGGAATTCTGTTCGCAGTGGTCGCGATGTTTCAGCAGAAGTCGGAGCCAGGTTCTGGGTAACCGTAGAACTGGCAATATATAGTACTATTTTGGCAGTATTTATAGGGCTTATTGCTGGAGTTATTTCTGCAACTAAAAAGTATACAATATCAGACACATTCATTATGCTCATTGCTTTATTTGGTCTATCGATGCCCAACTTTTGGTTAGGTCTCATGTTAATCCAGTGGTTTGCAATTGGCTTTGACTTACCTGGCTGGATACCTTTCATAGAGAAAACAAGCTGGTTCAAACCTTCTGGGTGGGGAAGCTTCCAGCAAGTAGTATTACCAGTTATTACTTTAGGGACAGGAAGTGCCGCTATTATTGCAAGAATGACTCGTTCGAGCATGTTAGATGTTATTAATCAAGATTATATCCGAACAGCAAGAGCAAAAGGAGTAAAGGAACGGATTGTCATTTATCGTCATGCACTAAAAAACGCATTAATTCCTGTTGTAACGGTTGTAGGATTACAATTTGGCGGCCTCCTCGGAGGAGCAGCTATTACTGAATCTGTTTTCGCTATTAATGGCATGGGCAAGCTCGTTATCGATGCCATTGCAGCTAGGGATTTTCCCATTGTCCAAGGAACGATTTTAGTTATTGCGTTATTATTTGTATTCGTTAATTTATTTGTAGACATCACCTATCGCTTTCTAAATAAACGAATTGATCTAGATTAGTATCTACTAATCATCCAGAAAGGAGATTAACTATGCGTGCAGTCACGGAAGAAAATATATTAGAAATTAAAAACTTACAGACTTCCTTTTATACGAGAGATTTCGAAGTCAAGGCTGTGGATGACGTAACTTTTTCTATCCCAAGGCAAAAAACCCTTGGTATTGTGGGAGAATCAGGATCAGGGAAAAGTATCACCTCCCTATCGATACTACGATTAATTGAAAGTCCTGGAAAAATAATCGGTGGCGAAATCCTTTTTAAAGGAAAGAATCTCTTAGGTAAAAGTGAGGCGGCCATGCGAAAAATTCGCGGGAATGAAATATCCATGATTTTCCAAGAACCTATGACCTCTCTAAACCCTACCATGACGATAGGACAGCAAATAAGTGAAGCATATAAAATCCACCAAGGTTTACAGAAAAAAGCAGCAACAAAGCATGCAATTGAAATGTTAAAGCTTGTCGGTATCCCATCACCTGAAAAACGCGTTAAACAGTACCCATTTGAACTTTCTGGCGGGATGAGACAACGAGTAATGATAGCAATGGCATTAGCATGTAATCCAGATTTACTGATAGCAGATGAACCAACTACCGCACTTGATGTAACGATTCAAGCTCAGATCTTAGAGCTTATTAAGGACCTTCAGAGCAGACTTGGCATGGGTGTCCTATTAATCACACATGACCTTGGAGTAGTAGCAGAAACCTGTGATTATGTAGCAGTTATGTATTGTGGTCAAGTGGTTGAATATGCAGATAAACGATCACTATTTAAAGATCCGAAACATCCCTATACTGTTGGTTTAATGCGATCCATCCCTACACACGACAGGGATTTGGAAGGTGATCTGGCTGTCATTAAAGGAACTGTACCCAGTCCAGATGAAATTCCTTCTGGATGCAGATTTGCTCCTCGATGTTCATATGCAACAGAGCTTTGTAAATCTAAACTGCCTGATCTACAAACATATAACGATGTAAATCAAATTCGATGCTGGATCTACTCAGATGAATGGGATGGTGATTCGGAGGTGAATCTTCATGCAGAATCAGAAAGTACTACTTAAAGTTACCAATTTAAAGCAATACTTTCCAATTAAAGGAGGTATTCTAGGAAGAACAGTTAACCACGTGAAAGCTGTAGATGATATATCATTTAAAGTTTATGAGGGAGAAACCCTTAGTATTGTTGGGGAATCCGGTTGTGGCAAATCTACTACCGGACGAGCAATACTAAGACTAGATGAGCCGTCTGGTGGTCAAGTAGAGTTTCGAGGGGAGGATTTACTATCTTTCAGTAAAAAAAAGATGAACGCTATTCGTAAGGAAATGCAGATTATATTTCAGGATCCTTATGCTTCTATTAATCCACGTCAAACAGTTAGACAAATTCTTACAGAAGCATTGGAAATCCAAAATGTAGTACCTAAAAAGGAACGAGGCAATAGAGTGATTGAATTATTGGAAACAGTAGGACTGGGGACGCATCAAGCAGACCGGATGCCTCATGTATTTAGTGGGGGGCAAAGGCAAAGGATTGGCATTGCACGCGCTCTATCGGTTAATCCAAAACTAATTGTTGCAGATGAAGCTGTTTCAGCATTAGACGTATCTATTCAAGCTCAAGTCATTAACTTATTAACCAAATTACAGCGGGAATTTAAGCTAACTTATATCTTTATTTCTCATGATTTAGGAGTTGTACGTCATATATCTGACCGAATTATCGTGATGTATGTCGGCAAGATAGTCGAAATTGCTGACAAAAAGTCTCTTTTTGAAAATCCAAAGCATCCATACACGAGAGCGCTGCTTTCGGCTATTCCAAGTACCGATATTGACAATAGACCGCAGAGAATCATCTTAAAAGGAGACGTCCCTTCTCCTATTGATCCACCAAAAGGATGCCGATTTCATACAAGGTGTCCTTTCGCTACCGAACTATGCAGGCAGGAAGAACCTAGCTTGCGTCAGACCAATCTAATGCTTGATGGCCATAAAGCAGCATGCCATCATATTGAAGAAATAGAAGCTGGAACACACCAGCCCAGTCCACTCACAGTATCTTAGGTAAGTAAATCTCCCTTATTCTATAATGCGTAAGGGAGTTTTATTTTTGAGAATACCTTTGCTAGGTTTTTGGTTTCATTGTTATTGGGTACGTTGTAGTTATGATAGACTGTGAACTTATTTAATTCAAGTTAGTGCATGGAAACCGCTCCGGAAATACACTACGCTTTCCGCGGGCGCTGCTGAGCCTCCTCGTGCTTACGCACTGCGGGGTCTCACCTAGGCTTTTCCTCCCGCAGGAGTCTCCGTGTATTTCCTCCGCTGGTTTGTGCTTTTAAACAATGTATAAGAAGAAACTATTAAACATGAAGCGATTGGAGCGAAGGGCAGTCGACTCCTGCGGGAAAAGCAACAGCCGAAGACTCGCAGGAAGCGTAAAGGAACAAAGGCTAAGAACGCCACGTCCTGTGGCAACGCCTTTATGACCAACATCCTGTTGGCCCGAGGCTGAGGCGTTGCCCGCGGAAAGCGTACTGCCCGCAGCGGAAATCACGAGCGCATATTTCCAGTGTGTGTTTAGATTTCTTTGTCAGACATATTTTGAATTAAGTTAATCAACATTTTCTATCGACTTTGCGGTTAGCCTAACAATATATAAGCCCGACTGGATATTCATTATCCATGTCGGGCTTTAGAGCGCTTATTCTGTTATGGTTACTTCATGTAATTGTAAGATTTGAGTTGGAGATTGTGTTAAGCCTTCCACCTTATCACTTACCCCTAACAAGAAGTCTTGGTGATGAATATATAGCATAGGAGCTATATCCGTTAATAACACTTGAATTTCACTATATAATTGTTGACGGGTTTCTGGATCTCCTTCTTGTCTTGCATGATCTAACAATTCGTCTAATTCAGGGTCTTTTGTAAATGTACGGTTACCTGGCTCTCCTACATTATTTGAATGGAATAAAGGGTAAAGTCCATAATCGGCATCCCCTGTTACAGTAGACCATCCAAGGATAAACATATCATGTTCTCCGTTTGCTGTTTGCTCTAGATATGCTCCCCACTCAACTACTTCAATTTCTACTTCTATACCAAATTCAGCTAACTGTGCTTGAATATTGGTTGCAGCATCCATACGCTCTTGATTATCATTTGTCCATAAAGTTGTAGAAAACCCATTTTCATAGCCAGCTTCTGCTAATAATTCGCGGGCCTTGTCAGGATCATACTCTAACCCAGGTGCATCTGGATCATATCCTAATACGTCAGGTGCCAATGGACCAATTGCAGGCGTTCCTACCCCTTCATATATACCATTAATAATCTGCTCTTTATCAATTGCCATATTAATCGCTTGGCGAACTAGTGGATCATTGAATGGTTCTTTTTCCATATTAAACCCAACATAAGATAAGCTTACACTTCCTTGTTGAGAAACATGAATTCCATCAGTAGCTTCAATTTGAGCAATATTATTCGGACTAATCGGATCAGCAATATGAGCTTCCCCAGTTTCTAACTCTGCTACTCGAGTCAGGGTTTCATCAACCACTTTAAACGTAACGGAATCTAATTTAGCAGGCTCACCCCAATAATCATCATTTCGAACGAGACGAAGCAATTCACCTGGTCTCCATTCATCAAATTTAAAGAAGCCAGTACCAATCGGATTTCCGTTAATAACGCTACCAGGCTCTTCGCCTTCTTCCATCGCAGCATAATCTGCTTCAATCTGCTCTAAAGAAACCATTCCCCCGCCACTATGTGCTAAGTGTGCAGGTAATGGAGAAAATGGATATTCTGTAACGAAACGTACCGTATAATCATCCACTACTTCGATCTTACTAATCATTTCATACAGAAATACACGGGGTGAAGCAACTTCAGGGTCAAGCAGGCGCTCAATATTTGCTTTCACCACTTCTGCATTAAATTCAGACCCATCATGGAATGTAACTCCTTCACGTAGCTTAAACTCCCATGTTACCTCATCAATTTCCTCCCAGCTTTCTGCAAGGCTTGGTTGTACTTCCATATTTTGATCTTGCTTTGTTAAGGATTCAAAAATATTTGCCTGGACATTACTTGATGGATTGTCATTAGACCCTGCAGGATCCATGGAAACAGCATCAGAAAGCGTAGCAATCACTAGGTCTCCCCCTCCTGTTCCCGAATTCTTTTCACCTGCTCCCTGGGTTGATTTTCCACTTTCTGTATCTGTCTCTTTTTCTGTACTATCATCCGTCGGTGAAGCCGTATCTTCCGGTTCCTCGGCACATGCTGCTAGAAATATACTAAGCAATAATGCTAGTACTAGCAGTAATAGTGCTTTCTTTCGTTTCATTTTTCTACCCCCTCTTGTTATTTCAATATGTAAAAACATGGTACACTAATAAGGTTATGTCTTATAATTATAAAAAATTCAATTTAAAGATATAATCAGATAATTAATTAAACCAAATAAAAAATGACAAAAAAAAAAGAACTAGCTATTGTAAAGCCAGTTCTACTATCTTCTTCTATTTTTGCCAAATAAAGCTACTTCATTACTTACCTGTTTAATACGTTCAATAATCCTTCCAGCTTTTACTTCTTCTACACCATCCCTTGTTGAAGCTAAGACAGATTCTAGTTGGTCTAAACTGTAGTTTGAAGTAAAGAAAACGGGTAGTTGCTCCATCATCCGATATTGCAGAACCGTGCCTAAGATTTCATCTCGGAACCATGCAGATTGCATTTCAGCACCAATATCATCTAACATAAGTACATCTGCTTTTTTAAACAATTCAATTTTGTCGTTTGTCGTATCATCTTTAAAGGAAGATTTAATTTCTCTTACGAATTCAGGCATGTATATCATCATAGAAGAAATATTAAACTTCTTTAGTTCGTTTGCGAGCGCACCAAGAAAATATGTTTTCCCAACACCAAACGGTCCATAGAAGTAAATTCCTTTTTGCGGAAGCTTACGACTGCCTGTCTCCTTAATAAAGTCAAATAACGCACTCAAACCTTCTCCTCTATCTTCATTGTTATCTAAGCTTTGTATAGAAGCTTGCAGTATTTCTTTCGGCATATGAACACTTTGAACAAGTTTTTGCTGTACCTGTTCCCTATCATACATGATACGTGTATGACATTTTTCATATGTGAGATGAATCTCGCCATTATCAACGTATAAAATCGGAGAATATCCCTTTATCATATTTTTACAGCAATCAAGTGACTTACATTGATTACATTGTTTAGATTGTGATTTATATTCGTATAATTTGACCAGACCTTTATTGATAGCACGATCAGTTAATTCAGGATGAAGAGATAAGAATTCTTTTATCTCTAGGTCATTTAGTACCTCGTCTCTTATTTTAGTGTAGTTTTCTTTAAAATTCTTATTTTCCTTCATCCACTTGGATAAGGATTGTTGTATCGGTTCCATACTAATCATCCTTAAAATCGATTATTTTGCGCCTTTTGACTAAGCAGTCTTTCTAATTCAGCCTTTTCCTTTTCTAAGTCAAAAATTGGTTTAGTTTGCTCAACAGTAGTTGAAGGTGTTGGGGCTTTACTTGTCTTTCGTTCTTTAAACCAATCTGGGACAACTTCTTTCGATTCTTTTCTTTTATAAGCTGACTTATACGACTTATACGCAGGCGCTTTTTGTTTTTGTTGAAATTTATCGGTTTCTTTCTTAGCAAACTCCATTGCCTCTTTTGCTGTACGTAAGTGAGCACGTGACCAGTGACTAGCTATTTTTTCCATGTAAGCCTTTGATAGTTTCATATTTGATTGCAATAATACATAATGTATTAATACATTCATCACCGGGGCAGGTAAACCTTGCTGTGTCATTACTTCACGGATAATCTTCATATCTTGTTCAGATGCTTGATTACCACTTGATAAATCTTCTAATAATTGCTTTGGAGATATGGTCTCTAGCTCATTGATAAGTTTTTCTTCTTTTGTAGCAGGTTTTATTTCTTCCTTAATAGAAGGTTGCACCTGTTTTTCTGTTAATTGGATCTTACTCTGATTATGCTTCGATTTAAATAAGTCATGACAAGCCGTTTTAAATTCCTCATCATCTAAAATGTTATCTTCATTTAATGCCCATAACACCGATTTCTCTATTTCAAAATGATCTAAATCATATAGTGTCATCATTTGCGAGATTAATTTTCTATTATCAGATGTAAGCACTTTGCCTACAGGAATCATTCTCTGCTTTAGCATTTGAGAAATCCAAGAAAAATCTATTTTATCTTCCATTAAATGATCATCTTTATTATTTGAAGTTTTCACCACTTCTAAAGTTGGAGTAAATGTTTGAAACACATCATGAAACGCAGCGGTAATCTTTTCGCCTGAGCCATTCACCGATTTGCGTTCAAACTGCTGTTTTAGCATATTAAACTTTTGGTCACCAATTTGATGATATAGTAGTTGCGAAAGCATCGCATCCTCGAAAAAATCACTTGGGGAAAAAGGACTATTTAATTCATAGGTAAAGATAGTAACATTATCTTCCTTATTACGATACGTGTTTAATAGACCGATTGCTTCTAGTTTCCGTCTTGCTTTATAAATTTCATCTAAGGGAATATTCAAGTAGTTCATTAGGGTATGGTGTGTTTGCGGATTGTCCACCTGATCAAAATCTGTTTCATGTAACAGCGTCTGATATAACATCACAGATGAAATACCAATAAGCGGTTGATATAAATGTGTTAATGATTTAGCATAATCAATTGGTAATTCCTGTTTTAATAGAACACAATATCCATCAACAGGCAGTATTTGTCCAATAAATTTCAATATAGCTCACCCTTAAATCAAGATAAAGTAAATTTTATTCTGCTTTGTTTTTATCTGTATTGATTAATTCTTTTAATTCGTTTAAAAATACGCTGATGTCTTTGAATTGTCGATAAACAGAAGCAAAGCGGACATAGGCTACTTCGTCAACATCTGCTAGTAGATCCATCACTTTTTCTCCTACTTCTTTACTAGCAACTTCAGGTGAACCTGAATTTCGTAGATCCCTTTCCACTTCCGAGGCAATGGATTCTATTGTCTCCAACGGTACTGGTCGCTTTTCACAAGATCTAATCAATCCTCGAATCAGCTTCTCTCGAGAGAATTCTTGTCTTGTTCCATCTTTTTTTACTACAATTAATGGCTGTTGCTCCATCCTTTCAAATGTAGTAAACCGATATCCACATTGTTCGCACTCTCTACGTCTGCGGATCGATTTCCCTTCTTCTGTAGGACGTGAATCAAAAACTTTTGTATTTTTATTTTGGCAGTTGGGACATTTCACCGTATTCAACCCCCATTCAGTTAAAATCCATCGTTAGTGTGCATCTTCTATTAAAGGCAATACATTTTGAAGCTCGTTGTATAATTGCTTGATTAGATTACTGCTATAACCAAAATCAAAAGGAATAATGGATTCTGTTGTAACAGAAAAGTCAACCGCTGTTCGGTATGGTCGAACCATTATAGCAGTAGCAACGATGAATACCTTCTTCCCATGTTTAGAAATAATACTCATTTCTCCACGTTCTCTTGAAATAGAAGTTATTTCAAATTTATCTGGTTGGTTAAAAATTTGTTCTAAAGCGTTGATAGCTTTTTCTTGATTCGTTTTATAATAATTCGTTTTTAACGTATCTAGTTTATGATTTTCTCTTGTTTCTGCATGATTACTAAAATACCTTGCTATTGTATCAGTAAGGGACATTTTCACACCTCAGCAAATATAATTATCTTATATTGTACCATGATTTAAGCATCAGAAGAAAGAAAATCACCAAATATAAAAGGTTGACTCTCACCTTAATCAGATAAGACCAACCTGTCTCCTAATAATTCATTATACTCGATGTATATTTTCTGTCTTAATCGGCCCCATTCCACGGGGCATCTCAACTCTATCATACTTCTTACATTCTAATGCAACTCGAATATAATCAGCAGCAACATTTGGATCAATCATATCCCCACAAGTATAAACATCGATACTAGCATAACCATGCTCAGGGAAACTATGGATGGTTAGGTGTGATTCAGAGATGATAACCACTCCACTAACACCATGTGGTGCAAATTTATGAAAAGCCACTTCCCGAATTTCTGCTCCAGCTTTTAGTGCAGCATTAACAAAGATTCGCTCTATCAAGGGCATATCATTTAAGATTTCTACATTGCAATTCCAAAGTTCAGCAATTACATGTCTTCCCATTGTATCCATAAAAACTCCCCCTAATGACTAGTATAAGTAAAATTCTTATCATTTTTCTACCACGGGGGAAAGTTAGTACGGCTGAGGTCCTAACCCTTTAAGTAGAAGTTAAGTAAAGCTTCAATCAGTTTTGGTTACCTAGAGTCTTCTAAAAACGAAAGCACCATTTTTAGCCTGTCAGCCAGTTTATCACTAACAATATAACAAAAAATAAGTTCATGAGAAGTATATAATTTTTTATAGTGAATTGCAATGTTAACTTCAGTGAATTTTGCATTATTAATGAGCTTATTTCACGAAGTTACCCCTGAAATAATGAGAAAGAGAAATGTGAAACTTCACTCTCATCTTCCACTGAGTATTATCACCACAAATGTATGAATTTAAGGTCTCTGAACAAATAGGGCGTTTTAACAAAAATCAACCCACCTGCCGTTTCTATTCTACTTCTCGTGAGCATACAGTCAGATAACCAGCGATTAAAAATAAAGGCTGGAACAAATATATTTGCTTAAAAGAAAAAAACGAACGAAATAACGAAGACAACCGCTACGGAAAATATCTTCGCTAAATTAGCACTTCGTTCGTTTTTTTACTTATGCAGTATCGTTGTATTCCAGCCTCATTAAATTACTTCACTCTATACTTCAACTGATTCTTTTAAATAACTGCCGATTAAATTCGTTAAATCAACAACGCGTTTGGAATAACCCCACTCATTGTCATACCATGCTAGTATTTTAATTTTGTTTCCATCCATTACCATTGTCGATAAACCATCAATGATAGAAGAGTATTCTGTTGTTGTATAATCTATAGAAACAAGGGGCTCTTCACTATATTTTATAATCCCATTTAACTCTTGCTCTGCAGCTCTTTCAAATGCTTCATTTACCTCATCCACGGTAACCGTTTTCTGTACATCAACCACCAAATCAACCAATGAAACATTCGGTGTTGGTACACGTAATGCCATTCCATGTAACTTGCCTTTTAAGTGAGGTAAAACTTCACCTAAAGCTTTCGCCGCTCCGGTAGAGGTCGGAATAATCGATTGTGTGCATGAACGTGCACGACGCAAATCCTTATGGGGGTTATCTAAATTCTTCTGATCATTTGTAAAGGAATGCACGGTCGTCATTAAACCATTCACTACAGAAAAATTCTCATCCAACACTTTTACAACTGGCGCTAAACAGTTCGTAGTACAAGATGCATTGGAAACAATGTTATCTGTATCTGGTTGGTACTCATGATGGTTAACTCCCATAACAATGGTGCGATCAACCTGATTTCCCGGTGCTGTAATTACAACTTTTCGAGCTCCTGCTGTAATATGTAATCCAGCACTCTCTTTGGTTTTAAATTTCCCAGTTGCTTCAATAACCACATCTATCTCCAACTCTTTCCAAGGTAGGTGCTCTGGGTCACGCGAGTCTACAATCTGCACTATTTTATCATTGACTTTGATTGCTCCATGAAGCGGTTCCACATCTCCGTTAAAAGCACCGTGAATACTATCATATTTAATTAAATGTGCAAGGGTTTCAGACGGATATCTAGCATTAATGGCAACGACTTCAAGCTCCTCATTTACGATTGCTTGACGAAATACCATCCGACCTATTCTTCCAAACCCATTAATTGCAATTCGTGTTTTAACCATACTCTTCCCACTCCTCCTATACATATATGTTATACTCAAATTCCCTTTATATTAAATAGTATAACACATTCACTTAAAAATGTGATTCTTTTTTTATACATTATTGACTATTTTTGATGAGAGTCACTCGTCATTTAAAGAAAACCAAATTGTTGAGATATAATGTATAGGGATGAGCGTCAACGCTGGGAATGCTATAATGACTCACTAATGCTTTTCAGCATGATGTACTGTGGTTTTTACAGTGACAATAAAAAAAGCCTGAACCTGCTATTGCGGGTTCAGACAATGATTATATAATCTTCCAGTCTTTTAAAATTTCCTCTAATTGTTCGAATGATTTGTATTTATCTCCATTATTATTGATAATTGCATCTGCTAATTCAGCTTTCTTTTTAACAGGAAATTGAGCATTTATCCTCTGCATTGCTTCCTCTTCAGTAAATCCGTCCCGTTTCATCAGACGCTGCAATTGAACATCTTCATCTACATATACAACAAGGATCTTATCAACTAAATGAGTCAATTCACTTTCGTATAAAAGTGGAATATCAAGTACCACACAGTTAGCACCCTGTTGGAGTATTTCTTCTTGTTTCTCCATCATTCGCTTGCGCACAGCAGGATGAACAATCCCATTCAATGTCTCTAACTTTCTTTTATTACTGAATACAATAGATCCTAAGTGTTTTCTATCTAGGGTGCCATCTTTCCTCAGAATGCCTTCCCCAAATTCCTTAACGACTGCTTCGTATGCCGGTTCTCCTGGGTAAACTACTTCTCTTGCAACTTTATCCGCATCTACTACAGGAATATTTAAGTCGTCGAACATTAAGGATACCGTGCTTTTACCACTAGCAATACTGCCTGTTAATCCAATGATTAACGCCATCCCATCACCCTTCCCTTTGACATTGATTACATACGTGAGTACCCCTTCCGGCAACTCTTATTTTTACAATGGGCTGTCCACAATTTCTACATGCCTTATTCTCCTGACCATAGACAAATAGATCTTGCTGAAACATTCCCATTTCCCCTTGACCATTAACATAGGAACGAATCGTCGTCCCTCCTTGGAGAACTGCTTCCTTTAAGGTTTCAATAGCTTCCATACGGATTCTTTCGATTTCCTGTTTCGTAAGCTTATTCGCTATTTTAGTAGGATAAACACCAGCTCGGAAAAGTGTCTCATCTACATAAATATTGCCCAAACCAGTCACCACTGTCTGATCCAGTAATACTGCTTTGATTGATCGCTCCGTTCTTTTTAACTTTGAATAAAAATAATCGAAGGTAAAGGCATCATCAAACGGTTCAGGGCCTAATTTATCGAGTGGCGGATGATTTAACTCTTCTCCTCTTGGATAAACATGCATTGTCCCAAATTTGCGAACGTCATTATAGCGGAGCTCTTCTCCATTATTAAAGCGAAATATAACATGTGTATGTTTATTTATAGGGTCATCTTGATGCACCACCCGATATTTCCCTTCCATTCTCAAATGAGAAATTAGGACATAGTCATTCAAATAGAAAAGCAGGAACTTTCCTCTTCTTCCCATTTTTTGTATGGTTTGTCCGATCAGAATTTGCTTGAAATGGTTTATATCATCTGGATGTTTAATTATTTTAGGCCAAAATACTTGAACTTCTTCAATTGTTTTTCCAATCACAAAATTCTCTAATGTCTTCCTAATTGTTTCTACTTCTGGTAACTCTGGCATCTTCTCGTTTCTCCTTATTTCGCATCAAACCAGCTATCTCCGTAATTGTATTCCACTTTTAAAGGAACACCTAGTTCCACAGTGTTCTCCATCATTTCTGGAACAATTTCTTTTAGCTTTTCTATTTCATCTTTTGGCGCTTCAAGTATTAATTCATCATGAACCTGAAGAAGAATGCGCGCCTTAAGCTTTTCTTCCTTAATTTTCCCATCTAAGTCAATCATCGCTTTTTTAATAATATCTGCCGCACTGCCTTGTATCGGAGTATTCATAGCTGTTCTTTCTGCGAAGCTTCTTAAATTAAAGTTTCTGCTGGTAATTTCCGGTAAATACCTTCTGCGATTCATTAACGTTGTTACAAAACCAAGCTGTTTGGCTTCTTGAACAATTTCATCCATGTATGCTTTTACTCCAGTATAGATAGAAAAATATCGTTCAATAAATTCCTTTGCTTCTTTTCTTGAGATACCCAGGTTTTGGGATAAGCCATAATCACTGATTCCATATACTATTCCGAAGTTAACCGCTTTTGCTTGGCGTCTCATATTATCGGTTACCTCATCTTTTTCCACATGGAATACATTCATTGCCGTTTGTGTATGAATGTCTTCATCCTTCTCAAAAGCTTCAATTAACTTTTCATCCTTTGAAATATGAGCAAGCACTCGCAATTCAATTTGTGAATAATCCGCAGCAAACATTACCCAACCCTTCTCTGAAGGGACGAATGCTCTGCGAATTTTTCTGCCTTCTTCTAGACGAATTGGTATGTTTTGTAAATTTGGATCAATGGAACTTAATCTTCCTGTTTTCGTTAAAGCTTGGTTAAACCTAGTGTGTACCTTGCTAGAATCCTTATGAATAACTTTCAGTAGTCCTTCAATATATGTGGATTGCAGCTTTCCTAATTGGCGGTATAATAATAGCTTTGGAATGATATCATGCTCATTCTGAAGCTGCTCTAATACATCTGCAGCCGTAGAATAACCTGTTTTGGTTTTCTTGATAACAGGCAGCTCTAACTTTTCAAAAAGAATTGGTCCTAGTTGTTTCGGTGAATTTATATTAAACTTTTCACCCGCCAGCTCATAAATTTCGGCCTCTAATTCATGAAGGCGCTCTTTAAGCTCCATTCCCATTTCCTCAATACGCCCTTTATCCACCAACACACCCTGATGTTCCATTTCCCCTAAAATGATAGCAAGCGGCATTTCCAATTCTTTTAGTAGCTCGTACTGCTGATTCTCTCTTAGCTCGTCCTCCATCTCGTCTTTCATATCATAAAGAACCTTCGTTTTTCTTGCAATATGCTCTGCTAATTGCTCTTTTTCAGGAACCTTTTGTTTTGCACCTTTTCCGTATACCTCTTCATCCATCAGTACATTTCTATTCCCTAATCGATTGGCAATAGCTGGTATATCGTGATTATTTTCAGAAGGATTGATTAAATAAGATGCCAGAAGCATATCGAAGGAAATTCCTTTAATATGAATATCTTGGCGTAAGAGTGAAACTAAAGTTTTCTTAGCATCAAATACGACTTTCTTATTTTTACTATTCTCAGCCCATTCTTTAAAATCATTGGAGTCGGCAGCAACTTCCGTTGGGATAAATAAGCAACGGTTTTCATTTACTAGACCAAATCCTAAAATTTCCTCGGTATGATAATTTTCACCTAGCATTTCGACAATAAATGCTTCCCTGCCAGTAAACATATCAGCTGTTACTTTTTCTACAATCTCATAATCGATATGATTCATCTCAATGTTCTCTGCTTCTTGAGATTCCTCTCCAGCTACCTTATCCAAAAGGGACTGAAAACCAAGGTCTTTAAATACGGATATGACTTTATCTTCCTGATATCCTTCAAAAATAATATCAGGAATTTCGACTTCGATTGGAGATTGGCGATTAATCGTAGCCAATTCTTTGCTCATAAAGGCGTCCTCTTTGTGTTCAATGAGCTTCTCTTTCATTTTCTTACCAGAAATTTCTTCCACATGGTCATAAATGTTTTCAACTGTTTGATAAGCTTTAAGTAATTTAGTAGCAGTTTTTTCACCAACACCCGGAACACCTGGGATATTATCTGATTTATCTCCCATTAAGGCTTTAAGTTCAATAACCTGTTCTGGAGTAATTTCCATTTTTTCCTTTAAGTATGATGGTGTATACTTTTCTACCTCACTAATGCCTTTTTTCGTTACACTAACAGTTACATGATCAGACACCAATTGAAGCATGTCCTTATCTCCTGAAATGACTGTTACTTCATACCCTTCCTGACTAGCTTGGTTAGAAAGTGTACCAATAATATCATCAGCTTCATATTGATCTAATTGATAATGTTTAATTCCAAATGCGTCGAGAAGCTCCTTTAAAATTGGAAATTGTTCCGATAACTCGGAAGGAGTTTTTTGACGTCCGCCTTTGTATTCCTTGAATGTTTGATGACGAAAAGTGGTTTTCCCTGCATCAAACGCTACTAAAAGATGGGTTGGATTTTCCTCTTTCAGAATTCTTAAAAGCATGGTAGTAAAACCATAAACCGCATTTGTATATACTCCCTTATCGTTGTTCAATAAAGGCAATGCAAAAAACGCACGATAAATAATACTATTTCCATCAATTAAAACCATTTTCTTAGCCATTCTTCCGTCCTCCAATTTAATAATACACCTAGTATCATTTTAGCATTGTCTAGATTGAAATGAAAATGATACATTGAGCGAGCATTCTATGGGGCTTAATTGAAATGTTTATAGGATCTTACGGAGAAGAATAGATAAACTGCAGACTAGTTTAATTCAGTATATTGTGCAAGACATCCGGAAACACAATGGAAACATGCGCTTGTGATTTCCGCTGCGGCCAGTACGCTTTCCGCGGGCAACGTCTCAGCCTCCTCGGAAGAAGAACGCTTCCTGCGGGGTCTTCGCTTGTTGCTTTTCCCGCAGGAGTCGACTGCCCTCCGCTCCAATCACTTCATATAGTTAGGAGGTGTTTCCTCTATGCATTGTTTAAAGTTAAATAGCACATCTTAGCGGAGGAAATACACGGTGACTCCTGCGGGATGAGAAGCCTAGTTGAGACCCCGCAGAGACAACAGTCTCGAGGAGGCTCAACAGCGCCCGCGGAAAGCGTAGTGTATTTCCGGAGCGGTTATATCCACTATTCTGAATTAAGTTAATCAGCATTTTCATTCAACTGCAGTTTTTACCTTTCATTACTCTATAAATTTTGCCCATAAAAAAACATCCTCTGTAAAGAGAATGTTTTTAGCGTGGCAGATAAACATGTACGGTTGTGCCTTTATTAACTTCACTTTCTAATTCCATTTTACCTTCGTGAACTTCAACAATATGCTTTACAATTGCCAGTCCTAATCCAGTACCCCCTGTATTCCTGCTTCTTGCTTTATCCACACGATAGAACCGTTCAAAAATACGTGGGAGGTTCTGTTTTTCAATGCCTATTCCCGTATCCGACACCTTAATATGAACATAGTCGGAAGTAGAATTTACTGTTAGGGAGACTTTACCGTCTTCAGGAGTATAATTGATAGCATTATCTATCAGATTTACAAAGATTTGCTTCACTTTTTCCTGATCGGCCTTCATTTCTAAATTCTCTTCAATATCTCTTGTTAAGTGTAACTGTTTCTTTTCCGCTTTGATCTTTAACGTCGGAATGATACCATCTACTAGTTCTTTTACATTGAACTTATTTAATACAATTTGGAAGTTTTCATTTTCCAGTCTGGAAAGAGTTAGCAGATCTTCTATTAGGAGCTGCATTCGGTCACTTTCATTATATATAATCTTTAAAAATTCATGTGTAGTTTCTTTATCACCTAATCCACCTTCTAAAAGTGTTTCAGCAAAGCCTTTAATAGAAGTGATAGGGGTTCTTAATTCATGTGAGACATTCGCAACAAAGTCCTTCCGCATAATTTCATGCTTTTTCAGCTCAGTAATATCATGAATAACAACAACTGCACCTTTTAATCGGTTTTTCTCATTAAAAATCGGAACGCCTATAATTTCATAATAGTATTTATCAAGACCTATATAATGAGAAAATTCACCTTTCATGTTTCTTTCATATAAAAAGGTATTTTGAACTGTTTTGTGAAAAACTTTATTCTCCATAACATTATAATATAGGAACCCTTTATAGTCCTTTGCAGAATTACCAAACATGTTTATAAATTTGCGGTTTACTAGATGAATATAGCCTTTTTCATCGATTAGAACTAGACCATTTTCTGTATTTTCGATAATCGTTGACAATTGCTCTGACTTTATTTCCTCTCTTATGGCTATTTCCCATAAGTTTCTCGATAATGCATTGATATTATAGCTCAGTTCTCCAATAATGTTACTGGATGGGTGATGGAATTTAGCACGATAATTTCCATTCCCAATTTCTTTAATCGTTTCTGTAGCCTTTTTAATCGGTTTAATATAACCCGAATAGATAAACCGCAAAACAACAAGTAAGATAATATAATCTATTGCTAACATAGCAAATAGAATAATAATATTATTATTAACCGTTGCAATAATCGCACCTGTAAATACGGTGAGAACAAAAAAGAGAACGGTATAACGGTTTATCGGTTTCTTGAAAAGCTCCTTCATTAGGAAGGCTCCTCCAATTTATATCCGAGACCCCGGACCGTTTTTATGTAGATTGGCTTCTTAGAATTGGGTTCGATTTTCTCTCTTAAATGACTTATATGTACATCAACAATACGAGTGTCCCCTACAAAATCGTAATCCCAAACACCGCTTAGTAATTGGTCTCGCGAAATTACTTTTCCCTTATTGGTAGCTAAGAAGTATAAAAGTTCGAATTCTTTTCTAGTAAAAGTAATTACTTTTGAATTAAATTCTGCTTCATATCTTTCTGGATAAATGGTGATATCGCCAACCTTAATAGATTGAAAATCGGTTGGAGCAGCCTTTTGTACTCTTCTCAAAATGGCTTTTATCCTTGCAATTACTTCTTTAGGGCTAAATGGTTTAGTTAAGTAATCATCTGCTCCTAATTCTAATCCTAATACTTTATCAAATTCGTCATCTTTTGCTGTAAGCATTAAAATCGGTGTATCAATTTTAGAAGAACGTAGATGCTTACATACTTCCATTCCATCCATTCCCGGGAGCATTAAATCTAGGACAATCAAGTCATAATCATTATTCTCACATTTTTTCACGGCTTCCAATCCGTCATAGGCAACATCTGTCGTAAATCCTGCTCTCTCAATATTATAATTTAAAAGTGTTACTATAGATCTTTCATCGTCTACAATTAAAATCCTCTGACTCATGTATGTACCCCCGCTTAAAAAGTAATTATACATCTTATCTTAACATTGAATATGATGGAAACGAATATAAATAACGAATGTAAATAAAATTTTACAAATAAAAAATACTGCCTTAACAAAGCAGAATCCTTCTTTAGCCTATATGAGGCAATTATAATATCTAACAATATGTATTTAACAGCCTGTAACATCTGCTTTTTAAAGCTATTCTCATTAGTAATCAGCGGGGATTACTCCCCACTGATTTTTTTGATCCATTATGATAATACTTTTAATACGTTTTTAACTGAGTTAGCAGATTTATCCAATGCTGCTGATTCCTCTTCAGTTAAATCTAATTCTATAATTTCCTCTATTCCATTTCCACCCAAGATGGTCGGTACTCCCAAATAGATATCTTGATAGCCATATTCCCCTTCAAGATAAGCTATGGCAGGAATAATGCGGCGCTGATCCTTTATAATAGCCTCAGCCATTACTGTTAAAGATGCTGCTGGTGCATAATAGGCACTGCCGTTTCCTAGTAAGTTTACAATTTCTCCCCCACCAGTACGTGTACGTGCTACTATTTCGGCTAATCTTTCTTTTGCAATTAATTTCTCTAATGGAACTCCGCCTGCATTAGAATAACGGATAAGTGGAACCATATCATCTCCATGTCCACCTAATACAAAGCCTTTAACATCTTTCACAGATACATTCAGTTCCTCTGCGACAAATGTACAGAATCGTGCTGTATCCAGTACGCCAGATTGCCCTATGACACGTTCTTTTGGAAATCCGGATTCTTTAAAAACAGTATATGTCATTGCATCTACTGGATTAGTTAGAACGATAATCGTTGTATTCGGTGAAAAATGGACAACTTCTTGGGTAACAGATTTCATAATTTTAGCATTAGTATTAACGAGATCATCTCGACTCATACCCGGCTTGCGTGCAATACCAGCTGTTATAATTACTAAATCTGAATCCTTTGTATCCTTATAATCATCGGTACCTATTACACGTGCATCAAATCCCTGAACTGGAGCCGCTTCAGCCATATCCAATGCTTTTCCCTTTGTTGGATTTTTCATATCTGGAATATCTACTAGTACCACATCACCCAGTTCCTTCTGCGCTAGCATAAGAGCAGTTGTAGCACCAGTAAAGCCAGAGCCAATTACTGATATTTTAGTTCTTTTTAATCCCATTATAGAATCCCCTTTTCTACAATAACGGTTTGCTCTCAGTCCATATTTTTAATTAACTCGTCAGCGAACTCAGAACACTTCACTTCTGTTGCATTATCCATTAATCGAGCAAAGTCATACGTTACGACTTTAGAAGCAATTGTCTTATCCATTGATGCAGTAATTAAATCTGCTGCTTCCCTCCAGCCTAAATGTTCAAGCATTAATACTGCAGAAAGAATGACAGATGATGGATTTACTTTATCAAGACCAGCATATTTAGGTGCTGTTCCATGTGTTGCTTCAAAAATAGCATGTCCTGTATCGTAGTTGATATTAGCTCCAGGAGCAATTCCAATTCCACCAACTTGAGCCGCAAGTGCATCAGAAATATAATCTCCATTTAAGTTCATAGTGGCTACCACGTCAAATTCTTTCGGACGTGTAAGAATTTGTTGTAAGAAGATATCAGCAATCGCATCTTTAATTAGGATTTTTCCAGCAGCTAAAGCTTCATCCTGCGCTTTATTTGCAGCATCTTTTCCGTCTTTTTCAACAATGCGATCATATTCTGCCCATGTGAATACTTTATCACCGAATTCTTGTTCAGCTACTTCATATCCCCAATTCTTAAAAGCACCTTCTGTAAACTTCATGATGTTACCTTTATGTACAAGCGTAACACTCTTACGATTTTCATCTAGAGCATATTGAATTGCCGAGCGAACAAGACGTTTCGTACCTTCCTCAGAAACTGGTTTTACACCGATACCTGATGTTTCAGGGAAACGAATTTTATCGACACCCATCTCTTCTTTTAAGAAGTTAATCACTTTTTTCACTTCATCTGAACCCTTTTGCCATTCGATTCCTGCATAAATATCCTCAGTGTTTTCACGGAAGATAACCATATCTACTTCCTCTGGACGTTTTACAGGAGATGGTACACCATTAAAATAACGAACTGGACGCAGGCAAGTATATAGATCAAGTTCCTGACGCAAAGCAACGTTAAGAGATCGGAATCCGCCACCAATTGGAGTAGTTAAAGGTCCTTTTATTGCAATCTTATATTCATCAATTTTTTCTAAAGTTTCTTTTGGCAACCATTCGCCAAACTTATTATATGCTTTCTCTCCAGCGTATACCTCTAACCATTCAATCTTCTTCTCACCATTATATGCTTTTTCTACTGATGCCTCTATTACTCTACTAGCAGCTGCCCAAATATCTGGTCCTGTCCCGTCCCCTTCAATAAATGGAATAACTGGATTGTTAGGTACATTCATTTTCCCATTTTCTACTACTATTTTTTCTCCTTGTGTCATCACAAATACCTCCTATTGTTGTACTGCCAGCAAATAGCTAGGTTTTCCCAGCTATTTGCAAGACTACTAGATTTATATTAAATAATATAAACTCATCAGTTAGTGGTTAACCCCGTTGAGAAATTGGTACAAATTGCTGTGTATCAGGACCGATATATTCTGCACGTGGGCGGATAAGTCGGTTGTCTGCATACTGCTCCAGGATATGGGCTAACCAGCCGGAAGTTCTGCTTACTGCAAAAATTGGTGTAAACAAATCATAGTCAATTCCTAAACTATGATATACAGAGGCACTATAGAAATCTACGTTTGCAGGTAGGCCTTTCTTTTCTTTAACATAGTCTTCTATCTTAATAGACATGTTATACCATTTTTCTTGACCAGTAAGTTTTGTTAACTGTCTTGACATTTCTCTCAAATGTTTTGCACGAGGATCGCCATTTTGATATACACGGTGTCCCATGCCCATAATTTTTTCTTTATTAGCAAATTTCTTCTCAATGTAAGGAATAGCATTATCTTCCTCACCAATCTCCAAGAGCATTTTCATAACGTTTTCATTAGCACCACCGTGTAATGGGCCTTTTAATGCACCGATAGCTGCAGTAATACCAGAATAAATATCTGATAACGTTGCAACACATACTCTAGCAGTAAACGTGGATGCATTTAACTCATGATCGGCGTGAAGCACTAATGCTTTGTTAATAGCCTCTATTTCTATTTCATTAGCTTCTTTACCATTTAACATGTATAAGAAGTTTTCAGCATAACCTAAATCTTTCTTTGGCTTAACAGGCTCTAGACCTTTTCTAATTCTAGCAAAGGCAGTCACAATAGAAGCAATCTTAGCTTGAATTCGGATCGCTTTTCTTCTGTTTGCCTCTGTCTCCATGACATCTGCTTCCTCATCGTATACCCCAAGAAGAGAAACTGCAGTTCTTAGCGCAGCCATTGGATGTACTGCTTTTAAATCATAGGATTTCAAATGATCATAAATTGCTTGTGGCACTTCCATATTATCAGCAAGTTCTTTCTTTATCTCATCTAATTCTTCCTGTGTGGGAAGTTTTAGATTCCATAATAAATAAACAACTTCTTCAAAACTAGCATTCTCAGCTAAGTCATCAATCGTATAACCCACATATGTTAGTTGATCATCAATAATAGAACTAATAGATGTTTTAGATGCTACTACCCCTTCTAGCCCTCGAGTAGTTGTTGCCATAAGAAACCTCTCCTTTATCTTTATATTGTTGCTTTAATAAACAACTTTCTGACAATATTACCTGAAAAAAATTGACACTTCGCTAACCCCATTTGTCGAAGCATTGTCGTTAAGTAACAGTTAATAAATATTGTCTCCCCTAATTTGATTATAAAGTATTATGAATGTAATGTGAATTGAAAACGTTTAATTTTATAAAATTACCACAAAACTGAATCAAATATTAAAGCGTCGTAATACCGGATAATGTAGTATTCATCCGCAATTACTCTTTTGTTTGGTCTATCAACAGTGTCGGTAAAGAAATAGTTTTCTATTATACAACAAGGCTTTAAAAAAATTTGTTTCATACTGTACATGAAATGCTGCTGTTTCTTCCTCTAATTTTTATTCTTTATAATATATAGCAGAAAAAATAGAGTAACAAATAGATTCAGTTGAGAGCGGTTAAACACTTATGATTCTTTGTTATTTTTCCCCCTTAAGTTTGTTTATTCTACTTCTATTTCGGCTCTGTACATCATATGTAATTAATACAGCAAAATGGTACAGGCTTAGGGGGAAATAAGATTGTATAAAGGAGTTATCATTCAAATCTGTCGTTTTATTGTAGTACTGTGTGCGTTAATCAGTGGATATTGGTTGCTCCAAATTACCTTTCCATACGTTTATCCCTTTATTATTGCGATTCTGCTTGCAGTAATCATAAATCCAATGGTTTCTTTTTTGGAAGGACATTTTCATTTTTCAAGAGGAGTTTCTACGGTTATCATTCTTTTTTTCGTATTTGTCTTTATAGGTTTCATCCTATATGTAATAATTTTAGAAATTTACCAAGGAATTTTATTCTTAGCAGCCAATCTCCCAGCTTATTATAATGAATTCTTTCACTTTATAGAAATCATATTTAAAACGAAGATTCTGCCACTTTATGAAAAAATTTTTTCGCTCTTCTTGTCACTTGATGTCAATCAACAAGCAACAGTAAAGGAGAGCTTGGACCAATTAATGGTCAGACTTTCCGCCAGCGGTTCTAACTTACTACAAGATACGTTAACAAACATTCCCAATATGCTTGCCATATTACCACAATCTTTCACAGTCATAGGATTTATTACGCTTGCAACCTTTTTCATATCTGCAGATTGGAATACATTAAAAAAACATGCCGAAACACGTTTTCCTAGTGTAGCGAAATCATGTGATTCAGTTCTCAGTACATTTAAAGAAGCAATCTGGGGATTCGCCAAAGCACAACTTCTGTTAATTTTAATCACAGGTTGTATTATTTTTACTGGCTTATGTCTATTAAAAGTAGAGCATGCACTGGCTATTGCCTTTCTCTCTGGCGTTGCTGATTTAATTCCATTAGTTGGTGTTGGATTAATATTTGTTCCCTGGATTATTTACTTATTCATGGCAGGCAATTATGGTTTAACCATTGGAATTACTATATTATACATGCTAATCATTATCATACGTCAGATTATAGAGCCAAAAATTATCTCTTCTAGTATAGGTATACATCCTCTAGCCGCATTAATTGGCTACTTTGTTGGTATTCAAGTATGGGGGGTAATGGGTCTAATTATAGCTCCGGCTATTCTTATTTTCATTTATACATTATACCAATCAAATGTCTTCATATATATTTGGAAATTTATTAAAGGTTAATGGGTTACCATTTCCGATATATAATGGTTCCCTTTTCCATTTTCCGCTTAATATATTTTGCAACCATTCTCTTAACTGGTTTTCTCGTAAACGGAAGGACAAAAAAAAGTCCTATTGTATCGGTAATAAAACCCGGTGACAATAAAAATATACCACCAATAAAGATACAAACGCCATCCATTATCTGCTCTTTTGGTGCTACTCCCTTATTCATCTCTCTTCTTGCTCGATTCCATGTTTCCATACCTTGATATCTAGCAATAGAGATTCCAATAATACCAGTAAGCAGGATAAGGAAAATAACCCACCAAGGACCAATTATATCTCCAACCCAGATAAAGACCCCAATCTCCGTTGCCGGCAATACAAGTAACAACAATAGTAAGCCTTTCATGCCCTACATCCTTCCACAATATTATAATAACATTCAAACAATCAAATTGAAAAGAAAAAACCGGCAAATTTGCCGATTTTCTCTATTTAGTCTATTATCTATTCGCATTAAAGTACTTTCGCATGTCCTTTGTAAATGTGTCCACTTGTTCCATCAATTGTAATATCTTGTCCTTCTTCTAGCAGCTCAAACACATCATTTACACCAACAATTACCGGAATACCCAGGCTAAGCCCAACAACCGCTGCATGAGAAGTTAATCCACCTTCTTGGGTAATAAGACCACTAGCTTTTTCGATCGCTGGCATCATGTCTTTGTCTGTTCCATAAGTTACAAGGATATCGCCTTCTCTTACCTTATTAATAGCCTCTTCTCCATTTTTCGCATGAACTATTCTACCATAGGCAGAGCTTTTTCCAATTCCTTGACCCTTTACTAATACATCCCCAATAATGTGCACTTTAAGTAAGTTGGTTGTTCCACTTTCTCCTACTGGTACACCTGCTGTAATAATGACGCGGCTTCCTCTATGACAAAGATTAGAATTTAGACCAGCATCAACAGCAACATCCAGCATTTCATCGGTTGATTTCGCTTTTCTGCCCATAACAGCATGGACACCCCATACAAGTGATAATTGACGATTCACTTGTTCAGAGAAAGTAACAGCCAAAATAGATGCCTTTGGACGATATTTAGAGATCATTCTCGCAGTATGTCCACTCTCTGTAGGAGCAATAATCATATCAATGTCTAAGTTCATAGCAGTATGAGAAACAGATTGTGTGATTGCCTCTGTAATCGTCATTTCTACATTTTTAGAACGCTCATCTAGAATCACCTTATGATTTAATGCAGATTCTACTTTTAAGGCAATGTTATTCATCGTTTGAACAGACTCTACTGGATAATTACCTGCAGCAGTTTCTCCAGACAGCATAATCGCATCTGTTCCATCCAAGATTGCATTGGCAACGTCTGAAGCTTCTGCTCTTGTAGGTCGCGGATTACGTTGCATAGAGTCAAGCATTTGAGTTGCAGTAATAACAGGTTTACCTGCATTATTACATTTCTTGATTAATTGTTTTTGAACTAGCGGTACATCCTCAGCCGGAATTTCTACACCAAGGTCACCACGCGCTACCATTAGACCATCACTAACTTGTAAAATGCTATCGATATTGTCGACGCCTTCTTGGTTTTCAATCTTAGGGATAATCTTAATATGAGTTCCATTGTTCGCTTCCAGCACTTCACGAATTTCAAGTACATCAGATGATCTGCGCACAAAAGAAGCTGCGATGAAATCAACGTCTTGTTCTATACCAAATTTGATATCATTGCGGTCTTTTTCTGTAATACCAGGTAAGTTCACAGATACATTAGGAACATTGACACCTTTTTTGTTTTTAATAGTTCCACCATTGAGTGCGACTGTTTTAATTTCATCAGCTGTCTTATCAACAGAAACGACTACAAGTTCTATTAGACCATCATCAAGTAAAATTTTAGAACCTTCTTGAACATCATTGATTAATCCATCATAAGTGACAGAAAAACGTTCAGCAGTTCCTTCTACTTCCTTCATACTTAAATAAACTGTACTTCCTTCTGAAATTTCATCTTGTCCATTAACAAAGTTACCGGTACGAATTTCAGGGCCTTTTGTATCTAATAGAATTGCAACTGTTTTCCCTTTGTTTTTGGCAGCTTGGCGAATATTTATGATACGCGCACCATGCTCTTCGTAATCTCCATGGGAGAAGTTTAATCTAGCAACATTCATCCCAGCGTCAATTAATTTTTCTAGTGTTTCAATCGATTCTGAAGCAGGACCAATTGTACATACAATTTTTGTGTTTCTCATCATTTTTGTTTCCTCCTTGAAGCTGTATTATATCGATAGTTGTTTGGACAAGTTATACATATCTAAATTGATGTGATGTTTTGCTGATAATATTTCATTGATGTCGTAGTCAACTAAATGATTATTTTGAATCCCAACCATTCTGCCTTCTTTACCTTCAATTAACAGTTCAACGGCTTTGGCACCTAAACGGCTTGCAAGCACACGGTCCTGAGCTGTTGGTGACCCTCCTCGCTGAATATAACCTAAAACAGTAACACGCGTCTCTAGACCCGTTTCTTTGGTAATACGATCTCCAAAGTCAAATGCGGAGCCAACACCTTCAGCAAGAACAATAATACTATGTTTTTTACCTCTTTGATGCCCACGTACCAAACGGTCACATATATCTGTAAAAGGCTCTTCTTTTTCAGGGATGATAATACTCTCTGCGCCTCCAGAGAGACCAGCCCATAAAGCCAAGTCTCCAGCATTTCTTCCCATCGTTTCAATTATATATGTACGTTCGTGGGAAGTAGCCGTGTCTCTTACCCTGTCAATAGCTTCAATAACGGTATTCAGTGCTGTGTCGAATCCAATAGTAAAATCAGTTCCAGCAATATCATTATCAATGGTGCCTGGCACACCTATGCACGGGAATCCTTTTTCAGTCAGCTTTTGGGCACCTCTAAAGCTACCGTCTCCACCAATAACAATTAATCCGTCTATTCCGTGTTTTTTCATTTGTTCGATGGCTTTCTCTTGGCCCTCATCTGTTTTAAATTCTTCACTTCTGGCAGAAAAGAGCATCGTACCACCTCTATGAATAATATCCCCAACAGAACCTAAATCCATTTGGAAGATATTCCCATCCATCAGACCTTGGTAACCATATCTCACACCAAAAACTTCTACGTTATGGTAAATTGCTTTCCTTACGACTGCACGAATAGCCGGGTTCATTCCAGGGGAATCTCCACCACTCGTAAGTACACCGATTCGTTTAATCACTTCATTCACCTCTAGTTATTAAATTCCGGTATGATATAAAACTGTATCAAAGTATTTGATCAACCTGTACTATGTATTCTTCATCAATAATATCGGACAATTTAAAGATAAAGTAAAACAGCTTAAATATCAATCAATAACACAATAAAACAGAAAAAAGTAATTTTCAGAACAAATAGCTATTAATTGAATTTGGATAAAAAACAAATAACCTTGATAAAAACATACCCTTATTTTCCTGAAAGATAAACTCAACCTATAGTACTATAACACCATAAGGAAAGGTTGACAATCTGGAAATCATCAACCCTTGGTCTTTACAATTGCTTATAATCCCCTATTTGCTTGTATTTTTCCCATCTTTTCTCAATTAATTCATGTGATGAATATTTAGATAAAGTTTGCAACGACTGATGCAACACCTCATCAATGTAAGCGGCTTGCTGCTCAACATCTTGATGTGCTCCACCTTTTGGCTCAGGTATTACTTGATCAATGACTCCTAACTCTTTCAAATCATAACTAGTGATTTTTAAAGATTCTGCTGCTTTCTTCGCTTGATTTGCATCTTTCCATAAAATAGATGCTGCCCCTTCTGGAGAAATAACAGAGTAAGTAGAATTTTCGAGCATATGAATATGGTCACCAACTCCTAGCGCTAAAGCACCACCGCTTCCTCCTTCACCAATAACGATACAAACAATGGGAACAGTAAGTCCTGCCATTTCCATTAAATTTCTAGCAATTGCTTCACTCTGTCCTCTTTCTTCTGCCGCTTTACCTGGATAAGCACCCTTCGTATCAATAAAGCAAATGATTGGTCTTTTAAATTTCTCAGCCTGCTTCATATGCCTTAATGCTTTCCGATAACCTTCGGGATGTGGCATACCAAAGTTTCTGCGGATATTTTCTTTCGTATCCTTTCCTCTTTGATGCCCAATCACTGTAACGGGGGTCTCCTTATAATAAGCAATTCCAGAGACAATTGCCTCATCATCTCCAAAAGCCCTATCTCCATGGAATTCGATAAAGTTTGTAAATAAAGCATTGATGTAGTCTAAGGTTGTTGGTCTGTCAGCGTGTCTCGCCATCTGAACTCGATCCCAAGGCTTTAAATTACCGTAGATATCATCTTCTAATACTTTCAAACGTTTTTCTAATGTTTCTATTTCCTCTTTTAAATCTATTTCGCTGTCTTCTGTAAACCTTTTTAATTCGCTAATCTTTTCTTTCAAATTAACAATCGGTTTTTCAAAATCTAACATTTGCTTCATGATTTGCTTCCACCCTTCTGATGCATCTCCAATAACGTCGATAGAAGGTCTTTCATTTCATGGCGATGTACAATCTTATCGAGTTGACCGTGCTTCAATAAAAATTCAGACGTTTGAAAATCATCAGGTAGTTTCTCACGAATGGTTTGTTCAATGATTCTTCGCCCAGCAAATCCAATCAATGCTTTCGGTTCAGCAAAGTTGTAATCACCTAAAGAAGCAAAACTAGCAGAAACACCACCAGTAGTGGGATGTGTCATAACAGAAATCATGAAACCACCCTCATCGCTAAATCGCTTAATAGCAATGGAAGTTTTAGCCATTTGCATTAAACTTAGCACCCCTTCTTGCATTCTTGCACCACCAGAAGCGGTAAATATAATAAACGGCAAGGAGCTCTTCCGGGCATTTTCCAATGCATTTGCAATCTTCTCTCCTACAACACTTCCCATACTTCCCATTCGAAAGTGCGAGTCCATTACGGCAAAGGCAGTAGGTTGTCCATTTATCAAGCCTTTTCCGGTAACAATTCCTTCATTTAGTCCAGTTTTCTTCCTATCTTTATCAACTTTTTCTTCATAATCAGGAAATTTGAGTGGGTTTGAGGAGGTCATTTCTTTGTCCCATTCCTCGAAGGTATCTGCATCGAATAAGCTGTCAATACGTTCCCATGCAGTTAACGGATGATGGTGACCACAGTTTGGACATACATTTAAAGCTTTGATCAACTCTTTACGATAATATATTTTATTGCAACCCTCACATTTTTTCATTAAGCCCTGTGGCACATCAATTTTACTATTTTCGCTTGGAATGGTTGCATATTTCTTGCGCTTTGTAAAAATTCCTTTCAGCTGCAAGTTAATTCCTCCTTCTCTTACTAAAAAACTAGACAATTACAGGTTTGAAATCATAGCTTATCAAACTGTTGGGTAAAAGGATTATATTAGAATCAGTTATTAACAAATGTATTTTCCATAAACAATCTTTCTATTCCAGGAAGATCTTTATTGGTAAGGAGTTTTAGAAGCGCAGGATAAAAGTTTTCCTTATAAGTTTTCTTGCTAATCGAAGTTGAAAAGTCTTCTAATAAATTCCATATTCTCTTTAATAACAAGTTTTCCGTTTTACCAAAAATATAATCAAATAATTTCAAATGCTTATCTTTAATAGAACTAGAGGAATCGTTGATGATTTCCTCTAGTTTTATCAAATCGACCTTATTTATTTTAGTACAAGCCAGTTTCGCTGCTTCTTTTTCAATTAGACACTTTGAATGAAGTATATCATTTCGTATATCCTTTTCTCTCAAAATAAAGGATGCAAGTACTTCCATTGTCTGAAGCGGGCGATAATTGCTAAGAAACGTTCCCTCACCAGCTCTTGTTTCAATAATGCCAAGCAATTCCAAAGCCCGCAATGCTTCACGTACGGATGACCTACCTGCATGTAAGGTTTGAGCAAGCTCCCTTTCTGAGGGCAATTTATCTCCAGGATTTAACTGGTTTAGCTCTATGAAGTTTCTTATCTCCTGAAGTACTCCTTGATAAACCTTCTTCTTCGATGATAGGGTCACTACGAACGTTCACTCCTTTAGCATTACATCTAATCTTTATCCGTTATCGTTAATCTTCTTGTTTTCTCTGCTACGTCTTCAGCGTCGACGTTTATACGTGCCACCCCAGATTCCATTGCCGCTTTTGCTACGCTTTTAGCAACAATAGGAGCAACCCGAGAATCAAAAGGGGCAGGGATTACATAATCATCATGTAATTCATCCTCAGAAATGAGGGAAGCTATTGCTTCTGCTGCCGCAACTTTCATTTTCTCATTTATTCTCGTTGCACGAACATCTAATGCACCACGGAAAATACCAGGAAATGCCAGTACATTATTAACTTGGTTTGGAAAATCCGAACGACCAGTTCCAATAACTCTAGCCCCTGCTAATTTTGCTTCATCAGGCATAATTTCCGGATCAGGATTTGCCATCGCAAAAATAATCGGGTCTTCATTCATCCTCGCAACCATTTCCTTTGTTAGCGCACCTGCTACTGATACACCAATAAATACATCGGCACCTTCCAAAACTTCTTCTAATTGACCCTCTATACGATTACGGTTTGTAAACTTAGCTACCTCTTCTTTAACAGGATTCATTCCATATGGACGTCCCTCAAAGATAGCCCCTCTTGAATCACACATAATCATGTTATGAACGCCAAAACTTTTCAGTAATTTAATAATCGCAATTCCAGCCGCCCCTGCACCGCTCATGACCACTTTAATATTAGTAAAAGCCTTATTAACCAATTTCAATGCATTGATCAGGCCAGCAACAGTTACAATTGCTGTTCCATGCTGATCATCATGGAAAATAGGTATATTTGTTTCTCGCTTTAAACGTTCTTCAATGATGAAGCAATTAGGTGCTGCAATATCTTCTAAATTCACCCCGCCAAAAGTCGGTTCTAATAATTTTACAGTATTCACAATTTCATCTACATCCTGTGTTGCAAGACAAATAGGGAAAGAATCCACGCCTGCAAACGTCTTAAATAAAACAGCTTTCCCTTCCATAACTGGCAATGCAGCTTCTGGACCAATATTCCCTAGTCCCAGTACTGCCGAACCATCACTAACTACCGCTACCATGTTTCCTTTCATGGTATAATCATAAACCATCTCTTTACGGTCGTGAATCTCTTTACAAGGCTCAGCAACTCCAGGAGAGTATGCTAAACTTAAGTCACTCGCATTCCTTACAGGTACTTTAGACTTAATAGACAGTTTCCCTTGGTTGGATTTATGGATGTGCAGCGCTTCATCTTTAAAGCTAGCCATTTCTACATATTCGCCCCTTTGTTTATTTATAGATAATATAAATAAGTTCTAAAACAGCTTTCTCCCAGTGGTCTGACCACTTATAATCCTACATTATATCAAATGAACTCAGTCTGTAAAGTCTAACCTGTTAGTTTTTTATAGAAATCGAATTCTTAAACGTCTCATCTTGTCCAATCAATCTATCTTTTGAAGGACAACATTATCATAGAGAAAGTAATTTCTTAAAGCTTGCAAACACTCCCTATTCGGAGTTACATTATACTCCACAGAAAGTCGATAAGTCTGTTTTGTTCTTTCTTGATAGATTATAACCGGAACATTGCCAGGATGTTCGTTCGCTAATCTCTTAATCACACCTAAAGCATTTTCAGATTTATCATTCGTTACCTTTATAAATAGTCGCTGTTTTGATTCACGATGAAGCATTTCTGGCTGAAAAGGTTCTAATTCATTGATAACCCACTGTATTTGACTGTTTCTAGTTTCTATTTTCCCTTTTATAATGATGATTGCTTCTTCCTTCAGCCATCGATTTGTATTACGATATTGCTCGGGAAAAAGGACTGCATCAATATCATTTGTTTCATCGGAAATAGTTAGAAACGCCATCGATTCTCCCCGTTTTGTACGAATGGTCTTGATTGCTTCAATGATGACAACAGACTTAACATCTTTCTTTCCAACTAAATGCTGCACATTTTGGAGAGGAATATAGCCTGCCCCTCGTAAGGACTCTCGATACTCTTTTAAAGGATGGCTTGAAACATAGGTTCCGATTAACTCTTTTTCATCGGCTAATTTCTTTACAATCGAAAAGTCTTCTATTTCTACATAGCTAGCTTCCAATTCAAGCTGATCTTGAAAAAGGCTTGGCTGATCCGTAAATTCTCTAAATAATTCTCCTTGTTCCATGGCCTGATCAATAGAGGCAAGTAAACTTGCACGGTTGGAATACGTTTCATCGAAAGCTCCAGCCATTATGAGATTCTCGAGAGTTGTTCTGTTTATAATCTTCGTATCCGCCCGCAAGCAGAGGTCAAAAATATTCTTAATTCGACCAGATTTTCTAACTCTATTAATTTCCTGTATTGCAGGGTTACCTACTCCCTTTATTTGCGATAGGCCAATTCGAATTTGTTTGTTTTCAACTGTATACTTCCCGAAACTGTGATTAATCGATGGAGGAAGAAGACTTATTTGAAAATCTCTCATTTCTTTATAATATTGTTCACGCTTATCTGATTGATTACGGACGGAACTTAGCAGAACTGCGAAAAAATCAGCTGGATAGTTTGCTTTTAAATAACTAAGCTGATAAGAGATTTTACTATAGGCAACGGCATGGCTTCTAGGAAAACCATAATTCGAGAATTTTACAATCCAACTAAATATTTCATTTGCGATTTTCTCATCATAACCATTCTTTTTACATCCATTGATAAACGCATTCCTCTGTTCGTCCATGACCTCTTTATTCTTCTTGCTAACCGCTCTTCGCAAAATATCTGCTTCACCCATAGAAAATCCAGCGATTACATGGGCAATTTGCATAATTTGCTCTTGATAAACCAGCACTCCATATGTCTGCCCTAAGATTGGTTCTAAATCTGGGTGCAGGTAGGTGACTTCTTCCTTTTTATGCTTTCTGGCAATATAGCGTGGAATAAAATCCATTGGACCTGGACGGAACAAGGCATTCACTGCAACAATGTCTTCAAAGGAAGTTGGTTTTAACTGAGTTAGGACGTTTTTCATCCCTTGCGACTCCAACTGGAAGACCCCATTTGTCTTTCCCGTTCGCAAAAGTTCAAAGGCGTTTTTATCTACTTCTGGAATCTTATCCAGGTCTATCTGCTTATGATGCGAATACTGGATGGATTGAATGATTTTTTCAATCATAGATAAATTCCTTAAACCGAGGAAATCCATTTTCAAAAGACCTAACGACTCTAAATCATTCATTGTAAATTGTGTCAGCAGCGTATCGTTTGCCCCCAAAGATAGTGGAACATGCTCCACTAATGGTTGCTCACTTATCACTACACCTGCTGCATGTGTAGATGTATGCCTTGGAATTCCTTCTAACTTAATAGCAACTGTAAATAATACCTTCAGTTTATTGGACTGCTTAATATAATCCTGAAGCTCTTTTCTCTCCAGCACAATCTGACTAATCGACTGCTTCGATTGCAGCGGTATCTCTTTCAAAATAAACCTTGCCTCTTGATCATCTATTTCCAATACCTTGATTAGCTCCCGGATGAGCGAGCGTGCAGCAAACGTACCAAAGGTGATAATTTGTGCAACATGTTCTTCCCCGTACTTTTCTCTCACATAAGCAATTACTTCATCTCTTCGTTCATCTGAAAAATCAACATCAATGTCTGGCATGGTTTGACGTTCAGGATTTAAAAACCTTTCAAATAAAAGATGGTACTTTAGTGGGTCAACATTAGTTATACCAAGCACATAGGCTACAAGCGATCCCGCTGAAGATCCCCTGCCAGGTCCTACTAAGATATTCTTATCTCTCGCAAACTGAATAAAGTCAGCAACAATAAGAAAATAATCACTAAATCCCATCGTGCGTATAACTTCAAGCTCATACCTCAACCGCTTCGTGATATCCTCTGTTATATCATTATATCTTTTCTTTACAAGGCTCAAACATTGCTTCTCGAGATATTCATGTGCTGACATGGCTTCTGGAACCGGAAAAGATGGAAGCAAGCGTTGAGAGAAATCAATGTTGACATTACACTTATCTACAACCTCTCTTGTCCAGAATTCTAATTCGGTCCAGAAGGCAAAAGACTTTTCTAATTCTTGTTTGGATTTTAAATGCTTCCCTTTAACCGTAAGAGTAGATCGTTTCATTTCCCACGGTCGACCAGTTTTAATCGCCTGCAAGACATCAAAGGCAATATCGTCTTTTTCCTCTAAGTAACGAACGTCACCAATTGGGACAACTGGTATTCCATATTTTTCATAAAAAGCTTTTACCGAACGATTTAATTCTTCTTGATTGCCATTATTTTCAAGACCAAGATAAAAATCCTTTAGGTTAAATACCTTCTGCCAATCTGTAAGATATTCGATAGCTTTATCGTGTGGTGCATGCAGAAGGATCGAAGCCAGCTTTGATTCTTGTAAGGGGAAAATCCCGACTAGACTCTCTGTATACGTTTGAAGCGAAGAAAGAGAGATCGTTTCCAGACGTTCAACCTGTAGGTGTGTTGTTAGTCTAATGAGATTATGATATCCAATCTTATTTTTTGCTAAAAGAACCAGTTCTACCGCCTCGTCGTCATTTTCTACCTTTACCGTCAATCCGATAATCGGTTTCATTCCGGCTTTCATACAAGCCTTATAAAAAGGAATCGCTCCATATAGTACCTTTTCATCTGTAAGTGCAAGTGCATCGAATTGTAATTCTTTTGCATGTTCTATTAATTTCTCAATTGTTATCGTGCTATTCATTAAGCTATAGCCACTTCGAACTCTTAAATGAGTAAAACTCATTTATCATCCCGCCTTTTCAAACTCTCCAGACTAATCTGGGCATTCCGCTATTTATGTTTCTATTATAACAGTATCCATCCGAACGTGTATACGGTTTGTCCTTATTAATAGATGGATTCAGATCCATCAAGAAACAGCCAAGTTTGTGAAATGCAAGCTTGTCAATCATAACTTGTCCGGTTCCTTCATAAACTTTATGGACCCTTCCTTAAGGAGGAGAGACAATGGAAGAAAGATTTTTTGAATCGTTTATCCAGTGCTTCTTTATTGCATTCGGAATTGTGATAGGTGGTTCCTTAATCGGAAGTATGGGCGCTTTTGCTGTTGGCGACCCGCCACTAACCTCTATTGTTCGGATAGCAAGAAGTTTGCAAATCTGGGCCATTGTTGCCGCTATTGGCGGTACCTTTGATGCGATCGAGAATATTCAAAGAGGCTTAAATGATGGTGCAACCATTGACTTAGTGAAGCAGGCTCTTCTTATTTTGTCTGCAATGGGCGGTGTCAAACTTGCGATGTTATTAATTCATTGGTTGGTTCAGGAGGAAATTAATTAATGCATATCCCTCCATATCATAAAAAACCAGCCTGGCAGTTATTAATAGTAGGTTGCACACTTGGAGCTATTGTTTCTTACTTTGTCCTTATTTACATGTATGGTTCCATGTATGAAGAATTGATCGAGGAAAATCTAGAACTGCAATCACAATATAACGAATTAAAAAGGCAGAATGAGGCACTATTAGCAGCCAATGAAGATTTAAATGAAAAGTCGAATCAGGAGCCTATCATTGAATTGATTGAGGTGCAAATCATAAATCCAGAGGAGGTAAAATTAGATCGGCTAATTATGCATGAATTAGAAGATTTGATTAAAGATGAGATTAATTATCTGATTGGAAGACGTGTCGATTCCATAAGCGAGAGCGACCTTCTCCTTTATCGCACGATAGAGAATAAAGGGTTTACAATAGAGGATATAACCTATTACTTTGATATCACCGAACTCACTATCTCAAAATCTTTAAAAATTAAGCTGCGTGCAAAATTATCAAATAAAATATGAAGAACTACCTTTTTTCGAAAAATGCTGTAAATAATAAAAGGATGATTTCATAATGAAATCATCCTTTATATATCTAACCATTATTACGACAAACTTCCTCAAGGTCAGCTTGTACCTTTTCCACTTCATTCCAATCGTAAATAGTAGCACCGGAAGCAAGTGGATGTCCGCCACCATTATACTTCTCTGCTATTCCATTAATAATCGGTCCCTTTGAGCGAATCCGAACGCGAATTTGATCTTCTTCTTCAATAAAGAATGCCCAAGCTTTAATTCCTTCAATTTCACTAATCACATGGACGAGCTGACCTGTTTCTTGTGCTGAAACTCCGTATTTGTTAAGGATTTCCTTTGTTAGCTTAATAATGCATACTCCAGAAGGGAATAGCGAGAATTGCTGCAGGATATAACCTTTCAATCTGGCAATGTTATCTTTTTCGCTATACAGTTGCTGATATAATTGCGTACGGTCAAATGAATATGTAACCAATTCTGCTGCATATTGGAAGGTTTTCTTTGTGGAGCTAGGAAATAGAAAGCGCCCAGTGTCCCCAACTATTCCCGCATACAATAAGCGCGCCGCCTTTTCGTTCATTTGTAAACCATCTTCTTTTCCTTCAAGGTACAATTCAAATATCATCTCACTAACAGAGCTGGCTTCTGTATTCTCCCAGCGGATATCTCCATATTTGTCTACTACCGGGTGATGATCAATCTTAATTAATTTAGCACCTAATGTATATCTATCGTCGTCAATTCGCGGGGAGTTGGCTGTATCACAAACAATGACTAATGCGCCATTATATATACTGTCTTCAATCTTATCCATCCGTAAGAGGAAAGTAAGATCTGGTGTTTCTTCACCAACTGCATAAACCTTTTTAGATGGGAAGGACGCTTTAATTATTTCCATTAAACCTCCCTGAGACCCTAATGCATCAGGATCTGGTCTTACATGCCGATGGATAATAATCGTTTCATATTCTTTGATTGCTTGTATGATGTCTTTTACCATGTTTATTCTCCATTTCTTATTCAGTATGTCTAGCAAAAATTCAAAATAAAAGGTACAATAAAGGGAGACTTTACTCAGTAGATATTTGCTTACATTTTATCAGTTCATCAGTAACTGTACATAAAGGCAGCACCAGATTTTTTAACAGGAGCGGTTGTATGATTATCTTCCCTATTCTCATTGTTATTTCTATTGTACTGTATGTATACTATAAGGTAGCCATTGTGAAAAGTGATGATGGTTTAACTCAACACTATTTTAACGCAAAATCGCGCATCTGTCTTGGCAGTTTCGTTTTCTTCTTTGCGATTAATCAATATTTATTTTATCTAACAAGGGTTTCCTTGATAATTGGTATCATTTTTATACTTCTTGGTGGCTATCAAATGTATTATGGTCTAAAAGAATCCAAACACTATCGAAATGAATGGAAACGTCTAAATCCAAGCGAATAAAAACATAAAAAGCTGACAACTTTTGTCAGCTTTTTTCTATCGATTAATTAATTGGGCCATAATTAGACCTTTACCCACAATTGTATTTTCATTGTATACTTCCACATCGATCTTTGCATACAGCCGACCTACATCTAACAGCTCCGGTTTGATAAACAGCTTACTCTCGATTTGTACTGGTTTATTAAAATAGACTGTAAGGTTTTCAATAGTTATGTCTGCCCGCTTCATTTGCTGCATTAATCTTGAGCTGGCTTCAGTGATAAGGGTTGTGAAGACACCATTGGATAATGTACCTAACTGATTCGTCATCTGTGGGGTAACTTCCGATTCAAATATACCTTCCTCTTCCGAAGTCACTAGGTTTCTCGAAACAATATCCTCAATAGTCTCCCCTACTTGAGGTTGTCGTTGGATTTGCTGCAATGCCTTTAATACATCCTGACGGGAAACCACACCTTGAAGCTGATGGGAACCATTGACAACTGGAATCACCTCTATCCCCTGCCATACCATCGTATGAGACACGGATGCAAGCGATGTTTTCGATTGAACTACCTGTGGTTTCTTGCTCATCACTTTATCAATCAAGACATTCTTGTCTTTTCCTACGATATCCTTAGAAGAAACCATTCCAATAACACGCATTTTTTCATCGACTACAGGGAACCTCGTATGCGTAGAATTCTCATTCAATTCATACCATTTACTGATGGTTTCTTTTGACCTTAAGTAAGAGGTTTCTTCTATTGGTGTAGCAATATCACCGACAAAGACAATCTCCTTTTTAATTAATTGGTCATAAATAGCTCGGTTAATCATCGCAGCTACCGTAAATGTATCGTAGCTTGTTGAAATAATCGGCAGCTCTTTTTCATCAGCTAATTGCTTTATTTGCTCTTCAGTGTCAAAACCACCAGTTATTAATACGGCTGCACCTTCTTTTAATGCCAATTCATGGGCCTTTAAACGATTTCCTACAATTAATAAGGAGCCCGCTTCCGTATATCGCATCATGGCATCAAGCTGCATTGCTCCAATTACAAATTTACTTAGCGTTTTGTATAAACCAGCTTTACCGCCAAGTACTTGTCCATCAATAATATTAACTATTTCAGCAAAGGTTAGCCGTTCAATGTTCTCTTTTTTCTTTTTTTCTATTCGAATGGTGCCCACACGCTCTATTGTGCTGACTAAACCTTGGTTTTCAGCTTCTTTTATCGCTCTATATGCTGTCCCATCACTAACATTTAAATCTTTGGCAATCTGTCTAACAGAGATTTTATGTCCTACCTCTAGTGAGATGATGTGTTGAATAATTTGTTCGTGCTTAGTTACCATTCTGTTCACCAGCCTTCAACTGTACTATATCTATAATTAATAGTTATTATACAGTTGAATGAAGTGAAACTCAATAATTATCAGTATTTCTGGCCTTTAATTCTTCCTGTTCCATTACTGGCGGCCTTGATATTTGCAAGAGTGTTGCAAAGTTTGCTCCCATCACGACCAGGAAGAAAGTTAGCCAGGCTCCCCAGAAGGTTAATTCTAGATTGGATGATGCCTCTGGGATGTAAGGCCAAGCGAAGTATAGGAAAAAGCCTGCGAGCAGGATGCGTAGGATGGTGTAGTGGCGCATAAATAATTCCCCCTTTTTTATTTATTTTATGTTTAAGCTGAGTGATTAGAACAGGGGCAGATAGTGGAGTAAATTCAAAGTAAGAAAAGTTAATTAGCACTTCTTCCATTCATCAAGCAATATAACGAACAGTCCAAAAGTACTGTTCGTTTATTTTCAATTTACCGACATTATTGTCGGTCTATTAAATATGGTGGATTAATACTATGAATAATTGGTTCCTCTAGTTTTAAATCGGAGAATGTTCCAATAATGCCAGGGTTGTATATTACCTGTAAACGAGAATCGCGAACTTTTTGCCCATTTACTCCCTCAAAATAATCATTATTAGTGATTTTCTGCGCTCCATCAAAATAATAACTTTCAGCACGACCTCTAATGGCATTCAAAACGATACGTCGAGCAGATATCCCCCCTTCAATTCTGATATTTGATCCTACTCCAAACATTTCGAAAGTATCATTGGAATAAAAGAAACCACGAATATTACTAGGATCATCTTGATTCACGCTATTATTAGCAATGTGAATCTCTTCTTCAGCAAATACAATTAATGATCCCTCTTCACCGTTATCCAGTTCAAGTCCATTTATGACGGTATTTTCGATAGTGACAGAACCATCAACGTAGATCAATGCGTTTAAATCTGCCGCGGCCCCCTTTATAGTTAAATCTCCTTCAACATAGATGGTCCCATTTAATTCTACTTTATCATAGAGATTTGGATTATAACTTTCACTGCCATTTCCAATAGATAAGTTACCACCAACATACATACCACTATTAATGGTTGTTGAACCTTCTTGTATTTTTACACTCTTATTTGTGGAAAACTTATTAAATATATTTATGTTTTCAAGTGCATAATAATCAATACTATCACGACAACCCCAAAGATTGTCGCATGCCCTAATTTGATTTGGTCCAAATACATTTTTGGTGCCCAAATCTATATTTGACAGTGTTGCTGTTCTTCCCCGACCGAACCACCACCAGAGATCCGAAACATCAGCTATATTTGCGTCAACTCTAAGGTCCGCTTCCCTTTCATTAAATTCATACTCTTCTTTGTAATCTGAAACGATAATAATATCCCGAATTGGCTCACTATCAATAATTTTTGGTGCAGCAGTAAATGCAGAATTTAAATTGGTAACCTCAGTATAGTTTGCTGAATTAAATTTATTTCGCTTAATATGACTGTTATAAGATGGGTTTGTCCTGAATATATAAACTTTCTCACCTAATACTAATTTTGCCGCTTCTTCTTCACTATCTTTTCTCGGCAAAATAGAAGGATACAATGAATCTATCCACTGATCTTTACCAAGATATGCATAGCCTTGATCCGTAGTAATAATATTTCCGTCTACCTTTAAATCCCCTTCAATCTGAATACCGCCATGAAGAAATAAATTTCCTTCCCCATCTACACAGTTTTTCTTTTCTTTACCTGTCTCTGTTCCATCACAAACCTTATGTGATCCAATGGCATAGTTCAAAGCATCTGGTACAGCATCTGCACCCACTACTGCTGTAGAATAATTCACTTTCTGCTTTCCATCTTTATCCTTACCGGTACTTTTAAAGGTGACGACTTGGCGGGTCTGTATTTTCTGACCATTTGCATCTTCATCCGGTGCATAGTTTTCGATACAGACTTTATATCCCCCTGTGACTGGCTCATCTAAATTTTTCAGGTAAGCTCCATTTTTACAACTCAAATTCTCAAGGATAGTCTCCAAGGCTGCAACAAAATCATCTTGAATAATTCCATCCTCACCTTCATTAATTTTAGCTTGTAGCTTTGAATGGATATCACTCATAATGTGTGTTAAACCTTTTTCCGATAACTCTGTTGCCTGCTGTAAATCTTCTGCTGTATCATTTTTTAATATACCTGACGTAGTAAATGTAATGAGTACGGTGGCCATCACACTAAACAAAACACCAATAAGTACAGCCAAAAATAATGTGTAGCCTTTTTCGTTATTCTTCTGGAAGTTCATTGCCTTCACCCCCAGGTTTTTTATCATTAATTATCCCAATTTCACTTATCGTTTCTATTTTTTGATTACTGTCTTTCTTTTCTAGAACAAGGGTAATTCGATAATGACCTTCCTCTATTTCCTCTATTTTTGTACCATTAGCAATTTGAATTTCATTATGTAGCGAGACTTCATTATCATTGATAATAACCATTCCATCAATAAAGCCAATCTCTTTATTTTCTTCTTCATCAGCTTTTATGACTAAATAATGATTATCTGTCCCTGCTTCAGGGAGATTTTTTACTTTTATTTCACTTAGTTTTAATGTATAAAGCTCATTAATCATGGAAGCCATTATTAAATCTGCTTCATCTCGTAGTTCAGTCTCTGCTTTTACACGGTCATAAGTTGCGATTCCGTTAAATAAAACTGAATAACCTATTACACCAATAATGGAAGTTAGCACGATTGCTGCCAATAGTTCAACTAATGTCAAACCACGCTCATTCTTAAAATGCATAATTGACATACCCTTCTACTTGGTGATTCGCTTTTCCTGGAAGTTCAACGTTTACGATTACTTCTATTAAATTCATTCTTTCTTCATCATTATTTTGATTGACAGTTAGAGTGATCAAGTATACTTTATCATTTACCATTACCTTATATAGGTCAGCACAGCCTTCTGGTTCACAGTTATCACTAGTGTAATTAAAGTCTTCTGTACTGAGATTTTCATTATCAGAAGGTCTGGCAAAAAATGAAAAGGGATCCAGCTTTACTCTTTCTAGCGTAGCTTTTCCTAAATTCACAGCAACCAGCCGGTCGTTATTGGAAACAGCTACTTCATTCGTAAAGATAATTAGATTATAGGAACCAACTAGAATAATAGAAAGTATGGTGAGTGATGCTAGCACTTCAACAAGCGTAAAACCCTGTTCATTTTTCATCGATTTCATCACAATCACCTCGGTAAGCTCCACGGAATAATGCCTTACTCATAATAAAAAGTTGTAATATTAACATTCGAAACAACTGACTCTATCGCTTCATCTGCTAGTAATTCACTTTCTGATGGTTGCTGGAAGTCCATACTGCTTACCGTCATCATCCGCTCCTGATTCTCAATTTCCTTCATAAAAGTTAGAAATTGTTCATAATCCGGCGATATCACACTCATGCTAATATTAACCACTTGAAGGCCCTCAGGTTTTTCTTCCATATTAATGACTTCTGTTTGTTCTTCGATTTCCTCTGATTCACTAGGTTCAGCTGTTTCCTCGATACTTTCTTGATTGGAAGTCTCGTCTGTTTCTTCTTCGGATGCACGTTCTGGTACAGTACCATCATATGAAAAACTAATACTATCAAATCTGCTTCCACTAACCATTGCTATTTCTTCCAGGGTTAGGATTAATTTTTCCAACTCTGGATTTGCGGGCATCTTATCTGCTAATCTTAATTGTTCTATATTACTTTCATCCTGAGAAACTTTAGCTTCTGCCTTTTTGACTGCTATCCCTAGTACAGCGACTTCATTGTCCAACTGTGTTAATGAATTCTCTTTTGACTTTAAATCTTTCATGAGTGGTTGGAAAAATAAAAAATAAAATACGATTATTAGAAGAAACAACAAACCTAAAAGCAACAGGAAAGGTTTTTTATTCTCTTGAAATAGATTATTCATCTGTTCCTTCCTCCCTTGTCAAAAACGCTTGGTTTACATCAATCGAATAATTCACTATATATCGAGGTATCACATCAAAAAATTTACTACCCATTCCCTCTTCTGCAGTTTGTTCCGCAACCGGGTCCAGTGTAGTAATGTCGTTTATTACTACATCATCTATGTAATTTGAATTTTGAAGTACCGCTATATATCCTGCTGCATCATTCATTGTTTCAAACTGTGTCTCTACTGTTACAGATTGATAGTCATAATTATAGTTATTAAGATAGCTATTCTCTGGAAGAAGTGTAATTAATTCATGTATAAAATCAGAGGTTGGAATAATATAACTTTCTGCGTAAGTTACAGCACTCTCAAAGGAGCCGCCACTTTCATCCTCCGTCATTAAAGCATTCATTCTTGCTTCTAATAAGCTTTTTTCTTCCGTTAATTGGCTAATAGATTCTTCTGTTTCTGCTAAATTATCTTTTAATGTAATAAAAAAATAGATAAGAACAGCAAATAATAACAAGCAAGTAACTAATCCAGTAATAAATAGAGTAAAGGCAAGAGAATTCTGCCGCTCATATTTTGGCAATAAATTAATATCAGGAAGCATCTTTTGCTCCCCCTTTTAAAGCCAACCCTAAAGCTGGGATAAATTGACTGCCCACTTCCCTGTCCATATGCTTTGTTACATATCCTTTTAAATAATTTACTGGTATTTCAACTTGGTTCTTTACTTTCTGATTGAATATATTCACTAAAGGATGATCACCTAAGATCACCATTTCATTTACCATGGATTCTCCTTTTTTCAATGAAAAACGATAAAAATTCATAATTCGTTCCAATTCAATAAGCTGATCTTCCACAATTCCCAATAATTGATTCTCATCCTCGACATATTCCCAATTAATTTCGTTAATTTCATTATCGATATGCCAGCCTTTTAGTTGTACATCCAGATTCTGATATCTTAAAAACTCTAAGTTATGATTATGAAAAATACTTATATTTATAGAAGTAACATTCAACTGAACAAAAAGATAAACGTGTTCTTTATTCATCTTATAAATATGATGATAGTATCGATAAACTCCCAAAGCCTCCACATCTGCCGCGACAGGCTTAAGGGAAACGTCTGCTAAAATTTCCGTATACTTTTTCATTTCATCTTCAGGAGCAGCAAAAAGGGTTCCTTTTCTTATTTCTGATTGGATTCCAAACTCTTCACTAGAGTTGCTGTTTTCAGCTGGCAAATAAGAAATATCAAAAACAGAATCTTTAAAGGGAAGATGGATACTCTTCCCTATTTCATCACGAAAATATTCAGTAATTTCCTTTTCTTTTAACCCAGCAGGAAAATCGACTTCTCGCATAATTACTAGTGAATTAGGAACATAAAACCGAACTTGACGATTTTTTATTCCAAATTCCTTTACTAGCTCTTTCATAAAGTCAAAAAATCCGATTTCATCGATTATTTTTCCGTTTTCTAAAAATCCAAGAGGGAGAGGTTTTTCTCTTAGTAATCTTAGAGAAGTTAATCCTTTACCTGTGTTTTCAGTAATTCGAATGATGTAATCTTCTATGACAATGTTTATTATTTTTTTTGACTTTCGTAACATTGTTTTCACCAACCTGTTTTTAATAGGATTAGTAGTAATTCCTTTAACCATTTCGCCATGATTTATGGCGGAATCGTAAAAGGACATTCTTCTCAGCTTAATACTGAGAAGAATGATTTTGTTATTTATCATTCATCAGCGGGAGAAGTAGTCTCAGTGTTATTCTCTATTGCTTCTCTACCTTGAAGAATTTTATCTTCAGATACGTCAGTTATAGTTAGTTTTATATCAACACCAGTAATAGTTACATAATATACACCATCTTCTTTTTTCACTGTACCTTTATAAGTACTATCATCAGCTTTCCACGGATTTGTTAATTCCCCAACTGTATCAAAAGAAACATCATCAGTAGAAATTCCACCTACAGGAATTTCTCCATTACTAGCTTCGTATAACTTAGCAGCTGAAATTAATTGTTGAGCATTTGCGACATGAGCATCCTTCTTAGAATTTTCAATTACATTACCTACAGCCACAAAAGCAATCGCCCCAACAATAGCCAAAATAACAATAACAGCAAGCAATTCAACTAGTGTCAAGCCACGTTCATCTTTTTTTAATCTGTCCAACCATTTTTTCATTTCTTAACCCTCCACTAATGTAATAAAATAAATTATTAATAAATCCAAATATGTAAATTTCCTTCCATTCACCTCCTTAAATTGTCTCTAATGATTACATTTGGGTGTAAACCGAGAACATTGGTACCATAATGGCAATAACTACAAAACCGACTACTCCCGCTAAAAGAAGTATCATAATAGGTTCAATCAATGATTTTAATGTATCGACCGTACGATCCACGTCTTCCTCGTAGAAATCAGCAATCTTGGAAAGCATGAAATCGAGTTGCCCTGTTTGCTCTCCGATTGCTGTCATCGATGAAACAAGAGGTGGAAAAATCCAGCTTTTTTCAAGTGGCTCTGATAATGGGCGTCCTTGTTCTAAGCTATCCCTTGCTTCTAGGATGACTTTCCCAACTACTGGGTTTCCAACGACTTTTTCTACAATCGCTAATGCTTGCAGAATGGGTACAGAGCTGGCAAATAATGAAGCGAGTGTTCTCGTCATTCTTGCGATTGCTGACTTTTGCAATAACTTCCCAAAGACTGGGGTTTTAAATAAAACAATGTGTGTATAGTAGTTAAACTGATTGTTATTTTTATAGAAAAATAGAAAAATAACAAGTATAATTGCCAAGCCAATAAGCCCTACCCACCAGAGTTCTTGAATAAAGTCACTCATAGAAACAACGAGTTGAGTAACCGCTGGTAGTTCACTGCCCATCCCTTCAAATGTCGAAGTGAGCTGTGGAACAATCGTAACCATCAGAAAGATAACTACAGCAATAATGACAACAGACAAAACTAGAGGGTAAGCCATTGTAGATTGTACTTTCTTCTTCATATTGTTTTGTTTTTCCAGATAACTAGCTATTCTGTCCAGTGTACTATCAATATTCCCTGTCAACTCCCCGGCACGAATCATATTAATAAATAAAGGCGGGAAGACCTTTGGGTGCTTCTCGGCAGAATCAGAGAATGAATGTCCTTCTTTAATATCCGATTCAACCTGAAATAGAGCTTTTTTTAATCCTTTACTTTCTGTTTGTGCTGCTAAAATATTGGTTGCTTCTACTATGGAAATCCCCGCACGGACAAGTGTGGCAAATTGTCTGCAATAAATTACAAAATCCTCTGATTTAACCGAATTCGTTCCAATTGCAAGGTCCTTATTAAAGATCGTTGCCTTTGTTTCTGTTACTTCTCGAGGGCTAATTCCTTTTTCCCGAAGCGTCATAATCGCCTGTGATCTGGAAACACTCTCAATTGTTCCCTTCTTCATCGTTCCTTTTCTCGTTCTCCCTGCATACTTATAAACTGGCATTAATAATCACCTGCGCTAGAAAGAAAATGACTGGCAGCTTCACCATCTAAGACTCCTCTTGTTAATAGCTCCCGAACAGACATTTCCAGCGTATGCATACCAGAGGCACGGCTCGTCTGTAAAATATTATTAATCTGATCCACCTTCTCATTTCGAATCAAATTTGCAACGGAAGGAAGATTAATCAGTATTTCTGTTGCTGCGACTCTTCCTGTTCGGTCGGCTGTTGGTATAAGACGTTGTGAAATAATTCCTTCTAACACCGAAGCCAACTGAATCCGAATTTGCGCCTGCTGGTGTGGCGGAAACACATCAATTATCCGATTTATTGTTTGGGCAGCACTATTGGTATGTAATGTCGCAAGCACAAGATGACCTGTTTCTGCCGCTGTAATTGCTGTTGATATGGTTTCATGGTCACGCATTTCCCCGACTAAAATAATATCTGGATCCTGTCGCAATGCAGCCCTTAGCCCATTGGAAAAGCTTTGTGTGTCTATTCCTACTTCTCTCTGATTTACGATTGATTTTCTGTGTTGGTGAACATATTCAATAGGGTCTTCCAAGGTGATAATATGTTTTGCTTCATGTTGGTTAATGTAATGAATCATGGCAGCAAGTGTCGTAGATTTCCCTGAACCAGTAGGACCGGTGACAAGAATCAGACCCTGTGGTTTTTCCGCTAAATTTTCTAATATAGTTGGCATTCTGAGCTGTTCTATCGTTGGAATTTCCTTTGGAATAACACGGGCAACGATTCCAATTTGCTGTTTTTGATGATAAGCATTCACCCGAAAACGAGATGTTTTCTCTAAGTAATAGGAAAAGTCATGTTCGCCAACCTCCATAAATCGATCCCAATCACCTTTTGAAATAATATGTTCTGCCATTCTTTCGGTATCGATTTTTGTAAGGGCTTCTTTTCCCTCATGGATAAGTCTTCCGTTGATACGTAAAATCGGAGGGGAATTTACGGTTAGATGCAGATCAGATGCACCCATTGTGTATGCTTTTCTTAATAATTGATCGATGTCATATGGCACTTTCGTTCTCCTCCTAATCGCTTGCAGCAACACGAATTACTTCTTCTGTTGTCGTTAACCCTTCCGAAACCTTTAATAATCCATCTTGCAGAAGGGATTGCATTCCAGATTCACGAGCATAACGGGTAATTTCTCCACGCTTCGTCTCACTCATAATATACTTACGGATCTTCCCATCGATGGGAAGTACTTCATGTACAGCAACTCTCCCGCGATATCCCGTCATTCCGCAGTTTGGGCAGCCTCTTCCTCGTTGCATCGTATGTATTTCCATTCCAGCATTAGCGAAAATTTCTAGTTCTCTTGCCGTGGGTTTTACTGTTTCTGCACAGTCACGACAAACTTTTCGTACTAATCGCTGTGCAACAACCCCATTTAATGAAGACGAAATTAAGAACGGCTCAACACCCATATCAATAAGCCTTGACAGAGCTGCAACAGCACTATTCGTATGTAACGTACTTAAAACAAGATGACCGGTTAAGGAAGCGCGGACGGCAATTTGAGCTGTTTCAAAGTCACGAATCTCCCCGATCATAATGATGTCTGGATCCTGACGTAAAATCGAACGAAGACCACTTGCAAACGTCATCCCGACTTCTTCTCTCACCTGTACCTGATTGATTCCGTACAACTGATATTCGACTGGATCCTCGACAGTGATTATGTTCACTTCTTCTCCATTTAATTGATTTAGGGAAGCATATAAGGTAGATGATTTCCCGGAACCGGTTGGACCAGTAATTAGCACAATCCCATTTGGTTTCTCAATCATTGTTCGGAACTTCATTTGATTTTCCTTTGTAAATCCAAGCTTATTAATATCATTTAACGCATTTCCCAAATCAAGAATACGCATCACAATTTTTTCACCATGTACAGCTGGCAATGTAGAAAGCCGAATATCAACTGGCTTATGATTCACTTCCATCTTAATTCTTCCGTCCTGGGGCAATCGGTTTTCTGTTATATTTAAGTTACCCATGATTTTTATCCGAGCAATGAGGACGTTTTGCATATATTTGGGAAGCTCTCGTTCTGTCCTTAACACGCCGTCTACCCGGTAACGTACTCTAAGTTCATTCTCTTGTGGATCACAATGAATATCACTTGCCTTTTGTGCGACAGCATTTGCAATGATTTGATTAACTAATCGAACAATCGGGGAGTCTTCATCCGTGATACCTAAGTCCTCAACACTTTCGTCCGGTGTGAAATCTCCCATGACTTCTTCAATCGATTCCTGTAAATCATAGTACTTAGTAATGGTTCGATATAATGAATCCTTTGTTGCAATACCAGGTACAATTTGGAATCCAGTAGCCATTCGCAGTTCTTCCATTGCAAAGTAATCCATTGGGTCTGCCATAGCGACAAATAGCTTATTGTCATCTATACGGATGGGCATTAGATTATAGCGTTTTGCTAATTCTTTCGGAACAAGCTGTATGATGTCTTGATCGATAGAATACTGAAATAGATTGATATGAGGAATACCGAGCTGGAACTCTAGTACTTCGATAAGCTGCTGTTCGGTAATAAATCCTTCTCTTAAAAGGGCATCACCCAGCTTTTCCTCAGCGGCTTTTGTTGCAAGCGTTTGGGATAGTTGTTGATCTGTTATTAATCCAGATTCAACAAGCAAATCTCCAAGCCGTTTTCTTACCATTATTTCAACATCCTCTCTTCTTCGATATTGGAATCATCTTTTTCTACTTTGTTAGGAAGAGAGCTGTTTTCAAGGAACTCTTCTGAGGAATCTTCCAGTTCTGCTTCCTCTTCAGAATTGGTATCCTGTTCATCCTCCATTATATTGTTCAACATATAAAGGAGAAGGAAGTCACATAGAGGAAACTTTTCATCTTCAGTATTTTCTTCTGTAGACTCTTTTTGTTCTTCGCTCAAAATAAAATTCTCTTCCATCATGCAATATAGTAATATTTTTTCCGGATCAATGTTTTTGTCTTTTGCTGTATCAGAATCACTGTTTTCTTCTTCCGCAATTCCACTTAAAAACTCGTTTAATTCAATATCATTAACATGCAGAGTGCTATCCATCTCAGATTCTATTATTTCTTTTTGTTCTACTTCTTCTTTAGTTGAGATAAGAATAATTTCTGGGATTGGTGGATAATAATCACGACTAATTTGCTCCCGCTCTGTACTTCCGTCCTTATGTTTTTCGGCACGGTAAACTTCTATCTGCAACCCATTTTGTCCCAGCTGCAATACTTCTTCGGCTCCATAGGCAAGGTCAGGACTATAGCGATAGATAGTCTTTGGCTCAATTTCTATTGCATTTTCTGTTATGTAGGAGTACTTACTCATGGAAGGAATAGACTGTAGCGACATCACTAATTCATTCTCAAGAAGTTCAGCTTTAATCGTAAATGGCTGGTTGTTTGGATTATAAATAGTGAAGTCCTTGTCTTCCTCCCTGTCCACCTCTACTTCTATCCCAGCATCCGTATAACTAGGAATCTCCCCTTGCGAGTGACGCTCTATAATTTCAAGGTTTGTCTGCAGCACCAATGCATAAAGGGCAGTTGCCGTAAAGCTAGTTTCTTCCTCAGAATTACCCATTCCATCTATAAGTTCTACAGCATCCAAAAAGGAAAAAGCATCACTTGCTGGAATGACATATCCATCTAACTCCTGTGCAATGTGATTTGTAACTGAATTGGAGATATTTGGCAGAGAGTAGCTCACCTTAGCTACATCTTCTTGATTAGTAGCTGGACTTTCCTTATATTCAATCTGCACAAGATTGCCCTTGAGATTACTTGCTATCACTCTCGCATGTTCCATCGTTTTTTCCATATCAATGTGATCAGGCCAATTCTTAATTGTGCTTTCATTCACTTCAACAAGGAATGGGAGTTGAATATTTTTTGGCTTTAATAGGAACGATGACCATGTACGTTTCATTTCTTCTTCCAGTAATTCAAGTGAACCATCTATATCAAATTCAAATGCTGTTCTATGTATTTCAAGTGTTTCATATTCATTTTGAGCTATTAATACCTCTTCAGTTAACCATTCTGTAACTTTCTCTTGCAGCAGAACTTTAGCTTCCTCAATCGTTAGATTTTCTAGCAGTACTCCGCCAACAGAAGAACCAGAAGAAATTTCTCCTGCCGCTTTCACAGCAAAACTGCTTAATAATCCAAAAATTAGACAGGTTAATACGATTAGAACTATCGTTTTTTTTAGTAAACTCATGCAGAATACCCACCTTTAACCCCTAGACTATATAATCTTTTTCGATATAATGAACAACATGTTAGTTTTGAACTGTAACTTTTATGTAAAATAAAAGCCCTTCAAAAAGTGCGCACTATCACATACTAGTACAACTTTTGAAAGGCCGGTTGCATCAATAGCTCCATACGATTCAGATGCCCAAATAAAAATCGTATTTCGTAGCTTCCTTTATATCTAATTTACTATCTCAATCATTTTTATAGTTCAATAGTATCAGTCGAAAATAATAGAGTCAACAATGTTTCGACAATTACTACCAATAATATAGCTTGTTTTATAATTTTAGCATATATTTTTCCTCTTAATTTTAATTTTATGTAAGATAATAATATGTAAGACCTAAGACATTAAACTTAAATACCAATCTATTAAACTATCTCCATAAAAGTATGTGATCAATGTTGCAAAAACAATATATGGACCAAAGGGTACTGGTTGTTTTCGATTAATGATCTTTGTTACTAATAAAAGCATTCCAATTACGGCTCCTGCTAAGCAGGATAGGAAAAATGCCAGTAACACATATTTTGTACCTAAAATAATTCCTAGCACACCAAAGAGCTTCATATCTCCTGCTCCCATACCACCGCGGCTGACGATAATAATAAGTGCAATAATCCCAAAACCAACTGCTGCTCCAACAATGGAAGACCACCAAGGAGTAAGAGGATTGAAAACGCGGATAACAATAAAAATAGGAAGAAAAAAAAGCAGTACTTTATTTTGGATAAGCATATACGTAATATCTGAAACTAGGATAATCATCAACATGCTAATAAGAAAAAGTGCAGTGACTAATTCGAGGTTAAATCCTATCTTCATATAACTAATAGCAAAGAGAACACCAGTTAATAATTCTATTGCTGGATAAATAAGGGAAATCCTTTTTTTACAATGTCTGCACTTGCCACCCTGTATTATAAATGATAAGAGTGGAATTAATTCATACCACGACAACTGATGTTTACAAGAAGGACAATGTGAACGCTCATGTATAAAGGGCTCATTTTTAGGTGTGCGTAAACCTATGACATTAAAGAAAGAGCCAAATACTATTCCAAAAGTAAAAAAACAAATGATATAAAAATATTCCATTTAACTTTCTCCTTATCGACATATAACACTTTCAGCACGTGTCTATTTTACTAGATTTTTCACTCTACCTAATATTAGCTTTAACCACTAAAAAAAGCGAGCCGATTAAGCCCGCTTTTACAATAATTTAAAATTCTATCTCTTCGCCCACTTCCAGTACTCTTGCTTCACCTGTCCTTACCCTACTAGCAAATGCCTCAGGATCCTGCTCGATAACCGGAAATGTATTGTAGTGAACTGGTACAACAATCTTTGCATTCACCCAATCCGCAGCAACTAATGCATCCTCTGGTCCCATCGTGAAGTTATCACCAATTGGGATAAAAGCAATATCAATATCATTCATTTCTCCATACATTTTCAAATCAGTAAATAATGCTGTATCACCTAAATGATAAATGGTTTTACCTTCTACTGTTAATAGAATCCCAGCAGGCATTCCGCCATAAATCGTTGTTCCATCTTCTTCCGTATAGGCAGAACCATGGAATGCTTGCGTTAATTTCACTGTTCCAAAGTCAAATTCATGGGCTCCGCCAATATGCATGTTATGAACATTTGAACCCTTTGTCCCTAAATAGTCTGCAAGCTCATTAGGTGCGACAACTAAAGCATCATTACGCTTTGCGATTTCGACAGTATCGCCTACGTGGTCATTGTGTGCATGTGTCAGCAAAATCACATCTGCCTTTACAGTGCTGGCATCCAAATCACAGGCCACATTTCCATTAATAAATGGGTCGAACAAGATGGTATGATTGGCTGTTTCCACCTTTACTACTGAATGTCCATGGTATGATATTTTCATGTTATTTCCCCTTTCTATCTATTCGATAAGCAGGTAAAAATGTGTAAGCGAATGAATTGACCTGCCAAAGTGCATTCATTCTTATGTATGAATGCCATGTTTCCTTATAGTACATGGCTTCGACATAAAAGAAGAATTTCCTTTATTCCTTAATAATTTTTCCAAGAATCTTCATAAATACCAATAAGATGAGGATCGATTAATGTATTCGGTCTTAAGCTTATATCATTGCCATTTTTATCTTGAATCTGAGCATCTTCATCCTTCCCAAATTCTGTTAACCCAGGAAGCAGCTCGGTAGTTAAAAATTGGGTTGGCACTTCAATAGAAAGCCCTTCAATATTTATTTCCCCTCGACTTGCCATTACAAACCCCCAATTGCCAAAACTTGGGACATCGACATGGAAATTCTCTGTAATTAATCCTGTAGAGCGAACAGTTTCATTTATCGTCCAATATACTTCTGTTGCAAATACCGGACTAGTTGCCTGAATCATCGCTGCTCCACCCGGAATAAGATGGTTTCTTAATAAGGAATAAAACTCCCATGTGTAGAGCTTGTTCAAGCTTTCGTCATTCGGATCTGGCAGATCTACAATAATAACATCAAAAAATCCATCCGACTCTTCAAGAAATTCAAAGGCATCCTCATGAACGATTTTTACTTTCTCGTGTTCTAATGAACCCTTATTTAACTCAAGTATTTGTGGATTTGTATTGGATAGGTCAACAACAGCTGGGTCTAAATCAACTAAAGTTATTTGCTCTACTTGCTCATATTTCAGTACTTCCTTAGCCGCAATACCATCCCCACCACCAAGTATAAGAACATTCCTTGGTTGCTCCACAAACGACATAGCAGGATGAACAAGGACTTCATGATAACGATGTTGGTCTGTTGAACTGAATTGCAGAGAGCCATTCAAGTAAAGTCTTACATCCTCTTCCCCACCATCTCTCGTTAAAATAATTTTTTGGTAATTGCTTTCCTCCATATGCATGATTGGATCCTTATACAGCTTTTGCTCAAAATTAAATGCAGCCTCCTCTCCAAACAGTAACCCAATCACTAAGGAAAGAAGAAGAAGGACTCCAATGACTGTATGCTTAGCAAAATGGTTAATTTCTTTACGAAACAGCCATAGAACTACAAGAGCGACCATCACATTAATACAACCAATCACGAAAGCGGATTTCACCAATCCGAATTGGGGACGTAGAAGAAACACAAACAGCAAACCACCTATTAAGCCCCCGGCATAATCAGAAAATAGAACTCTAGCAGTACTTCGGTTTAAAGTAACTCCAATTTCATTGGCTTTACGAATTAGAATAGGTAGTTCAAATCCCGTCAGAGCCCCAATTAATACCGTAATAAAATAAAGGAAAAATGCGTCAGTCCCCGGTGGAGCAATGGCTGTAATGCCAAACATGAAAAAGCTGGAAAAGCCCCCAATTAGTCCAACACTAAATTCAATCCAAACAAAGGACAGGATGAGGTTTTTTGTTACTCTTTCACTAAGACTGGCACCAATTCCCATCCCAGTTAAGAACAAAGAAATGGTCAGTGTATACTGCTTTACACCATCCCCTAATATGTATGAACCTAATGCACCAAATAAAACTTCAAAAATAATCCCACAGATGGAAACAATTCCACTCGACCAATAAATGATATTCGATTTTCTTATTGCTTCATTGTTCATTCCTACACACTCCGAGAAATAAAATAAGGCCAAGCAGTTGCCTGACCATTCAAATATTGTTTAAAAATATCCTAAGGTTTCATTTTCGGTCGCTTATGTTTAAACTACTTTTTGTCCGTTGTTATGTAATCGATGCTCCGATAACGAATCCTAAACCAATGGATACACTCATAGAAAATATTCCTACTGCAATATTGTTGTTCTTCAACTGATCTTCCACAGAAAAGCTTCTTGTTAAAATCTCCATAATATAGTAAGCAATCATCTGTAAGACAATCCCAACTACGCCCCAAATAATGCTATCATAAATATGTGTGCTGTTATAAATCGAAAAAGCTAAAATAATACTAATTCCGATTACTTTACCTGCAATGGATAACGCTACAGCAACATTTCCATTTTTCAATTCCTCATAATCCTTATACTTTGTTGTTATTACTTCAAAGATTACTAAGCCAATGTATAGAATTACAATGGAAATAAAGAAATATACAACCGTTGCAATAAATGCTTCCACTTTAATCACCCTCCTCTATTTTCCTGAACCTGGTCCACCACCACGAAATGTGGTGTTCCCCCGAGATGGGGTAGTATTAGTTGAGCCTCTGGAGTCTCGATCGTAATTAGAACTCCAATTATTACCAAAAATACTATCTAATAACCTTATACCAAAATAGGTTTGCAAAAAACTTGGGGAATAATTTTCCCGTGCATAATTTTCGCTAGCAACCTCAATAAGAAGAACCTCATCATCTGATTCACTATATCCTAATGTAACAAATTTCTCTGGATAAATTAATATCTGCTGGTTCTCAATTACCTCACTAACCTCCTGCGGTGAAACCGCGTCTTGTAGTGCTTCAGATAATTCTGAAAGACTAAATTGAGTTGTCGCATATATTTCAGCAGTTTCATTATTATCTGACACTACATCAATCAGTGGAAAATTCACTTCAATAATATCATCTATATCATTACTCGGACTAGACAAAATAGATGACAGGGTAGTATCCTTATCAGGTTCATTTGGAATATCATCTTTAGTTACTGATACATCGTTGGACATTCCTCTTGCAGAACTATTCAGGTTAGGGGAAGAACATGCTGATAATACAAGAATAATACTTATAAATGCGAAAAGGATAAAGCTTTTTCCACGCAACTCTGGTCCCCCTTTCTTCTATCAGGCTTATTCAACATAAATGGAGCAGTATGGACTGCTCCATTCTTCATCTTACTTTATATTATTTTCCTAATTTTGCTTTTAATGCTGCAAGTTCATCATCTACGTCGTTTTTCTCAAGTGCTTCAAATTCATCGTCTAATGTACGGCTTGCTTGAGACAAATCTTCTGACGTTTCTGCTTCTGCTTCGTAGCGCAATACTTTTTCTTCCATACGCTCAAAGCCGCGTTTCGACTCATCGCCACCGATAGAAGACATCGTACGGTTAATTTTCGTTCTCGTTTTCGCAGATTCTGCACGAGCTTTCAAGGAATCTTTCTTTAGGCTCATTTCTTGATATTCTTTCTTCATTTCATCCAATTTCTCACGAAGCATATCAGCGTCAGCTTTTGCTCTTTCCCAAGATTCATTTAAAGCAATTGCTGTTGTATCATGATCTTTCTTATCCTGAAGTGCGCGTCTTGCTAAGTCATCGTTTCCTGCTTCAACCGCTTTTTCTGCTTGTTCTTGACGTTTTTGAACCATCGCAAGTGCATCGTTCGCTTTACGTTTTAACATTTTTTCATTTGCAATTTGTTTCGCTACTGCTGCTTCTACTTCGCGAATATCCTCTGCCATATCACGCATGTACTGGTCTAATAATTTCACTGGATCTTCAGCTTTATCCAGCATGGAATTTAACTCAGAACTTACTACAGTTTTTACACGTTTAAAAAATTGAAACATATTATTTTCCTCCTTTAAATAGATCCTGCTATTATTTTTAATTCATAAGGCTCAATGGAATAACCAATACTTACTTCAATTTCCGTTCCCCAGGATTCTAAACTGAGAAAGCTCTCTCCTTCGTCATCCTCATAATCCCCATAATGTGTTTCCATTCCTTGCAGGTTTTTACTTCTTCCTTCTCCAAGTACCCTGGCTGTTCCTTCTTCTTCTAAATAGTAAGCTTTCCCTTCATGGACGAGCTTCTTAGGATAAGGAGTAGAGACGGGTAGTTGAATTCTTTTATAGATGCCCAGTTCCAGCTCATCATCCATCTCAGCTGCAAGCCAAATGGTGTTATGACCGCCATCTTCTAATAACTGATAGCTAAGCCATTCATAGCTTCCATCACGGTAGGTGATTTTCCCAACCACTTCATAATCACGTAAATCATATGTGATGATGTCGCCCACTTTAATATTTAAGGCATTTCTTTCTTTTGGTGCTGGTGCACTTTGCTTTTTCTTGGAAAATAGCTTTGAAAACAACCCCACAACTTCACCTCGCATTGACTTATTCACCGTGTAATAGTAATACGGCTATTACACAGAAAGGTTTCATAAAAAAAGAAAAAAATTTAATATCATGGTAACCATAGATTCATTTGATATACTAGTTATATTCTATCAATGAGGTGATTCAAGTGGCAAGTCGGATATCAGAATTGTTAAACGTACTAAAGAAAGAAAATATAGATGGTGCGCTTATTACATCTACCGCCAATTTTTATTATTTAAGTAACTATTATACAGAACCACATGAGCGCGTAATTGCTGTCTATGTATCCCATTACATGGACCCTGTCATGCTTCTTCCTGCAATGGAAGTCCAGGATGCAAGGCAATGTGGCTGGAACTATGAAATCATTAGTTATTATGACCATGAAAATCCATGGGAACTCCTTAAACTTTACTTAGGAAAAAATAATGAAATAATACATTCCATTGCGATTGAAAAAGATCACATAACTTTAGATCGTTATGAAGAAATTAAAAAGACGTTTCCGAACGTGGAAGTATTTGACGCTAAAGAATTGATCTCAAATTTACGAGTTATTAAAACCAAAAGTGAGTACAAACTGCTAAAAGAAGCAGCAAGACTTGCTGACTTTGGAGTTGAAACTGCGGTAAATGCTATTTATGATGGAATTACAGAACTAGAGCTCGTTGCTCGGATTGAGTACGAACTTAAAAAACAAGGAGTAACGCAAATGTCCTTCTCGACCATGGCATTGTCAGGAAAGAAAACTGCCTCTCCGCATGGATCTCCATCTGATAAAAAGGTTGGAGCAGGAGATTTCGTTTTATTTGACCTGGGTGTTGTGTATGAAGGCTATTGTTCGGATATTACAAGAACGGTAGGCCTTAAAACCTTAACTGAAAAACAAAAGAACATTTATCATACTGTTCTTCAAGCAGAGGAAGCTGCTATTAGTCAGTCGGTAATAGATACCCCGGTCGGTAAGCTTGATGCCGTCTCAAGAGAGATTATTACAAAAGCAGGATATAGTGACTATTTCCCTCACCGTATTGGACATGGATTGGGTATAGAAACCCATGAATATCCGTCCATGCATGCTAATAATCCACTACTCATCAAACCGGGTATGTGCTTTACAATTGAGCCTGGTATCTATGTTCCAGAAATAGGCGGAGTTCGTATTGAAGATATGATATTCACAACGAATGATGGTCCAGAAGTGTTAACCAGCTTCCCGAAAGAATTAATAATTGTCTAATTTAGAAAAGAAGGCACTCGTTCAGCTCTTGAATGAATGCCTTCTTTCCATTTATGAGAAACAAACCTATTAATCCTATTTTCCCAACAAAGAATACGGATCCTTAAACTCCACATCATGCGCTTGTGCTACTCCTTTAGAAGTCACATAGCCATTCAACGTGTTAATGCCTTTTAATAACGCTTCGTTGTCCAGACAGGCCTGTTTAAATCCTTTATTGGCCAATTGCAGTGCATATTGTACGGTTACATTCGTTAACCCAATCGTAGATGTGCGTGGTACCGCTCCAGGCATATTGGCAACTGTATAATGAACGACACCATGCTTGATAAATACGGGATCGTTATGTGTTGTTATTCTATCACTTGTTTCAAAGTTCCCACCTTGATCAATTGCCACGTCTACAATCACTGAACCATCTGCCATCTCTTTAACCATTTCTTCTGTGACTAATACAGGAGCTTTAGCACCTGGAATTAAAACAGAACCAATAACTAAATCAGATTCAACTACTGCATCATATATATTCGAGTAATTGGAGATTAATGTATTTACGGATGATCCAAATAAATCATCTAATTGACGTAATCGTTCAGGATTTAGATCAATGATTGTCACATCTGCACCTAATCCTACTGCAATCTTGGCTGCATTCGTTCCTACAACTCCACCACCGATGATCGTCACTTTACCTCTTTTCACACCTGGAATCCCTGATAATAGAATACCTTTCCCTTTTTTAGGTTGCTCTAAAAATTGCGCACCTATTTGAGTAGCCATCCTTCCTGCAACTTCACTCATGGGAGTCAATAAAGGCAAAGAGCGGTTTGGCAGCTGTACCGTTTCGTAAGCAATTCCAATTACTTTTTTTTCTAACAGAACCTTTGTTAATTCTGGTTCGTTTGCTAAATGCAAATATGTAAATAAAATCTGACCCTCATAAAAATACTTATATTCTTCTGGAAGTGGTTCTTTTACCTTCATTACCATTTCTTGCTTCCACGCTTCCTCAGCAGCAGAAACAATTTTGGCTCCAGCTTGTTCATACTGTTCATCTGTAAAACTGGAACCCTGTCCAGCACCCTTCTCAACAAAAACTTCGTGTCCTGCATTTGTTAGAGTCATTACTCCAGATGGTGCTATGGCCACTCGATTTTCACTACTCTTTAACTCTTTAGGAACACCAATTCTCATAAGTAAATCCTCCATTCATATTTATATTGCTGAAATATTTTCACTTATCTAGTCTATTGTAACAAATATCATAATAAAAAACACAAGAAACGATAATTCCTGTGCCGCTTTTATAAGGAGCACAGGAATTCATCATATGCATTATTATTTTTTCGCGTTATTAAAATGGTGAATTCCTATATTATTGTGCAGCTCATCGTCCACCACTCCACTTTGATAACTTTCAAATAACTGATTCCTTACTGATTGTATACCGTCTGTATCTTCGGAAAGTCTTAGCCGACTTTTAGGGATCTTATCTTTTATATTTGGTTTTTCCAAGGATTTCACCTCCATTAATCATAGTATGTCCATTACGACTTAACAAAGTTGTAACTATTTTTTTCCATTTTTATTGAAGCGCTTTCATATAGGGTTTATAATAAAATTGAAAGGGGAGATCACCATGGAATATAAAAATATCGTTGTAGCTGTTGACGGTTCTCAAGCTGCTGAGAAAGCATTCACAAAATCTTTAGATATTGCGAAAAGGAATCATGCACAGCTCATTCTTGCACATGTTGTAGATTCCCGTACTTTTGCAACAGCAGAAGCATATGACCGAACTTTAGCTGAGCGAGCTGAGGAATATGCAAATGAACTGCTTCATAGTTATATGGTAAATGCGAGAGATGCAGGTATAACAGATATTATACGTTGTATTGAATATGGATCCCCGAAACTAAAAATTGCTAAAACAATCGCAAATAACTTTCATGCTGACTTAATCATCTGCGGCGCAACAGGTATGAGTGCGGTAGAGCGTTTTCTAATTGGCAGCGTTTCTGAAAGCATAACAAGACATGCAAGTTGTGATGTATTAGTCGTCCGTTAAGAACAAAGGCGGAAGCGCCCTTACAGGCTAAAAACGCGACGTCCGGTCGCAACGCCTGGGACTGCGGTTACTCGTCCCATCAAAAAGCGTTTGTACTAGCACGTCCTGTGCGTCGTAGCAACGTACAAACTGCGCCCCACAGGACGTGGGGTGGTTCGACGTGCCACGTGATGTGGCGCTCTTAGTCGAACTTCTCTTACCGCAATGAGATAAAGGAAACATGCTCCTTTATGGGGTACGCCGACGTTGGCGGAAGCCGGTTTTAGTCGGCGCAACCTATGACTTGATTAAGGAAGTTCAACTAAGTTGAACGTTATCTTAGTAGAGGAGTGTGAAGTTTGGGACTGCGCAATGCTCGTCCCACCAAAAGATCTGCTAGTTGCTGGGCGCTGGAGCCGGAAGTTTCTTAATGATAAGAAATATCCACAGGTCGTTCATTTTATAATTTCCTATACTAAGAAAAAAAGAGAGTGTATGACCCACTCTCTTTCAAATCCTTATAAGGATGATAAACGTACTGTATCTCTAGCAATCATGACTTCTTCGTTTGTAGGAATCACGATAACTTTAACTGGGGAATGCGGGTAGTTAATAAATGTTTCTTTACCTACCGCCTCGTTATTACGTTTAGGATCCCAGTAAACACCCATAAATTCAAGACCATGCAAAATCTTCTCACGCATAAATGCACTATTTTCCCCCACACCAGCTGTGAAAATAATTGCATCAACACCAGACATTTTCGCTGCATAAGATCCGATGTATTTGTGAATTCTTCCAGCAAACACATCTAATGCGAGCTGTGCACGCTCATTGGTATCTGCTTCAGCTTGAATATCTCTCAAGTCACTTGAGAAACCAGATAAAGCAAGCATTCCACTTTCTTTATTTAACACATTTACTACTTCTTCAGCGGACTTGCCAGTTTTTTCCATGATATACGGAATAAGGGCAGGGTCAATATTTCCTGAACGTGTTCCCATTGTTACTCCTGCTAGTGGGGTAAAGCCCATAGAAGTATCAATTGACTTTCCACCCTCTACAGCAGTGATGCTTGCTCCGTTTCCAATATGACAGGAAAGTAAACGAAGATTTTCCAGGGGTACTCCTATTAATTCTGACGCACGCTCCGTTACATATTTGTGTGAAGTTCCATGAAATCCATATTTACGAATTCCATAATCCTTATAATATTCAAATGGTAAGCTGTACAAGTAAGAAGATGCTGGCATAGTTTGGTGGAAAGCAGTGTCAAATACCGCTACCATTGGAACATTCGGCAGAATCTCTTTAAACGCTCTAATCCCAGTTAAGTTTGCTGGATTATGTAATGGTGCTAATTCTGAAGTTTCTTCTATTTTGCTTATAACCTCGTCATCAATTAATACAGAATCATTAAAATACTCTCCACCATGAACAACACGGTGTCCTACTGCATCAATTTCCTCAAAGGATTTCAGAACGCCAGTTGAAATAAGAGAATCTAATAACTTTTTAACTGCTACAGCATGATCTGGAATACTGCCAACTGTTTTTTCTTTTTCACCGTTTACTTCAACTGAAAAAACAGCATCTTCCATCCCAATTCTTTCTACTAATCCTTTAGCTACTACTTGTTCTTCTGGCATATTAATTAATTGAAATTTAAGTGATGAACTTCCTGCATTTATTGCTAATACATTGTTGCTCATTGATGTCAACTCCTAAGGTCTATAAATTATTTTTATTTGCTTGAAACCAAGTGTTCATTTGTCCTAAGATATCCGACATAGCTTTCGCATTTTTAAATGACGGCATTTGCACAAGCAACGGTTGTTTAACACCTTTTGTTTGCTCCCCTTTTTTCTGAAGGATAAGAATACTTTTCTGGTTTCTTTCTGATGTAAAGGCACTTTCAGGTAAACGAATAACACCAATAATATGTGCATGCTTGTTTAGGAACTGGTTTAGTTTCCCAGCCTGCTCACTTTCAAATAAGAACTCAGGAATAATGTACACTCCATATCCTGCTTCTTTGGTGTAATACAAACCCTGCTCGATAAACAAGTGATGTGCATACGAATGACCTTCGTCTGCACGAAGTTCAAATTCACTTGCACGTAAATCATCCGGATAGTATCCAACAGGTAAATCTGCAACGACTAAATCAACCGGATCCAAAAGGAACGGACGCAAACTATCTTGATGGAAAAATTCAATTTTCTTACTTTGTAAATTAGCATTTAAAACAGCTAGCTGAATGAGTGTTGGATCTACTTCACTTGCAAATGCATCTACATCTTGCTTTAAGCGTTCTAATACAGTGGTAATCAAATTGCCTGTCCCACTTGCTGGATCAAAGATTCTTATCTTTTCCTTACCTGATGTAAGCTTGTCGGCAAGATATCCTACAATTAACGCCACTGTCTCAGGTGTCATTAGATGCTGCTGTTGGGTAGAATCCTTCATCCCCTTTAGAATCGCAAGTTGAATACCTTTTCGAATCTCTTCTGTTTTAAAAGATGAAATATCTATGTCTTTCAGTGCTTTTTCTAATTTATTTGTTAGAATATCATCCATATCTTTTGGTACATCCTGATAGAATAAAACATCCATTGCATTTGTTAAACTTTCTAAGTACGGCTCATCGATGTGTTTACCAAGTAGCTCACTTGTCTGATCTAACCATTCAAATAAATGTTCAACATTTGATTTTTCCATGAAAATCCTCCATTCGTACCTTCTACAACTTTACCATTGTACCAAAAGTTACGTAAATATGTAACTTTTACACTTGGAGGTTATTTTGCTCTATAGAAAATACATTAATGGCTTGTTTTCTTATAAAAAGAGGCTGTTCCGTAACGGCTACAAAAATTAGCCGGCTACCTGGAAACAGCCCCTTTATATTATTTGGCTTCTTTTACTGCCTGAATAGCCGCTTCGTAATTCGGATGTGTAGTAACTTCTGGTACATATTCTACATACGTAACCGTATCAGATGAATCAACTACAAAAACCGCACGTGCAAGTAGTCGATTTTCTTTCATGAGAACACCATAGTTTTCACCAAATGATGCATCGCGGTGGTCGGATAATGTATCAAGATTTTTAACTCCTTCAGCTGCACACCAACGAGTTTGTGCAAAAGGGAGGTCCATACTAATCGTTAATACTTGAACATTGTCCAAATTACCCGCTTCCTCATTAAAACGTTTAGTTTCATCTGAGCAAACTCCGGTATCTACAGAAGGAACAGCAGCGATTAATTTCACTTTTCCTTTGTATTCATCCAACGTTACTTCACTTAAGCTATTTGACAATACGGTAAAATCAGGAGCTTTGTCTCCTACCTTAACTTCTTTCCCTATCAATGTAACAGGTTCTTGTCCAAATGTAACATTTGCCATATCTACAATCCCTCCCATTTATACTTTCCTCTTCTACATTATGAAGATATAAATGAGTAATGTCCAATAAAGTGAAACTTCACTCTGTGAGGGCTGCCTTTCTCTTTCATCTCGTTAAAGGACTTACAGTCAATTAACCTGCGATAAAAAAATATTAGAATTAGGTTCTTTCGGATTGCACTTTAAATATCATAACTAGATGGTGCAGGTTTCTCTCGTTTATCGTCTTTTGCTGATGGCTTTTTTTCTTCTTCTTTCTTCTCCCCTTCTTCCCTACCATTGTTATTTTCCCTTAGTATCTGTTGTATTTTCTCTACGACTTGGGGAGCATTGTTTAACATTTTTTCATAAAGATGTGTTTGTTGATCAAGATGAACCATTTTAATGCCATTCTTTCCTAATATTAAGAATGCGATAGGAGTGATAGAAACCCCTCCACCACTTCCTCCACCAAATGGTAAGGATTGGCCAGAATCACCACCAGAACCGCTTGAACCAGTGAACTCACTCCCACCGGCAGCAAATCCAAATCCAAGCTTGGATACTGGAATAATTACACTTCCATCTGGAGACTCTACTGGATCACCTATTATAGTGTTTACTTCAATCATATCTTTTAGATTTTCCATTGCAGTTGTCATTAGACCTTGAATTGGATGCTCTTCCACAATAAAGTCCTCCCTATTTTAGATACCTGTTTTTCTCAAATCTTAGATTTTCTCACGAGAAATCCGGCTTACTTTTAGAATTGTCCGTATAGCTTTTCCCAATTTAATGGATACCATGCAGGATAGCCTAGTCTGGAATTCTTCCTGCCCGAAATTAGGATTTACAGCTATAAATGGTTGACATTGGTTAATCAATTTATTGCAAAGCAGACCAATGACACTTGATTTCATAGTCCAAACAGAGCCGGTCACTATACCAGTTGAACTCGCTTCGCCTGTTCCAAGGCTTGTAGACCAATGAAGAGAATGCAAATTCACTCCATTGGTCATGGTGTTCATTATTTTGTTATATTTTTTCACTGTTTGGGTTAGATTATCCCAATTAAGATTAAAGGTTTCACTATCTTTATCTTCTAGGGAAGAAGCTATATCAATATTAGACTGAGTTTGGATCGGCAAGTTTATCTTCCTTATTTTTATTCTCCATAAAGATATCGAGAAATCTAATTGATGAGATTGATTTTCAAAAGAATAATCTACAGTTATGTATATCCGAATAAATAACAAAAGAAATAATAGGAGCAATACAAATAACAGAAGAAGTATTAGTGTCATGACATCACCTCGGATACTTTCATAGGAATACTTATTTCTATTTTGCTACAAATTTCCAAAAATAGTCTTATTTATAATTAAAAACGCATTGCACTTCCTTTAACAACATTCCGTTTCTTAAGTTAAGATTATTTTTTACAGCAAAATACTTAGTGCAAAAAGTGTATTATTCACTAGTACAAACTAGGATGGAATTAGAAGAAAATACGCTTACATGTTATGATGAAAAAAAGGACAGAATGGAGGCTAAACTGGATGGATCGAAAAAATATGTATTTTTATTATCAGAAAGATGAAGATACAGAGCAAAAACTGCAAGCCGTATTCGCCCTGGCTAAGGAAAATGGATTTCAAATAGTAGATGATCATCGCAAAGCAACAATCATTATAAGCGTTGGTGGAGATGGAATGTTTCTGCAGGCAGTTAGAGAGACTGGTTTTAGGCAGAATGCCATTTATGCTGGAATAATAAGTAATGAAGCATCCAGCTACTATTGTGACTTTAACTTAGACAATTTTGATGAACTATTCCATACAGTATTAAATGAAGAACTAGAGGTACGACGTTTTCCTGTTATCAAAGTAAAAGTGAATAACGGCAATTCCAATTACTGTTTAAACGAAGTAACTGTCCGTTCGACTATTGTAAAGACTATCGTCATTGATGTTTATATCGATGATTTGCATTTCGAAACTTTTCGAGGGGATGGGATTGTTGTCTCAACACCCACTGGTAGTACAGGATATAATAAATCAACAACTGGTGCAGTGATCGACCCCCTCCTCCCCTGTTTCCAAGTATCCGAAATTGCATCCATGAACAATAACAACTATCGCACTTTAGGGTCTTCGTTTATATTGAGTAAAGATCACGTAGTCAGATTTATTGAACGAGAAGACGGAAACGACCATCCAATTGTCAGCTTTGATAATGAGGCATTTCCAATAAGAAAAATACAAGAAATTGAAATTTCTATGGATGAAACGGTTATAAAGACCGTTAAACTAAAAAATAACACAAGCTGGCATCGCGTAAAACGCATGTTTCTGTCCTAGAACGCTGACACAGGATAAAGTGAAACTTTATTCAGTGAGGTTTCCCTTTTTCCGCTACTGTTTGTCAGTTGAATCCTCAACTTACAATTCTTTTAACTCTCTAATTTCTAATCGGAAATCTCAGGTAGCTAACCTGAAACCGCATACTAAAATTAAGATAGGCTATTCCTCTAAAGGAATAGCCCATGCCAATTTTATTTAATTAGAATTGTGAACCACCGAATTGCTGCTCAGCCATAGAAACTAGACGTTTCGTAATTTCACCACCAACAGATCCGTTTGCACGAGATGTTGTATCAGCACCAAGTTGAACACCAAATTCTTGAGCAATCTCATATTTCATTTGATCTAGTGCTTGTTGTACACCAGGAACTAATAATTCATTTGAGTTATTGTTATTTGCCATGTTTGTTCACCTCCTTGGTACCTATAGATTGCGCACCAAGAAGGAAAACCATACACGAAAACGAACTGGAAGTTGTTGTTAATTTATCTTTAACTTCCCAATTTATAGAATGGTGATAATCCTCTACTTAAAGCTATAAAAGATTAGTGAAAGCATCCTCTGTTTTCATTTTCTCTGTTATCTTTATTGTCTCAATACCTTCTAATGTTTCTTGCAAAGTTGCATGGAAATCATGCTTGGATTCATAGAAGTTTACCTTATGTCTTTTAGGCTTTGTTTTTGGAGATTTAGGTACAAAAATAGTGCAACAATCCTCATAAGGCAAGATGGATGTCTCATAAGTTCCAATTTGTTGAGATATCTCAATCACTTCCAGCTTATCCATTGTAACTAACGGTCGAATAACTGGATAATTGGTAACTTCATTAATGGTGTGCATACTTTCCATTGTTTGGCTTGCTACCTGACCAAGATTCTCTCCAGTTGTAAGGGATAGAATTTCTTCCTTCTCACATACGGCCTCCGCAATTCGAAACATCATTCTTCGCATAATTGTCATTGCATACGCTTCAGGCATTTCCCGAAAAATCTCTTGCTGTAGTTTTGTAAAAGGTACAATATGAACATTGATCGATTTACCAAATTTCGTTAACTGCTTTGTTAAATCCAATACTTTCTGTTTTGCACGATCACTCGTATATGGCGGAGAATGAAAATGAATGGCCTCTATCGCTACGCCACGTTTCATTGCTAAATAACCCGCAACAGGAGAATCAATACCTCCCGAAAGTAATAGGAGTGATTTGCCAGAGGTACCAACAGGTAAACCGCCTAATCCTAGTGTGACACCAGAGGTGATATATGTCGCTTCCTGACGTATCTCTATCTTAACCTCTACATCAGGATGATGAACATCCACTGTTATATCCTCCGTGTTTGCCAGTAGATGTCCGCCAAGTATATGGTTCAATTCTTGTGATTTAAAAGGAAACTCTTTATTGATTCGTTTCACAGAAACTTTAAACGTTTTTATATTCTTTCCTTGCTGTAATGCATAAAGTGCTGCTTCCTTAATTTTATCAATATCATTTTCAACCTTTATTGCCAAACTTAAGCTGTGTATCCCGAAAATATTTCTGCATTTCTCCATTACTGGTTCAGGATCGGTACCATTAAGCAAGATAAACATTCTGCCCTGTGTACGTTTTACTTTAACATTTGGAAAGTCCTTTACCTTTTGGTGAACATTATGGTGCAATTGATTAATAAATACTTTTATATTCTTTCCTTTTAAGGCCATTTCGCCATAGCGAATTAATATATGATCGAATTCCATAATATCTACTCCAGTGCTTCTTTAAATTGTTTAATTGCTTTTTTTAGTGCTGTAATAAATATCTTTAATTCCTGCTCTGTATTATCATATGACAAACTAATTCGGAGGGCTGATGTGGTCCGTTTCGTATCATATCCACATGCGGCAAGTACTTTACTTTCATCTTTTAGTTTCGATGAACAAGCTGATTTAGTCGATATATATATATCTTGTTCACCTAACATATGAATAATTACTTCAGGTTTAATACCTTGTACAGAGAAATTAATAATATGCGGTGCAGCACCATCGGGTGTATTCACCCATACATTATCTAATTCTTTTAATTCATTAAGGAGAAATCGTTGTAAATCATACAATTTATTTACTTCGTTCTTTTCTTTTTCTTTGATTAATCTTAATGCTTTCACCATCGCTACATTTCCCGCTAAATTTTCAGTGCCGGAGCGATTTGAAAACTCCTGACTTCCACCATGAAATAGAGGAAAGAGCTTTGTACGTTTATTAATATAAAGCATCCCTGTTCCTTTTAAACCATGGATTTTATGAGCAGAAAACGTACATAAATCAATTCCGCTATCCTTCAATTTCAAAGGTACCTTTCCTAAACCTTGTACATCATCTACATGGAAGAATAGTTTAGGATACTGTTTAGCGATTTCCCCTATTTCTTCAACAGGCTGAATGGAACCAATCTCATTATTGACATGCATCACACTAATAAGAATGGTATCTTCCCGAATCGCATTTCGCAGTTCATCCAAAGAGATGACACCTTGTTTATCTACTGGTAAGTAAGTCACCTCGAAACCTAATCTTTCTAATCCATAACAAGCTTCGTAAACAGAAGGGTGCTCAATTTCAGTTGTAATAATATGTTTTCCACGATGCTGATGTTCAAGCGCAATCCCTTTAATTGCTAGGTTATTTCCCTCTGTTCCTCCAGAAGTAAAAATGAGCTCATCGGCTTCAACTTTTAATATTTCAGCAGCCTGATTTTTTGCCGCCTTTAAAAGCTTTTCTGCAGTACCTCCGAATTGATGAATAGAGGATGGATTGGCAAAGTAATCTTGAGATACCTTCATAAAACTATCCAAGACAGATGCATCGGGTCGTGTTGTAGCACTATTGTCTAAATATATCATAAGCTAAATAACTCCTTGTTCTGTAATTAATAACAAAACGGAAGGCTGGACATTGAGAATGATTTCATCCCTAATGCCAGCCTTCAGTATTATACCATAATCATTAACTTCCAACACACAACATCATCATTGACCTACTATATTTGTTGTTTGTGCCTCTTCTATGTTTTTAAGAGCACCTGGCTCTACTTCCTCTATTGCCTTCGCAGCTGTTTCTAAAGCTAATTCATATTCATAATTACGGAATAATCGTTCTGCTTCTATGAGCTTTGCTGCTAATAATGGATATTTACTGCGATAACGGTTCGCATATTGAATAACTTGTTCTGTTAAGTAAGCTTGGTCAAGCATAATGTCTGTTTGTTCAACCGTTTGTTCTAATGCATAGTTCGCCTCTGTTAATGCCTTTTGGACAAGGGACATATCTAATGGTTTACCTTCTAACGCAGTAATCACTTGATTATTCTTTTCGGTTGTTTGGTCAATGCTATTCCAAATAAAAGTTGGAACACCTGGAATATTACTTTTCTTTAGTTTTCTGTTGATATGATAAAGCCGTTTACGCATATGGTCAAGCTGCTCTCTGGCTTCCAATTCATCTTTTCGGAGGCTATGAATTCTTTCTTTGAATTCTTCAAGATCTTCCGTTAGCTCTTCCAGTTTTTGGAAATTGGTTTCCATGCTTTCACGAAGTTCTGAATGTCCAACTTCTTTGTTTTCCTCTAAAATTTCCTCTAGTTGTTCTTGCAATGAAGAAATTGTTTTTCCGAGTGAAAGGTACTTCTCCATGTCGCTATCTTCAAAGAAGTAAGCTTTTTTCAATGCTTCTACTTCTTCTTTCATCACATTATACTTATTACTTATGGAAGAAATGCTTTCCGTGAAAACAGGAAGTTTCGAATCTAAGTAATTTTTGGCAATAGCTTCCTTTTCCAATAATTGGTACATTTCGTTAATTCGCTCTTCCATGTCACTTAATGACTTCTCCGCTGTCTCCATTTCACCTTTATCCAATAGCTTTGTTAATTCAACAAGTTGGTTCTGATAACTATTGATTTCTTTTTCAAATGCGAGATGTTCCACTCTGTATCCTTCTTCCTTCATTTCCTTAATTCCTGAAAGAAGGTTATCTAATACAACAGGTAAATCATGGCGGCATTTTTTATATATAGATGGGAATGTATTCAGCTGCTCTTCTACAATTTCCCTGTCATACTTAATGCCTAACACAACTTCCTTTGCTTCAATATAGTTACCAGCACCGACCAGTTCATGGTAGCTTTTTAATGCATCTTCTAACTTATCAATCTCTTCTTCAAAATAGAGCTCTGCTTTCCCGTATTGATAACGATTTTGAGAGATCTGCTTTCTTAAAGATTTAATACCTGGTTCTAACTCTTCCACTTCTTTTCTGCTTGTTTCTTCAGAATCCAATAATTCATCAAGACCCGCTAGTATTTGCTCGATATCTTTTTCAATGGATTGTAAGATAGTTTCTACTTCTTTTAATATCTTCTTTGCTTTGGAGATTAGAAATCGATCTGCAGCCTCTTCCGCATCGAAAAGATGCTCTTCAATATCTGGAAGTTCCTTTGTAATAATATCTTCCCAACGGCCTTTCCACATTTCAAACCGCTCTTGGGTTTCACCAGACAGGTTTAAGGTTTTAATTCTGCTAAGCTGGGAAGCAACATTTCTTCCCATAATATCCAACTTCCAATTCTCATACTTGTCTACAAGATCATAAATACGTTTTCTAAGTATAAGTCCAATGATTAATAATACAATGATGACTAGAATGATTCCAATGATGTATGCCATAAAAAAGCCTCCCAACCAATTTCCAAACAAGAGGATAATTCTATTATCATAAAAAGTTATATAAGTTTATTACAACATTTAATAGTTTCTAAAACTATAATAAAAATTATATAACTATGATACCATGGAATTCCCATTTATGGCTAAATTTATACAAATAATTTCAGAGTTCGCTATAATTTTTTGTCCATGCACTCTCCACAAGTCTTCTGCCTTTCAAATATCTAGCTGAAATATAATATAAGGACTTATAGCATAGACCTAATATCCCATTTACTGTGCTAACATTTTTTCTGTTTGCATTCCGTTCAATATAATAAAGTCCAGCCATTGTTGGATTACTCTCACATACCGTTTGACAAATAATTGGTGAGAATACTCACCTATCACCTGATCTTTCCAATCATTATGCAGGATATATGGTGTGACTAGCATTCCTTTTAATTGGATCAGCAAGTAATTTTTAAAATCAATTTTCACTCGGCCTTCCAGTACATTATAGAACGTTTCTCGTATTATATAATTTTCTTTTGCTAAATAAGTTACAGCCATTTCCCTTACAAATACAGAGTCCAAAGACAACTCCCTTTGAATAAAGCAAGTCAGTTGATAGTTGGATTGCTTGTAATGTATAATAGTTGAAATCAGTGCATGCAACCTTTCTATTGGTGCTAGAGTCTCTGTCTCATTAAGTGTCTTTTCTAAAGCTTTTAAATACGCTTCATAGTAAGCTGTAACAGTATATTCTAATAAACCTTGTTTACTTTTAAAATAATAATTAATAGAAGAAACATTCATATTGGCCTTTTGTGCAATATCTCTTACAGATGTGCCATGGAACCCTTTTAGGAAAAACAAAGAAGATGCAGCCTTCATCACTTTTTGTTTCGATGGGTTTTGTTTCAATTTATATCAGCTCCTTAATTAATGAAATACGACATCCGGCTTTGTTATCCTTTATCTTTTGCTCGACAAATAATATAGGCCATGTCGAAACATGCACAAGACATATGTTTTATAAATAATGGAAATGAGAGGTAGGATAATTATGTTTGAAACATCAATATATTCAGGAAATAAGGCAAAAGATTATGAATTAGTAGTAAAGCAACTAGCGGCATTGAACGAGGGTGAATCAGATCACATCGCCATCCTATCCAATGCTTCAGCTCTATTAAATCAGTTTTTAGAAAATGTAAACTGGGTTGGTTTCTATTTATGGAAAAATGACGAATTAATACTTGGCCCATTTCAAGGTTTACCAGCTTGTGTTCATATTCAATATGGCAAAGGTGTTTGCGGTACAGCGGTAAAAGAACGAAAAACCCAGCTTGTTCCTGATGTTCACGCATTTCCTGGGCATATTGCTTGTGATAGTGCCAGTAATTCTGAAATTGTTGTACCAATCATTATACATAATGAGGTTTACGGTGTGTTAGATATTGATAGTCCAATATTGAACCGTTTCGATAATGTAGATCAAGAATATCTAGAGAAGTTTGTAAGTGTTCTGGAGAATTCCTTAGCAAAATAGCAGCCCTGACGGCTGCTATTTATTTACTATACGATTTTTCCCTGTTCTCTTCGCTTCATAGAGTGCTTTATCCGTGCGCAGAAATAGATTTATAATAGAAGGATTTTCTTCTATCGTCCAAGCTGACACTCCACAGGAGACAGTTACATGAGGTTTTGTCACTTCTGAAACTCGACTTCGAATCAACTCAGCAACATGTAAACTTTCCTTCGTTGAGCAATTTGGCATATACAGTGCTAACTCTTCCCCACCCCATCTAGCTGGAATGTCTGAATCTCTCCCTATTGAACGGATGACTTGCGCTACCTGAATAATTACTTTATCCCCTATATGATGACCATAATTGTCATTTACTCGCTTAAAGTTATCAATATCGAATAGAAGCAATACTCCATACTTTCCGTGCTTCATATCTTTATCGATACTTTTTTCAAGATAATTACGAGAATAAATACCAGTTAAGTAATCTGTTATTACTGCTTTATGAAGGTGATCCTTTAGTAACGCATTTGTCATAGCCAAAGCAGCATGTTGTATTAGCGCTTCCGCTAATTTAAAGGTTTCAAAGGTAAAGTAATACATTTCCTTATGCATCACGATGGTAGCGCCATGACTATAATTAGAGTGATTCATCGGAATAGCCATGATGGATTGATATGGTGAAAAATCACTCTGATATTTACCACTGAAAATTGGCTCATCTTCATTTGAAATTTTCTCATAAAGGCTCTTGGCAAACTGCATCCCTTTACTAGTTTTAAAATAGGCAGTACTTTCCTCTTGAATCAGCACATCTGTCAATTTCTTTTCATTAAAGTATACAAAACCAATTTCATCTGGCTGGCAAAGGTCCAACATTTCTTTTTTAACCAGTGTGGTTATTTGGGATAGCTCCAAATTTTGATTTAGTTTTTTGGCAAATTCATTAATTAAGCTTAAAGAAGAAATTTGATGGTTGGAATTTTCATATAAACTGACTCTTTCAATTGCATTCCCTGCTAAGCCTGCAAAATTTTGAATAAAGGTTAACTCTAATTCTGAAAAAAATCTGGATATAGGTACTATCATTTGAAGCACCCCGTATGTACCTTGCTTACCACTAAGCGGGGCATACATATATGTTTTTCCTTCTTCATCTATATTTTCCATCTTAAACTCACCTGTCATAAACGCTTCTGTTGAGAGACAGAAGTTACCTGCTTCACTTATCTTGAACGATTTAATCGGCAGCGTTGCATCTGTTCCATTGTACTGTGCCATAAACAAGGAATATTCCATATCAGGATATAGAGTTTCTAAAGCTTCTAATATAAATGCGAAGATCTTTTCTTTTTCATTCTGGGAGAATAGTTCCGTACTAAGCTTATATAAAAATTGATGCTGTTCATTCTTCTTACGCAGTGTATAAATCTTCTCGACGATATCGAACAATATTTCCACCATGTTAATTGTTGAATTCAGTAGTTCATTTTCAAGTTTTTTTTCACTTGCAATAAGCAAGCCCATTTTCTTCCCTGTTCCGATTTCCAAAGGTAATTTAACTAGACTGCCTTCATTTTGCATGACAGAGAATGTTTCTACTTCATCCTTAGACAGAATGAGGTCCTTTACTTCCCCGACATCTATGTCCGTTCCACTTATTAACTTATACTCTTGACTTTTTACATTAAATTCATATAATCTAACGTGTGATGCTTGAAGAAGGATGGCCAATTGTTTAACTACCTCATCATAAAGCTCATCCTTCCCTAATGAATGATTAAAGTACTTCGTAAGCAATTTGAAACTATCTGTTTGTATGATTGATTGTACATTTCCCATCTATTATCACCCTATTTAACAAAGCCTTCATATAAAATACATTTCTACGCTTTATTATATCGTAATTAGTTCGTTATTCCTACTTAAAAAGATTAACTTAGGGAAATCTCCTCATCTCCCTCGCTACTCATTCTTTGAGATTTCTACTAATCGTGGTAGTGCCCTTACCTGAAATAGATTCAAAGAAAAACAGAAACCTGCTATCCATTAGAAGAATGAAGAGACATTTAATCTCTTCTCATAAACTTAGATATGAAATAAATGATGAATTGTTATTGACAGCAGCACTTATTAATTATATACTAGTCTTTGTGTAAAATAATTGGTAGCCTATGTGAACTACGTATGTCATCATTTTGTTCCTTCGAGTGGTAAAACCACCAAGGTGTATCGTGTAACTCTCTGCTGCCAGAGCGATGGTACAGGAAACAAAATGAGCAGGCGATTGGTATCACGCTCGTTTTATTTTATGCAAATAAAACAAATAAAGGAGAAATACTCTTATGTCACGTTATACTGGATCAGTATGGAAGAAATCACGCCGTCTTGGCATTTCTTTAACTGGAACTGGTAAGGAATTAGATAAACGTCCTTACGCTCCTGGTCAACATGGACCAAACCAACGCAAAAAAATGTCTGAATACGGAATGCAATTGCAAGAGAAGCAAAAACTTCGCTTCATGTTCGGATTAAATGAACGTCAATTCCGTAACTTATTCAACAAAGCTGGTAAAATGAAAGGTATTCATGGTGAAAACTTCATGGTATTACTTGAATCTCGCCTTGATAACCTTGTTTATCGCTTAGGACTTGCTCGCACTCGCAGACAAGCTCGTCAGTTAGTTAACCATGGTCATATCACAGTTGATGGTGGACGTGTTGATATTCCATCTTACTCTGTAAAACCAGGTCAAGTAATTGCTGTTCGTGAAAAATCACAAAAACTTGACATCATTAAAGAAGCAATCGAAGTAAACAACTTCGTGCCTGAATATCTAACATTTGATGAAAACAAACTAGAAGGTACGTACACTCGTTTACCAGAGCGTTCTGAACTTCCAGCAGAAATTAACGAAGCTCTTATCGTTGAGTTCTACTCTCGTTAAGTTATAGTCTATATAAAGACTAGTATTTTAAACCCTAGAAACCTTGTTATTACAAGTGTTCTAGGGTTTTTCTATGTATTAATATTTCCAAATAAATGTATTCTCCCCCTACTTAATTGAGGGAACTTTTGGGGGAGGATTTTAAAAAGTAAAACGTGGGTCAGACGCTATCTTAAAGATATATTAGGTAGTAAATACAATAGAGGGAACAAAAAGATACAATGAAATGCTAGAACCCTTGATATATAAGGACCCAATCTCCGCTTAAATATAATTAAATTAATTAATTTTTTATAAATAAATATATATAAATAAAAAATACTAGAAAAAAATAACCCTGAAAAGATCAGGATTATTTTATAACTTCGCCCTCATACAATTTCCAATTTGATTGCATCTCCTTATCACCACGAGATTCAAGGGATGCATTAATTTTTACTGTGTCGCCTTGTTTTAAATCATTTTTCTGTGATTCATCTTTTAATTCCACAATAAACGTATAAGGCAGCATATCTTTCTTTTCCATACTAATGGTTTTCCAATCTTCACCATTATAATTTTCGCCACTATAAACAACAATGCTATCTCCGATAGCTTCAAGATCTGCAATCGTTCCAGACCAAGTAACCGTATTTCCGTACATAAAATCATCCCATGTTTGAGATTTTTGGTCACTAGGTAAATTATAATATGCTTCAACTATTTCAAAGAAATCAACTTCATTTTCCATTAATTCTGCTACTTTTTTCTGTTCTTCTGAAGCATAGGATTCTTCTAAATCAGTAATAGGTTTACCAGCTTCTAACACTTCTTTAAAACTTTCATACTGAGATTGACCTTGTATAATCAAAATCCAGATATTTTCATGAGCTAAAGTCGTAGGTTCAGATGATGCATCTACAAAACTTTCATCCTCATATTCTAAAATATGAACCTCACCATTTCCAATAGCATTCACAATACCTTCTTCATTACCATATGTATCCATTTTATCTTCAGCATCTTCTGTAATAAGATTAGATTCTTTTAGCCAGGTATAAACATTTTCTGCTGTATAGGCACTTTGATTTTCTTCCTGTGCATCTGGTTCCGTTTGTTGTGCTGGTTCAACCACTTCTGATTCTTGTCCATCATCAGTTACCGTACCAATTATTCCAAAAACAATAATAATTGCAATAAGCCATACCCACCATTTTTTATAAAACGGCTTTTTAGCATTTTTTTTCGCCATGTTTAATCCCTCCAGTAGTTTTATGTTACCATAATTTACCAAACAGCTGGACCTTCATTCCGCCTTTCTTTTTTTGCTCGATAGTGTTAGCTAATCCTATATAATCACTAGAAGTTTTTAATTCTTACTTATCCAATTAAATCACCCTTCATTATCTTTTGTAAGGCACATTCCCACTAGCCACATAATTAATATTAGAATTAAAGGAGATTTCCTTGTTTTTTTACTGGATACGTTTAGCTTATTTGTTATTTTTTCTAGCTTATATGATGTTTTTTCTAAAACAAGCACTACTTTTAATGCTCTTTCCATTAGTTTTTGTTCAGAAGCAGCTTTCCCCTCCTCTGAAAACTCATATTTGATAGTTCCTTTAAACCTTTTCCAATCATCTTTAAGCCATTTAATTAAACCCATGCTATAACCCCCTTCCCTTGATTTAAAAAGGCTGCTTATACAGTAGCAAGTTTTCTTTTTGCTCTAATCAATGTACTTTTAGAAATGCCTGTCATTTCCTCTACTTGCCTATAGGACATATTTTCTTTCAGTTTAAGAGCGTAATCTATTTGCTTTTTACTATATTTATTCGGTCGCCCTTCCCTAAAGTCATCACGCTGTTTTGCAATCGCTTTTCCTTCCAGGGTACGCTCTACAATCATATTTCTTTCAAACTCTGCAAAAGCTAACATAACGCTTAAAATAAGCCTTCCTGTTGGTGTATCTTCAACCAATCCCATATTTAATACATGGACTTTGACACCACGTTTAAATAAATCCTGTATAATTTCTATTCCATCCCTGCTTGTCCTGGCAAATCTATCTAGCTTAGTTACGACAAGCGTATCCCCTTCTTTTAACACTTCCAGTAATTTATTAAATTGTGGTCGATCCCTTTTTGTTCCTGTGAATTTATCTTTATAAATCTTTTCGCAACCTTCTTGCTCTAATCGTTGTAATTGTGCTTCTAAATCCTGGTTCAATGTTGATACCCTTGCATAACCGTATTTCATCGTTAATTATCCCTTTCATTTATGGCTCTATGTAATGACACCTTGTTACCTCTTAATTCTACTACTCTATCATGTTGGAGTCAATACTTATGAGTTATGACACTTTTAAAACTGTATCAATCCTGTATCATTTTTCAGCCAATAAAAAAAGCCGATATTTTAAGATCGACTTTTAACTTCTTTTTATTCAACTAAAGCACCCTATAGTTAGTTTAAAAAGGACTTCTTAAAATTATATTAGCAACTGTTACTAATATGAATTCAAAATATCTAAGCATTTTTCTTTGAACATCCCTGATACAACTAAGGATTTCAGAATTGAAATGATATTAGTTTGAGTAAAAATAGGATTAATCCTTAAAGCCTTCTGCTCAAAAGTACAATTGTTTCCATTATAATTTTGAATAAGTTTAGTAAATTCTCTTAGATCCCTTTTTGATAAATCAAATGTGACTACTGTTTCATAAATTGTTGGTTCAGACATTTTATCTTCATTCAACAATCCTACTAATGTAATGAGACTGATATTATGAAATTTTATTTTTTCTATTTCCTGCATTAAATTTTTATATTCTATACTTTCCAATTAGCCACAAACCCTTTCTTTAACACTTAGTATTAAACTGCCCCTGTAGTACATTATAATGGATAGATTTTGCCCGATCTTATCTTCAACTCTTGCACCCGTTTGTTTTATTCCAATTTTAAAAGTTCAGCAATGACATCAGAACTACCAGGCATCAATAAAACTATTGACACAACAATGAATAAGATGCCAATAACAAACAACAAAATTACTGCCTTGACCTCTGCGGAGACACCTTTTTTCATGGCTCCTACAATAATCAAAACGATTCCTATCAAAAGCAATAGTAAATACCAAAAACCCATCATATTGCCCCTTTCTGTAAATTACCTGTTCTTCAACAAAATGCCCCTATAGTAAATTCAATAAGAAAGGATGTTTATCCTTCTTTTACCTTATTTAACTAAACTGCCCCGTTAGCGTAAGTACATTTTTTCACAAACTCTTCAATAACTATAATGCGATTTTAACATGAATATCCAATAACCTTCGTTAATTCCAAAATAATTTCACTCACTAAATCACAAAGAATTCACACACCTTCCAATAATTATTTCATACCCTGTGATTCACTATGTAAATTAAGATGAAATGAGCGATTGAAATCCGCCAAAATGTTGATAAATAAATAAATAAAAAAACGCACTGTGAATTCAAGTGCGTTTTGCTATGCGTTTTACAATGTTTGCTCCTTTGAAGTAAACCCGTTAGTCTACAGTTGGTAAGGACTATTTTCTCGTTAGAGTTATTTTTTCTTTATAGACTAGATAACAAACTAGACGGTTGTTATTATATCTACGCTGACCGAATAAACGTCTATTAAAAAAAATTATTATATTATATGTTTCCCTTTTTTAAGCCTTATAGAGTGGGTTCGTTATACCCTTACTGCTGTCTCTGTACGGACAGTTCACTTTTTATATTTTTTTCTCTTTTTATTACTTACTGTACCAGTACGGACAGTTCAAGATTTGATAGGGGTCAATAATGTTCTATTACTAGTATGGAATGTAAATATTCGAATGTATTTTTCTATGCTATTTTCTTTGTTAAAAAATTCATAAAAACTTGGATGGATAAATAAGACATTGTTACGTTACTTTTAAAAAAACCTCCGTTATAGGAGGATTTTTAATAGCTTATTAATATCGTTTCACTCTTCTTCATTAAAGTATTCTTTATACCAAATTAAAAACGTGAAGATAGTCCAGACTTTACGTGCGTTGTTCTTTTTCCCTTCATAATGTTCATTTAAAAGGTCCATAATCTCAGCCTGATTAAAAAATTCAGCTGCATTAGCACTCATGAAATAGGACTTAATTTTTGCATAATATTTTTCCGTACGAATCCAGTTCCGAATAGGTACAGGGAAGCCAATTTTTTTACGATTTGCGAACTCTTTTGGAATTGAACGAGCTGCAGCTAATCGAAATGCATATTTCGTTCCCTTTTCATTAATGCGATACTTAGTTAGTACCTTTTCTGCGGTTTCCATCACTTTACGATCTAAAAAAGGCACTCGAAGCTCAAGGGAATGCGCCATGCTCATTTTGTCTGCCTTTAGCAAAATGTCATCTACTAACCAAAGATGTAAGTCCAAAAACTGCATTTTTGTCACATCATCTTCCTTATTAACTTGCTCATAGTAAGGATTCACAATTTCTTTGACCGTTTTCCCATTTTTATATTCATCTTTCAGTAAGCTGTTCGCTTCTTTTTCCTGAAAGATTCTCGCTTGACCAATAAACCAGTCTTCTGCAGGGAGACCGCCTTTTACTAAGATGTTTTTCCCTTTAAAATCAGGCAAATTATTTGCAACAACTCCCAATGGTTTACGAATCCACAACGGTAACTTCCTATATTTCTTAAGAGGAAGAGTTCCATCGTACTCTGCATATCCCGCAAATAATTCGTCCGCACCTTCTCCTGAGAGCACAACGGTTACATCACGGCTTGCAAGTTCTGATAAAAAATAAAGCGGAACAATAGATGGATTCGAATGTGGCTCGTCCATAATGTATTGCATTTCATTTAACTTTTCAAAACAAAGATCAGAGTCTAATACTTTATTTACATTTTCGATATTAAGCTCGTCAGACAGTGCCTTCGCATTATCGATTTCAGAAAAATTTTGGTCGCTAAATCCAACTGTAAAGGTTTTATTAGGTCTCAATACAGAAGCAACATAACTTGAATCCACTCCGCTAGATAAGAAAGAACCAACTTTAACATCACTTATCTGGTGTGCATGTACTGAATCTCGTACCACATCATCAATTTCATTTACAATTTCTTCTAAAGGCTGTTCTGTAGGATTAAATTTGGGAGACCAGTAGCGTTGAATACTTACTTGTCCATTTTCGTATGTCATATAGTGAGAAGCTGGTAATTTAAACACGCCTTTAAAAAAGGTTTCATTTAAAACAGAATATTGAAAAGTTAAATAGGGTTTCAAAGCCTTTTCATTCAATACTTTATTAAACCGAGGGTGGGGAAGAAAACTTTTTATTTCAGATCCAAATAGAAGCGTACCTTCTGTATGCGCATAATAAAACGGTTTAATACCAAACATGTCGCGCGCCGCAAATAATTTTTTATTTATTTTGTCCCAAATTACGAAAGCAAACATGCCGCGTAATTTTTCTACTAATTTTTCTCCATATTCTTCATATCCGTGAAGTAGTACTTCACTATCCGTATGGGTCACAAACTGATGCCCTTTTGAGATCAGTTGTTCTTTAAGCTCTTGAAAATTATAAATCTCTCCGTTGAAAATTAGAACCAATGAATGATCCTCGTTGTATAGTGGCTGACTTCCATGTTCTAAATCAATAATACTTAAACGTCTGAAACCGAGGGCAGCCTCGTTTTCGACAAACATACCTGATGAGTCAGGACCACGATGGATGATTTTGTTCATCATATTTTCCAGAACCATCTTGGCATTCTCTGTTTCACCAACAAATCCAGTAAATCCGCACATATAGATACTCCTCCAGTTCTATTTAAAAGATACCTTTTATTAAAGAGATTAATAAAACCATCTTCTCCAATGTAAAGTTCATGAGTTGGATATACAAATATTCTTGTTGTGTCATAAGCTCTAAAGCTATCTATCGACAAAATGGAGCTGTCTTTCCCTCCGAATATTAATCGGTCAAATTCTTTTTGTTTACTCCAATGAGTTCGAATACGTCTTTTAATATCCTCACTTGTACCGATATAAACTTGAGCATATTTATCTAACACCATAATGTAATATCCAGATATCGAATCAAACGGGGCAAGATTAGTAATTTCCTTAAATACTTTAGTTTTATTGTCAAATTCCATAAGATCTTTATTAAAATCCTCTTTAGATAATGATTGAAAATATTTCATATTCAAATCGTAATTATATAAACAACGTTCTTTATGCTCATTTATTTCTAAATCAGTGTATACTTTTCCTTTATGGAATGAGCTTTTATTACTTACTTTCATGTAATTGTCTCTTGTTAGTTTTAATCCATTATTTTTTTCACGTATACTAACTCCAAAATGTTTAACCATCGGCACTCTTTTCTCCCCCTTTATTCCAAATTCTACCACATCCATTTGCATTATATGGTTATGGTTATTGTTTTCTATTTTATATATTTCTTTTAAAAAGCTAATTTAATGTCATAGAACCGTTTTTAATTAATTTGGCGATGTAACTATTAGAATTATATTAAAAAGTTAAATTCGATAGGTTATGTAAAGATTTTTTGAATAATTAATAGGCAATCACTTTTAAATACAAAAGCAATCGCCTATTAATCTAGCTTATTCATTTTACCATTTCCCCCAACCTTGATATGCCTGCCTATTCTTCAATATCGTATTGTTTTGCTATCCTATCTAGTTCTTCATCCGTATATTTGGATAAAGCTTTACTGGTTTCTACAAAATATCCACTATTGTGTACCTCTTCCAATTTCTCTTGTAATTCCTGGGAAAACTTTTTGTCATTGTCATAGCAATAAATAAGTTCCCTTAATTCCTCATCTGTCCAATCTTCTAAAGGGTTTTTCATGTTCTTCCTTTTGGCTATCTCCCTTGCTATTGCAATTTTTTCCGCTTCTTTTTCCAGTCGTTTAATTCTACTCATCATGCACCATCCCTAGTGTTCTTTTCAATTCTGCGTTTTCCTCTTGCAAAGATGTAATTCCCAACTTGGCTTCTAATATAGCAATATCTCTTTCTAGCTGTTCCTCTGTCATGAGTTCCGTTCTTTGACTTCCACAACAAGGGCAAATCCCCTCTAGCTTCTTGGATTCCTTTTCCAATCTATTCAAACGTGTATTACTCATTCTTATAACCCTCCAACCTCTGTTCGATCTCATCTAGTCTCCTGGCTGTTTCGCCTTCTTTATACGCTGATAAGGATATACTTGATAAATAAGCAATCGCCTTCGCTTTTGCTATCGGCTCTAAGTCATCATCACGCCTTAAAATATTTATTTGTTCCTGCATCAATGCTTTAATGTGGGAAGGCTTGTTTATTCGTCTGTCTTTAATCATAACCCCACCCCTCTCGTTATAAAGCTTTATTCACGCTGTTTTTACTCCAGATAGCATTACATAATCCATAGCAACGAATAACTAAATTTCACTGATAATCAGGCAAATATTGGTTGTTTTCATGTAATAGCCTCCATTTTTAATTATTCGATACTTTACTTTGCTATTCCACCACTTCTGGAAACATAGTCAATATATTTATCAAATTGAATAAGGACATAATCGAAAGTATTCCCTCTAGCAATGACTTTTTGATTTATAGATTCTCCTTCTATCTTTTTGGTACGTTTCACGCCATGCAATCCATTTACATTTCCAACGTTCTGTATAAGCGGTACTGAAGCGGCTCACTGTGAAGCAATACAATGTGTTTGGTATTCCAATCATTAAGCCAACTTCTTTAGCTAGAACATGATAATTAAAATTATCCATAATTGGAATTGCCATTATCTCACCACCAAAATTATTAAAAATTAGTTGATTAAATATCTCTGAAATGCTTACCTAACTTACCTCACGCCCTATAAACCCTGATGTGCCAGCATCATCGTCTAGGTTACCTATGATACCTAAGGTTACCTAGCTTACCTAATGGAACAAAATAGGTAATTTAGGTATGACTAGGTAATGAAGATAACCTACCTGTAAATGATGATATGACAGGGTTGATTGCCATTTAGGTAAGTTAGGTAACGGTTTTCGGGTTTATATTTAAAACTCTTCTGCCTTCTCGAAAACTATCCCGTATGAAATTCCGATTCTGAAGTTCCAATAGAATTGGATTTAGGTTGTTGCTTTTTCCAATTCTGTTTTTAACTGCCTGGTACAACTCTTGATGGCTCATATATCCAGTATCTTCATTTTTGGATTTTCGTTTATCTATAATATCCTTGATACGCTTTAAGACATATTTTGCATTTTCATCATCTTCACTCACACCCATCACACCGTATGCTTTTTTGGCATGTTCGATAAAATATTCTTTTAAGTCCATAGCAGCACGAACAGATTTCACACCAATTTTTTTTGGAATAGATTCCATCCCATTTGGTGCATGTTCGGCAATATGGAAAAGACCCGCCAATCTTATTAAATTACCATCTAATTTACCAATCCAGGACTTGAAACTTTCCGAAAGGTCATCATCCTTATATAGTTCTTCTGTCGTGTATCGGTTGTATAGAAATAGTTGACCTGCTTCTTCTTCCAATGTCAGAACTTCATTTTTAGATTCAAACCGGAGCATCTTCTCAACAACTGATTCAAACGTATTTTTTATTTCTTCAGGAATGGTTTCCGGTTCCATATTTCGATTGCCAGCCATTTTTCTTGGAAATGAGAATAAAAACCTTGCTGTAAGTCCTCTGTTTTGAAATTCCTTACCAATGCCTTTAATTACAGATGGCTGAACAAACAATCCTACTGTCATACACGGATTTTCAAGAAGGATTGGATCGCCACCTTTGCGGTCAATTGAAGTTGATTCCCCGGTATAACCTTTTAAATACAAGTCCATGTTGGGTTGTCCATTGGCTGAATACCTTCCGGCTATCATATCAAAAACTTCTTTACCTTCTGCTGACAAGACAGCTATTTTTTCATTGTTTTTATGCATCAGGGAAGCTAACGCTTCTGGTGTTGCATCGGAAGTAACCAACCGAGGATTTGTTATAATTACCGTATTACTAATTTCCTTTTCAATGGCATGAATGTCTTTTAATACTGCATCTTCTTTCTTTTTACCGTATTTACTATATTGTTCATTCAATCGTTTTTCTTGTGCTTTAAGCCATGTTCTTTGCTCTGTGATGGTGTCTTGAAGTTCTTCTGACCTATTACGTTCATAGTTAAATAATGGTTTAACTATTTTGTCATGGGATGGACTTTTTCTCTCTGATGAAGCCATCGCCACTGCGGAAAAAATGGTTAGTACTTCTGTCCAATCGTTATTCGGTTTGATTACAAACTTACGGGATAGTATACTTGATAGTAATGATATACAAGCCATTGCAGGAGCATCTTGGGCTACTTGTACCGATTCAGAAACTGCTTCTACATAATCCCTTAACCAGTCGGGGAAAATACTTATATTAAACTCTGGCAACTTTTCTTCATCAAATCCTATTGGCTCATCCCAATATGGTGATGTATCCTTTTTACCTTCCTCTAAATCATCTTTACCAGAAGTATGTATCTTCTGTTGTTCATTAAATAATATATTTAACTGTTCTTCACTTAGATGAGGTTCGAGTGCCATTGTTTAACTATCCTTTCTGCAACTAGGTATGTTTCGACTTGTATAACTTCTCCGTATTGCCCTAACATACAATCTAGTAAATGTTCATAATAAGGTATCACGTCATACACCCGGTACAATTCATGCGCCATGATAACCTCATCCATGTTATTTGCTTTACTCATGGATCTTTTGAAGCTATGCATCATATCGGATAACAATATATAAACAGCATTGAATTTCTGTTGGTGCATTTGAATAAATTCACGTTGTTTTGCTCGTTCTTCCATTTCACGCTGTTGCTCTTGATTGATTTTTCCATTTTGTATAAGACCCAGATAACTGGCATATCTATAAATAATTTTCCCTTTTGATATGTCCTTAAGTAATGCTAGCATTGTGATAGCATTACCTTTTTTACCGCACCCAAAGCAATTAAATACTTGTTTTTGTGGATTTATCGAAAAGGATGGGGTACTGTCCTCATGGAATGGACACTTTGCAAAATAACTTTTGCCTTTTCTTTTAAATTGCAATCCTTCTTTTACTGCTTCTTCCAGAATATCTATTCTTTTTAATATTTCCATAGCAAAATAGTTAAAATCCATGTTATATTTAGTCATAATCTATATTGTTTCGCCATCCTTTCTGCTTGTATTGTGTTGGTGTTACAATCAATCTTTCTGAATCGCTATCGCCAGTAGCGATTTTTTATTTGCTTTCATGATGTTTTATAAATGTTTGCGCCTGACCCACGCTTTTTTTATTCCCATTCGTCTAAAATATTTAGATAAGCTTCCATCGTTTGCTCATATAACCAATAGCGTTTGGAGCGGTCTTTCTTACGTTCATATTGTTTTATTCTTGGATCCTGCAAGATAACATTTTCCAGTGTGCTTTTACTCATTCCAGTTAGTTCAGAAAACTTATTTATATCTATTGTCCAATAAACCTGGTGTAACTGCTCGTCCATTTTTTTGTTAATATAATCTCTCAATTGCTTTTCATCTAAATCCACTCGAACATCCGCTAGTGTCATTTTAGTCATTTTTACATCCCCCTATTTAATCCAATACTCCAATGACTACTATTAGATAGAAGTAGTCAAAAGCTTTATTACTCATTGGCTTAATTCCATTCTTTTTTAGCTGCTTCAATAGCATTAAAAATGGATTTCTTTTTTTCTTCTGGCATTTCTTTTTTCATCCAATTGAGTAGTGTGTTCTCGTGAATATTTAAATGCTCCGCTAATATCCAGAATGGTATATTTCCTTTGGCTTCTCGAATATCGTCATTTCTTTTAAACATCTTTTCACCTCCTCTGAACAAATCACTACATAAAAATTAAAAATAATATTGTTTTTATGTGTTGGTGGTGTTATTGTAAATATATACCATAATAAATATTTTGTAAACACACAAAATTTATTATAAATTTAACTTTTATGTAGTTTTATTATAAAGAATCCATAATAGAAGCAATAAAAAACCTATGAATAATAGCTTTAATCTAAAAAGAAGGTGTATAAACGACATGAAAAATAATTTTTTTAATGAATTATTAATTGAAGGGGAATTTTCGGTATATAATGATTATCAATTTGAAGTAGATGAGTCATTCTTATTTAATGAAGACAAGCCATTAAAGGAAATGACTGGGCAAGAATTAACTAATAAGAAAATAAAGGAAGAATTACAACTACATAAACCCTTTTTTGAATCACCTATTGAAGGATACAAATATCTTGTTGCTAGTAATAAAGAGAACGCAAAGCAATATAAACTATCTGCTTATGGTCATGTTTTTTATACTGAACTTGCCAAATTGGATATAACGGATCAAAAAAAAGTGCTGAACTTTGTTAAAACTTGGGGATTACCAACCCAAATCAAAACTAATAATACTTCACGAAAAAAAGGAACCGATATCGAAATAGACATGATGTCCTTACACGATTTCCGTACAAAGTTTGGATTTTTTGATGCTTACTTTGATTCGATAAGAAAACTTCATAATGTTGAAACGAAAATTATAGGGAATGTAAAGAAAACATCTTATGAAGAATTTTCTCAGCATTTTATTGATAGTGCTGATTTGATTTACCATTATAAGCCAAGTTATAAGGAAGGCGAACCTGTGGCACTAGCTTTTTTTGAGGATATGTTCGAATATGCCTATCTTTTTTTGAATTTAGCTATATTTAAAAAGGCTGAATTTAGGAAGTGTGAAAACTGCGACAATCTATTTGAAGTAACACATCAAAGGCAAAAATTTTGTCCTGTTACTCCGGGAAGAAAACGCTCTAGTTGTGAAATGGCATATAACAATAGATTAAAAAAGCTTAAAAAGAAAGGGGATTAATAACATGGCTAGAAGTAGCCAAATTATAGAAGAAAAGAAAAATAATATACAGAAATTGAAACCATTTTATAAATAATAACTACCTATTTCTAGTTGCGTCTGACCCACGTTTAGAAGGGATAGTTAAAAATGAAATTGCAAAAATCTAAGAAAGATAATGAGGTTTTCTATTACCACAATAGTAAAAAAGAAAAACTTTGGTGTTACCGTCATCGTTATTATGATACTTGGGGTAAGCGTAGGGAAAAATCCAAACAAGGGTTTAAAACAGAAAGACAAGCCATAAGAGCGTTAATAGAAGTAAAGGCAAATATACTTGATGGAAATTCTAAACAAGTAGAGTATTCCAATTTAACCATTTCTGATTGGCTTGATCTATGGTATGAAACACATAAGAATGACTGGAAAGTATCCACTCAAATACAAAGAGAAAACGCTATTAAGCATCAAATGAAGCCGCTGCTTGGTAAATACAAACTAGCCACACTGGACAAAACAACTTATAAACGTGTTTATATTAATGAGTTGTTAAAAAAGTATAAGCCTAGCACTGTTCAATTGTTCCACCGTTTATTTAAAGTTGCGATCAACGCTGCTGTGGATGATGAAATTATACCTCGCAACCGTTTTAATAAAATAACGATTGAACAGGAAGAACAAAAAGATAACTTCCTTACTGCATCTGAATTAAATCAATTACTTAAAACTGCGAAAAAGGAAGAAAACATAACGAATTATTCTATTTTACTTGTATTGGCTTATACTGGATTACGTAAAGGAGAAGCGTTAGGTTTAACATGGCAAGAGGTGGATTTGGAACGTAAAACGATAACTGTCAATCGTACTAGGGATAACAAAGGGACTAGAGAGCCAAAAACAAAGAATAGTTACCGAACCATTCTTATAGATGATGTGGTTATTAACCATTTGGAGAAATATAAAACATGGTGCAAAAAGACCTTATTTGAGTTCGGGAAAAAACTTAATGAACAAACATACGTATTCATCTCCTATCAGACCGGAGAAGCAATAACGGATAATTCTGTATTATATGGATTACGTAGAGTAATAAAAAAAGCTGGTATTAAAAAAATTACACTCCATGGTTTAAGACATACTCATGCAACATTATTAATTAGCCAGCGTATTCCAGTAAAAGTTATAGCTGATCGTTTAGGGAATACCCCACAGATGATATTTGACATTTACGGTCATTCATTTAAGGAATTAGAAGAAGAATCAGTCGCTGCTTTTAATGCTATTTTAAAGCAAGTTGGGGGAACTTCTGGGGAAGAATAATAAAATATAAGCTATAAACGTTGATATATTAGGGTTTATTAATACTAATGAGTTCTACTCTCGTTAATCGAAAGATAGAATATAGTATAAAAAACCCTAGAAACGTTGTATTAACATTTCTAGGGTTTTTTTATTGTGTTACTTTTAAACCATCCTTTTGGGAAGGCATTCGAAAACATATTTCTTCTCCCACCCCCCGATATCTCTCCTCTTCTTGCTCTTCTTCTTTATTTCATATAGACGGTCTTCCTTCACATTTCTAGTTTGCATCTTATTATCTCTCGGTGTTTAAAATACATTAATAATTGTCGTCTTTTGAAAAAGCCAACATATAAAATCTAGTTTTATTATTATAAGAATATATTTTTATTGATTCTCTAAAACCACCAAAAATGAACTAGAAAAAAATATTTTAAAAGTAGACAGTCCTACTTTCTCTAATAAATGATTATTTTTTCCTAGGCAGTTGTATTTGCTTCTAACCCTTATCTAACTAATTTTATTGCTTTCTACCGATATTGGAAATTATAACCATATGTTAGTATTTTGGTAGTAGTAAAATATTGGAGGTTAAGAAAATTGAAAAGAAGATTACTGACGATGCTTGTCACAATGTTGTTCGCAGTACTACTAATTAGTGGATGTGGAAGTGAGACAGAAACACCAAAGGAAGAAGAAGTTGCAAATGCTGCAGAAAGTACGGATGCTGCAGCCGGACAAACAGAGGAACAAGATGAAGATGCAGCAGAGGAAGCATCTAACGAAGAAGAAAAAGAGGATACGGAAGAAAACACGGATGCTGCTAACGATACAGCCAATAGTTCAAGTGACTTTTCAGAATTAATAAGTTTTATGGAAGAAGAAACGGAAGGAACAACAAGTATTCTTTATGAAAACGATGAACCACAAGTACATACGACAGAAGCGGTTTCCGTTTCTCTCGATTCTTACAAATTAATAGAACTTAATGATTTTCATACAGACTATAGTATACCATTCAATGATGAAACGAATGGTGGTGTAATAATTGCTCAATATACAATCTCAAATGAAATGGATAAAGATGTATATTATATGCCTGCCTTCTATTTGTCATTTACTGGAGCTCAAAAAGCTTATAATAATTATAAAGATTTGCTCCCTGAGGACGACCAGATCCCAACAATGCTCAACCCATCAGATGGATATTTATTAGAAGCTGGTGAATCTATGACAGGATTCTATACATATCCATTTGGCGCCAAAGATTTAAAAACAGTTTTAGACGAATCAACAGCAGTCGTAGAGGTTCCTGCAGCACAAGCTGAAAAGGATGACTTTGGTTCGACTATTGGTAAAGACGGAAAGTTCACGTTAAGTTTAAGTGAACAAGGGGCTGAAAAGGTCGAAGCCAACCAGGCATTTTACCAAGATAAGGTAACAAGTTCTGACATGGGTGAAAAGAAAATGCTGGAGGAAAAAGACGGCACCAATGAAAGTGAAGAATTAGGTGACGTTACCGTAACATTGGATGGATACCAATTTACAGAGTTCACTCCTAATGAAGTGGAAGCACCGCGCTTTGTGAATTTTACGAATGGAATGGTGTTATTGACAGTGAAATTTAATCTTGATAATAAAGGATCCGAAGCAATCGGCTTGTCTTCCACATATTCCAAGCTAACAATGAATGACGGCACTCAGTATACGCTTAACGAAGGAATGCTGCTCGATTATAGCTATGATGATGTGATACCAGCGGGGGAATCCGGAGAATTCTTACAGCTGTACATTTTGGATCAGGAGCAATATGAGAAAATTTGGAAGGATAAGGCCTTCGAAGTGGAAGTTGGTCCAATGAAGAACGAAGAAGCAAAAGATATATCCAAAGGAAAAACAGCTATTTTCAATTTATAAGCCAGTTGCAGGGCAGGTTCCATATCCCTCTATTTTTATAAGTAAAAGAAGCAAGTGAAGTGAAAAACTTCGTACCACAATATTTAAGATTTGACGAAAACAAACTAGAAGCTTCATACACTGTTTACCCTAGCGTTCTGAACTTCCAGCAGAAATTAACCGTTGAGTTCTACTCTCATTAATTTATAGGCTTTATAAGGCTAACCCCTAGAAACCTTGTTATAACAAGTGTTCTAGGGGTTTCCATTAATAAAGGTTCTATATATGTATTCTCCCCTACTTAATTGGCTAACTTAGGGAGACTTTTAAAAAAGTAAAACATGGTCAGATGCAATTACTAATAAACTAGAAAAAATTCCACAGTGAATGATTAAGTACTTGGCTTCCGACCGTTTCTCCTCTCTTCTTTCTTGCCAATTTCAAATCAATCCCAAACTCTCCATCTACAGTACAATTAATTAAATCTACTAATTAAATCTACTAATTAATTCCCCTATTTATCAAGAACTCCATTCTTGTCTCTTACTAGAATGCTTTCTAGTACATATCATATATTATCTAAGAAAGGTGGTGAGCTTTAATGTATCAATACAGCAGTGGCGGCGGTTATGGCGGCAGTTATGGCGGCGGGGGCATGAATTTCGCCTTAATCGTAGTCCTATTTATCCTATTAATTATTATCGGTGTATCCTTCGTTCATACTGGATACTAATTTATTAATAGGAAGTCCTAATATTAGATAACCACCATAACCTACCATCATGTACCTCCTTTTTTAAATAGGGCTCCGGGACTTACAATTTTTCCGAGCCCTTATTCCTATACTTATCCCTCTTATAATTGCACGTCGCTGACTTGTTCTGAATTCAAAATAATCAGTACATCATGCCTTCTAAAAAGTAATCGACTACCTACCATTAATTTGCTAAGGAGCTGATCCCTTTAGCATTTCTTAATAATATTAAAACCCTAGAAAATCTGTTTAGTTTTCTTGGGTTTTATTTTGCTCAGTTATTTAGAATATTTTTCATTTAATTTGTCAAAAACTTTCTCGGCAGCTGTTTCCTTTTCCTGCTTTTCTTTTTCTTCCATCTCAAATTCCAGGCGATCCTTTTTAGATAGATTAAAGTATTCTTCTTTTTTTCTTTCCTTGATATCCATAATGAGGCCCCTTTCATATTTAAGGAAGAAGTTTTCCTTTTTAACCAAGCACAGCATTCACTGAGTGAACTGGTAAACTTCGTTACAGCCTTGCATTCAACTCTGAATCAACAAGATTTTTCCTTTTTATCCAAACAAAACCATCACCTTTTGTAATGACTGCGACATCAATTGGTGGACCAACTGATTCAGTAGCTCTTGTCACTTTGCGTTTAAAGGAGGTTAGATTAATTAGCGCCTCAGTCATTTTCGCTAGTTCCTCTATTGGTAAAGACCGAACAATTCCCAGTAAAGGTTTAATATAATTATTTTGTTTGTATTCATCGACTGCATCTTCAATAGATCTATACATCTCTATACCCAATTTTTTCAATTCTTGAACCTGTTTGTCTGTAAAGTTTATATTTAAATGTTTCTGTATTTGTTCAGGATATCGGCTCAACACTTGGTCCATAATTGTAAATATTGCATCCTCCATATTCGGTTCTACTCCCCCCATAAAGGAATGGACCATCTCTTTTTGAGCAAAAGCAGTAATGCAAGCAACTCCATCCTCTATATCCGGCGTATAACCAATTTTTCTCTCTATTAATTTTTTATACTTTAATTCTCCGAATACAAATCCTTCTAATCGATAATTTATTAAAACGGGAAAAATTTCCTTATCTCCGTATCCAGTGATTACCAAACCTGTGCTGCCGTTACTAAAACAGTCCTTTGTCACGCACTGAAAAGCGAGCTCATGCAAGCATTCCTCCGCTTCTTCAGGAAAATCATAAGGTATGAACTCCTCTTTTACTTCTGTTACAATATCGGCAAACTTTACTTTAAAAGATTGGTAATCTATTTCCAACAAAGAGTGATTTTCTTGCTTAAAATCTGCAATGCTGTTGTTAACTCTTTGTACAAGCCATTCTGTTACCTTTTCATTATTAACAACTTGTCCAGCATCTTTATTCTCTCCGATTATCTGTTCGACATCTCTTATAAGATTTTTAAAGTAATCACTAAAAACTCGGTAAACAATAATAGATTCAAGCTCCTCATTTTTAAATCGTTCATCCTTGCTAATAAAATCCATAAATTCTTTACCATAATCCGCTAAATCTGCAAATTTACGATTCCTTAAATGGTCCCGAAATGATTTGATAATTACTTCCCAGGGCACTTCCATAAAGGACGCAGCACCGTATACCATTATTCCTACTGGATGTTCTTTTGTAAGAGAGAATAATTTATTAGCCGAATGATATACTTTTTGAACACCATCTGCACCACTCGTTATAGCGCTGTCTGCAGCTAAAGATAAACCTTTTTTATTCATAATCACCACTTCTGCTGTCATTCTCCCACTCCTTTTTATCATATGTATTTCTGTTATATTTCTTTGAACAAAAGATACCCATTCAAGCAAAATGAAAGGGTATCTTCTACGGGGCAACAAACTGATAACCTAGTCTGTTTATAATTTATGGGACTCATTATGATATTTTCGTTCACTTTGGGAGTCGTCTTTGGTTTTCTCTTTTTTCTTCTCGTCCTCTTGTTCGATTTTCAAATCTTCTAATGGTATGTCATCTGCAAACTTTTGATTTTCCTGCTCGTCCAATGGAGTACGCTTTTCATCATATTTTTTTACATTATTCTCATATTCAGACTTATTTCGCTGCTCTTTCTTCACTTTTATCGCCTCCAAAATAAAGCTTTCTATACTTTATCCTTTATAAAGATTATCTAAACCACTAAATCTTTTTTATTCATTAGCTAACTGTGCCGATTTTCTTCAAGAAGGCTGATTCAACCTCTGTAGGCAATGAGTTTCTTAAAAAAAACCTTAGAGCAACTCTAAGGTTTCCTTCTATTCCAATGTATTCCCTTTAGCGGGGATAGGGTTTTGATCTAATAATTTAGCAAAATACATTGTATTATATGCTAGCATTTCGATATGCTGCTGTGTAAATTCATTCTCCAGTCCATTTGCATCAATTAAGGATGGTCCTGGTCCCGCTTCACCAACCCAATACGTATCGACATTTGGCGGAATGACGAATCCAATATGTGCTAAAGCATAAAGAATTGATGCAGCAGAACCTTTAGCCCCATCCTCATTCCCGGTTACGATCGCACCACCAACTTTATTATAGAAGATGGCTTGGCCTTTCTCATTGGTTTCGCTACTGCTCCCATACAGCCGTTCAATCGCAAGCTTAGCAATAGCGCTTTTTTCCCCTAACCATATAGGTGTACCGATAATAACAATATTAGCTTCTTTTACTTTTTCTAATATTTGCGGCCATTCATCGCCTTCTCCCATATCTCCACTTATCCCATATTTAATATTGTAATCCGCTAAACGAATGCTTTCGGTATTAAACCCTTCACGTTGATAAATAAGTGCAGCCTGATCAAACAATACTTGTGTATTTGAAGTTTCTTCACTACTTTTTAAGGATGTGTTTAAAAACAAGACATTTAAATTCCCCATACATATTCCTCCTTCTAATTATACTTAACTCTCCCCTTTTTTAACTTCAATAAAACATAAAAAGCACTAGCATTCACGCCAGTGCTTCATATAACTATTTAAAATTAACTAAGTAGTATTTCTTTTTCCCACGACGTATGATTGTAAAGGTATCTTCTATACGATCATTGGCGTCTACTTTGTAGTCAACTTCCTGCTGTCTCTCACCATTAATGTAGATGGCACCATTCTTAATGTCTTCCCTTGCTTGACGCTTCGATGGTGAGATTTTTGCATTAACCAGCAAGTTAACTAACCCAACCTCTTCTTTAATTGCCTCAAAGGTAGGTACATCTTTAAATCCTTGTTTAATTTCGCTGCCCGATAATTGCTTTAAATCCCCGCTAAATAGAGCATCTGAGATTTTCTGAGCTTGTACTAACGCTTCCTCACTGTGTACGAGCTTCGTCATCTCTTCCGCTAAACGCTTCTGCGCCACTCGATTCTCAGGACGGTTTTTCACTTCTTCTTCTAATTCAGCAATTTCCTCTTGAGACAAGAATGTAAAGTAGTTAATAAATTTAACCACATCACGGTCATCTGTATTAATCCAAAACTGGTAGAATTCATATGGAGTTGTTTTCTCGCCATCTAACCAGATCGCGTTTCCAGCAGATTTACCAAACTTGGTTCCGTCGGCTTTGGTTATAAGAGGTACAGTTAAACCGAATACTTTCACTTCTTCATCTTGATTTTCACGTGAACGACGAATTAACTCCATTCCTGCTGTAATATTTCCCCATTGGTCACTTCCGCCAATTTGCAGTGTTACATTTTCTTCTTGGTTTAGTTTTAAGAAATCAAGAGATTGCAATAACATATAACTAAACTCAGTAAAAGATATTCCATTTTCAATACGACTTGCTACAGAATCTTTTGCAAGCATGTAGTTAATGCTAAAATGCTTACCAGTGTCACGGAGAAATTCTATAATGGTTGTTTGCCCTAACCATTCTTTATTATTTCGAACAACAATTGGATTTTCTTCTCCTTCTTCTGAAACAATTTTACTAATCTGCTGTTTTATAGCTTCGCTGAATCCATCCACAACCTCTTCCGTGTTTAAAGATCTTTCTGTAGAACGGCCACTAGGATCTCCAATCATTCCAGTTCCGCCACCAACTAGTGCTATTGGTTTATGGCCGGCCTTTTGAAAGCGTTTCAGCATCATCAATGGCACTAGATGTCCGATATGTAAGCTGTCAGCAGTTGGATCAAATCCACAGTACAAGGAAACTTGACTGCTTTGTAATTGTTCACTTAAACCTTCCCTATCAGTAATTGCCTGGACTAAGCCACGATTTTCTAAATCCTGTAAAATTTCCACTTTTCCACTCTCCAATCATTTATTAAAATATAAAAACCCCGTCCTTCTAAAAAGAAGGGACGAGGTTTAAAGTCGCGGTACCACCCTTGTTGCATACGTATGCCACTTGGGATTGTTAACGATGTCTCCACCGTTTCTTCACATATATCTATGTAAAGAAAAAGCTCCAGATTGTAATTCGCCTGCAAATATATACTAGCTTTCACCACCGCTAGCTCTCTAGAATAGGGATTTACTAGGCTACTAAGTTCTTTCATTGCCGTTAGGTTTAATTACTTGTTATTCATTAATACCATAATCTCTCTAAAAATGCAAACCCCTTCCTAATTTCCCATTCAACAGAAATTATACTTATGCTATAATATAGAAAGAATTTTAGGGGGTTTTTCTATGAAGATAAAAGAACTTTTCCATAGATGGCGAGAGAAAATCAAATCTATCGGAAATGCTATAAATGAGATTCCTTTTGCGAAAATATTCAAAAGACAGTGGCAAACAGGAAAAATACAACGGAGCTCTCGCATTACATACGATATTATTTGGAATATCATTTTATTCTTTTTAATTGTTAGTTTCATCGGTATGTTCTTTATTGGCGGAATTGGGTTTGGTTATTTTGCATCCCTTGTAAAAGATGAACCCCTCCGCAGTCAAGCCGAAATGGAGAATGATATTTATAATTACGCGGAGACATCAAAGCTTTACTTCGCTGACGATATCTATATAGGTGATATACGTTCTGACCTTTTGAGAGAAGAAACCACTTTAGATAAAGTCTCTCCAATGCTTCTTCAGGCAGTTACTGCCACAGAGGACGAATACTTTAAAGAACACCATGGTGTTGTTCCTAAGGCAATTTTCCGAGCGTTATTCCAGGAAATTACGAATGCTAGTATGCAATCCGGGGGCAGCACATTAACACAACAATTAATTAAAAATCAGGTTCTGACCAACGAAGTTTCATTCGAACGAAAGGCTAAAGAAATCCTCTTAGCTCTTCGCTTAGAGCAATTTTTAGACAAAGATCAGATTTTGGAGGCATATTTAAACATCGTTCCTTATGGCCGTAATGCTTCTGGTGATAATATTGCGGGGGTGCAGACTGCGGCACAAGGTATATTTGGTATTAATGCGAATGAAGTCAACCTTGCTCAAGCAGCCTATTTAGCTGGATTACCTCAAAGTCCTTCCTATTATACTCCTTTTGAGAATACAGGTGGTTTAAAGGATAAAGAAGGATTACAACCAGGTCTTGACCGAATGAAAGTTGTACTCAATAGAATGCTAGATATGGGGCATATAACCGAGAAGGAATATAAAGAGGCAATAGACTACGATATTGTTGCTGATTTTATAGAGCCAACTCCTAAGCCGTTGGACCAATATCCATATTTAGTTAGAGAACTACAAATAGAAGCAAAAGAACTGATTAAGGAAATGCTGATTGAAAAAGAAGGCTATACTTTAGAAGAAGTAAAAGCTGATGATGAATTAAACTTAGAGTTTGAAGAGCTTGCTGGTCAAGCTCTCGAGAACAATGGCTATCGTATCCATTCAACCATTGACAAGGAAATTTATGATACGTTTCAAGAGGTTGCTAAGAACTTTAAACAATATGGACCTGATACCGTTACAACATTAAAGAATTCGGAGGGTCAAACATATACAGTACAACAGTCTGTTCAGGCTGCTGCCATCTTAATTGACAACAAAACTGGCCGAATTATTAGCTTCTTGGGTGGCCGGGAATTTAGTGAAGAGGATCAAACAAACTATGTTAAGGCCTTACGATCAAATGGCAGTACGATGAAACCACTGCTTGTTTATGCACCAGCATTGGAAAAAGGGATTATTCAGCCTGGTACACCAATAGCTGATATTCCAACCACATTTAGTGGCGGGTATTCTCCTAACAACTTCGACTTGAGGTATCACGGGATATTATCAGCACGAGATAACTTAAAAGATTCTTTCAATATTCCTGCGGTTAAACTCTATACGAAGGTAATGAATGATAATCCAGTTGAACAATATCTGGAGAAGATGGGAATTACTTCTTTGGGCGAAAATGAATACCAAAACGCATCATTAGCATTAGGCGGGACATCTGTAGGTATTTCATTAGAAGAAAATACAAATGCGTTCACTACCTTTGCAAATGCTGGTAAATTTAATGATGCCTATATGATTGAAAAAATAACAACAGTGGATGGCGAAGTAGTTTATGAGCATAAACCAGAACCTGTTGAAGTATTTAGTCCACAAACAAGTTATTTAATGGTAGATATGATGCGTGATGTTATCTCAAACGGATCTGCTACCTACCTAAATTCACAGCTTCGATACTCCGGAGTAGATTGGGCAGGTAAAACGGGTACCTCTCAAAATGTGGAAAACGTCCATTTTGTTGCTAGTAATCCAAATGTAACCATGGGATCATGGCTGGGATATGAATATCCTGACTCATTAAGGTGTGACTCCTGTGAGATATACCATAGTAATCGAAACATGAAACTTTGGGCTGAGCTGATTAATGCAGCTACAGCTATTAATCCAGAATTATTGGCTCCACAAGAAAACTTTGCACAGCCTGAAGGTATTGTTTCAAGAAGCTATTGTCAAATTTCCGGAATGCTGCCATCTGACCTCTGTGCTGATGCAGGCCTAGTTAAAACCGATATATTCAATGCGAAGTTTGTTCCTACACAGACGGATAATAGCTTAGTCCGAGCACAACAAATCTTAATAGATGGAAGAGCATTACCACCTGGTGCAAATGCACCTGATGAATTTGTACGCGGAAATGGGTTAATGTTTAACCCAGAATGGTTCAAAAACCAAGGCTACGATAGACTTTCGGATCCAACACAGCTATATCCAAATAAAGAACGCGAGAAATGGGAGAGAATTGCTTTTCCAGGCGCGAGTAGACAGGCTACCATAGAGGATGATGGCAAAGCTCCTGCTGCACCAGAACTAACCGTTTCCGGCAGTAATTTAACATGGAATATGCCAGCAAAAGATGTCGTTGGATACCGTGTTTACCGGGCAGATAGTCCAGATGGCAATTTTACTTTAATCGAGAGTACCACTTCTACAAGCTTCCAGGCCGGTAACGGATATGCTAGTTACCGAGTTAGAGCAGTAGACTTTACAGGAAAGGAGTCTAATCCATCTAACCCTGTAACAGTAGGTAAAGCTCCTGAAAAAGAACCACCGAAAGAAGAAAAAGAAGAGCCTGCTAAGGAGCCTGCAGAAGAAAAAGAAGAGAATGAAAATGAGAATAATAACGATGCAGCCAGTGAAAGCAATGAAAATAATAATGAGAGTGAGCCAGAACAGGATACACCAGAAGAAGAGAATGATAGTAATACCGAAGAAGAAAATAGTGAAAATGAATAGTTAATGAACATAGATGGATTGGATTACCCAATCCATCTTTTTTACATTTTATGCTTTTTTATTTTCCACTATATATAATACTAAAAATATTCTTGGAATTAATGTATACTAAAGAAAGAAGATTGAGCCAATTAGGTGGTGAATGTATGGAACACATTAAAACGTATCATTCAATGGAATTAGAAACTTCGGAACAACAAATGATCACTATTGAAGGTCCCTTGTCATCAAACCAATTAAGACAATATGATTTTCATGGACAACTAACCGCTTTTCGCCCCGCTCCAAAGCAGTTTGAGGCTTTATTGAGTATTGCCGACTTTCCTGAAGGGAGAATCATTATAGCAAGAAAGAACAATATGATTATTGGTTATGTAACATACCTGCATCCAGATCCACTTGAAAGATGGTCTAAGTTTAATATGGAAGATTTAATGGAGTTGGGAGCAGTAGAGGTTATACCGGCCTATCGTGGCGCAAAAATAGCTTCCAATTTATTAAAGGTTGCAATGATGGATGAATATATGGAAAACTACATTATTATTTCCACAGAATATTATTGGCACTGGGATCTGGATGGAACGGGGTTAAGTATCTGGAATTATCGTAAAGTCATGGAAAAAATGATGGCAGCTGGTGGATTGCTTCCTGCCCCAACAGATGATCCAGAGATCATATCCCATCCGGCAAACTGCTTAATGGTCCGAATTGGTAAAAATGTTTCACACGAGTCGATTAAGCAGTTTGATACATTACGATTTTTAACGCGTCATCAAAATCGCAACATGAGGGAGGGATTATAATGTTAGTGGAAGAAATTATGAGAACGGAAGTTATTACTTTAAAAGCCAACGATACGATTAAGGAAGCAGTGCATTTATTGCAGGTGAACCGGATTCGTCATATTCCCATTGTGGATGAAGAGCATCACGTCGTAGGAATAGTATCAGACCGGGATGTTCGAGATGCAAGTCCCTCCATCCTATTGAAGAATCATGATACACGAGAACTAGATAATGAACTGCATACTATTATGAGTTCACCTGTCATTACGGTGCATCCGCTGGATTTTGTAGAAGAAATAGCTAAAGTTTTTTATGATAAAGAAATTGCATGCCTTCCCGTTGTGAATCATGGCAGGTTAGTTGGAGTGGTCACTGAAAAGGACATGTTATATACCTTCATCCAATTAACTGGAACAAATGTACAAAGTTCATTAATCGAAGTTAAAGTTCCAGACATCCCTGGGATTATTCCTGAAGTAACACAGATTTTTGGGAGGAGAAAGGTAAATATAGCCTCTATTCTTGTATACCCGTATAAAAAGGATACACAATATAAGATACTTGTTTTTCGTGTTCAAACAATGAATCCTATGCCATTAATTCAAGATCTTAGGCAAGCTGGTTATGCCTTATTATGGCCAAATAATATACCGGAGCCAAAGCTATGAAGAAAAATGCAGTCTTTGTTTTTTCAGATGATGTGATGAAGTATCATTTCCATGATGAGCACCCATTCACCCAAAAAAGAGTCTTACTATCGAAGGACTTATTAGAACATTCTGGAACACTAATGACGGATGATATTCTCCCCCCTCGTATTGCTACGGAAGAAGAAATAGGTCTTATTCACGACTATGCATATATCGATGCAGTGAAAAGAGCTGGTAAGGGAAAATTGAGCGACGAAGAAAAATACAAATATGGTCTTGGAACGGAAGACACTCCAATCTTTCGTAATATGCATGAAGCTTCCAGTATGCTGGTTGGGGCCACACTTGCTGCTGTAGATGCAGTTCTAACGAATCGTGCAGACCATGCTTTAAATCTAGCTGGTGGGCTCCATCATGGGTTTAAAGGAAAAGCATCTGGTTTTTGTATCTATAATGATGGTGCAATTGCCATTGCTTATATCCGTAAAAAATACAATCTGCGAGTCTTGTATGTCGATACTGATGCACATCACGGGGATGGTGTACAATGGTCTTTTTATGAAGATCCAAATGTATGCACTCTTTCCATCCACGAGACTGGCCGGTATCTTTTTCCCGGAACAGGAAATGTAAGTGAGCGCGGCATTAAAGAAGGGCATGGTTACTCCTTTAATTTGCCAATTGATGCATTTACTCAGGACGAGTCTTATATACAATTATATGAATCCGCTTTCCGAGCTGTAATTGATTTTTTCCGACCAGATATCATTGTTACACAAAATGGTGCTGATTCTCACTTTTTGGACCCTTTAACCCATCTATGTGCTAGTATGCAAATCTACGAGAAAATTCCGCTGTTAGCTCATGAACTAGCGCACCAATACTGCGGAGGCCGCTGGATAGCCCTTGGTGGCGGTGGTTATGACGCTTGGCGAGTAGTTCCACGAGCATGGTCACAAATATGGAATGTTATGAGACACGATCATATAGAAACAGGGGAACTTCCAACAAAATGGATAGAAAAATGGCAACCCCACTCTCCTTTCACCTTACCAAAATACTGGCATGATGAAGAGGAGAAGCTGCCTACCATTCCTAGAAAAAAAGAGATAGAAGAAAAAAACCAGCAAATCCTAGAAGGAGCCTTAAAATATACGAAAAGAGTAGAAAAAAAATAGAAGACTTATTTTGCATCACTTTAAGAAATGCATTCCTTACACTTCTACTTGGGGTTTGATATTATCACTGCTATATTTCTGTTGATAATAAAATGGTCAGCCTTTTTTGACTGACCAACTTATTATTCTTATTCAATTCATTACTAGTGAATGAATGGTTTGTTTACCGGAAAGAATGATAGATTCCTCCACTAGTATATCCATTGGGTCGATACAATAATTTTTAATCTCTTCACTAATAGGAAGACATGATAATTCTGTGCACCCGAGGATGACACACCTGCAGTTTTCGCGGTAAATCATATGCTTCACTATTTCTTCAAATTCCTTCTCATCCGCCACACCTGCTTTATAGTTATATATAACTTGCATGATGTTTCTTTGAATAGCTGGTTCGGGATGGTATGCTTCTAAATTAAACTGTTGACCTGAATTACAATAGATTCTCGATCTTATCGTTCCATCTGTAGCTAGGATGGCAATTTTACTATAATCACCATAGAGTTGATGGATATATTCAGTCGTTTTCTCCACCATATTAATAATATGAACACTAGTCATATCCTGCATTTCCTTATAATAAAAATGAGATGTATTACAAGGGATGGCTATATTCTCCACCCCTATATCTTCTAATAATTTGATATCTTTTCTTATAACTTTAAGGAAATTTTGTCCTGTATTTGTTATTATTGCATTTGTTCTGTCCGGAATAGTAGCATGGTTCAAAATAATGGTGTCTATATGATCTTGATCTTTCTCTGCTGCTGTATTTTTAACTAGCTTTGCTAAAAATACAGATGTTGCCATTGGCCCCATTCCTCCGATAACTCCTAGCATCTTTCCTTGCATTATTTCACCGCCATTATAATAAAATTCAATATTGCTCCCTTTTATTCAGGTTAACTGGCTGTAAGAGCCGCTTCCAGAATTCAGGTTAAATTTCACTTTATCTCTTCCCAACCCGCCTAACAGCTTTAAATGCCATTAACTTAGTGTAGTATAATGCTGGTTTAGGATCTGTCCTGTCCCAAAAGGCATGAATCTTAGGTCGTAAGAAGGAAAGTATAATTTGCTTTATAGTCAATTGACCTGTTTTTAAATAATTCCGAATCGCTAACATATCTTCATAAACATACCAGAACGTTCTGTTTGTTGTTTCCGTTAAGGCTTTCGGTTCTAGTGGCTCTCCAGTTAATTCTTTATAGGTAATGTAAGGAAAATTAATACCAACTTTATATAATAGTTGGTTGAAATTTGTTATTCTCGCATTTATTTCGATTAAGTAAAAATTTCCTGTTTCAGCATCTTTTTTAAATTCAATCTCTGCGAATCCCTTATATCCAATTGCCTCAAGAAAAGTAGCTCCAATATCATATAATTCTGGTATATATTTTTGCGATGTATATACACTTGCACCAAAGTTAATTGGGTACTGACGCTGTTTCTGGCAGGTCACCCAATGTGTTACCTTGGATTCTTGATTCAAATAAGCATCAAACGTATGCATATGATCATCAAAACCAGGGATGATTCGTTGAATAATGACTTCGAGACCTGCTTCCTTCGCCTTCTCCACTGAAGCATATAGCTCTTCCATATTGTTTACTTTAAAAAGCTTCTTACGAAATACGCTAACAAATGTTGGTGAGTCTACCGGCTTTACTAAACAGGGGAACTTGATAGTTTCTTCAATCTTTTTCTCAAAATCTACTTCATCCACCCTGACCGTCTCTGGCACTCTAACTCCATGCTTTTCTGCTAGTTGATGTAATTTATCCTTATTCATAATCCTTGTATAAAGACCCTGCTCTGTTTGAGGGATTAAATAATATTCCTTTAAATCTGGTAAATATTCATCAATAACCTCTACATATGAATCGTGACAGGGAATTAGAACCGGCTTCATTTCTTGTTTTTTAGCATAATTAATGAGTGCCCCAATAAATTGTTCCTTTTCTTTCTTATAGTGCGGAACAATCACCTGCTCTTTACAGTATTTTGATCTGACACCATATCTCTCTTCATCAGAATAATCCATTGCTACCGTATGAATACCTTGTGAACCTAAACATCTTATAGTACTTAAGCCAATATAATAATTATTGCCTAATATGACCGCCTTATTATTCATTCCATCTTCTCCCCAATGTAATAGTTAAGTTGAACCAATTTATATAACCTAATGAATTTTCTCTATATTCCTAAATTATACTACATTGGGCGCACTTCTACCACCCAATATTTGGTAAGTAGAAAAGTAATATCTAAGCATTTAATCCCATTTAGTGTAATCATATAAAGATTTTAACTATGAAGAAACGGTACCGGTTAAATAATATTAGACATAATAAATTCTTCTCGATATAATTACAAGGTAAGAATCCAGAAACAAAAATTGTTCTATTATACACACTCTCTGTGTATTCTTATATTTAGTTAACAAGCATTGGTCATATACAGATTGTAAGGAGCGATAACAATGTTAGGATCTTTAATTTTAGAAGGATTAAAATTTGAAGTTTTACAAGGTCAACTCAATCAGGAGATAAATTCCGTTACATATGATTCAAGAGAAGTTAAAAACGATAGCATGTTTGTTGCCATCACCGGCTATACAGTAGATGGACATCATTTTATAGAAAGTGCTATAGATGCTGGTGCTTCTGTTATTGTATGCGAAAAACCGTTTACTTCAGATAAAGGTGTTACTGTTATAAAAGTAGATAATTCCAGAAAAGCTTTAGCTAGGATCTCTAGTAACTTTTATGGAAATCCATCAGAGAATTTGAAGTTGATTGGAATAACAGGCACGAATGGAAAAACATCAACCAGCTATTTTGTTAAATCAATTTTTGACCAATCCAACAGACCCTTTGCATTAATTGGTACAATAGGTACCGTCATAAATAATGAACTAACTAAAAACGATAATACTACCCCAGAATCTTTAAGACTTCAATCTCTTTTCAGACAAATGGTAGATGCAGATGTTGACAATTGTATGATGGAAGTCTCTTCTCATGCACTTAGTTTAGACAGGGTATCTTATACAGACTTTAATATAGGCATTTTTACAAACCTTACTCCAGATCATTTGGAACTGCATAAAAACATGGAAGAATATTTCCTGGCAAAAGCAAAATTATTTAAAATGACTAGTGATTATAACATTATAAATAATGAAGATTACTATGGTAAAAAGTTAGTCGAAATGTTAGAAAAGGAAAAAGCAAATTTAATAACCTATGGTTTAGACGATTCTGCTGATATATATGCAACTAATCTGGATTACAACTTTAATTACACTTCATACACGGTAAATACACCAAGTGAAAAAATTGAAGTAAAAGTTAATTTCCCCGGAGAAATATATGTATTGAACAGTTTGGCGGCTATCGCATGTGCGTATTACAGTGGATTTGATTTAGAAACCATTAAAAAAGGCATCGAAAGCGTGACAAACATTAATGGAAGATTTGAAGTCGTTTATGAAGAGGATGATTTCAAAGTTATAGTAGACTTCGCTCACACAGAAGATGCATTACAAAAATTATTATCTACTGTTCGTCCATTTGTTAAAGGACGAATCATTTTAGTGTTTGGTGTATATGCTGATTTAAGTAAACAAGGTACAGAGAAAAGATTTGGAATGGCGCGTGTGGCTGCAGAATATGCAGATTTATCTATTATCACTTTAGATAATCCTAAGAATAATAATCCTGAAACGATTATGAGCGAAACAATAGAATCCATGAATAAGAATAAGGGTAAATATAAGGCATTGTATAATCGTCAAGAAGCAATTGAGTATGCAATTAGTGAAAGTAATAAAAATGATGTAGTAATTATTGCCGGTAAAGGCCATGAACGTACTCAAATAATAGGGGATAGAGAGATCCCATTTAATGAGAAAGAAATTGTATTACATGCAATGGAAGAAAAAAAAGCAAATGCCCATTCTATAAAATAGAGTTAACAGATACATGATTTCATAAGAGTAAATCTTCAGTAATGAATGGTATTCTTTCCTATTACTGATTTGACAATAAATCGTTCAGTCATACCTATGTTATTCGCTCAAGGCACAGAATGTGATAAAGTGCCTTGAGCGATTTTTTAGGCATTTCCTGTGCCTAAGAGTTATAAATCCTTACTCTCTATTTACTCATATGTCATGGTATTGTGTTAGAATACTATTATAACTAAACATAGCTGCATTTTAGAGAAAAAAGTCGTTAGATAAGGTATTAAAACGGCGCTTTAGCACTTCATGATAATCATGCTATGCGCAAGGCTCTTTCTCTTCGCTAGTTTTCATCAAGGAGGATTTTATGCAACAGCAGAATTTTTTACCAGTAATTGTCGGCACGGATATGAATGCCTATAATATGGCAATTTCTTTTCACGAGGCATATGGAATTCATCCAGTGTTAGTAGGAAAAGAAAATTTAGCATTTACCATGTACAGCTCCATCCCATCAGCAATCGAAATAAATGAAAATCTTTGGGATCGTGATATATTTGTTCAGGTTCTTGAAAAGGTTGCAAAAAAATATGAAAAACCAAATCAAAAACTAATACTAATTGGAACGAATGATTTTTATGTTCGACTAATTATTGAAAATCAGCAAACATTACGCAATTGGTATGTATTTAATTATATAAGTGAAGAACTCATGAATAACCTGCTTGTTAAAAAAGACTTTTATAAATTATGTAAAGAATACGGGCTTGATATCCCAGCAACTTATTTTTACAGCTGTAAAGAAAAGGGGAAATTTACTGGCGAGGTGCAATTCCCTGTCATCATCAAGCCAAGTAACGGTGTTCAATATTATAAACATAAGTTCGATGGACAACAAAAGGTGTATCGTGTAGAATCGCATGATGAGATACATCAGGTAATAGATAAAGTGAATGCCAGTGGATATGAAGATGATTTAATTATTCAAGATTATATCCCTGGTGATGACACTTATATGTGGGATTCTGTTTTCTATGTTAGTTCAAAAGGAAAATCACAGCTTGGGACACTTGCTCAAGTTGTTCTTCAAGAACATACAGTTACAGCAATTGGAAATTACACTGCTTTAATTACTCGATATAATGAGGAATTAATAGATAAACTTCAAGGCTTCCTAGAAGCAATTGGGTATCAAGGCTTTGCTAATTTTGATTTGAAATACGATGAACGAGATGGAAAGTATAAAGTCTTTGAAGTGAATATTCGCCAAGGACGTTCAAGCTATTACACTACAGCTTGCGGGCATAATATGGCTGTTTATTTTGTGGATGACCTTATTAAAAACGTAGACAAGCCAATGACTAAGCTAAACACGAACTATTTATTCACTGTTGTACCGAAAATCGTACTCAAGAAATTTGTAACAAACAAGAAAATAAATAGAGAAATCCGTCAGCTTCTCAGGAATGGGAAATGGGGAAATCCTATGTTCTATCGGAAAGACCGCAGCTGGAAACGAAAGTTTTACCTACTAATGCGGCAAGTGAATTATTATAAGAAATATAAGAATAACAATTGGTAAAAAAAAAGAGGCTCTGAAGCCTCTTTTTCTTCATTAAAATAACGAGTGTATTATCTTATTAATATTCCGGGCAAAATGCGGCAAGTTAATATTTTTACGAAGCCAAAGTACTAGATTATGTACGTGTATTATTCTTCCAGAATTACAATTTCTACTCTTCTGTTTTTCATCATGTTTGCTTGGGTATCATTCGGTGCAAGTGGCTGCGTTTCTCCATATCCCGCTACAGTAAATCGCTCAGGGTTAATATTAAACTCTTCGATAAAGAAACGAACGACAACACTTGACCTTGCCCCAGAAAGCTCCCAGTTGGAAGGATAAAGATAGCTATTTATCGGACGGCTGTCTGTATGTCCTTCTACTTTTACTGGATTTCCTATTCCTGAAATTAAGATTCCTACTCTTTCAAGAAAAGGAATCCCTTCATTTAATATCTCAGCCTGCCCTTCCTCAAATAAAATGCTATCCTGTAGTATTAATTCCACTCCTTGTGATGTGCGGTTTGCAGTAATGACACCATTTAGATCATTGTCATCCAAGTATGTTTCTACTTCTTCCAATAAGTCATTTAATGTGTCATCTTCCACCCCTGTTAAGTCTTCTTGCAAATCAGTCTTGCTATTTTCCGAATCAGCTGGTTTTTCAAATTCATCAGAATTTGGATCCTTTTCTTCTTCAACATGAACAGTATGATCTGTTGGATGATCGAGTGGTACTGCAGAAGGAAGAAAATCAAATATCATCCGGTTCTGAAAGGATTCTGAAATCGCATCAAATTTTTCTTGGTCCACCTGTGACATAGAGAATAATAAAATAAAGAATACCAGGATAAGAGTTACCATATCTGAATAAGTTACCATCCATTTAGGCGCACCACTCTGATTCAACTTTTTCCTTGGTCTACGCTTCATTTATGCTCTCTCCCATGAATTCAGCAGCATCATCAGCTTCCAGCTTCCGCTTGTGTTTATTAGATAGAAATGCACTTAATTTCTCCTCTAGAATTCTAGGATTTTGTCCCGATTGGACACCGATAATCCCCTCAATCATAATTTGTTTAAGAAATACTTCTTCGTCTGTTTTAGCTTCGAGTTTGCTTGCCATTGGGATAAACACTAAATTGGCAAGTACTGTACCATATAAAGTTGTTAAAAGAGCTATTGCCATACTTGGACCAAGTGTCTCAGGACTCGCTAAGTCATTCAACATAAGAACAAGCCCGATTAAAGTTCCTATCATTCCCCAGGACGGCGCATATTCCCCGGCTTTCTCAAGGATAGTTCTGCCCCTGAAGTGTCTATCTTCCATTGCTGTTATTTCCGTTTCCATAATATCCTTTATTACTTCTGATTCTAGCCCATCTACAACAAGTAAAATGCCTTTTTTAATAAATGGATCATCAATTGATTCCAATTCATTTTCCAATGCGAGAATACCTTCTCTTCTTGCTTTTTCCGCTAGTCGGACGAACAGTCGAATCAATTCAGGTAGCTGATTATCGTTTTTATATAGTGCTTCCTTTATTATTTTTCCTGTTAGCTTTATCTGCTCCATTTTAAAAGAGATTAACAATGAAGCCACTAATCCACCCAGAACGATAAGTATACTGGCAATATCAAAAAACGAAGCAAGACCATTAGATTCTCCATTAGAGACTATTGCTAGCATAATTAATATAAATCCTAACGTAATACCAAAAGGAGTCAGTATGTCTCTTTTTTTCATCTCAGATCGCCCCAAACGTTTAGAAATGACAAAAAATAGATGCACTTAATTTTACATCTATTTTTATCTTATATCGGAATTATTATTATAGAGTTGAATCTCTAATTTCAATTCTGTGAGGTAAGATAACATTCTTTTCATCTACCTCTTCTTTATTCATATATTTCGTTAACAGGCGCATTGCAACTGCCCCGATATCGTACATTGGTTGTACAACTGTTGATAAAGTAGGACGAATCATGGTAGCAAGCCTTGTATTATTAAAACCAAATACTTGTATATCTTCTGGAACTTTATAACCTGCATCCTGCGCCCCATGGATAACACCTAATGCCATTTCATCAGAGGCTACAAATATAGAAGAAGGCCTTTCATCCAGTGCAACAAGCTGCTTTATCGCTTCGATACCTGACTCATAAGAATAGTCCCCTTCTACAATTAGTTCTTCATTTACCGTCAGATTTGCTTCTTCCAGTGCACGTTTATATCCATTAAATTTGTATCGATTTATACTGCTTTCTTCCCCCCCAGTTACAAAAGCAGGACGTTTATCTCCCTTTTCCAGAAGATACTTAGTTGCTTCATAGGAAGCCGCTTCATAATCAATGTTTATAGAAGCCATTTCTTTCGTATCATCATATGTTGCTGCCAGTACAATGGGAACATTGGATGTCTTGAATTGTTGAATATGCTCTTCTGTAATAGTACCGCCCATGAAGAGAATCCCATCCACTTGCTTCTCAAGCATCGTATTAATCAATTTTAATTCTTTATCTTTGTTCTGATCAGAATTACTCAAAATGACATTATATTTATACATTGTCGCAATATCCTCTATACCTCTGGCTAATTCTGAGAAGAATATACTTGAAATATCCGGAATAATTGCTCCAACAGTTGTTGTCTTTTTACTTGCTAATCCACGAGCTACAGCATTTGGTCGATATCCCAGTCGCTCAATCGTTGCCAATACCTTTTTTCTAGTAGTTGGTTTCACATTCGGGTTACCATTCACAACGCGAGAAACGGTAGCCATCGATACATTAGCCTCTCTTGCTACGTCATATATTGTTACAGTCATCTAATTTCCTCCTAAAATCATACGTAATTCCTCTTCAATAGTTTATATATCTCTAGTTTATATCATACTCTACCATGGAAAAAAATACAAAAGAAAGTTCACCATAACACAAGCGAATGTATATTTAATAATAAAAGAGACTATTCATTCATTATGAATAGTCTCCCCTTTTTCTTATTTTAAACGATTTTCTATATCTTTTAATTCTTTAAAGAAGCTATCGAAAGTTGGAATGTCCATCTGTTGAGCTGAGTCAGATAATGCAACAGCGGGATCTGGATGAACTTCAGCCATTACCCCATCTGCTCCGATAGCGAGTGCTGCTTTTGCAGTTGGAAGAAGCAGATCACGTCGCCCAGTTGAATGGGTAACATCCACCATGACTGGCAAATGTGTTTCCTGTTTAAGTACTGGAACAGCAGAAATATCTAATGTATTTCTAGTTGCCGTTTCGTATGTTCTAATTCCACGCTCGCATAGGATAATATTTCCATTCCCTCTAGAGATTATGTATTCAGCTGCATTAATAAACTCTGAAATAGTAGCTGAGAGTCCACGTTTTAGAAGTACTGGTTTATCAACATCCCCTGCAGCTTTCAATAATTCAAAGTTCTGCATGTTTCTTGCACCAATTTGAATAACATCAAGATAATCTACTGCCAGTTCTAAATCTTTAGGTGTTACAATTTCACTTATTACAGCTAGATCATACTCATCAGCTACACGTTTAAGAATTTGTAAACCTTCTAGACCAAGGCCTTGGAAGTCGTAAGGGGAAGTTCTTGGCTTAAAAGCACCCCCACGCATTAATTTAAGACCCTTGCTCTTAAGAGATTCAGCTACAGCTGCTGTCTGCTCATAGCTTTCCACCGCACATGGCCCAAACACATAATTCACATTGCCATTACCAACTTTTGTTCCTTTAATATCGACCACCGTATTTTCTGGCTTCTTCTTACGGGAAACCAATAAAGCCTTGCGATGGTCATCTTCTTGTAATTCAAGTCCCGCCTTAAAGATTTCTTTAAAGATATGGTTAATGGTAGAATCCTCAAATGGCCCATTATTATTTGCAGTAATTAAGTCCAGCATTTCTCTTTCCCTAACAGGGTCAAATTTCTTCGTGCTTTGTTTGCTCTTTACTTGTCCAATTTGTTGAACCAACTCTGCTCTGCGATTAATAGATTCTAAGATTTCAAGGTTAACTTCATCCAACTGCTTTCTAAGTTGTTCCATTTCATTACTCATCCCTACCTACGCCCCCTGAAGAATTTATATTATAATAATTAGTGACAATTATAGCGAAATTTCTTTCATTTGTCACCATTAAGTTTATAATTAAAATAAAACTTAATGTCTATCAAGCTATTTCAATATATTATTGTCCCATCAAAGGAGTTAATCATATGGATAATCTTACTTTTGCATTAGATATTGGAACAAGGTCAGTAACAGGAATTATTTTAGAGAAACAAGATAATAATACATATTCCGTGAATAATTATTGTACAAAGGAACATAAAGATAGATCAATGCGGGATGGGCAAATCCATCATGTCGTTAAAGTCGCAGAAGTTATTCAAGAAGTCAAAGACGAGTTGGAAAACAGGTCAGGAACGACACTTGATAGCGTTTGTGTCGCAGCAGCCGGCAGAGCACTGAAAACAATGGAGGCGTCTGCACACATCGAGCTAAATCAAAAACCGATTACAGAAATAGAAACCATAAAACATTTAGAGCTTAGTGCTGTACAAGCTGCACAGGAGAAATTAGCTAATCAAGAAGATGCGGGAAATTACACCAATTATTATTGTGTTGGCTACTCTGTTGTTTACTATAAACTTGATTCTGAAAAAATAGGTTCCTTATTGGATCAAAGTGGCAAAGAAGCTTCTGTTGAAGTTATTGCAACCTTCTTACCAAAAGTAGTAGTAGAATCCCTTCTTGCAGCACTTTCTCATGCAGGCTTGGAAATGGATGCATTAACTCTTGAGCCTATTGCAGCTATACAAGTGCTTATTCCAGAATCCATAAGACGATTAAATGTTGCACTAGTTGATATAGGCGCTGGAACGAGCGACATTGCTATTACGGATAAAGGTACTGTAGTTGCTTATGGAATGGTACCAGTTGCAGGAGACGAGATTACAGAAGCAATTAGCGACACATACTTGCTCGATTTTCCGATTGCAGAGAAAGTAAAGAGAGAAATCGTAGAACATGGTCAAGCAATAACAGAGGATATTTTAGGTTTTGAGACAACTATCACTTACAATAAGTTAATAGAGGATATAAGAAAGCCAGTTAAACAACTTTCTAAACAAATAGCAAATGAAATAATAAAACTTAACGGCAGTAAATCACCGAAAGCAGTAATGTTAATCGGTGGAGGCAGTTTAACACCTGAAATTAATAACGTTCTAGCAAAAAAACTAGATTTAACCGATAACCGAGTTGCCATACGAGGTTTAGATGCCATTCAAAGCTTAAAGCAATCAGACAGGATGCCAAAAGGACCTGAGTTTGTTACACCAATTGGAATTGCGATTGCAGCAAAAGAGAATCCAGTTCATTATATAACAGTAAATGTAAACGGGATGCTCATTAGATTATTCGAAATGAAAACCCTCACTGTGGGAGATTGCCTGGTACAAGCCGGAATTGAACTGCAGAAATGGTACGGGAAACCTGGAATGGCTCAAATTATTACCGTAAACGGAAAGGAAGTTACTTTACCTGGTGAGTTTGGAGAGCCTCCAACTATTCAATTAAATGGTGAGCATGCACAAGTGGATACCTTTATTACCAGTGGTGATGAAATAACAATTACAAAAGGACAGGATGGCAATGGCGCATCTGTTACATTATTTGAGTTAATTGGGGAGATGCCAACTACGACCATTTTTTATAATAACAAAGAAACGAATTTAACTACGAAAGTCTTTGTTAACAATGAAAAGGCTGAGATGAACTATATAGTTAAAGATAATGACACTATTAATTTTCACCAAGTTAAAACGCTCCAGCATTTCTTGGAAGAAGTGTCTGTTCCACCTATCAGCAATGCTTTTGCAATTTATGTCAATAATAAAGAGGTTCATCTTCCTATGGCTGAAACAGGAATCTTCGTAAATAATAAAAAGGTATCTCTTGACTACGTGCTGAGACACCATGACCGTGTGACAGTGAACAGTGCTAAAAGCCCGATGGTAAAGGATGTAATCATACAATTAAAAGATTCTTGCTGGAAGACAGCTACTGTAACCTTCAATGGACAGTTAATACAATTAAAACAACCATTGTATAGAATGACACGTAACAGCCAAGAACTCGATTTTGCAAGCCAGGTCTATATGAATGATCAACTGCAAATAGAGGAAATTACAGAGCAACCATTTATATTTCAAGATGTTTTTAGATATGTAGATATTGATCTTACTAATGTAAATGGTTCTTTTCATATCTTAAAAAATAAGGAAGCCACTTCGTTTGACGCCATCATTCAAACCGGTGATGAACTGGAAATAACCTGGGATATGAACTGATAAAGTGAAAATTAACTTAAAAAGGTATCTCAAAAGGGTAATTGAATTGCCTTTTGAGACACCTTAGTTGGTTTTTATGCCTTTTTCTCTGTTTCAAGTTTTGTTACATTGTTTACTTTTACATCTTGATTCGTATCAGCAACAACACCTTCTGCATCTAATGTAGAAGCTGCATTCGGCTGTTTCACTTTGTCTTTTACTGTTTTAGTTAAGTCCTGTGTTTTTTGTGCGACATTCTTACCTAATTGAGAGGTAGTATCCATTGCTCGTCGTTTAAACTCAGAAGTAGTTGTATATGCTTTATCCTTTAAATCAGAACCTTTTACTTGTGCGACGTCTACCCACTCACTAGCTCGGCCCTTCACTTCCACGGCGCCTCTATTAATATCATTTCTTAAGTCTTTTCCGGATTTAGGAGCAAAGATTAATGCAACAGAAGCTCCCACAATTGAACCTACTAATGTACCAATAACGAAGTCTTTTGTATTAATATTATTATCACTCATGATATTCCTCCTATTTCTCTTTTTTATTTTTTCTATTGCTTACATAGTCTACAATCGCTGCTCCCCACTTGACCGCTTGGGCAGTCTTTTCCTGTTCTTCTCTGGAAGTATGGGAAATAGCGTTTGAAATTTCTTTTACAGAATAGCTGAAGTCTTTTAATGAGTCACCTATTCCTTTCGCTCCATCAAATAGTGTGTCCAACTTAGATGTTTTCTCATTCATATCATCGGCTATGCGATTCGTTTTCGTTAGTAATTGTGTTGTTTCTGACGTAACGCCTTCTACCTGCTTTTCAAGACTTTGAAGTGTTTCTGTTACTTCTGAAAGTGTTTCTCTTGTTGTTTTAAGGGTTACAACCACATAATAAACTAAAACAACAAATGCAATAACAGCAATAAATGCTGCAATATACAATAGTATTTCCATTTTTCAGTCTCAGCTCCTCACATAAGAATTAGACATTGCTATATGCAGCACCTGAATAGTTGGATCCATTGTGAATTTAATTGATATAATTAGTAATTCCCTCTTCTCGATAACTTCAAACGATATTTCTTAACCATTTACTTAATAAAGTTAAAATTCATTATTTCAAGCAGTTAAAAGAAGTATCAAGAATATGAAAAACTAACTTTCGCTAACACGAGCGAAATGCAAGTTATGTATTAAGATGGAACCATCTGCGTGCTTTATTTATAGTATATCTGTTTATCCAAACAAATTCGATAGTTTGCTCTTTTTCTGGCAAAAAATTTTTTAATTTAAATAAAAGAGTCCGAATAAATCAGACTCTTTTAAGTATAGTAGAGCTTATTCCACTGCTAAATACTGTAGCCAAATAGCTCATTTTCTATTGTTATTGTATAGACTTGTCAAGAAGTGTTTCTTCATAGGCTTTTTGGAATTTTTGAATGTCGCCAGCACCCATGAATATTAAAACACTATCCTCAAATTTCTTTAATACAGAAGTGTTTTCCAGCTCTATAACCTCACTGTCAGGTATTAATACCTGCAGATTTTGAATAGAAAGGCTACCCGATCCTTCACGTGCAGAGCCAAATATGTCGCAAAGATATACATTATCTGCTCCACTTAAGCTATCTGCAAACTCCTGTAGAAATGTTTTTGTTCTTGTAAACGTATGTGGTTGAAATATCGCTACAATATGTTTGTTGGGATATTTCTTTCTTGCTGATTCAATCGTTGCTGTTATTTCCTTTGGATGGTGAGCATAATCGTCTATCAAGATTTGTGTACCTAGCTTTTTCTCTGTGAATCTGCGCTTCACACCAGGGAAAGAAGTAAGATTCTTAATATCGTCTGACTTAATGCCTTCATAATGGCAGATTGCTATCACTGCTAAAGCATTTAATACAGTATGGTTTCCATACATAGGAATTGTAAACGTATCATAATACGTGTTACGAACAAACACATCAAACGTAGTTCCTTCTTCTGATTCTCTCAAATTCTTTGCTATAAAGTCATTTGTATCTGCAAAACCATAATAAACAACAGGAACTTTCGCTTGAATTTCTTGCAGGTATTCATCATCACCACAAGCAATAATTCCTTTTTTCACACGGTCAGCCATGGATTGAAAAGCTTTACAAACGTCTTCTATACTTGTGAAATAATCAGGATGATCAAAGTCAATATTTGTCATGATTGCATAGTCTGGTTCATAGCTTAAAAAGTGTCTACGATATTCACAGGCTTCAAATACAAAATACTCACTATTCACGTGTCCGCTTCCCGTACCATCACCAATTAAGAAGGAAATAGGAAAGGCTTGGTTTAAAACGTGAGATAATAATCCTGTTGTCGACGTTTTTCCATGAGCACCTGTTACGGCAATACTTGTATACTGCTTTAGCCATTCACCTAAAAATTCATGATATCTATAGAAAGTACATCCTAATTCTTTTGCTCTTGCTATTTCTTCATGTTCATCTGAAAATGCATTACCAGCAATAACCGTATAGTCTTCTTTTATATTTTCTTTAGAAAAGGGCAGGATAGGAATATTTTTTCCTTCTAAGGCATCTTGTGTAAAAAAGCGCTTTTCCACATCAGAACCCTGTACGTTTTCTCCAGAATCATGGAGAATTTGAGCAAGTGCACTCATTCCCGTTCCCTTAATACCAATAAAATGGTAAGTTGTCATAAAACGAACCTCCAACATGTTCATCAAAAGAATTTCATCACATTTATTAGAAAAACCTTATTCACTCTTATTAGGCAAATCAATAGTTTTTCTCAAACTTGGTACTTAAAGATTTTTCCGCCAGTATATGGCATTGCAAAAAAATTATCCGTACCTAAGTTAAATGTAAACGACCACGTGTAATTATATCAAAGTTTTCATGTGAATAAAATAATAAAGTAAAACTTCTTTCTGGTTACTCAAAGTTTGCAGCTGTGAGAAATTCTTTTTTCACATATAAAGTGAAACTTCTCTTGCTTTCAGGGTTCTTTTATCCCCCATGTTGAGCGTCAGCATTACAAGGAGAGAACCGGAAGGCCTTAAGTGTTTCAGAAGGTCTGCAGTCCCCCATTCGAATAAAATTCTTCTTGTAAAGGATAACCTAGTGCCTGATTTCTTAATTCATTTATTTTTTTCCAGTAGTGTAACAGAAATTTGCTTTTGCCGGCATTTAAACTAAAAATAATGATATCTATATGGCCAGCCTGTTAATCATGTGCTCGTATATTTTAATCTTCTTTAACAGGAATATAATTAACCTTTTCCAACCGGGAATTAGGTCTGTACCTTCTACCTTCTTTTGCTTCTGGTTGACCGTTTAGCAAGACAAGATCACCTGTAAAGCCAATATTTAGACTTAAGAGGCTTCTCCCCACACCATACATGTCCACAGGTACATTCTTCTCTTCAAATTCTCTTATTCGTTTTTCAGTAAAGCCTCCGGTAGCCATAATCTTCACTGAAGTAAAACCTTCATCGTCTAATGCTTTCCTTAATGCAAACAATAGTTCAGGATTTACACCTCGGGGATCAAAGGCTCCCATTAAATGCTGATTTCTTAAGAAATATCGGTCAACAAGGGTACGGGATGTATCAAGTCTGACAGAACTTAATTTATCACCAAATGCTCTAGCTACTTTTAAAGAGTCTGTAATGACGTCATTGTTGTAATCCACTAGGGCAGCTAATTCATCATTAGGATATACTTCATGATATGCTTGGGTTGCTGCCACAACATCTCCTTTAAACATCTGAATAAGGGCATGTGGCATGGTTCCCATTCCTTCTTTGCCCCACCACTCATTCATTGCGTGTGTAGCTTGGGCAGTGGAACCACCTATAAAGGCTGCGTATCCATCACCAGCTTGCGTCGTGTAATGATCATCCCTGTCTCCCATAAAAACAACCGGTTTTTGCCTTCCAGCTGACTTAGCGGCTTTTACAACATTGTATACATTTGTTGCCACAGATGTTCTTCTAGCAAGGATTCCATCGATAATTCCTTCTAAATATCCGAAATCTTGATATCGCCCAGATATGGTCAGTACTGTTTCAAAAGGTTCTATTTTGTCTCCATCTTTTAATGAATGGATTTCCAATGATTCTGGATTATTCGCGAAAGAATGAAGCAATGCAATAACTTCGTCTGTACCACAAAGGACAGCATTTTCTTTTTGAAAAAATTGCATTGTAACATGATTATCCGGAATCTTTTCTTCAGCGATTTTTTTTGTTTTCAAAAAATAAACAGCGGAAAACCATCCCTCTTTTATCCTTGGGTCAAATTTAAACGTTTTATTAGTTAAACGATCAATCTCACCCTTCATTTTTAATTCAAATTCTTTCGTCATAGCAAGTTTCTCCTTTTTCTGTGAAGTCCTACACCAAACTATAATATCAATTCATAGTACCACAAATTTATCGATTATTCCTGTAATTGACTTACTAATACATCTCTTGGTTTGCTTCCATTCTGCCCTGAAATGATCCCTCTGTTCTCCAGCGTATCAATGAGCCGTGCTGCCCGATTATAACCAATCTTATAATGACGCTGCAAAAGTGATGTACTTGCCGTATTTTGACTTAAGACAAACTGTATTGCATCCTGCAGAAGCTCGTCCTCTTCTTCATCCACTTGAATTTGTTCCAGGAGCTCTTCTTGCTCGAACAGGTAATTCGGTTCTGCTAAACTTCTCGCATAGCTGGTTACTCTTTCAATTTCTTCATCCGATACGAAAGGCCCTTGTAATCGAATACTCTTGCCTGCACCATTCTCTACAAATAGCATATCTCCCTTTCCTAAAAGCCTTTCTGCTCCGCTCAAATCAATTATGGTTCGAGAGTCTACTTGGGAAGATACACTAAAAGCAATCCTTGTAGGGATGTTCGCCTTAATAAGTCCTGTAATAACATCTACTGACGGACGCTGGGTTGCCAGAATCAAATGAATTCCGCATGCTCTTGCCTTTTGAGCGATACGACTAATAGAGAATTCAACATCTTGCGGAGATGTCATCATTAGGTCTGCTAACTCGTCAATGACAATGACAATGAAAGGCATTTTATCTTCACGACGTCCTTGTTGTAATACTTTTTTGTTATATCCTTCAATGTTTCTTACACCTTCATGAACAAACTTCTCATACCTGTCTTCCATCTCAGTGACAGCCCATTTCAGACTTTGTGTTGCAGCTTTTACATCTGTAATTACAGGAGCAACAAGATGTGGAATACCATTGTAGGGAGCTAGTTCCACCATCTTTGGATCAATTAATAATATCTTTACATCTTCATAACTTGCTTTATATAAAAGACTTACTAGCATCGTATTAATACAGACACTCTTACCAGATCCTGTAGCTCCCGCGATTAAGCCATGTGGCATTTTTTGGATATTTGTAATTTTAGGTTCTCCTTCAATACTTAGTCCAAGTGCAATGGTTAACGGAGAAGAGCTTTCTTTAAATTCTTTCGTTTCAAAGACCTCTTGAAGCCCTACCATTCGAGCATGACGATTCGGAATTTCAATACCAACTGTATTTTTCCCTGGAATCGGTGCTTCAATGCGAATATCTTTCGCAGCCATATTTAATTTTAAATCATCGCTAAGATTTTTGATTTTGCTTACCTTTACTCCCATTTCAGGGTGAACTTCAAACCGCGTTACGGAAGGGCCTTGTGTGGCCTTTACCACTTTAGCATTTACATTAAAGTGCTTTAGTGTTTGTTCAAGCAATTCTTGTTGCTGTTCTATCCAGGCACGGTTATTCTCATTTTTTGGGATAGGATCGTTTAGCAAATGAGATGGTAAATAAGTTTCTTTAGGTTGCTCTGGTGTAGTAGTTATGTCTTTTCTGGGATATTCTGATTGTTTACTTTGACTTGTGTCTGCATTTAACCGACTTGCTTTTCGCTGCCTGTCTCGAAGATTCCGTTTATCACTTGGAGTCATGATTACGTTAAAAGGATTGGAATAACTTCTTCTAGGTTTATTATCATTCTCTTCCAATGCTTTTGGAGGGTTGTTTTCTTTTTCTCCACTACCATCCATAGATGATTCTTCCGAAATTTCCTCCTCATAGTTTGTATCTAATTCGATACTTTGGTTTCCAATAACCGTAAACTTCCTGCTTACATGAGAGTCTGTCCATTCTTCTGTTTTATCTTCAGAAGAAGATTGCGTAGTTTCCTCTTTCCCATCTAATTCAGAAGCAGCTGCATGTCTTGATTCCTCTATTTCTAAAGATATTTCTGCACTGCTGGCAATTTCTTCTTCTGCTTGATTTTGTTCATCGTCTTGAAAATCTAAGTGCTGATTATCCAAATCCAATTGATCTTCTCGTCTGGAAGTCAGTCCTTTCTCTATAGCGTAAGCTTTATCCCTGCTTTGAAAGCCATAGATAGGAGACGGTACGTCACTGACCTTAAACGGTGTATCCGATTTCTTAATAATTTTCCGTACAGGTTCATCTGAGCTCTCTTTTCTGCTCGTTGGTCGAGGTGCTTCCTCCCCCCGTTTCCACATTACATTATTATCCATGTACCTTTCTCTGTTCTGATTTGTTCTTTGGTTTCGATTCGTTTTACTTCTTCTATTATAAGATTCATTGTTATCTTGATTCTGAAATTTATTATCTTTTGGTGGATCTGGGATTACAGGAAAACGAAATGGTCTTTCCTTTGGGTATTGATAGCTCACTTTTGCTTTAATTTCTGACTTTTTAATTTCAATTGGTGTTGGTACTTGCTCTTGATGCTCCTCATCAGCAAAAAGGTTCTTAACTTTATTCTTCCAATTCTCCCACATCATTCTCACTCTTTCTATTTGCTAAAGATTGTAATTCTTATTGTAGCATGTTTTTACAAGGTTGGTAGATATTACATAAGAAAAAAACAACCCAGGCAAACCGCTAGGCTGTTTTGAAATAAAGTGAAACTTCACTCAGAGGAGTTCCCTTTCCCCCACTGAGTGTTAGTACCGCTAGGAGAGACCCGCAGGCCCTTGAGCGAATCAAGTCTTTCCTAGCTGCTAGTCCCCCACTTACTATTCTTGTATTCTTCCAGAACTCCAGAAGGGGGGGAGTATAGCCAGTTAACCTGGATTAAAACTTAAACTCTTCTCCAACTCTATATGTATCTTCCAGAACATAAATACCTTTTTCCTTTGGTGCATTTGGTAATCCTAATTCCTTCTGAGAGCAAATCATTCCATTGGAAGGTATACCACGCAATTCAGAAGCTTTGATTTTTAGACCGCTTGGCATGGTTGCACCTACTTTAGCGACTACTACTTTTTGGCCTTTATCGACATTGGGAGCTCCACAAACAATTTGCAATGGGGTTTCTTCTCCCACGTCCACTTGGCAAACACTTAATTTATCAGCATTTTCATGTTTTTCTTTACTTACAACGTATCCAACAACAAATTTAGGGCTTAAATCAAAATCTAGAGAATCCGTTATATTGTTTTCTCTAAAGTATGTTTTAATATCTTCTAAAAGCTCTTGCGTTAATTTAACTGTCCCAGTCTCAGTTAGAGTTAAATGGGCAGATGCATGGAAAACATTATAACCTAGAATGCTTCCATCCTTTTTGGACGTTATTCTTGTAATATCCCCAATATTTTCGTGTTTGACTTCATATCGATCTTCATCTGCAAGCGGTATGATTAGTACATCACCTATACCTGCTGGATTATAAAATACATCCATTTTTTTCATCCTTTCTTAATCTTTTACTGGTCGGTTTTTTGCTAAAATAAAGATTGGCTCCAACTTCTTATCTTCATATATAAATGGAAGTGAAGTAATTGGATTTCTTCCCTCAGCAAAGAATTTCATAGTCATTTGTGCTAAAATATCATAACCTGTATTATTGCGTACATCAACTATAATGAGTACATCTGTATGCGGTACAGCAACAGCCAAGTCTCCAATTGCATTTGCTTTCATTTCATTTAAGAATGATTCATTAAGTATTCTGCTCGCATCATAGCCGTCTTGTGTGGCTATGAAGTAAAAATCATTATCCGCTACTGTATCCTTTTTTGTCTCAGTTGATAAAGAACGGACATTAAAGCTTGCAATTTCTTCAATATGATCCGTTGTCCATCCAACACGCTGCAATAGATTCTCATCAATTAATTGATAGGATTTCCCAAGGTCCAGAGCATAAAAAATTCTTGTTTCAGCAGTATGCTCTTTCGTAATTAATGTAACACCTGCTTTTGTTTTAGTTGGAAAGGAAGTTGATCTTATGACTGGAAAGATATTCTTTTCCATTCCCTTTAACTGAGGTTCCGTATTCATCACACGAAGAGCTTCTGTGATATGTTCTACTAATTCATCTAATGCTGCCTCTCCACGTTCATTATATTTAGCTATTACATTAGGTAAAGTTATCGTCATTCCTTTTTTTGAATGCTTCCACTCTACACGTAATGTATTCTTATCTCGATTAAATGATAGATGATAATCCTCATTTTTCAGACGCTCTTCTAATTTCTTTTTCATTTGAATTGCAGTCATTTTCATTTATTCGTCCTCCATCATTCTATCCTATGCAAGAAAATCGGCAGCTCTGCCGATTTCATTTTTTATTAAGGATTGTTCCGCATTAGATTACGCTGGCAAGTCTTTAATAAACTGAATAACTTCTTCTTTTGTTTTACGGTCTTTGCTCACAAATCGCCCAACCTCTTTAGCATTTTTAAAGGCCAAAAAGCTAGGTATTCCTAAGATATCATTCTCTATGCATAAATCAATAAATTTATCTCTGTCTACTTTTATAAAAGTATATTCCGGATATGCATTCTCAATTTTGGGAAGATCCGGATCTAAGTATCGACAGTCCCCACACCAGTCTGCAGAGAAAAGAAAAATGGTATCTTTATTATCTTTTAGTTCATGATATTGTTCAATAGTTTCTAATTCTTTCATGTTTATCAACTCCTGTTTTTATCATAACGTTGATTTTTATTGATTTCAATTAACTCGTACAATTAAAACAGCAAGAGCTTCCATTCTTAAAGACAATCTCTTGGAAATTTTTCTATAATTGGTTACTATTAAAATAGAATATGAATAGGAGGCGAAGTAATCAATGGAAATCGTTGTGTATCTAGCAGGTCAAATTCATGATGATTGGCGTGAACAGGTAGAACAAGGAGCAAGAGAGAAAAATTTGCCGCTCTCTTTCGTTGGTCCACAGACAAACCATGATCGTTCAGACAATATTGGTGAAGAAATCCTAGGAAAGCAGCCTAGCTCCTACTATAAAGACGATGCTGCAAGTGACATTAATAACTTTAGAACCCAAGTCTTAATGCAGAAGTCAGACATTGTTATTGCTTTATTCGGTGAACAGTACAAACAATGGAACACAGCTATGGATGTAAGTACAGCAATTTCGTTAAATAAGCCAACTATTATTGTGCGCCCTGCGTCCCTTATACATCCATTAAAGGAGTTATCCAATAAAGCAAATGTCACCGTTGAAACCATTGAACAAGCACTTGATGTAGTTTCATATATTTATGAATAAATATTCTCATTCCTCTATCAGGTTAATTAGCTTTATTAAAAAAAAAACAGCAGTGAATTAATTACTGCTGTTTTTAATATTTACCTTCCCATACTCCATTTGACCTTTCAGCATCTTAACAACATGAGTAAACATCTCTTTTCTAGAAATTAAATCATTTGTAAAGATACCGATAGCGCCTTCGTTTTTTCTAACATCTTGTCTTCTGGCATACTCATCCATAATATCTCCAAGTTCTTTTCCGGTTTTAAGCTCATTATCTATTTCAATTGGCAGCACCACTCGGGCACCACTGGCAGTGTAGATATGTCCACTTACATCAACTAAAGCTCCCCAATTACAGAGGTACAGCTGTTTTCCTACATACATAACTCCGCCCTCCAGGCCAATGCCAATTGCATCAGAATGAGACTCTCTGCTATGCAGAGCTCGGTTTATTGCACCTCGTCTTGTTTCTTCATCAGAGAAAGGCTGATTAGGTACGTTGGAAGGTACTTCTAGTGCTATCAGATTTGCTTCAGGAAAAATATCTTTCACTGCATCAACTTTTGTCGGGTTTTTTGATCCAATACAAATATTTATCATACCTACTCCTTTTAGTAATTCAATACTGGAATAAACTTACTTAGAACGAATAAGATTAACCGTATTTTGATCGGTTGTTTTTACTAATTTTACAAGTAATTCTTTTGCTGCTGCATAGTCATCAACATGGATAATAGAAGCTGATGTGTGAATATACCTTGAGCAAATCCCAATGACCGCACTAGGAACGCCACTATTGGATAAATGAATACTTCCAGCGTCCGTTCCACCTTGAGAGACAAAATATTGGTATTTGATATTATTTGATTCTGCTGTATCTAGAATAAATTCTCGAATACCTTTATGTGTTACCATAGTTCGGTCAAAAATTCTTAGTAATGCCCCTTCCCCTAACTTTCCGAAGGCTTTCTTATCACCAGACGCGTCATTTGCAGGTGATGCATCGAGAACATAGGCAATATCCGGCTGAATTAAATTAGCGGATGTCTTGGAACCACGTAACCCAACTTCCTCTTGAACCGTTGCTCCTGAATACAACTGATTTGGTAAAGTTTCGTTTTTTACCTCTTTAAGGAGCTCAATTGCAAGGCCACAGCCATAACGATTATCCCATGCTTTTGCCATAATTTTTTTAGGATTAGCCATTGGTTGGAAAGGGGTAATTGGTACAATCGTGTCTCCCGGCTTCACTCCGATTTCTTCAACATCCGCTCGATCATCTGCACCAATATCTATTAACATATTTTTAATTTCCATTGGTTTACTTCGCTGTGCTTCTGTCAGTAAATGAGGCGGAATAGAAGCAATAACACCGATTATTGGTCCTGACTCAGTCATAACCTGAACTCGCTGAGCCAGCATGACTTGGTTCCACCAACCACCTAACGGCTGAAAGCGAAGCATCCCATTCTCTGTTATTTGTGTTACCATAAATCCTACTTCATCCATATGGCCAGCAACCATCACTTTGGGACCTTCACCGTACTTCACACCAAAAATACTGCCTAGATTATCTTGAATAATTTCGTCTGCATATTTGTCTAACTCTTGCTCCATATATGCACGTACACGAGCTTCGTCACCCGGTGCACCTTGTAATTCTGTTAATGTTTTAAAAAGATCAAGTGTATTCTGATTCATTCGATACCCTCCACTAAGGTTTATACTAGTTAGTATAACGGATTAATCCGTTATCTTTCCACTAACTATATCTTATTTTCATTTTAATCCATTTTAAGGTATACTTAATTATATTATTGATGAAATATTCATTCCAATCTAACTATTAATGAGGTGTTGAAAATGAGTAAACGTAATATGGTTATGGCTTTTGCTATAGGTGCGGCCATTGGATATGTAGCAAATCAACAAATACAAACAAGACAAAAAGTCACACCTGAAAAAGCATTAAAGTATGCTAAAGAATCCTTTCAAAAATCTGGACCAATTAGTGGTTCTTGGATTTATATGAAAGCTGAGGACATGGAAAAAAACGGATTGCAGTATAAAGTTTATCGTGGCGGAATCACTCGAAATATTGATGGTGAAAACAAACAATACGAATTTTTCGTAGACGCAGAAACAGGTGGAGTAATATCTACCGTAGAAACAGCATAAAAATCGGCATAGCTGCCGATTTTTATTTTCGATTTAAGAAGCCACATCTGTGTTTTTTTTAGTATGGATATCGAACTCTCTCCAAAGCGTCTACCTTCTCGCCAGCATGATTATATTTTATTGCACGATAATAAGCATCATGATAAAAGGTATACCACGCCTCTCTTTGATACCCATATTCCATCCAGCTTTCCTTCTCGTGAACAGATGTAACTGGATAATCATCATAAGCCATTGCCCACAATTTATTCTGATGGGCATGTGTTGGCATGAGATCTGCCATATGGATAAAGCAAGCATCACCGTCATCATAAACAACGATAGCGTGTCCGTCACTATGGCCACCAGTATAAATTAATTTCAAGCCTTTTACTATCTCTATCTCATCTGCAAATGTTTCTACTTGATGCTCAATTGGCTGCCAATTACTCTCCCAATATGTATTTACAGACCGAATATTAGGGTTACGCATCTCGTTCCATTCTATTGCACTCGTATAAATTGTAGCGTTTGGAAAGATAGATTGATATTTACCTTCTCCAATTCTGCGAGATAGACCACTTGCATGATCGAAATGAAGATGTGTCATTAATATACCATTAATATCATCAGTACTAAGATTTAATTCCCGCAGTCCTTCTTCTACATAAGATTCCTCTAGCACACCAAAATTTCGAATCTGTTTCTCTGTAAATTTGCCGTTGCCAATTCCTGAATCAATTAAGAAATACCTATCGTCTAGTTGTAATAGTATTGGATCTGTACGTAACTCTATTTGATTTTTCTCATTGGAAGGGTACTTTTTTTGCCATAATGCTTTAGGTACAACTCCAAACATCGCACCCCCATCAAGGAAATTTACCCCTCCTTTTAGCCATGTTAATTTTGCTCTGCCTATTTGTAATGTCTCCAATCACTTCACTCCCTCTCTCTTCAATATTGTATCTAGATTTAGAATATTTAGCAAATTCATAAATAGTCTAAAAGAAGGCTAGTAATGATTATTTTAAAATAATTGAAGATTTTGAAGGGAAACAAGGAAGAATTGTAGAAATCATTATCCAAGGAGGGAATGTTATGGAAAAAGATATAGAAATAAGCGAGAAAGCATATACTACAAGTGAAATTGCTACAATGTTAGATATGGGAGTTACAACTGTAAGGAAATATGCACAATACTTGGAGAAGTCTGGTTATAATTTTGTTAAGACGAAACACAACGCGAGATTGTATGTAGAGCATGACATAATGGCGATACGATACCTAAAAGAACTAAGAGACAAAACCAATATTACTGTCGAACAAGCAACCAGTTTAGTAATGAAAAAAATCGGGAACAGTAATAAAACAACGGCAGAGGATACATCAAGTGTTATCACATCAAATACTCCTTCAGTTGAAGAAGAACGGTATACGAAGCAATATGAACAGCTAACCGAGCTAATGATTCAACAAAAACAATTAATACAATGCTTAATAGATAGATTAGATAAGCAACAAGAAGCTTTCGATGAACGGTTAAACGAAAGAGACAAAGACTTAATGCGCATTATAAATGAGAAATTAGAGGCGCAGAAACAAATTGCAGCAGCTGAGGAAAAATCAAAAGAACTAGAACAAAAGCCTTTCTTCAGTCGTTTATTCAAACGAGCATAGTATATCTTTCTCTCATTTAACCGTTTGTTTATTTTTTAATTAAACCTATCCCAATTTATAAAGGTTCAAAGACTATTTATTTTTTATCGTTCACACAATTGACACAATAGTATAATTTATTATACAATTATTAAAATATAAAATGAAAGGATGTTGTCTGTGATTCAAGTTAATGTAACTTTGGATTATGAAGGTCAGCTTTACCATACAAATGTAATTGCAAGCAGAGAAACTCAAGATGAAGAAATATTTGAACTTGCCATGAGTCAGATTCAACGGCAATGGGAGGAACCTATTGATTATTAAACTCTTCCCCTTTCTTTTTTATTCTTCTTATGTACCCTCTGCCTCCTCTCCCCTCTCTTTAAATTCATCAAAATATTACTTCTGGTAAATATATCCCATTTTTGGTATGATAATAATTATATTTTTTACAAATTTCTCTCCCGATTGTGAAATGTTTCACTTTTTAAAGATTGAACAATGATTAATTCTTTAACGGAGGTGTTTAGATGAGAACACATGAAGGAAAATGGGCATTAACTATTTTATTTATTGTTCTTCTGGCCTATGTTCTTCCATATACAGTATTCACAAATATTGAAAAATGGTATGGCAGCTTTTTATTATGGATTATTCTAACGGTTATAGTTATAATAATTACTTACTTTTTTACAAAAGATTGGGGTAATGAAGAATGAGTACAACCTTAGTTTGGTGGGCAATAGCGATTTATATCATTATTGCGCTTTTCATAGCTTATCTTTCGCGATCAGGAAAACAAACCAATATGACGAGCTATTTTCTAGGTGATCGCAATCTCGGAGGCTTTGTGTCTGCTTTAAGCTATAGCGCTACTACATATAGTGCATTTATGCTGGTAGGTTTAGCAGGACTTACATATAATGGCGGTGTTGGCGCTTTAGGATTTGAACTTGTTTACTTGATGGGTGTTTCACTTGTTGCATTTTTTGGTCCAAGATTTTGGAAAGTTGGGAAAAAATTTGGCTATGTGACTCCATCCGAAATGCTAGGAAGTAGATATGAGAGTAAATTAGTTTCTATAGTGGTTGCCCTGTTTAGTTGTCTATTTCTTATTCCCTATAGTGCTGTACAACTTTCAGGAGTAGGATACTTGCTCCAAGGAGTAACAAATAATAAGATCTCGTTTACAACAGGGGTTATCATTGCCACTATCTTAGCCATCGTTTTTTCCTATATTGCCGGAATTCGCTCTGTTGCATGGACAGATTCTTTACAAGCTATTTTTATGATTATTTCCGCCACTGTAGTAGTCATTGTTTTAGTCAATGGATTAGGCGGCTTTGGTGGATTTTTCCACACAATAGAGACAGAACAACCAGAAGCTTTAACTGTACCTGGTAATGGGTTTTGGAGCTTTGTGAATTTCTTAGGAATGACAATTCCATGGTTTTTCTTTAGTCTCTCGAATCCACAAGTTAGCCAAAGATTATATATGCCTTCATCCTTAAAAAGTATGAGACATATGCTTATGGGATTTATGATTTTTGGTCTCGTTTACACAATAGTGGCGATCATTTGGGGTTTCTCAGCTTCCATCATGTTCCCTAATTTAGAAAACGCAGACCTGGCAACGCCAATGGTATTGCAGTCTGATCTCGTGCCACCAATATTGGGAGTTATCGTAATGGTCGGTATTATGGCTGCAGCAGTCTCAACTATAGATTCAATTTTATTAACATTGTCTTCCCTTTTTGCCCGTGATGTTTATGGGAATTTAAGCAAGAATGCCAGTGATAGAAAGCAGCTTCAAATTGGTAAAATAGTAATTCCTATTATTGCTATTCTTGCCTACTTCTTTGCTCTATTGGAAGTAAACTTAATTGCAGTGCTTTCGGTTGCCTCCTCAGCCGGATTGCTAGTCGTTGTCCCTGCAATTATAGGAACCTTTTTCTGGAAAAGAGGAACTGCAGCAGGAGTACTAACCAGTGTCATTGTAAGTGGGTTAATCGTGATTATTATTGAACTCACTCAAACAAAACCATTTGGACTAGCTTCCGGTATATGGGGAATCCTTCTATCTACATTCCTTTTTGTGGTTGTGAGCTTATGTACCAAGCAACCAGAGAAAGTTGCAGAGGACTTTTTCAGCTGAATATATACAATGAAAGGTGCCTATAAATTCTTATGGCACCTTTTTCCACTAAATATAGATAGACTTCTGATTTATTAAGTTCGGTAAAGTGCAAAAAAACCGCTCCGGAAATACACTGCGCTTTCCACGGGCGGCTGCTGAGCCTCCTCGAGACTGTCGTCTGATTACATGGACTATCACTACACGTTAATCAGAAAATCTTTACTAGCGTAGGCAGAATACGTAGACTCCTACGGGAACAGCACGTGTTCGAAGACCCCACAGCGGTGGTTTTTCCGCGAGGAGGCTGAGGCCGTGCCCGTGGAAAGCGGAGTATTCTGCCGAAGCGGCTTCATACACACACAATTACTAGAACAAGCGAGAGTAGGATCAGGTAATACCATTTTCACTACGTCGGATTTCCTAACAACTATGAAAGGAAAGAACACACCTCCTAACACATTTTTTCACAAACAAATCAAATGGATAGGATTGAATTATATGGTAAACTAAGACTATCATCTCTTGAGAGGAGGTAAACAGAATCGGGCTTACCTTAGTTCGATTCTAACTTAATATGAAAATTACCGTTACAGATCGTGCGAATAAATGGTTAGTAGAAGAAATGGATTTACAAAAAGGGGATGCTGTTCGATTCCTCGGCAAATTATATGGAAAAACAGAAATACATGATAATTTCTCAGTAGGATTACGCATAGATGAGCCACGTGATGTCTTAGCAGAACAAACAATTGAAGGAATTACTTATTTCATTGAGGAAATCGACGATTGGTTTTTTAGTGGATATGATTTTGAAGTAGTCTACAATGAAAACACAGATGAATTAGATTATAAATTCAGCAAACAATAATCTTGGCAAAGCAGAACTTAGTCCTAAAAAACACTCGTATCAAAGCGAGTGTTTTTTTATTTAGAAACAAGTGCCATGTTCAAACGTACATGATTAAAGCGTTCTATGGTAAAATAATTTAATAAAAGAAGGAGGTCCGCTTCATGTTTAGAAAGATATTAAAACAGATAAAACACCTCTCGGAAGAAAGCAGTAAACGGAAACATTATCGTTCCCATGGAGGCGATAGCAGTAGCAGAAGAAAGATGCACCGGTATTATGGGAGCAGTGGAAGATCTAAATATCGGAGATTTGATAGCAGCAGTAGACGAAAAGGTTACTATGGCAGCAGTAGCAGTAAGAATTATCGCCATCACCCATTAAGTGGCAGCAAACGCTACAAAAGAAAAGGCTGGAGAAGCAGCAGTTAAGAATTGGCTTGTATCGCAGCTTTTAAATCTGCAAGCAATGCTTCGTCAGACTCATAATTCGGTTGTATCCCAAGTAATCGTTTTAAAAACCGAACCGTTTCATCTTTTAAAATAAGTTCTTCTGTCCAAGGAAGGGCTTTCTTATATTTTCTCTTTGTAAATGTTGTGTACAATAAATAAAGCAGAATATCTCCGAGATCATAATAGTCTTGCTGCTGTAACTCTTTTCTCACTTTCTCACTAGCTCCTTGTTGCGCCAACCCAAAATCAATAATATACAGAGCATCGTCCTTTATCATCAGATTCGGAATCCGTAGATCCAAATGATAGATATGCTGATGATGAAGAAAATTCACTACCCTAAATAGATTCTCGATAAAAAGCAGTGATCCTATTTCATCAAAAGTCTGCTTCCTTTTAAAGATTTCATTCTCAAGGTTATTTCCAGGAATGTATTCCATTACATAAAAATAATTATTTTCTTCTATAAAAGCTTCATAAAATTTGGGAACTTGTCGATGATCGATCTCCTTTAGAATTTCTGACTCTTTCATAAAATAAGCAATCTCGGTCTTTCTTTTTCTTTTACTAGGTCTAAGTTGTTTAAGAACTTTCTGTACTTCTTCTTTTTCGTCAACACAAATATAGGCAACTCCGTAACTGCCTTGCCCAATGATACCTTTAACTCGGTAACGACTCTTTATAAGTTTGTCCTTTTCTAATGAATTATCTACTAACCATTGGAATATGTATTTCATCCGTCGCATCCATCTCTTCCTTTTCCTGTCTACATAACAATATTAGCGAATGTAGCTCCTGTAATATCCAGGATTGCCTTTGGATCAATCTCTATTTGCATTCCACGCCTCCCAGCAGATACAACAATGGTGTCCATTAATTCAGCTTGGGATGCAATATAAGTAGGGTAGTTCTTTTTCATCCCTAATGGGGAACAACCTCCACGAATATACCCTGTTGTTTTCTCTAAATCCTTCATTGCTAACATCTCAACTTTTTTATTGCCACTAGCCTTAGCAAGCGCCTTTAAGTCCAGTTCAGCGGTAGCTGGTATACAAGCAACGATTATTCCTGTCTTATCTCCTTCTGTTACTAGGGTTTTGTAAATTTTCTCTAAAGGCATTCCAACCTTTTCTGCTGCTGTCTTCGCATCTAAATGTTCTTCACTCCATGGATACTCATGTACGAGGTAGTGAATTCTTTCCGTATCTAATAACCGAATTGCATTCGTCTTCTGTATTTTTTTCCTTCTCATCTTTTTACCTTTCTTAATTGTTTTCCTTATTTTATCATAGTTAACTTACATCTAAATAGTCAAACAACCACGCAAATTGTCGAACAAGATAGAACTTTATGTATTTCCCGAGAAATAGATATACAAGCATATATTTCATTTAACTATGGATACAGAATTAGTGATAATTCACTAGGCTAATCCGATTAACATTCCTTTTTTTAGAATATAGGTCACAAAAAGTTCAGACAATCAAATAATAAACAAATTTAAAGGAGACATCTAAATAGACGTCTCCGTTTTCCTCAGGTTAACAGTCTGTATGACCCTTAACGAAAAGATGTCGAGTAAAATTTAAAGTTGTAAGCAAGGAGTAAAGTAATCCCCCATTCAGTGGAGTTTCGCTTTATTATCTTTCTTGTTCTATTAATTCTAGTGCGTTATTGAATTCCTCTTCAATTTCAGCATTTGGTTTATATGTCACTAAGCTTACCACGACCGTTACAATTAAACTTAATATAAAGCCTGGTACAATTTCATACAGAAATCCACTTAATGCTTCTATATTTCCCCAGATGAACACCGTAACTGCACCAACAATCATTCCCCAAAGTGCGCCTGTACCTGTAGTTTTTCTCCAATATAGTGACAGAAGAACGAGAGGTCCAAATGAAGCGCCAAAACCAGCCCAAGCAAAGGATACAAGTCCTAATATGGTATCATTTTGCTGCCAAGCAAAAACCCCTGCAACAAGCGAAACCGCGACCACTGCTATCCTTCCAAGTCTGACATATTGTTGGTCACTCGCATTTGTGTTAATAACTGCTTTGTAAATATCCTCAACTAATGCAGAGGAGGTAACAATCAATTGTGAGGAAATCGTACTCATAATTGCTGCTAATACTGCCGCTAACATAAGTCCCGCAATAAATGGGTGGAAAATGATTTGTCCCATTGCAATAAAAATCGCTTCTGGATCTGATAATGTAACAGTAGGATTTTGCTGGAAGTATGCCACCCCAACAAGAGCGGTTAATGCCGCTCCAACTAAGGAGAGAATCATCCAACTGATCCCAATTCTTCTCGCGGACTTTATTTCCTTCGTGGATTTAATTGCCATAAAACGTACAATAATATGCGGTTGACCAAAATAACCAAGTCCCCATGCTATGGAAGAAATAATACCTGTGGCAGTGGCGGTAGCAAAGAAGCTAAGTAGATTAGGGTCAACGGAACGTATTGTATCAACTGTCTCTCCAATACCTCCTGTTAAGAATACCCCTACTACTGGCACCATAATCAACGCTAAAAACATCATGGTACCTTGTACAAAGTCGGTATAACTAACTGCAAGAAACCCACCTATCATGGTATAAGCAATAACAACTGCAGCAACAATAAGCAATCCTACATGATAGTTATAGCCAAAGGAGCTTTGAAAGAATACTCCACCCGCTACCATTCCAGATGAAACATAGAAAGTAAAATATACTAAAATAATTAAACCAGATACAATACGGAGAATTTTAGTATTCTCTTTAAAACGATTATCAAAAAAGCTCGGTATCGTAATGGAATTATTGGATACTTGTGTGTATGCTCGTAATCGTGGTGCGACCAACTTCCAGTTTAACCATGCACCAATCGTTAGACCAATTGCTATCCAGCCTTCTACTAAACCAGAAATATAAATAGCACCAGGCAGTCCCATTAATAGCCATTGAGACATATCTGCCGCACCCGCACTTAGCGCAGAAACTGCAGGACCTAAATCCCTCCCACCCAACATATAATCATTTAAGTTAGAGGTTTTACGATATGCGTAAAATCCAATGAGCACCATAGCAACTAAATATAATATTATAGCGGCCAACTGAAATGTGATATCTGACATCAAATCTCTCCTTTATCTTTTTCTTCCTTTATTCTATAAGATAATAAATATATTTTGTAGAAAATCCCTGAAACACTTTGCTCAACCATCCTTTCCCTTAATTTTTAAATATCATCTAATAAATAATTGTAAGACAGGGATTCATATAAAACAAACCCTTTTGTATAAATGGTTACATTCCTATACTTAAGGAGATAGGAAATGACTATTTTTCCTATCTCAACCAAGTTAACTTGCTTTGTCTCTTTTACTTCTTCTCTGCTTTCTCCAAAGAAGTAATATGGAAGCAGCAATAGCTCCTGTAATTATCGGTTCTTTCTTAAGTTGATTTTCACTTTTGCAAAACACATCCTTAACAACCAAATTTACATTCTGTGGCCTTTCAGCAAGACGTCTCATAAAATACCCAAACCAATCACTTCCAAATGGAATATACGTACAGAAATTGTAACCTTCTTCAGCAAGATTAGAGTGCATTTCTGTTCTGAATCCATATAACATTTGAAATTCAAATTTATCGTTTGATATGTTTTTCTTTTTTACAAACGCTTTCATTTCATTAATAATTCTATGGTCATGCGTTGCAATAGAGGTAAATTCTGCTTCTTCCAGACGCTTTTTTGCTATTTTAATAAACGCTCGATCGATATCCTCTTTGGACTGATATGCCACATCAGAACTTTCTTTATAAGCCCCTTTGACGAGTCGAAGCCTGACATCTTTTAAGTCCTCTAAATCATCTTCTGTTCGATAAAGGTAAGCTTGCATTACTGTTCCTACATTATCAAAGTCTTTACGAAGTTCTAATAATACATCAATCGTTTGTTGATAATGTGAGTAATCCTCCATATCTATATTAACAAATATTCCATAACTCCCCGCAATTGTTAAAATTTCCTTCATATTTTCTACACAAAATTCTCGATCTATATCTAGACCTAATTGCGTTAGTTTAACGGATAGATGACAATCTAGTTTATCTGTATGAATTCTGTCTAATAATCGGAGGATTTCTTCCTTAGCTTTAGTAGATTCAGCCTTGTCTGAGACAAATTCTCCTAAATTATCAAGGGTACAGCTAATTCCTATGCTATTAAGTTCTTTAACTACTTTCGCTACGCTGTCAACTGTTGTACCAGCTACAAACTTTTCCGCACCTAATCGGAAGCCCCATTTTTTAGCGTATTCATTCAGAAACTTATTGTTTGATAGACCAATAAAAAAGTCTCTAGTTACATTCACGATAACAGTCCTTCCTTTACGTCTTTTAAATGTGTCATTCATTGGACTTAATCATTCTATGAGGTTGAACAAGAGTGTTTCATAAACGAGAAAACAAACTCTACCAGCTTCAATAACGATCGGGAAAATTTATCTATTGTTCAACTATTGAGTCTCCCAACTTATTTATGTCTTCAACCTCATAGAATGTTAGAAATTAGTACATTTCAGTTACTACTTTTGCTTCAAGAAAATACTGTAAATAATCTGGACCACCAGCTTTAGAATCTGTACCCGACATCTTAAATCCACCAAATGGTTGATATCCGACTATAGCAGCGGTACATCCACGATTAAAATAAAGGTTTCCTACATGGAAGTCGTAACGAGCTTTTTCAAGATGCTCTCGATTATTACTAATTACCGCTCCCGTTAAACCATACTCTGTATTGTTAGCGATTTCAATTAGTTCATCAAAATCATTGCCTTTGGCAAATGCAACAACCGGCCCAAAAATTTCTTCTTGCATAATTCTAGCGTCAGGATCTACATTACTGAAGATAGTAGGTGTAATAAAATAGCCTTTAGAGTCGTCTACTTCGCCTCCGTATACTAATTCACCCTCGTCTTTACCTATTTCGATATAATTTTTTATTTTATTAAACTGTTGTTGGTTAGAAACAGCAGCCATGTAAACATTTTCATTTGTAGGATTTCCAATAGTTAGTTTTTTTGTTAACTCAATTGATTTTGCCAGCACTTCATCATAAACGTCTTTATGAATGACTGCTCTAGAGCAAGCAGAACATTTTTGTCCAGAGAAGCCAAAGGCAGAATTCACAATAGAATCAGCAGCTAAATCTAAATCGGCCTCCTTATCAACAATAATAGTATCCTTTCCACCCAGCTCCGCAATAACTCGTTTGATGTGTTTTTGGCCCTCTTGAACAATTGCAGCGCGTTCTATAATACGTAAACCTGTATTTCTCGAACCGGTGAAATTGATGAAATGTGTATCTTTATGATCAACGAGATAATCACCAATCTCAGCTGGATCACCAGGTACGAAGTTTAATACACCTCTCGGAAGACCGGCTTCTTCCAGAACTTCCACTAATTTATAGGCAATTACTGGAGTATGCTCAGATGGTTTTAATAGCACAGGGTTGCCTGCAACAATTGGTGCTACAGCAGTTCCACAGACGATTGCAAAAGCAAAGTTCCATGGTGGAATAACAACGCCAGGTCCCATTGGCTGATAAAAATAAGCATTATGTTCATTAGCACGATCGGCTAGTTTTTTACCACTTGCAAGTTCCAGCATTTGACGACCATAGTATTCGAGAAAGTCAATGCCCTCCGCTGTATCTCCATCAGCTTGGTTCCATGGTTTACCTGCGTCATATACTAGCCACGCTGAGAATTCATGCTTCCGACGGCGAACAATTGCTGCAGCTCTAAATAATACATCTGCACGTGCGGCAGCTGGCATTTTTCTCCAAGTCGTAAAAGCTTCTAAAGCAGCATCCATCGCTTGATCAACATGCTCCTTTGTTGCTTTCGACACTTTACCTACCACTTGGTCTTTATCATTAGGATTAATGGATACTAATTTATCTTCTGTATAGATTCTTTCTCCGTTAATGACCAACGGGTAATCTTTCCCAAGCTCACTCTCAACTAACTTGAGAGCGGATTCAAATTCTTCCTTATTCTTTTGATTATCAAAATCGGTAAATGGTTCATGTTTAAATGGTAATACCAAAATAATACCCTCCTTGATTAATAGATTGTAAAAGGCAACACATAAATTTGATAAATTTTTGCCTAATTAACTCTCACCTTTACTATGCAAAATCCGTACCAACTAATTTTATTTTCATCTGCTGCCGGGAAAGAACATATATGATGGCATTAAGTTAATAATAATCAAAATATAATTTATCAAACATTTGTTTAAAATATTTACACAACTGTTAATACGTTGTACAATATATTAACAGTTCTTGGAAAATAGGATTATTTTCATTTAGGAAGAATAGTTTAATTACAGATGTTTAAGGGGGTTCTATTCATGCTGAAGGATACACCATATTTAGATGCTGTCCTAGCAGCGGAAGACGATGCCATAACAATTATAAATAGGAATAAGGAAGTTATCTTTTGGAATGAAGCTGCTGTTCAGACGTACAATATACCTCGATTGGATATCATACATAAAAAAATAACCGATTTTTTCCATGATGATAATCTCATGGTCTTAAAGGTATTAGAGACAAGATCCCCAGTAAGAAACGTATATCATCGCCCTAGGAAAGATAAGCATGTTGTTATTAATACCCTTCCTGTTTACAATGAGGATAAGGAATTAATTGGCGTCGTTTCTGTCGAACGGGATATTACTCAAATCGTAAAATTAAACGAAAACCTTGTAACAACATCTACCGAATTAAATGAACTAAGGCAGAAGGAGTATACCAAAAAGGAAGGAACCCCCTTTTCTCAATTAAAAGGCAGCAGCAATGCACTTCAACAAACCATACAAATCGCCCAAAAAGCGGCAAGAACAAATGCCACAACTTTAATTTTGGGAGAAAGTGGAACAGGAAAGGATATATGTGCCAGAGCAATCCATGAAGCAAGCGACCGTAACCATGCTCCTTTTATACCTGTGAACTGTGGCGCTATTCCCAGTGCGTTATTTGAAAGCGAGCTTTTCGGTTACGAGGGAGGGGCTTTTACTGGAGCGGAAAAGAAAGGGAAGCCAGGGAAGATAGAAATGGCTGACGGTGGAACGCTTTTCTTAGATGAGGTTGGCGAGCTTCCTTTAGAGATGCAGGTAAAGCTTTTACGTGTTTTACAGGAGAATGTGTTATATCGAATTGGAGATTCCAAGGGTAAAAAATTAAACGTACGCATCATAGCAGCAACTAATCAAAATCTAGAGGAATTAATGGAAGAGAAACAGTTTCGTTCCGATTTATTTTATCGTTTAAACGTTATTCAATTGGTTATGCCGCCTTTAAGAGATCGTTTAGAAGACATCCCAGAGCTTATTGATGTTTTCCGAAGAAAATTCTCAGATCAATACCAAATTTCAGCACCAAGATTTGATGAAAGTGCATTAAATATGCTTCTACATTATCACTGGCCCGGTAATGTGCGTGAATTGAGGAACTTGATTCAACGAATTGTCATTCTATCGGAAAGCCCGATAGTGAGCGAAGATGATATTCTACTATTTCAGCAAAGGGATGGCCATATACCAGAAAGAAAAAAAGTAAAACAAAAGCATACACTGCCGCAAGAAAAAGAATCTATCGAGAAACATCTAATAGAAGAAACCCTACTGCAAACCAATGGCAATAAATCACAAGCCGCAAAGAAATTAGGAATATCCAGAGTTACCCTTTACAACAAAATAAAAAAATATCAAATTAAAATGAGCTGACCGCCTTCAGCACAATTTAATTTGATATTCGCCAAGATTCACTGTTCGGCTTAATCGGCAAAATTTGTTCCAAATCAAGATTAGCACGACTAAGATTTTAGCAACAAGAAATCCATTGATCTATGATTTACTTTAATAATAACTCAACGAAATAGTCACCAACTTCAGAAGTTGTAGCCTGACCACCTAAATCCTTTGTCAAACGATCTTTTTGCTTCACAATTGTTTCCAATGTCTGGAGCACAGAACGACCCCATTCCTCTAAGCCAAAGAAGTCTAGCATTTGACTAACAGACCATATAGCTGCAAGAGGATTAGCTATTCCTTTACCTGCAATATCAGGTGCGGAACCATGAACTGGTTCAAACATAGACGGGTAGGTTTTATCGGGATTGATATTAGCACCTGTAGCAAGTCCAAGTCCACCAGTAATTGCAGCACCTATATCTGTAACTATATCGCCAAATAGGTTAGAGGTAACCACTACTTCAAACCGCTCCGGCTGAGCGACGAAATATAAACTAGCTGCATCTACTAAATAAGAATAAGTCTTAACATCTGGATATTCTTTTCCAACTTCTTCAAAGACTTGGTCCCAGAACACCATAGAATACTGCAAAGCGTTTCCCTTACTAATGCTTGTTAACGTCTTATTTGATTTCCTAGCTTCCTCGTAGGCATAGCGAATGATTCTTTCTGTGCCCTTTCTGGAAAATACGCCGGTCTGAAGAACCACCTCTTCGGGTTTCCCTTTAAAGAGCCAGTCACCAGCACCTGCATATTCCCCTTCACTATTCTCCCGGATAACTAACATATCGATATCCTTCTGACTCTTTCCCTTTAATGGTGTGAAAGAGTCGTTTAGCAGACGGATAGGTCTTAAGTTAACATATTGATCAAATCCTCTTCGAATCTTTATCAATAATTCTCGCAATGATATATGGTCCGGTACTCCTGGATAGCCTACTGCTCCTAGATATATAGCATCAACATCCTGCAATAACTCAAGCCCATTATCATCCATCATTTTTCCAGTGTTTAAATAATATTCACATCCCCATGGGTATTCCCTAAAGGAAAAAGAGACATTGGGATCTGCTTTCTCTATCGCCTTTAGTATTTTCACTCCTTCAGCAACTACCTCTGGACCGATTCCATCCCCAGGAATTAAAGCGATTTCAAAATGTTTCATAGTTTCTCCTCCATTATGTTATGTATACTCTTAGAACACGGACCATGATGCTAGCCAGCACTTCATCTACGTTACTATCAAGCCAGTTTGCAATATCTCTTGCTGAAATTCTCTTTTCCCCCTGCTTTCCAATCAGGATAACTTCATCTCCTATTGTAAGATTAGGAATTTCTGTAACATTAATTAAGGTTTGGTCAAGAGAAATAGTGCCGATAATATTTGCTTCTTTTCCATTTACTATTACTTTTCCAATATTGGATAATCCCCTCTTGTATCCATCACCATGGCCAATTGATATAATTCCAATCTGCTCTGTCTTTGTTGTACTATATTTACCACCATACCCTACTTTTGTGTTGGGTGCCAATGTTTTTAAGTGGATTAATTTAGATTTCAATGACATAACTGGCTCTAGCATAATTTGTTTCTCTTGGCGCAGTGAAGGATGATAACCAAACAAGGCTATTCCTGGCCGCACCATATCCAAGTGCATATCCTCTCGCTCAATAGCTATCGTGGAGGCACCGACATGTTTAATAGGAAAAGTATATCCAGCCTCCTCTAGCTGGGCTACTGTATTCATAAACAATCTATACTGTTGTTCTGTTGTATTCCATTCTCCTTCGTCTGCACTGGAAAAGTGTGTATAAATACCTTCCCAGCAAAGACCGGAAAGGGAATAATATTTTTTACAAAAGGGCAAAGTTTCATTTGGATTCATTCCAAAACGGTGGAGACCAGTATCTATTTTTAAATGAACGGTGGCCTCCTTCCCCACTCTTTCAGCCTCCGTACTTAATGCCTTGGCAACATCTTCCGTACTTACCTGTGCAATTAGATTATAATTCACAACGTCGCTTGCTTGGTCTGGAATAATAGAGCTTAAAATATGAATAGGAAGAAGGAGCCCATTTTTTCTAAGCTTAACTCCCTCTTCCACTGTAGTCACACCAATTCTATTAGCCCCTGCTCTGACTGCTTCCTGTGCAATCGGAATGATTCCATGACCATAAGCATCTGTCTTGATAACCGCCATAATTAATGTCCCTTGTTTTAAAACGTGTTTAATCGCCTTTATATTTTTACGAAAAGTAGTTAAATTGATTTCAGCAATGGTATGGTGATTGCCAAGTGCATGAAAAGGTGTAGACATCATAACTCCTCCATTTACTAATGAATTAAAATCTTAAGATACTCCATTTTCATTAGAGGTCTCTCTGATAATATCACGATAGGCTTGTAAAATCCTCGTTGTATATTTGCCTGGTATCCCTTCACCGATTAGCACCTCATCAATTCGAATGATCGGTACAATATCTAATTTCGTCGCAGTAATAAACACCTCATCAGCAGAAAGTAAATCACTCACCGAGTATGTTTCTTCCCTTACATCTAAATCTAATTCGTTACATAAATCAATTACCTTTCTCCTTGTAATCCCATTTAATATAAAATGGTTTGCTGGGTGTGTATAAAGCACACTACCCTTAACAATAAATACATTGGATGCACTTGCTTCAGTAATAATATCCCCTCGATGAAATATGGCCTCCACTGCTTGCTTTTCAGTGGCTTTCTGTTTCCCTAGGACGTTAGGAAGTAGATTTAAAGTTTTAATATCACACCTGAGCCACCGAATATCCTGGGTTAATATCGCAGTGGCACCATTGTCTTCTTCCTCTTTAAGTGTCTCTTCTTCTTTTGTATAAGCAACTAATACAGGGGCCACTTCTTCAACGGGAAATTGATGCCATCTTTCTGCCACTCCTCTTGATATCTGTAAATAAATGACCCCTTCCTTTAATCCATTAATCTTGACCAGTTCTAATAACTGTTCTTTCAGCCGGTTAACAGAATAAGGAATATTAATTTTTAATTCTTTTGCACTTCTTTGTAATCTTTCCAAATGTTCATCAAGGAGGAAGGCTCTCCCATTATAAATCCCTACTACTTCATAAATTCCATCCCCAAATTGATAGCCTCTATCTTCAATGTCGATCACTTTCTTTCTATCCATGATGGAATCATTGAAAAGCATTTTCGTTCCCATATATATCCCTGCCTTTTTAAGAAAATATAATTATCATGCATCAGGCGCTTCCCACAGTTTTTCTAACACAGAGGAATCCACTCTGCACCCAGTAATAACAATGACAGTGTTTTTTCCAAGCTTCACTTTCTTACTTAAAACCCCTGCTATTCCTGCGGCAGCTGCACCTTCAATAAGCATTTGATGATTCTCGAGCATGAAACGCATCGCATCAGCAAATTCCGTTTCATGTAATAAGACGATTTCATCTACGTATTCTTGGACCATTTGAAATGTATAGCGGTTGTTTAATCCAATTCCACCTAGCAAGCTATCTGCTAAAGTGTTTTTTTCAGGAACAGAAATTGGTTTACCAGATTGGATACTCTCATACATTGTCGCTCCCACTTTCGGAGATAGACCAATTAGTTTAAGGGCAGGAACATTCGTTTTTAATGCTAATCCTAATCCCGCATGCAAGCCTCCACCGGAAAGTCCTGCCAATACAGTATCAACTTCTGGAAAGTCTTCCAAAATCTCCAGTCCAATCGTTCCTTGACCGGCAATTACCATATCTTCATCGAATGGATGGATAACGGTTAACCCTTGTTCTTTTTGCAGCTGGTAGCAATACTTTTCTGCATCATCCTGTGAATCACCTATTAATATAAGTTCAGCCTCTGATTCCTCTATCATTTTTACTTTTTCTTTTGGTACTGTATTAGATAGACAAATAACAGCTCGAATGCCAAGTTCTTTTGCTACATAAGCAACAGCCATTCCAAAATTCCCTGTTGAAAAAGTCGTAATACCACGCTGTTTTTCATTTTCTGAAAGGCTTAAAATTTTATTTGCTGCTCCTCTGATTTTAAATGAATGTGTTGTATTTAAGTTTTCCAGTTTTAAGTAAATGGATGAGCCTGACAAATTCGATAGATTAGGAGAATATTGAAGTGGTGTGTGTTGTATGAAAGAAGAGATTCGTTTCTTTGCCATCCATACTTCTTGGGTGGAAACTAAAGACATAGTAGCCCTCTTTTCTTTACTTATTCATTTTTTCTTGATTAAGAAAATGATAAGCTGTTTGAGCTAATACAGAAGTACCAATCTCTAAAACGCTCTCATCTATATCAAAATAGGGGGTATGTAAACCTCTTTCTTTCCGATCATCCACTTTGCAACCTAGGAAAAACATCGCCCCAGGAATTGTATTCGTCATATGGGCAAAATCTTCTCCACCTAGACCAAATGGTTGATTCAAGATGTGAAAATCGGGATATAGATTTGTAATCGAGCGTTTCAAAAGTTGATTTACTTTAGGATGGTTGTATAGAGCTGGGTCTTCTTGAATGAACTTAAATTCCAAGCTGCCTCCAAACTGCTCTGCAATAGAAAAAGCCGATGCCACTCCCTTTTTTAGCTGCTCACTTAACTTCGGGTGATAACTTCGAATGGTTCCATGTACCTCTACTTCTGATGGGATGACATTGCTGGTTGAGCCGCCACTTATCTTTCCAATACTGATAACAGCTGGCTCAAGGGGGCTTACTCTCCTGCCGGTTATTCCATACAGATGATTTAGTACATGACTTAACATCCAAAAAGGGTCTGTACCTAAATGAGGATAAGCTCCGTGACCGCCAGTACCATTAATCTTTACCTTAAACACATCTACATTTGCCATGCTATAGCCATCGTGTATTAATACTTCTCCTATATGATGTTCCGGACTCATGTGTAAGGCAATAACAACATCCACATTATCCAGTACTCCAGCTTGTATCATATAGGGTGCGCCACTCCAGCCTTTTTCATCTACGTGTTCTTCAGCTGGTTGGAATAGAAACCTAACAGTGCCTTGAATAGTGTGCTTTTGAAAAGCTTCACTTAAAACCTGTGCCGTACCAAGCGCAATAGCAGTATGGGCATCATGTCCACAGGCATGCATGACGCCCGGAATGATGGATTTATAATGACAATCATTTTGCTCCTGAATAGGAAGCGCATCCATATCAGCACGGATAGCAATGACAGGACCTGTTCCAGTTGAAAGTTCACCTACTACCGCTGTTGGATATCCTAGTTGCGTTTCAACCTTCATTCCGGGCATCTTCTCTAGTGTGGAAGAAACAAATCGAGCTGTTTCCACTTCCTGAAAGCTTAGCTCAGGATGCTGATGAAGATACCGTCTCCACTCTGAAAGTCGATTACGCAATTCCTCGGTTATTTTCATCGCTAAACTCCTCCTATTTGTTACGCGATCCTCCAACCCTTTGGTTCATATCCTATCATTCAAAAACAAACAGGCCCTGTCTTCACCGCTTGGCAGATTAGAAAGCGTTAGCTTACTTACCTGTTGCAACTATGATATTCACCCAAAGGCAGGAGAATGCCAAGTTTCCTAACGAATAAGGTCCTGTTTGTCTAGGTACGCTTCAATATTACTTCTTTCCAAATGAAACGCCCTTTTCTTTGATTATATCAATCTATTACAAACCAATTGCTACATACTGTGATTCTAGGAAAGCTTCTATCCCTTCATGTCCACCTTCTCTTCCATATCCACTTTCCTTCATTCCTCCAAATGGTACTTGTGCAGCAGATGGAGCGCCATCATTCCAGCCGACAATACCAAAGTCTAGTTGCTCAATGACACGCATTCCTCTTGCAACGTTTTCAGTGAATACATATGCCGCTAAACCATATGGTGTACCATTTGCTAGTTTAATCGCTTCTTCTTCTGTTTCTACCTTTTGAATCGGAGCTACAGGGCCAAAGGTTTCTTCCTGCATAACAGCCATATCCCCATTAACATCCTTTAATACGGTAGGTGTATAGAACATGCTTCCTGCTTCTGAGTAAGCCTCTCCCCCTACAACTACATTCGCTCCTTTATCTTTTGCATCTTGAACGTGGTCAACCACTTTATCAAAACCATCTTTATTAATTAATGGGCCTACATCAACAGAATCATCTAGACCATTGCCAACCTTTAATTTTTGAACTTCCTCTGCAAACTTCTCTACAAACCTATCATAAAGACCAGATTGAACATAAATGCGGTTCGCACAAATACAGGTTTGACCAGCATTTCTAAACTTGGAAGCAACAGCTCCTTTTACTGCTGTTTCTATATCTGCATCATCCAGAACGATTAGTGGCGCGTGGCCACCGAGCTCAAGGGACAGCTTCTTCACTTGATCTGCACTTTGCCTAATTAATAGCTTCCCAACTTCTGTCGATCCAGTAAATGTGATTTTTCTAACCTTTTTATTTTCCATCATCGCTTTTGCAATCTTGGATGAAGATCCTGTAACTAGATTAACGACACCTTTCGGAAATCCTGCCTGCTCACATAACTCTACTAATTTTATTGCTGTGAGAGGGCTTTCACTGGAAGGCTTTATGACAACTGTACAGCCAGCAGCTAATGCTGGTCCCATCTTTCTTGTTAGCATTGCTGCAGGGAAATTCCAAGGTGTAATAGCACCAACTACACCAACCGGCTTCTTCCATACTTGGAGACGTTTATTTCCTGCATGAGAAGGTACGGTCTCTCCATATACTCTTTTCCCCTCTTCTGCAAACCAATCAATAAAGGACGCTGCGTATTTTACCTCTCCACGAGATTCTTTTATAGGCTTCCCCATCTCTTTTGTCATGATTTCTGCTAGCTCTTCTTCATTTTCCATCATGAGTTTATAAAGCTTTCTCAGATAATCAGAACGCTCGTAGGCCGTTAACCTCGACCATTCCTGAAAGGCAGTATAGGCAACGTTTATTGCTTCATTCGTTTCCTTCTCTCCTGCATATGGCACGCTGCCAACTACTTGGTCATCTGCCGGATTTTTCACTTCTATTGAATCGAGATTCTCTCCTACCCAATGTCCATTAATATACATCTGATAAGTATTCATATGAAACACGCTCCTTCTCCAGTAATACTATTCTATGTTTAACTATTACCTACATTTAAAAGAGTAAAACCTTGGGCTCCATTCAGTTCTTTTGTCGAATTAACTTCTCTTCTACATAATTAATATGGTCAGCAATTTGTTTTTCGACCCTTTGCTTATCCTTATGCACTAGTGCTTCGTACAATTCCACGTGCTCCATATAAAAAGATATTGGGCTAGAATAATATTGATTAAGATGAGCAAGGTAAACACGTAGTTGAACCTGTATAGATTCATATAATTTGCGAAATCTGGAATTCCCGCAATGAAGGATAACAAATTGATGAAACTCCATATCTAAATCAAATAATATATTCCAATTTCCCTTATCCGCTTCCAGCTTCATCTTCTCTAAGATGGAATGCAACTCCAAATAATGCTCTTCTTCCATACGATCCAAAGCGTTTATAAACGCTTTGGCTTCTATTATTAACCTTAATTCCAACATCTCATTCATGTCTTCTTTGGTAAAATTCGAAACAAACGTACCCTTTCTCGCCTTACTGGTTACTAGTCCCTCTTGTTCTAAAATCATGAATGCCTCACGAATGGTACTCCTGCTCACATCAAAGCGGGTTGCTAACTCTGCTTCGATTAAACGTTCACCAAATTCCATATTTTTATTAAAAATATCTTGCTTTAATGCATTGGCGATTAATTCACCTAATGATTTTTTCATCGCATTTAGGTCTTCATTCACATTACGCTACTCCTTCATTCTTCGTTGTTATGACTGTTGTGTCGATTGTCGACAATAGTTAATTCCATTGTAAATTAGGCTATTGTGATTGTCAATAACTATCAGAATAATAATAAGATTGCAACTGGGACTTGACTTAAATTTTTTTAACGTTTATTTTAAACCTATGTGAATAGTGTAGGATTGGAGGAATCTACTTGAATATTTTAGTCTATGGAAGACTGGAAAAGCCTGTATTAGAAGACCTTAAATCAAGGCATCATGTAAAATTTTTTAAAGATAATAGTGAAAATACTCCAGAATTTCGAGACTTCCTATCAATAGCTGATGGAATCATCGGATTAAGCTTACAGGTAAATAGCGAATTGTTAGACCAGGCACCAAACCTAAAAATTGTCAGCAATGTTTCGGTTGGTTATAACAATTTAGATGTCAAGGCTTTATCAGAACGGAATGTAATGGCAACCAACACACCTGGCATATTAACGGATACGGTTGCAGATATGGCAATGGGGTTAATCCTTTCTACAGCGAGGAGAATGCCTGAATTAGACCAATATGTTAAATCCGGGCAGTGGCTGGATAATTTAACGGAAGAACATTATGGTGTGGATGTTCACCATAAGAAACTTGGAATTATCGGGATGGGAAGAATTGGTCAGGCTATTGCTAAGCGAGCACATTTTGGATTTGATATGGAGATTCTTTACCATAACCGGACTCGAAAGGAGGATGCTGAGAAGGAATATGATGCTGCCTATTTAGCACTTGATGAATTATTACAGGAGGCTGATTTTATATGCCTTATTACTCCATTGACTAAGGAAACAGAAGGAATGATTGGGAAAAGAGAATTTCAGCTAATGAAAAAGTCTGCCATTTTCATCAATGTGTCTAGAGGAAAAACGATTGTAGAAACAGAATTAATTGAAGCACTCAAAGCCGGAGAAATTCTAGCAGCAGGATTGGACGTCTTCGAAAAAGAACCACTTGAGCTGGATAATGAATTGCTTACATTAAAAAATGTCGTAACTTTACCACATATTGGCTCCTCTACTTATGAAACGGAATTACAAATGTCAAAACTTGCTGCTGTAAATTTAGAAGCAGGTTTAAATGGTGAAAAACCACCTAACCTGATCAATGCTGAAGTTTGGAATTAATCTTTAAATAAAAAGGAGCATTTTTATTCTTCATTTATAGAATAATAGCTCCTTTTTATCATCAGCTGTTTTAACACTCCAAAGACGATAATTACCTCCTACATTATGCCAAGCGTATATTTGGCTTTACTAATAACTCCCTAGGAAACTGGGCTAATACCTCGCACCCTATTTCAGTCACACGGAAAGATTCGCTTATTTCAATCCCCATATTGTCCAGCCAAATACCAGGAATCATGTGGAAGGTCATATTTGGCTGTAAAACAGTATGATCTCCAGCACGTAAACTTGCAGTATGCTCTCCCCAATCTGGTGGGTAATTCAATCCCATCGAATAACCAAGCCTTGAATCCTTAATGATTCCATACTTTTCAATGACTTTCTTCCATACCAATTCCACTTCCTCACAAGTAATTCCTGGTTTTATCGCATCTATTGTAGTATTAATCCCTTCTACTACAACTTCTGCAATATATTGGGATTGTTCATCTGGAATCCCCAAGATAACCGTTCGGGCAAGCGGAGAATGGTATCGATGGTAGCACCCAGCTAATTCAATAATTACCGGGTCTCCTTGATGAAATGCCTCATCTGTCCAAGTAAGATGGCATGCAGACGTACGATCACCAGTTGGCAGAAGCGGAACGATGGATGGGTAATCTCCACCATATTCATCCGTACCTTGAATCTGTGCATGAGATATGGCAGCGACTGCATCACATTGCCTTACCCCTACTTCAATCGAATCGAATGCCGCTTGCATTGCTACTTCAGATATTCGAGAGGCTTTTTTTATACATTCAATCTCTCTTTCAGATTTTATAATTCTGACCCAGTTCACTAAATTCGTGCCATCTTTAAACACAGCATTCGGTAATCCAGCTTGTAATTGAAGCAGGTTCTTCGCTGTAAAATAATATGCATCAAATTCTGCTCCTATCTTATGCTTATCTCGTTTTTTCGCCCTTATGAAACCGCTTACAAAATCCATAGGGTGATTCACTTTAGATTGGACATATTCATCTGCATAAGCGTAGATATGCTCGCGGTCTAACCATGAAGTATGGATCGCTGCACTTGCATCTTGACCTCTTCCAATCCAATACGGCTGGTCCTCATCAATAAAAATAATAAGCATTTGGTGGACATAAAAAGACCAAGCATCATAACCACTTAGGTAATTTATATTTGCAGGGTCTGTTACTAATAGTACATCCATTCCATTTGCTTCCATACGGAGTTTAGTATTTTTTAATCTATCTTGATACTCATGTATAGGAAAAAACACCATATAATCTCCCCCTACTATACATATAGTTTATTATATAACGTATGCTGAAACTCTTAAGTCTGATTAAACTATTCTGCATCTCTGATTTTTACCGATTGTCGACAATACTTAGTAAAATCGTAATTCACCGAGTTTGAGTTGTCAATATATTTTAAATAGATTATTTATTTATCTTTGTATCATATTTTGTAATAAGGCCTAAAAATAGCATTCTTATCATAATTTCTATTCCAAGTTTTATTTTCAGTCAATTTTAAATTTTATTGACATATTTTTTTGAGTGTGTTTTATTATACATAACAGGCATTGTCGACAATCGACATTTAGAGTCTGGAAAAGAAAGGGGTTAGGAAATTGACTTCTAAGCAGCAGAAAGAAGAACTTTTAAAGAAGGATGAGAAATACCTTTGGCATGCAATGAAGAAATACAATCCTGAAGGAACCATGATTGCGCAAAAAGCAGAAGGAGTATGGATAACAGATATTGATGGTAATCGATATTTAGATGGCCAGGCTGGTTTGTGGTGTGTAAATGTTGGTTATGGACGTGATGAATTAGCAGATGCAGCTGCGAAGCAATTAAGAGAAATGCCATACTATCCACTCACACAAAGTCATATTCCTGGAATACAACTAAGCGAGAAGTTAAACCAATGGCTTGATGATGATTATGTCATTTTCTTTTCAAACAGTGGTTCGGAAGCAAATGAAACTGCATTTAAAATTGCTCGCCAATACTATCAGCAAATTGGAAAAGCGAATAAGACGAAGTTTATTTCGCGCTACCGCTCATACCATGGAAACTCTTTTGCCACTCTTGCAGCTGGTGGTCAAAATCAACGTGCTTATAAATACGAGCCCCTCACACCTGGTTTTGTCCATGTCTCCCCACCTGATTGCTATCGAAGTCCATTTTCAGATGAAAAGGATAGGTGCTGTATCCTTGCAGCAAACGAAATAGATAAAACCATTACTTGGGAAATCAGTGATACAGTTGCAGGTATCATTATGGAACCAATTATAACTGGTGGCGGCATCCTCATTCCTCATAATTCCTATTTTGAACGTGTAAGTGAAATTTGTGATAAACATGATGTATTGCTTATTTGCGATGAAGTTATAAATGGTTTCGGAAGAACTGGAAAGCCATTTGGATTTATGCATTATAATCTAAAACCTGATATTATAACTATGGCTAAAGGACTTACAAGTGGCTATCTGCCGCTAGCTGCAACGGCAGTCAAGCGTGAAATTTATGAAGCGTTCCAGGATGCCGAAAATGACTATAGCCATTTTCGCCATATTAATACATTTGGAGGCAGTCCCGCTTCTTGTACCGTCGCCATCCGCAATTTAGAGATAATGGAACAGGAAAAGTTAATTGAAAATAGCGCAAAGCTTGGTGAAAAGTTATATGAAGCATTACTAACATTGAAGGACCATCCATATGTAGGGGATATCCGCGGAGGAAAGGGCTTACTTCTCGGCATCGAATTTGTAAAAGACAAAGAGACGAAGGAACCAAATGAGGTGTTCGCAGCTCAGGTTGTCTCACGTTGTAAAGAGAAAGGAGTAATCATTGGTAAAACGAGTGATACGGTACCAGGTTATAACAACATTGTTACCATGTCCCCGCCATTATCTATTACACAAGATGAGCTACAGTTGCTCATCCACACAATAGTAGATGTAGTATATCACTGATATTTGTATGTAATAACCATTTCGGTTAAAATGGGGCATCTGCATGATTGTAATCCCTCCTAATATATATGGTAAAATATAAGTGAGATAACCTTTTATAAAGTCAAGGATCGCTTATTTTAATATATAAATTTGGAGGTGAAGATACATGCAAAGAAAGAGCTATGCACTCGCCTATATCTTTTTAGTTTTCTTAGGGCAAATTGGTATTCACCGTTTTTATACGGGGCGCGTTGGTACTGGAATTATGCAATTATTACTTGCAATTATTGGATATGGAACGCAATGGATTCTAATTGGATGGATCCCGTTAATTTTCCTATGGATTTGGTTATTTATCGATATCTTTTTAGTACCGGGGATGTGCAGAAATCCTAAATAATACAGATGAGGTTGGAACAGAATTGTTTTATCAAAAGAAAATTCGAACTTTAGCAAGTAGAGAAATACTGCTCCGAAATATACTTCGCTAAGTTTAAATAATGTTCGTCTCTTGAGTCAACAGTTTAGTTATGTCTCCAACCTCATCAAGTTCTTCTATTCTATTCCTCTTTTTCTCATATTAACAGAAGCTTTTTTAACCTTTGTTACACCATCCTCTAATGGGTCAACAACTGGGATTTGCAGGCTGCGCGCTAAAATACGTGCCCCCTTATCATGAGAGGCAAATACTAACTTCACACCTCTTCTAATCTCACCTAACACTCCTGTTACAATGCGTTGATCGGCAGATGAAAAGTTTGTACCCTGAGGTTGTTTTCTCGTCCATTGCATGCGATTCCCTTTTTGAAACATTTCAATCACATCGAACCCCATTTGTGCACTCGCTCTTGTATTACGATTCTCACTTTTCTTAAGCCCTTCCAACTCTCCAAAGACAGTAGGATGCAAGAATAATTGTACGTTTGTATTCTCATAAAGATCTGTTAAAACATTATAAAAATGCATCAGAAAATTAGTGTCCACAGCCACATGATGACCAGTCTCAATATAAGAGGCTAGATCTTTTAAGTAAGCTTTTTCCATAGCTTTTTGATCTGTTGCATGACGTTTCTTGCGAAGTTTCCTTCCTGCTCGATGCGCATAGGAAGAACCTGCAAATGCTTGTATTATAAAGACAATAGCAAATATAATCGTGTATAAATCCTGTTCTCCAGAAAGTAGAATTAGTATCATAGAGGCAATTGTTAAAGCATATGTAATCCATGCGTATGTATAGGCAGCACTATAGGCAAAGCCACTGCCCGGAGAAACAATCCCAAAGAAGAAGGCAATTAAACCAATTCTATTTCTTTCTTTCATCCATTTATTAATAACATAAAATATGAGGATAAAAAAGGCCCATACGATCGCAGTAATCGCCACACCATACCAAGGATTTAGCCCCTCTTCTAAATCCAATAATCCAATAACTATCTTGCACACTCCTTTTTACCTATTTCATTTTATCTAGACAATAGAATATTACCATAATTTAAATAAAAAAGAATGGTTATTAAACAAATTTTTGTAAAAATGTCGCTTATTGATAAAAAAACAATTCCTTACCAATTGGAATTTCATCGGTAAGGAATTGTTTTAAATGTAAAATGCTTTTATCGTTCTTGAATATCTGCAAACCAGTATGCATATCTAACCTTTGAAACATGAATTTGTGTTTGTAGTTGGACAGAAAGTCTTTTACGGAGATAGAAATTTAATTACCTATCTCTGTGTACTCTTGGAACCATTTTCTTAAATCTTGATAATTCTCTTGTGTTACTGTGTGACCAGCTTGGTATTTTCTGAACGTGACATTAGCCCCCATCTCACTGTACACTCGTACACTCTCAGGCGCCCAGGTAAAAGGTAATGCAGGATCCTGCTCTCCGTGTGAGATAAAAATGGAAATTTCTCCGACTGGCTTCTTATCATAATCTTTCTTAACAATCTCAGGAATATAACCACTTAGTGCAGCAATTCCTTTGACTCTTTTATCTCCTAAAACTAATCCAAGTGACATAGAAAGAATGGCACCTTGACTGAACCCCATTAAATAAAGCTTATCGCTTTCAATGGGATATTCTTCACAGGTGTAGTCGATAAACTGTATTAGTTTTGATATAGCCTCATCAAATGAAGAGCGATGAGGCTTTCCAAATCCCTCGATTGTAAAAAAGGCATACCCTGGCGGCTGGTCTATTGGACCTCGAATACTAAAAACGAAGCAAGACTCTTCCAAACCATGAGTTAAAGGGAGTAAATCCTGTTCATTGCTCCCCATACCATGGATTAAAAATAATGCCGGATATTGTTTACCCGATTGAATATTTGCTGGCTTTCTTATTTCATAATGTAAGGTTGCGTTCATTATTATTCCTCCTTATTTACCATTGTAGCTCCCAAGAGAAAAATTTAAAAAGAATATTACTTACCCTCTTTATTTGTTTAGCTGTATGGTACTTATAATATCTATTCCTTGTAATGCTTGAGTTGCGAGATGGTCTGCTTCTTTGTTATCATTTCTTGAAACTTGGTGAAATTCAGGGTCCATTCCCAAAGATTTTAGTTTTGTTTCTATTCGACCTATCCATTTTTCTAGTTCCTTTTCATAACAAGGCCAATCACCGTTTAACTGATTAATGACTACCTTTGAATCGCCAATAAATGTAACTGGCATGTGATGGATTCCTAGTGCTTCTAATTCCTGGACAGCTAGATAGAAAGCAGCATATTCTGCTTCATTATTTGTTTCAAGTTCCTCGACTTGTGCATTTTTCCTTAGCCGATATCTATTTCCGTTTTGTTCATAATAAATAACACATCCCAAACCTGAAATCCTCTTTCCATTATCAAAGCCTCCATCAAAATACACAGTAACATCATGAGGCTCAGACTGAATCCCTTCCAAATACTTCTTTAATTCCTTTATAGTCCAGATGGAATCATTCTTATCGATGAACTTAAGTGTTTTCGCTCTTCCTGTCTTTTCCATATCCAAAGCAAGAAGTAACGCGTTTGAATCCGGCATTTCCTCCGAAACAAATCGTCCTTTTGTCCCTTTTGCTGTAACGTAAGTAAAATCTATTCGAACCTTCACCATGTGGTCCCCTTTCTTGCTTAGAATAATTTCATTATACCCTGAGGTATATAAACTCAACGATAACCTTTTCAATTTTCCTTCTATCCAGTACACTTGTTATATCTATTTTGTTATGAAGGGGGAAAATCATGCAAAGACTCGAATTTGAAGCTGCATGGGATAAAACGATTGCTAAGAGAGATAGAGAAAAAATAATCGATATCTTCCAAGGACTGACACACAAAGATAAGGGAATTGTCTTTACCTTTCTTAAACAAGCCATAAATCACAGAAATGATTTATTATTAATGGTTCTTATACACAATTACAATGCAGAAAGAGCTGTTTTTAAAAGTCCAAAAATACGTGTTAAGAAGCAAGAGAATATTATTGCAGAATATCAGTTTGAAAGGCAGCCTCCAGATTTAAAAGGAAACACCAGCATACCTTGGACATTTATTTTCCCTCAAGGAAGCTATGTAAAACAAGTCGATTATAGCGACGCAGAACTTATACTAATCACGAAAGAATCCCCCCTTTCAAGTTAAGCGTGAAAGAGGGGATTTCCTTATTTCTTCTTCCTGTTTTTATCCTTTGTTACGAATGATTCATTTGCAATCTCTTGATTTCTGCTTTTCGATAGATATTTCATTGCTTCTTCTTCATTACTGAATACTTTTGGTTGCTGTTTATCATGTGGACTCACTTGAAGCACCTCCGTGCTTTTATTTTGGTATAGGATGAAGAAGTTTATTCTCTCCATTTTTATTCTATATCAATTTGAGCACGTTGAAGTCGTCCGCTATAATCTATATAAACAGCCTTCCACTCCGTAAATACATCCAAAGCCTGCACTCCGGAATCACGATGTCCATTTCCTGTTCCTTTCGTCCCCCCAAATGGCAGATGTATTTCTGCCCCTGTTGTTCCGGCATTTACATAGACAATACCAGTGTCGAGATCCCGCTGTGCTTTAAAAACTCGATTGACATCATTTGTAAAAATGGAGCTGGATAACCCATATTCAACATTATTATTTACTTCAATCGCTTCCTCGAAGCTCTTCACTGGGATTAAGGAGACAACAGGGCCAAAGATTTCTTCTTGTGCAATCCGCATAGAGCCGTTAACATTTGTAAAAAGCGTAGGCGTGAAAAAATTCCCATTCTTATATTTCTCTTCTGTTAACTCCTTTCCGCCTGTTAGTAATCTGGCACCTTCTTTTTTTCCAATTTCTATATACTTTTTGATTTTTTCTAATGCTGCTTTATTAATAATTGGGCCAACTTTCACCGCTTCATCAAGTCCATTACCTATAGATAACTTTTCAATTTGGGCAAGCAATTTCTCCTCCAATGCCTCTTTTACACTCTCATGAACAATGACACGGCTGCATGCTGTACAACGTTGCCCACTTGTTCCATATGCACTCCATAGAATAGCTTCTACCGCCAAGTCTAGATCCGCATCTTCCATAACAATAACCGCATTTTTCCCACCCATCTCAAGAGACACCTTTTTCAGTTGCTGACCACATGCTGCAGCAATATTTCTTCCGGTCTCATTCGAACCTGTAAACGAAATAACACGGATGTCTTTGTGATGAACCATTGCATCGCCAACCACTCTCCCAGAACCAAACACAACGTTTAAGATCCCTTTTGGCAAACCAGCCTCCTCGCATATTTCCGCTAGTTCATAGGCCATAATTGGTGTTTCAGTTGCTGGTTTCCAGACTACCGCATTTCCCGCGACAATAGCAGGAAATGACTTCCATGTTGCAATCGCAATCGGAAAGTTCCATGGAGTAATCATACCTACAACACCAACAGGTACGCGCTGACTCATTGCAAATTTATCCTTTAGTTCTGCCGGAGTGGTTTGACCAAATAATCGTCTTCCCTCTCCCGCCATATAGAACGCCATGTCGATTCCCTCTTGGACTTCTCCTCTTGCTTCCTCAAGGACTTTGCCATTTTCCATAGTTAATAACTGAGCTAGTTTTTCTTTTCTTTCCTTCAATAAATATCCAATTCTGTATAGAACTTCCGCTCGTTGTGGGGCCGGCACTAAAGACCACTCTTTCTGTGCGGCTCTTGCTGCAACCACTGCCTCATCCACAGCGCTGGCAGGAGATAGGGGGACATGAACAATTACTTCTCCTGTTGCAGGGTTGATTACAGGAGCATATTCATTTCCCTCCATCCAATCTCCACCAATATAGTTTGCTAGTTTCTGAGTATCTAACAATTTATTCATATGATCTCCTCCCATTATTTTCCCCCACGAATGGATGTAATTGTTGAATTCACAGAAATCTGTTCCTTTTCTGTTAAGATTTCAATAACAGCAAGCTTACCTTTTAATAGTGCTTGACGAAAAGCCACTTCAAATGCTCTCGGGGTATCCACTTGGTATCCGTCCACACCCATACTCTCCGCAAGTGCTTTAAATGAAATTTTTCCTAGATCTGTTGCAATTACTTTCTTTGGATAGTGGATTTCCTGATGCATTCGAATCGTTCCATACATATTATTGTTAAAAACAAGACAGATGATGGGTATGCTATAACGTACTGCTGTCTCTAATTCCTGTACCGTCATCATAAATCCACCGTCACCAGAAAGAGAAACAATTACTTTATTTGGAAAAGCAAGCTTTGCCCCGAGTGCTGCCGGCATCCCATACCCCATCGCACCAGATGTAGGTCCAATGTATGTATGCTTTTCGCGGAATGAATAGAAGGTATGAAGCCATCCGGCAAAATTCCCTGCATCATTTGTAATCAGTGCATCACTGGGTAATAGATCTTGCAGGATCGTCATGATGTGTCTATTGATTACATCTTTTCTGGAAACTGTTCCTCTGCTAACCGCTTCATAGGCCTCTCGTTTTTCTTTCACCCAATCATCCCACATAATCCTAATGTCTATTTTCGTAAGGCTCATCAGTCCTTCTTTCATATCAGCTATAATTGCAATATCAGGTGGAAATACTTTTCCAATTACAGAATAATCAATGTCCATATGAATCAGCTTTTTATCTGGAGTGATGATAGCATAATCTTGTGTGGTCACTTCCGATAACCTTGTTCCAAAAGCTAAAATGACGTCTGCTTCTTTCACGGTCTGTAGAATATCAGTTGGCGTACCAAGGCCTAAATGTCCTACATAAAGATAATGATCATTAGGAAAAATATCATGCCGGCGAAAGGAAGATACAACTGGAAGGACATTTTTTTCAGCAAAATGTACCAATACTTCTTCCGCTTCTGCGTACTTCACCCCTCCACCTGCAATAATGAGAGGTCTCTTTGCTTTCGATAAAAGGTTTTTAACATGCTCCAGTTCAGCTTTTGCAGGGGAAGGCTTTGGCCTAGGGATAATGGGGCCAAACTGCATAGGTGCTCGGATTGAAAGGATATCTTCCGGTAATGATACTACTACAGGTCCGGGTCTGCCTGTTCGTGCAACATATAACGCCCTTCCAACTAGTTCAGGAACCCTTTGCGGGTCCTTCACTTCAACGGCCCATTTGGCGATAGAACTAAAATACTGTTCCAGATTAACCTCTTGAAATCCCTCTCTCCCTTGAAATTGCCTACTTACTTGACCTAAAAAAACGACCATTGGTGTAGAATCCTGGAATGCCGTATGAACGGCAATCGCTAAATTACTTCCACCCACCGCTCTTGTTGCTAAGACAACGCCAGGCTTTAATGTGGCTTTTGCATATCCCTCTGCCATAAAAGCAGCTCCACCCTCATGTCTTGCAGAAATAACATCGATAGTTTTTTCATCAAAAAGGGCATCTAGTATTGGCAGGTAGCTTTCCCCAGGAACACAAAATGCCTTATGAATGTTTTCTCTTTTCAAACATTGTACAATCGCTTGTGCAGCAGACATTTTCTGTTTTATTAAACGGGTGTTTTCCGTAGCCATTATGGAGCCTCCTTACTGCTCAATCTTCGAAGTCTTCTAATCACCTCATCTAAACGTTCTTCTGCAACTGATAATGAAATACGGATATAGCCTTCTCCTCCTAAACCGAAAGCTGTACCTGGTGTGACCATAATACCTGCTTCCTCCAATAATTTATTGGCAAAACTACTGGAAGAATAGCCAACAGGAACTTTTGCCCAAATAAATATGCTACCCTTTGGCTTTTCAGACTCAATCCCGAGCTCTTCTAGGGCCTTTTGAAGTTTTTCCATTCTGGATTGGAAAATCAGATTATTTTCTGCTACCGCTTTCAAGTCACTCCGCATTGCAGCTGCTGCAGCTTTTTGGATTGGAAGAAATTGACTTGTATCTATATTGCTTTTTAAGTTTGCTAAAGCTTGAATCATTTCTTTATTCCCTACTACATAACCAATTCGCCATCCAGTCATATTGAAACTTTTCGATAGAGAGCCAAACTCCACAGCATATTTCTTCGCATCTTGGACTTGAAGAACACTTGGTGATTTATATTCTCCAAATGTAACCAATTGATATGCAGCATCATGAGCCAGAATGATTTTATGCTTCTTCACAAAAGAAATGGCTTCTTTATATGTGTTTATCTCCACAGTGGATGCTGTTGGATTATTAGGATAGTTTAAAAACATTAATTTCGCCTGTTTCTTGTCAGCTTCTGAAAGTAAATCATATCTGGGTACAAACCCTTTGTTCGTATCCAGTGGCAGCAGCACATTTTGGCCACCAGCAAGTTGGACACCCATTTGATAGGCTGGATAACCTGGGTCGGGTATAATTACTTTATCACCCTCGTTAATCACAGCTTGAATAAAATGTACAATCCCTTCTTTAGATCCGATTAATGTCAATACTTCCGTGTCAGGATCTAAATCAACATCAAATTGCTTTTTATAGAAATCAGCTACAGCGGATCTAAATTCGTAACTTCCATTAAAGGGTGAATAACGGTGACTAGCTTGTTTTTTAGCCTCTTGTGCCAGCACGTCGTAAATAAAGGAAGGTGTTGGTAAATCTGGGGCGCCAATACCCAAGTCAATCACATCAATCCCTTTCTCTTGTAATGCTTCTTTCTGTCTTTGGAATTCTGAGAATACGTATTCAGGCAGATTCTTTATTTTATTAGATACGTACAAGATAACAAATCTCCTTCCTAAACAACTGCTTCCCCTTTCAATTAGTAGATTATATGCAATACATGAACCAATTACACCTTCACTTTAGAGAATATGATTTGATTTTATTTTGGAATAATAGATAAGAAATTATTTAGAGGTTTTATGTTTTTATTAAGCTTGCAGTTAATCGAGACTTCATAAGAGCTGTTTTGATTTTCTCTCTAAAAAGTTGTTGAACTTATGATATAGATTTAGCGGACTATTGGAGATAAGGGAAGGGACTACGGGTAGAGTTCGATTTGCTGTGGGTAAAGTGGACGGGCTATGAGTAATTGCAATTTACTGATGGTAAAGTGGCCTGCGCTACGGGTAAATTTCATTTGCTGCGGGTAAAGTGGACGTGCTACGGATAATTGCAATTTACTGCTGATAAAGCGGCCTGCACTACGGGTAAACTTCGGTTTGCTGCGGGTAAAGTGGACGTGTTACAAGTATTAGTAATTTACTGCTGATAAAGTGGTCCGAGCTACGGCTAAAAGATTCGTCCTACTGGTAAATTACACTTTATTGCTGGTAGTTTTGGTTTATTCAGATATACTGCCCATCACTTTACTTAGCCGTAAATGATATTGACATTTATATTTCCTCTTAGCAAAAACTTAGAGCAGACTAATATATCCGCTAAGGGTTCGTGAAAGTATTCTGGAGAACTTTGCCTATAAATTTTAGAAAGCAAAGTTAAAGAATTCCACTTATTCTAGTTATTTAACACGCTTATCATCTTTTTCAACATAGAAAAAAATGCTAGAATAAATTCTAGCATTTTATCATTATCGATTCTTATTAACATATTGTCTGGAATGTTCCTTAATACCCGCTAAACAAATGGTTGCTGGGTCCTCTGTGATATCCAGCTCCACGGAAGAACCATCTGTTGGCAGAACTTCCTGGAAGATAGCCTCATATTCGGAAACAGTCACTTCTTTTCTTCCTTCGAATAATTGTTTGTGAGCTTCTGTATTTAGATGGTCTCGGTAGTCGGGCTCCAACACTCCTGTAAAGAACTCTCCAACTGCCCCTGAACCATAACTATATAGTCCAATTCTTGCACCAGGGCTTAAATCCTCATTCAGCTCCAGTAAGGATAGTAAACTCAAGTACAAGGAACCAGTATAGATATTACCTACATTTCGATTATATTGAGTACTTATTTGATAATTTCCTTTCAGGCGTTCCTGAACATTTTCTGTTGTTTCATCCAATACAGTACGCAATGCTTTAAGTCCCATTTTAGTATAGGGTAAATGATAGCAGATTGCTTCGAAATCTTTTAATTGGAGTCCTGTTTTCTCTTTATAAGCTTTCCATACTTTTTGGAAGAAGAGAATATATTGTTCATTGGAAAACTTGCCGTCTACATAAGCCTTGTCCGAATAAACTGGACGCCAGAAGTCCATAATATCATCTGTTAAACATACTTCCTGTTCCTCTAAAACCATAATTCTTGGATCTTTGCTAATTACCATGGCAACAGCACCGGCACCCTGTGTAGATTCCCCAGATGTGTTCAATCCATAACGAGCAATGTCAGACCCTAATACTAAAACTTTACTCTCTGGATGCAAGGCAATATGTCCTTTTGCCATTTGAATTGCCGCTGTTGCACCAAAGCATGCCTGTTTGACTTCCACCGATCTGGCATACGGATTCAATCCAAGTAAACCATGTACATATACAGCAGCAGATTTTGAATTATCCACCCCTGATTCCGTTCCAAAAATCACATAGTCAATCTTTTCCCTATCTTCTTCATCCAATATTTCCAATGCAGCATTTGCTGCTAAGGTTACAGAGTCCTGTGTTATTGGAGCAAGTGCCATCCTATCTTGTCCAATACCAATTGTAAATTTCTCTGGCTCTACTCCTCTGCTGACAGCCAGTTTATTCATATCAACATATAAATGCGGTGTATAGAAACCTATTTTATCAATCCCGATTTTCACCATATTGTTCTCCTTTATCTATAATAACTAATCTCGATTACTTGAATATGTACATTACTTTAACTAATCTAAATGATAATATAATTTCTACTGAAAAAGCAATTAATAGCTAGCACTACACCGCAACTCAAATTAACTCAAGTGGCGGTGTCTTATTCGCTAGGCAGCCCAATATTTATTAAAGGTTAAGAATTAACGTACAAAGCAACGCAGTGCGATTTGGTATTTCGCTAGCTAGAATATGCTCATTTTTAGCATGAATCCCTCGTCCAACAGCACCTAAACCATCTAAAGTGGGAACTCCCATGTTTGCAGTCAAATTCCCATCGCTCCCGCCGCCAACATACGCTTCTTCTAAGTCCATTCCCAAATCTTTTGCTAACCTTTTAGCTAATCGAAATAGCTTTATGCTTTCTTTATTTCGATTCATCGGTGGACGGTTCATGCCTCCACGTACTTTTATCGTTATACCTTCTTGATGAGGTGCTAAACTTTTTATTATATTATCTAGCCGTTTCTGCTCATCTATCGTTCTGACACGAACATTTACGCCAATTGTAGCGCTATCTGGTACCACATTCAGCTTTCCTCCACCTTTAACAGAACCAACATTTATGGTTGTTCCTTTTTTGTAATCTGTTAAAGACTCCAAGAATACAATCTGTTCTGCAGCCTCTTTAATTGCACTTATGCCCTCTTTATGATTATTCCCAGCATGGGATGCTTTTCCTTTAATATCAATAAAATATCTGGATGATCCTTTTCTCCCCGTTTTTAATGCCCCTGTTCCAACAACTGGCGGCTCCAATACTAAAGCATATTCACTACCTTTGGCTTCTTTCTCTATAAGATGTTTAGAAGAAGGACTACCAACCTCTTCATCGCTTGTACAAAGAAAGACAATCTTTTTGTTCAATGGAATCCTTAAGTCTTCACACACCTTTAATGCCCAGATTGCTTGAATAAGACCCGCTTTCATATCTAGAATCCCTGGTCCATAAATCTTATTCCCATCCACTCTATAAGATAGGCTCCCTTTATTCCAAACCGTATCAAAATGGGATAATAAAAGAATTGTTTCCTTTCCTTTTCCATATTCGAACCTTAGATGATTCCCATACTTTTCCTCTTTAATCTCTTTCGCCTTGTAACCAAAATAACGATCAAGCAACTGTTGAATCCTTCTTCCGCAAGCATCTGTTAATCTTTTTTCATTGGAAGGAGATTCAGCCTCTACTAAATACTGAATGTCTTTCTTAATCTGTTCCTGGTGCCTCACCAAATATTCTTTTATTTGGTCCATCTAGCTCTCTCCTCATAACGTTCTACCTGGATGAAACTTATGCAGCGGGAGGTAACTGCCCTTACCTTATCATACGTTTGCTTTCAATTTAAATACCGTACAAATACCTAACTAATCAAATAAAATTCAAGAACGAAAATAATTAATCTATCCTTTGTCTAAAACATTATCCCGTGATCTTCCTCTAACTTTTTGTAGATTTCTTTCAGTTTCGGCTTTTTGCCAATCATATTTCGAGCCTGATAAGTCAAATGGATAATTTCTTTATTCTGCTTTTCAACAGGTAGTGCTTTTTCATATCGGTATGTTTCCAGCAGGGTGTGATCTAACAAGGATAAAATTGCATATTGTGTCTTAACAGCTTGAATAAGCAGCTCTTCCTTTGTCTCATTAATATTTCCAGTCATTACTTTTCTCCCCCTCATTCTTTTCTAATAATTCTACCATGAAGAGGATAGATATATGAGAAAAATGGTTTGAAGTTTGACCTTGAAATTAGGAATGCTATGATGAGAACTAGAAAACTTGACAATTAAGATTGGTACCTAGTTACACATACTATGATAAGCAAAACCATACATACTCAACTATTTGTAAGTCATTTATATAGAGAAAAGAGGACAATATGATTGGGATTAAACAACTATTGAAGAAACATCAGAAAATCATTGTACAGGTGACTAGCCTGATTGGTATATTCTTAACGATATTACTAGTATTATTTATTATAAATAGCGGATTTTTTAGTGACCCACTAAGAGTACAAGAATGGATTGCAGGGTATGGCAGTATTGGTCCCTGGCTTTTTCTTGCCTTAACCTACATCCAAGTTGTTATTCCAATTATGCCAGGTAATGTATCAACCGTTGTGGGTATTATGTTATTCGGTATCGGAATGGGTTCCTTTTTAAATATATTAGGAATCTTTCTAGGTTCAGTGACGAACTTTTACCTTGCGAGAAAATTTGGACGTGCTTTTGCTGGCTATTTTGTTAAACAACAAACCTATGACAAGTATATAGGATGGGTTAATAAGGGAAAAAGATTTGAACGTTTTTTTGTTATTTCTATGATTTTCCCCGGGTTTCCCGATGACTTTATCTGTTTAATTGCCGGGCTCACAAAAATGACTTGGAGGAAATTTATCTTTTATTTTTTACTAGCAAAACCAGTCACGTTATTTATCTATACGCTTTTTGCTATTTATGGTTTAGATTTCCTTTATAATTTCGTTCATTCCCTCAAATGATAAAGTAAAACCTCACTTAGGCAGGACCGCGCAGCCAGATAACCTGCGAAAAAAGTCAATCTGCAATAGAGTTTGCTTCAAAAAAATCGTTGGGATGATATCAAGTAGAAAAACGAACACATTCGCTAAAGACAAACGAATGTGTTCTTTAAAATAGCGCATTAATATAGAAGGACAAACTTTGCGGATTTAACGCTATCTTTTATTATCCCTATTATTTATATTTAAAAATTCGCTATCCTCGATTGCATATTCTTCATCGTGCTTAGGGGAGGTATCATATTTAATCCCTCGATTATTCTGACGACCTTTATCCTTATTTCTATTCTTATTTTCTTCTGACATGTTATTCCCTCCTATTGAAAACCTGATGCTTCCTTGTTAGTATGTCCTTCTGCACAATTTTCATGAAAGAAGCTCGTCTATATTCCTGAGTATTTGCATACATTATTCCCGAGAGGTGAATTGTGTGAAAGAAGCAAGCATCGAAAAAATGTATATTCTTATCTTCCTGTTTATTATTAGCTTTATTATGCGGATTGGGACCCCTATTTTCACTCCATATGCGGCAGCATTTGGTGCTACAAGCGTATTAATAGGATTGATTCTGGGCTTTACATCCTTTAGTGATCTAACAGGGAATTTAATTGCTGGTCCACTTGTAGATCGTTTTGGTAAGAAAATCTTTATTACCATTCCCTTGTTTACTTCCGGAGCGCTCTTTATTGCTCATGGGCTTGCATCTAATTCGAAACAACTATTTATTCTGCATGGATTAAATGGATTTGCTTTAGCTTTTCTTATCCCTGCGGCTATTGCTATGTTATCTGGTTATGCGAGAAATAGTCGGGAGCAGGGAAAGAACATAGCGATAAATGGAATTTTAACAACAATCGCTGGAATGGTTGCACCATTTCTCGGTGGAAAAATGGCTGATGTGATTGGATATTCCAATACATATTTTATAATTGGTGCTGCAATTTTAGCGACTGCTCTATTTGCCACATTTTTAATAACAGAAAGGCAATTTATTATCACGCATAAGAAAAAGATAATGCCAACGATTACAAAGAGTAATACATTTTTTTCTGCTCCCTTACTTACCAGCTACTTAATTGGATTTGCAGTAATGTACATTCATGGTGTAGTCATTTTTGAGGTTCCTTATCTAACTGTGGAAGAGGGCCTATCTCCTTCCGTTACAGGAAAACTATTTAGTTTTCTTAGCTTAGGTGCATTTATAACGCTTTTTATGTTTTTCATTAATCGTTATGACCCCCTTAAAAGGCTATTAGTTGGTTTACTTGGTATGTGCCTATCGCTATATGGAATTTTCAGTCTAAGCCTCTCATTACCGTTAATGCTTTTCTTGACCGGAATATTCTTTGGATTGGTTATGCCTGCAATGGCGACTGTCGTAACAGAAAATGTACCACGAGAGAACTATGGTAAGGCATTTGGAATCATGTCTGCTGTTTATTCATTAGGGATGATTCTCAGTTCCATATTAACCGGTATTATTCGGGAATATATATCACCGTATTTTATCGCCTTTTTAATTGGTATGCTAGTTGTTGCAATTGTGGGTTATACCAGGTTACGACTAAACCAAATAATGAAGCCAAAAGGTGATTTTTACTGAAAAGGAGTGTCCTAACAAATGAAAAACATGATCCTTATAATGATTCTTATCTCCGTATTTGCTGTGGTTGCCTTCTTTGATGATTTTAATGAACCTATTCGCAGTGGCGTTCCTATTGTATCTGAAGAAAATGAGGAGAGTAATCAAGAAGTAAATGCATCTGTCCATAGTGAAGAACGAACCCACTCCTTAGAATATCGGTTAGAAGAAAAAAATATAGTCGATGGTTATGTTATTGAAACATATAGAGAGTATGAGACCTACCGGGACAAAGAAGGCAAAATCATAGAAAGTTTGCCAACTTCGAAATATGATTATCTTAGATATCATATTTCTGAAAGAGATTTGGGAGATTAAACATTATAATAATGTTAAAAAGTACAGTCTTAAAAGTTTTAAAAATAACTTTTAAGACTGTGCCATCAATAATCTAATAAAATAATCCTTTAATTTTCATACTTCTTCTTTAAATCATCTTGTATGCTATTTCTCGCAAGTGGTACACCGTTTCTATATGCAGAACGATTGACCAATAATGCAGATAGTGGTGCTGTCATAAACAGGAATGGAATGACCAACAAAACTTTCACCAGAAATACATCTTCAGGGATAAAATAGATGAAAGTGGCTAACATGATTGAACTAACTCCAAGTGTAGAACTCTTACCAGCAGCGTGCATCCTACTATAAACATCTGGCAACCGCAGAACCCCGATGGCACTTAATAATGTAAAAAATGCTCCGATTAGTATAAAAACACTCGTAATCATTTCATTCACGCTCAAATACAGCACCCCTTTCCAAAAACTTCGACATAGCAACTGTTCCAACAAATGCTAGAATACTTAATAAAAGAATAATATCTGAATAGGCAATCGTGTCTTGGAATATCATGATCAATCCCATAAAGCCAATTAATGTCACTCCAATGGAATCCAATCCTAATATTCTGTCAGCGATAGATGGGCCTTTAATGGTGCGAATTAATAATAAAACTAAGGAAACACCAATGATGATAAGTGAGATATAAAGGATGATTTGAAACACTATCTTGTCACCTCCATAATGGCGCGCTCGAATGAGTTATGAATAGAATCAATAAATTCATCCTTATTTGGCACATGTAAGGCATGGATATATATCGTTTTACTATCATCCGAAAATTCCATAGACACGGTTCCCGGTGTAAGAGAAATAAGTGCTGCGAGTAAAGTTATTTCGACATTTGATTCTAATTTCGTTGGTACTGCAACAATTCCAGGTTTATTATTCAGTTTGGGACTAAGTACAATTTTAACAACATCCAAATTTGCCTTGATTAGTTCAGAAATAAATAGCAGAATTAGCTTGAATATTGCCCAAACACGTTGAAGGTAAAAATCAAATACGAGAAAACGCCTTAGAATAAACAGGATGATCATTCCAACCAAGTATCCAACTATAAACCCCGTAACAGTAAAGCTGTTTTGTAAAAACAACCATATAACTGCAATAATGATATTAACTAAAATTTGGAAAGCCATAGCAACTACTCCTTAAGGACAGATTCAATATAAATTGACGGATCCATGATTTGTTCACTGACTAATAATGAATATTGGAAAATCGGCTCAGCAGCAATACCAAGAATAATGGTCAATGCTACGAGTGGCACAATCGGTAATAACAATTTTCCAATCGGCGTTTTCGCCTGCTCACTTGTATGTTTTTGTTTTCCCCAAAATGCATAGCTGAAGATCTTCATCATCGAGAAGAGAGTTAATAGACCAACTAATAAAGCTATACCTGAAATAACATGCTGTCCTTCCTGGAAACCCGCCAGTATTATTGGAAACTTACTGAAAAACCCGCTAAACGGAGGTATCCCTGCTAGTGAAATAGCAGAAATAAAGAATAACCAAGCAAGAACGGGATGAGTTTTTATTAATCCGCCCATTTTCCGTAAATCCGTGGTACCAGTTATTCGCTCCGTTGCTCCAGCAAATAGGAAGAGGGCTGTCTTTACAATCATATGGTGAACAATATAATAGACGGCTCCAGCTACAGCTAGCGGAGTAAAAATCCCTAACCCCATTACCATATAACCAACCTGGCTAATAATATGGTAGGAAAGGATTCGTTTAAAATCAAATTGTGAAACGGCACCTAACACTCCTAGTACCATTGTAAATCCAGCAATCGTAACGATTATCCCTTTATGTGTAAAGGTCGGCTCGTGATAGAAAATCAAAGTAAATACACGGATGATCGCATAAATTCCGACCTTAGTTAGTAAACCCCCAAATAACGCAGCAATCGCAGCAGGTGGCCCGTAATAAGATCTTGGAAGCCAGAAATAGAGAGGGAATAACGCCCCTTTAGATGCAAAGACAATAAAGAAAAGAATCGCTATTACATTAATGACGCCAGTTTGTTCCAATTCGGCAACCCGTTGTGAAATATGTGCCATATTCAATGTTCCTGTCACAGAGTAAAGCCATGCAACAGCAACAACAAATAATGCTGAAGCGAATACATTAATGATGACGTACTTAAATGATTCGCGAAGCTGATATTTTGTTCCCCCATGAACAATAAGGGCATAGGAGGATAATAGCATTACTTCGAAAAATACAAATAAGTTAAAAATATCTCCTGTTAAGAAAGCTCCATTTACTCCTACAATGAGGAAGAAAAAGAAAGGATAAAAGTAGAACTTCTCTCTATCAGATGAAACCGTCTGGAATGCAAAGAACAGACAAGCGGTACTGATAATACTGGTTAACAGTAACATTAAAGTTGCCAGCATATCAGCAACCAACACAATTCCAAACGGTGCAGGCCAGTTACTTGCTTCTAAAACAATATTCCCATCCTGGTAAACGAGAAAAGCTAAATAGATGGTTAATATCAGCATTCCAACTGCAGTGAATCCACTAATCACTCGTTGGAGGCGATGATGTTTTGCAAAGATAATTAATACAGCACCAATAATGAACGGAATTATTATTGGAAGAATAACTAAATTACTCATCAGCAGATCCCCTTAATTCTTCTAAATTATCTGTCTTATGCTCTTTAAAAGTCCGATAAGCCATAACCAATAGAAAAGCAGTTACTCCAAAAGAAATAACAATAGCTGTCAATACGAGAGCTTGTGGCAGTGGATCTGTGTAAGCTTCGGCCTCTAAACCTAAAAGTGGTGGTCCTCCCCGTTGTAATCCTGACATGGTAATAAGCAATAAATGCACACCATGGGAGATTAATAGTGATCCGAGAATGACGCGTATGATACTTTTTGATAAGAACAGATAGATACTGACAGAAAAAATAATACCTATTACAACCGACATTAATACTTCCATTACTTATCATCCTCCGCAATCGCTAATATAATAGTCATGGCAGCACCGACAACTACTAAATACACACCCAAATCAAAAAATAAAGCAGTCGTTAATTCTACCTCTCCAAACAGTGGGAAAAGGAAATAATCAAAGAAATGTGTTAGGAACGGGTATCCAAACAGCATAGACATAATACCCGTAGCTACAGCGATTAATAATCCTACACCAATCATAGTTGTGAAACTAAAAGGTATTGCCTTCGTTATGGTTTTCATGTCAAATGCTAAATATAAAACTAAAATCGCACTTGCTGTCATAAGTCCCCCAATAAATCCACCACCAGGATTATTATGGCCAGCTAAAAATAAATAGAATGAAAAAGCAAAGATGAATAAGGTGATGACTCTCATCGATACTTGAAGCATCACATCATTAGGTTTTTGTAACTTCATACATCTTCACTCCCTTTAAATCGAAGTTTAATTAGCGAAACTACCCCAATTGCAGCAATTGCTAAAACAAGGATTTCAAGCATTGTATCCAGTCCACGGAAGTCCACGAGTATCACGTTAACGATATTGTATCCCCCAGCTAATACTTTAGAGTTCTCTATAAAATACTGTGAGATCGATGTGAAGTTAGTCTCGCTGCCAAAAGCAAATGCGCTAAGTGATACAAGAGTAATCATTACTCCAAAGGCAACCGAAATAATGAGATTAACCAGTTTAAAAGCAGGTTTTTTCTTTTCTTTCCTTAGTTCAGGTAAATGGTAGAAAACGAGCATAAATAATATGACCGACACGGTTTCTACAAGCAGTTGCGTTAATGCTAAGTCAGGTGCACGGAAAATAGTGAACATCAGTGCCACAAGATAGCCAGCAACTCCAGTCATAACCACTGCTGTCATTCGATTATTAATAAAAGGTACAGAAATGATAGAAACAACAAACGCTATGACAACAAACCACATAAATGGCTCAATCGGCGAGACATTCGCCGTATTTATAGAAAACGCATCATAGCGAATCATCGTATAGATAATGAGGAAAACGATGAATGCGCACATATAGACAAAGTAATCCCTTAGTCTTCCAGTCATCTGTACTCTTGTGATGAGCTGGGATCCTTTAATTAGTCCGTCGTACCCGCTATCGTATACATAATTAAAGATATCTCGTTCTTTTCTATAAAAACGCGACTGGGACCATTTTTTCATGGTAATAAATAAAATCGCTCCTAAAACAATAACGCCGATCGTCATCCATAGTTCTAAATTAAACCCATGCCAATGATAAATATGCACCTTAAATTGCTGACCAGGTTCCATGATTCCTGGTAGAATAGCCTGCATTGCTGGTTCAATGAACGTATAAGCTAAAACATTTGGAAATAGACCAAATATAACGACGAGTAAACCGAGAATAGCCGGGCTAACTAACATTCCAAATGGTGCTTCATGTACATGTTTTACGGAGAGTTTCTCAGGCTGAAATCTCCCCGTGAACGTTTTAACGAATAATATCGTACAATACAGAAAGGTAAATATACTCGCAACCCAAGCAAGTACAGGTAGAATGAAGCCCCATGTTTCCACACTGAAAATACCATACTCTGTTACATTAACCATCGCTGTAAAGAAGAGCTCTTTACTTAAAAAGCCATTGAATGGCGGAAGACCTGCCATGGATGCTAATCCAATAAATGAAACGGTAGCCGTAATAGGCATAATCGTCATTAATCCGCCAAGCTGACGAATATCACGGGTTCCAGTTTCGTGATCAATTATCCCCGCAGTCATGAACAAGCTTCCTTTAAATGTCGCATGATTAATCAAATGGAAAACTGCCGCTAATATTGCTGTGGTGTAAAGTGCATTATCCCCATCATAAAAATAATAGGCAACTGATCCAACACCAAGTAAAGACATAATCATCCCTAATTGACTCACTGTTGAAAAGGCCAAAATTGATTTTAAATCTTTCTGTCTTACTGCTGAAACAGATCCCCATATTAGAGTGACGATTCCTGTTAGAGAAACAATCCAAAACCATTCTGGAGACCCCCCAAATACTGGAGTGAACCTTGCAACGAGATAGATTCCCGCTTTGACCATCGTTGCTGAATGCAGGTAAGCACTTACAGGTGTAGGAGCCTCCATCGCATCTGGCAACCAAATATGGAATGGGAACTGTGCAGACTTTGTAAATGCTCCAAAAAGTATCAGAATCATCGCTGGCAAGAACAAACTGCTTGTAGTTACGAGGTCAATATTTGCAATAATTTCTCGAATACTAAATGTCCCTGTCATGGTATAGAGTAGAGAAAAACCACCTAGCATAGAGAGTCCACCAAATACTGTAATATACATGGATTTCTGTGCACCATAAATCGATTTCTCACGCTGATACCAATAACTGATTAAAAGAGCAGAAGAAACACTAGTTATTTCCCAAAACACATACAACACAATGATATTGTCAGATAAAACGACTCCAAGCATTGCTCCCATGAATAAAAGTAAATATACATAGAAATTATTCAGCTTTTCTTTTGTTTTAGACAAATAATAAACAGAATATAGAATAACTAATGTCCCGATTCCAGTGATTAATAAGGCAAACAATAAACTTAATCCATCTATATAAAGATCAAAGTTAATGCCTAAAGAAGGGACCCATGGCACAGTTCGTAAAACTACTTCTCCTGCAGATGACCGAGGTAGGAAGGTTAAAAAATAAATAAATAAGGCTAGTGGAAGTAATAATACAAACCAACCAGTATGTATTTTACGCCCATATTTATATAAAAAAGGTACTAATATGGCTAGCAGAAATGGTGAGATGATAGCCCAATGTAAAACTGTCAAATATATTCCTCCTTACTTTACAAAATTAGTCTTCTCAATTTCAATATGCTCATGATGTTCCAATAAATTCATAGAATACATATACGGATTTTTACTTCTCAAAATTAATTAAGTGCATATAATTCCACCTTTCCTAAAAAATATTTTTCTTAGTAGAAGAAAACAAAAAGAACCTGTCACAAAAGGGCATAAATATCCCTTGGTGACAGGCTCCTCCAAGTCTTGTTTTCTATTATTTTTTATAGTTAGCATTCTATCATAAAAAAACATACTGGTAAAGTAATATTCTACATTATTCGACTAATCTCATTGTTCAAGTTGAAATTCACATATTCTTTTTGTTTAACTATTTGACATAATTATATTATCTATTATCCAATAATATGGTCATTTATGGTAGGATAGAATAATAGAAAGTGAGTGATTGTAATGTTCTGGATCAATATTGATAAATCAGCAAAGACAATAACCAGACATGAGCCACATTGCAATTTTATCCCAAAACAAGAAACAAAATTTAAAGGACTTCAACGGGAACTCAGAGATGGTGGTTGGTTTTCGATTCACCCATATGAATATGATCAACAGTTTTATTACTCTATATATCCTGACTTTAAAAGAAAACAATGTGGTTCTTGTCGAAAATTAAAGTAAAACATCGCTTAGCAAGATCATCTCCACTAAGTGTTGGTTGTACAGATAAAAGGACAGCTTGTTCCCACTAGCAGTTCTTTATTTTCCTGAATTCCGTGATGGGTACTTACTGTCCATTCTGTACGATATAAAAATTTGCATGTAATGCTTGCTTCCTCTATTAACGAGGAATCCTTCTTCCATTTCTCGTCTCCTTTAAAGCTGTTTCTTCTAATTTACCCATTAGCTTTTGATCCACTAACGCTCTTCCTAACATACTTCGAATACCCATTATTCTCTGCCTCCTTTCCTTCTCTAGCTTTTTCTTTTTATCTTATTTCATACTTGACAGATTAAAAATTTCTTCATTCCAGTTGATTAATTATCTAAAATAATATAGTTTTTTAAGTACAGATTTATTTCACATAAGATAAAATATCAGATGAAACCCATTCATATCAACTGGAGGTATTATGGTGAAATTATCAGCAGAAGAATTAAATATATTAGCAATCCTTGAGGAAAAACACCATATTTCCAACGAATCGATTGCCATGCAACTCAACATAACAGAAGAAAAGGTACAACAGCTTATTCAAAAACTTGAAAATGAAAAAATAATTGTAAGTTACCCCACCCTAATTGATTGGAATAAAATTGAAGGCAAAGAGACTGTAGTTGCAATGATTGATGTCAAAGTAACTCCCCAGCGTGGAGTTGGTTTTGATGAAATTGCCGAGCGTATTTATCGCTACCCGGAAGTAAGTTCTCTCTACCTTATGTCAGGCACATATGATTTATCTGTTACAGTAGAAGGCAGAACTATGAAGGAGATTGCATTATTTGTATCTAAGAAATTAGCTATTATCGAAGGTGTGATATCCACTACAACACATTTCATGCTAAAAAAATATAAGCATGATCACGTTATTATTGAAGGCAATGAAGATAAAGACCGCAGAATGGTGGTAACTCCATGAGTATGCAATATGAACGATTCTTATCCAAAACAGCGGCAAATCTTGCACCTTCAGGAATCCGAAAATTTTTTGACTTAGCAGCCACAATGGAGAACGTTATTTCGCTTGGAGTAGGAGAACCAGATTTTATAACCCCGTGGAATATCCGGGAGCATGCTATCGAAGCGATACAAGATGGCTATACCTCATATACAGCAAATGCTGGTTTACTTGAATTGCGCGAGGAAATTTCTAATTACCTGGATAAAAGGTTTAACGTAAAATATGCAGCAGATGATCAAATTATCGTAACCGTCGGTGCAAGCCAATCTATTGACCTGGCATTTCGTGCCATTCTAAATCCTGGGGATGAAGTATTAATTATTGAACCAGCCTTTGTCTCCTATTCAGCACTCGTGACCCTTGCTGGTGGTATCCCTGTTCCAATTGCTACTTCAGCAGAAAATGGATTCGCGGTTACTCCGGAACAGATAGAAGCTGCTATTACAGACAGGACCAAGGCAATACTTCTTTGTTCGCCCAATAATCCAACAGGCACTTGTCTAAACAGAGAAGCCTTAACAGCCATTTCACAAATTATAATAAAGAATGACCTGCTTGTCGTTTCAGATGAGATCTATGCCGAGTTAAGCTACGATGGTGACTTCACAAGCATGTCAGCTATTCCAGGAATGTACGAACGTACAATCTTAATCAACGGTTTCTCTAAAGGCTTTGCAATGACTGGCTGGCGATTGGGATTTCTTGCAGCACCACGTGAACTTATTCAAGTTATGGTAAAAATTTACCAATATACTACGATGTGTGCCCCACATATGCTTCAACGAGGCGCACTCGAAGCATTGCGAAATAGCAGGGACCAAGTCGAAAACATGCGCCAGCATTATTGGCGAAGAAGAAACTTTACTGTACAGGCATTGAATCAAATCGGCTTACACTGCCACACGCCAGGTGGTGCTTTCTATGTCTTCCCTTCTATTCAGAAGACAGGCCTAACATCTGACGAATTTGCTGAAAGGCTGTTGCTCGAAGAAAGAGTTGCAGTCGTACCTGGAAATGCATTTGGAGAATCAGGCGAAGGGTATGTCCGTTTGTCTTACGCGACCTCAATCGACCATTTGCAGGAAGCCATGAATCGTATGGATAGATTTGTGAAGAAATTAGAAGGTACTCATCACACATTGGAAACAGTAAAATAAAGAAAAGGAACAGCCTAGCCTAAGAGGTTAGATTGTTCCTTTTTCTTATACTTAAAAGGGTCCTAAGACTATTTGATTACTCTAATGTTCCTTTGTAACCGGAATAACTATAAACGGAACTACCATATCTCTTTCTTTTATCATTAGATTCTACTATACTTATTTCTGAACCTGATAGTAGGAGGAAACAAACATGTCAGTATTAAAACAATTTAACCTAGCAAGAACTTCCTTACTTACATTTATACAAGATTTAGATAACGAAGCATTAGATTATCAATCAGCATACTTTGACAATACGATTCGCTGGCATATAGGTAATACTCTTTTAATGGACGAAAAGCTCTTATTTGTTAACCAGAAAAAATCGCAGCACATTCCAAAAGAGTATGCCGAACTATTTAGCTCAGATGTTAAGGTTGAGGATTGGACAGTAGAAGCACCATCTTTAGAAGAACTGATGAGTCACCTTGTAAATCAACAGAATCGGGTTAATACATATGATGAACTATTTTGGAAATCAGATGTTAAGTTTAAGGTACCACATGGTCATATAGAAACACATGGGGATTTGTTAATCATGCTTGCCCACCGAGAAGCTGAAATGCTTGGTAAAATTAAAGCCATGAAACAACAATTTGATCGAAAATAAAAAAGAGGCGTCGCTAATATATAACTATTAGAGACGCCTCTTTGCTGTACGTAGTTTAGATAGACTGCGTGCGAACTAGTTTAATTCAGCATATTGCTGCATAAGCATCTGGAAACACACCTAAAATATGCGCTGGTGATTTCCGCTGCGGGCAGTACGCTTTCCGCGAGCAACGCCTCAGCCTCCTCGGAAGAAAACCACTTCCTGCGGGGTCTTCGGCTGTTGCTTTTCCCGCAGGAGTCGACTGCCCTCCGCTACAATCACTTCATGTATAGTTGGGTGGTGTTTCCACTATATATTGTTTCGTAATTAATAGCATAACTTAGCGGAGGAAATACACGGAGACTCCTGCGGGAGGAAAAGCCTAGTTGAGACCCCACAGAGACGTTAGTCTCGAGGAGGCTCAACAGCGCCCGCGGAAAGCGTAGTGTATTTCCGCAGCGGTTCTCAGCACTATTCTGAAAAAGTGAGTGTACTCTATTAGGTTGAAACCTCTCTACGGGAACACTCTTTCTAAAATAACTCAGTTCTTTCGTTTAGAAGATTTCTCTTTAATCTCTTCCACAATTTTTCGATAAGTTAAGTTCGCAAAGTCTTTATAAAAAGTATCAATTAATGGAGAAAAGTTTTCTCTAGCAAGGGTCGCGCAGCGCAGAGCTGCATCTTCTTCCCCTACTGCCATGAGGCATAATGCCTTATAGGAATCAGCTATATAAATCAGTGATAAATCATATGGATGATGCAGGTAGTATGGAACACCTACCTTTTCAAGACAATCAATTGCTTCTTTATATCTCCCTAACCCATATAATGCTTTCCCTTTCACTACCATAAAGTGTGGCTCAGCTGCGTCGAACTTCTTACTTTGGATATGTTTTTCCATTAAATTCAGTGCTTCTTCGTATTTATCCTCTTTTGCAATCAGTAATTCTGCTGTATGTAAATCACTGAATGCATAGTAGAACGGATCATCGGCAAGTTCGGCATAATGCAACAGCTTTGTTTGATAATAATGTATCTTTTCTTCATCATGAAAAAGCAATCCATAGCCAGCTGAAATTCGAAATAAATCATCAATCCTATAAAAAATTTTATGTTCTTTGGAATAATCAATTGCCTCTTCAATCACTTCTAATGCTCTTTCCGTATCGCCAACTGCCATACGGAAAATAGCTTCATGATAGTCAAAATCCAGCCGAGTAAGCGGGTCCAGATAAGGCTCTTGGCTAACCGTTTTCTGTTTCTCTTCCAGTAAAACCTGTAATGCTTGCTCATATTTTTTATCTGCAAAATGTACAGTGGCTTGAAAAATTCCTATACTCGCTCTTCTAGCCGTAATATTTAAAGCCTCATATATCGTTTGCGCCCTTTGTAAAGATTCTTCCCAGCCTTCTTTATTTGCATAAAATAAGCTTTTACTATAGATTTCAAGCAACCTTGCAGCTTCATAACCGTCATACAGCTTGTCCACATGGGGCTGAATCAGATTTCCTATGTCTGTGTATTTTTGTTCAACTTGCTCCACTTGATAATACTCTGAATCTTGGTGAAACAACCTTTCTGCCTGATCAAGCAAGTTTCTGAGTCCAGTTTGATTTTCACTTAATAACTCAGCAGTATGTACACCGAGACGTTCACTTATAAATGTGAGACTTTCCATGGAAGGTTTAGCTTTATTATTTTCAATGAGACTGAGCATCCCTTTCGATAAACGGTCTCCTGCAAGTTCCTCTAACGTCATTTTCTTTTCTTTTCTTATAGTACGAATTCGTTCACCCAGCGTTTCGATAGGAAACACCCCCACTTTCTTTCATTCATTATATTCGATTTCGTATTAGTTGAAAAGAATTACCTTCCGTTAGTTTAATAATTTTAAATTTTTATGTTGTGTTAATCACCCTTATCATTTACAATAAGTTTAATTATATTAAACTAATTAAAAAAGAGGTGTTAGAGATATGGAAGAACAATTTATATTGAAAAGAGCTACCTACCATCTATGGACGTTTGCTATAAGTAAATTTATTTCTAACTTTGGTGCACAGGTTTATGCCTTTACGGTTAGTTTTTATATTTTGCAATTAACTGGATCTGCAACGAATTTCGCTGTCAATTTACTTTGTAATGTAGTACCAAGAATAATCGTTTCCCCGTTCGCAGGTTATATGGCTGACCGCTTTGACAGAAAAAAGATTGTTATTCTATCCCACATGATCACTGCGCTAAGCATTATTGCACTTATTTGTATGGTTTTAGTTTTTGGTCTATCACTTTCAATTCTGTATAGTGCTACAGCGATTTTTTCCATTACCTCCACTTTTTCCGGTCTTGCTTTTACATCCTCGATTACAGGATTAATTGACCAACACAGGATACAAAAAGCAACGGCAATAAATCAAATGGTTATTTCTATTGCAGCGATTGCAAGTCCTGCCATTGGCGGAATTTTATACGGATTTGTTATCCTACCGGTTTTATTACTTATGTACTTAACAGCAGTAATCATAGCACTTATTCTTGAATCGACGATGAATTTCACTTTATTTTCTACTGCAAATTCAGAAGCAAATGCATCACCGCAAGAATCTTTATGGAAAAATATGATCGAGGGATGGAACTATGTAAAAGGAAGACCCTTAATCATGGCGATTATTTCCATTGCGCTAATCGTAAATTTCCTTGTTGGAGCCTTTCAGGTTGGCTATTCTTATGTCATGATTGAAAACTTGAATATGCCTGCTGAAAAATTTGGCATTGTTGAGAGTTTCTTTGCTATTGGAATGTTGCTTATGGCTGCTTATTTATCTTTCCGCAAGGAGTTTCGTTTCCCATTAATTGTTGCGAAGAGAGGTATCCTATCTCTAGGGATTATTATTGGGATTTTCACCATACCGTTACTTATCAATATGAATTCTTTCGTTATATTTACGTACTATGCGCTTCTGATGTTTCTAAGTGGTTCTACGATCATCATCATCAATACACCTGTTCAAGTTATGATGCAAAAGTTGATACATGATTCGTATAAAGGACGAGTATTTTCAATAGTTGAAACTGGCGCTCAGGCCTTAATCCCACTTGGAACGATTGCATTTGGAATATTATATGATATATTGCCTGCCCACTGGATTATGGTAAGTTCGGGCTGCTTACTCATTATAGCGGTACTCTACCTTGCAAGGCCGGCAGTTATTAGAAAAGCACACCCAGAATGGCAGATCAAACACTCCGCCTGATTTAGCTGCAACATCAATACCTTTTTCTTGATACTTATTTTCTTAATTACTAATTATAAAATTTCATAAATAAGCCTCCTAATTATTAAAAAAGGAGGCTTTTAACATTTATGATTTAATATACTGCTTATCTATTAAAAATTGGATGATAGTTTGTACAGATTCCTCTAAGGATAGTTGCTCCGTGTCAATAATTAATTCAGGAGACAGTGGTTCCTCATATGGAGAATCTATTCCTGTAAAATCCTTTATTTCTCCTGCTCGTGCTTTTTTATATAATCCTTTAGGGTCTCTTGTTTCACATTCTTCTAAACTGCATTTTACGTAGATCTCTACAAATTCACTATCTTCAAGGAGTCTTCTGACTTCATTGCGATCTTCTCGGTACGGAGAGATAAACGCTGTTAAGGTTAATAATCCAGCATCTACCATTAATTTTCCAACTTCACCAATTCGTCGAATATTCTCTTTTCGATCTTCAGGACTAAAGCCTAAATTTCGGTTTAAGCCATGACGCACATTATCTCCATCTAAACGGTACGTATGGAGACCAATCGAGTGAAGCTCTTTCTCTAAAGCAACAGTTAAGGTTGATTTTCCAGATCCGGAGAGACCTGTAAACCATAATACTGCACCTTTATGTTTATTTAGTTTTGCCCGGTCTTCTTTTGTGACATGAGAATCATGCCACACAATATTTGTCGGTTTTCCCATGCTTCCCCTCCTATTTCCACCCATCATAACAATAACTCTGTTGGTATACGCTTTTTTAAAATCTTCCTGTTTTATCTAATCTAATATGAAACCCAAAACTATTATTTTTGTTGTAATCCTTTTATTAGCACGGCCGCTACTTCTGGTCTGGAGAATTCCTTTGGTAATTCCTCTCCATTTCGCAGCTTCTCCCTCACTTTTGTTCCACTTAGGTGGACATGAGATGCTTTATCATGCGGGCATGTCTTTTCCGTTGCCATATTCTCACACTTAGTGCAATAGAATGCATGCTCAAACTTGAAGATGTGAATACCGATTTCGCTTTCATATTGTGTGATTAACTCCTGCGCTTCATAGGTTCCGTAATAGTCTCCTACCCCCGCATGATCCCTGCCTACAATAAAATGCGTGCAGCCGTAATTTTTGCGGACAATTGCGTGAAGGATTGCTTCTCTGGGTCCAGCATAACGCATTGCAGCAGGGTAAATAACAAGTTCTGTCCTATTTTTAGGATAATAGTTTTCTAGAATGACCTGATAGCTTTCCATGCGAACGTCAGCAGGGATGTCATCTGACTTGGTTTCTCCAACTAGTGGATTTAATAACAAACCATCTACAGATTCTAATGCACATTTTTGAATGTATTCATGTGCACGATGAACTGGGTTTCTTGTTTGAAAACCAACGACAGTCTTCCAGCCTAGTTCTGCAAATCGTTCTCTCGTTTCCCTTGGGTCCAGATAAAACTCTCTGAAATCATCATGGTTTGGTCGATTAATAAGATAAATGGGTCCTGCTAGATTTACATTTCCTCTTTCATACAGCTTTTTCACTCCTGGATGTGCCGGATCTGTTGTTCCGTAAACCAGCTTAGCCTCTTTCTCTTTGTCACTTGTATATTTTTCTTGTAATTCCAGCACTCCATAAAAGACATTGTCTTCCCCCATCAATGCAACGGTTGACCCAATCTCATATTGATATGCTTGTTCTTCACTAACAGGAAGGGTAATTGGAATGCTCCAGATCGTACCATCACTTAATCTCATTTCTTCGACTACTCTTGTATAATCGCCTTCTCCCATAAAGCCATTTAAGGGACTAAACCCTCCGATTGCAATAAGCTCTAAATCTGATAGACTCCAAGCATCTAACTTAAGTTCTTTAAATGAAGCTTTTTGCTCTAAAAAGAATTCTCTCTGTTCTCCTTGCAATTCTCTTTGAATTAATTCGCCTCCATGCGGGAGAACTGTTTCTTGAGTGGCTTGTTTTGCAGCTGTCATTAATATTTCCTCCATCCCCTATTGTTTAAACTTTTTCCAGATAGTTTCTTAACTCGATTACCATTGCACCCATTTTTTCATTATCAGGATACAAAATATTATTAATGCCATATTTTGTGAGTTGCCTGGCAGTTACCTTGCCAACTGCCGTTGCAATTATTTTTTCATTAAAAGAATCTGCCATTTTCTTATCTAGATCTGTATCACGAAATAGATTATTTACCTGCGTTTTACTCGTAAAAATGACACTATCTAGTTCCCGATTCACAATTTGTCTTCTTAACTTTTTAACAACAGCTTGATCGGGTTCCTTGTATTGATATGGTTTTGATAAATATATGTTATACCCCAATTGTTCGAGTCTGAATTTTATTTCATACTCATCCTCATTATATAACTGTATAAAAATATCATTACTATAATCTAATTGAACAGGAGATAATGAATTCAGCAATGAATTCATTGTTCCATCTTCAGATACATAGGTTGCCTGCAAATGATGCTTTTTTAACCAGTTAACCGTCTTACTTCCTCGTACCACCAATTTTGCGTTCTTTAATACTTGAATAAACTCTTCATGACATTTCAAACGCTCAGCTGCCCGCTCAAGCGTCTCTGCACCAATACCCGTTGTTAAAATGACGATTGGGTATGAATAAGAAACTAGTGCGGAAACGTTTCTTTCACTTTCTTTTTCATTTAAATGGAGCTCTCCCTGTATTGGATGAACAGATGGTATACCTCCGCTCTTTTGCACAAGGACAGCAATTGCTTCTGCTCGCCTGCTAGCAGCAATTCCAATTTTCTTATTCTCTAGGCCTTTCCCCATTACTTCTCCTTTCTTCTACCATTTTCGTAAACCATCTCAGCGTTGTGGACTGGATATCCTTATTTAAAAAGCGCTCATCTATCATTTCTTTTAACAGCATTTTCCTCATTTGGTTACTTAGGGAAGTTTGTTTTAATAGCCTCCTGCTCTTATCCAGAAATTCAAGATATTCCTCATAATCCTCATCAAATAGAGTTTGTATTCTCCTCTTTATTTCCGCTGAGAGATGAGGACTAGCTCCATCCGTAGAAATACTTATAGACAACCTTCCTCGTCTAAAACTGGCAGGAAATGTTACATTCCCAGAATGAGCATCCGTTGCATCATTGACTAATACATGTGATGGTGCTGCTTTAAGGACTGATTGATTCACCATTTGATTACTTGTCGCAATCAGAATGAGAAAGGCATCTTGAATATCCGCAGTTTCGAATTTTTTTCCTATCCATTTTATTTTTCCCGTCTCCCAGTCTTTTCTAATTTCTTCTGTTATCTCTGGACTTATGACGGTAATAAGAGCTCCACTTTCCTTTAGATGCCTTATTCTTTTCTCCGCTACGGATCCGCCTCCAATAACGACAACCTTTTTCTCATTTAAATTAATCATAAGCGGGATGAATGTCATGTTAAGTAACCTCTTTATCTGTATGAATCAAATTGTTTCATAAACTCTATCTTTTAATGCCGCAACGATGGAAGGATGGTTTCCCAGTTGGTGACATACTATGATTTCTTTTCCAAAAGAATGGTATTCATTTACCCTCTTTTCAATGGTCTCCATTAGCACCCCTGTAAACCATAAATAGGGAACGATAAACACTTGAGAATGCTCGCCCTTTAATACATTATGTAAGCCTTCTTCAAATGATGGAGAACAAGCAGCTAAATAACAGGTTTCCACTTCTCGGTCCACTTTTTCTTTCAGCTGCTCTGCAATTTCCTCTATATCCTGCTTCGTCCTGGGATTATTGCTTCCTCTTCCAATCAGCAAAATTTTTGCATCTGGATTTAAAGGAACACCAGTTTCCTCTATTCGATCCTTTAAAATGTGAGTTAATCGCTTTTGTACCCCGAGTGGTTTGCCATAAGTAAATTTTATTTTCGGATATTTTTTTCTAACCCTGTCGACTTCTTCGGGTATATCGTGGAAATAATGCCCCGCACTTAACAATAAAACAGGTACAATCGAAATCCTTGATACGCCTTGTTTAACTAGCGAATCGATTCCTTGCTCTATATTGGGATTCGCTAGCTCTAGAAAACAAATTTCTTGTAAATCGATATTCACCTGTTCCCTCACCAAGGAAAGAAATGCTATTGCTTCAGCAGTCGCTTCTGGTCTGCGACTTCCATGGCTCACATATAATACCCCTTGCATGTCTTCCCCCCTCTTCAGCCGATAACCGCCTGAGCAATCTTGGTCTTTTCAAGGGAAGCATTCTCAAACCACTGTATTTTCTCCCTTAGCCCAACCACTTCTCCAATAATAATCATGGAAGGGTTTTTAAAGGCATGGGCTCTTGTCACAATATTAGCTAAAGTCCCTGTGACTGTTTGTTGTTTATCAGTTGTTCCCCAATGAATGAGTGCTACTGGTGTATTCGAATCACGACCATGTCGTATTAAACGTTCACAAATATCTGGCAGTTTTTTTACTCCCATGTAAATGCAGAGTGTGTCAGAGCCTTGTGCTAGGTTTTTCCAATAAGCCTCTTCTGATTCTGCTGTTTTACTTACTCCAGAAACAAAGGAGACAGATGAACTATAATCTCGATGGGTTAGTGGAATACCCGCATATGCTGGAGCAGCTGATCCCGAGGTAATTCCTGGAACAATCTCAAAAGGAATACCATTTTCCTTAAGTATTTCTGCTTCTTCTCCACCTCTGCCAAAAATAAAAGGATCTCCACCCTTTAGCCGTGTAACTACCTTACCTTGATGAGCAAATTTGCACAGCAAAGCATTAATTGTTTCCTGTGTTAATGTATGCTGATCAGGACGCTTGCCACAATAGATAAGTTCTGCCTTATCTTTTGCGTAATTGAGAAGCTCAGGATTTACTAATCGATCATATAAAATGACATCTGATTGCTCGATCGCCTTTACGCCTTTTACTGTTATTAACTCTGGATCTCCAGGACCCGCCCCTACCAAGTAAACCTTACCCATCTTTCCACCGCCTTTCACTATTAGCCTCTTGTTTTACTTGCCCCATGAAAGTTAAGCCCTGACTCGACCTTTTCCACTATTCCTGCACGGATAACAAAATCACCAAAATGTTCCCCAGCCATACGCTCATTTGCATATTGGAAAAGCATTGATCTTAAGGATTTAAGAATTTCTTCTTCACCAATGTTTTCTTGATAGAGTCTATTCAAACGAGTCCCGTTAAATGCTCCACCTAAATACATGTTGTATTTTCCTGGTGCTTTTCCAATAAAGGCAATTTCAGCCAAGGCTGGTCGTGAGCATCCATTTGGACAGCCAGACATACGTATGACTATTTCTTCTTCACTCAATCCGGCTTCATCAAGGATGACTTCAATTTTATCAATTAGTTTAGGAAGATATCGCTCTGACTCCGCCATCGCAAGGCCACAGGTTGGAAAAGCAACACATGCTATTGAGTTTCTTCTTAAACCAGAATAATGCTTCCCTTCTGTGAGCTGATATTTTTCAACAAGTTCATCTATTTGCTTTTTCTTTTGAGTGGTAACATTTGCTATGATGACATTCTGATTAGGTGTAAGTCGGAACTCCCCTGTGTGAACCTTCGCAATCTCACGTAATCCAGTACGAAGGAGATAACCGTCAAAATCTTTGATCCGACCATTTTGAATAAACAGGGTTAAATGCCATCTTCCTTTTCCTTTCACCCACCCGTATTTGTCACCGTTAGAATCAAATTGGAATGGACGCGCCTCTTCTAAATCCCAGCCAAGTCGTTCATTCAGTTCTTCTTTCAGCCAATCTAAACCGTAACGGTCAATAGTATATTTAAAACGTGCATTTTTTCGATTAGAACGATTTCCAAAGTCGCGTTGAATGGTTACAATCTTCTCTGCTACATCTGTCACTTTATCAGGAGAGCAGAAACCGACTAGTTTAGCTACTTGAGGATAGGTATCTGTGTCACCATGAGTCATTCCCATTCCCCCTCCTGCAAGAACATTGAATCCTTGCAGCTTTCCATCTTCAATGATGGCAACGAACCCTAAGTCTTGTGAGTAAATATCTACATCATTTGATGGAGGAACAGCAACACCAATCTTAAATTTCCTCGGTAAGTAAGTAGCACCATATATTGGCTCTACTTCTTCTGGCGCACGACTATCTATTACCTTTTCTTTGTCTAGCCAAATTTCATGATATGCATTTGTTTCTGGCAGGAGGTGATCACTTATTTTCTTTGCATATTCATAAACCTCTTCATGTGCATCAGACTGTTCCGGGTTTACATTGGACATTACATTTCTGTTGATATCTCCACAAGCAGCTATAGTGGAAATTAACTCGTCATTCATTTCTTTAATAGTCTGTTTTAAGTTCCATTTCAAAATTCCATGCAATTGAAACGTTTGTCTAGTAGTCAATCTCATTGTTTCATTTCCATATTTGGAAGCTAATTCATCGATTCTCAGCCACTGTTCTGGAGTAGTCACACCCCCAGGCAAACGGGCACGAATCATAAATTGATAAGCTGGCTCTAACATTTTCCTTCTTCGTTCATCACGTACATCACGATCATCCTGTTGGTAGCTGCCGTGAAATTTTAAAAGCTTGTTATCTGCCTCTGAAATAGCACCTGTAATTCTATCTTGCAATCCTTCTGCTATGGTTCCCCTTAAATAATTACTGTCTGACTTAATCTGCTCCAATGGATCTAGTGGTCCATTCTGGTTATGTGGATGATTTTTTGACATTCCGCTTTCTCCTCTCTAGCATGCTTAGATATCTTAATAGACGTCTCTTTGATAACGTTTTTGTTTTCGCATCTCTGACAAGTAGCTCTCTGCCGCTTCCTGGCTCATATTTCCCTGATCTACTAGAATGTCTACTAACGTCTGATGAACATCCTTAGCCATGTTTTTCTCATCCCCGCAGATGTATAGATGTGCCCCTGCTTGAAGCCATTGATAAAGCTCCTCACGCGCTTCCCGCATCCGGTGCTGAACATATACTTTTTCACTCGTATCACGGGAGAATGCAACATCCATCTTAGTTAACACGCCATCCTTCAGCCATCTTTGCCATTCTACCTGATAAAGAAAATCACTCGAGAAATGCTGTTCTCCAAAGAAGAGCCATGTTTTCCCTTTTATACCTAATTCCTCTAATTCCTCTAGGTATGAGCGGAAAGGGGCTACTCCCGTACCAGGACCAACCATAATGACTGGTGTATTTGGATCAAAAGGAAATTTAAAATTCGGATTGCGATGAATGTACACGGACAAGGTATCACCAGGCTCCACACGCTCTGAGCATTGACCCGAACATACCCCAGCAAATTCTTGTCTGAATCCAGGATACTTAACGGATCCAATCAGGAGTTTCACCTCATCTGGATTTGCTTTATAACTACTTGTTATCGAATATAGCCGGACAGGCATTTTACGCAGAATTCCAATAAACGCTTCTGGAACAACATCCTTTGGTGGATATTCTCGTACTAAATCTAGTAAGTCACGTCCATCGATATATGTCTTTATCTCATCATCACTTGACTCATTTAGGAATGTTGTCAGTTCATCGTTATGAAAGAGTTCTCCTGCCTTCACCAGTAGTGGCTTTGTTAACCTTGAAACCTCAAAATGTGTAAGAAAGGCCTCACGCACGGAACGTCTTTCTCCTTGTTTATTAATTAGTACACTTTCCTCAGGATTCCATTTTAATTCTGAAATTATTTCTTCTACTAATTCAGGATCATTCTGTGGGTATATTCCAAGACTATCTCCCGGCTCATATTCAAAGTTAGAACCCTCCAAAGATAACTCTAAATGCCTTGTTTCTTTGTTTGATCCCGCTCCATTTAAATTAATATTTTCTAATACCTCTGCCTGAAATGGGTTTGTACGTGAATACACGGATTTCTCTTCTGGAATTCCTACATTGAGCGGTCGTGTTCCTTCGTTAAGATCCAATGTTTTAGATTCATCCAACTTTTGCAGGATGCCTTCTACCCATTCAGCAGCAGGCTCATCAAAATCTACATCACAATCAATACGTGCATAAAGTCTTTCAGCTCCCAATTCCTCAAGGCGTTTATCAAAGTCCTTCCCAGTCTGACAGAAAAATTCATAGGATTGGTCTCCAAGAGAAAGCACTGAGAATCTTACATCATTAAGTTTGGGAGCTTTTCTGCTGTGAAGAAATTCATAAAACGAGATAGCATTCTCAGGTGGATCACCGTCACCATGAGTCGCTGTAATAATCAATAAATCCTGTACTTTCTTTAAGTCTTTCGGTTTAAAATCGTCTAGAGAAGAAACATTGACCTCTATTTCTCTCTCTTTTATCTTCTCACCTAAATCTTCTGCAAGCATTTGAGCTGTACCAGTTTCCGTTCCATATAGGATAGTCACATCTCTCACACTTACGTGATTTAATGGCTGTTTGCTTTCTACTGGTTCTAAGGTTGCGTTCAATTCTGCCTCTGCTTGGAAACTAGCATTTGCATTCTGGGAGACTGCTAAATAACCGCTTAACCATATACGTTGTGTTTCCGTAAGCGTTGGTAGAAGCAAATTTAAATATTCCGTTTGTTCTTTATTAAAAGGGCTGTTTGTTACTTGCAATTGCATTTATCATCACCTCACATAGCAAAGTATTTTGGGTATTGCTCTTGGTTTTCCCTGTTTCAAAGTAAGACTGAAAATAATTCATTTGACCTAATTCGATGTTATCATATTGACTTACTAGGTTTTTAATAGAAAAAAATATGGTATTTTAACCACTTTGTTCATCTTTATCTTTGACAGAGGTATGAAGTCCACACTCCGTTTTATTAAATCCTGACCATCTCCCTGCACGTGCATCTTCAGAATTTAATACCTGCGAAGTGCATGGTATACATCCAATACTAGGATAATGATGATCATGCAATTCATTGTAAGGAAGATTATGTTCTTTGATATAATTCCATACATCATCCCAAGTCCAGTAGATTAATGGGCATACTTTTACAGATTGAAATCTCTCGTCTTTATTAATAAAATTGGTTTTACTTCTTGATAGAGATTGTTCTCTGCGAAGTCCTGAAATCCATGCGACCTGCCCGCTCAGCGCTTCTTCCAGCGGTTTTATTTTACGAATCGCACAACACTGGTCAGGATTTCTTTTCCACAAAGCTGAGCCAAATTGGGCAGCCTGTTCTTCTAAGGTTAATTTTGGCTTCTTCATATGAATTCGCAGGTGTGGATATTTACTCTTCACCCTATCAATTAAATCATATGTTTCTTGAAAATGAAGATCAGTATCTAAGAATACAATATCAGCGTCTTTTTTTACTTTAGAGATTAGGTCGATTAAAACAACCCCTTCGGCACCAAAACTGCATGCATAAACGATATCCTCTTGATACGTTTTATATGCCCAATCCAAGATGGTGGAAGCCCCTTTTGTTTTATCTGTCGGGGTCCAATCTTTAAATGGGACATCAGAAAAATTCTCATATGTTACTGAATTATGATGCATCCCCCTACTCCCTCCTAGGATTTCAAATCGAAAAAAATCTCTTCTAAATATTAGAAGAGATTAGCTGCTTAGTCTATTTACGACTATACACCACTCTTCTTATCTTTCAGACAATAATCTGCAGGAATAGGCACTGTGTAGATCCACCTGTTACCGAGGTTTCATCAGGATCTACTCTTGCACCTCTCGTGATAAGAATTTAATCATTAGTAATACAATATGAATTGTCAGTATTATAACTTGATTTTTTTTGGTAGTCAATAGTAAATTCGAAATAGACAGAAATAGTCATTATATTATAGGAATGGACATGTAATTGTACATCCTTCCATAAAAACTTTAATATGGTGATGTATTTTTTTGCAGAAAAATATTTTTACAATTGCTTTAATTATCATATTCTCGATATTGAGTTGGGGTGATACCTATTTCTTTTTTGAATACTCGAGAAAAATAGGAAGCATCCTCATATCCAACAATCCAAGCAATTTCCTCTATGGTTAATGTTTCTGTTTTTAGCAAATGCTTCGCATGGTTTATCCGCAGCATTTGCTGGTATGCTGTTATGGTCATATTAGTTTCTTGTTTAAACTTACGTGACAGATGGCTTGGATGTGTATAAAATTTAGAAGCTAGTTCTTCTTTGTCGATCTGCTCGTCATAATGATTCAGTAAGTATTCAAGCACCTTTTGCGTTATACTGGAATAACCCTTTAATGTATGTTCAGCGACAATTTGACAATATTCAATTATCATCTTGTCTTGAAGTTGATTCATGGTTGCCAATTGACTACTGTTTTCTATTTCGTATGCAAACTTCTCTGAGACCCGATGCAGTATCGTTGCTGGTACATGACTTCTTCTAGCCGCACTTCGCAGTAATGTGTTTAGAATAATACAGTTATTTTTCATCCCTCGTAATGGTTGATTTGTAAAGCGTTCTGAAAATGAAAAAAGTACATTATTTGAACTAATAAGTTTTAAAGCGGCTTCTCTATCTCCATTCTCTACCGCATACATAAATTCATTTTCTATTTTATAACGTAATTCTACTAAGTCTGCTTCGACTTTATTACTTGTTTCTACTTTTTTTCTTTCTGATGATACTGTCTTATTCTCTAGGTCAATAATGATTGGCTTTGTTTCAGCACGGACCAAGTGTTTCACCTGTTGAAGTACGCTTGCAAAGCTATCCGCTTCCGCAGCTGTCAATACATGAATCTTCTCTACTTCTAGACGTAAGTCATTTGTTTGCCTGCTTCCAAGATGATATTGACGGGAGAATTGATAAACGTTGGGTATCATATCAAAATATGGACCGATAATAAAACAATATCTTCTGTCTTCAATCTGAAAAGAATAACCATGAAAATGAAGGCCCCACTCATTAATATAGGTATATACCTGATCCTCTTGATTTATTACAGAGTAAAAAGAAAAGATATCCTCAAGCTCTGCCCCAGGCATAAATGAAGGAATAGAGATTGTTTTTTGTTGATATAACAGTTCTCCTTGATGGTCTACTACGTATACATTTAAATCGGTTACATGATGCAGTTTTAGAGCTGTTGCTATGAGCTTTGATTGTTCCACAAAGGTGCCCCCTATTTTTTACCTATATTAAAACTATTATCCTGATTATGTTATAAAAGTCCTAACTTATTTTTATATCATTCATTATAATAGAACCAGCACAACTCGTTCAACTCATATAAAGGAAACTTGCTTCACCAAACTGAAGCAACATTCACTTAATAGAAGATGAAAGCGTTGATACTTTGCTGAAGACCTGAATGGGTTAAAACAATATATAGAGGAGAATTTTATGAGTAATCACCAGGATGCACACATTGTAATTGATAAAAAACAATCTATTTTTTCAAAAATATTAGAAATTATTGCAGGCAGCTTTGCCTCCATTATTGGCGTTTTAGCTGGAGCTGGTTTACTGAAAGCTTTACTATCCGTTTTAACAATGATTGGATGGCTCTCCTCTGAAAGCGGTACCTATATTGTTTTATCCGCAGCAGGCAGTGCCGTATTTTATTTTCTTCCAATTTTCTTAGGAATATCTATTGCCATCAAATTAGGAGCTAACGGGTATGTCGGAGGTGTTATAGGTGCTGCTCTTTTAACACCAGGTATTACTCAACTAGTAGAAGAAGGTGTCACTACCATTGACTTCTTAGGTTTACCAGTGTTATTAGCCGACTATTCTTCCACCGTTTTTCCGATTTTTATTGCTATGTTTGTTTATGCAGGATTGGATAAAATTTTAAAGAAGGTCATTTACAAAGATATTCAAATGTTTATTAATCCTATGATTTCATTACTTATTCTCGTTCCATTGACTATGCTTGTTTTTGGACCGCTTGGAACACTTCTTGGTGAAGGTCTTGGTTCGGTTATTAACTTCTTAAGTGTTAAAAGTGGGTTATTAGCCGGCGCAGTTTTAGGTAGTACATGGACATTCCTCACGATAGCAGGTTTACACTGGACAGTAATTCCACTTGCTATAGCGAATTTAGCAACAGGTCCAGACCCTATTATTGCAATGGCTGCTGCTGCGCCATTTGCACAAATAGGTATTGGTTTAGCAGTCCTAATGCGTACAAGAGACAAAGACTTGAAGGCAATAGCTGTAAGTGGCATTGTACCAGGTGCATTAGCCGGAACGACAGAAGCAATTAATTATGGAATTATTTTACGATATAGAAAAACAATGATTTATGTTATTATCGCAAGTGCGATTGGTGGAGCGATAAACGGAACATTAGGTGTAGTGATGAATGATTTTGTATTACCAAGTGTTTTAGCGATTCCTGCTTTTAGTCCAATTGGGCAATTTGTCATTGGTGTAACCGTTGCATTTGCACTAGGCTTCTTATTCACTTTTGTATTTGGATATGAAAATAAAAACCAAAAAAGGATAGATCATTTTATCCAAGTAAGCTCAGAAACAATAAGAAGTCCACTAAAAGGAAAAGTAATCTCCTTAACTGAATTTAAGGACCCATTATTTGCATCAGAACGCGTCGGAAAAGGAATTGTCATCGTACCTGAAACAGGAGATGTTTATTCACCTGTAGATGGAGTGATTTCTACTTTATTCCCTACTAAACATGCGATTGGCATAACTTCAAATGACGGTGCTGAAATACTAATTTATATCGGTGTAGACACTGTAAAATTAAATGGAGAACATTTCAAAGCTCATATCAAACAAGGAGATAAAGTGAAACAAGGAGACCTGCTTCTTCAATTTGATATAGAAAGAATGAAAGCATTAGGATATCAAACAACAAGCCCTATAGTCATTACAAATACAGAAAAATATTTAGATATAGAACCAACAACAAATACAACAGTTGATCTAAAAGAAGAATTATTGAGGATGACTGTTTAGCAAATTGGACTCGCATTTAAATGCGAGTCTTTTTAATACATCTTGCAATTTCCCCTTGAAGGCAAAGCATCCCCTATCTATACCTAAGATTTCTTAAATCCCTTGAAAACTTCACTAAAATAAAACAGTCTTTTAAAAGGAATTTTACAATCTCATGCTAAGATAAAGTTATCTCATTACCTTAGGAGGTTTTTAAGAGATGGATGTGCGAGCAATCTTTATTGATATGGATGGGACGTTATTAACCTCATCAAATGAAATCTCATTACGCAATGCTCAGGCAATTAATAATGCAATGAATCAAGGCATAAAGGTCTTCTTAGCTACTGGTCGTCATTATGATATCACTGTTCCTTATCATAGAGCACTTGGCCTGCAAACTCCGATGGTTTGTTTAAATGGTGCAGCCATTCATGATGGTAGAACAGGAAAAGCTGTCCAGTTAAATCCAGTCTTAATAAATGAAGAACGATTTCATCAGTTAACAGACAAGATATCTTGTAACGTCATTATACATACGTCTAATGGCATCTATTGTAAAGAAATGAATGAAGAAATTGAACGGTGGATTGTAGAAGGAAATGTCGCTCCTCGTTATGTAGGTAATCTGAAACAAGCAACATATGAGAATGTCTTAAAATATTCCATTCATACCGGAAACTCATGTCCCCAATTTTCCCGCATCTTCCAGGACGAAGCAGACGTTATTGATTGGGATGACGGCTTTGAAATAATGGCACAAGGGATTTCAAAATGGTATGCTATTAAATCTTTGCTTCGTGCATATGGAATACATCCATCAGAGGCAGTTACATTTGGAGATGGTCCAAATGATATACAGATGCTTCAAAATGCTGGTACAGGCGTAGCAATGGGAAACGCAGCACCACATGTTAAAGCAATGGCAGATTTTATTACAGATCACCATGAAGAAGACGGTTTAGCACAATTTATTGAGCGACATCTTATTAAATCTGTTGCTATCTAAATGAATAAAATGATACTTCTATATTTGACCCTTTATAACAACGTAGAAGGTTTCCCCCTACTAACTCGGTGAATTCAGACCTATAGAACAAAGCAACACCTTTGCCTCAAGCATTTTGTAAAGAAGCAAAGGTGCTTTTGTATTTACAAATCAAGTTGTCCTTATTGCTATTACTGACGATTTTGTATTCTTTTCTTTATTTCTTCGGCATTGGTGTCACTATATATGGAAGTTCCTGCTCCACCAGAGGTCATAGCTAGAAAAGACTTCACTTCATTATACGACATACCTGAATTTGCATTTTTCTTTTTAACCTCTTCAATATCTGTGCCTGCTGCTGTATAGGAATTCTTAGGGGAGTTGTCCATTCATAAATCACCTCAAGCTTAATGTGTGTAGCTTTAAGTATTTTAAACAGACTCTTTTTTCCCGTTTATACCACCTTAAAGTACCGCTTCATTAAGTAAAATACTCTATCTTTGCCTCAGGGAATAATTTATGAATATATCCACCAATTGTGTCTTTTATATCTTCTTGCTGGTCCGTTTCATATACGTACTTGCCAATTCCATATTTACCCCATTTATATTTTCTCTTTGACTCATCTAACTCCAATTTAGTCATAGGATAATTTTCTTGAATAACCCGTTTTGCTGGTTTAGTGAATCGGTGCTGAATTAATTCAAAGGTTAAATCTTTCGTAGCAAAAGCTGGTAATTCACTATGAAGCTTTTCCAACATTTCAAGGTAACCCTCTTTCCAGCCCTCATGTATGTAAATCGGTGCAACAATAAAACCTAAAGGGTAACCTGCTTCAGCTACTTTAACTGCTGCTCCAATTCTTTCGTGCAATCGTGATGTACCAGGTTCAAAATATTTAATGATATATTCATCATTGATGCTAAAGCGAAATCTGGTTCTCCCATTATGTTCCGCATCCAATAAATGATCGACATGAGCAAATTTTGTAACAAACCGAAGCATACCTAAATCGGATTTACCGAAAAACTCAATTGCCCTTTTCAGTGTGTGTGTTAAATGATCGACACCAACAATATCAGACGTACAAGAAGCCTCAAATCGAGTGAAGTCTGGAGCTCTTTCTTTCATATACCCCTCCGCCGCCTCAAATATTTCATCTACATTTACATATGTCCTTATGTAAGGCTTGCTTCCCATCGTTGTTTGTAAATAACAATAATGACAATGCCCCATGCAACCCGTTGCAAACGGTATAGCATATTCTGCAGATGGTTTCGATGTATCGAATTTTAAAGTTTTTCGAACGCCCACAACAAGTGTTGATTTTGCCGTGCGATACTTTTGGAAGTGATTTTCTCCTGGTAAATTACGAATTTGATTATGGGAGGTTGTTTCTCGGATTTCAATATTCATATCCTCGAATTTACGTACTAATTCCTTCGCGAGTGGGTACTCCATCGCACGTGGCTCAACATATACCAGTTGTGGTACAAATGGTTTAACCAAAATAATCCACATCCTCTATATTGGCAGTACCGAAAGCTTCTTGGTATGCCCTTTCCGCTTCTGCCTCTGATTTGAATACTGCAAAATCATCAGTTAACGGATAGTATGTCTCATGAGAAAATAATGCTAATTCGTAAGGTTTATCCGGATTTACAACTACAGCTGCTTGCTGAACATGCGCAACTCCTTGAACATGAGGATTCCGAACAATAACATAAACGACCTCTCCAGGTTGAAACATTTCATTCATTTCCATTTATCATGACCTACTTTCTGTATGAAGGGTTATGACGATTCAAAAGCGCCTACTTGAAGGAAGGCGCTTTCTGCCATTCATTAAAATGTGATTTCTAAGCTGTGAAAGAGATTCAACACAGCCAAGTTTTAGGAGTTTCACAAAAGTGGCCTTCGTGTTGAAAGATTATTAAGCTGTTCTATTCATCTTTTCCAGTCGGTCTTCTGTATATGTCAGATGTTTGCATAGATCGTGGGGATGGTGTGTCAATATCCGTATCCTCCCCGAATTCCGTTCCATAATTTAATCTTCTAGTTGTTCTATCTTCAGGTACATCAACAGGATTTAGCAACGCTACAGCATAGTAAAGTCCACTCAATCCCACTAGACCATAAATAATTCTTGAGAAGAATGAATCTTGCCCTCCAAAAATTGCTGCGACTAAATCAAATTGAAATAAAGCAATCAGACCCCAGTTAAGTGCACCTATTATTATTAATGTTAATGCAATGGCTCTAAGAGTTTTCATCATAGTTCACCTCCTATTTTACCCTTCTTATCTTTTACTTTTTTATGTAATTTCATACAAAAACATTTAAGATTTTAGTTTTAAGTGAAACTTCACTCAAGTGAGTTTTTTTCATCTCTACCTATAATTCTTAAATTCTGCTCATTAAGGGCCTTACAGCCCAGCCTGCAATAAAGATTCCTCTTTTCATTCGTTCCGTTTCTTGCCTCGCGCTGTAATCCAAATCGAACTAGTATTCTGGAAATAACTTTTCTGTTAAGGAAGAAATTCTTCGTGTACAATAGAGTTTGGATATTTATCATTACAACAGGATTGCAGACATGAAAGGAGTTTATTTTTTGACTAATAAATATAATCTGCCTGCTAATATTGAGGCTTTACTAGAAGAAAACACATCGCATATAGAGGCATTCCAAGAATTAATCCGTGATGGCGGGTATGTACCACCATCTATGGAATTACTTATAGATGCTATTACAGCATTAAGTTTAGGTAAAAATGTATTATTAAAAGGTCCAACTGGAGCTGGTAAAACAAAGTTTGCTGAAACATTATCCAATCTTTTTCACCAACCAATGTTTAGTGTAAACTGTTCTGTGGATCTAGATGCGGAAAGCTTACTCGGATTTAAGACATTAGCATATAACGAGGAGAAACAGGTAATAGAATTTGTTCCAGGTCCAGTTATTAATGCCATGACACATGGAACTTTTTTATATATTGACGAAATCAATATGGCTAAACCAGAAACTTTACCACTTATCAATGGAGTATTAGATTACCGCCGAACCATCACCAACCCTTTTACAAATGAAATTGTTACAGCAAAAGAAAGCTTTAATGTCATTGCAGCAATTAACGAGGGTTACATTGGTACGGTTCCATTAAACGAAGCACTGAAGAACCGCTTCGTTGTTATTGAAGTCCCATATATTGAAGGAGAGCAATTAAAACAACTAATTCAAACCAATACAAAGCTGCAGGATTCCAAGACGGTTGAACTATTTGTAAAGTTATCATCAGATCTAATAGAAGCTGTTTATCAAGGGAAATTATCTGAAGATGGTGCTTCCATTCGAGCTCTCTTAGACGCTTGTGATTTGAGTGTAATTATTCCGCCTAAACGAGCCATTCTTCGAGCAATTGTAGATAAGCTTGATGAAGAACGAGAAAGAGAATTCGTATTAAACCTCGCAGAAACACTATTTTAAAGGAGCATATTCATGTACCGTTTTCACGACGCAAAGGTCGATACTAATCTATTCTTACAGCTTCAGGATTTAACGACAGTCTTATCTGAACATGCTGATTTTACTTTCGAATACAGCTTTGGGTCGTTTATTGATACGATTAATAATCGTGTAACAGCTAGCAGAATGTGGGATACAGCAGAAAGTACCTTTCAAGTAGCTGGATATAAAACAGATGTGTATCTACGAACGCTTGGTACATTGCGCTATTCTAGCGTAAAGGCAATGAAGCAATATTTAGAGGATACAAATGAAGTTCATGTTAAAAAGTTCTCCACCCAGTTATTCGCACTGCTTGAGGACATTCGTTTAGAAGAATGGATTAAGAGAGATCGACCAGGGACGAAACATGTATTTCATACGAGAAGGAAATATTTAAAGCACAAATTTGAGAATGAACTTATCGCCCATGCAACCAGAGGACTTGAGCTAGATGAGTTATTTTGTCTTATTTATTTACTGATACAGTCCGATCATCCTGACCCTAGCTTCCCTCGTGTTAATGAAAAACAATTGGAACAATTAGAATCGATAAAACCGTTTCTTTATGAAGTTTTTGATGCCAAAAACACATCCGATATTGTAAACATTGCAGAAAGAATCGTCTTTCAAGTGGACAATCATTATAGAGATACGGTTCATGAGTATTTTATCTTTCCCATCTATCATATTGAAAGCTTAATCGAAAATCGCCTTTTTGATGAACTGACAAGAACAGATGATGTTAAAAATGATGACTCAGAAGAAGTAAATAATGAAGATAATGAGTATATTGACGAAGAATTTTCCACTTGGCACAGAGAGAACAAGAATGAGGACAGGAAACAAACCTTCCTGCAATTTAATTTGGATGTCGGAACGAAAACCAATATTATGGGTGGAGGCGCAAGAGAAACGGAAGATGCCGACCAAGCAATGGGAACGATTCAAGGTTCATCAGGAAAATCAAAGAAAAACGATTATTCCGAATTAGAATCTCTTGAGAAACAAGAAAATAGGAACGGTGCAAGCAGTGAAAATAAATACGGGGAAGAGAATAAGCATGCCGTGAAGCTAATAAAGGAAGCAGAACAGCCTTCCCGCGAAGATATACTGCTATACAGAGATTTCGTAAGGGAAATTGAGCCATTAAAAAGAAAGCTATCGAATATTATTAAAAAGACCATTGAGCATAAAAAGAATGCACCAAGAAAAGACTTAGTCGTTGGGCGCTTGTCCAAAAAATTACTTCCCATCATCTTGGATGAGAATCCAAGAGTCTTCTATAAAAAGAATCAGGAATCCAAGGAATTCGATGCAGTATTTACACTGCTTGTCGATTGTTCTGCCTCTATGCAAGGAAAAATGGAAGAAACAAAACGAGGAATTGTTCTTTTCCATGAGGTACTAAAACAATTTAACATCCCCCACTCCATTATTGGTTTTTGGGAAGACGCATTTGAAGTAAGTGAAAATTATCAACCAAACTATTTTCATGTTATTCACTCCTTCTCGGACTCATCCCAACATAATAATGGCGCAAAAATCATGCAGCTTGAGCCGCAAGAAGATAATCGGGACGGTTTTAGTATTCGAGTTGCAACGGAACAACTTGCTCTCCGCAGTGAAAAAAATAAATTCTTGCTTATCTTCTCTGATGGCGAACCAGCAGCCTCTAATTACGATCAAAATGGAATTGTAGATACGAATAAAGCTGTATCAGAAGCACGTAAAAAGGGGATGGAAGTGATTGGGATGTTTCTTTCCGATGGAGAAATTGATGAAGCAGAAGATATAACGATGCAAAATATATATGGACGAGAAAGGTTAATGATTCCTAGTGTATCAGAGTTGCCCGAACAATTTGCACCACTTTTAAAGAAACTATTGTTAAAAACCATATAGAGAAAACCGAGCGGGATTATTCAAGCTCGGTTTTTTTCTTCATTCTCATATTTATTTTCTAAATGATACGCAAACTTAGTTTTTTACTAAAATACTTTCTAAAGCTTCTTTATAAGTATTAAAATCTTTCTCAGAAAATAAAGTTAGCACAACACGTCCAAATTGATTTTCCTCTAAGAAGTCAATAATTGCTTTTATTGCTACTTTGGAAGCAAGATTGACCGGATAACGATATACACCTGTTGAAATAGAAGGAAATGAAATGCTGCCGATTCCATTATCCATCGCTAGCTGTAATGAATTCTTATACGCACTTTTTAGCTTCTCTTCAGAAACTTCCCTATTCCCTTCCCATACTGGACCAACAGTATGGATGACATAATCAGCTGGCAGCCGATAGCCCTTTGTAATGACTGCTCTGCCTGTTAAAAGGTAATTGCCGTCTAAATCATCTTCACGGATTCTCTTACATTCTTCTACTAATTCATCTCCTGCAGCTAGGTGGATTGCACCATCCACTCCGCCACCACCCATTAATGTTCCGTTAGCTGCATTTACAATTGCTTCTGTCGTCTGTTTCGTAATGTCCCCAATGATAAGTTCAAGCGAATTCCCATTAAGCTCTACTTTCATGATTTGCCTCCTCAGAGCATTTCTCTCTATCTATAGATTGAATCATTTCTTAACAAATACTTTACAAATATTTATTATAGCACTTTTTCTTCGAGTTGGAAAAAAGAAAAAATAGAAAGAATAAAATAATTCATATCGCTAAATTTTTGGCGCTGTAGTATAGTATTAAAAGTAATCATTCTAATGGAACGTTAAAGGAGCGACATCCCGATGTAGGAAAATCCCATACAGAAGAACCTAAACAAATAAAGAATTGAGAGGGATTTTTATGTCTATTAAAGAAGAAGTACAAAAAAGAAAAACATTTGCTATTATTTCCCATCCGGATGCTGGGAAAACAACGTTAACCGAACGGCTGCTTTTAGTGGGAAATCTTATTCGGTCAGCAGGCACAGTAAAAGGAAAAAAATCTGGTAAATTTGCTACATCTGACTGGATGGAAATCGAAAAACAACGAGGCATATCTGTAACATCAAGTGTGATGAATTTTCAATATGGAGATTTACAAGTCAATATACTGGATACACCTGGGCACGAAGACTTCAGTGAGGATACTTATCGTACACTGACTGCGGTTGACAGCGTAGTTATGATTATTGACTCTACAAAAGGGATAGAACCCCAAACGATCAAATTGTTTAAAGTTTGCCGCATGCGTGGTATTCCTATCTTCACCTTTATAAATAAGTTAGACCGTGAAGGAAAGGAACCTTTTGCTTTATTAGAAGAGATTGAAGAAGTACTCGACATAGAAACCTATCCAATGAATTGGCCCGCTGGAATGGGGAAAAGATTTCTGGGTATCTTTGATCGTCATGAAAAACAGTTTATTAAGTTTAATGGTAATGAAGAAGAAACCTATATTCCAAATCATGAATTAATGAATCCAGAGTACGAGGAATTAATTTCATCCCCCATCTACCAAGCAAGCAGAGAAGAAGTTGCTTTATTAGATGAAGCTGGGGATGAATTCAACCTTGATGCTGTGATGGCCGGAGAACAAACCCCTGTATTTTTTGGGAGTGCACTTGCCCCATTTGGCGTGAATCTGTTTTTTGATACGTTTATATCTATGGCTCCAGCACCTCAACCAAGAAAGTCGACTGAGGGGCTCGTTCAGCCAGATCACCCAGATTTTTCAGGTTTCATCTTTAAGATTCAAGCAAATATGAATCCAGCACACCGTGATCGGATTGCATTTATCCGAGTGTGCTCAGGAAAGTTTGAACGCGGGATGAGTGTCAAACTTTCTAGAACAGGCAAGGTATTTAAGTTATCTCAATCCCAGCAAATTATTGCCTCCACTAGAGAGACTGTTGACGAAGCATACGCTGGTGATATTATCGGAATATATGACCCCAACGCCTATCAAATTGGCGATACTTTAATCGAAGGAAAAGCCAATTTTGATTATGATGAACTTCCGCAGTTCCCAGCAGAACTCTATAAAAAGGTTATGGCTAAGAATGTTCTGAAATCAAAGCAGTTTAGAAAAGGAATTGAACAGCTTGTCCAAGAAGGAGCCATTCAGTTATTCCGTGATAAACATACGGAATCCTATATACTAGGAGCAGTGGGAGAATTACAGTACGAAGTATTTAAATACAGAATGGAAAATGAATATAATGTCGATATTATGTTCGAAACGATTGGGGAAAGAATCCCCCGCTGGTTAAACCCTGAACAAAAAATCAATGAGTCATTATTTGATGAACGAAAATTACTTGTTCGAGATCGTGAAGGTAATTATCTTGTCTTATTCCAAAATGAATTTGCCTTAAATTGGTTTAAACAAAATAATGAAGATGTAGAACTAATTGACTTGTTTGAAACTAACTTCTAACTTACTGTCGTGTCTTGAGTACAAGACACGATTTTTATTTGTTAACCTTTAAAAACTCAAGTTGACAAACCACCCCCTATCCATTACCATTTAAGTAACATTTTGAATTTTTTATTAATGGAGGCGAGGGTTAATAAATGAATAATCAAAGTAAAAAATTACGAGTTATGATGAATTGTGCCATTTTTGCTGCCATTACCGCAATATTAGCTCAGGTGGAGGTTCCTCTTCCTCTAATTCCCATTAGTGGACAGACTTTAGCAGTTGGTATTGCTGCAACCATTTTAGGTTCAAAACAAGGCGCCTTAGCTATGATATGCTATGCTGCAATGGGCGCGGTCGGACTCCCTGTTTTTGCAGGTTTTAGTGGAGGTGCACAAGTACTGGTAGGACCTTCTGGGGGTTATATTTTTGGGTTTATCGTGACTGCTTTTATTACTGGTCTTATTTTAGAAAAAACGAGATTTACCGTTCCAATGGCACTGTTGGCAAATGTCATTGGTATGTTTGTTACGCTCTTCTTCGGTACAATGCAACTCAAATTAGTATTAGATTTAAGTTGGGGCGCAAGCCTCGCAGCTGGGGTATACCCATTCTTAGTTGTCGGCTTCATAAAAGCCTTCCTTGCTAGTTATATTGGAATTACGGTAAGAAGAAGACTAATTCAGGCTAATCTCATTAGTATTCCTAAGAAGGAAATTGCTTAATAAAAATGGAAAACCAGGAAGCACGAGTCTCCCTGGTTTCTATTATTCATTCGTTAATTTTGTAATATCCAATAGTTTAAAGAAGAGGCTTAAGACAATTGCTACAACTGTAGCTAGTCCCATACCAGACAAGGTTACTGCTCCCATTGTTATGGAAGCACCACTAATTCCTATTCCTAAAACTACACACGTTAAAATCAGGTTCTGCGAATTGTTATAATCGACTTGCTGTTCAACAAGCATACGTAAACCACTTACAGCGATAATTCCAAATAGCAACAAAGAAATCCCGCCCATAACAGGTGTTGGAATTGATTGTATAAGTGCTGCAAGCTTTCCACAGAATGATAGTGCAATCGCGATTAATGCAGCTCCACCAATAATCCAAGTTGAGTAAACCCGAGTGATTGCTAATACCCCAATATTCTCACCGTAAGTTGTATTTGGAGTAGAACCAAAAAGACTCGAAATCATTGTTGAAATACCGTTTCCGAATAAAGAACGATCTAATCCTGGGTCTTTCACAAGGTCTTTCTTAACAATATTCCCTGTAACAACCAAATGGCCAATATGTTCTGGAATTAGCACGAGTGCTGCTGGTAAAATAATAAGAATATCAGACCAATTAAATTCTATCGCATAATAAGTTGGCATTTGAATCCATGCAGCTTCTTTTACTGCAGTGTAATCTACTATACCGAATAAAGTTGCGATAACATAACCAGTTATAATTCCAAGTAAAATAGGAATAATCTTTAAGAATCCTCGCATGGTAACCCAATAAATAATAGTTGCTCCAAGTGTAAGCAATGAAACTGTAATAGCTGTAGCATCAATTGGTACATCTGCTGGTCTGCTTAATCCTGCCATGCCAGCAGCAGTTGGAACTAGCTCTAGACCGATTACTGCAACAATTGCTCCCATTGCAGCAGGTGGAAAGATCACATCAATCCAAGTGGTCCCCACAAATTTAACTACTAACCCTACTAACACTAATACTAGACCGACAACAAAGAATCCACCAAGCGCTGCACCATATCCCCCACCGTCTGTTATAACAGCTGTTACTGGTGAAATAAAGGCAAAGCTTGAACCAAGATATGCCGGAATTTTTCCTTTTGTAATAAAAATATAAAGAATCGTTCCAATCCCGTTTAATAACAGAATAGTTGCTGGGTCTACCCCAAATAAAATTGGAACTAATACAGTTGAACCAAACATAGCAAATAAGTGCTGAAAACTTAATGGTAAGCTTTGTAATAATGGTAATCGCTCATCTACTTTAATCTCTCGTTGTGCCATCATGATCTCTCCTCTTAAATTATCGCATTAAAAAAGCACCTTGCCTGGCGTGGTGGCAAGATGCATGCAAAATGATGACATGTTAAGCTAACTTACCTTAACATGCATAGAAAGAAATAAAATTATTCCGCATTACCTTACCAGCCTCACAGGACTGATTTAAAGGTTCTTATATAATTAATCATATTATTACAGAAGTAATGGAAAAAGGCAAGAAAAATTTTGTAAAGTTTATTTACAATCTAAAATAAAAGCTTCACAAATTTTCCTTGCGACTTCATGTGGAGATTGATTGGTATTATTAATCCTAATATAATTTCTCTTTTTTATCTCATCTGGAAAAGATTGAAGACGATATTTATCCATTGAATCTAACAGCTCCCTTTCGGAGAAAGCAATGTCTCGCTTCGAAGGCTTATGTTCTAGGCGGTTTGATGTCTTATTTCTCTCCAATCGCTTCTCCAAATCTGCTTCTAATTCCACTAAGTAAACTTCCCTGCCTTCTGATTCAAAAAACTGGCATATTTCCTCAACAAACTTCCAGTCTTCTTTTTCATTAAATGCCCACACAAATGTAAAAATCACACCATTACTATTACCTTTGGCAACAGATTTAAAAATTTCATACCGAAATAGCGTCGATAATCGCCACATTTCTTCAGAAAATCCAAAAATCGGTGACAGCAGATCAATTGTTTTATGATTGTGTAGTAGCGGGAGACCGGTTAATCTTTCTAATTCTTGTCCTACCGTCATTTTACCAACAGCTTGTGGACCGAAAAGTAAAATAAGCTTCATTTCCCTCAATCCTTTTTAGTATCCATCTTATCACAAAAAGGGAAAGATACTAGAAATCATTATGCACCCACGTGCATCTTCAATGGTTGGACAGCAAGAATATTATTTAATTTGAATAACCTTATACTACGTTTAGAATAGCAATAAGCCAAAAGATATTGCTCCTGTAATTTGATGGCACGTATGGTCCTCTTTGTTATTTGTTTATTGCTTGCAATATAAATGATTTCAATTTTCTTTTGATTTTTAATTGCACGTGATAAATCAGTAATTAGCACGCCAACTCACACTCCATTCAACAAGAACATTTGTTCCCATTTTATCAAATTAAAAATATTTTTCAACCACTATTATTAACTTATTATATTTAAGAAATACTAAGATGGAACAATGAACAAAAAGGAGAAGATGAATTGGCACAAACGACATTCTTTGTAAAAGAAGCCACTTCGGAGCCGTTTATTGGGCAGATAGAAGAATTACTCTCTCAGTATGATGGGATGGAGCGTATATTAATTGACACTGATGACGGGGAGATAAAAATACAATTTGATGATAGTAAGATTACTCCAGAACAAATAGCAACTGCATTAATGGAAGAAAATTATTTCATCCATTAATTGCATTGGAAGATATACCCGAGTATATCTATTCGTTATTAATCAACACTAAAAAATGCTTCTTGTTTAGGAGCCATTAATAATTAGCAAAGGATGATTAGATGGATAACCGTGGAATGATGACTTCACTGCTTACCATTGGTGCAGCAGGAGCAGCGATTTATGGTATTACGAAGGGTGTTCAGAATGGGACATTTCAAAAGTTACCACAACAAGTATCCAATGTAGTCCAAAATGCGATGAACAATCAAACCGTTCAACAAATAGCGCAACCACTACAAAACGTGATGAATATGCAAAACAGCGGGCAATCTAATACTAATCAAAATCAAGATGCACCAACAACTTATCAGTTGCAACAGCACGTTGGAAGCAGTGGCCAAAGCTAAATTTAATCATCTTAAAGAAATAGCCGGATAAATTATCCGGCTATTTCTGATTTAGTGATGGTTTGTGGATGGATCTCGTGTATGGTGATCTCTGGAAAACTGCCAATTCTAATATTTATCCCAGTCTGTCCAATTCCCTCACTAATATAAAAAGACTTCCCTTTATATGATTGAACACCCTTTATGATATTCATTCTTGCTAGTTTCCCCATTTTGACTAAATGGTAAGGTTTTGGCCAATGAATTTGTCCACCATGAAAATGACCAGACAATAGATAGTCATAGTCGCATTCTTCCATAGCAAGAACAATATTCGGGTCATGTGTTAGAACCAATTGATAGCCTTCTGCTACACCCCTATAAGCATTCTTAATATCACTATGCTCCGTACCAAAATCATCAATTCCTATAATATTAATGATTTGGTCATTTACCTTTATTTTCTTATTTTCATTTCTCATGGTTTGAATGCCATAATCCATTAATAAAGTATTTAACTTATCAAAGTTCTTTTGTCGTAAAACATAATCATGATTGCCAAAGACAGCATAAGAACCATAAGCAGGATTTAGTTTTTGAAACACCTCTAAATAAGGAACTAGTTTTGGTATACTTCGTTTTCTATCTAAAAAATCTCCTGTTAAAGCAATAAGATCAATTTGCTCTTTTTTCAATTGCTCATATAGTCTTTCTGGTGTAATCGATATATTTTCAATATGCATGTCAGATATTTGTAAAACTCGTAATGGAGGCTTAATTGAGGCATTTTGTTCATGGACAGTAATTTCATTGATAATTAATTTTTTTGTATTCCGGTATCCTTTATAAAGATGATAGCTTAAAAACGAAACAAAAATTAATATAATAACAGTTAACATTCAATTCCCCTCCTCTACTCCATTATAAAGGCAAATATGTAAATTATTTAGTTGTAATTTATGGATATCACATCTACGAATGGTTCTCAGCTAAGCATGGCAAAATAAAGGAGGCTGGGACATCGTATTCCTAAATGAATTAGAGATCTGGCAAAAGCAATAAAAGGAGGGATCCAGATGGGAGAACAGTCACAATTCCGCGCTGGTCAGAAAGCCCCGAATAATGGAGTTTATATTGAGATTGGGGAAACTGGAAGCAGTGTCAATGACCCGCGCCAAGTGAAACTGAAAGCTGGAGAGAAGTTTCCTAGAACTTACAATCAAAACCGTGTTTGGACAAAATTAGACTAATCATAAAAAGCAGGCCATTCTGAATGAATTGGTCTGCTTTTTTAAGATTTATATTTATTTAATAACACTTTTTTGGACATCATTAAATACATTGGAGGTGACATAACCTTGTTGTTGGATAGTAAATGAATTGGATAAAATGCAATTCGCTTAAATGCTTTATAGCATAGATTTTCTAGGGGATACATTTCAAAGCCAAGCCTCCTGCATCCTTTATGTAACGAGGTTATGCCAATGAGGCCTTTAATTTGATCTGAATATCCACTTCCTTGTATATAATCGACCAGATATGGTAAAGAGTCCTTCACACTCTTGTACGTAAATAAAGCTCTTCTAACCTCATTATCATAATTCTCGATTTTCTTCAGAAGCTTCACATTATGCAAATGTATTTTTATCATTAAATCATTCCTTTGAATGATGGTACCATCCTCTAATATAACTTTCCTTCCTTGATATTTTGTTAAACGAACACGTAAAATAGTTTGCTGTCCTCTATGATCCAGAACGTAATCTAAATGAGTGATTGAAAAATATAGTGGATCTAAATAGTTCCATATTGTGATTAAATGTTTCTTTATCTTAGATAGCATTATTCTAACTCCCTTACTTTTCAAATACCCTTTATATTTTGGTTCATTTTTCTGTAACTATAACTAGTTTCGAATGAAATTAGTTATAGAAAATAACTGTAAGAAAAGGAGTATAATTAATATGGAATTATTTAACTTACTCCAATGTACGTTAAAGATTGTATTTTTTACGGCATTCTAAATGCTTAAATATTTTATCAGAACCAATTGACCGTTATTCAATTAATTGAATCTTTTGATGCAGCAATTCGTATATATAATATACATATCCGCCTAGGGGGCAAAGCATAGGAATATTATTAAAATTCAAAGAATATGGGAAATGAAATGATAAAGAGCATGAATAAAACACAAAAGCAACAGCCGAATGAACCGACTATTTCATCTGATCAAGTGAATCAATCAACAAACAATAAAAAAGGCACATTCAATTTCTGTCCAAACTGTGGCCAAAAAGCGACAGGGGCTAACTTTTGCCCAAATTGCGGACAAAAATTGGTCTAATTACCATGTAATAAGAAAAGCTAAAACATTTGCTTCCTTTAGCAAATGTTTTAGCTTTTCTTTTCTACACGTTTCTATTTCTTGCTCTTTCCATTAAGAAAGAGACAAACTGTTCATCGCGAGTAAGCCATGCTTCATAATGTCGCTTTAGAAATCTTTCTGCTTCTTCAAAGCTGGGGAATTTCTCCACTAACAGTTGATTTTCTTTTTCAATAAACCAATCCATTTCATTTTCAGTATATAATAAGAAAAACTGATCTAAACGATTCTGGTAAAGTGTACCAAAGGAAGAAGCTTTTAGATTATAGCGATTCCGCTTAGCATCTTCTCGTATTGGATCCAAATGGAACGTCTCTGCTACAAACAATTGATATGCCTCATCATTCATCGTGCAACCCGAGGCCTTTTTATGTCCCCCTCCACCAAAATGTGAAGCAACCTCAGATACATCCACCTCGTCATGAATGGTTCGAAACCCCATTCTTCTCCCACCCATATTTAAGATAGCAATATAATCTAAATGAGGGTACTCCTTACCTAACTGGTTTCCCAGTTCGGAATGATAAGATTCTGCAAAAACAACACCTGCATAATAATTGCCAACCTTTTTTTGTACCAATTCTCTTCGCTTTCTGCGAATGTAGCGCTCTATTTTGTCATCTTCCATAACAAGAATTTTTTCCTCAAAAGAATCAAAGGTGAAATGCTCATCATGCTTTAAACGCTCTATCATTTTTTCTTCAAATTCGTCTATCGAAATTAAATAAAACAATGTATTTAAATGCTGTGCCTTTTCATTCTCATTCTTCTCCCATTCCCATGTATCATATTGTCTTATAAGCTCTACAAATTCTTCTAATGCAGTAGACGGTTTCAACCAATCTTTCTCAGTTAGGTATTGATATAGTAAGGAAGTAGCCGAAGTTAAATTGCCCTCTTTATCTTCTACAACAACATGTCCCCATTCATACTCGTTATACCTTAGTGCTGTTTGATGGTGATCTATTAGTTGTACTTTTCCGCCTGCTTGATAGTAATCTTCTAAACGCTTCTCATTCTCTTCATTGACAGATAAATCTGTAATAATTAAAAAAGTATCCCTACCTTCATTATCTAAGAAAAATTCTACCTCACGATTCAAACTTCCTATAGAATTGTACCGAACCTTTACATCATTGCCAAAAGCTAGCTTAGCTAAGATTCCACAACCTACTCCGTCTAAATCATTATGTGACAATAACTTAAACATATTTTTCACCTCAAAAATAGTATGGATGTAACCAGATAAAAAAATCAATATTTTTCTGAGTTAGATGAGTAATTCTTTTCTATGTATGAATGAAATAGGTAGGGAAAAGCTATTTGAAGAGAATCTATATATAGTTAGAGGGAGTAATTGAATTGAAATACATTACTGCTTTCATCATAAAACTAGTAATGACAACTATAGTACTATGGCTTGTCCTTACTTTGATATCGGAAGTTTCTTTAGGAAGCATTATCCTTACCAGTATTATTCTTACGATAGTAGGATTTATTGGGGACGTCTTTATCTTTCCTAGGATTGGCAATGTACTGACATCCATTCTGGACTTTATATTGATATTTGTTGTACTTTGGTTACCAGGCAGAGTTCTATTTAATAGTGGACAAGAGGCTGAAGCTGCAGCACTTATTAGTGCAACCATTCTAACCATAGGAGAAATGTTCTTACACAGAATGATGGAAAGGCAGGTATTGAAGGATAATATAAGCCGGATGCCTTCTTACCAACAAAACAACTTACGAATGGAATCAAGTGATGAAATAGATCCTAAACATAAAGGATAACTATAACGCGTATATTCACACATTTTACTTCTATCTCCATACTTGTACTAACTCTCTTTCTGCTTTCCATATGCTATTACGTAAGGTAGAAGGGAGGGGTATAAATGGGATACTGCAGTGGCGGATAAGGCAACAGCTTTGCGTTAATTGTCGTTCTATTTATTCTGTTAATAATCGTTGGCGCTTCCTTTTATTAATAAACAGAAGCAAGCCTTTCCTTTGGAAGGCTTGTTTTCTTTTTATTTGATGAAGAAAAAGTTCGATAGCTCAAAATATCACCTTAAAATAAATGAATCTTGTTATCTTTTTAAATAATAATACAATAATCTTTACGGTTTAATTTTGGATAAGTGGTTACAATATGTTTGTGGTGATATTTAACTGCTTATGTAGTTGAATTTTACTAATATACATTGTATAGGAGGGTCGATTAATGGCGAAGAACAATAATCGTAACCGCAATAATAACAACAACAACAATAACAACAACAACGAAGTAAACAATGTTGAGTTTGCGAACGAAAATGAGTTCAACGATTTCGATAACAACAACAATAATAACGATAACAACAATCGTAATCGTAACAACCGTAATCGTAACAACAACTAGTTAATCTAGACCCTTAGTAAACTTGGCATTCTTTTACATTTTAGGAGAATGTCTAACCAGTTAAAAAACCTGAATTCAAAGGATAATTCCTTTGAACTCAGGTTTTTCTATAATTAGAATATTGCTCTACAGCGGTAAATTACTTGTCCCTTTGAAGAAAATTTCTCTTCATATTCCGTCATGACATTCTCCGGATCATCAATGGCATGTAAATCTAAATTCACTTCCTGTAACTTCATATCAAAGTTAGAGAAACTGACTAAAGAATACTCAAATAATCCTCTATTGTCGGTTTTAAACTGGAGGATTCCCGATGGAACAAGAATCTCTTTATATTGTTCAAGAAATGATCGGTACGTTAATCTTCGCTTTTCATGACGATTTTTTGGCCATGGGTCAGAAAAGTTTAAGTAGATACCCTCTACTTCATCAGGAGCAAACATTTCTCTTAAGTCTTCTGCGTTTACATTTAAAAGCAGGATGTTGGATTGCTCGGATTTAATTACCTTTTGGGCAGCAGAAACCATAACACTCTTGGCTAACTCTATCCCAATGAAGTTCACCTCGGGATATTGTTTGGCCATTCCAATAATAAACTGGCCTTTTCCTGTACCAACTTCAATATGAATAGGATTTTCATTATTGAATAATTCTTTCCATTTTCCTTTAAATTCTTTGGGATTCGGAATAATGAGCTGTTCATTTTCCTGAATAAATTCATCAGCCCATGGCTTGTTTCTTTGACGCATGAAGGATACCTCTCTTTGTTGTTAAATTAAAGTATAGAAAAAGAAATATAACGAAAAATAGTGTCATGAGGTGATAATTGAGATGACACTAAACACAAATAATTTATTAACGTTACTACATGACATTCTAGATGAACAATCTGTAGGCTGTTGTGGCCAAGTCTCTGAGTATCAGCAAATTAAGCGTCTAGTAAAGAATATGATGGTAAACAACAGCATTACAGATGAACAACTCATCAAGTTACTTCCAGAAATTTATAATTATGGCAGACAAGGTGAGAGTGCTCAGAATATTGAAGAACATATTACGTCTAATCAAACAAATATAGAAAGCTGGATGAATGCAATTAATGTTAATTTAAAATAGTAGAAGCAATCTGATCATTCAAATCCTGTAGCTCTTTCAGTCTTTCCATTGCTTTAATGGGTTCTTTGCGATCAAGATGAAAACATAAATATTGGAGTGAATCATGTAGCAAATACCAATACATTCTTTCTAGTATATCTTCATCCTCCTCCACTCCATATTTATTTAACCAATCATTCCACTGTTCTCTAAATATATAACCTTTTAAGATTAGACCATAATCAGATGCAGGGTCTGCTATTGTCGCATTGTCCCAATCAATTAGATATAAATTCCCGTCTCTTGACATGATTAAATTATTATGATTTAAATCATTATGGCAAACGACTAACTTTTTATTCCTTGTCTTAGGCAATAATATATCTAAATAATGCAGCGATCTATCTACTTCTTCGTATTTACCCACCACTTGCATTATATATAATCTTTGTTTAATAAGATGAAACATCGCATCTGAAGTTAAAGGAGTCACTCCTAAACGCATAAGCATGTCCAATAATTCAGTAGAATGGTGAATTTTATGAAGGAGATCTGCTACTTTCTGGCTCTTCATATCACTCGGCTTTAAATCTCTACCCTCTAACCATTCTTGAGCTGTAATGACATCCCCATTTTCCATCCGTTTTGTCCACACTAACTTCGGGACAATTCCCTCGGCTGAAAGTACAGCTAAAAACGGGGAAGAGTTCCGTTTTAGAAATAGCTTTTTATTGTCTTTTTCTGCTATAAATGCTTCTCCGGTTAATCCGCCGGCTGGGGTGAGCTTCCAGCCATCCCCTAAAGCACGTTCAAGCCATTCCAACATATATTTTCACATCTTTCAAAAATAGCATTCCACCTACATATTTTATAGGGATACTGTTTAAATTACAACTAATTGTTTGCTATTTACTCTGATTTTGTTCCAATTATCGACAATGGTATATTATTTTTCTTTATCTTTGCTGTTCGGCATGTCGTCGTTTCCCCATCAATTTGAACATACATATCCAAATGAGAACCGATCGTTAACTGACTTGCCTCTAGTATTTCCACTTCTTTAAATTTTACGTGTGTTCCTTTAAAAACAGTGAGAAATAGTGCGAGTACTTTCCATTTTGATATATTATGTATAATTAAAATAGGTATCTTTTCAGGCTGGTTGATAGCTTTGGGGATAATCTTCATTCCCCCTCCATAGTATGGGTGATTTGCTATTGTAACCATCCAGCATTTCTTTATTGAATATTTTTCTCTGTCAATTTCCAGCTCAATATCCATTGGTTTGAAATCAATTAATACTTGTATTAGGGCAACTATATAGGTAAGCTTTCCTAATCTTATGGAATTGAGGGCTTTCTTATATAAGGAGTGGTTTGCTTTATGAACGATTTGTGCATCAAAGCCAAATCCAATCGAATTTACATATTTATTTGGTTGATTATGATTTAATTGATAATCACCAATCCAGAAAGACTCTCTGTCTTCTGTTCGTAAAAATCGTTCAAAAAGTGTTTTCGGATGGTCATAAGCACCTATTCCTCTAGCAAAATCATTTCCAGAACCTCCTGGAATAAAGCCTACCGGTATCTGTACGGAACCTAACCCATTCACTACTTCATGAATAGTCCCATCACCACCAATTACAATAATACTTTTCCCGTTAGGCTCTATAGAAAATCGACGAGCAATTTCTAATGCGTGACCGGGATAGGATGTATAATAGTATATACAATCCAACGATTGATATAGTTTGGACTTCTTAAGTCTCGAAAAAATGCGGGACGCTCGACCATTACCTGCCTTAGGATTAATGATAAATATGTACATATTTACTCTTACTCCTCCATATCACCAATCCTCGTATAAGAGGTGTCATTCTCCCATTCTGATCGTTTAACAGAATTTGATTGGCAATGCTTTAATAACACATCAGCCGTTTTTAGCTGTCTATTTTTTAACGGAGAAGAAAGGCTTCTTTGTTTATTGAACCAATCAAGATAATCATGTTTCCCAATAATTTCAGTATGATATGGTTCCGTATGGTAAATAATTTGGTTTGTTCTAGATAATACTTTCTTTTTAATCGGGAAATCAATCTCAAATTTATGTAATATACTCTTTACAACGGATTCTGTTCGTTTTAATGCTATTACAGGGCTCAGCATTCTCGTCTGCTTATCGGGGGTCTCTACTGTCCACGTGCGTTCATTACCAGCCATAATAATTGCATCCTTCCCTTTTTCAACAAAATAGAGGATTTCAATTCCTAATGGCGAAATCATAATAATTTCAGCATCCATCGGTGCGTGTTTTATGTTAAAACTAGGATAATACAGCAGCAAAAATGTATCTGGGAAACGCTGTAAAAGATACTGAAGTAATGGATCCTCATAGTATGCTTGATCAACGAGGGAAATGTTGGTTACTGTTGAAGTAGCCCACTTCAACTGAAAACGAAAGATTTTATCCAGAAAATATTGCTTTAGCTCCATTTCTGTATCAGGAAGTTCTACCACGTTCTCCTCTTCATAATGTTCAGTCTCTATTTTAGTAGATTCGTTGCGTATAAAGGATTTCCATTTTGAGAGAAAAGTTTTTTCATTATTTTCCAGCTGGTTATTATTTGTTTGCTGAACCAACTTATCTGATTGACTTTCTACCCATTTTTGATACAACTTATCCCAATTATCTTTTTTAACACGTATATATTGAGTCGGATATCTGTATGTGTCCCATTCATATCGTGATATGTAATCCTGAAGTTTTATGAGTTGTGCGATTTTTACCACCCCCGATACGGTCCTTGCTAAACTATCTCAATTGAATAGTCTGTACAGGTTCATATTTCTGTTCCTTACCTGGATGAATTTGATACAAATTTACTTGTTGAACCCTTAACAAGTTTGTTTCTTTATATTTCTCCTTGGCTTCTTCTAACCAGTTTATATCATTTTTACCCTTCTCTCCTATCCACTTCTTAGCAAGCGTGATATGAGGAGAATAAGGCCTGTTTTCTTTCGGAAACCCGACTTTAGTTGCGTATTCTTCTACCTTTTCTGCTAATTGCATAAGGTTCTTATTTTTTTCTACTCCAGCCCAGATTACTCGTGGGGACTTAGGATTGCCAAATGTACCTATTTCCCCTACTACAATAGAGAACGCCTTTAGTAAAGATAATTTTTCTAACTCCATTCTTAAAGCTTTTAGTTTATTATCGTCTACTTCACCTAAAAACTTTAATGTAATATGAAAGTCTTTCTTATTGTACCATTGCTTATAAGGTAATTTTCCAACTAATTCATCTTGCCAGTTTGAAAAGTAATCCTGCAGTTTTGACGATAGAGGGATAGCGATAAAGTAATGAGGGAAAGATCCCATAGCATTACCTCCTATTTAAGAGATTGACAGTACTTTAATTCAGCTTCTTTTAATTCACGATATTCACCTAAACGAAGAGAACTATCTAATTCTAACTTCCCCATACTTAATCGTTTTAAATATATAACTTTCTTATCCACCGCTTCAAACATTCGTTTTACTTGATGAAATTTCCCTTCTGTTATAGTTACTTGAATCTCAGAGATATCTCCACTGGATAGAACCTTAAGTTCTGCTGGTTTTGATTGATAACCATCTTCTAAGATCACACCATTCTTAAATGTCTCTATATCTTCTTCCGTCACTTTTCCCTTAATTCTTGCATAATATGTTTTTCCTACATTTTTATTAGGAGAGGTTAATTGGTGGGCCAGTTCTCCATCATTCGTTAACAAAAGCAGCCCTTCTGTATCTTTATCTAACCTTCCTACGGGGAAGGGCTTAAAATGTTGAAAGTCTGCTGACAGAAGTTCAACAACTGTTTTTTCTCTTTCATCAGAGGTGGCAGAGATAACTCCCGGCGGCTTATGCAACATTAAATAAATATACTTCTTATATATTACCTCTTCCCCGTTTACCATCACTTTATCCTGCTCTGGATCAACATGAATGCTGCTATTTTTTACAACGGTACCATTTACAGTCACTTGTTTTTTCTTAATAAGGGCTTTTACATCCTTTCTGCTACCATAGTCCATGTTGGCTAATAGCTTATCTAAACGCAAAGTAATCTCCCCTATCTACCAAACTTTCGTTTTAATTTATCGACTAAAGGTATTCGTCCACCAAACACTCTCTCTAGTAAAGTGGAGGCATATGCAAAATATAAATATACTCCCCCACCAATTCCAACACCAAGAATTAGCATCACAACGGCTCCCCACCGTTTTTCCTCATAGGGAATAAATAAACCAAAAATGAGTTTAACAAGCACAATTGCGATACACATAAACAGTACAAAAATCCCAATAAGAATACTTCGCTTTATAATTTGTTTCATCGGAAATTTCACAGAGACTTTAATACGATACAGATTTAATCCGACTGCAATTCCTACAGCAAGACCAGTACCTATAATAGACCCTAGAGCCCCAAACATAATAATGAGTTGACTGTTTAATAATATTTTCACCAAAAGACCAGCCATTAAACTGAAAACTGTATAGTTCTGCTTATTAATCCCCTGTAGAATAGAGGCTGTAACAGTGAATAGAGCGAATAATATACCAACAGGTGCATACCAAGCAAGCAACACTCCTGTCATTTCAATATTCTCCATTCCATATAAAGCACCATATGCCTCGTGAGATAACATAGTAAGTCCTATAGAGGCAGGAATCACTAACACCAGAACAATTTGTAAAGATTGATTAATTTGTTGATGTAATAGTGGCGTATTTTTTTGAGAAAAAGTCTTCGTCAACGCAGGTAAGATAGCCAAAGATAATCCAGTAGCTATCGTCCCTGGTATAATGACCAGCTTGTGAGCATATGTGTTAATCGCTCCCAGTGCTACTTCCCAACCACTATGTCCCCCAGCGTTCATCGCACGGGCAAATGTAAATTGGTCAACTAATTGATATAGAGAAGTTGCAAGACCTACAATAATAAATGGTCCAGAGTAACCGAGAAGTTCCTTGAACAAACGCTTTGTAGGGATATGATTGGATGTTCTTTGCTTCTGCAGCTGTGCGTCTAAATAGGGCTTTCTTTTTGTCCAATAGAGAAGTAATACCACCCATGAACCTAAAGCCCCGACGAAAGCTCCAAATGTAGCAAAACCTACTGCCGTAGCCATAGAACCATTAAAAATAACAATAACCATAAACACAGAAACAAGCACGAAGACAATTCGTACAATCTGTTCTACAACCTGTGATATAGCAGTTGGTCCCATGGATTCATATCCTTGGAAGAATCCTCTGACAATACTCATTGCAGGAATAATGATCAATGCGAAGCTGACCGTTCGAATGACAAGTACAGCATCACTCATAGCTATCTCTTGTCCCCCACTGCTAATAGACAACCTTGCTATCGGTTCTGCAGCAATAAATAAAACAAGGAAAGAAATAAACCCAGTTACTAACATTAAAGCAGAGGCGGATTTAAATATACGCCTCCCTGTTTCGTAATCTCCTAATGAGTTGTATTTCGACACTGTTTTTGATATGGCTAGTGGGATTCCAATTGTGGAAATACTTAACATGATATTATAAGGCACATAAGCAAATCCATATAATGTGCCACCTTCAGCTCCAACCAGAGCATTAAATGGTATTAAATAAATCATCCCTAAAAATTTGGATAAAAACGTAGCCGTCGTGATTAACATAGAGCTTCTAACGATATTAGACATTATTTCACCTAGATTTCTATAATTTACATTGAAAAAGTAAAAAATTTAGCGCAGCATTAACCTATTTTTGGAAAAACTAATCCTTCACAGGAAAAAGCGAATGCAGTTTTTAAATCAATACATGTTATTTTACCATACTACTTTGTCTGACAGATAATCTTATTGCATACAAATTTATAATTTGCTTCTCCTTTTCATTGAGCAAGGTAATAATCAATGTTACTATACTACCAGAAAGGAATGAAACAATTTGACTTATGACGTAATCGTGATCGGTGGTGGTCCTTCTGGGTTAATGGCTGCCATCGCTGCTAGTGAACATAGTGCGAGGACCTTGCTACTTGAAAAAGGTAAAAAACTTGGAAATAAACTCGCGATTTCTGGTGGAGGAAGATGTAATGTAACGAACCGTTTACCAGAAGACGAAGTAATTAAACATATTCCGGGAAATGGGAGATTTCTCTATAGCGCTTTTTCAGTGTTTAACAACTATGATATTATCGAGTTTTTTGAAGATATGGGTGTCATGTTAAAGGAAGAAGATCATGGAAGGATGTTTCCGGTATCTAATTCTGCAAAATCAGTGGTAAATGCACTAATAAATAAAATGGAGGAACAAAAAGTTGAAGTCAGGCAGAATACCCCAGTAAAGGCGATTCATTATGGAGAAAATGAGCATACCGTTATCTTAATGAATGGAGAAAAAGTGACGACCAAAGCAATCGTCATTGCTGTAGGTGGAAAGGCCGTTCCCCATACAGGATCTACAGGTGATGGATACGCCTGGGCAAAGAAAGCTGGACATACCATCACAGAGATTTATCCTACGGAAGTAGCGTTAACCTCCAATGAGCCATTTATAAAAGATAAAAGTTTGCAAGGGCTATCTTTGAGAAACGTGGCAGTTTCTGTTTTAAACCATAAAAACAAACCGATTATTACCCATCAGATGGACATGATTTTTACCCACTTTGGAATATCTGGTCCAGCTGTTCTACGCTGTTCACAGTTCGTTGTAAAAGAGCTCATGAAAGGCGAAACCCGAGTGCCAATAGTTATCGACGCATTGCCAGAAAAAACAGAAGAGCAATTATTAAATGAGATATTTAAATTAGTAGAAGAAAATCCAAAAAAAGCATTCAAAAATATAGTAAAAGGTATGGTGCCAGAGAGATTATTGGCCTTTATCTTAGAGCAGAATAAAATCGAGGACGACGAAAAGTGTGCAAATGTATCAAAGGATAAAATTCGGCATATTGTTCATACCTTAAAGCAATTTACATTTCATGTTCATGGTTCACTTCCAATTGAAAAAGCATTTGTGACTGGAGGAGGAGTTTCCATCAAAGAAATCGTACCTAACACCATGCAGTCGAAAATGATGCACGGGTTATATTTTTGTGGTGAAATTTTAGATATCCATGGCTACACAGGGGGATACAATATCACCTCTGCCCTAGTAACCGGAAGACTTGCGGGAATGAATGCCGCGTACGAATCATTAGGTTAATTGGCAGATGATTCCTATCATGATAGACCCCAAAGAGAGCCATCCTATAAATGTCTGGCAATAATAATTGAAAGGGTGGTTAGGTATGCAGAAGAGGAACCAAATGTGGTTACCACTTATTGCTTCCGTTGGGGTTGGTGCAGCAACGTACTACACAATGACAAGAAACAATCAAAGCCTTAGTCAAACCGTACAGAAAATCATGCCATTTATGACTGGCATGGGCGGGAGTAACCATGGAGTACACTAGTTCACACTCATATACCTTTTCGTAAATGAACCAGACTTTAGAAGCGCGTCTTATAGGACGCGCTTTTATTTTATATACCTTAGTTGCCATTTGCAGAAAAGAAAGTCAATACTCTCTTTTCTGCATATAAGGGAATTTCTATTCTGTTAATGTCATTACATAAATTTTGTAGTAGAATGGAAGGCATACATCAATAAGAAAAGGATGACTTTTAATGAAAAGTTTTGGTCTATTAGCGAGGATTATAACTGCCATTATTCTTGGTATTGTAATTGGTTCCTTTGCTAATGAATTTTTTATAAGACTATTTGCTACCTTTAATGGTATTTTTGGTAATTTCCTGAGCTTTATCATTCCATTTATTATTATCGGGTTTATTGCTCCTGGGATCGGTACTATGGGACGAGGAGCCGGAAAGCTTTTAGGATTAAGTACTGTACTAGCATATATATCTACCATTATTGCTGGTATTTTTGCATTTTTCGTGGCAAAAATGCTCTATCCTGCCATTTTAAATAATCAATCTATCCAACAGTTATCTGATCCAACGAATAGCTTATTGTCTGGTTTTTTCGATTTACCGATGACTCCGCCGTTTGAGGTCTTTACTGCTTTACTTATTTCCTTTGTAATCGGAATAGGGATGGCAGCGATTAAGGGAGATTTTTTACTTAATGTAATGATTGATTTCCGCGATATTGTTCAACTTGTCATAGGAAAACTAATCATTCCATTGTTACCAATCCATATTTTTGGTATCTTTGCCAATATGACTTATGCAGGCCAAGTAGCAACGATTCTTAGTGTATTTGCAAAAGTATTTATTATGATAATTCTTTTACATTTACTATACTTACTATTCCAGTATTCCGTGGCAGGTGCGGCTAGTAAACAGAATCCATTTGTTATGTTAAAGGAAATGTCTCCAGCCTACTTCACAGCATTAGGAACTCAATCATCTGCTGCAACCATACCGGTATCATTAAAACATGCCAAATCTTTAAATGTAAAAAATAATGTAGCAGACTTTACGATACCATTGTTTGCAAATATCCATTTGTCTGGGAGTACAATCACTTTAGTTAGCTGCTCATTAGCTGTGCTTTTCCTTCAAGGACATCCCAGTACTTTCAGTAGCTATATGCCATTTTTATTAATGCTTGGAGTAACTATGATAGCCGCACCTGGTGTACCAGGTGGAGCAGTAATGGCAGCAATCGGATTATTAGAAAGCATGCTTGGTTTTGACCAAATGATGGTATCCCTAATGATTGCACTTTATCTTGCCCAAGATAGCTTTGGTACAGCCACCAACGTAACAGGTGATGGTGCAATAACTTCCATCATTGATTCTATTAATAAGAGAATGAAAGTATCTAATGATACTCCATAAATAGTAAAAAAGACAAAGCCGTTATTTATATTTTCGGCTTTGTCTTTTTTATAAGTAGTAAAAATAAATTGCAAAAAGTAAATTACTAAGCAAGTATGCGGTAACTAACCCCGCCAATAATTTCTTCATACTCAGATAAAAGCGTAGCAAATATCTGATCCCATGATTGTGTTAACGCATATTCTCTGCCCATTTTACCCATCCATTTCATTTTCTCTTCTGCTAATAGTAAGTGTTGTATGGCATAGGTAAATGACTCAATATTCTTTTCCTCAGCTAATTTACCTGTTTTATCTTCTTGTATAATACCACTAACTCCACCTGCATTTGCCCCTACTACTGGTGTACCAGATGCTAATGACTCCAATACAACATTTCCGAATGTTTCTGTAGCAGACGGAAATACAAACAAATCTGAAGAAGCATAGGCTTCTGCAAGATTCTGTCCTGATAGAAACCCAGCAAATGTCATATTGGACGGAGCCTCTTGCTCTAATAACCCTTTTGCAGGACCATCCCCTACGATTAACCAATGGACGTTCTCTCTCAACTCAGTAGGAAGTTTAGCATTTATCTCAGGTAAAAGCATAATGTCTTTCTCTGGAGAGATTCTTCCAACATATAAACATACATATTTACTTTTTATATTATACTTTTTTCTAAATTCCAGTTTATTATAATTTGGATGAAATAGTTCACAATCTACTCCCCTTGCCCAAACAGATAGATTGGTAAATCCATGATTTTTGATATGATTCATTGTATCAGTGGAAGGTACAAAAATACGCTGAAACGGGCGATAAAACCATAATAAATATTTCCATAGCATACTGGTTAAAAATTTCAAATTATAATATTCAAGGTATTTATCAAAGTCAGTATGATAGGAACCTACTAAGGGAATATCTAGTTTCTTAGCATAATGGGAGCCACATAACCCTATATTAAACGGGGTAGCGACATGAATGATATCTGGCTGAAATTGTATTAGCTCTTCTTTAACCTGCGCTATGTTTGGTATTGCCCAGCGACACTCCTTATACAAATAAAAAGGAAGACTGGAAAAGCGATGAATATCACTCGAAAATAAATCTGTGCCACTTACTTTAGGTGCAAATACACGAAATTCATGGTTATTATCTGCTAAATACTCTGTAAATCTCTTTAATGTCTTTGCAACTCCATTAACCTCAGGTGCATACGTATCTGTGAAGATAGCTACTTTCATGTTTGCCATTCCCCTCCACTCATAGAGTTTGTTTCTTTATTGAGAAGCCCTGAAGCAATTAATAAGAAAACAGACCCTTGAAAAGTACTAATTACTCTTAAATTAGAAGAAACAAGTTCGACGTAAACGTAAAGGATAAAACTCCGGTAAAGCTGCCTAATATACATCCGGCAAGAACATCTGATGGATAATGAAGCCCTAGATATATCCTTGAAAGTCCAACTGCAAAACCAATTGGAAGTAAAATCAGTGTGAGAAATGGATAAAAAATAATAAATGGCATAATAATTGAGAAAATAGCTGTCGTATGTCCTGATGGAAAAGAATGGTCGGATAACAGCCGATCTGTCACATGAATTTGATGAAGGACTAAATAAGGTCTCCTGCGTGGAAATAATTTTTTCACAATGGCAACCGGTAAGTGGCTAATGGTTAAAGATATTGCACTCGTTACCGCAACTAATTGCAAGGTGCCGTTGGAAAAAATCATCATCAATAGCACCGCAGAGATACTAAATACTGCTCCACCAAGGTTAGTAATCCAGTGAAAAAACAAATTTAAGTGTTTTCTTTCAAAGAATTGATTAATAAAACGAAATAACTGACTGTCAACATCATAAAACAAAGTAAATAATTTCACTAAATCACTCACCCCTTATTTACTTTCATTATATAAAGGAAATATTTAAAAAATAATAATTTAGTGTAAATTTATTGTAATTATAGTTTATAAAAGGAAAGACTGTTAGTAGTTTGATCTTTTCTAGAGTACTATCAAAGGAATTCACCAAAATATTATGTTATTTTGCACCTTTAAATTATATTTGCACATAAAAAAGACAGGATACAAAAAAATGTATCCTGTCTTCTCGTTGCCTGGCGGTGTCCTACTCTCGCAGGGAAAACCCAACTACCATCGGCGCTGGAGAGCTTAACTTCTGTGTTCGGTATGGGAACAGGTGTGGCCTCTCCGCCATCACTACCAGACAAAGTATTCAATTAGGATTTGTACCCTAAAAACTAAATAAGAGTAAACAACGAATTAAAGAAGTTAGTTAAGTCCTCGATCGATTAGTATCCGTCAACTCCACGTGTCACCACGCTTCCATCTCGAACCTATCAACCTCATCGTCTCTGAGGGATCTTACTCACTCGAAGTGATGGGAAGTCTCATCTTGAGGGGGGCTTCATGCTTAGATGCTTTCAGCACTTATCCTTTCCACACGTAGCTACCCAGCTATGCTCCTGGCGGAACAACTGGTACACCAGCGGTGTGTCCATCCCGGTCCTCTCGTACTA
>NZ_RCHR01000019.1 GCF_003665065.1 Oceanobacillus piezotolerans | reverse complement strand
CATCGAGGTGCCAAACCTCCCCGTCGATGTGAACTCTTGGGGGAGATAAGCCTGTTATCCCCGGGGTAGCTTTTATCCGTTGAGCGATGGCCCTTCCATGCGGAACCACCGGATCACTAAGCCCGACTTTCGTCCCTGCTCGACTTGTAGGTCTCGCAGTCAAGCTCCCTTCTGCCTTTACACTCTACGAATGATTTCCAACCATTCTGAGGGAACCTTTGGGCGCCTCCGTTACCTTTTGGGAGGCGACCGCCCCAGTCAAACTGCCCGCCTGACACTGTCTCCGAACCGGATCACGGTCCTGGGTTAGAAGGTCCATACAGCCAGGGTGGTATCCCACGGATGCCTCCACAGAAGCTGGCGCTCCTGCTTCAAAGGCTCCCACCTATCCTGTACAAGCTGCACAGACATTCAATATCAGGCTACAGTAAAGCTCCACGGGGTCTTTCCGTCCTGTCGCGGGTAATGCGCATCTTCACGCATAGTATAATTTCACCGGGTCTCTCGTTGAGACAGTGCCCAAGTCGTTGCACCTTTCGTGCGGGTCGGAACTTACCCGACAAGGAATTTCGCTACCTTAGGACCGTTATAGTTACGGCCGCCGTTTACTGGGGCTTCGGTTCTAAGCTTCGGACCGAAGTCCTAACTCTTCCCCTTAACCTTCCAGCACCGGGCAGGTGTCAGCCCCTATACTTCGCCTTTCGGCTTCGCAGAGACCTGTGTTTTTGCTAAACAGTCGCTTGGGCCTATTCACTGCGGCTCCTCCTTAAAGGAGCACCCCTTCTCCCGAAGTTACGGGGTCATTTTGCCGAGTTCCTTAACGAGAGTTCTCCCGCTCACCTTAGGATTCTCTCCTCGCCTACCTGTGTCGGTTTGCGGTACGGGCACCTGTGACCTTGCTAGAGGCTTTTCTCGGCAGTGTGAAATCAGGAACTTCGGTCGAAGACCTCCCCATCACAGCTTGAAATTGCCAGACGGATTTGCCTATCTGACTTTCTCACTGCTTGGGCGCACACATCCATCCGTGCGCATTCCTTATCCTACTGCGTCCCCCCATCGCTCAAACGGTCATGAGGTGGTACAGGAATATCTGCCTGTTGTCCATCGCCTACGCCTTTCGGCCTCGGCTTAGGTCCCGACTAACCCTGAGAGGACGAGCCTTCCTCAGGAAACCTTAGGCATTCGGTGAAAGAGATTCTCACTCTTTTTTCGCTACTCATACCGGCATTCTCACTTCTAAGCGCTCCACCAGTCCTCACGGTCTGACTTCACAGCACTTAGAACGCTCTCCTACCATTGTCT
>NZ_RCHR01000017.1 GCF_003665065.1 Oceanobacillus piezotolerans | reverse complement strand
AGCTTATCAGCTTCTGCATAATTAATTTGGATTACTCTCATCATCATCACCCTCATATTTCATTTTATAAAACTCTCGCTTATATAAGAAACTTTTACCATCACCTAAATCAATATCATGATAATAAATCTTATCTGGCGCATAAGCAGAATTATTCATACCATATTGCTTAAATATTTCATACTTAGTACCCTTTAACTTCTCTGGCTTTTCTATACCCCTAGACATTCTATAAAAATTCATACCTGAAGGATATAAATGCAATCTAGCACCTTTCTCTATTTTCTTATTATTTCCATCTTCATGTTTTAAATCTGTTAAATAAGCAGTAACATAAGATGCTACATTATCACTATTTTTTAATTTTTTAACTTTTACAAAACCATGTTTCCACAATTTTTGTAAATGACTATTGGCTATGTAAAAATAATCATCAATATCAGACTTAAATAAAGCATGTATATGCCACGCCCCACGCTTCTGCGGCTCTAATACTGAAATATATTCTACATGTCCGTAATGACGTCTAATCTTCTTCATAAACGCTTTAAAGTCTGAATATACTCTTTTACTATCTGTAACATTTTCCGCATAAGTAAGAGTTATCCATAACTCATTCTTATTGCCTGAAAAATTGTGTTCAATATATCTACTTAATCGTTTCATTGTTCTAACTAATGACTCTAAACTTTCCGAACGATTTTTAGATATTTGTTGGTACTTTTGCACTTCGCCATTCAAATCCACATACTCAGTTCTAGAAATACGTTTTACTGGATTTTGATTGCCGACTAAGTTTGAAAATTCTAATTTGCCACCATACCTGTATCCATTAATTGTTTGGAATGGTAAAATGTAGTTGTTATCATCCATCTATCGACCATCTCCTTAGGGTTTGTACCCAATTTGAAACATGCATCTGTTTATACGCCGTTTTCAAAAACGGCTCTAATGTGAATACTATAATCAAGTTAATAGAGAAACTCGAAAAAATTCCGCGTATACGGCTTCGTGTTTCGATACTAACGTCTCCACTTCAGGCAAAGTTGCGCTTTTTGGGAAACCGGACTTCGCCCTCGCTACAACGTTAGACCAAAACACAATCGCCGAACGCTACATGATCGAGTTTCTCTAACAAGATTATTTATCAATTACCTGTTTTTTCTTAATCGTATAGCATATTAAAAATTGGTACCTACACTAGGAGATTGGTCAATAGTTGTTTTAACTACATCATCTGCCCAAACTTTTAATACAGGTTTTTTGCCTTTAGATTCAAATAACTCTGCATTCTGTATCCCTTCAACTTTTACTGGAACTGGTGCTTCAAATCCACGTGCAACAAGTTTCTCATAATCTTCAATCTTTCCGTCAGGTATTAAAACTTGAAACTCTTCGTTCAAATTGACACCTGTTACAATGCCATCTTTAGTTTCGTACTCATAATCATCCTGTTTAATCTCAAGAATTAATTGCACACCTTCATACTCATCTGTTTCTTTCATCTTCTCTCTATCCCATTTATATTTCTCTTTCGCTTCCTTAACCATGTACAATTTGCCTTTATTAAACTCGTCGAAGTCGAATTTTTTAAATAAATATGCCATTTTCATAGCAAAAACCTACTTTCTTAAAAATTATAACTATTAAGTTATAATAGTAATATATCACTTTCAGCCATATTTTGCAAACATAAATATAAATATAATTACATATACATGATATGACATATTCGTCAAATTCACGCCTGCGATTTATATAAAAAATGCGTTGACAGACTCGTTTGCGCCCCTTAATAATCCCCAAATCTGTACATCAGCTAAAAGCAATGCTTTTAGCACTGTACCAAGTTAGCTTAATTAAGAGGCTCCGGTCTATCAACGCATTTTTTAGCATAAATTCTCGGCGTTCAATCCATAAGAACAAATTTCTCTTCTTGCTCAACCAATTCATCAATTCGTTTATTTATATCTGCTCCTTTATAAAATTTTCTTCTTCCTATCTGCTCTGCTTTATCTTTTAAATCATCATTTAGAATATATCTATCAAATGTTCTTACAGAAACATTTAATACATCTTCTAAACTCGTTTTATTATAAAGCTTATCAGCTTCTGCATAATTAATTTGGATTACTCTCATCATCATCACCCTCATATTTCATTTTATAAAACTCTCGCTTATATAAGAAACTTTTACCATCACCTAAATCAATATCATGA
>NZ_RCHR01000016.1 GCF_003665065.1 Oceanobacillus piezotolerans | reverse complement strand
ATGAAGCCTTTATTATCGACACTCATTCCAATTATCCGTTTATGTACTGAAAAGTGGTTTGAAATCCTGCGAATAAGCGAGCATTTACGAGTAAATCGAATCTATCTGAGGGAGTTTAAGTACATTTCTTCACAATCGTCTTTGTATTTTAGCGAAATTAATTTGTTATTAAAGAAACATATTTATATGGTTCTCCCCTACTCCTAATGCTAAGTTATCCTTAGATATTGCGTCTATAATCTTCTTATACAATATTTGAAACAAAGATATTCTTTATATTCTATTCAAAACTAATTATAGCTTCCGCATTATATATTGTAATACAAAAAACTATAATGGCTATTCGATATCATAACATAAGTATTATAGTTTAGAAAACAACCCTATTTCTTTCATAGTTTTATATATTGGACAAATAAATAGATTTTTCTAATGCTATTTATGTCAAATAGAAAAATAAGGATTACTATGCTACGATATTTATAGTTCTCAACTTATAAACTATGTAATAAATTATTTAAAATTAATATTTCTGTTATGAAATTTACTGCATTACAAAGGGGATGTTATTTTATGAATCAGTTACAAAGAGATTCGAAGCCATTGAACACATCAAATAATCGCTCAATGATACTTCCTACAGTAAACATGGAGAAAAGGACCAAGACGAAGACAAAAATACACAAGATAATACAAAGGGAGAATATGTAAGGGAGCTTCTACAAATCTACTTACTCTTTGCCAATAACAAAGAACAATTCGGCATACCCGATATACCTGGGGAATCTCTCTTCCGCTGCATTAAAGAGAAACAAATACGAATCTATCAAAATTGGTTAAAGACAGTTCCCCTAGGAAAAGGAAATAAGCCTTATTCCATAGCAACTATTTCTAGGAAGACGACTATCTTTAAATCTTTCCTACATTATTTATATAAGAAGGGGTACATCACTGAATCGGTGCATCATGCTTTCTTATCAGCTAAAGTAGGGAAAAAAGATTTACCAAACAGAGATATTACTAAACATCAAGTTATCCAGCTTCTCGACTACTACCGGAATAATCCTATTGTTCATGGATTATTAGCGGTATTAATTACAACGGGAGCAAGGATAAGCGAAATCTGCACCACAAAAGTAAGTGACTTAACTCGTGAATATAATCCCAAAACCAATACATATGGATACTGGTTAGAGGTGATTGGAAAAGGAAATAAGAAAAGGCCACTTCTTATTCACGATAATGTATTTCAAACGATTGTTAAGTTTAGAAAAAGAAGAAGACTAGACACTATTTTGGATCCAACGGACCATTCCCCTTTATTCACCACACCTAAAGGGAAAGCCTATAATTACAAAAATCTTTCTATGTTCATTACCAAGAAATTAAATGAAGTGGATGTACCCTTTATTCAAGTAAACAATAAATTAAAACTACAAGCTGCAGCTGGTACTTTGCCAGAAAAAGATAAAGATAAGATTCTTTCTATATCTCCACATACCTTACGTCATGGGTTTGCTATTATTAGCGCAGAGAATGACAGCGATGTTTTCCGTATCATGCAAACTCTCGGCCATGAGTCATTAGAAACGACGATGATTTACTTAGAGAATAAGCAATCAAAAGAACAAAACGTAGGACATTCGTGGGGAAATAATGAAGTATTAAAACACATATAGAGATGTTTAACATCTCTATATGTGTTTTTTTGTAGAAAAAAGAATAATATACGGTTTCCACCTACCAATGTCTGTCTATTCCATTTACTCAAGGTAAAATATCACTAGTATTAACTTACCTATACACAAAATGACACTAGACTATTTAGACTATTTTGAAATTATTGCTTTAAAACCGTCGAAAAATGTTTTATTATATATGTGTAAAAAATATTAGTTCTATTCAGTATAAATTATTAAATTCAGTAAATTCGGGTGGTGATAAGTCAACATTATTAAAATATAATTTTGAAAACACTAAGACATATGAATTAAAGAGAGGTAGATTATGAGAAAAATTAAATTATCAATTTTCATGATGATAGTTTTCTGGGGGACGTTTTTCTTTATCACTATTATATCCTCTTTATCTTATTCACCCTTTGCTCTAAGTAAATCTACAACCAGCACGATAAACAGTCATGTTTTGCAATCATGGGGATTTTTTAGTAAGAACCCAAGAGATCAACTGTTTAATGTTCACGTTTTAGAGGATAGTAATAAAACTATAGTCTGGCCTAATAACCTTCCTAGAAACGCATTCGGATTAATAAGAACAGGTAGAGCACAAGGAATAGAAGCCGGTGCATTGTTTTCTCAAATTGATAGTGAACAAAGGGATACGTGTGATGGAGATATCAAAAATTGTTTAAAAGATTTAAACGTTTCTCAAAAAATAATAAACCAAGACAAAAACCCTTCTTTATGCGGAAATATTGGTTTTTCATTTCAAGAACCAGTCCCTTGGGCTTGGGGTAAATATTATAGTCAGAATGACATGGAAGCTGAAGTAATTAAGGTCGAGGTGCAATGCAAATATGGATAAAAAATTGGAAAATTGGTTACATAATGCAAATCCGTGGACTAATGTTTACGGTTTAGCAAGAACGTTACTAGCTACTTCAACATTACTTACCCTTTTATTTAATCCAACCGGAAATTTTTTTAAACCGAGTAGTTTCAGTGAAACCTATCCTAATTGTAGTAATAGATATTCTATATTCTGTTTAATTGATTTTAATGATACCGAGTTAATAATTATTAAATGGATTTGTATATTGATATTGGGAATCGTTGCAAGTGGGTGGCGCCCACGTTTTACAGGTATATTTCACGCTTGGATTACCTTTAGTTTTTACAATTCTGCTGTAGCAGTTGATGGTGGAGAACAAGTTGCAACAGTATTTTCTCTTATTCTATTACCTATAACTCTAACTGATAATAGAAAGTGGCATTGGCAAGACCCACCACAGAGCAGAGACGAAATTAGTAAAGTAATAGGTATGACTAGCTATTATGCGCTTAGAGTTCAGGTTGCTATTTTATACTTTCATTCTGTTGTCGCTAAAATCTCAGAGGAAGAATGGATTGACGGTACAGCTGTATGGTACTACATACAATCTCCAATGTTGGGTTTTCACCCAGATTTACTTAATATATTCAAACCCCTCTTAACTACTCCATTGATAGTTGTACCTACCTGGGGAACTTTAATACTCCAATTCATATTAGTTATGGCATTAGTAATAGACAAAAAGTACTGGAAATATATTCTTATTGCAGCAATGTTCATGCATGAAATTTTTGCAATAGCGCTAGGCCTTATATCTTTCTCTCTAGCAGTGATTGCAGTTTTACTAATGTATTTACGCCCTTTAGAAGAAACCTTTAATTTTAAGGAGGTGAAAAATACAGTTCTATCCAATACATTTAAGGGCTTAAATAAAATAAAACTATTAAAAAACGGGAGGCTTAGGTATGAAGAGAAATAAGAAAAAATTCATATCAATTTTTCTAATCGCTACAATTGTTTTATCCTTATTCTCTACTAATGTATTCGCTACCGAATCAATCATCGATGCTAATGAAAAACGTTATAGTGGAGAACAAATATTTAGAGGTGTTGTAATCGGACAAGGTGAAATTGCCAAAGAACTTGATGGACTCTGGAACTCAAAAAACTATGAAAAGGCAAATCAAGCAGAAAATATAAAAGCTGTAGATGAAGTTTTAGCAAAAATGAAAGAAGAACACCCTACTTTCTTTCAAGACTTTGAAGATGCAATTTACAACAAGGATCTCAAAAAAACTGAGGAACTGTTAATTCATGGTTCTGAAAGGTTTATAGAAATTATGAATACTGAGTATGATACAAAGTTAAGTGAAGGTGAAGTAGCTGATGCAAACTGTCTTGTTGCTGTCCTTTCACTGGTGGCTGCGTTTTCTCACGCAGTTCAAATTACATTTTATTTGGAATTTGTCGCTGTTGGACCTGGATTTGAATCAAGTATGGAACCGACTGCTAGAGAATCATTAGTCTTAGATATAGTAGAAATGGCTAACTAATATCAAACTATTAATATGGAAGCATAGCGGTATTTTTTATATCGCTACGCTTCTATATTTATGATAGATTTAACCTTCTATATATTAGGTAAGAATACATAACGGCAATGAATGCGGTCACCAGAATTAATAATATAGATATAATCGAAATAGAATCGGGTACAACAAAAGATAAGCCTATGATTAATATGCCAACCACGAATAACAGCTTACCTGCAAATCTATTTGCTTTAGTCCAGACTCTTTCATCTTTTAAAGTCCAGGGGGTCCTTAAACCGTATAGAGCGTTAGGTTTAGTCTTCTGCATTGGATTAGCAACTAAAGTAATTATTCCCCCTATTATAATACCCATAAAAAGGTCGCTGTTTAATTCGATTTCTAACCCTACTGAAATTATAAATAACTGAATGGCAAACATAAATAACAATGAAATGTTATTTATCGTATTAATAGTTTTGCTATTCCTTTTATTGTTTTGAATCTTATCCATTACAATAATAGAAATAGATGTAACTAACATAAAAAACGGTATTATAAATATAGCAACAAATTTAGATACAAATATATCTGCTTCTCCCTGAGTCCAGTGAATTGGTAGTTCATCTGTAAGGTTTGGTAGAGCTATTAATCCGATAACAATAGAAATTAATATAATAAAAATCGACACTAAATATTTCTTCATATTATCTCTCCTCCCCATTATTCTTTAGGTTTAATATCCAATGAATAATATCTTGGAAAACAGTAGTGTTTAATGAATAATAAATGTGTTGCCCTCTCCTCTCTGAATAGACTAAATCTACATTCTTTAATAATTTTAAGTGATGGGAAATGCTCGGTTTGCTTATATTGAAATTATTGGAAATTTCTCCAGCAGTTAAATCCTTTTCTTTAAGTAATTCTAAGATTTTCCTTCTGGTAGGGTCAGATAATGTTTTAAAGAGGTCATTCATAAATTATCGCCACCTGTTTTATCTTAGATATTTAAATAAATATCTAAATAAATCATAATATTTTCATTTCATCTTGTCAATAATATATTTGAAAATTTAGATTTGCAAAAGTAAGATGAATATATAATTTAGTTTGAAGGGGGAATTAATTTGGTAAATAGAATCTTTAAGTTCTTAAAGAATGATTCGAAGTTAAAGAAAAAAATTAACGTTATCAGTGTAGGAGATATCATTCAATTTAAAGGTGGGAAGGGGTATAAAGTTAAAAGAGTTAATAAACCCAACGATAAATACAGTTTAGGTAATATCTATTTAGAACCCCATGGTACTTGGTTTCCCGTTCCCTTACCTGGAGATAATTCTCTAGAAAAAGAAACTTGGGACAATATACGATATTTTAACTATGATATGGAGCAACGTGCTAAATCTATACAATCTGTAGTTCAGACAGAAGAATCACGGGAACCAGATTTTTACCGTCTATCGAAGGAAGAGGCACATGACCTAGCACTTCAATGTATGCAAAACAAAAAAGATTGAACAAGAAACTAAATAAGGGTCATTTTATAAGAGGTGGATTTATATGAGAAAAGTAATATTGTTTGATAGTAGCTGTATATTTTGCAATAAAACTATACACTTTGTTCTAAAAAATGATCAAAAGAAGCAATTTGATTTTGTGGCATTGAATAGCCCAAAGGGTAAACATATATTGTCTAATTTTACTGTGCCTCCAGATATTGATAGTTTCTTTTTAATTTCTAACGGGAAAATCTATGATAGGTCTACTGCTGCATTAAAAGTAGCAGGAAATTTAAAAGGTATTACTTTAACTATATTTCTACTGATACCAAAACCAATAAGGGATATAGTTTACAAAATTATCTCTAGGAATAGACATAAACTAACGTTTAGTTCTTCCCAGCACTGCAAAATCCCTAGTATTGAAGACCGAAAACGTTTTTTTATGTAAAAAAGTCCATATTGCTTCTTTTTATATGCTATAGTGTTTAACAAAACTACTAAGGAAATTAATACCTCTGTCATAAAAAATAATGTAATAGTAATAAATAAACCCGCTTCAGAAGAAGCGGGTTTACAGGATTATAATGGAGTGAAAATCTAATAATACTAAGTAAAAAAATGAAGACAATTTGGTAATGCTTTATCCCTTTTTCAAATGGAAATCTATCATCCAAATCTCTAAAAAATGGATTATCTTCTTTATAAATACTTTTTCCTTTTAACATTAAGAACCTACTTAAATACTAATCTATTTATTCCTTACAGAAAGAAGCTTAGTCGAAGGTACAAATATAGGGTCTATATTATACTCCTCTACTTACATAGGATCTTATGTTTTTATCATGTTTTTTTAATCGCTCTTTTATATCTTTTCGGTATTGTTTTTCTGTTTGTTCATCCCATACGTCGAATCCAGGAACAAGGAATATCATACAAGCGACAATGAGAAGCAGTAAAGCAACCGAAGTGATTTCTTCTAATAATGTCACCTGATGAAATACCCTCACCAAGTCCAAGAAAGTTTCGATAAATCCAAGCATAGAATGCAATACATAGCAATGGAATTGATAGCAATATTCCTAACCAACCCACTCTACTAATTAGATATGGTGTTTCTTCTACTTGGTTAGAGCTTCTTTGGATTTCGATATCCATTGAATCTTCCGCTGTAGATGTAAATTCTTCCTGCATTCCTTTCAACCAACAAAATCGCAAATCAAAAAGCTTTGAAATATGTTCGGCTTCTAAAAGGAGTTTTTCCATATTCGCTTGGAAATTTTGTACTTCGTAAGGTTTTCCTGATTTTTTATGGTCTTCCAATATCCTCACTATGCGGTCTTGCCATTCTTCAGATACATGAGATACCTCTTTTTCCAAATAACGATAAAGTGAGGATAAGCGTAAAACAGGAAGTTCACTTTCGTTTTCAACCATCACCGTATCATTGGCAATAACAATCGCTGCATGTACTTTAATTTTGGGAGCAGTTCCCCCGTACTTTTCTTTTAATTTCCCATTCAAGAACCTTTCCTTAACTGCGATATGGTAATTCATTTGATTTCCGACATCTTTCATCGGTTCCCGATTCCCGTTTTGGAAGACTTTTTGCCATTGACCATCTTTGGATATATGGATGTTCCAGTTTCCTTTTGCACCAAAGTTCTTAATTTCAAGGGAATGAATCCCTGTAGGTCCAGTATACAATATCCGATTCTGCAGAATTTCCCATGTGTTCAATTCGGACACTTTCCAAAATGTGTCCTTCTGCCAACATCAGCTTCATATTTTCAACGATTCTCTTTTCGCCATGTACCCCTTGATTAATGGACCAGACGAGATTGCTTTTTTCTTTTTTATCCTCTAAAAAGAAAGTGGAAATAGAAAACAGTAGTGTTACTCATGATGAAGTTTATCAATCTAGATAAGTGATTTAAAAAGAGTTACGAATGGACAAATAATTTTACTTTAAAACCAGCAGATTATTCGGGGCTGTAAAGTTCGTCGATGAATTAATGCTAATCCTGATATAAATATTACAATAAAAAAAGAGCTATAATAAAAATAGTTTGATCAAAAGGATCTTTCAAAGTTAATCAAAAACATTAAAACGAGGCTGGGACATAACCAGCTAAAATAGTATAAAAAATGGTTCCGAGCAATAAAATTCGCTCGGAACCATTTTTTGTTGAGTTATTTCCATTCTCTGTCACTGGTTTACGGTCCTTGGCGGTATACTTCCTCAAGTTTACCGCCATAAATGCAAACCCTTATTCATTTTTGACTTTGTCTTTACCTCTCAAAGACATTCGAGTGAAACCCAAATTAGCCTTCAAGAATCCGAAGACTGGTTCCACATCAATTTTACGTTTGCCATAAATCTCACCAGTTTT
>NZ_RCHR01000015.1 GCF_003665065.1 Oceanobacillus piezotolerans | reverse complement strand
GTATTAGGCACGCCGCCAGCGTTCGTCCTGAGCCAAGATCAAACTCTCCAAAAAAGTTTGTTAGAATTGACACCAATCAATTCTATGTCTTAGCTTTTAGAAGTGTTACCTTCTATTAAAAGAAAAAACGAGTTTTCTTTTTGTCCTAACATACTGGTTGTTTTGTTCAGTTTTCAAAGAGCAAATTTCTTCGTCGTTTATTTTCAGTGACGAATAATAATATATCATGTTTAATTGATATTGTCAACGCCTGTCGATTAGGAAATTTAAAATTTACTATCGCGTGTTTCAGCGGCAACGAAAATAACTATACCACAGGGCAGGAAGTGATTCAATAGGTTAATAATAAGTTTAATAATTCTAACTTATTCACTTGCCTATCTATATTCTTTTTCACCTGTTTTAAGCATATACTTGGTGCGATCTTTCTCATTACACATTCGACATAACAACTTAAATAGCCTTTTGTATCTTGTTCTCATCGATTCCTTAAGCTTTTTATTTACTCTGGGATCTTCTAAATCATTCAATATCTCATCTAGTTCCCTTTTCAATAAATACTCAATCTCTTTTTGCTCCATGTCTTTTAATAGTAATCCTAACATCATTTATCACCTCTTTATTTAATTACTTATGTATTTATGTATACAGCGTCTTATTTCTATTCCCTAATTTACAGAATACATACCTCCTTTTTTAAAAATATGTCGAACTTTATTCAAAATTATTCTAAATAGCTCGTTCATATTTAATTTTATTATTCATAAAATCTTATTAAGGGAATGAATATAGATGGGAGGAAAAAAATGAAGCATTTTCACGTTATATCTTTTACTAAGTTTAAACGATGGCTGCTCATTAGTGGATTAGCATTTTTAACCGCCTTCGTAATTTGGATAGGAAACAACGGTATAGTTTCGATTTTTTCTAACGATAATCCAGTTGCCCTTTCTAAAGGAAATGCAAATGAACCAAATATAGCATTAACCTTCAATATAAGCTGGGGAGAAGAACGTGTTCATGAAATATTGGACAAACTATCGCATCATCAGGTACAAGCTACTTTTTTTGTTAGTGGTGAATGGGCGGAAAGACACCCATCCATTCTTGAGAAGATTTCAGAAGGGGATCACGAATTAGGGATGCTAGGATATCGTTATACAAGTTACCTTGAGCAAGAACTTGACCAAGTAAGAAGGGATTTAGCATATGCAGATGAGATTTTCAACAAATTAGGATATGAAGATATAACTCTGCTCAGACCACCCCATGGTCACTTTAATGAAGAGATATTATCATTAGCGAAAGATATGAATTATCAAGTCATTCATTGGAATATTAATACAAACGATTGGGAAAACCCTGGCAAACAAGCAATTATTGACAAGACAATGAAAGATACAAATAAAGGCGATATCATTCTTATGCATGCATCTGATTCGGCAAAGCAAACAGCAGACGCTTTAGACACTATATTGCCAGGATTGAAAAACAAAGGATTTCACTTTGTGCCAATGACGGAATTAATTAACCAAGCACATGCAGAAGCCAAGTTAGTCGAATAAAGCGATACATCACTCAGTGAGGGTTTACTGCCAGTTAACCTCGATAAACGGAAGAAAGACATCGGGAATAATTCCTGATGTCTTTATGCTTTACTTACTTTTTTCATCTTAACGGAAGTTGAATTTTGTTTTGCCGATATGTTTTCTTTTTTACCTTTGTTAGTAATACGATGCAATTTTAATAGTTGGTATGTATTACATGCTAACAAAGGCGCAATCATTAACCACATATATTCTGTTCCTTCAACTTGTAATGCTGGCACCCATTCTACTGTAGTAATAACGATCATAAAGAAAAGCGCTGGAATAAAAGCATGTTTATTTGTCTCTTTCGCTTTCTTTTTCGCTACCATCCAACTATATGCTAATAGTGCTAATGCGATTAGGATATACCATATTAGCGAAACTTCACCATTTGCAGCCTGATATGGAAAATATACAAGATCAAATAGAACAAAAATGATTAATCCTACTTGAACCGTGGACCAGAACCCACGAAACAGACTGAGCCCAAAACGATGAATAAACAAGTATGCAAAAAACCCTGTCATGCTAACAACGGCAAATGTAACACCTAGTATAAAGTTAAATAACACGACACCAATAACTTCCATAAAATTAAATGGACTTAAATTTGCTGCATAAACTTCTGCCTGAACAAAAAAGCTAATAAGTAATCCAGCCACTCCCCCAATTAATGCTGTTACTAATAAAAAATTAACCAAATTGCGTGTATTCACTTTCCAATCCCCCTACTGTATGCAGAAATACCATTATAAGCGTATTTTAACATGGAAGAATACTTTTTTCCTATCTATAACGTATAGTTTCTATATTTGTCACTCATATTAAGCATATAAGAAAGGAGGACTTCCTAATGATGCGCTATATGTTTTTATCACTGATAGGATTTTTCCTCTTGTTTCTCGCCGCTTGTGGCGGTGCCGGGGGAAACGCCTCTGGAAACCAAGGAGATTATGAACAAACGAAGAAGATGGTTGTCGATATATTGCAGACAGAGGAAGGCAAGAAAGCTCTAACTGAAATTCTGTCTGACCAGAAAATGAAGGAAGAGCTCATCATGAATTCTGATCAAGTTAAAACAGCCATAAATGAAACACTCGTTTCTGATAAAGGGAAAAAAATGTGGACTACCCTATTTGAGGACCCAAAATTTGTTGAAGGCTTTGCTAAGTCCATGGAAGAGCCTCAAAAGGAACTGCAAAAGAGTTTAATGAGTGACGCTGATTACCAAAAACAGATGCTTGAATTATTACAGAACCCTGAAATCACAGATCAAATGTTATCTGTTTTAAAAAGCCAGCAATTTCGTGCCCATCTAGAAGAGACAATTCAACAAACGTTAGAAACACCAACCTTCCAAGCAAAAATGCAGGAGATTTTATTAAAAGCTGCAGAGGAACAAGCTAAAAGTCAAGGGGAAGGTGGCGGCGGTTCTAATTCCGGTCAAGGTGGCCAAGGCGGCGGACAAAGTGGCGGTGGTAAAGGTCAAGGCGGTGGTGGCGGCGCCCAGTAGCAAAGCTACATTTATTATCCATAAAAACGAAAGAGGGCACCAAAGTAACCCTCCAAAAATTAGATTCAACTCTATCTTTTGGAGTGCAGTACTATAATAGCGCCCTCTTTTTTATTCCTCCATTTGTGCAATTACTTTTGCAGCAATCTTATGATACTCTTTTCCATTTGGGTGGTCTTCCTGATATACAGAAGGTGCGAAAATATCTTCTTCCATATAAGGCTGTCCGAGCTGCAAGTGCCCAAGCACTTTTGTTTTTAATACTTCTGCTAGCTTTCCGCCTCCGCCTTGCCCAAAGACATATTCCTTTTCTCCGGTCTTTTCACTTACAAAATAAGACATATTCTCTACAACACCGAGTATTTCATGGTTTGTCTTAATAGCCATCTGCCCTGCGCGTGCAGCAACAAATGCAGCAGTTGGGTGAGGAGTAGTTACAATAATTTCTTTACAGGATGGAAGCAATTCATGAACATCCATCGCTATATCTCCTGTTCCTGGTGGAAGATCCAAGAGAAGGTAATCTAAATCGCCCCACTCCACTTCGGAAAAGAAGCTGTTTAACATCTTCCCAAGCATTGGCCCACGCCAAATAATTGGAGAATTATCCTCCACAAAAAAGCCCATTGAAATAACTTTTACTCCGAACCGCTCAACTGGAATAATCTTCTTCCCACGAACAAGAGGGCGATTTTCTATTCCCATCATATCCGGTACACTAAAACCATAGATATCCGCATCAATAATTCCAACTTTCTTCCCAAGTCGCATCAATGCCATCGCTAGATTGACGGTAACGGTAGACTTTCCTACCCCACCTTTTCCACTTGCTACAGCAATAAAATTTGTATTAGTATTTCCACCCATTAAAGATGCTTCTTGTGTCTGTTCTGCAGCCGGTTGGTATTTCCGTATAACCTCTTCAGGAAGCTGTTCAAATCGTAATCCTACCGTATTGGCACCATTTCGTTTAAGAATCCCTACAATTTCTTGCTGCATTTGCATTTGTTCACCAGTATTAATTTTGGAGATGCCAACCTTAACACTAATATGTTTCTTATCTTCTTTTATAGATACTTCTATAATTCCACCAGATTCTTCTAAAGTTATATGTAAAAACGGATCTTTAACAGGATTTAGTAGTTCTATCACTTCTTCTTTTGTCAACAACCTTGTCACCATCCCTTAATAAAGCGTTTTAATGTAATCCCACTTTTAGTATAACAAAAACTTTAGAAAAATCTAAGAGATGCGACTTTATTATTCACTTTCCTCTGGCTCCTCCGTTATATAACGCAAAACCCCCTCATAAATACTTGCCGCCATTCGTTCCTGATATTGCTTATCCTTTAATAGTTCTCTTTCATCAACGTTAGATAAAAAGCCAATCTCCACTAAGGCCCCTGGTACCTCTGCATGTTTTAGCAGGTACATTCCATTCAGCGCCAACGCTTCTCGCTTTGTATTTTCTAAGTTTCGTATAATCTCTGATTGAATCATCGTTGCTAAATGCTTACTTTCATCTAGCTTTGGATAATAAAAGGATTGTGCTCCCCTCCATTTGGTCGATGGCAAAGCATTTAAGTGGATACTTAAAAAGAAATCCGCATCTTTCTCTTTAACGAACTCTAATCGATTTCGAATGTCCTCCGCTTTCCTGCGCGATAAACCATCTGTGCTTTCTGCTGCTAAATCCTTGTCCTCTTCTCTTGTTAAAAAAACTTGAGCCCCTGCTTGCTGCAGATATTCCTGCAGCATCTTAGATACAGATAAAGCTATTCCCTTCTCAAGGGTTCCATCTGCACCAACTGCTCCACCATCTGGACCTCCATGACCCGGGTCTAAAACAATAGTCTTTCCGGATAAGGGCAGGGAAAACCTCGATTCCCATACATCTCCACTCTGCTTGATTGGATATTGAATTAAGAAAAGAAGGAGGGCACAGCCAATTGTCCATAAAATAATTTTGGTCCTTTTTCTCATATATCTCGCCCCTTAACCTGTACTTCCACTATTTTATGGGACAAGTAACTCAATTATGACTAAGTAAAAATCAACTATGCATTAATGTAAGCTTAAGAGGGTAATATATGGTATGCTTTATTTATTAATATGAGATACTACAAGGATCGAAGGGAGTAATTGGAATGCTTTGGGTAGGGATTGGATTATCTATTATTGGTGTTGCACTTCTAATAATTTCAATTGTTCTAATTAAACCTCTTTTGAAGTTATCAGGTGTGTTTGGCAGTTTACAAAAGACAACAGATGAATTACCAACAACAGTAAATACCTTAACCTCACAAACGACAGAAGCAATTGGAACTGGAGTAGAAACGCTTAACCAAGTAAACGTACAAATTAAAGAGTTAAGCCCTGTTTTCCGTATAGTAGGAGATATTGGAAGAGCAACAAATAAATTAAGCAGTTCTGTCGTACATCAAGTGGAAGAACGAGATGAAACCCAGCCGAATGGGAAGTTGGCTGCAAAGGATTTTAAAGGGTTCTATGGACTTATAGCACTAGTCTATCTATTATTTAAATCTAAAAAATAGGATGCTGCTCAAGGCAGCATCCTATTTTTCGCAGGAAAACTGATTAAAAACCCTTAACTAGAAGAATTCCAGATATATTAAGATTTGTAAGCGGTGGGACGGGCAGCCTATAAACGTACGTCCGATTCGTTTAAAGGTTGCTGGTCTCTCCTTGTGTTGTTAACACCCAGTGGGGTTAAACGAAAGCCCCTACTGTATGAAGTTTCACTTTATGTTATTAAGCTTCATCAAAAGATCCAGCTTGTCGTTTTCTTTCTTTCCGCTTTTTAAGCCAGTAATAGCCTAAGGCAAACGTTCCGTATGCTCCACCTAATTTATTCTTGTCTTTCGCGTTAACACCGGATTCAGTTTTAACCTTAGCCGATTCTGTCACGTTTACTAATGAAGAAGAGAACTTTCTTGTTACATTACCTACATCACCAACAACATAGAAAAGCGGGCTTAATTGATGTAATTTATCATTGACATCTGCCAGTGTATTGTTGCTTTCACTGATCATGTCTCCTGTTTTCTTCATAATATCATCTAATTGGTTAGGAAGCCGTTCTACCGTTTTATCTACGCCTTTAAGGACATTTGCTAGGTTATTTAATGCATGCCCAATAAAGATGGCCAGAATGAGTAATGCAATACCAATAATAATGACGCCAATTCCAACTAATGTCATCTATTCCTCTTTCCCTTCTATTAAATATGTATTTAGTTTACCTTTTTCCATTTGGAGTACACTTGTAAAACAGCTTCTCCCCATCTGATTCCTTCTACAAAAGGCTTAATTTGTTTTCTAAATGATTCTTCCGTCATATTGTCACTGTACTGTTTAAATGTCTGGTTAACATTATTAATGGATTCTCCAACCTGATGAATAGAGTCAAACACACTATCAGTCGCCTTCAGATTTGCCCCCATCTCATCCACCGTTTTCTCTGTTTCTCTAATGGTTTGAATTAAAGCCGGTGTAATATAATTAAATTGTTTTTCAACGTCCTTTAACGTGTATCCAAGTGATCTCGTTACATCAGCCACTCTTCTTAACACGATGGAAAGATAGATAACTGCAATAAAGAAAGCAATCGAACACAGCAGGATACCAAAGTAAATGACTTCCATCTATAACCCTCCTTCTGTTTGTCTCTATACACTTATTATACCACCCACAATAAGAATGAAAACGGATTTGGATCCATTTCCACCCATTATTATCTAGATAATATACCTGTTACCAAGTATCTTTTCCAGTTAATATTATTTAATGCGAGGGAATCTCTTGAGAGCTGGTTTACTTGTAATGGAGTGACAAAGGCTGCTCCTTCTCTAAATTGGTTATATGGGGCTTGTGCTATCCAGTCACCTAAAGCAATTCCATTTTCTATTTCAACCATATCATCCATATGAATCCCTGTTTCAATCGACAGATGATTTAGTCTTCCATTCTCATTCATTCTCCATACACTGCTGTTATTGCTGATTGCTTTATCAAATAAAACAGTCGCACCTAAAGATTCATCCAATGTTATCCCTATTTGGGTATGATATCCAGGCAGCCACTCTTCCATATTTGTTTCTTCAACTGTTTCTTCAACTGTTTCTTCAGCCGTTTCCTCTGCTGTTTCCTCTGCTGTTTCCTCTGCTGTTCCCTCTTCTGTTTGCTCCTCGAAGACTACAGAAAATGGATAAATGCTCTCTCCTTGGATATGAACATTTCTAGGAGTTTCACTAACATTCTCCAGAACACCAATCGCTAGCCCTTCAACCTCATTTAATTGGACTTCTGCAGCCATTCCAGCTTCTACTTGGGCACGCTCATTCTCTGTCAATTCACCAACTGCATGTAGAACAGTATCTTCTATCGTAATAAGGGGATCACTTAAATTCGTACTAATGTCCTTCACTATTCCAGCAAACGGGCTTTCAACCGTAATCGTATCCCCAGTTTCCTGCAGTGTATCCAATTGATTTTCTAAGCTAGTCAATTCAGCATTTTTTTGAGCAAGCTCCTTCTCCTTTTCTACTAAATACTGCTCTTTAATCAGATTGGCTTCTGCATCAGACTGCGGAATTTCAATTTCAACCGCCAGCCCCTCTTCTGAACGGTTTACAGATGCAGGGTTGCCTGGTGTTCCACTAGGGATCTGATATAGTGTCATATCTTGGATAGCATCTTCAATCGCGCGAATTTCCTCATTTATTGTACTTATTTCATTTAATAAGCGATTTTCTGAATCATAGTAGTGCTCCACACGATAGGTATAGAGCGGATCACCAGCAGAAATCGTTTCTCCCTCATTTACCAAGAATTCTTGAAAACTGCCAAGTGCCTTATCAAAATAAATATTCTCTTCATTACTAGCTGCTAAAACCCCAGGAGTATACAACCTTTCAACCACATCCGCCTGAAAAGTCTCTCCCCAGTCATTTACAAATGAAGTCCGTTTAATCTTCCCTTCGTCATCCAAATAAACTAACAACAAATTGATTCCAATAAATAAAACTGTGATGAGTTGAATCCATCTTATCCTCTTTTTCATTCAAACCACCCACTTATTAGGTATGAATCAGCAAACGAAAGTAAAGCAACAAAGCACCATAAAATGACATTCAGCAAAATAACATTAATCCAGACAATATGCTTCTTCGTCTGAGATAATGTAATAAGATATCTTGTTTGAAACCAAATAATCCATATTTGGAATAAAGATATCGCCCCAAAGAAATAAATAACCCACGATGTCTCTGTTAAATAGGAAGCAATCACACCGAAGGAAAGAGGGGACACATACCAATCCAAACCTGTCAGTGTAACCATTGGAATCCAAATAAGACGTTCAAGGAGCAAAGCAGAAAGCACTATTTGTTGCATAATCATTAACTTTCGATACGAAACATCCGTTAATAGATAGTATAATAGACTAGGAATAAATAAGATAAAAGCAGCAAAAAGGACGGCATAAATCATTCGACCAAGAACAAACCAAAATTTATGTAGCTCATAATCTAATGGCGTTTGATTAACAGCACCAATAGACAATAAATTCGTCCCGATACCTAGATATGCCATAAAACCATAAATGATAACACTCAGGAAAAGAAGCAATACATTTACTTTCCAGAGGTTTTGAATTTTCTCCGCTTTCTTTATCCGAAAGAAATGATCTTCCATATGTCGGATAAAATGAAGTAATTGAACACGATACGTCATTTCTCTACATCCTTTATTCCAGAATTTCCTCTTCATTACTATTATTCTATCTTATCGTTCGATAAAAAACTATTTAAAATTGTACTTATATTAATAAAAGGGATATACCTTGATTATATTAAAAGAAATCCGGAAAATAGGTTTGCCCACTTGGAATGAGCTTTTCTAACTTTTCAACCTCATTTGCATTCCCATGAATCAGTCCAATTTCGTATAATTCCTTAGGCCGGTTATACCCTAGTAACATCGACGTTAATTGCTGTATTTGACAGCGAATTCCAAATTGACCACTGTTTACTGACGGATTATAGACAACAGACGTACTTCCATTATTAATCTCTATGTAGTATAAACCACTATTTTCTGGTAAGAATTCATCCTCAATCTGAATAAATAAAGAGTTATCTTCTAACCCCGGTTTGAAAGGAAAGTGCTTTAAGAAGCTCCATACATCGACTATTCTCGCCATAAAATAAGGTTGTAGTTTTTGGTCGAATCTTGGCTCATTCACAAAAAGCGGAAGAATGTCATTCTCTGCAACCACCATTTCTACATTTTCTGCCATTGAGTCATGATTTGCAATAAATTGCATAAGCAGTCTTAAGCCATTTATCGATAGGTAAGCTATTTCCTCCACTTCCACTTTCTTCTCTTTAACATTATATAAAAGATATCCTTCTGCTTCGTGATTCTCACTGTACGCAACTGCTACTACTTTCTTTTTGTTAAAAATTCGCTCTTTCCACCATTTCTCATCCCGTCTTAGCGGCCCATTAAACTGGATGGCAAAGGATTGAAATATTTCCTGCAGCACTGGAATATTCTCTCCCATCCTTTTTACGTATCCTTTCGCCTTCCAATCTTTCTTCAGAGTATCCATTGGAATGCTGTAGTTTTTTTCTGCAAAAGCAATTTCCCATCCGAATTTTCGATAAAAAGGAACAGAAAAAGGATGCAGATAGGAAATGTACTGACCGTTAGCCTTCATATAGTTTAGTGCATGATGAAGCAAGTCCTTTATCATCCCTTTTCTTCTATATTCCGGCCATGTAGCAACAGAAGCAATCCCACCCATGTTGAAAACTTTTCCTTGGATATAAACTTGCAGCGGGATGAGATGAAGTTTTGCCGCAATTTGCTCAGATTCCATCGCCCCCCATATAATATGTCTAGCTGTCTCTTCTTTTTTCTTCTCTAACTCTTCGTCTGATAACACATATTGAAAAGCATATTGTGACAAATTAAAAATTGCATCATAATCCCGTTTACCCAATTGTCGAATCTCACTCATCATTATCCATCCCCTCTTGAAATACTATACTTTTATCATACTTAATTCTAAAACAGCATGCTATTAAAATACAGAATATATTGTTTTTCACGCAAATATGGATAGACTACGAACTTATCCAATTCAAATTAGTGCATGGAACCGCTGCGGAAATACACTACGCTTTCTGCGGGCGCTGCTGAGCCTCCTCGTGCTAACGCACTGCGGGGTCTCACCTAGGCTTATCATCCCGCAGGAGTCTTCGTGTATTTCCTCCGCTGAATTGTGCCCTAAAATTTATAAAGATTAATAGAGGGAGCATCGCAATACATGAAGTGATTGTAGCGGAGGGCAGTCGACTCCTGCGGGAAAAGCAACAAGCGAAGACCCCACAGGAAGTGGTCTTCTTCCGAGGAGGCTGAGACGTTGCCCGCGGAAAGCGTACTGCCCGTAGCGGAAATCACGTGCGCATATTCCCAATGTTTCGTTATGTAAAAAAACTACTTTAAATTAAGTTAATCAACATTTTCTATCAACTTGGGAAGATTGCAAAGCATCAAAGCAATACAGACGATAAAAAAATAGACAGTGAATATCACTGTCCATTAAAAATGCCTAGTTATTTTCTTCTCTTTTCTCACTTAAATCTTCAGCTAATTTAAGTGTACGCTGCTTCGTTAGTGGATAGAAGAATACTAAAGCGACAAAGGCTATTGCGAATAGAACTCCTGGAACAAGTGTGGCTAAAGAGTACATCCCATCTAATGTTGCTTCAGATTGTGCTGCTTTGGTAGCATCGTATCCTACGGCACCGATTGCAAATGCACTGACTCCACCGGCAATTGCTTGTCCAATTTTACGAGCAAACGAATAGATAGAATATACGGTACCATCTTCTCTTAACCCTGTTAGTAATTCATGATAATCAATAACATCCGTTACAAACGCCCAAATAATTAGGTTAAATAAACCATAGCTAGCAAATAGACCAACCCCAGAAAGGATAATAAAGATGGTTTCGTTTACATTTGGCAAGAAGAATAATAATAGATATGCAATAGCTGCTAAAGCTAAACCTGTAGATCCAACTTCTTTCTTACCAAATCGTTTAACAAGCGGATTAATCATTGGCATCGCAACGAATACTACTGCAGTTTGGACAAATCCTAACACACTTAGTGCAGTTGTATTACCGAAATAATCCTTGAACAAGTATACGTTTACAGAACCAATTAATAAAGTTGTAACCATAAAAACTAATGAAGCTACTAATATCCATAGCAATGGTTTGTTTTTTCCAAGACCTTGTACTGTTTTCTTGAAGTCACCTTTTTGAGGCTCTCTTTCTGGCGCTGTAATTCTCTCTGTCGTTAAAGCAACACATGCCATATAACAAGCAATAGCAAGAATACCAAATAATATTGCAGTCATTAAGAAGCGGCTTTCACTTGGTTCATTATTTACAAATAATAGTAATGGACCACCAACATTAATGATTAAACCAGCCATCGTTGCACCTAATGATCTCCACGCCGATAATGACGTACGTTCGACAGGATCACTTGTCATAACAGATGCCATGGATCCATAGGGAATATTTACAGTTGCATATAGTGTACCCCATAGAATATAAGTTACAAAAGCCCATGCAAGATAAAATCCATCTGACATGCCTGGAATCTTAACGAACATTAATACTCCCATAATAACTAGAGGAAACGACATCCTGAAAATCCATGGTCTGAATTTCCCCATTTTTGTTGTTTTTCTAGTATCAATAAAGCGTCCCCAAAGCACGTCAGCAAAGGCATCCCAAACACGAGCAATCATAAATAAGACCCCAACAGCCCCTGCACTTATATGGAAGATATCTGTATAAAAGACCATTAAATATGAAGCTGCTAAAATAAAGAAGAAATCGTTTCCAAAGTCACCAAATAAATAACCGAATTTATCTCTTAACCCAAAAGGTCGAACATTATTATTTTGTTGATTTTTTTGCTCATAATCATGTTGTAATGCATGCATTTTCCTTACCCCCTACTTTTTGGCACAAACTAGAAACCTAGAATTTATTGAAAACCCTATCAAAAAGCGTTTTCATAAAAACCTAAAAACAAATGATCGTCTTTCCCCTACATCGACAACTCAGAATGCGCTTACTAAATTAAATAACCTTATAATATAGTATATTTGTTTGGCAAACAAACTAACTATTCCACATAATATAAAATTTGAAAACGTTTTATGTACACATTTTAATAAAGTTTCTAAAAAATCACTAGGACAAAACTTGTATTTCAGGGATAAATTTAGCTTTTGTAAGGGATTACAGAATTATAGTCTATCTCTTCAGACCTTTATTCCTGATGTTTTAATAATTTATTAGTTGACTGATGTTTGAGAGTTTAATGGAGCACAGCAGAATTCCCCCTCTTCTAAGCTAGCCTACTAAGATATCCCAGACCAATATATAAAGCCGCATGAAAGTAAGTTCTCATGTGGCTTTATTTATTTTAAAAAGGCTTAAATAAATATATCCAAAATTAATACGACACCAATCCCAACTAGTGATGTTGTCAATAATAACAATCCCCATGTTTTAAAAGTATCTTTAATGGAAAGATTAAAGTATTCTTTAAATAACCAGAATGATGCATCATTAACATGGGTAATCGTGTTACTACCTGCAGCTGTTGCTAATACCATTAATACAGGATTTACATCAAAAGTATCCATTAATGGCCCTACAATTCCTGCCGCAGTTATAGCAGATACAACCCCTTGCCCAGTTGCAATTCGGATTAACGCAGTGATGAACCAGGCCATAATTAATGGATTAATTGCCGTGTTTTCCATCATGCCAGCAATATAATCACCAACGCCTGAATCAATAATAATCTCTTTAAATGCACCACCTGCACCAACAATAAAGATGATCATGGCGATCCCCTTAATTGCTCCGCCAAAGGACTCCATTACTTCATCCATTGTGCGGCCTCTTCGGATACCAAAAACATAGATAGCAATTAATACAGCTAATAATAAACTCATTTCTGCACTTCCAAAGAAGTTTACCAACTCATATGTAAAAGTGCCTTCTTCGATAAAGATATTAATAATCGTAGCAGCCGAAATCATAATTGCAGGAATTAAAGGAATTAGCAAGCTAATGCCAAAACTGGGCATTTCTTCATCCGTGAATTCCTTTGGTTTTTCCAAAAGTGGTGGAACAGGACGATCGAGATTCTTTAATAATCTTGGTAGAATGATACCTGCAGCAATAACTCCTGGAATAAACACCAAGATTCCCAGCATGTAAACAAGCCCCATATCTGCCCCATACGCTTCTACTAAAGCTGTTGGACCGGGCTGTGGCGGGAATAAGCTGTGTGCTAATGTCGTAGCCGCAACCATCGTGATACCAAGCTTTAAGTAAGGTATCTTTGCCTCAACTGCAATACTAATAACAAGTGGAGCTAAAATAATAAAGGCAACCTCATAAAAGACCGATATACCAAAAATCGCTCCAACTATAATTAATGCCCACTGAACATTCTTCACACCGAACTTTTCTAATAATGTAGATGCAATGCGCTGCGCTGCACCAGAATCAACCATTAATTTACCAAGTACAGCACCAAATCCGATAATAAGTGCCAGACTGCCTAATGTACTGCCTAACCCTGCTTTTACTGTGTCGACAATTGACGTTAGCGTCATGCCATTTAATACACCAACTAATATTGCTGAAATAATTAAGGCGAGCACACTATTTAACTTCACTTTCATATTTAGAAATAATAGCAATGCTACACCAAGTACTAATGAAATAATTGGCATATTATTGATAATCCATTCCATGTTTCTTCCCCCAAGTTGCAAACCCTTTCATGATATCGCTTTCTATTTTTTATAACATAAAATGAAGAGGTTTTTAGATTTATTAGTTTGTTTGGAAAACAAACTAATATATTTATGATATATTACCACACTCTATATTTCAAGAGATTTTTCCTAGTAATCCAATCCAAAAAGAGGCTGGGACATAACCAGCTAAAATAGTATAAAAAATGGTTCCGAGCAATAAAATTCGCTCGGAACCATTTTTTGTTGAGTTATTTCCATTCTCTGTCACTAGTTTGCGGTCCTTGGCGGTATACTTCCT
>NZ_RCHR01000014.1 GCF_003665065.1 Oceanobacillus piezotolerans | reverse complement strand
CGATGAGGTTGATAGGTTCGAGATGGAAGCGTGGTGACACGTGGAGTTGACGGATACTAATCGATCGAGGACTTAACTAACTTCTTTATTCGTTGTTTACTCTTATTTAGTTTTTAGGGTATAAGTCATATAAGACTTGACTTTAATACGAAAATTCATTATAATAATCGTTGTCACTGATTTTATAGCATCCACTTGGATAGACTATATTTGTCTGGTAGTGATGGCGGAGAGGTCACACCTGTTCCCATACCGAACACAGAAGTTAAGCTCTCCAGCGCCGATGGTAGTTGGGTTTTCCCTGCGAGAGTAGGACACCGCCAGGCAATACTCCATTTCCACAGTTTCTTAGCTTATACCAATACACTAAGAATGTAGGGAAACTGAGTTAGAAAAAACAGTGAATAGGACAAGATTACTACTGTTTATTCTTTAGGAATATTCCACAGTAGCTCAGTGGTAGAGCAATCGGCTGTTAACCGATCGGTCGTAGGTTCGAATCCTACCTGTGGAGCCATGGAGAGCTGTCCGAGAGGCCGAAGGAGCACGATTGGAAATCGTGTATACCATTACCGTGGTATCGAGGGTTCGAATCCCTCGCTCTCCGCCATTTTAAATTTATTGGCCCGTTGGTCAAGCGGTTAAGACACCGCCCTTTCACGGCGGTAACACGGGTTCGAATCCCGTACGGGTCACCAACATGGAGGATTAGCTCAGCTGGGAGAGCACCTGCCTTACAAGCAGGGGGTCACAGGTTCGAGCCCTGTATCCTCCACCATTAATTCTATATTATCGCGGGGTGGAGCAGTCTGGTAGCTCGTCGGGCTCATAACCCGAAGGTCGTAGGTTCAAATCCTGCCCCCGCAACCAAATTATTTACAATTATGGTCCGGTAGTTCAGTTGGTTAGAATGCCTGCCTGTCACGCAGGAGGTCGCGGGTTCGAGTCCCGTCCGGACCGCCATTTAACTTATATCTTAATTCTTCAATAAGGCTCGGTAGCTCAGTCGGTAGAGCAGAGGACTGAAAATCCTTGTGTCGGCGGTTCGATTCCGTCCCGAGCCACCTTTTATGGAGGGGTAGCGAAGTGGCTAAACGCGGCGGACTGTAAATCCGCTCCCTCAGGGTTCGGCAGTTCGAATCTGCCCCCCTCCACCACTTAATTTTATATAGGGGTATAGTTTAACGGTAGAACTACGGTCTCCAAAACCGTCAATGTGGGTTCGATTCCTACTACCCCTGCCATAAATGGCGGCCGTGGCGAAGGGGTTAACGCACCGGATTGTGGCTCCGGCATACGTGGGTTCAATTCCCACCGGTCGCCCCATTTGCATATAATGTGATATAATAGAATATATATAAATAAAATTATAAATGTTATTGGGCCATAGCCAAGCGGTAAGGCATCGGGTTTTGATCCCGTGTATCCTAGGTTCGAATCCTAGTGGCCCAGCCATTTTGCGGAAGTAGTTCAGTGGTAGAACACCACCTTGCCAAGGTGGGGGTCGCGGGTTCGAATCCCGTCTTCCGCTCCAATATTATGGCGGTATAGCCAAGTGGTAAGGCAGAGGTCTGCAAAACCTTTACCACCGGTTCAAATCCGGTTACCGCCTCCAGTTTTTTATTTTATGCCGGTGTGGCGGAATTGGCAGACGCGCGGGACTCAAAATCCCGTGTCTTCACGGACGTGTCGGTTCGACCCCGACCACCGGTATCTGAAATTTAAAGAGACGTTGATAGGACGATACTTTAACGGAAATATTTCGTTAGAGTATCGTCTTTTTTTTACGGGCAATTTTAATGGAACATGCGAGTATTAGTCCCACGTATACACGGGAACAGCTGTTTTCCTTTGAATTAATCTGAGAGGAGCGCTATTTTTGTAGGCAAAAATACAGGAAAACGATGGAGAAACGAATTAAATCCGCATGAAACCGGATATAGCAACGGAGCTTATCGAGCTAGAAACGTTATCGTATGACGACGTAGTGAGTGGGTTCATAGCAGGCTGAACGTCGCGGATTACTTCCAGATACAATCACGTACTACAAAGATAAGACAGGAATGTTCAGACGTTGGTTAGAGAAAAAGAGATTGGTAGGGCCATGTTCGATGATAGAGGAATGCTTAGCATAATATAGATGAGCTATTTGTATGTTAAAATAAATATCCTATAATAATTAAAAATTGATTGAAAAACTAAAGAAACAAGTTAGTCTAAGTTTAGCGGGAATCTATCCATCAGCTTTTTATGCAATTGAAATCTATTAAACAGCAAAGGTAATAGATAAAAAGGATTTGGAAAGAACGTAGGCCCGTAAAAAGTGAAATTTCCGGGCCCCTATTGTAAGGAGGTATTAAATAAATGAGTGGTGGTGGTGGCTTTACGGCTGTCAATCATAAGGTTATCCAATAAATAACTTAGTACCCATGACTAACGAAGGATACCCCAACAATAATTAATAGGATAAATAAAACGACGATTAAGGCGAAATTATTTTTTTCTCTATGCCCACCGCCATATTCGCCGCCGTATGAATAACTCATTAAACCTCACCGCCTTTCCGTTAAGATAATATATGTTATGTTATATGATAGTTTTTGTAATAGACAAGAATGGAAGATTTAAAAAATAGTAGAACGAATTAATAGTGTGTAACGCAAAAAGAGATAGCAGAGAAAGAAGGGGATAAAGCTGCTCCAAAGCTGACCGGATGCTGTACTAGGCATAATTAAATTACGTATTCAAAAACAACCATTTCTGGCCATCCATTACAATTAGGGAAAATGGGGCTATCATTGCTAGTGCGATGGCCTGGCAAGAAGATGATATAGGAGTTATCGAAGAAGTATTTGTCAGAAAACGATGGTCAAACAAGGTATCGCTAAGTTCCTCTTAACTATCTAAAAGCAAAAGGAGAGAATGAGAAGACGTTAAACTTATACAGATTAGATCAGTCGGATTTGAAGTAACGCAAGAGGAAAAGAGAATTTTTATTAAGCTTAATTGATAATCATTTTGTAATAATTGTTTAAAGCGGATTTTGGCCCACCTTTATTTAAAAATGTTAATATGACTGCGTTCTAGCGATTTAAATACTCGCTAGAACGTCTTTTTTTTGTCCATTTTCTCTGGATCATTCTACAACTAGTCCTATACCACTGAAGAAGTCTCCTCCCTAAATCTATAGAAAGGAAAACGTCTTTTTTATGTCTAAACGGAAAAAAAAGAGCTAAACTGATGCGATGTTGCAACAGAGCCTAAGAGGTATCTTTAACTTCGTCAATTAACAAAAGCTACCTTTTATAGGATAATTGCTATTTTTAAATTCTTAATCTAAATAAATTGGCATATAGTAATTTATGATTAGAAAATAAATGAAATGGCATTTCAAATAATGAAATAGGAGGGTTGGGAATGACTTTCGTTTCTGACAAGATAAAAAGCCTGCCACCTTATTTATTTGCAGAGTTCAAGAAAAAGAAAGAAAGCCTTGAAAAAGCAGGTATAGATGTCATCGACTTAGGTATTGGTTCTCCGGATTTACCGACACCTGATTTTGTGATTAATAAACTGGCCCAAGAAATGAACGTATCTGCCAATCATCGTTATTCTAACTATAGTGGATGTCTTGAATTTAGAGAGGCTGTTGCAAGCTTTTATCAACGCCACTATGGAGTTGATTTAGATCCACATACAGAGGTGCTTACGTTAATCGGCTCTAAAGAAGGTATTGTTAATCTAACCTCTTCCATCATAAATCCAGGGGATAGGGTACTTGTTCCAGATCCAGGATATCCTGTTTATCGCACAGGTGTGCACTTAGCAGGCGGAGAAAGTGTTTCATTACCACTTGATACAGAAAAAGGATATGTACCAAACTTTGATAAATTATCAGCTAGTGATAAAGAGCAGGCAAAGCTCATGTTTTTAAATTATCCAAACAACCCAACTTCGGCAACGATTGAATTAAGTACTTTTGCTGAAGCGACTTCTTTTGCTAAAGAACATCATATTGTTCTAGCCCATGATGCTGCATATGACCTTGTTACGTTTAATGACTACAAAGCTCCAAGTGTAATGCAAGTACCGAATGTAAAAGAGGTTGCGGTGGAATTAGGTTCATTGTCAAAAAGTTTCAATATGACTGGATGGCGTATAGGGTACATTGTTGGAAACAAAGAGGTAATCCGAACTTTATCGACGTTGAAAAGTAACATTGATACAAGTCAATTTCTCCCAATTCAAAAGGCCGCTGCCACTGCATTGAGAAGTGATTTCTCTGCAGTAGCTGCAAATAATAAAATTTATGAAGAAAGAATGGAAAAACTGCATACAGCTTTACAAGAGGTTGGGATTTATGCAGAAAAACCTAAGGGTACCATCTTTCTTTGGGCACGTGTTCCTGCAGGTTTTACCTCCATTTCATTTGCCAATAAAATGCTAGATGAAGCAGGCGTAATTGTCACGCCAGGAACTGCATTTGGTCAGTCTGGTGAGGGCTTTATTCGAATATCTTTATCCGTTGCAAATGATCGATTAGATGAAGTGGTAAAACGAATAGAAGCTATGAATATAAAGGAGATGACCAAATAAGTGAAAACCGGTGTGCAGCGCAAATTCAAGAATTTAACAGGTGCACAGGCGATTGTAGAATGCATGAAAATTGAGGGAATCAAACATGTTTTTTGTGTCCCAGGTGAAAGTTTCTTACCAGTTTTAGATGCATTATTTGATGAACCATCCATTAACGTCATTTCTGCTAGACATGAGGGTGGGGCTGCCTTTATGGCAGAGGGGTATGCAAAATCAACTTTAAAGCCGGGCGTTGTATTTGCAACAAGAGGTGTTGGGGCTGCAAATCTTTCTATTGGTGTTCACACCGCCTTTCAGGACTCTACACCAATGGTTGTCTTTTTAGGTCAGGTACACAGCAAATTCAGAGGAAGAGAAGGGTTTCAAGAGGTTGATTTAGACCGCTATTTTCAACATATTGCTAAATGGGCGGTGGAGCTAAAAGATCCGGAACGTATGCCAGAGATTGTCCAACGTGCTTTTCGACTTTCTCAAACTGGCAGACCAGGTCCAGTTATCGTTTCTCTGCCAGAGGATGTTCTTCCAGTAGAAGTAAATATGCTATTTGGTCCTGGAACAATAAAACCAACACCAGTTCCGTCACATGAAGAAGTAAAGAGGGTAGAATCGCTGTTAGCAGAAGCGAAGTATCCACTAATTATTGCAGGTGGTGGGGTGAAAAGCTCTCAAGCAGAAAATACACTATTACTTTTTTCAGAGAAATACAAAATTCCAGTAATCGCAGCTTTCCGCAGGCATGATGTATATCCGAATAATCATCCATTATATGTTGGTCACTTAGGACTCGGTATAAATAGAAAAGTCCTGCAAACTGTTAAGGAAGCCGATGTGATCTTAGCCCTTGGCACCCGGCTATCTGAGGTTACAACCCAAGATTACAGCATTATTGATGCGAACAAACGATTAATTCATATCGATATTGATTATGAAACAATAGGAAAAGTGTATGCACCAGAAATCGGGATTGTTGCTGATCTTCATGAATCATTAAAATCCCTGCTGAATATGAATGTTACTGGATCCTGGAGTAATTGGGCAAACGAACGTCGTAAAGCATATGAATCGATTAGTACTTTAACTGTTACAGACGACGATGTTATCAATAAACATATTATTGCTATTCTAGAAAGAAAGCTACCAAAGAATGCTTTACTAACCAACGATGCCGGTAATTTTGCAGGTTGGCTTCATGAATTTTATCCATTTAACGAAAAACATACGTATGTTGGACCAACATCGGGTGCGATGGGCTATGGAATGCCAGCAGCCCTAGGAGCGAAGCTAGCTTTTCCTGAAAAGGTTGTCGTTTCCTTATCCGGTGATGGTGGGTTTATGATGACTGCCCAAGAACTGGAAACGGCAGTTAGGTATCGCATTCCAGTTATATGTCTTGTTTTTAACAATAACATGTATGGCACCATCCGAATGCATCAAGAAATACATTATCCTGAAAAGGTAATAGCCACTGATTTAGGAACTGTATCGTTTTCCAAATTAGCATTTAGTCTTGGTGCGGATGGGTTTATAGCAAATACGATAGAGGAATTTGAAACCTCTTTTGAACATGCGCTAAAATCCCAAAGACCGACTGTCATTGAAATAATCACAGATAAAGAACAGATTTCTGTTTCCTCGACCATTAATCAAATTCGTAACACTGTTAAACAATGAACGTACCATTCGTGCAGTAGCTGTCAAAAGGTTCTAAAAGAATGAACCTTACTTCAACTGAAGCATAGTGCAACAGTGCTAATTGAAAATGGAAATAGTCCCCAGTTTCAGAGAATGCCGTCATGAGTGGAAAACAGCAACTAAAATTCCATTTTATAGTCTATTAATGAATTAAAGAATTGAAGAAGCAAGTCTTCCAAAGGTGTTATCCCGTATCGAAATTTAACGAATGAGTATGACTAGCATTATAAATTTTTTCCAAGGAGCCTTATCGAGATGAACCAAAGTGTTATCAAAGCGCTAAAATTACTAGATTTATTTACAGAAGATAAGAATGAACTTACATTAAAGGAAATTTCAGATAGGGCTAACATACCAAAGCCGACTGCATATAGGTTATTGTCTGCCCTGGAATCTATTAATTATTTATATAAAATTAAAGAAAATGAGCATGATAGCCGCTATCGGTTAGGATTAAAATTACTTGAATTAGGTCAGATTGTTTACGATCAGTTAGAACTGCGGAAAATTGCTCTTCCATTTATGCAGGATTTGGCGCAGGAGATTAATGAAGCAATACATTTAGTAATCTTCAATCAAAATGAAGCTACCTATATCGAAAAGGTAGAAAGCAACAGGGCGTTACGATTATATACGAGAATTGGAAAAAGTTCTCCATTGTATATTGGATCAGGACCCAAGATGGTTTTAGCCTTTTTACCACAGGAGAAACAAGAGGAGATTCTAGGGAAGGGAGAGTTGTATTATCTGGGCGATCATAAACCAATTGACAAAAAAAATCTAATGAATGAGCTGAAAAGGATTCGTGAAGAAGGATATGCGCTTAGTATAGGAGAACAGGACGCTGAAACCACAGGTATCTCATTTCCGGTATACGACCATCGGAATCATGTAATTGCAGCATTAACTGTCAGTGGATTATCAAGTCATTTCGAGGGGGATAATCTCACTTTAATAAAATTGCAAACGAAAAAGAAAGCAGAAACTATCTCACAGAAATTAGGATACCGTGGGACTAGTTATTAGGATGAACTAGAAGAAATGAGTCCAAATTTTATTAATGAGAATAAAAGAGGAAACAAAGAAAACAAAAGGTACTAATAAACCAATTTATTGAAAGCGTATTCATTGTTGCTTGTTTAAAACAAAAGGAGGATTTTATGTCTAAATTATGGAAATGGTATCGTGACAAGTCACTTATATTAAAAATTACGGTAGGATTTTTATTGGGGATTATCGTAGGATTGGCTTTTGGGCCCTCAACTCAGTTTTTATCGCCGTTTGGTGATCTTTTCCTTAGACTGTTACAGATGATTATTGTTCCGTTAATTATATTTACACTTATTAGTGCTGTAAATTCTTCTAATCCAAAGGAATTTGGACGTGTTGGTGTCAAGATTTTCATATACTACATGTTAACGACTGCAGTTGCCATGTTAGTAGGTGTTATTGTGGGTGGCTGGTTCAATCCTGGGGTCGGGATGGAATTAACAGGGGAACATATTGATGTACCAGAAGCACCTTCCCTCATCGATACACTACTAGCTATTGTGCCGACTAATATCTTTCAGTCAATAGTCAATGGTGATATTTTAAGCATTGTATTTATTGCACTAATAGCTGGATTTGTTATTGTTTCGATGAGGCACTCAGCGGAGGAAAAGATTAATGATTGGGGAAATACATTATATAATTTAACACAAGCTGGTAGTGAGGTAACCTTCCGTATTCTTAATGGAATTCTGCAATATGCGCCAATCGGTATCTTTGCTATTTCTGCTTCAAAAATTGGTGAACAAGGTTTAGATGTTCTATATTCTCTTGTAAGATATGTAGGTGCTTCTTATATAGGTGTAGCTATTCAGTTCATCTTTGTCTACTTATTGTTACTAATGTTGTTTAAAGTTCAAATAAAGCGGTTCTTCAAAGGTGTTTGGGGTGCGTTAATAACTGCCTTTGCAACATCAAGTAGTTTAGCAACACTCCCTGTTGCAATAAGAGCTGCTGAAAAAGCTGGCATTAGAGAAAGTGTCTCTAAATTCACCTTACCTCTCGGTGCAGCAGTTAATTCTGATGGTTCTGCAATCCATTATGGGATAGGAGCAATATTTGCTGCAAATGTTGTTGGGTTGGATTTAACTTTTGCTTCCATATTAGCAATCGTTTTGGCTGGTACTATAGCTTCTATCGGTACAGCAGGAGTTCCAGGTGCTGGGCTGATTGGACTCTCCATTGTACTAACTGAAGTAGGATTACCACTTGAAATAGTGGCACTAACAGCGGGAGTTAATGTAATAACAGATATGATATTTACTACATGTAATGTAACAGGCGACCTTGTAGGAGCTGCTGTAGTCGATAAAAGTGAAGAAAAATATGCAATCTCTAGTTATCCTGAAGAATCAAATTTAGCTTAAATGAAGAAACTGGTGCCATATATTTAATTGTTAATAAAGGAGTTAATTCAACCTATGAAAAAACTTGATAAGTTACAGGGGGCTGGTAGCTCATTGAGGAAATGTATAGAAGAAGTGATGATAAAAAAAGGCCACCGGGCTACGTTACAAGGTGACCAAAAGACAAGACAAGGCATAATGCCTTGTCTTTCTTATCATTTTAGCGGTTGGTTAACAAACCAAATTACGTGTTTTGTAGTTTATTCTTCATTCATTTATCGAATAACATACCGAAACTAAAATATATTTAATTCAAGATACTTCCTTTGCCTTTTTTCCCTAAGGGTTGTAAAGTGTAAATAAGTTATAGTAAGAAAATGCCATTTCCTCCAAAAAGAGGAACCATAGTAAACTCTTTAAATATCACATTTAGAATACATAGAAAAGCAAGGGGATTATATTAGATGAGGAACTGGATTATAGACAATATACATTCAACAGTTGGGTTTGAAATAAAACATATGATGGTGTCCAAGGTAAGGGGTCAATTCGATTCCTATACTGCGGAGGTAGAGGCTGATGATTTAACGGATTTAACCACAGCAAAGATTGTTTTTAAATTAGAGGGGAACAGTATAAACACTCGAAACCAGGAACGTGATAAGCATTTAAAATCAGCTGACTTCTTCGATATTAAAAATTATCCAACAATAGATTTCAAATCTACTACTATTACAAAAGATGATAACAGGTATAAAGTAACGGGAAATTTAACGATCAAAGCTATAACAAAACAAGTTACGTTTGATGTTGTGTTCGGTGGCAAAGCTATAGATCCAAGTGGAGAAGAAGTCTATGGTTATGAAGCAGAGGCAACGATTAGCCGAGAGGATTTTGGTCTTACTTGGAATGCAGCATTAGAAACTGGCGGTGTACTGATTGGTAAAGAAGTTAAAATTATAGTTGAATTAGAATTAAGTCATCCAAATCGTGTTGTTTGGAATCCGATTAATACGAATCAGCCTTCTTTAAGTAAAAGAAAGTACCCCAAACATGAAATACAAAGCACTGAATTTCACCAAATGATTGCCGAGAACATCACAGACTTTGTCTTGATTATGAATAGAAATGGTGCTATTCAATATGTTAATCCTTCATTAAAAAGAGCGTTACATCATGACTTTCCTTCACTGCATAAGAGTAATTTTTTTGAAATCATTCATCCTGCTGAACAGGATAATGTAAGAAATGAGATTATTTCTTATTTTAGCAGAACAATCAAAAAGGCAATAAAAAGCGAATTCCGACTCTCTCATTCAGAAGGATATTATCTGGATGTCGAGGCAGATATCGTTAGCATACACAACCCTTCATTTAGTAATGATGAATATGAACTTATCTTAGTCATCATGCGTGATATAAGTGAGCGAAAAGAAGTGGAAAAATCGATTTACCAATTAGCTTTTCATGATCAGCTGACTAATCTTCCAAATCGCCGTTCGTTTATGAATCAGCTTCGCAGTGAAGTGCTGGGCCGGAAATTCTCCAGGTCTAAACTATCTGTACTCTTTATTGATTTAGATAATTTTAAACAAATTAATGACAGATGGGGACATGATGCAGGAGACATAGTTCTTAAAGAAGCAGCCAAAAGAATTCGCTCCGTGTTAGGCCCAACAGATATAGTAGCTAGATTAGGCGGGGATGAATTTGTTGTTATGCTAAAAGAGGTGCAGGATGAAGAAGAAGTAATCCATATCGTTCAAAGGATGCTAATGGCATTTCAAAATCCAATAAATGAATCTGACCAAGCGTATTCACTCACCTGCAGTGTTGGTGTGGCGAACTTTCCTGAACACGGCGAATCACCTGAGGATCTGCTCAAGAATGCAGACACTGCCCTTTATTATGTAAAAGAGCGCAGTAAAAATGATTATATGATATTCAATCAACAAATGGAAGATCAATCACTAGAAAGGCAGTTGCTTGAAACTGCATTAAGAAAAGGGATTAAGGAAGAGCAATTTTACTTAGAATATCAACCGAAAGTCAACTTAACCTCAAACGAATTAGTGGGAATGGAAGCGTTAGTTCGATGGAATCACCCGGAATTAGGGATTATTTCACCTGGGAAGTTTATTCCATTGGCAGAGGAATCGGGATTAATTGTTCCGCTGGGAGAATGGGTACTTAGAGAAAGTTGCCGTCAAGCATCACAATGGCAAGAAAAGGGAAATTCACCTTTATCTTTATCTGTAAATATTTCGGTTCGTCAGTTAGAAGAATTCGATTTTGTTGATAAACTAAAAACCATTATAAAAGAAACAGGATTGGATCCAAAAAGGCTTGAATTAGAGATTACGGAAAGTGTTCTGGCAGATATGAAGAGTACGATTCCCATCTTAAAGGAAATTAGAAAATTGGGCGTTCAGATTTCAATTGATGATTTTGGAACTGGATATAGTTCCCTAAGTTATATTAAGGAACTTCCAATTGATACATTAAAAATTGACCAATCATTTGTGAGAGATATTCATACGAATAAGGAGAGCAAGGAAATAGCAAAGGCAATCATAAACTTAGCTCATTCTATTGGGTTAAATGTAATTGCAGAGGGAATTGAACTAGAGGAGCATGTAGATGAACTTAGTAAGGATGGTTGCATCCTTGGACAAGGATTCTATTACAGTAAGCCATTGAAAGTAGGGGCATTTGAGGATTTTATGACAGATATGCATGAATCATCATATAGTTTGAACTAATAATCCTTCATGAATTTGATAATTTTTATTAATTTTTCGAAATAATAGTAGAGGTACGAAGGTTATTCTATCAAAATATCAAAACAAAGAAAGTGTGATTCTTATCCTTTTCTATCTGGTTACTAGTTTCGTCATTTTAATGGATCAGCTATCTAAGCATTGGATTCGTAGTTCTTTACAAGTTGGGGAAACGATAGAAGTTTGGGAGGGTGTGTTAAATTTTACTCACTTCCAAAATAGTGGAGCTGCTTTTGGATGGTTTGAAGGGTATGGCCGTTTGTTTGTTCCCGTTGCAATTATAATTGCCGTTCTAAGTGTTTATATGCTAAAGAAGGGCTTTATATATGGAAAGCTATTGGAGATAGGAGTTGCCCTTTTTGTCGGTGGTGCAATTGGGAATGCCATTGATCGAACTATATTTAATAGAGTAACAGATTTCATTCATTTTCAATTTGACGATGGAATTCTTAATTTGGCAGATTTCGCTCTAGTATTTGGTGTGTTCTTGCTACTAGTAGATTCGCTAATTATTGATGCTATTAAAAAGAGGAGAGAAATCTATCAGAAATAATGTATTATACTGAAGTAATGTTTTTAGATTCGTTCACATTTTAAGCAAATACTTAACTAAAAACCTGTATAACTGTATGTGCAGTTATACAGGTTTTGTTAGTTAGAATTGGATAACAATGAAGGTCTAGTTGGGGGGCATTCCTTCATTTACTAGCAGATATTAAATGGCTAGAAATGAAGGAAGAACCAGTAATTTTGCAGGCAAGATACACAATCATCTGCCTGCAAAAAAAGTTCTCTATTTTAATTAAAGCAAGTTCGCAAAAATGCTGGCAAGGAATAAGATTAGAGATGCTCCCAATGTAGAGGAGATTTGATTAAATGGCATTAAATCCATTCTTTTGGATGCTGCCAAAACGGATACATCTCCGGTGCCTCCCATATTAGCCATGCCTAAACCTGTGGTAATCGCTGCTTCAATTGGATAGAAGCCAACTAATTTCCCAACAAATCCAGCAGTAAAAGTAACCCCAATTACAATAATTCCTACAGTGATAATATATTCAAGCGTCAGAGCATCCATAATCACATTAAGATCGGTAAACGTAATTCCAATCCCAACTAATAATGCATATGTCCAGTTCTTCCCAACAAATTGGTACCATGCATTTGCACCGTCTACAATAATTTCGGGAAGAATGCCAGATACCTTTAAGACGGCTACTAAGACAATCATAATTGCTAATGGATGAAGCGGAATGAATTCACCCAGCATTTGACTGATGACAAAAAAGGCCAGGCCGGTAATTAGGCCAATACCCATATGACTCATGGTGTGGGTTGTTTTTTTCTTACCGTAATGAAGTCCCGGCATCATGTTACCATTACCTGTTAAATGCGGATACTTATTACCAAGACCATTAAGTAAGCTTGCCAAAATAATGGCAAATAAATTTGCTAAAGCAATTGCTGGAACGACAAGTGAAAGATAATAACTTGGATCATTGCCTAAGGCATCAGCGTATAATTGAGACATCGGTATTCCACCTAAGCCCATACCACCGCCCATAACTGGAAATGCAATAATCAGTATCGTTTTGATCACACCATCGCCAACAATAAGACCGGCCAGTCCTCCGAGCAGGATTGCTGTTGTAATACCTGCAAGCAAAGGAATGGCAAAGCGGCTGCCTACCTTCAGTAAAACCTTTGAATCAAGTCCAAGAATACTGCCAGTGATCAAGCCTGCTATGTAAAAATTTAAAAAACCGCCTGTTTGCATGAAATCGGTGATTATTCCCGTTGTTTCTTCGGGCATAAAATTCATATGTACCAAGTATGCGGATCCGAAAATGGATAAAACTGCTCCTCCACCTAGATAACTTCTTAATATTGGAGTGTTATCTCCAATCCAGCCGAAAAACTCACCGAGTATCATCATAATCAGGATAGCCCCGATCATTCCAGCTGGTAAATTTCCAGTATACATGGCCATTAATGTAATCAATAAAATAATCAAAAACCACGCAACCGGGATATTAAAGATCGTTATTTTCCCTCTATTTGACTCTTCTGTAATCTCACCCTGTGACATCATCTTCCTCTTTTCTACACTATTCTCAACTCTTATAACTTTTTATTTTAATATAGGACGACTAGTAAGGCAATAAAGAAAAGTTCATTTGTTCAAATTAACTGCGAATTCATAGAATTAACGTTAATTATTTTTATCAACATAAATAGACATTTATCTTAAAACAGTTAAAATAGAAGAAGAATTTAAAATTACATAACTGATTTGAAAGTATGGGTTTATAAGGAGGAAAATGATGAAAAATAATAAACTTGCTATTGTAGGTGTCGGACATGTTGGGTCTTATGTACTTGCTGATGCCATGAAGATTGGGCTATTTTCTGAGATTGTTGTGATTGATAAGGATAAAGATGTTGCCTTTGGAGAAGCACTTGATCAGGCTCACGCTACGGCACTTACATATATGTCTAATACTCACGTATATGCTGGTAATTATGAAGATGTAAAAGATGCGGATGTTATTATTGTTGCTGCTGGGCCAAGCGTGATTGTCACCGATAAAAATGCAAAGCCGGACAGGGCTTTGCTTGCGGGAGTAAATGCAGAAGTTATTCGCGAAGTTATGCAGGGGATTACAACGTACACGAAAGAAGCTATTGTCATTCTAATTACAAATCCATTGGATACGATGGTATATATTGCGGAAAATGAGTTCGGCTATCCGAAAGGTCGAGTGTTCGGAACTGGAACAATGCTTGATTCTGCTCGATTGCGTCATGCGGTTGCATCTAATTATAATATTGATCCGAAAAGCGTTACTGGTTATATGATGGGCGAGCACGGAATGACTGCATTCCCAGTCTTTAGTCGCTTAAATGTACAAGGATTTGGAGAGAAGGAATTGGATGTTCATTTGCAAGGAAAAGAACCGCTTGACCGAGAGGTATTCGGTCAGAAAGTTGTAAATACGGCTTATGACGTTATAACTAGTAAAGGTTGGACCAATGCTGCAATTGCCCAGGCAGCCATTACGCTGGCTAAGGCTATCGTATTGGATGAAAGAAGTGTTTATCCAGTTTGTACTACATTAAATGGTCAGTATGGATATGATGGGGATGTCGCCTTAAGTATGCCATGCATTATTGGGAAAAACGGTGTGGAACAACAGTTAGAAATAGAATTAGATGAACAGGAAATGGAGCTATTACATAAATCAGCTGCATATATCCAAGAAACAATGAGAATAGCAGAAACAGGGAAAATCAAGAAAGTGAACTAAAATGATTAGGCGAACAAACAGATTCCCTTTTGTGGTGCATTTTCTAAAAATAAAACTCAATTGACAGATATAATAATAAAAGTCTTCAAAATAGACGACTTTTATTATTATAATGACTAGGAAAAAATGAATTTGTGAACTATTGTACTTAAAGTAACGGGGCAGGTTTCTTAAACAAGATGGTTTAAATTTCTATGAAATAAGAGAGTGGTGTTCATCGTGTTAATTAGAAGGTTTGATATAAAAGACGCAAAACAAATTTTAAAATTATTCAGGGAAACTGTTCTTACAGTTAATCTTGGAGACTACTCTGAAAAACAAGTTGAAGTTTGGGCAAACAGTACCACAAATGCAGAAGCGTTGGGAAAACGTCTTGAAGAAAGTTTTACATATGTTGCTGTTATTGACAAGCAGATTGTAGGGTTTGTAAATTTAAATAATAAAGGTGAAGTTGATTTACTTTATATTCATAAAAATTATCAAAGACAAGGGATTGCTACTAAACTTTTAGCTCAGATTGAAAAGGTTGCTAAATCGAAGGGTCTTTCAGAGATGTTTACCGAAGCAAGTATAACTGCAAAACCATTTTTCGAATTACAAGGTTATAAAGTATTAAAAAAACAAACCAAGAATTTGAAAGGTACTGACTTCATTAATTTCATAATGAAGAAAAATATTAGATAATAGTCAAAGTCTGCTTCAACTAAAGGGGGCGAGTGCTGAACAGTGGCAGGCGCTTCTTGTGCTAACGGGTGCGTTAATTCAAGAAGGATTAACGCTATTTCACATAGAATATATTGAGCTAATGGGCAGATTAGTAAAAAGTAAAGTTTTAATAGAACCTTAATGCCATTTGATTCGTATTATATTTTGGAGGTGAGTATATGAAAACCGAATTAACCTTTTATGATATAGCAGAGGATAAAGATATTTTCCAAACTCCGGTAAAATCTACTGGAGACCTATTTATTCCTATTGAGGGTGATACCTTATTAGTAGATGGTTGGGGTTACATAGTAAGTAGAAGAGAGTTTTATTATGAAAATGATACAACAAAGATTACTGTTTTTTGCACACGAGAAAGGAAAAAACGATAGTTTAATACATTGGAAACCTCACTCCAAACAGTAAATATGAAATCCCCTTTTCTAACTATTTTCATATTGTGCTAACGGGTGCTTTACTTAAAGATCGTTGAGCTGCATAGACGGCTCTTTTTTCTTGTTCAACTATAGGGACAGGTTAGTGCAATAAGAGGAATTTTTAAAAGAGTACCGAATTAGTATAGTTGTAAAGAAGAGTTTTCGAATGGGGGGTTAATTTTGAAACAAGATTATAAGAAAATTGGGTTAGGTTCGATTTCGGTATTGTTATTTATATTTGGAATATTATTTTCCGTCTTTGGAGATAGTGTATTAAGATTTTTAGGGTTAAATCCTTGGTCAAACGGCGACACAGGATTGCATTATACAATATATTATTCTCTTATTTTCTATATACCAGCATTAATTCTTGGTTATAAGTTCAAAAATCATTTGGGAGCAAAATTAGGTAAAACTTTATCTTTAATTATGACTATCTTATTAATAGTAACTCTGTTTTTTTTAGTTGCAGTTTAGCTCATTTAATAATGAGAAAACAAATCACAAACAGGTGTAGATATTTTATAAACCATTCAACAGAAGTTTAAGTTATTCAACAAACTTTTTAGTTGAAATTATTGTACTAACTGGGCAGTTTAGTTGAATAAGAAATAACAAAAGTAATGAGTATTTACTTTAAAATAAGATTAAACGGGGGTTTATATGCGAAAAATTTATCTAGATAGAACAGCATTCTTTGGAGCCATAGGTGTTAATTTAGAAGATACTGAGATTATATCAGCAGGAACAACCATTAATTCAATGGGGGTTCATAATAGAAATGAAGAGTATCAAAGGTACGCTAACGATTATGATATTCAATTTATCTTTGACGATGATATTCCACATTTAGAGTTTTTTACGGTTCCACATGTAGATATTATGGCAAAAGATAGTAAAGGAGGATTTGTCGGAATTGTTTATCAACAGTGTGATTCGGAAAGTGACGCACCAATTTGTTATATCAATAGGGATTTAGAGTGCTTTATAATTTCTGAAAACGTAGAAGATTTTCTGAGTAATATAGGAACATGGCAAGACAATATGAAACCCTATGATAAAATTACCGTTTATCGTTCGAAAGCAGAAGCAGAAACTGAACTAGAATTTATCGATTTGTCTGACATTCTTCCATTATTATAAATTCTTCTTGAACTACCATGAAAATTCACTTCTGTAATATAGGTAATTAGGCAATACTAAAGTAGACGCAGCTCATTCTTTTTTTAAAAAAAGGAGAGCGCCTAATTCGTTAATCTATTGTACGAAAAATTGCATTAAGATGCTTCTTGTTCTGCTATTGTAACTGTATAGCCTAGACTTTCAAGTCTACGTAAGGAATGTCGAACAATGGATTGTTGTTTCTGTTTATCAAAGTAGTCTTCGCCTAAGTCTACATACATTTCTTTACGTGTTAAGAGATAATAGGAGATACGTAGAATAGCGTGTGCCACTACGATTCCTGCACGTTTCTTACCTTTCCGGCTGCGGTTCGTCGATAAAGTGCGCCAAGATAGTTTTTAGAACCTCTTACAGAATGGGCTGCTTCGATTAAAGCTGACTTTAAGTATTTGTTTCCGTTTTTGGTTTTAGATTTTTTCCTTTTTCCTGCACTTTCGTTACTTCCAGGAACTAATCCAGCCCAAGAACACATCTGCGATGCACTAGGAAATTGATTCTTAATATCCGTTCCTAGTTCAGCTAGCATTTGTTCCGCCATCCGAGTTGCAATGCCAGGAATAGAATCCAATCTCTCAATATGATCTTGGTATTTGTTTACTCTATCAGCTACTTCTTGATCTAACATCTCAATTTGATCTGATAAAAAATCAATGTGTTTTAAGATCGTTTTTATCATGAGCCTTTGATGAGGGCTGATATAGCCTTTTGGTGCTAGTCGGAGTTCATCCTTTTTCTTTTTCATGGTACGTCGAGCGAAGTTCGCAAGTATTTCAGGATTATCTTCACCATCAGCTATCGCATTAAGCATATCCCGAGCAGAAACACCCATAATGTCTGAAACAACAGAACCTAATTTAATGTTAGCTCCTTCTAGTACCTTTTGAATTCGATTATGTTGCCTAGCACGTTCTTCAATAATGCTTCGACGATACCGAACAAGTTCACGAAGTTCTCGTTGGTTTCGGTCAGGGATATAACTAGCTTTTAGTAAACCATGACGAAGTAGCTTCGCTATCCATTCTGCATCTTTGACATCCGTTTTTCTTCCAGGAACAGACTTAATGTGTTGAGCATTAACGACTAGAAACTCTATGTCCTCTGATTCTAGTAAGTTAACAATTGGTTTCCAGTAAACACTCGTGCTTTCCATAGCGACATGGGTACACCTACGCTCCTTGATCCAGTCTATCATCTGAATAAGAAACAGCGTCTTAGTAGAAAATGTTTTAATCTCCTTTCCTTCGGGAGTTATGATACATGCAGTAATGTTGTCTTTATGGACATCCATACCACAGGCTCTTTCAATGATTACATCCATTGAAAAAACATCCTTTCTACGGCATATATTATTGGAGGCTGGTGCAACAACCAGAACAGGGATTAATCTACCATGAGTGCTTCCCGAAAGGGAGCGACAGTCAGTGATGCACCGTGGTCGAAGGAGTCAGACTAACGGATGGGCTCTCACGCACCATAGTTGATCGACCTTCCTCATCCAGCCGTAGAATCAGTATCGACGGAGTGTATCATTTTCATTCTCTGTGGTGTAGCGCTGGTCTTGCGCTACATGAATGACTAACGGGTGCGATAGCCCAATAATAGCAATCTCTTCTTGTGCTATTTGGTTTGGCAGAAGAGTGAATAGGGATATGAGTCTTTACAGTAATATTGGAGGTGTCTTTTTATGAGAACTTATTCTATCTTGTTTATTGTCATTGCTTTAATGCATACAATGACCCTTGTAAATGTAACTATAATTAAGGGCGAGTGGAATGGAATAGTCTTATTCATTTCAAATATTCTTTTTCTAATTGCCGCTGTTTATTTTGGTACAGAGTATCGTGCAAATAAAAAAAGAAAAAGGTAGTACATAGAAGATTTTTGATTAACTGGTGCTTTAGTGGAATATTGATTATAGAAATGATTAAACTTTTTTATAAAACCCAAACTTAAATCTGTTGGTTAAGACTCCATTTTTAACAATCTTTTTTCAAAAAAGGAGGTGTTATCCGTGAAAAACAAGTTATTGTGGTTTCCTTTGTTAGCATCATTATTATCAATAGGGATTTTATATACAATCGGTAACATATTTGAAATTTCATTTTTGAGTTGGAATTTTTATAAAGAAAATCCATCTGAAGGGGTAATATTTGAAGCAGAGGTTTCGGTTATCCCTGTTATTATTGGTTTGATCCTTGGTTTTATTACAGAACGAATACTCAAAAATAAACATAAAAGAAACTCTCACTTGGTATAATGCCAAGTTTTTTTATGCACTTCTTAACAACTCGACAGTCGAACGATACTGCTTACTAAATGATTTAAGGTAGCTCTTTTTGTTGAAGTTATTGTGCTAAAGGGGCAGCATTCCTGTAATGAACTAAAATGCGGGTTGTGTAAAAAAATAACCCCCTGATAGAATAAGAGAGTCCAAAAGCTTGCCGGCATAAAGGACAGACTTATTAATCAGGAGGCTAATAAAATGAATTATAACCAAAATAAAAAAATTGCTCAAATCACTTCTCAGAC
>NZ_RCHR01000013.1 GCF_003665065.1 Oceanobacillus piezotolerans | reverse complement strand
TCATAGGTGAAGCTGGAGATCTTAGTAAATTTGCACATGGGAACTCCCTATTAAGACATGCCGGCTTAAATTTAGCAGAGGCCAGCTCAGGTAAATGGAAAGGACAAATTGTCATTTCTAAACGTGGAAGATCTCGGCTAAGGCGTAACTTGTTCTTAGCAATTATGAGTCTAGTCGCAAACAACCCTGAGTTTAAGGAATTACATGCCTACAATGTCCAAGTGAAAAAGATGAAAAAAATGAAATCTATTATGAAACTGGTTGGCAAATTCGCAAGAATTTTAGTAGGGATAGCCCGAAACAATGAACCTTATTGTCCTGAAAAAATACAACCCTTAGCATCAATAGCAGCATAACTGACCCTTTTAATAAGACAGAATTTAACTAAACATCAATATTAGTATTATAGTGGATGTTGGCTTATTCGTAGGATCTCAAAGAAAGCACGGAGTACTGGAATACTTAAACAAAAGGGCACAGACCCATACCGTTAGCAAAACCGGCCTCCACCCCTTGGATAGGCATGACGAAGGAATGAGAGGGCATTAGACCCGTTGAGACATGGGAGGGAAAGCCTCCAGGGGCGGCGTGGAGAATACGTGCAGTATACTTATAAAAAATTGGAGTTACTAACTCCTCTATTCTCGCATGCCTTCATGAAGCCTTTATTATCGACACTCATTCCAATTATCCGTTTATGTACTGAAAAGTGGTTTGAAATCCTGCGAATAAGCGAGCATTTACGAGTAAATCGAATCTATCTGAGGGAGTTTAAGTGAATTCATTCACAATATATATTAGTAAACATTTATGTATTGCAAAAACACCAGTCTCTTGGTGTTTTTGTTATTCCCCTGTTTCAGCAAAGCGTTTGATGCGTTCGCTAATTTCATCGCGAACACGCTGGAAAACTGCCCATTTTTCTCCTTCCGTTCCTTGAGCTCTTGCAGGATCATCAAATCCCCAGTGTTCCCGTTTCACTTTAGGCGGTGTAACAGGGCATTTATCTTTAGCATCACCACAAAGGGTAACCGCTAAGTCTGCATTGTTTAGTATTTCAGGATCGATAATATCCGAGGTTTGGTTTGAAATGTCAATTCCTGCCTCTTTCATTGCTTTCACTGCATTCGGATTCAGTCCGTGCGCTTCAATCCCAGCACTTTTAACTTCCCATTCCTCTTCGTTTAAGTATTGTTTTGCCCATCCTTCTGCCATTTGGCTTCGGCATGAATTCCCAGTACATAAAAAGTAGATTGTTTTTTTCGCCATAACTCATTCTCCTTTAGAACAATAGTAGTGAAATATAAAGTCCAATTAATGTTACCAATAGGATGGGTATCGTTAAAATAACCCCAGTTTTAAAATACGTTCCCCATGATATTTTTACCCCTTTTTGGGATAAAACGTGAAGCCATACCAAGGTAGCAAGGGAACCAATTGGAGTGATTTTTGGACCTAAATCAGATCCAATGATATTGGCATAAACAAGTGCTTCTCGTATGACACCAGTTGTATTCGTTTCTGCAATGGCTAAGGCATCAATCATGACAGTAGGCATATTATTCATAATCGCAGATAGAATAGCCGCGATAAAGCCCATGGAAACGGTAGCAACTAATAAACCTTCTTCTGCCACCTGTTGAATCACTGCTGCCAAGGCAGAGGTAAGTCCTGCATTCCCTAATCCATAAACAACCACATACATCCCAATCGAGAAAAATACAATATTCCAAGGTGCCCCTTTAATCGCTGCTTTCGTATTTACGGCTTCACTTCTTCGAGCCATTAGAATAAAGAGTATCGCGATAACCCCAGCTACAATAGAAACAGGAATTTTAATGAATTCGCTCGTAAAGTAACCAATTAATAATACCGCTAGAACAAACCAGGAAAGGCGGAACAAGTTTTGGTCTTTAATCGCTTCCTCTGGTTTTCTTAATTTAGACAGATCGTATGTCTTAGGGATGCTTTTTCTGAAATAAATAAGTAGAACAGCAATCGTTGCAACCAGTGAAAAGATATTTGGAATGAACATTCTTAATGCATATTCCAGAAATCCAATTCCAAAGAAATCCGCCGATACAATATTCACTAGGTTACTTACGATAAATGGCAGGGACGTCGTATCGGCAATAAAGCCACTCGCCATAATAAATGGAAACACCATTTTTTCTTTGAAATTTAAATGACGAACCATGGCAAGCACAATGGGTGTCAATATTAATGCTGCTCCATCATTGGCGAATAAGGCAGCAACGATGGCACCTAAACTACTGACATAGACGAACATTTTAATTCCATTCCCCTTTGCAATCATCGCCATATGTAAGGCTGCCCACTCAAACAAACCAATTTGATCGAGTATCAATGAAATTAGAATGATTGCCACAAATGATAAGGTTGCGTTCCACGTAATGTCTATTACCTCTAAAACATCACTAAATCCTACCACTCCTACTAAAAGGGCAATAACTGCTCCAGCACAGGCAGACCAACCGATATTTAATCCTTTAGGCTGCCAAATAACAAAAATTAACGTAACAATAAAAATGATAAGTGCAAATATCAATGTTGTTGACAAAAATAGACCTCCAATTAACAGCAAGAAATTCTTTCGATGTTTAACTTACACAACAAGTATTCCCTTCAACTTGTTTCGTATCGCTATCTTCTTTGGTATAGAAGAACTCCCATTCATTCCCATCTGGATCTGTCACCCAAAATTTATCTTGAACAGCATAGCAACAAGTTGTATTCATCTCTTCACGGGCATAGAAACCCTTTTTTCTAATCTCTATTTATGTAAAATTACTTCTTCGGCAATATTAACTTGGAAACCAAAATGGTTAACTTGATTGCCTTTCACTTTATCCTTTACGTTAAACGTAAAATTCAATCTTACTTCATCTAATAAGAATTTTGATAATCAGCTTTTGTTTTTACAGGCCTCATTCCAATCACCTTTTAGAAATCCATTGATTTTTCCAAATCGGTAACGTTAATCCCCACGTGAACATAATGCATTTAAAATTCCCCCAGTTATCGTTTTGTTTAATCAAAAAAAGTTGATTTAGTAGCTTAAACAATTAGCAACAACTAGTATTTGATGCTTTATTTCCCGTTTTTCTAAAGATGCAACAAAGTTCTTCAGAAAGCAAACCGTTTACTTCTTTCTCGTTTATATCGTAATAACTCCAGGTGCCCTTTGTTTGTTTCTCAATCAAGTTTGCATCTAATAAGATTTTAAGATGATAAGATAGTTTTGATTGTGAAATACCAAAGGATTCAGTTAAATCACATACACACAATCGACCCCTATGACAAAGCTCATACATGATTTCCATCCTTTTTTGATCAGCAAGGGCTTTAAATTTCTTTTCATATTGTTGAAATGAAGGCTTTAATACTTCCAATTAATACCCTCCTTACATCAAATTTATTTGATATATAAATCTTAATTTAACTTCAGATAAAAAGCAACTAATTAATCAAAAAAAATTGATTTATTAGTTACTCCCAATTGAACAATGTTCACTAAAGTAACTTTTGTTAAAAAAAGACCGCCGTATTGACGATCTCCTTGTAGTATTAAAGCACCAGTTTGTTTAAGTAGAATATTTCACAAAATGTTTTTTCTTTGGATATATGATGTTTTATCGTGCCCATCATGTGAACGTTCTATCTACTGGGAAATTCCAATTTTGTTAACCTTAAGTCCGAAAGGCATAGAAAACTAGCTAATATATATCCAGCACCTAAAAAAATCCATCGAAAAAGAAAGAAGCTTGCTATAGGTAAAAGCTATGGCAGGCGGTAGTCTTTAAGTGTTACACTATGGATGCGTTTTTATGTTAGGATTTATTTAACAAAAAGTTTAAGGGAAAGGAAATTGATTAAATGTCAGGATCAGAACGTTTTTTACTTGTTGGTTCGCTCTTGCGACCAGATGAATTACAAACTTATAACCGCGAAATTGAAAGTCGAGATGATATAACTTATCCCTTCTATGATGACTTAGAAGGCTACGCAGAAACAGAAGGAAAAACCGTTACAGAAGTTGTCAATAAACAAATCGAAGCTGGTATTCCAGAAGTAACGGATGGAGAATTCCAACGTTCTATCTGGCACTTGGACTTTGTCTGGGGCTTGGATGGTGTGGAGCGTTCAATCGGTGATTCAGGTTGGAAGTTCCAAAATGATACGGATGGTTTTGAAGAAGGAACATTTGAAACTCGTAAAGATATCGACGTCAAAGTCGTAGCCCCTCTTCACTCTAACAACCATACTTTCATCGACCACTTTAAACGCGTTCGTGAAGAAGCTGGGGATCACTCAGTTAAATTAACCATTCCATCACCTGCCCAAATTTATAACGAATTTGTGCGTTCAATGTCTGACGAGAACGGTTATTCAAACGAGGTTTACCCAACGACTGATGATCTTGGTGAAGGCTTGGTTCAAGCTTGGAAAGAATTCGTAGACGAGTATACAGTTGTGGGTGGTGAAATACTTCAGTTTGATGACTGTACTTGGGCACTCTTCTCTAAAGACAACCCAATTGGCTACTATACTCAAGATGGAGCTACTGACGAAACTGTTAAAGCGCAAGCAGAAAAGCTTGTTTCCTTAAACAATGCAGTAGTTGACTATGCCCATGAAAAAGGCTTAACAGTATATACTCATAACTGTCGTGGTAACTACGGCTCTCGTTATGCTATGGGTGGTTCTTACGAGCATGTTGCTAACTACTTCTTAGCTAATCAAAACTATGACCGTTTCTACTTAGAGTGGGACGATGACCGTGCAGGGAACTTAGTAGCCTTAGAAGCTTTCAAAGATAAACCTGAAACAGAAGTAGTTATTGGGTTCTTATCATCGAAAAAATCTGGTCTAGCTGATAAAGAAGCTGTTTTGGCAGAGCTTGAAGAAGCAGCAAAATACATCCCTAAAGACAAACTATACCTCTCACACCAGTGTGGTTTCGCATCATGTGACGGCGGAAATGACCTTACTCATGAACAACAGTGGAATAAAATCAAACAAGGTCAAGAAATCGCACAAGCATTCTGGGGCGAGTAGATGAAAAGTTAGTTCCAGACAGTCCCACCATTTTTAACAAAAGAACGAAGCTCTCTCTAACGGAGTACATATATAGAATAATAAGATAACAAAAAGAGTGCAAAATCTGCACTCTTTTATCATCATTTACGATACGGTTCTCCGTGACGTATCTAAGTGCGGTTTTTAATAATTGATTCTTACTTTTTTATAACCTTAAACGGATTTGTCTATTTTGGCATTTAATCCATGTATGGTAGGACAGTAAATTTCCTGCATATCCAAAAGACCCCCAACATACCACCAATGTATAATATAGTTTATATTTAAGGTCTTCTGATTATGGAGCTCATTTAAGTAAAGCACCCGTTACTTTAATAACAACTTCTTTGAAGATAATATGGTACCACCATATAAACTCAAGTAATCTCGACTTATCTCGATTTTCTATATAAAGGATAATCTACTTCAATAGGAACTTCTATAAAAAAGACTCTAAGGTCCTTTTCTAAAGTTCTAATAACAACTTCGCTTATTTTTTCTGATTGAACAATAAAAAAATCTTTATGGTTAAAATGGGAAGTATCATTTGTATCTAAGATAAGTGAACCCTCACCTCTAATCACCAAACCTGCTAACGTTCTATTTGCTGGAAGTGTGTGAGTGTAAGTCTTTCCTTTAGGAATATTAACATCCCACATTTTAGCATCTGCTACAATCTCAATAGGTGCATCATTTCCTAAAATCGTTTTGATTGAAACACCATTTTCATTGACTTCTGGAAAATCACTTGATTCGAATTGCGAATAAGTAGGTTTACGTTTAATAGCCTGGCTCAAACGTGGTTCAAACCAAATCTGGAATGTTTCTGATGGTTCATTTGTTGCTTCTGCATGAGATACCCCAGAACCCGTCTGCATCACCTGCGCTCCACCTTCACCTACGACACTTTCTGTACCCAACGTATCAGTGTGATAAGCTTTACCTTTTATTACATAAGTAATTATTTCATAACCTTGATGGGGGTGTAATCCAATTTCCGCAGGTTCCGATGACTTGGCCCAGGCCCAATAAAATAATGGTCCAAGTCTTTCTATAACGGAATCTTCTCCAGGGAAGCCTATTGGTTTTTGCTCTTTTATTTTTCCACCGTCGAATTGTCCTATTGCTTGATCTTCAGGCTTAATAATTTGATATTTCATGTAAATCCCTCCTCCTTTTTAGAGTGGACAATATCCTAACACTAGGATATTGTACACCAATTAAAACCCGTACTCAGCCTCCTTTGCTTCTCGTATCTTTCTGTATGCATCTACCATTATAAATGTATCTTCCACTAAACGATCAATACGGAATAGGATATCATCATTAACGATTTCTTTTCGATAAAAATCAACTTCTTCAATAAAGACATAAGTTGGAACAATATGGGCTTTCATATAGGTCAAGATTGGCATTAATTGGTGTTCTATCATCAAGTAATGTTTTGAAGATCCCGCTGTCACAAATACACTTACAACTTTATCACGTAGAGCATTTTGAGGAAGCAAATCAAATACGTTTTTCAAAACTGCTGGTATAGATGCCTGGAAAACTGGTGTCCCAATAATTATCGCATCTGCTTCCATAATCTTTTCTGCAACCATTTTTGTATCGCCTTCGTAGTCAAAGTAATTTCGCCCGTCGCTGAAAATCATTTCAACTTCAGCAAGATCAATCAGTGTAATTTCTGCATCAGGATAACTTTCCCTGGCAACTTGAAGTGTATAATCCATCGCTGTTCTTGTTTTAGTTCCAACATTAGAGCCTGATAAACCTACAACTTTCATGAAATCCCCCCCTTATTTACTTTTGTGTATTTTTTAACAGCGGGTACAATCTTTGTTGCAATGAGTTCAATATTTTTCTTTATTTGGTCCATTGTGACTCCACCCACATCAATTTCTCCTAGAAAGCGTTGATGTCCGTACATCTCATGTTGATATAAAATCTTTTCGATAATTTGTTGCGGAGACCCTACCATTAACGCTTCTCGATGATCTGTTGCAGCAGCAAATTGTTGCTTCGGATAACCAGCACCTTTTAATTGTACGGCTGTGGTATTGATGTGAGGGTAAGATTCACGCAATGCGGTTTGGCTATCTTCTGCCACATACATCAAACTTGTTGTTGTAATTGGTAATGTTTTAGTGTCAAAACCTGCGTTTTCAGCAGCTTCACGATACCCTCGCACCGCTGGGTTAAATACTCTTGACGGTCCACCAAGTGTTGTCAGCATCATTGGTGCGCCTGCGTAACCTGCTTTAATGGCACTTGCAGCTGGACCGCCGACAGCTCGCCATATTGGCAACGACCCATTTAAAGGTTGAGGTAAAATTTCCGCATCATTTAAAGGAGCTCGAAACTCACCTTTCCAAGTGATTCGTTCCTCTTTATTAATCTTCAAAAGCAATTCAAACTTTTCCTCAAATAGCTCTTCGTAGTCACGAGTATCATAGCCGAGCAATTCATAAGCACCTAAACGTGATCCCCGTCCCGCTACGATCTCTGCTCGCCCATTGGAAATGAGATCAAGGGTTGCAAAATCTTCATAAACTCGAACTGGGTCAGATGTACTTAAGACAGTTGCTGATGATGCAATTTTAATTTTATTTGTCGCTTGGGCAATCGCTCCTAAAATAACAGTATGTGCTTGTGTCGCGAATAAAGTCTGATGGCTTTCACCAACTGCAAATACATCCAAGCCTGCTTCTTCTGCTAATGTTGCCGTTTCAATCAATTCCTTAATCCGTTGCTGAGCCGATATACGTTTACCTGTCAATGGGTTTCTTAAATGGTCTCCAATCGAATAAAGACCGATTTCTAACCCATTTTCAGGATGTATCCGATATTTTTCCAAGTTAATCTATCCTCTCTAATTTGATACTTTCGCATTCAGTCCTACAATTTTTAAGAGTTCCGCCAACTGTCCTTTCTCATTATCATCTAAGGAACCAAAAATATTGCCTATCGTTTCAACATGTTGGGGGAAGATTTCATGAAATAATTCTTCTCCTTTATCTGTTAAACTTACTTTCCAATATCGTCGGTTCGATGGATCCTGCTCTTTTTTAACCAGTTCTTTCTTTTCTAACTTATTAACCACATACGTAATACTCCCACTCGGAATCATGAGTTTTTCACTTATTGTTTGTATATGATGCGATCCTTTATTATAAAGTAATTCAAGAACCATAAAATTTTCCACTGTTAATCCAAAACCTTTAATATCTTCATGTAGAATATCGAACACAGTTTTAGTCGATTTCAACCATATCCTAAACAACCTTAAATCTTTTTCTACTTGCTCATTACCCTGGTACATATGACCACCTCCGATTTGATATAAGCTATTATACCAAAAGAATTAAATGGTCTTTTTATCCTATTAGTGACCCAGCATTCAATGACAGAACGATACCACCAAGGATAAGAAGAATAATCGGCATCACCATATTTTTGAACTCATCTTTAATCTTAATATGAGTAAGAACTGCCCCTACCATGACACCCACAACAAAGAGTCCGCCGATCGCTGCCACAAGTTCATTCCAAATACCTACAATTAACAGGACTGCAGCTAAAAGTTCAACTGCCCCTGTGAACATGCGGAACCACGCTGGGTAACCATAGCCTTTAAAACCTTCAATCATATCTTTGGAAGTAAATTTTGATAGACCAAACATAGTGAAACCTAAACCTAATAGAATTTGAATAATTATTGATAACATGCTAATTTCTCTCCTATTATTTATATCCTAACATTAGGGTATTGATTAAATTAAAAAAATGTTGATATTGTTTTGCTTTTTTTACCACTAATTTTTCAGGTGTCACGTCTTCTCCATTTTCGTTAACTACGGTGACACTGGACATGGTACTTTTTACTTGCCCACGGATCTCTTTTAGATACGCTTGACGCAATTCATCTCTTTCTTCGATTTCCACTTTTGTTAACCCTTCATGTTTCGCTTTCGTTGCCAGCTCATTAATGCGAGTTAGACTTTCAATCATTTAACTCTCTCCTTTCCGAAAACCATCTCCTAACCTTAGGGTATGAACAAATCCTAACATTAGGATGTTAACTTGTCAACCTTTCATTAAAAAAACATTAATCAATGAACCATTTTGCATTTATCTTTTTCTTAAACTTAACTGGCCGTTAGTAAAATGAGACCGCCGTATTGACGATCTCCTTGTTGTGTTAAAGCCCCCGTTTGTTTAAGTACATTTATTCACAAAATTGTTTTGAGCTTTACTTTTTTCTTAACTCGTTTAGTTCGGGAATACGTTTATAAATATCCGATACCTTATGTAAAACCTCTAACTTTGCTTTATCTCCTCCATTTCCAGTCATAGCAGTATCGACAAATCCATAAATTAATCTTAACAAAGATTTAGCTTCATCTTCTGTAAGATGGTTAACAGCACCTATTGTATTCTCAAACTCATTAGTGTCAGTAGTTTCTTCTTTCAACATAATCCCTCCTAATAAATTCATTCTCACTATCTTATTCAATAAAAAAAGGCGACTGCTGCTTATTCAGCAATCGCACCCGTTTGTAGAATAAGACTAATACTTTATTCACTAAAAAAGGGTTTATTACTTTCCACCCATTTCCTTCAGATAACTCTCTTAGCAGCCATAGATGGTCACTTCCTATTATGAGTAATATGCGGTCTTCAGTATTACACGTATCCACAATATTTTTGAAAATGGCCAATTCTCTTTCCATCCATTTGTCTAAAAAACCCAAACCAATCTTTTTCCCTTTGTTATCAGTTACATCAACAAAAGATAAGTACAGTTTCTCAAGTTCCTTGGTAGATTTTTTGTCATTTAAGTTTCTATACGAATTAACCAGTGGAGTCTTTAGACTAATATTAGGAGTAATTACACCTTTATCGTGATTTAACTTTTTTCTGCTAATCTAAATCCAATTTGTTGAATTTCATCGATTGAATAATTTCCATTTGAATTGTACTTCTCCGTTCTTCTTTGTTCATAGTTTAACCTCCACTTTAAAACGCATTATTATAATTGATCAGTTTATATAATATTTCTTCTTCTTCGTTATGTACTAAATACTTCGAAACTAATAAGACTATACACAAGTTTATCCTTTTCCCACTTCAAAAAGGGCATTCTACCCTCCCATATAGAATATAATTAGAATATATCATTTTTTCAGTTATTAAAATCTAAGTACGGATTGGAGAACGGACGATGAAAAATATTAAAAGGTTTTTTAAATTTATTGCAAGGGAATCCGAATTTGATGATACGACAACAGAACGTGAATACGAAAAAATAATGTTGAAAGAAAAAGAAGAAGACGATGATTTATTTCAACTCATTAACGACGAGTGCCAACGGATTTACGATCGGGTCTATAGCCTCTATATGGATTTCCAGGCTGGACAAATATCAAAAGTTGAAATGGAGATAATGATGGATAATGCGAAGAGCGAGGTAAAGGAATATATTGATTTAGCAGTAAATCAATACGGTCGTCATACAAGCAATATAGAATTAATCATCTTACCTGCAAAGCAACGGTTAGAAGAATTAGAAAAAAAGATCAGCAAGAATTGATGTTTGGACTAATCTTATAAGTAAAAAAGCAACAAGAACATTTATGTTCAAGTTGCTTATTAAAACTAGGCGTTCTGTATTTATCTCTTGCAACATATTAAAACCCACCTTTCATCATGTACATTTGCTAAATTCTAACTCAATGTTCTTCAACTAACCTGTACCTTTAGTACAATAACTTCTACGTAAAATAGCGTTAATCCTTCTAGAATTAACGCACCCTATTGTTAAACAATATTTTTTAGCCAAGTTACTATACGGAGAACCTGAAACGGCTCAAACCAAGTTATTAGAAATAAAATAACAAAGAAAGAAACAAGTGATATAAATTTCATAATACCTTTTTCATTTTTAAAAATAGCAATAAAACTAAATATAGCCCCTAACAATAAAAAAATCGCTCCTATAAATACAATGATTTCAGAATAACCTTCTATAATCCAGTTCAAACCAAAGAAGAGTAATCCAAATGCTATAAAGACTATTGACAATATACTTCTTGAATTCAGCTTACATCCCCTCCCCAAAATAATTGTACAATTCTTCTCCTAGTCTGCCGCATTAACACAAGAGCCCACTGCCCTTGTTGGACTAAAGCACCCATTGATATTACTAAATTATAATAAATTTTTAATTACAAAAATTACTATTAATATAGTGGACGCTATATTAATAGTTGAAGAGATGATTAATTGCCTTCTCAATAAGTTATAAAGAGAGAATAAATTACTCACCGCACACACAAACATCCCCAAAAAAGCTGCATAGTCCATCCAAAGTGTAACTAAACAAATAAATGGAAGGATTGCTAATACAAAAGGCATATTTAGCACCACCTAAGAACTTATAATTTATTATTATTGGTTTGAATTCTCTACTTGTTATTTAGCTGTTGCCACGTTGCGATGATTTGAACACATTTTAAACATCACTCTTAAACTTAACTGCACCTTTAGTACAATAACTTCTACGAAAAATAGCGTTAATCCTTCTAGAATTAACGCACATTACTTTAAGTTCTCTCTTTCACAAACATCCTTACTTTACTGCTTTATTTTAATATAAAGTAGAATGGTATAACAACGAGATTACAAAAGCCCTGCTTAACGATTCTAGTTTATCAGTTAAATTTTTTTAAGTGTATACATTTATTATAACTCGTTCGTTATATAAGTGTAGGGAGGATAAACGATGAAAAAAGAAAATGTACTAACCTCCTACCTTATTAAATTAGGAGAGGAAGTGTTTAGGCTACTACTAGCGAAAGGAGCTAAAAAAGAAGATGCGGAAGATATAATTCAGAACACCTTTTATAAAGTGTACACGTTGTTGGATAATCTGACAGAGAAAAACATACGCCCTTGGTTTTTCAGAGTGGCACTCAATGAGTATATTGACCTGAAAAGAAAAAAGGGACATCAGAATATCTATTTAACCGAGGAGATTTATGCAAAACTGCAGCATACAGACAATGAATTCAGTGTCATTTTAAATAAGGATGAAATTTTTCATTTATTAAAAGATGTTAAAGAAGAATACAAAGAAATCTTCTTATTAAAGTATTACTATGATCTTCCATATGAAGAAATTGCGACTATTTTGGACATTAAAGTAAACAGTGTGAAGCAAAAATTATATCGTGCAAGAAAATTTATTCATACAAAAATAGGAGGAAAACATTAATGGACAGTTCCTTAAATGGTGCTTTAAAAAGGGCAAAACGAAAACATATACTTAAGACAGTCATTATTTCAGTTATCGTTGTACTTATTCTAATACCGATCCTTTATAAAACTGGGAATTTCTTTGCAGTAAAAAGTTCTGCAAGACTTCATGAACAGCTTTTTTTACATAATGAGATTGCCGAACCCAATATTCAGATCGATTCTCAAGTTATAAGTAATTCCTCCATGTTTGGTGGAAACATCATAACAAACCGTTCTAAAAATATTAATGGCTATGTAGTGCAGTGGAGCACACTGACAAGTTCGTATGATTGGTTTTCCACCCGTATTGATCACAATGAGTTAATACCAGGATTTTACTGGTCCGATACAGGGTTCTATGAGTATGATAAGCAAACAAAGAATAAAGTAGCTACATTTTATCACCCAGGCATTCAAGAGTATCATGATGGTGTACAAAATGAACTACAGGAAGTTTCACAAATGGAAAATCACGTTACAGAAGTTGCAATTTCTTTCGATCAGCCTTATACATTAAAAGAAATACAAGCAAAAATCCCCGATAATTTGAACATCGTATGGTTGTATATGACATCACAAATTGTAGATGAAAGTAACGGACCGATGGGAATGCCGGTTTATGGATTTGCTCCATTCAATTCCCCAGAAGAAGCATATGATAACTTTATTGATGCAATTGAAAAATATGATGTTAATGGGAATAACGAAGCAATTCAGAAGTTTTTAGATTCTAATAAAAATAAACAGTTTGATGAAGTGAAAATTTTAGGAGTAATGCTGACTGGACAAACACAAAATTTTAGAGCATTAGAAGGTCAAGATTTTATTCGTGGTGCATCTGTAGGTGCTACTGCAGAAATCGTCCCTTATATAAAACCGGAGAAATAACAAGCTTAAGTCATTGAAAATCTGGAGACAACCTTACAACTGTCCAAGTCAACATCTACTAGACACACTTTCTAATTTACTTGGCGGAATTGGAACCAATATTGCTAGTCAATAAAACCGTACAGGCTACCTTATTGGGTAGCCTTTGCTTTTGGACTTTATTTACTCTTTTACTATCCTGCTGTTACATAAAAAAATAGCTCTAATTTTATACTCTGTTACCTTAACTTACCGAACTTGTAACCATTAAAGTTATTTGTTCAACTAAAGCACCCGTTAGTTGAATAAGGCTAATAAGTTATTCAATTAAAAAAGGGCTTATTACATTCCACCCATTTCCTTCAAATAACTTTCTTAGCATCCATAGATGGTCACTCCCTATTATGAGTAATATGCGGTCTTCAGTATTACAGATATCCAGAATATTTTTGAAAATGGCCAATTCTCTTTCCATCCATTTGTTCAAAAAATCCAAACCTATCTTTTTCTCTTTGTTATCAGTTACAACAACTAAAGATAAGTACAATTTCTCAAGTTCCTTAGTAAATTCTTTGTTATTTAATTTTCTATACGAGTTAACCAATGGAGTCTTTAGACTAATATCAGGAGCATTTTCACTAATTTCCTTCATAGTATTTAGTAATTCAGGATACGAACTTTGAATTGAATCATTAAGTTCCATCATATTTTCTTGGTTAATCTGCCCCGTCCAATTCACTGCATAAACTTTATCGTGGTTTAACTTTTCTGCTAATCTAAATCCAATTTGTTGAATTTCATCCATTGAATAATTTCCATTTGAATTTTGATATTCAATATTTAGTTCTTTATCTTTTGACATTTCCCATTCTACAGCGACTTTAGTTGGCTTATAATGAGCTAAATAATCAACTAACTCTTTTACTTCCTTCTCTTCCTTTTTTATTAGTTCTTCATCTTGTTCAAAATGATAAGTTCCAACAAGTATTATTTCTTTTTTCAACTCTCTCTTCCTCCAGTTGCTTTATTTCCCTATACTACCCCTTTAATACAATTACTTTAACGAAAAATAGCGTTAATCCTTCTTGAATTAACGCACCCGTTTGTTTAATATTAATACTGCATCTTTAATCCCTTTCGATTAAAGTTACTCCTAAAATATGGTCGGAAAACAACACAAATTCGTTTAAATAAATAGGATTATTTTGGTCTGAGAAAGGTGTAAGTTTAACATCTCTAAGATAAAAACAGGCTTTAATGTTTATTATACTCTTTTCTTTAACGTCAATCTTAGGCTCCCTTTCAGTGGTAATAAGAGATTTCCCTAATGGTGCTAATTTATTATTGAAATCTGATTCCTTTAAATTCATTTCCCCTTCTATAAGGGCTGATTCCGTTACAAATACGAATCTTGATTCATTATTTAATTCATTTAGATTTATTTGTAACTCAATAGCCATTAACTTTTTGAAATCTATTGCTGAATCCATATTCATTTTTAATCCCCCATTTTATGTATCTCTTATTCAAGAAACCTGCCCCTTTAATACAATAACTTCTACGTAAAAAGCGTTAATCCTTCTTGAATTAACGCACCCGTTACTTGAATATCTAAGGCTGTTACTATTACCAATAACGAACCTCAATGTTACTTGCTATCCTTTTCATCCTCGTCGTTGTTCTCACCCCATTTAAATCCAGACTTCCCCATATAATAAAGAACACCTGCTGAAGATAAAACGACTAGTAATATTATTACAAGCTCCATTATAATCCTCCTAATAATAATTTCTTTTTAATAAATCTGCCCCTCTAGTGAAGTAACTTTTACGGAGAATAACGTTAATCCTTCTAGAACTAACGCACCTTTTAGTTCAATAAGAGAATTAATTCAAATTTCCTACAATCATTATCAATTGGAAGTATAGGTCAAGACAACCGTTTAACAAATAGGACTCTGTCTTGGCCTATACCATCATAATCCGAAGTAATTGATATTCCGTCCATAACCTTGTCGCCCTTCTCGATGTCGAATCCCATCCTTGTATGAAAAGCTATCGAAGTTTTATTAATAGGAGAAGTTACACAGCGAATAATTTGGCGGTCATTCTTTTTAGCTACGTCAAAAAATTGATTATATAACTGCTTCCCTATACTTTGCTTTCTTGCTACTGGATTTACTCCAACAAAATGTATGTATGCCTCATTAGGATATGTTTGAGAGAGAAAACCTATTAAGAATCCCAGTATCTCACCATCCTTTTCTGCAACGAAGCTGGAATCATTAAAATGATCAAAGAACAACTTTGGAAGCATGTCGACCATATTTCTACCACCCCACCACTCGTTCAGTAACGGTGATATTTGATAGTAATCTGAACTCTTAACTAATCTAATTTTCATCTAAAACCCCTCCTACTTATTTATTAAACATTATAACGTTAGTTATTTGGCAACAATTGCCTTAGAGCTTTTCCGTATAATCCTTTTGGAAAGTCTTCACCGATATGCGAAAAGATCGTTAGTCCATTTTCTAATGAGAGGATTGTCCATGCTATTTCTTCTGCACTAAGAGAAGAAGAAGCATTGTTTTCCCTTACCAACAACTCATCAATTGTATCTGAGATATCTCTAACAGTTTTTTTTATTAGATCTCTCCACTTTGCTAGTACAGAGTCATCTCTCATTGAGTAAAGCAAGAATTCTATGTTCAGCATACTTATTGTCTTACTTTCATTTTTAACAGCTAAAAAAATATTCTCCATTTGGTTGATTAGACCAGAAAGACTTTCTTGACGTGAAATTTCCACTTGGATGCTCGAAGCATGTTTTCTCATCTGTAGTTCTAATATTTTTAAAAAGATTTCCTCTTTAGAAGTGAAATGGGCATAAAATGCACCTTTACTGAATCCAGCCTGTTCTGCTATTTTATCAACCGATGTTCCTTGGAATCCAAATTTCGAAAAAGCATCTATTGCTGAGTTTATTAATAAGTTACGTGTTTCTTTTTTCCGTTCTTCTTGAGTAAGCCTTTGTCTAACCATATTTCTCTTCCTTTCCCCGCAAATATACTATATAGTATTTATATACCACCGGTATATAAATGACAACAGTTAAGGTGTGATAATATGTCTATCAAGAAATACTTAACCAAACATTCATCGATCATAAGTAAAACAATCAAAACTGGAATTATAAAATCAAACCTAATTCCCATGTTAGCAGGATTAACATTATCTCTATATACATATCAGATAAATCCACTTGATAAGTTAGAAAACATTTTATTAGCTTTGATTGGAACCATTTTAGTAATTGGTGCTGCTGGAGCATTGAACAACTTATATGATCGTGATATTGATTCGTTAATGGAAAGAACCAAAAATAGACCCACAGTTACTGGAGAAATAAAATCCAGTAAGGTGTTAATAATTGCAGTATTCATGGCGGTCCTTGGTGTGTTGGCTCTTTCACTAACCACCCTATTAGCTGGATTTTTAGGTTTTCTGGGTTTATTCTTATACATCGTTCCTTATACAATGTGGAGTAAAAGAAGGACCATCTATAATACAGAGATTGGTAGCATATCAGGGGCAATGCCCCCTTTAATCGGATGGTCTGCTATTTATCCCGACATTACACATCCTGCTATCCTTGGACTGTTTGTCATCACAGTTATTTGGCAAATGCCACATTTCTATTCCATAGCTATTAGGAAACACAGTGAATATAAGGCTGCGAAGGTACCTATGTTGCCAGTGGTAAAAGGAATTAAGAGGACTTACTTACAAACTAACGTTTATTTAATTCTATTAATTGCAATAAGTTTTCTTTTTAGTTCTTTAAGCATTGGACTTATGTTAGTGGCACTTCTTTTAAGTCTTATATGGCTTTGTTTAAGTATTCTCGGTTACAAGAGGATGGATTCGGAGAGATGGGCAAAATCAATGTTTATTTATTCCTTAATCCATATGACCATCCTGTTTTCAACAGTAATTATATATTCTCTTGTGGGTATTATTTTTGATTTATAAAAGAGTTGTAATGGATTGGGAAATTGATGAAGATTAATATACTAAACCTCTGATTTTAATAATCTTACATAAGAAAACTAGTACAATTCACAAAAAAGTCGAATTCCCACAAGCTACGGATTCGACTTTTTATCTTCTTCCACTAATGCACCAGTTTGTTTAATAAAAACACCCTTTTAATTTAGGAACTAATTCTTCAAATTTAAAGAAGAAATCTCTTATCGGAAGGACTGCAAAATAAGAAGAGACTTCAGCGTTAGCTAATAAACATTCATCATAAATTATACTAATACTCAATTGCCTTTGAGGTTCGATTTCATTTTTCTTTAGATAATTCACCAATTCAACATATAAATTTTGACCTATATTATTAGTAGACCTTTCCACCGAAAATCGCCCTGCAAAGCTGTCCCACCACACCTGAAAGGTTTTATAAACTTCATTATAACCAGCTAAACTATCCGCATTATTCTCAAATAGCTTTTGGTACAATAAATCTTTTTCTTCATAAAATATTTTTAAATCGTTACGAACATCGCTAGTTATTCTTTGTGAAACCTCATTCCACAGTTTCTTATACCTTAATTCAAAGTCTTCTTTAAATGCTATTCTTGTTGATAAGTAAGGAAACCTTAATTCTTCTTCGCTTCGACTTTGATTGAGGAAAATATTTTGTATGTAAATCATAAAGTTCAAAGTAAACGATGTATCAGTCTTCATCTCAAATGAACTTTCAAAATTTCTTCCCTCCTTTTTTATATTGCATTATTTCAAAATCCTGCCCCTTTAGTAAAATAACTTCTACGAATAGTGGCGTTAATCCTTTTAGAATTAACGCACCCGTTAGCACAATAAGATATTAAACTCACTTCTCTAAAGGCAATACTATTTCAAATCGAGCACCACATAATTTTACTGGATTTGTTATTTCTAATGTACCACCCAATGACTCGATTATTTCCTTTGAAATATATAATCCTAAACCCGAATTTCCTTGCGAGTTTGATCTGGACGGATCTTCTCTATAGTGTTTTTTAAAAATGTTCACCCAGTTTTCTTTCTTAACTCCGTCTCCAGAGTTCTCTATAGCTAATAAAAGCTGTTTATTTGATTGGCTTATTGTGAAAATAATTTCTCCGCCATCTGGTGTATACTGGACCGCATTAGAAAAAACATTCTGCAGGACCCTGCCCGTTTTTAAATAGGGAACAGTAATGTTCTTGTCTGCTGTCGATTTAAATGAATAGTTAATTGACTTCTCTTTTATTAGTGATTTAAAATCAGATTCTATTTCATTTATTATTTCAAAAAGTGTTGTCTCATCCTTTATAGCAGTTGGGTTTCTCATACTGCCTGCAATATTCATATTGGCTAATAAACGATTTGCTTTAGCTACATTGCGTGCAATGATGTCTACGTTCATTTTTTGTTCCTCGCTTAATGACTGATCATTTGTAAGTGATTCTGAACCGAGTCCAATAAGTGTTATGGGGGTTTTTAAATCATGTGATAAACTTGACATCATAACTGCCCAATCAGAATCCTTTTTCCAATTTTCATATAGTGATTTTTTTAATTCTCCTTGCATTTGTCTAAAGGATCTTGATAACTCCCCAATTTCATTAGTAGAATCGTATTCTAAATTAAAATCAAGGTCTTTTTCACTAATTTTATGAGATGCTTCCATCAGTTCTTCCAGTGGGTTCTTAATTGTTTGATATAACTTGTTTATATAGTACCTTGAAAAAATAATAAAATATATAATAGGAGATAGAAACATCAAGAAAACTATTCCCAACATAATGTAACGGTAGTACTCACTAGAAAACATTGCTTTCAATTGATAGGAATATACCCATATTCCAACTATTTCTTCATCCCTGTTGATGGGAAGAATTTTATGATAATATCCATCACTGGAAACAGTTGTATTAATAAACTCTGGAATGGACTTATCTTGAAAAAAGGAGTTCAAACTCTCATGACCAGAAATCATTGTTCCGTCCATAGAAAACTCACTTAAATATACCCCTTTATTTTGTAACGTATGTTGTTTCTCTAAAAACTCGTTATCGTCCAAATATCTTGGAGTATTTTCTTTCATCTCTAAACTAGCTTCTATAGCCGTATTTTCTGCATGGTTGGCTGGAGTAATTTCACGCATCAAGTACGCAATTAAAACACTAAAAGCTATAATTGTTAAAACGGTCATAATAATCGTCCACAAAATACTTTTCGTGTAAAGTTTTCTTATATCTTTACTTAATGATTGTTCCACTGATAGCCGATCCCCCACACAGTTTGTAAATAGTTATGTTTATAGCCAATTTTAACTAATTTATGTCTTATATTTTTCACATGCTCTACAATCGATTGTATATCCCCCACACCATCGATTCCATTAATGTGGTCATATATTTGTTCCTTTGTAAATACTTGTCTAGGAGAAGATAACAACAAAACAAGTAATTCATATTCTTTTTTCGTAAATGAAATAGCATTACCTTTATAAAATATTTGTCTCGCTAACAAATCCACTTCTAGTTCATTGATAATAATATGCTTTCTTTTTCCCTTTTCATAGGAGTCTAAAAAACGTTCTTTCATATTAAAAATGGCTTCAATTTTTAAGGTTAATTCTTCTAGAGAAAACGGCTTAGCTATAAAATCATCACCACCAAGCGACAAGGCTTTTATACGAGTCATTTCATCTGACGCAGCACTAATAAATACAATCGGACAATCTACTTTTTGGCGAATCCGCTCGCATACTTCAAGCCCACTCCATTTTGGCATCATGATATCCATGAGTACAAAATCAATGGTTGTATTTATTTTATCAATAGCGTCTTGTCCATCCATTGCTTCGATGATTTGATAACCCTGTTTTTTTAGATGTAAGCTAATTAAATGCAACATATCTTCTTCATCTTCAGCAATTAAAATTTTCTTACTCATTAATCGCTCTCCCCTCCCATCGGTTGAACCACCAAATAATAGAAGCTAACAGTAAACCACTAAATAAAAAGAATATACTAAAAATAAAAAGTGAAAATTCATTTGATACATCTATCACATATAGATATCTCGTCCCATAAAGTAAAGGAATGTACATCCATATTGTATCACCCAAACTGTTTGCTCCAAACAAAATTAAGAATAAACTGAAAAATATACCTACACCTAAACATAAACCCGTATTTATTTTAAGAGCAACAAACCACGAAATAATAATAATCGGCAGGGAAAATAATGTAGTTATTAGAAGGTAATACATAACATGTTGATTAAATGTACTATCAACCAATAACCACAATGGCACACTACTAATGAATGTACTGATACCAACAGAAAGCCATGACATAAACAACATATTCATCAGCCATTTATCACGGTGAGGCAATTGTAACAAATGATTAAAGTGCCCAATTTGTTCTTCATATTGTGTATACAAACTAATCATCAAAGCAATTCCAAAAGGCAACAAGCAATTATAATATGTTGCGTACGAGAAAAATATTAGTTCAGGGTCATTATATCTGCCTAAGTACCAATATAATAGAAGACCGTACAGAATTGGTAAAGCTACCATTACAATTACCCAATTTGTATGAATTAATTTTAAAGTTGTTGCTTTTATCAGATTCATTCCATCACCTTTTTCTTAAAAACAACAGTGAATAGAATGGATAGCAATACAAAGTAGACAAAACTGCTAACAATACTGATCCCTAATACCGAAGAATCTAATAATGGGCTTCCAGGTTCAATTTGAGTACCATTCGGATGAATTCCCATTGTTGCGGCGGGAATTCGAAGCATGTTTCCCCAAGGGGTTAACCAGAATGTCGAATAGGGTGCTAACCAGACTACACTAATCAAGGCTCCAAATAAGTTAGTTATTACGGTAATAATTGTACCGAAATACTGCGAAAGAACAAAATTGAATGGTAGCAGCGGCAAGAAAGCTAACGTAATTAATAAGGTTGTGTATATAATATTCAAAACGTTTGGCATCTCATTAAAAGTAAATAAGGACCCCCCCACAGAAATGACGATAATAATGATGGAAGATAAAAGTTGATAACCCACCATATTTATTATTTTGGAATACCATGTCCTAGACAACGACAGATTATTGGAGATTATCGATTTATAATTACCGCTCTTCTTTTCCAGACTAATATTTATACTACATGCGATTGCCTGACCAATTGGCAAGAAGACTAACGGCCATTGATTAAATATCAGAGCTAAATAAGCATTAAAACTTCCTGATTCCGTAACAAAAAGCGAGGTATAAATGGCGAATAGCCAAAAAAATAATGGGATAAATAATAACAATTGTATAGATATAGATCCCTTCATTTTCAAACGTTCAGCTTTTAAATATTCAATCATGACAGCACACCTCCCTTTTGATTAGTTGTAATATTAAAGAATAGTTTTTCTAAATTCTCTTCATGATTATTCTCTTTTTCGTATTTTAAAGTACCGTTATGAATAATCCCAATTGTATCTGACATTAGTTGAATTTCAGATAAAATATGACTCGATATAATAATTGTAATACCTTCTCTTTTTAATTCATTCAATAATTGACGTAACTCTTGAATTCCCATTGGGTCGAGACCGTTACTCGGTTCATCAAGTACTAATAATTTAGGCTTTTTAATTAAAGCCATGGCAATGCCTAATCGTTGCTTCATGCCCAAAGAGAAGTTTTTAACTTTCTTCTTACCAGTGTTTGCTATATTAAGTCTAACCAAAACAGGATTTATTTCAGTTATTGGAATATCAGCTTGTAAACAAAATATTTTTAAATTGTCATAGGCTGTTAAATTCCCATAAATAGCTGGTCCCTCAATTAAAGAGCCAATCTCATGTAAATCCTTTCTATTCCATTTGTGATTAGCGAATATTATCTCGCCTGACGAGGGTCTAAATATGCCACATATTATTTTCATTAGGGTAGATTTGCCGGCACCGTTTAGACCAAGCAATCCATAAACCTCACCATGTCTTACATGCATATTAATATTCTTTAATACTTTTTCTTCTTTAAAAACTTTTCCTAGATTGTATGTCTCTAACATATATTCAGACATTAGATACCATGCTCCTTTCTGATGATACCTAAAGTCTAATATTTAATTATAAGGAATTTATAAGGAACCTGAGATTAGGTAGTATAAATTCAAAAAAATATTCGCATTGATGTAATTTAAATAGTTTCTGCAATATTTTGTTTAGGAGATTTTTTAAATCTTATTAAACGATCCTGTTCCGTTAATATAAAAATTCAACAAGAATAAGCGATAATCCTTTTTGGACTATCGCACCCGTTAGTTTAATAAAGAATTATATATATTGTAAATGTTGTTCTCCATAAAAAATCCTTAAAATATTATTTCTATCAGGTACATTTAACTTTTCATATGAAAGTAAGAATTCTTTATTATCGTAAGGTACTTCTATAAAAGAAGTGTCTATTTGTTCATTTTCCCCGACATGTAACTTAACATATGATGTAAGAGGTTTATGGCTACACCCTACTGAACTTGGATTAAGATAAAGTCTTTGCTTTGACTTAAAATGATGAACAATATGATGGTGTCCAAAACAAATAACATCTGCATCAGAATTTTCATAAATGGCATCAAGTTTACCTATAGTTGGTTGATTGTCAATTGGCATAAACTCATCTTTTTCATTTAAATGATAATGAATAAACAAAAAGTTTTTCCCGTTTATATTCCTGAATTGCCTATTAGGAATACTTAACAGTTTGGGAATATATTTCTCATTCAACCTAGATGCTATCCAATTATGGTGTTTCCTTTCATCACCAACACTCACCGGTTCTTTCCCATTAATTATTTTTAAAACTGCTTCATCGTGATTTCCTTTTACAAAAGTTATATCGTGACGTGAAAACAACAATTCAAGAACTTCATTAGTTTGGTGACCAATACCTATTAAATCACCAAGACAATAAATGTGTTCTACCTGCTCATCTTTATCAATGTCATCTAAAACAGCCTTCAATGCAGCACTATTCCCATGAATATCAGCAATAATCGCAATACTAGTTCCCATTCATACACACATCCATCCTATAAACATAACCTGTCATATTGAACTCCTGCACCTTTAGCATAATAGTTGCCGTTCGATTTCATTTTCAACTCTTGCACCCGATAGTTGAAGTAGAACTATTAGACTTCATTCTGTCTATTATCATTATTTTTGTTTGAACATAATACCAATAATATAAGACTAGATAAAAGGCCTGTTCCAATTGCTAAATACGAATATTCTATTTCCAACCATACATTACTGATAATCCCGAACATCGAAGTTATAAATGCTAACCAACCTACAAAAAATCCAATTTTCTTTCCTGTTATAATCATAATTACCTCCGTTCTGCTAACCCGTCGCATAGCTTTATGACTTTATTCTCTGATATTAACATAATATTCAAAGGGAAATTGCAATTTAGATATAAATAAAGACGATCATTGAGTGATCGCCTTTTGAACTCTTGCAACATTTAGCTTAATAAGATTTAGTTTAAGATTAAAAGAAATCTTTGCAATGAATTTCTAAGTAGGGTACATCACTTTCTATTTTTTCCTTCATTCCATTTAGTTTATCTTTAACTTTCATATTGTTTTTCTGCTCCTCATTTAGGAACTGGGCAAAATAAATATAGGAGAAAATCCGTCTATAATTTAAGAAAAATGGTAATTTGGAAAGCCAATATGAATCGAGATTATTTTCGGTTAAATAACCTTCCAAAAAAGCCTCTATAAATAGATGTGCGAATTCCTCTCTTCCTTTAATATCATTTTCTTCGATAGATTGAACAGCGTGATATAAAACAATTGCAATATCATATATAAACCAGTTGTATTCACAATCTCCAAAGTCAAATAGGATAATTTTATTATTATGTACATAGAAGTTTCCTTGATGCAGATCATTATGTATCATTCCATATCCACTTTTATTCTTTGGTAGTTTATTAAGTTCGTTTACAAATTTCCCCCATCTTTGAAATACTCCTTTACTAACTTCATTAAAATTATCACTAAATAAAGGCCCCATATTCCATTCTTGCTTTTTTATATTTTTATCTAAGGGACTATAATTTTTCGATAAACAATGTATTTTGCCAAGTGCTTTTCCCCAAATATAATAAAAATCCTTATTCCAAGTTTCTGCATCATTAACATTGATGAAGGATCCTTTTGCTTTTTCAAATGCTAAAACATAACATTCTTTTTCATTATCTATCTTAATTGTTTCTATATATTTTCCATCATTTGATAAAAGAGGGCGAGTTACATAAACTCCTGAAGAATGTAAATATCTTATCCAATCTAACTCTGCAATAATAGAGTCTTTCCTATATAAATAACTGGGATAGAATTTTAATATAATACTTTCACCATCTCTATTGCATTCAAATACATTATTTGAAAATCCACCAAGTAATTGTAATTCCAATCCATCTACGTCAAATTTCTCCGCACCTTTAGATAAAGAAGCCTTATCCAAATTTTCTCCTCCTAATTTATTCTTGTAATAATATACGAATAATTTGATTTAAGGTTTCAGTATTTAAAAGTCTTCTTCAACTATCCTGCCCCGTTAGTACAATAATTTCAACTAAAAGGTTTGTTGAATAACTTAAACTTCTGTTGAATGGTTTATAAAATATCTACACCTGTCTGTGATTTGTTTTCTCATTATTAAATGAGCTAAACTGCAACTAAAAAAACCAGCGTTACTAATAATAAGATAGTCATAATTAAAGATAAAGTTTTCCCTAATTTTGCTCCCAAATGATTTTTGAACTTATAACCAAGAATTAATGCTGGTATATAGAAAATAAGAGAATAATATATTGTATTATGCAATCCTGTGTCACCGTTTGACCAAGGATTTAACCCTAAAAATCTTAATACACTATCTCCAAAGACGGAAAATAATATTCCAAATATAAATAACAATAACGAAATCGAACCTAACCCAATTTTCTTATAATCTTGTTTCAAAATTAACCCCCTATTCGAAAACTCTTCTTTCCAACTATACTAATTCGGTACTCTTTTAAAAATTACTCTTATTGCACTAACCTGTCCCTATAGTTGAACAAGAAAAAAGAGCCGTCTATGCAGCTCAACGATCTTTAAGTAAAGCAGCCGTTTGTTTAAATACAATGATTCACAAACTACTATTGACTATTTGTTAATTAAATCCGTACCATACGAGTTGTCTATGGCACAAAGCCACTCACCTTTTGGACTTTTCTTAAATACGTATGTTGCTCGTCTATCCATTGTATATTCACTGTCATTTTTATCAGCTTCAAGCAAGGTTTGGGATATAACTAAGGCAGTATCGCCAGCTTCAGTTAATTTATATATATTCTCTATTTATTACTGTTATTCTTCTTCAACTAACCTGCCCCTTTAGTTGAAGAACTTCAACAAAAAAGGTGCTTCTCCATCTTTAAGAAAAGCACCCAATAGTTGAAGAACGAATTCAACAATAACTACAAAATAATAATATTAGTATTTTCCTTTTCATTTTTCCTCTTCAAAATCATCTTCAACATCACAATTCCTGTATTTAAAAAGAATAGAATAGAGACCAAATCCATTTTAGCTACTCAAGAGCAGTGTATAATTCTTTTAAAAGTTTGTCTTTAATAATTGGTTTCATTACTAAATCGAGTTCTTTTTTACTTTTGTAAATACCGCTATATTTACAATCAAACAGCATTGCTATCACTTTTTGTCTTGGGGTATCAAAAGATATATGTATTTCTTTGAATTTTGATTCAGTTGTTTGCATAATATCTCACGGCTACAATGAATTTTTCTCCTTACATTAGAAATAGGAATTTGCATTATATCACTGATCTCCCCTACTGAAAAGCCAACCATATGTCTTAAAACAATAGCTAAACGATCATATACTGCTAACTGTAAGATTTCTTTCTGAAGTGACTCTGTGGATTCAGCCATCTCTATTTCCGTATAATCACTTGTCGTTCTTTCTTGTAACCAGTCCAAGACTAAGTCTACGGTAATTTGGAACAGTTTAGATGAAACTTTATCAAAGTTGTAATCTCTTACGACCATATACGCCTCTATAAAAGCAGTTTGAGCTATTTCTTCAGCTTCATTTCGCTTTCCAATCATATAAAAGCAAATTTGGTATACTTGGTGTTTGTAGCATTCTATAAAATCGGAAAAGGGAAGTTCTCCACTTTGTTTCTTTTCTAATTTTATGATCTCATCCATTTCGTTACCCCATTATTATATATTCCTTTCTTTAAAAAATAATCCAATTGATAAGTTGCCGTTACATTTTCCCTTTTATAGGTTATTTATTTCATATCATAAGACTTCATTTTATCTAATTCTTGTTTTCTCTTTTTATGAAGAGCTTGCCGCCCCTCGTACCATCCTCCAATTAGAAAAGCAAGCCCAACCAAAAGGATTAACACATAAGCAAAAAACTTATCGTTTTCATTTAACAATATCCAAGTACGCCATATAACGAAAACTAACGGAATAAGTCCTCCCCAATAAACACTATTTCTGGTTGATAAGAAGTATTGCACACCAAGTATTCCGGCAATAATAAAAACATCATAAAAACCAAATCCAAACATCATCTTTCACCCTTTTCTTTTTTATATTTTTCTATTATTAGTTTTGCTTCTTCCAAATTAATACGATCATCAATCGAAAGCTGTTTAATGAATTTTATAAATTCTTCATTATCCGTAGCGTCATTCAATTTTATTTTTTCAATTAGCCTATCCAGCTTGATTCTCACAGTTGGATAAGAAACCTCATAAATTTTTGCAATTTCTTTCAAAGATCCTGAATTCAAAACGAATTTTTTAATGAATTCCATATCTTCCTCGTCTAAGGATAAAATCCAATCTGGTACATTTTTAATATCCATATATACTCTCACTCCTTTATATTCAAATTCAGTTTAACATAAACTTAAATAAAGTAAAGATATTTATTAAAAAAGTTAAACTTTTATCAAAAATAAAGTTTAACTTTTTTAAAATCATTGGAAAAAGTATGGAATTCGTTTCCTAAATATATCTAATCTCTTTTTGTAACTTTAAAAAACAGTTTAATAAAAAAAGAACCGTAAACCAGTAATTTATTGTAAATAAAAATAACCCAATTGAAGAAAGATTGTTCAAAATGGGTACCTTGAATTCTTTAATATACAGTTTTTATATGATTTAGGCATATCCTTCTTATTAAACTAACCTCCCTCAATATAGTAAGCGAAATCTCCCGATTTCTTTCATTTTCTTAGATTTTCATACCAGTTTGATTTCAGTAAGCTATTGTTTAGTGGTTGATGTTACCTGGTGAGGTAAATTTTGGA
>NZ_RCHR01000012.1 GCF_003665065.1 Oceanobacillus piezotolerans | reverse complement strand
ACTTTGTCTGGTAGTGATGGCGGAGAGGCCACACCTGTTCCCATACCGAACACAGAAGTTAAGCTCTCCAGCGCCGATGGTAGTTGGGTTTTCCCTGCGAGAGTAGGACACCGCCAGGCAACGAGAAGACAGGATACAATTTACTTTGTGTCCTGTTTTTTTTTACGCAAAAATATTGGAGAGTATTTCTAAGTACAGTCAATAAAATATATATCATGATTTAAGAGGAATAAACATATTATACTACAGTATATATTAGAAATTACTGTATTTTTTAAATAAATAATATAAAACGGGAAAAGACATGTTTCTTGTTATTTATGGTAAAATAATATCCTGAGTGTTAAGAATGCCACTAAACCATACTAGAAAAGGTGAGTTTCAACGCATTTTTTATTACCTTTTATTGTTATGGTTTTTTACATGCTGCTTTTGGGAATATTAGAAAACAAGACAAATTATATCTCAAATCGAATGGAATTCATTTTTCATCTGAAATATGTAATGTTAAATAAAAAAAGGAGGTACGCTTAAATGGCAGAAGATGTGACAGAAAAAGCGGAACCGCAAGTAAAGAAAGCTGACGTTGGAGATAAAATTAAAGTGGTAAAAGGTCTTCAAAAAGGGAAAGAAGGTAAAGTCCTCATCGTCAGAGAAAACTCTGTGATTATAAAGACAGGTACACACCCACAAACTGGTGAACCAATTAAAACAGTAGTTAATCACAAAAACTATAAAAAAGCAAAGTAAGTAAGAACGTGGTATCTATTAAGAACGTTAAAAGAGGCTGCTTGAATAGCAGCCTCTTTCTTATTAGCTAACAGTTTCCACCACATTGCACTGGCTGACCATATCAATGAATAACTGAAGAAATCGAGTATCCGATGTAAGTTCCGGGTGAAAAGAAGAAACGAGAAGATTTCCTTGTCTAGCTGCTACAATATGTCCCTCATATTGAGCTAAAACTTCTACCTTTTCACTAGCTTTGTCTATATACGGTGCTCTAATGAAAACAGCAGGGATGCGTTCTTCAAAGCCCGCTACCTCTATTTGTACTTCAAAGCTTTCGCGCTGACGTCCAAATGCATTTCTCTTTACAACTATGTCCATTAAGCCTAGATGAGAAGATTCAGTATCGGCAATTTCCTTAGCAAGGAGCACCATTCCTGCGCATGTACCAAAAATGGGTTTCTGCATTGCAGCAAATTCCTGTAATGGTATAAGGAAATGATATCGATCAATTAACCTCCTCATGGTTGTACTTTCACCACCAGGTAAAATAAGGCCATCGATGCTATTTAATTCATCTGGTTTCTTAATTGGAACAGCCTTTGCCCCTAATGATTCTATTTGTTCTATATGCTCTTCCACAGCTCCTTGAAGTGCCAAAACACCAATACGCATTTCTACCATCCTTTCTCCTACTTAAGGGTTACCAGCCACGATCTTGCATTCTTTCCTCTTGTTTTAACGTAGAAATGTCAATACCTTTCATGGCAGTACCTAATTCTTTTGATAGCTTGGCAATTAAATCATAATCGTTGTAATAAGTTGTTGCCTGTACTATAGCGCTAGCGAACTTTTCAGGGCTTTCTGATTTGAAAACACCAGAACCAACAAAGACACCATCTGCACCTAATTCCATCATCAAGGCAGCATCTGCTGGAGTTGCGACTCCACCTGCTGCAAAGTTAACAACAGGTAGCTTTCCTAATTTTTTAATCTCTTTTAACACGTCATATGGCGCACCAAGGTGTTTGGCTTCTGTCATTAATTCATCATCACTCATTAGAGTAACTTTACGAATTTGGGCATTCACCTTTCGAATATGGCGTACAGCCTCTACGATATTACCTGTTCCTGGTTCCCCTTTTGTACGTAGCATCGAAGCGCCTTCGCCAATTCGTCTCGCTGCTTCTCCTAAATCACGGCATCCGCATACGAAAGGTACGGTAAAATCACTCTTCAGTAGATGGAATTCTTCATCAGCAGGTGTCAGAACTTCACTTTCATCTATGTAATCTACCCCCATAGCTTCTAATACTCTAGCTTCGACAATATGTCCAATTCGTGCTTTAGCCATAACAGGGATAGATACAGCTTCTATTACCTCTTCAACTATGCGAGGATCAGCCATTCGAGCTACTCCACCAGCAGCGCGAATATCAGAAGGTACCCTTTCTAATGCCATGACTGCAACCGCTCCTGATGCTTCTGCAATTTTTGCTTGTTCGGCATTAACGACGTCCATAATGACACCGCCTTTTTGCATTTGGGCCATTCCTCGTTTTACTGTATCCGTACCTAATAATTTTTCCATTAATTCCACTCCATTCTTAATCTCTTTTCATTTTTCTAAATTTACTTTATTATAGAGAGAGGTTGGTACTATTGAAAGTGCCAGATTTTATGAAAATGATGGTGTCAGTAAAAGGTGGAATGAAAATGGAAATGCTATCTTGCCCCTTGGATCGAAATAATGGATTTCCTTTATATGAGCAGCTTTATGCCTATATAAAAAAGGAAATAGCTCAGGGGAGAATTGAATATGGAACAAAATTGCCATCTAAACGGAAGCTGTCCGAGTATTTGAAGATAAGCCAAAATACAATTGAAACCGCATATGAACAATTAGTAGCAGAAGGCTATATTGAAGGTGTTCCAAGGAAGGGTTACTTTGTTCAAGCATTCGAGGACTTAGAGTATATACAATCTCCCAGCCATCCAATTAAGAAAGTAGAAAAATCCGAGAAAAAGATAAAATACAACTTTCATCCAGGATGGATTGATACAAAGAACTTTCCCTTTTCCAAGTGGAGAAGATATTTAAAAAATACGATGATCAACGAAAATCATTCTTTGCTTCTCCTAGGAAATGTTCAAGGGGATATAGAATTTAGAGAAGAGATTGCAAAATATTTATACCATGCAAGGGGTGTTCAATGTTCCCCCGAACAAATAATGATAGGCGCTGGAAGTGATATTCTCTTACAACATTTAATGCAAGTGTTTCAGAACAATACCATTTATGGAGTGGAGGATCCTGGATACCATGTCATCTCCCATTTATTAAAGAGGGAAAAACGTGAGGTATTTCCATTAGAGGTAGACGAAGAGGGAGTCAGGGTGGATCCTTTAATGCAATCAGGAGTAAATGTCGTCTACGTTACCCCTTCTCATCATTTCCCTTATGGATCGGTATTGTCTGTTAATAGAAGAAATAAGTTATTAAGCTGGGCGATGAAAGACGATAATCGATACGTGATTGAGGATGATTATGACAGTGAATTCCGTTATAGTGGAAAGTCTATTCCTTCCTTGCAAAGTATGGATAAGGGAGATAAAGTAATTTATCTTGGATCCTTTTCAAAGTCTTTAATTCCTTCGATGCGAATAAGCTATATGGTCATTCCTAAAAGGTTATTAGCTCAATTTAAACAAGCAGTATCCTTTTATTCTTGCTCTGTGTCTAGAATGGACCAGTATGTTCTTACCCAATTCATGAAGAATGGTGATTTTGAAAGACATCTTAACCGAATGAGAAAAATTTACCGCGATAAAATGGAAAGAACCCTAGATGCAATCAAACCCTTTGACGAGAAGATCAAACCGATTGGAGAACACTCGGGTCTGCATATTGTACTGGAGATAGAAAATGGGATGAGTGAACAACAGCTGTTGAATAAAGCAGAAGAAAATCAGATAAAGGTCTATCCTCTATCTTCCTATTTATTGGATAAAAGGAAAGAGAATCCTCCAAGAATTATATTAGGATTTGCCGGAATATCGGAGGAACATTTAGAAGAAGCGATACGTTCTCTGTTAAAGAGTTGGGACATTTTATGAGTTACTCGCTCTAGTTAACTAGCGCAATAGAAGCATTTAGCTTCATAACTTTAAAACTAGGATTATAGCTCATCCTTCTAAATCCAAAATTATTGCTCAGAACCTTTTACTAAAAATATGAAACCTTTTAAAGAGTCTGTCGTAATATAGGTAGCAATTTTTAGGAGGGTTTTAATGACAAAGAAATGGGTTGTAGCAATTTTTTCCATTCTTACGATTGCTTTAGCAGCATGTGGGGATGGAAATGCAGAAGAAGTGTTTACAAATGCTATGGAAGCAGCAAAAGAGATGGAAAGCGCCGAGTTAGTCATGGATATGAAACAGGAAATTGAAGCACCTGGTGAGTCTCCAATCACAATGGAAAGTAAAATGGATGCAGAAATGATTACTGATCCAATTGCAATGTATCAAAAAGGGACAATGTCCATGACTATGGATGATTTTCCAATGGATTTAGAAATGGAACTGTATTTGGTTGATGGCGAAGCATATACTTATGATTCTATGTCAGCCCAGTGGATTAAATTAGACAGTTCTGCCATGCCAGGGATGAGTGGCGGGCAGCCAAACCTTTCAGAACAATTAGAGACGCTAGAACAATATGTAGAAGACTTTGAGTTTGAAGAAACAGAGAAAGAATATGTATATAAATTAACGGCTGATGGAGAAGGATTTACAGAACTAACAAATCAGTTATTCGAAGAGTATATGTCTGAAGATCTTACTGCACAGTTTGGAGAAGAATTAAGTCAAGTAATGGAAAACATGGATGTTACACATCTATACATTGAAATGTATATTGATAAGGAAACATATCAAATAAACAAAGAAAAAGTAGATATGGATATGACACTCTCCGTAGAGGGAGAAGAACTAAATATTTCTCAGTCCATAGATACAGAATATAAGGGAATTAATACGGTAGAAAATATAGAGGTTCCACAAGAAGTAAAGGATTCAGCAATAGATGCTCCAGCATTCAATTAATGGACCAATAAAGCCAATCAGTAACTTTCTGATTGGTTTTTTTGGATAAAATTAGCAAATCACCTTCATTATGAAAGCGCTTTTAATAATTCTGAAAAAAATAATTATTGACACTTACTAAAAATTGTAATACTATTATATCAATTTAAACAAACTGAGAGGAGAGCAACTAGAGATGAACAACCAAGAGAATTTTGTACATAACAACATTATTATTCGATTATTAAGATAGGACTGAGACAATATCCAGTAATATAAGGAAATTGTTTGAGTCCACTTTACGTTAGTAAGACATTGGAGGCTGGCGCTCAAACAATAAAAGATGCGCCCATCCCATATTAGGAGAGGGTTTTTTATTTTATATAAGGAAGTACAAATTTACGTTCTAGTATAGTAAAACTAGAATATTTGCTAAAGGATGAACAAACATTAGATTTTTAATCTTTAAATAGATTGAAAAATGTAACTTTACTATTTTAGGAGGCATAACAAAATGAAGCAATCAACAAAAGATTATTTAGTCGATCGTATGTATAAAGCATCAATAGGACTTGCTAATGCAGTCTTAGTAACACTGGGTATTGGCCTTCTAATTGAAACCTTAGGTACTTTTACTGGCTGGGAAGGATTTATTACGGTTGGTAAGACGGCACAACTTATGCTGGCTCCTGCAATTGGAGCAGGAATTGCCTATCAATTAGGTGGAAATACATTGGTAATCTTTAGTGCGATGGCATCAGCTACTATCGGGGCTGGAGCATTGAACATGAATGCCGATGGCGGCTGGGTGCTCACGACGGGACAACCTATCAGCGCAGTCCTAGCTGCTGTAGTTGCAATATGGGTAGGTAAAAAAGTAACAGGTAAAACAAAACTTGATATGATGTCGATTCCATTTGCCGCTATCTTTGTCGGCGGGGTTGTTGGGGTTGGACTTGCAGCAGTTGTAACCCCATTACTAGAGTGGCTGAGCGCTCAAATAGCAACAGGGGTTTCTGGTTCACCGTTAATAGGTTCTATGGTTATTGCACTTATTTGGAGTATTTTCTTAATGTCACCAGCTTCATCTGCTGCAATTGCGATTGCATTACAGCTTGACCCAGTATCTAGTGCTGCTGCATTAATTGGATGTACTGCACAGTTTGCGGGGTGGACGGCAATGTCCTTTAGACAGAATGACATCGGTGCAAATATTGCACAATCCTTCTTAACACCGAAAGTTCAAGTTCCGAACTTAGTTAAGAATCCAAGGCTAGTCATTGGGCCGTTCTTATCTTCCCTAATTTGTGCACCAATTGCTATTTTAATATTTAACTTTGAAGTTCCTTATACGTTAGCTGGACTAGGTTTAAACTCCTTTATTGCTCCGTTAAATATCTTAGCTAATCAGGGAATAGGAGTATTCGTAATGTATCTTGTTATAGGTGTGGTTGTACCAGCTGTTATCTCTGTAGTAACTTATCAAGCATTGAAACAAAAAGGATGGGCAAAAACAGGAGATTTGAAAATGGAAGTACAATAATATATCTTCTCTAATGTCAAAGAGAAGAAAAAATCATTCCCTAGAGTTTATACTTTAGGGAATATTTTATTGCGGGTTAACTAGCTGTAAGACCTAGGGGGAAGGAAAAATCTACTGATTGGGGATTCCCTTTATCTCATTAACAAATACGTCCTGTAACACACTAGACGAATGCCTAATACAATGTTGAATGAGTGTAAAAAACTTTACAAATTACAGCACATTATTTTTGTTATTGGGGTAAATAATAGGTATGTAAAATCATTCAATGAGGTGCGAGATGGGAAAAAGTAACTATTCAGAAACCTATATTAATATTAATGGCGTAAACATATATTGTGAATATATTCTAAATGGAAAACCCCCCATTGTCCTGATACATGGATATTTGTCTTCCACCTATACGTTTAATAAAATCATTCCTTTACTGGAGAATCATTTCTCCATCATTGCGATGGACTTACCAGGGTTTGGTAAAAGCGAAAAATCATTGTCTTTCTTCTATAGTTATCATAACTATGCACAAGTAGTAGCTGCATGTATCGATTATTTTAATTTGGATGGAGTAACACTTGTTGGCCACTCAATGGGTGGACAAATAGCGTTATATACGGCGAGAATTATTCCTGAGAAAGTGAAAAAACTTATCCTGGTTTGCAGTTCTGGTTACTTGAAAGGTGCAAATAGATTGATGAGATACTGCTCTTATCTTCCACTATTCCATCAGGCAGTTCAGAGAAGAATCAAGAGGAGCAGTGTGAAAGAAAGCCTAAAAAATGTATTTTATGATATTTCTTTAATGACAGAGGATCATATTCGTGAGTTCACCAGGCCACTAAAAGAGAAGAATTTCAGCAGGTCACTCATTAGGTTACTAAGACATCGAGAAGGGGATTTAACCTCTGAGCAATTAAAGGAAATTGATATTCCGACTTTGTTGCTATGGGGAGAAGAAGACAAAGTAGTTCCAGTATCGGTCGGACACCGACTTGTAAATGATTTACCGAAAGCAGAACTGATAACTTATGAAAAAACTGGACATTTACTCACCGAAGAGATCCCTTCTGCTATTTTTGAGAATATACTCTCTTATCATCGATCGGAAATGGGTGTATAGCAGGGGACAGCCAGTTAACCTGCAATAGAATAAGCATTGTCCTCTAAAAGTGACAATGCTTATAACTATTTTATTTGAAACCGAGATGTAATCCGAGATAAAGATTGGGAAAGCTCGGTTAATTTTAATCCGATTTCGTGTGTACTCTTTGTTTGTAGATGCTGATGCTCACTGCTTGCAAGCATTTCTTCTGAACTTGCTAATGTTTCTTCAGAGATAGAGGCAAATTCTTCTGCAGTTTCTTCTAAGCTTGGAAGAACTTCTTCCAAGTGATGGATTACTCCACGCATCCCCTCTAAATGATTTCCAACATTTGAAATTTCCTGCATTAAGTCATCGAAGTTATCTTTCGACTCATTGGCTATCGAAATATTTTCATTTGTTTTTTGCAGCATTTGTTGGAATTCTGCAGTTGCATTTTGCGTAATACCTTTCATATTTTCGATAGATTGTGTAATTTCATTTGCCGCTTCTGAAGATTGTGCTGCAAGTTTACCAACCTCATTAGCAACAACGGAAAATCCCTTTCCAGCATCTCCAGCACGTGCTGCTTCAATAGCAGCATTAAGTGAGAGCAGTTTCGTTTGTTCTGCTATTCCTTGAATTAAACCAACTAACTTAGAAATAGAGAAGGAATGTGCGTTAATATCTTTCACTGTACTCGTTAAGTGCTTAAAGTCCGTTTCAAAGGACTGGATGGTATGAATTAAAGCAAGAATATTTTTCTCCCCGTGTACAGCAGTGTCTCCCATTCGATCAGAACTTGAAAACACCGTGTCCATTTTTTGAATCATTTCTTCCATTTGACTCTTCATCATTACAGAATGAGTCACACTTGTTTCTGAGCTATTTGCTGTTTGTTCGGCACCAAGCTTAACAACATTAATGGATTCAATTAAATCATGACTGGATTGCAGTGCATCTTCAGAAGATTGTTTTAACTCCTCTCCCGTTTGATTTAAGCGAACCGTCGTGTTTTTAAGCTCGTCAATCATCGTGCGCATATGTTCAATCATTGCATTATAGCTTTTTTGCAAAGAAACAAATTCAGGAATGGTGGTATGTATCTGATCAGCTTGTTTTAAATTACCATTTCGTACTTCACGCATCGTGTTTCTTAATAAATCAAGTGGTTTCGTTAAGGTTTGGACAAATACAATAATCAATAAGGTAGAAACTAAAATACTAACTATAATAATAGTCAGAGATGTATACCCCATATCTTGAACTGGTCCCATGAAGGATCTAGTTGGAACAAGAAGTACATAAGTCCCGTTAATTTCATCCATTTGCTGGAAGGAGATCAGGTAGTCTTCCCCGTCAATTTGCCTAGTAAATTGTCCATTTCCTGTTTCATTGATTGAGTTTATAATCGAATCAGATATAGAAGGAAGAGACTTTTGACTCACTTGAAAAGGGATAACTTCGTCGTCTGTCAGTTGGAAAAATTCCGATGCTATTCCATCTGATTCCAACTGGCTTTGCTGGTCCCTGATACTAATATTTAACTGTTGCATAAAGTAGTCGTGATCACTTACATATAGAAATTGTAAGTTCTCGGCGATATACCCCATTAATTGTGTTTCTCGTTGCAAACGATCCTTAATTGAATTCATTGTTATTTCTTTTGATTGGTTGTAAGAAGCAAATCCAATAAAAGCGACAGCGATGATCATTAAAGTTAGAAATGGAATTAATAGTCTAAACCTTAATGAGAACTTTGAAATGAACTTGTTCATTTTTTGTTGCATATGTGGACTCCTTTTTAGTGGATATTCTAGTACATTAGGACTGTTACTATTTGAGTATAACAGGAAAATGTTAATTTGTTGTAAATTTTTGGTGCCATATCCATTTAAAGGGATTTGTACAAAAATAGAAAGAATATGGGTATAATAAATAGTAGAGAATATGAATGAGGAGGAGAATTCGACTTATGCCAACAACCATTAACAAAGCGGAAAATAAATTTTATGTAGGTGAGAGTGTAAAAGAGCCTCTAGCAGAAATTACATTTGTAAGATCTGGTGGAAATAGAATTGTTGTGGATCATACTTACGTTTCTGATGAACTGCGTGGTCAGGGTATAGCAGGGCAACTGGTAGAGAAGGTTGTCGAATATGCACGCAGTGAAGGGAAAAAGATAAAGCCGCTGTGTCCCTATGCGAAAAGAAAACTAGAAGAAACTCCTGAATATCATGATGTGTTAACAGACTAAGTTAAGAAGAAAGGTGGAATAAGGGTGTACCTAACAATTGGTGAAGCTGCTGAATACCTTTCTATGCCTGAGAATAAAGTTTCTGCATTAGTATTACAAGGACGTATTCGGGCTGTACATGACGGAGAACAATATTTAATTAATAAACAGCAATTTACAACCCATTTCGAACAAGTCGAGAAATATCGGCATATGATTTTAGAATACTTAAATGAACCTATTCCTGAAGATATAGATGTGAAGGATGAAGATTAACTTCCTCATTCTTGCAAGAATGAATGATTTCGTTGTTGCAAGCAAAGATCTATGCTAGTTAAAAATAAGTTGCATATTTAATTCAATATCTATAATGTTAAGTATTAGGAAATGATTACTTAACATTTTTTCTTACCTAAGGAGTAGAAATATGGAACAGAAAGACTTGACTTATACAGTAAAAGAACCAACAGAACTACTTAAATTCCTTTTAAGCGTAATGGAAAATCGAAGCCGTAATTCAGTGAAATCCATTCTTGCTAGGGGACAAGTTAGTGTCGATGATCATATGGAAACAAAATATAATTATCCGCTTAAACCCGGTCAAACCGTTAGCATCATGAAAAACAAAGTTGCTAAGCGGGAAGACGTACTTACTGGCATGAAGATTTTATTTGAAGATGAAGACATTATTGTAATCAATAAGGATGCTGGACTGCTGACGATTGCAACAGAGAAGGAAAAGAAGCTTACCGCTTATTTTCAGCTTACTGAATATGTAAAGCGAAAGAACCCACAGGGTCGCATCTTTATCGTACACCGATTAGATAAGGATACGTCAGGCGTCATGCTGTTTGCAAAGAAAGAAAAAGTAAAACGTAAACTGCAAGATGACTGGAAAGACATGGTAAAGGAAAGAACGTATGTCGCGTTAGTAGAAGGCGATGTCAAGAACCCAACGGGAAAAATAAAATCATGGTTAAAAGAAAGCAAAACGCATATGGTGTACTCAAGTCCAGTGAAAAACGATGGTCAGCTTGCAATCACTCATTATAAAAAGCTTCAGTCAAATGGGAGATTCAGCTTACTGGAATTACAATTAGAAACCGGACGAAAGAATCAAATACGGGTGCATATGCAAGATATTGGGCATTCCATAGTTGGAGATAAAAAATATGGTGCATCTGAGAATCCGATTGGCCGATTAGGATTGCATGCAAAGGTCCTTAGTTTCCATCATCCGTATAATAATCGATTGATGCTTTTCCGTGCCGATGTGCCGAAATCTTTTATGGCAAAATCTAAATAAGGTGAAACTTCACTCAGCCTGCGATAAAACGAGCCCCTTTTAACTTAAAGGGGCTCGTTCTACTTTTCTTCCTTGTCTGCCTTCTGTTGTTTCTGCCATCTGTAAGGAACGAATAACTGCTTCTTCGGTTGCTTCAACGACTCCGAGGAAAAGGTCATTCATAATTGGATGGCCGTCTCTTATATACGTTAAGGATTCAAGAACTGTATCAGCATAATGGCGATGTTTATTCGCTGTGGAAAAGGCTATTGCTATATCCCCGCTTCCATGGGCAATGTGACTTCCCGTTCTTCCAAGTCCAGCTGCGGCCCGCTTAGCCAATCGTTTTAGCTGTCTACCATATAAAGGGGCATCTGTTGCAATAATAATCATGATAGAACCATCTGGTGTATCTAATTCTTTCTTCTTAAAATCAGCAAACAATGCTTCATCCCGGTTACCAAAGTTACTTTGAACCAGCACGCCCACTTTATATGTTTCTCCACCTGCTGTTATAACCCGGGAAGAAGTTCCTATGCCACCTTTATAACCAAAACATATTGTTCCTTTACCTGCACCAACTGCACCCTCTTGAGCAGGTTCATCTGATGCAACTTGAATCGCTTCAATGGCATGTTCAGGTTTTACAGCTTGTAGGCGAGTGGAATTAAGGTAGCCATCATTGCATTCCCCTACGACAATATTAATCGTGCTTGTATTGTCACCAATATCTTGATTCTCCTCCAGCATATACGTTAATGTACCTTGTAGAACAGGGCCAATACTAAGCGTATTTGTTAGCATGATAGGTGACTCAACAAGGCCTAATTCATCAATTTGTATAAGCCCTGCTGATTTGCCGTAGCCATTAATAATGGCAACTCCAGCATGTACTTTATCCTTAAAAAGGTTCCCTTTATGTGGGAGAATCGCGGTTACTCCCGTACATATTGTATTTTCCTGATCCATTTTTTCATATAAGGTAACATGACCTACTTGAACGCCTTCAATATCGGTAATGCAATTCGCTTGTCCTTTTGGCAGTGGCATAGAGAACCCTCCTTCATTAAATTATGTTCCATTATAACAAAACGGAAATAGCTAATAAAGAAAGTCTAAGTATGAATCAGGTAAGTCAGTGGAACAATATTCCTACAGTTTTGTTTATAGGAGGACGGAAAATGGCAAAAAAAATATTCATTCTGTTGTTGATGATGCTTTTAATTGTGCCAACAGGAAGCGTGATGGCCAAAGAGAATACCGGGCTTGAAGTCGGTAATCAAGCTCCTGATTTTGAATTAGAATCATTGACAGGTGAAAAAGTAACATTATCCGATTACCGCGGGAAGGCAGTAATGCTTAATTTCTGGGCAACCTGGTGTCCGCCATGCCGTGATGAGATGCCAGATATGCAAAATTTTTACGATCAGAATGATGTTGTTGTGTTAGCAGTTAATTTAACAGATACAGAAATAAAGAAAAGTAATGTTCAAAAATTTAAAGATGAATTCTCTCTTAGCTTTCCTATTGCACTTGATGTAGAAGGCTCAGTGGCTCTTCAATATAGAATTAGTCCAATTCCAACGACATATATGATAGACCCCGAAGGAAAGATTACCTACAAGGGGTATGGTGCAATGACATATGAAGCAATGGTGGAGAAACTATCGGCAATGGAGTTATAATTAGGTGTTGCTTATGTCGTAAATAATCGTCTCAGCGACTTAAAAGCATTTTTTCAAAAATATCAAGCGGTATTTTAGAGATGTGAGCGTTTTTCTGAAAATATGGGCGGTTTCCTATAAAAGTGATTTTTCCATTTAATCTCTTCTCAAATAAAGAGGGTTGCAAAAAGTAAGTAGCGCATGTATAATACAAATAACATTTAAATACGCAATTTCCTTCGGGGCAGGGTGAAATTCCCTACCGGCGGTGTTGAAGCAATGCTTCTAAGTCCGTGACCCGTGCGGCGTCAGCCAAGCGGTGGATCTGGTGTGAATCCAGAGCCGACAGTGAAAGTCTGGATGGGAGAAGGAATCGATGACGCACATTTTCTATTGTATATGGATTTATACATAGCTTCTTTGTGTTAGTCTGATAATTCTAACTATTACCATTAGAGCCTACGAGGGATTCCTTGTAGGCTTTTTTCGATTTATATAGACTGCTTCTGAAGGGAAGGCGAAGATGTCATACTAGCTTGAGTTCAACCTAGACTGATAATCAACAGGCTAAGGGAAGGAAGGGGAAAATACATGTTTACTGGAATCATTGAGGAAATAGGAAAAGTAGAAAAGATACAAAAGGTATCAGAGCAAGCTGTAGAGATGACGATTACATCAACTAAAATCTTAGAATATGTGCATCTTGGCGACAGTATTGCAGTGAATGGTATTTGCTTAACTGTTACCAATTATACAAAGAATTCATTCCAGGTTGATGCGATGCCAGAAACGATATTATCGACCTCCCTAAAGGACTTGAAAGCAGGGTCGAAGGTCAATCTGGAGCGTGCTATGCTAGCAAATGGAAGATTTGGGGGACACTTTGTTTCTGGACATGTGGATGGTGTTGGGGAAATTTTAAAAAAACAAAAAGAACAAAATGCGGTTTACTACCAGATTCAAATTCCAGAGGAACTTTCACGCTATGTACTGCATAAGGGTTCGATTACCGTTGATGGTACGAGTTTGACGGTGTTTGGAATAGAAAATAACTTGGTTACCATTTCCCTTATCCCTCATACCGTATCGGAAACGATACTTGGGGGGAAAGGAGAAGGTGATAAGGTAAATATTGAATGCGATATGTTAGCTAAGCACGTTCAACATATGCTGCAACGTGAACAGGTAGAACAAAAGTCAGAGATAGATGCGGATTTTTTAAAAAGCAATGGATTCATGTAAAAAGGGGTGAAGGAATGAATACGATTGAGGAAGCAATTGAAGATTTGAAAGCCGGAAAAGTAATTATTGTAGCAGATGATGAGGATAGAGAAAACGAAGGAGATTTTATTGCCTTATCTGAAAAAGCAACATCTGAGGTAATTAATTTTATGATTACACATGGAAAAGGACTTGTCTGCACCCCAATAACTGAGGTTCGTGCTAAGCAATTAGATCTGCCAATGATGATACAGGATAGTAGCGATCCGTTACGGACTGCATTTACAACTTCTGTTGACCATATCGATACTACAACCGGTATAAGTGCGAAAGAAAGATCCTTAACCATCCAGGCATTAACAAAATCAGATACAGCGGCTCAAGATTTTAAAATGCCAGGACATGTCTTTCCGCTTATTGCCAAAGATGGCGGTGTGCTCGTGCGACCTGGTCATACAGAGGCGGCAGTCGATCTAGCCTACTTAAGTGGTGCATATCCTTCAGGTGTCATTTGTGAAATTATCAAAGATGATGGAACAATGGCAAGAATGCCGGATTTAGAAAGAATAGCAGAAGAGTTTGATTTAAAGTTGATTACGATTGCAGATTTAATTACGTATAGAAAAAAACAAGAAAAAATCTATGTGAGGAGATAAAATAATGGGAAAAAGATTTGAAGGAAATTTAGTAGGAACAGACTTAAAGATTGGGATTGTAGTAGCAAGATTTAATGAATTTATTACGAATAAGTTACTCGATGGAGCAATCGATACATTAAAAAGACATGGAGTAGAGGAAGAAAACATTGATGTTGCCTGGGTTCCGGGCGCATTCGAACTGCCGCTGATTGCAGAAAGAATGGCAGCAAACGATTCGTATGATGCAGTAATTTCATTAGGGACAGTCATTCGTGGCTCGACTCCACACTTTGATTACGTATGTAATGAAGCGGCGAAAGGAATTGCAAATGCTTCTGCAAGAACTGGAAAGCCGGTTATTTTTGGATTATTAACAACGGAGACAATAGAACAAGCCATTGAACGTGCAGGAACAAAAGCAGGCAATAAAGGTTCAGAATGTGCTTCTAATGCCATTGAAATGGCAAATATTTTGAAGCAGTTGGGATAATAAAAATCGAGTAATGCATTTTAATGCACTACTCGATTTTTTTCTGTATATAGGAAATTATAAAACTTGCAGTTTGGATTATTCTTAATACAAGAAAGGCCACGTCCGGCTTCAGCGCCCAGCAACTAGCTAACTTCACACCCCTCCACTACGATAAGTCAACATCGACTCACTACATTCATCGTGTTTCCTTTATCTCATTGCGGAGTGCTCCAGTTTGTACGTTGCTAAACGGGCGCTTACGCCTTTGGTTCAATTCTGGCTATTTATTATTAGTTGCGGAGCTTTGCTTTCCTCTTCTCCACCATAGAACTCTATGCTATTTGCATTAAATCCTGCCGTTGTAGCTGCCTGTAATCGGAATTGTGTTTTACCACTTTGGTTAATGTGAATATAACTGCTTTCTGGAAGTAGAATTTCGATGTACTCTCCTCCAAAGTTTTTACTGGTTGCTATATTCGATGCAGAAGGTGTACTTGCGAAGTCGGTTTGTTCAATTGCTGAGCTGCTGCCGAATACTCCTTTTTTAACATCGACTTGAAGAGAGTTGACCACACCTTGAGATGCTTTTTTGTACAGTCTGATTTTCGCATGATGGATAGGTTCGGTAAGATTACTTGTGTCAAAGGAAAGAATACCTCGATACGTATCGATATTATACATGCCTTTATCACCAGCTTTTACAGTTCCATTTCCTTTTCCATCAACTGCATACCTTCCAACAAATCCATCTTCACTTGCAATAGACGAGATAACAGTCTCATCACCCGGTACAATATCTGTAATCTTATATTCTTCCACTTTAATGTTTTCTGCTATTCCGCTCGTATCTTGACTGAAGAACTTAAGGGTTGTGTCCTTGTCTATAGTAATTGGTTCCGTATAAACGGTAGAATCAGTGGTTGGTCCTGTTCCATCTAAGGTATAGTAGGTTGTCGCTTCCCTATCGGCTTGAAGTTCTACAACAACGGAATCCTGATAAGTTCCGCCTTTTGGATTAGCGGTTGTGGTAACGATATCAGGACGGTCGCCAACCTCTTGGAAAAAGTCCCACATCATCTGACTAGCATCCGGCCCCTGGGGATCTGTATAGCTGCCCGCTGTGCTTCCTCCTGACCATGCATGCCCCATACCTTGTACGATTACTTTCTGCATCCAAAGCTTGCCTTCCGTATTATGATAATCATAAACTGTGTAAGCTCTGCCTCCTGGAACTTGCAAATTTTCTGTATGGTCTGGAGTGTCATCTATCCAACCAGTTGATGAGCCAGTCTCAACATAATTATTAGTTGTAGCCCATTGTTTGATGATTTGGTCACTATTGATTGGATTAACGGTATAGTCAGAAGTACCGTGAACAGCAATAACTGGCAACGTTTGTGCTCTGCTGCCCATTGCTTGATACGCAAGTTTGCCCTGATTTACCGGATCAGGTCCCCCACTTGACATAGCTGTAAAAGCCTCGACCATAGTTATTGCTGCTTTGTACTCCAATCCAGCTCCTACACCGATTCCATCAAACAGGTCTGGATAAGTTGCCCCCATGATAACACTCATTCCTCCACCAGCTGAAAGACCAGCAACATATACTTGATTGTCACTAATTACGTAATCGCTTTCAATCTTTTGGACCATACCGGCAATAGCAGCTGGCTCGCCACTTCCTCGAGATTGATGGGCGGTCTCAAACCAATTCCAGCACTTATTCATGTTTGCTCCAGAGTTTTGTTCAGGGTAAAGAACGATAAATCTTTCTTTGTCTGCAAGCGCATTCATTTTTGTGCCTGCTGCAAATTGGGTGGCATCTTGTGTACAACCATGAAGCATTACCATTAATGGGTAGCTTTCATCTTCACTAAACTTATCAGGAAGATAAAGCTGGTATGTCTTTCCTCCATGTGTGCCTTTGACCGTTGTGCCGGCTGCTTCTGTACTTATAGGAATAATAAATACAAGAACAGCCAAGAGACCAATCCAACCTAACAGATACATCGCTTTTACATTTAACAAGTAACGTCCCCCTTTTTTAGTTTGAACGTTGTTCATAATAAAGGAATGAAGTTACAAATGAGTTACATATATATTTTTAAAGTAGGGGATTTTACAGCCAGTCGGGATAAAGTGGAAAAAAACGTGTCACTAAGCTAAACTTAGATAGAAAGATAGAATTTTAACAGAAGATTTGAGGAAGATTGCTTATGTTAATGATAGAGAATATATATAAATCATATGGTGAGAAAGTACTGTTCAATGATATTTCCTGTACGATAGCAGAAAAGGAACGAATTGGATTAATTGGAGTGAATGGTACAGGTAAGTCGAGTTTTTTAAAAGCAATAGCTGGAATCGATGCAGCGGAGAAAGGCTCGATTCACCATGCAAAAGATTATCGAATCGAATATCTAGCCCAAGAGCCAGAATTGGATGAAAATCAAACGGTAATGGAGCATATCTATTATGGTGAGGCTCCGATCATGAAAGTGATGAGAGACTACGAAGAAGCACTGCTTCAACTGGAAAGAGAGCCAAACAGCGAATTAGCTCAGTCTAGGCTTCTGCAGACGCAGCAAAAGATGGATGAAGCGGAAGCATGGGAAGCAAATACAGCGGCAAAAACTGTGTTAACTAAGCTGGGAATCACGATGTTTGATAAGAAAGTTGGGGAATTATCAGGAGGTCAGAAGAAGCGGGTATCGATTGCAAAGGCATTGATTCAGCCTGCAGATTTATTAATTTTGGATGAGCCGACAAACCACCTTGATAATGACACAGTAGAATGGCTGGAAAAATACTTGCAGACCTATAAAGGCTCCTTACTGCTTGTGACGCATGACCGTTACTTTTTGAATCGTGTCACCAATAAAATTTATGAATTAGACAAGGGTAATTTATACATCTATGAAGGAAATTATGAGATGTTCCTTGAGAAGAAAGCAGAGCGAGAAGCCCTCGAAATAGCAAACGAGGCGAAGCACCAAAATACGCTTAAACGAGAGCTTGCTTGGTTACGAAGGGGAGCAAAGGCGAGGACGACGAAGCAGAAGGCACGGATTGAACGTGTGGAAGAAATGAAAGACAAACGCTTTGATACAAAAAAACAAAATCTTGAATTTCAAGTTGGTTCGACTAGATTAGGAAAAAAAGTCATGGAAATAACCAATATTTCAAAGACTTATGAGGATCGAGTTCTTATTCGAGATTTTAGCAATTTGATTATACCTGGAGATCGTATTGGCATTATTGGGCCGAATGGGTCTGGGAAATCTACGTTATTGAATTTGCTAGCTGGTCGCATTGAGCCAGATAGTGGGGAAATCGAAATTGGTGAGACCGTAAAGATTGGCTACTATACCCAGGGAGACCAGGAACTCGATGGGGAAATGCGGATGATTGATTATATCAAAGAGGTAGCAGAGGTCATTCATACAAAGGATGGGCAAGTCATTACTGCTGAGCAGATGCTGGAGCGCTTCTTATTCTCCAGATATGAGCAATATAGCTATATCCGCAAGCTTTCCGGTGGAGAGAAAAGAAGGCTGTATTTATTAAAAGTGTTAATGACAGAGCCAAATGTTCTTTTCTTAGATGAGCCGACAAATGATTTGGATACACAGACATTGAGTGTTCTCGAAGAATATTTAGACCATTTTCCCGGTGTCGTTATTACTGTTTCTCACGACCGTTATTTCTTAGATCGTGTGATTGATGAGATGTTTATATTCGAAGGGCAAGGCAAGATTACCCACCTTTTTGGGAATTATAGTGATTACTTGGAGAAGAAGCAAGCAATTATTAAAGAATCGAAACTTGAGAAGCCAAAGCAAAAACCATTGAAAGAAACGAAAAGGAAGCTTTCTTACAATGAAAAGAAGGAATATGAAACAATAGAAGATGTTATTATGGAGTTAGAATCCAAATTGGAAGAATTGCAGCAAGCTATTATCGATGCTGGCAGTGATGCTGGGAAGGTACAGGAACTTTTTACCCAACAGCAAGAGGTAGAGTCCGAATTAGAAGCAAAAATGGAGCGATGGGAAGAATTATCCTTGCTAGTTGAGGAGATTGAAAAGAATAAGTAAAGTGAAAGAAAAAAATGGCGTGAATGTGACCCGCCATTTTTTTTATTTTCTATTCAGTTAATCCTTCAATCGTAATGGTCTCGACAATTGCAGTTCCATTATCTAGGATATTCGCTTCTAAATTAATATGGTCTCCTCTTTGTAAGAAAACAGACAAAGGAGCTTTGGAGGAATTAACGGTATAAATGGTTTTATCACCAACTAATAGAAATTGAACAAGCTGGCTTGTGTCTTTGGTTGTTACGACTACTCGGTCAATAATACCATTCCGGTCTTCCAAAGCTGTTTTACCAGTAGACTCCACATTACTAGGGTCTTGGGCAAGCGCTAACCGATAAGCATCCAATGTTTGTCTCGCAGTATCGCCGAAAACGACAAAGTCAGAGTCTGCTGCTTTAATATAGGCATAATGCTTAAAGAGTCCGTTTGGATCTAATACATTAACTACCCAGGTTGGGTTTCCGTCAATGTTATAGAGGATGGGCATGGATCCAGTCCAATTTTTTTCAGGGAATTCCTTGTTTACAATTTCTCTGGCTCCTTTGCTGTCCATAATTCCGTTATTCTGTGCACCATTAAAGTAGACAAGTTCTCCAGTTCTAGCATTAATCAAGGTATAGCCTAAAGCGGAGTCGATGTTTTCCTTTGGTGACGACATATCGGTAAAGTAATGCATCTCTCCATTTTCGTCAAATATTGGAGTAACATCGCTTTCTGTACCAGACTCATTTGGGATTTTCACGTCTTTTTTACCAAAGATAGAGTTTAACCAACCATGAACATATTTACCAAAGTAATTATTCTCTGTAGAGGCAAGCTCAGAACTTATGGAGCCCTCTACAAATGCGGGTGCTTCAGCCACGTCATACAGGGATACCTCACTAGAAACAGGATCTACAACAGCTACATGGAGATTCGACATATCAGGCTTGTTGGTTAAACCAATTGGTTGATAAAGGGTTTGAACATACCACGGTTTTCCTTGATCATCGACTTCAATTTGTGCTTCTCCACTTTGAATATAATTAGGAAAGGCGCTATAAATAACACGATTGATGTTATGATTGAAGAAACTTGAATTTGTGTACCGCATTTTACTCTGAACAAACTTCGGTTGTGCATTGATATCGGTAGCGGAAATGGTGAAGTATCCCTCCGTTTCATTTCCTCGGAAATAACGCCAAAAGTCTGAGAACTCGACAGGAGCAACAAATACAACTTCATCGCCAATCTTTTGTACTTGCAGCTTTCCTAGGTCATAAAATTGGGTATTTGGAACAACACTCATTGATTTTTGTACTTTGTTGCGAGCAAATTCTGGTGAGACGACTATTGGTGTTGCATCTTTATCTAAAGGCTTTGCTTCTTCCACCTCTTGCTTAGCTATGGATTCATAGGAATTATTAAGCGCTGAAATGCCAAGAATGGAAAAGACAATAAGTGCAAGAATCGAAACTGCAATTATCCCGACTGAGATTGTGTCAAACTTTATATTTGCTCCTATAAAAGGCTTTGTCAGGGTAAATGAATAAATTCCTATCATTCCGATAAAGGCAACCCCTAGATTAAGGATAGCCATGTTAGGGACTGTGATGGCTGGTAAAGTGAGATATACAACCACTGCGTTTAAAATAAACAAGATGATAAATGCAAATATAACCGCTTTGATTGTAGTCAAACGTGTTTTCTTAGTTGTAAGAATAAGAAACAAGCTAATAATAAAATAAAGAATAAATGAAAGGATGGTTGTTGTTAGAATTCCTAGCATATATTCACACTCCTCTGCATTTGATAACTTATATACGATGTGAAAGAGGAAAAGGTTTCAAAAATGATTTCCATTATGGTATAAACTTAAGATAGTAGAACCATCTATTCTGTTTTATGGGCTGTAATAAGGGGAATATAGTACTAACCGTCTACATATGTTGATAGGAGGAAGAAAATGAAGCTACTACAGGTTCGAAAAGGCCAATTTGTTTTTTATCAAAATGAATTGCACAAGGTATACAGTGTCAAAGCAATGTTTAACAAATCCGTCCACCTTTACCGTTTAAAGGATATGAAGCAAGTGTTAACGAAAGCGAGCGAGATTGAATATTACAAACCAAAACACAATGATACCTTTATATTTTATGGGAAGCGGTATACGATAGACGAAACTGCAAAAGCCCAGCCTGGTGACTATATCTTAATCGTGAAACCAGCACCAGATTTTCTTGATCACTATTCATTAAATGAAATTGAGAAAGTGGAAAGTGTAGAAGATGGCAATGTTGTTACAACAAGGGATAATGGTGTGAAGCATAATGAGTATGTGGTCATGGTTCCTGGCAAAGCGGAGGCGAGTCAGGAGATTGCTTATTATGATAAGAGTCTTGTTCCAGAAGAGCAGCAATTACAAGATGAATCCATTAGCTATTTAGCAGAAAATGATGAAACGTTAAAACCAGTTGTTGGAGATATCTATCACGATGTTAAAAACAATACCAAAGCAATGATTGTTGCGATGACTTCTGATGAAGTTGTATTTGGGCATGGGGTACGTGTTCACGTTGCAGAGTTGCTTGATGAATCGAATTATCAATTGTTATATCAATTTGAAGAGGATTAGAGATAAATACTGCCTAAATTCAAACAATTATTTTATTAGCATAGAATCGTCAGTTTGAATTTTTTCATGTTAGGAATTTAGATTAGAAGTATCTGAACGGTAAATAAAGAACAAGTAAAATAAAAGCTAACACATTTGCTAAATGAGCGAATGCGTTAGCTTTTTCTATGACATCCATACCTAAAGTAGTTGCCTTTTAGAGGTACCAATTCATTAAATAATACCTAAAGACGTTAAAAACACAATAATAATCGTAATGGGAGCCAAGTATCGCATGATTCCATACCAGGTTTGGAACGACCCTTGTGATAACTGATTTGCGGCTGTGAATTCTTCTTTCACAATTGACTTATCCATTCTGTAACCGATAAACAATGCGATAAACAAACAGCCAGCAGGTAACATGATATTACTTACCAAGAAGTCAGTTGCATCAAACACGGTTAATCCAAAGATCTTAAATTCTGCTAATACGTTCGATGATAGAGCAGCAGGGATACCCACAATAAAGACGAGCAAACCTGCCAGAAAAGCGACTTTTTTCCGAGAACGCTTCTTTTTATTGGTAAATGCTGCTGTAATAATCTCCAGCATACTAAAGGAAGAAGTTAATACAGCGAATAGGAATAATAGCAAAAATAAACTTAAGAACAATTCGCCAAATGGCATGCCACTAAATGCCTCAGGCAAGACAATAAACAATAAACCAGGTCCTTCTGTCGGCTCTAGACCAAAGGCAAATACCACTGGGAAAATAGCCAGACCAGCTAGCAGCGTAACAATTATGTTCATGATCGACACAGAACCAGCAGCAAACGGAATGCTCACATCTTTACTAAGATAGGAGCTATATGTCACCATTACTGAGATTCCCACTGCTAATAAAAAGAATGATTGTCCTAAAGCATATAAGATGTTCTCTGCATTCAGCTTAGAGAAATCCGGCTGAAGAAAGAAACGAACACCCTCCATTGCTCCTTCAAAAGTCACAGCACGTATAACTAGTACGATAAAAAAGATAAATAACAAAGGCATTAATACTTTGCTTGCCTTCTCTATCCCATTTTGAATGCCTAATGATACGACAACAATGTTGATAAGCATAACCAATGCTAAACCTAAAATAACGATAAGAGGACTGCCAGTAATTTGTGCGAATAATTCGGCATAATTGGCATTTTCCTTGATAATCAGACCTGGTATGGATAATGCACTATATATCAGTACCCACCCTCCAACTACACTATAAAAAGACATTAGCAGAAAGGCGCCAGCCACACCCCAATGCCCGATAAAAGACCACAAACTTTTAGGTGCGAACTTGTTATAAGCTTGTACTGCTTCTGTTCCAGCGCCTCTTCCAATAATAAATTCAGCAATTAAAATAGGCAGCCCTATTATAATGGTAAAAGCAATAAACACTAAGTAAAAGGCACCGCCACCATTCATACCCGTCATATATGGAAATTTCCAAATAGCTCCTAATCCGATGGCAGCACCAGCAGAAGCTAAAATAAATCCTATTTTTGAAGACCACTTTTGATTACTTTGCATAATAAATCCCTTCTATGTTGAAATATTTATCAAGTATAACATAAAAGGCAACGTTCATTAAATGGGTAGATACGTATATATCTAAGGATCAAAAATAGAATATAATAAAGTGCTTTTTATACGTTTTGTGAAAGCATGTTGATTATTTTTCGAATAGCAAGAATGTTTTTTTAATAAAGTAAGTTACACTCCTTATATTTTAATTGAAAAGTAGAATGGAGGGTCTAGATGAAAATAGGTGTATTAGGTGCAGGATTGATGGGGAAGGAAGCGGCAAGGGACTTAATTCATAGTGAAAAGGTTACAGCAGTTGGGCTAGCAGATATCGATTTAAATCGTGTTCAACAGGTTTGTGACACACTCCAATCTGCTAAACTAACACCTTATCAAGTTGATGCAAGTAACGAAGCGGATTTAAAGGCGTTTATCGAGCAGTTCGATGTGATAATTAATGCACTTTTTTATTCATTTAATGAAGTGGTGGCGAGGACTGCTATCCAAGCTGGCGTACATTCTGTTGATTTAGGTGGCCATATTGGTCATATTACCGATAAAGTATTGGCACTGGATGACGAGGCAAAGAAGGCTGGGGTAACCATTATTCCTGATTTAGGCGTTGCTCCTGGAATGATAAATATTTTATCAGGATATGGGGCAAGCAAGCTGGATGAGACACAATCAATTAAATTATATGTAGGAGGTATTCCAGTTAAACCAGAGCCGCCATTGGAGTATAATCATGTATTCTCCATGGAAGGAGTATTTGACCATTACACAGATCCTTCTCTTATTATCCGAAACGGGACCAAACAGGAAATCCCCTCTCTATCAGAAATTGAAACGGTTCATTTTGAAAAATTTGGACCGCTAGAAGCCTTTCACACTTCTGGTGGCACTTCTACCTTATCTCTTTCGTTTCCTAATATCGATACCTTAGAATATAAAACGATACGCTACCCTGGCCATGCAGAGAAATTCAAGCTTCTTGTGGACCTCAACTTAACGAGAAAAGAATATGAAGTAAAAGTAAACGGAGCACAAATAAATCCTCGCCAAGTATTCTTGAAACTGCTTGACCCGATAGTGGATTTAAAAGATAAAGACGATGTTGTACTATTACGGGTAGTGGTATCCGGTACAAAAGAAGGGGAATCACACAGCTATCAATATGAGATGGTTACCTATAAAGACCGAGTGACTAATGTAACTGCAATGGCAAGAGCAACAGCGAATACGATTTCCGTAGTTGCACAATTGATAGGAAATGGCATAATAAAAGAAAATGGTGTTTACCCTCCAGAAAAAATTGTACCTGGAGATGTTTATATCAAGGAAATGGCAAAACGAGGAGTAACCATTACTGAATCTCATCTATGATTATACTGAACTAGTATTTCAATTGGAAGGGTATGAGCAAGAGATGAATACCGTATTTATGGCTGGTCATGCACGACTGCCCTCTGGAATGGCAGCAAAAAGCGTTTATGAGACATTAACCATTACAGCAGAGATTGATAAAAAATATGGAGTTATTGTAGCAGCAAACTGCACACTTGCAACCGAACATGGACGAGATTTTATTCAGCGTTTGCTTAGAGGCTACAGCCTCCAAGAGGGAATTGAAAAGCCTGTAGAAATTATCAAAGCACATTATTTGGGAAAAGCCGGAAATGCCCTTGCCTCTGCGTTAAGAGATTTATATAAGCAGTACGAGGTATATGCTGGATCTGGTATTGCAGGGGAATAAATAGAGGAAGCCAATCAACTGGATATTGTTGGTTGGTTTTTTTGAATTTGTATGGTTTGCTGAAGATGGAAGCCAGAATGATTCCAGCAAAAAGGAGAAGGTCTTTCATAAGATAGATGAAGAACTTAATGGTTCTGGAAGCGATGGAAAAGGTTGATCAAGAGGGGGATGAAGACCCAAATGACTCTCACAAAGTGAGAAAAGGTCTTTCATGGAGGTGATGAAGACCCGAATGCTACCCGCAAAGCGAGAAAAGGTCGTTCATAAGGCAGATGAAGACCCGAATGCTACCCGCAAAGCGAGAAAAGGTCGTTCATAAGGCAGATGAAGACCCGAATGCTACTTCCAAAAAGAGAAAAGGCCGTTCATAAGGCAGATGAAGACCCAAATGCTACCCACAAAGTGAGAAAAGGTCGTTCATAAGGCAGATGAAGACCCGAATGCTACCCGCAAAGCGAGGAAAGGTCTTTCATGGGGGTGATGAAGACCCGAATGCTACCCGCAAAGCGAGAAAAGGTCGTTCATAAGGCAGATGAAGACACGAATGCTACTCGCAAAAAGAGAAAAGGTCGTTCATTAGCCAAATGAAGACACAAACGATTCCTACAGAGAGAAAAGGCCTTAAATAAGGAGGATAAAAAGCCGAACAAGTAAACAATCCCCAAATCAACTGAAAGGAAAAAAGCATAGAGGAGCAAATCTCCCCACGATTTGCTCCACTATTCTATTTTATACTAACTCCTGAACTTCCCACGCAGGCAGCATTTTGCTTAATGGCTTATCTTCGCGATAACCTAAAACATATTCGGCTTGCATAATCGTATGGATTTCACGTGTACCCTCGTAAATAACGGGTGCCTTGGAGTTGCGTAAATAGCGCTCGACTGGATACTCGTCGGAATATCCATATGCACCATGGATTTGAACTGCATCGTCTGCAGCCTGGTTTGCAAAGTCACATGCTTGCCATTTTGCAAGAGAAGTTTCTCTCGTATTGCGTTTCCCTTGATTTTTCAATTCACCAGCTCGATAAACAAGCAAGCGACTCATTTGGAATCCGGCCTCCATCTTGGCGATCATTTGCTGAACAAGCTGGTGTTTTCCGATTTCTTTACCAAAGGTTTCCCGCTCGTGGCAATATTTCACGCTTGCTTCTAAGCAAGCCATAATTTGTCCAACAGCACCAGCAGCAACAGTGAAACGTCCATTATCTAAAGCAGACATGGCAATTTTAAAGCCTTCTCCTTCTTTGCCAAGTAAGTTCTCTTTTGGCACTCTTATATGATCGAAAAATATCTCTCCTGTATTTCCAGATCTTATACCGAGCTTTCCTTTAATTGCTTTAGAAGAAAAGCCTTCCCACGAGCGTTCTACGATAAATGCAGAAATCCCTCTATGTTTTTCTGAGCGGTCACCGGTATAGGCGAAAACTAGGAAGTGGTCAGCTATGTCACACAGGGATATCCAAGTTTTTTGCCCATTTAAAATATAGTAATCTCCTTCTTTTACTGCTGTTGTTTGCATAGAGGCTACGTCAGATCCTGCACCTGGCTCGGTAAGTCCGAATGCGCCAATTTTTTCCCCTTTTGCCTGTGGCGCGAGATATTTTCTCTTTTGTTCTTCTGTGCCCCATTGTAATAACGTCATACTGTTAAGCCCTGTGTGGACAGATACAGCTGTACGAAATGCAGTATCTCCGCGCTCTAATTCCTCACAAACAATCGCCAAGGAATTGTAATCCATTCCAGCACCGCCGTATTCCTCAGGAATGCACACTCCCATTAGCCCTAATTGGGCTATTTTTGTCAGAATAGTGGGATCAAATTTGCCTTCTCTATCCCATTCCGCAATGTAAGGCATAATTTCCTTATCCGTAAAATCTCTCACTGTCTTTCTTAGCATGTTTTGTTCTTCTGTGAATTCAAAATTCATTCTTTTTCCTCTCCTTTGCTCCATTTTAGTTTTGATAAAACTTCTTTGTTATGTTCCCCCACAGCTGGTGGATGGTGACGTATGCCTACTGGGGTGCGTGATAGTTTTAATGGACTGCCAATCATTTTAATTACACCTGCAGTTGGATGCTCACACTCTATGAACATATCTCTTGCTTGTAATTGAGGGTCATCTACTACTTGGTCCAACTTTTGAATGGGACCACATGGAATATTATTATGATTACAGTGGGACTGCCAATAAGTAGTTGGTTGCTTATAAAGTTCAGCCTGTATGATCGGTATAAGCTGTTCCCGATTTTTAACGCGGTCTGGATTCGTAGCAAATCGCGAATCTTTACTAAGTTCCTCCTTACCGAGCACACGACAGAGGCTTTCAAATTGCCTGTCGTTACCAACTGCGATTACCATTTCTCCGTTCTTTGTTTTGAAAGTTTGATACGGGACGATATTAGCGTGCTTATTTCCAAGGCGTTTTGGAATTTTTCCAGTCATTAAGTAATTGCTTCCAATATTTACGAGTGAACTAACCGCGGAATCGTATAAAGAAAGATCAAGCTTCTGTCCTAGGCCAGACTGTGTTCTTTCCAATAAAGCAGCTTGAATTCCGACTGCAGCATATAAACCAGTTAAAATATCAGTGATTGCTACCCCGAGTTTTTGTGGTTCATGATCTTCTTCACCTGTTATGCTCATTAACCCACTCATCGCCTGTATGATGAAGTCGTACCCTGGTAAATCCTTATATGGTCCATTCTCGCCAAATCCAGTTATGGAGCAATAGATAATCTGTGGATTTACCTTAGCTAATGCGGTATACCCAATTCCTAAGCGTTCCATTGTTCCAGCTTTGAAATTGTGAATAACAACATCACTTTCCTTCACTAATGCCTTAATTATCTCGATGCCTTCTTCTTCTTTTAAATTTATCGTGATACTTTTTTTATTGCGATTGGCACAGAGATAATATGCACTGACACCGTCCTTAAACGGTGGTCCCCATTCTCGTGTGTCGTCACTTCCATCTGGTGCTTCCACTTTGAGAACTGCTGCACCGAGATCTCCAAGAACCATGGTACAATACGGTCCAGCTAGAATTCTGGATAAATCTAGGACTTTAATATGTTCCAGTGCCCCTGCCATCGTTTTACCTCCTTTACGTGGATAAAAAAAAGCCAGCTCAAATCTAGTTACAGGTGTCCTGTAATTTAGATTGAACTGGCTCATAACTGTTGGAACAAACCTTGAAGAGGAATGTGAACAGATTAGACAGTAAGGTTATCATTGGTTAAATCGTGTGTGTTAAACGAAGAATTCGCCTTCACACGATTTATTAATTCTTAGTATAGAGCATATTCATATTTTTGTAAACGGTTTCTTTAGAATTTTTATAATTTTTTTAAGAATAATAGCCGTAGTGGATATGTCGTGTTATATGTAAGCCCATTTTCGGCGAAAGAACAATGAAAACAAGCTCTAAAAATATTTCATTATGAATGCCTTGAACAACTATCTCTCCATATAGAAACAATGGACAATCTCCCTAGAGGCTTGGCCAAGCATACAAAACGTTATTCATTATGAAGCTGCAATAATTAAACATAATACAAAAGCAATACTTGATAATGGTGTCATAACTAATTTTTCTTTCTTACTCTGGGAAATGAGATTTGCTACTGTATTTAGTCCTAGAAAAATGGTGAATATCCAGATTAATATAGTAGTTGGTATGAAAGGGTAACCGTTTATAATTTTTGAATGAGAAAGAAAAACATATCCCATAAAAAGGAGAAGAATTGCATTTGCTGCACTGACTATACGTAATTTTTTTGGCAGTACTTTATAAAAGCCTCCCATTGCGAATTCGCCAACTGGATAACCAAGTGAAAGTAGTACTTGAAAACCAGCTATCATCACAAACATAATCGTGACCGCAATTGTAGATATATAGACAACATCCATATTTATCTAACCTCCTTGTTCGTAGCATCCTTCTATAAGTATATAACAACACGTAACGTGCGATTCAACATCTTTTTTAGAGAAGATTAGAAGCTAACGAATTTGGATAGGAAAAACTCACTTTAGTTATTTTTTCAGCCTAGTATAAAATTTAAAGAAATGAATAAAGCCCATGCACTTCTGCATGAGCTTTTCATTATTTTGCTGCTTTTTGTAATTTATTTATCATTTTAAGTGCTCTTCCCGTACCAACTGCGACAGATTCCAAAGGATTTGTTGCAATATGCACAGGTACATTAAGCTCATTAGAGAGCCATTCCTGCATTCCTTTCAGCAAGGCGCCGCCACCTGTAATAACGATACCATGATCGACAATATCCCCACTTAATTCTGGTGGACATTCTTCAAGTGTTGCACGTACTGCATCAAGAATCTGTTCAAGAGATTCCTGAATGGCAGAATAGACTTCATAAGAAGTAATCGTAATGGTCTTCGGTAATCCAGTTACCATATCACGTCCACGGATGTCCATAGATTCTTCCTTATGATTTTTATGCGCGTATCCGATTTCCATCTTAATATTTTCTGCGGTACGCTCACCAATAAGGATATTATAGTGTTTACGGATATTCTGAATGATTTCCTCATCTAATCTGTCGCCACCTACACGAACAGAATTGCATGCTACAACTCCACCGAAGGAAATGATTCCAACTTCGGATGTACCACCACCGATATCCAATACCACGTTAGCAATTGGCTCATCAACTGGTAAGTCAGCTCCGATAGCTGCTGCTACAGGCTCCTCAATAAGATGAACCTGTTTTGCACCATAGCTAGTAACAGCATTATGTATAGCTCTGCGTTCTACGGAGGTACTTCCTGAAGGTGTACAAACTACTACAGTTGGTTTACGTGTGGAAATGCCAGCTTTTTTACTTACCTTTTTAAGCAGAGCTTTCAGCATTTGCGCAGTAACATCATAATCAGCTATTACTCCATCCCTTAATGGACGTATAGGAATAATATTTTTTGGCGTTTTTCCGATCATTTCTTTCGCTTCCGTCCCCACTGCAACTACTTGTTTCGTATTAATATCTATTGCAACGACAGATGGTTCGTTTAAAACAATTCCCTTGGACTTTGAATAAATAAGGATATTGGCAGTACCTAAATCGATTCCAATTTCTGCATTTGAAAACATAACCGTTCCTCCAATGATGTATGAGTTTCTTATCTTAACTTGAATAATTGTTTGATTATTACAATTTTGCATCGTCTAATAAGTCTTCTCTTAATATGTCTAAAATTGTTGATATATATAAATTTATCGAACTCACAGGCCCAAATCAAGTAACATTTTATTTACAAATTTCGGGTCTTTGTAACAAAGTCAGCCAAACAAAAACCTGTCAATCCTGAATTTATTGTAGATATATCATATTCACCCTCTTTATGGTACCACTGCTAAAAATTAGAAGCAACAGAACTCTTTGTCTGACAAGGCCTACCTGATAATTGGGGAAAACTGGATATGGCTTTTTCCCGATTGCTAGAATATGGCATAAATATTACAAGAAAGTCGTGCTATGATGTTCCTGCAAGACAAGCAGCAATGCTTCTTGCTAAACCAACTTATAAGGAGAGGTAATATATATGCTTAAAAAAGTAGGAATGGTAGCTGTATTATCAACAGCATTTATCTTCGGAGGTACTATTACTAATGCAGATGCATCAGCTAATACAGATGCTGCAAATGCTTCATATAAAGTCTACTACTCTATTAATGGGGAAAAAGGTCAAATCACAAGTGACAATATAAATACAGATAAAATTAATTCTATCGTAAAGCGTGTTATGGATCAATTTAACGTAAATTGGGATTCTATCAACATTAATAAGATAGAAAAACAGCAGCCTGCTCAAGAACAAAAGGCAAATGAAACTGAAGCTGAGGTAAAACAACCAGTTAAAGAGAAAGCACCAGAAAAGAAAGTAGAACAGCCAAAAGCACAAGCTCCAGCAAAACAAGCTGAACAGCCGAAAGCACAAGCTCCAGCTAAAAAAGCTGAACAGCCGAAAGCACAAGCTCCAGTTCAACAACCAGCAAAAGAAAACACTCAACCAGCTAAAGCTGAAACAGAAAAGCAAGCTTCTGAATTAAGCCAATTTGAACAAGAAGTTGTTGAGCTAACAAACCAAGAACGTGCTAAGCAAGGTTTAGCACCACTTGAAATTGATACAGAATTAAGTAAAGTAGCACGTGAGAAATCAAATGACATGGCTGTAAATAACTATTTTGACCACAATAGTCCTAAATACGGTTCTCCATTCGATATGATGAAGAGCTTCGGAATCTCTTATAAAACAGCAGGTGAAAACATTGCTAAGGGTCAACGTACTCCAGCGGAAGTTGTTAACGCTTGGATGAATAGTGAAGGTCACCGCGCTAACATTCTAAATGGCCAATTTACACACATTGGTGTGGGCTATGTAGAAAACGGAAATGTTTGGACACAGCAATTTATTGGTAAATAAGTCTGGATACAGATTTAATATGGATTTTAATGAAGGGACTAGCTTCTAGCTAGTCTCTTTTTTTTAGTCTTGGAAATTATAAATGAATAATCTGTGGATAATTCTTATCATAAGAAAGGCCACGTCCGGCTCCAGAGCCCAGCAACTAGCAGATCTTTTGGTGGGACAAGCATTGCGCAGTCCCAAACTTCACGCTCCTCCACTACGATAACAGTTCGACATAGTCGAACTTCCTATGTCCCTACGGTCGTCGTGTTTCCTTTATCTCATTGCGGAGCGCTCCAGTTTGTACGTTGCTAAACGGGCTCTTGCGCCTTTGTTCCTATTAGTAAAACATTAATAGTTCTATCAAACTATTTCTCTTTTCTGAAAGACATCCTTTATAATGATAATGTAACCTTATAAAGGAGGAGAAAAATTGATTCGTACAATAGGAATCTACATATATTCTGGAATACTTATACTTAGTACAATTTTTAAACTCCAAAAAACCAAGAATCAATTAAAAAGAAACCCAGAGAAGGTATCAGATGAAGAGATATTTACTATACCGAATACCATTCCTAAAAAAGTCATTAAAGCAACAGGTTCTACCATAAGCGTAAAAGGCAGAGAGAAGCTCCCTGACGAAGCTGTTTTATTTGTTGCCAATCACCAAGGACTGTTTGATATTCTTGCCATGCTTGGATATTTAGGAAAGCCAGTTGGATTCATTGCTAAGGAAGAAATTAAAAAGCTGCCAATTGTGAGTGACTGGATGGAACTAATCCATTGTGTTTTTATCGATAGAGGTGATCGAAGGCAGTCGATGCAAGCTATTGGGCAAGGGATTAATCATTTAAAGGCCGGTCATTCGATGGTTATTTTCCCAGAAGGGACGAGAGGCCATGGCAGGGAATTAAATGAATTTAAACCAGGCAGCTTTCGATTGGGTACAAAGGCAAATGTTCCAATTGTCCCAGTAACGATAGATGGTACGTATCCCATATTAGAAGGATCAAATGGAAGAATTAAAGGGTCCGACATTTCGTTGGAGATACACGACCCCATCTATCCTGAAACATACCAAAAATGGAAAAGTGCTGAATTAGCGAAAAACGTTCAAGGAATTATTGGAGAGAGTCTAGAAACAATACAAGTAGAGGAAAAGTCATATGGAAATGTCCGTGAGAAAAGAATGAATGAAGAAGCAAACTAACGCTTCTTTTTTTTGCAATATTTATCTTTAAATGATGAATACTATGATGGAGGTGGTTGAATTGGTACAAGGAGCACCAAACAAAAACACGGAACTGACAGAGGACTGGCTACAGAATTATGTCGATGATTGGGTGAGGTTTTACTTGCGTCATACAGAGAATGGAGAAGTAGCCTCCTATATACCAGAGTTACAGCGAGCAAATAAACTTGATTTAGGTATTTCCATTGTTGGGATTAATGGAGTAAAGATTAAATCAGGTACAGTCGATGTGCCATTTACGATCCAAAGTATTTCAAAAGTGTTTACTTTTATTACTGCATGTATGGAAAGAGGAATTTCTTACGTTTTAGACCGTATTGATGTAGAGCCGACGGGAGAAGCATTTAATTCCATTATGCATTTGGAAATGAGGCAAGTAAAAAAGCCCTTCAACCCATATGTGAATGCAGGAGCAATTACTGTTGCTTCGCTGTTGGAAGGGAAAACTTCGGATGAAAAATTAAATCCATTATTAAATCTTTTCGGAAGAATGTTAGGGTATCGGCCAAAGATTAATGAAGAAGTATATCGATCTGAATGTGATACCTCGATCCGTAATCGAGCGATTGGCTATTATTTACTTGAAATGGATTTCTTAGAATCTGAGCTTGAGCTAACATTGGATACATATTTCAAACAATGCTCTATAGAAATCCAGCTGGATGATCTTGCGGTGATGGGGATGGTCCTAGCTAATGATGGGGAGGATCCGAAGACAGGAACGGAAATAATTCCTCGCCAAATTGCGCGGCTTGCAAAGTCATTGATGCTTACTTGTGGGATGTACGATGCATCTGGGAAATTTGCCGCTTACGTGGGCATACCGGCGAAAAGCGGTGTCTCTGGTGGGATTATTGCCCTCGCGCCACCAAGAATAAGGAATGAATATTTACCGTTTTTAGATGGATGTGGAATAGGTGTATATGGTCCAGCTTTAGATAAACAAGGAAATAGTATTGCGGGAATCCGTTTGCTTCGTCATATAGCAACACAATGGGATCTAAGCATCTTTTAATCAAAGGGGGAAGGGAAATGTGTGGAAGATATACATTACTTGCAGATGAACTGGAAATCCTAAATGAATTTGATTTAGAAAATCCGATTGAAGAATATCATCAGAGCTATAACATCGCTCCAGGTCAAAACGTATTGGCAATTATTCATAATGGCAAGGAAAAGCGAGCTGGATACTTACGTTGGGGGTTAGTGCCTTCATGGGCTAATGATGAGAAAATCGGCTATAAGATGATTAATGCCAGAAGTGAAACAGCTCATGAAAAACCTAGCTTCAAGCGTTTAATGGCTCAGAAGCGCTGTCTCATTATTGCTGATAGCTTTTATGAATGGTTGACGACAAAGGAAGGGAAACAGCCAAAACGTATTCAATTACAGGATAGAAGTTTATTTGCCTTTGCTGGTCTTTGGGATAAATGGGAAGATGAAGGGAAGACATTGTTTACTTGTACGATTCTGACAAAGGATGCGAATCCATTTATGCAGAAAATCCATCACCGCATGCCGATTATTCTGCCGAAAGAAAAGGAAGAGAAATGGATCGAACCAGTCAAATTGCATCCGAATGAGGCTAGTGAATTTTTACAGTCTATCGAAGTAGATGATTTACAGGCTTATGATGTTGCAAGTTATGTAAATTCTGCGAAGAATAATGATGAGCAATGTATTATGCCTATCACATAGATAGAAACCCTGCTCGGGTGGCGAGTGGGGATTTTTATTCAGATTTCTCTTTTTCCTTTTCTTCTCTAGCTACTAGTATGGTTAAAGAAGGTGGAATTTCACTCATGAGCTGTATGAAGTCCCGAATGGAAAGTGAAATAGCTCAAACGGTCATTCATAAGCTTTATGAAGTCCCGAATGCAAAGTGAAATAGCTCAAACGGTCATTCATAAGCTTTATGAAAGCCCTTATGCAAGGTGAAATCGCTTAAACGGTCATTCATGAGCTGTATGAACTCCCAAATGAAAGTAGAAAACAACCAAGCGGTCACTCATAAACCAAATGAAAGCCAGAAGGATACGAAAACAGTCGTTAATTCCTAAAACCCAAAAATATTATATTACCTTTTAGACGGTTTGGATAAATAGCTAGTATAACTTTTGCTTAAGAGGTTGCGATTTGCTTATAATAGAAATAAAGAGTGAAAAGGTGATATCATGATTCATGTTTTATTTGTTTGTTTAGGCAATATTTGCAGATCTCCTATGGCTGAAGCGGTTTTCCGCGAATTCGTGAAAAAAGAGAACTTATCTGATAAAATCAAAGTGGATTCCAGTGGGCTTGGAGATTGGCATATTGGCAAAGGACCGCATCGAGGTACAAGAGAGGTGTTGGATAGGGAGAAAATTACTTATGAGGGGATCGTCGCTAGACAGATAAGTGAGAAGGATTGGTCATCATTCGATTATATTATTGCAATGGACGATCAGAATATAGAAGGATTAAAGAAATTTTCTAAACCAATCGATGGTATCGTCGTTAGGAAATTAATGGACTTCATTGAGGAACCACGAGAGTCCAATGTTCCAGATCCTTATTACACAGGTGATTTTGATTATACTTACTCGTTAGTGACTGAAGGATGCAAGGAATTATTAAACTATATTAAAAAGCAACATTCACTTACATAAAAGGAGAGATTGATGATGGGTAGACGCAGATTAGTTTCAGGAATGGTTATCGGAGCAACAGTTGGAAGTATCATTGCTTTATTGGATAAAGACACTAGAGATTATGCGAAAGACAGATTAGAAGTAGCAAAAGAGCGCTCGTCTTATTACATTCAACATCCTTCTGAAGCAATTGAGAATATTCGTGAGTCAGTGGATCGTATGAATCAGACTATTGCAAGCGGAGCAGATAATGCTATTAACGCTTTGGAACAAGTGGAAGGAACAATCGAAAAATTTACGAATAAGAATCATCAAGAATTATAAGTTAATAAAAAATCCCTTAGGGTATATATTATTAAAAGAAATCGGCCGCAAAAGCCGATTTTTTTATAAAAAAATATACCTTGTTGTATGGGAGAGAGTTGCATGAGTAATGTAATAAACATTGGCAAGAGGTTGTATCAGCGAATAGATGAAGTGGATGTATTTGGTTGGGCCGCACAATTAGCGTATTTTTTTCTCTTATCCCTTTTCCCGTTCTTATTGTTTTTGTTCAACCTAATTGGATACATACCAATTGACTCGCAGATGATATTAGACTTTATTGGGCAGTATGCTCCTAGTGAAATAACAACGCTCATCGAAACGAATGTCAATCAAATATTAAACCAGCAAAATGGCGGCTTGTTATCCATTGGGATTATCGGGACATTATGGGCAGCATCTAATGCGGTTAATGCGATAATGAAGGCATTTAACAAGGCATATGGGATTGAAGAAGACCGTTCTTTTATTGCTATGAGGTTACTTGCTGTTGTATTAACTGTTGCTATGGTCATGGTTATTATTATTTCACTCCTTCTACCGATATTTGGCAGAATAATTGGAGAATTTATCTTTTCGTTTTTTGGATTATCGGATGATTTCCTGCAAGTTTGGGGTACACTTAGATGGGTAATTTCCACTGTGATTTTCTTTATTGTCTTACTTGCATTGTATAAGCTGGCACCAAATAAAATAATTTATTTCCGTGATGCTGTTTGGGGTGCTATATTAGGTACCATTCTTTGGCAAATTGTTTCATTTGGTTTTTCATTTTATGTCAATGAGATTGCGAACTATTCAGCTAACTATGGAAGTCTCGGAACAATTATTATACTTATGTTATGGTTCTATCTCTTTGGAATAATAATTCTATTAGGCGGTGTCGTTAATGCTACTATAGAACAATATCGAAAGAAAAGATAGCTGTCAGATTATGACAGCTATCTTTTCTTATGAATTACTCATATTAGAAAGAGAGCTTTTTTTCAATGAAATCATGGCTGTAATCACTACTAAGACCATAACAATAAGGTAGAAGAAGGATATTTCTTTGAACAGTTCCACGAATATTCCACCTATAAAAGGACCACCAATACTTCCTAAGCTGAATGCAATACTGATCATTAAGTTTCCAGCTGGCAGAAGATGGATTGGCAATAAATCTGTCATATAGGCGATTCCCATGGAATATAGGGACCCAACAAGCATACCTGCTAGTGTAAAGAACAAGAACAATGCAATAACAGATGTTTCAAAAACAGCTGCGCCAACAAAGCAAAGTGTTCCGCATATGAGGACAATAAGCAGCGTATTTCTTCTTCCAATTTTGTCACTTAGAATACCTAGAGGTAATTGAGTGATTAAACTACCAGCAGCAAAACAAGGAATGATTAAGGAGAGCATCCCCACTTCATGTCCAATTCTGAGCCCGTAAATTGGGAAGATACTATGTAAAGATGCCTCCAAAAATCCATAACCGAACGCTGGCAATAATGCAATCCAGGCTAGCTTTAATGTATCGGCAAAGCGGCTGAATGACGAGGTTGCTTTTACTGAATTTATATCCTCCTGTGGCCATTGGTTACGAACAAAAAGCATGGTAGACCATACAAGAAAGCTTAATGCCGCAGAGGCAAAGAATGGGAGTGATTCATGGATAGAGAGAAGTCGTGTCATCAATGGACCAATTGCAAAACCTAACCCAAACGACATGCCATAATAAGCAACACGTCTTCCTCGAATTTCCTTTGGTGTAGTCGTGGTAATCCATGTCTGTGTCCCAAAGTGAAGCATTTGATCCCCGATTCCTATTGCAACCCTTAATACAAACCAAAACCATAAAGCTTGCCAAAAAGGGAAGAGTGCCAGCGAGATAACAACGGTAAGCCCCCCAATCAGGATCATAGGTTTAAACCCAAAGCGCTGCAGGGGTTTTTCCATGAAAAAGGAAGCGACTAAGACACCAATATATAACCCTGTTGCATGGAGGCCATTAATAGAAGAAGGAACGCCATTCTGTTCTAAAATAATGGACAGGAGGGGCATAAGCATTCCTTGAGAAAAACCTGATATTGCTACTAATAAAATTAAAATCCAAAATCGAGTATTTGCTGAGACCATAATTCCTCCGAATTTCTAGTTGTTATTAACTGTAATAAAGTCTATTTCTATATTAAATCTAAATGGTTTAAAAGAAAAATTCAATGCATTCTTGGTATAATTTCCTGCCTGCTAGAAGAAACTATGCGAAAACGAAAGGATGGGAAACATGAATAAACAGATCTTTGCTGCCATAATCGGATTTTCCTTTCTGCTGTTATTTTCTACTATGAGTTTTGCTGAAGAGTCAGAGGAGAAGAATCCCTATGCTATACCAAGCCATGTTTTAGATATATCTAAAGAAAATACGTATCCTAATTCTACAGATGATCAAGAGGTATTTGAACCAAGTGAGCTAACAAAGGAATTAATAGAAGAGTTAAAGATCCCAATTGAAAACCCGGAGTTAATCAAAATGCTAAATGAAACAACACTAAATCCTTCTCCAGTAGCGATTGGTTATCGAGGAATGGTTTATTTAGGACGCTGGCCATTGAACTATGAATCATTAGAGACGAGCATTAACTGGGAATACGAAAAGATAAATTTAAATGAATTAAATAACCTTGGAGGAGACAGCAGTCAAGAAATGCGCTACTCTCAACAAGAGCAAAAAGAAATTAGAGGTGCCTTAACAAATAAAATATCAAATCCTGAAAATGTAAAAAGAATGATGTTGTTAAAAACAAAGGAAAAAACGAAACTTCCTTTATCCTACAACACGATAATTGGCAAGAATACGAAAAAGGAAAACTCCTATGCCATTCCAGCTGAAAAATATGGAACACTGCAAGCATATGCTCCAGCTGTAAACGAAAAAGGTCAAGTAACCTTTGGCGAAGTTTATATCGAATTAAAAGGTTCAAATAAAGCAATTGTTGTGAAAAATGTAACGAAACAAGGTATTGGTGGATGGATACCGATTCAGGATCATGTATCCTTTTCTTTCCATTTAAAATAGACGGAGATGCTCTGAGTGTTATTGCTCAGAGTTTTTTTACTGTAAAAAGAGATGTTTGGGAGCAGCATAGTTTAAGTAGAGAACAACAACTCTTTAGTAAATTGCTCTTTAAGTGAAAGAGTAACTTCACACTAAATGAAAGTTTTTTTAAAATTACTTCTTATATAGAAGGGGTTGATTTATACACTTCATTACTTTATCATGGTGAAGTAATGAAGAGAAAAGAGTAAGAGAGGGGAAACATAAATGGAATGGATTGTAGTAATATCAGTAATTGTCATGACAATCCTAAGCTTATTGCGTGTTAATGTCATTATAGCGATTATTGCTGCGGCACTTGTTGCTGGCTTGATGTCAGGATTATCCGTAGTTGAATCTATAGATTTATTTGTTAGTGGAATGGGTGGTCAAGCGAATACAGCCTTAAGCTATGTTTTACTTGGTGCCTTTGCTGTTGCAGTTACGTATACGGGGATAACAAGTATTTTAGTAAATTATCTCATTAGAGTTTTAACAGGGAAGAAAACGATGCTGCTACTCGTTATTGCTGGGGTTGCATCATTATCTCAAAACTTAATCCCTGTGCATATTGCATTTATTCCAATACTTATTCCGCCATTATTAAAGTTATTTGATGAAATGCGAATGGACCGAAGAGCAGTAGCAACTGCTTTGACATTTGGATTAAAGGCTCCATATATCATGATTCCAGCTGGCTATGGGATTATTTTCCACCAAACCATCTATGATGGAATGGCACAGAGCGGCGCAGCCATCACGATGAATGAAATTGCATTATCGATGATTATTCCTGGTATAGGAATGATTGTTGGTTTACTTATAGCGATATTCATTACGTATCGAAAAGATCGAGAGGTACAAGGAACATCAGGGGAATCATTCGTTGTAAATGAAGCAAAAGAGGAAATAAGGTTTAATAAGAAACATGCCCTTACCATCGTTGCGATTCTAGCAGCTTTTATCGCACAGATTATAACGGACAATCTAATCATCGGTGCGTTAGTAGGTTTAGTTGTTATGTTCGCTACTTTAGTTGTTCCTTATAATAAAGGGGACGACATTATCACAGATGGTGTAAAGATGATGGGTACAATTGCCTTTGTTATGTTATCTGCGTCAGGTTATGCTACGGTATTAGAGGAGACAGGAGCAGTCAATGCATTAGTAGAAGTATCGTCTGTCTTAGGGGATAACAAAGCGATCATTGCAATAATCTTACTTGCGGTTGGGTTGCTCGTTACGATAGGTATAGGTTCATCATTTGGTACAGTACCTATTTTAGCAGCCCTTTATGTTCCGATCTGTATGGCAGTAGGATTTTCACCTATGGCGACAGCAGCATTAATTGGGACAGCCGGAGCACTGGGGGATGCTGGTTCACCTGCATCTGACAGTACATTAGGACCTACAGCGGGGTTAAATGCAGATGGTAAACATAATCACATTTGGGATACATGTGTACCAACATTTATTCACTTTAATATTCCGCTATTTATCTTTGGGTGGATTGCCGCAATGGTTTTATAGAAGATGTTAAAAGTTCGGTGAAAATGATAAACTGAATGCTTTTCCACTGGCAAAGTGTTTCACTCATATGTTACGTAATTATAGAATAATTTCATCAGCGGCTGGGAAAGGTAAGAAAAAAATAGGTGGGTTGTTTTTATGCGGAAACAAACGTTCATTATCTTTTTACTTACCTTTCTCCTTGTTCTTATCCCTTTAAGCAGTGTGAATGCTTATGGATGGGGCTATCAAAAGAATAGTAACCATGAAATCCCAGACATTGGGAAATATCGTGAGATGCTAGAGAAATATGGGGCCTACTATGCGGATTTCTCTGGGGATAAGGTTGTCTATTTAACATTTGATAATGGCTATGAACAAGGCTACAGTGATGAGATATTAGATGTATTGAAAAAGGAAGAAGTTCCGGCAACATTTTTTGTTACTGGCCATTATGTGAAAAGTGCCCCTGATTTAATTAAACGAATGGTAGATGAAGGACATATTATTGGAAACCATTCCTATCATCACCCTGACTTCACCATCATGAACAAAGAGGCAATTGGAGAAGAGCTTCGTACATTAGAAAAAGCGGTAGCAGATATTACGGACCAGAAGGAAATTAAATACTTAAGACCACCTCGTGGCATGTTTAATGAGCAAACATTAAAGTGGGCGAAGGAATTAGGACTTGTACATGTATTCTGGTCCGTTGCTTTCAATGATTGGAAAACCGATCAACAAAAGGGTTGGCGGTATGCGTATGACGAAATCATGACTCAAGTGCATCCAGGTGCAATCATTCTGCTTCACGCAGTTTCTTCTGATAATGCAGAAGCACTGGAAAAAGTCATTAAGGAACTAAAGAAACAAGGCTATCAATTTAAGAGCTTGGATGATTTATTAATGAAAGATATCTTCCCTAAAGAAATAATTGGGTTGTAAAGCAGCGAGACAGAATTCTGTCTCGCTTTTCTCTGTGCTCATAATTGGATATAGTAAAGGAAGGGAGAGTGATGATATGTGGACTGAAAAAGTAGTATTGCCTACCATTTATGATTTCGACTATACATTATACCGTTTATCCTTTGACCCGGTTATTGCCCTTGATATGGAGGAACGATCGGTTAAAGTGCCCGTAGTAATGGAAGAAGAACGGCAAATTGTACAAGTTCAAGCGACAGGTACAACCGAGAAACCATCCTTTTTAATAACGGGTGAGAAAAATAAAGAGAAGCTTTTGCCCTATATTTATGACTTATTTCAATGGGAATTTGATTTGTCAGTAGTTGCAGAACACTTTACTGGGACGATATTGGAGAGTTTGTTCACGAAATATCCTGGAACACCAATTGTACGTGAGTTTGATCTCTACTTCTGCTTAATAAAAACAATCATCCATCAGCAATTGAATATGAAATTTGCCTATGTGCTGTCTACCCGTTTTATAGAAGCATATGGGGAGAAAGTAGATGGGGTGTGGTTTTACCCAACTCCAGAGCGTGTTGCATCTTTAACAGTAGAAGAATTACGAGGTATGCAATTCAGTACGAGAAAGGCAGAATATATAATAGATACTTCCAAACTAATAGTGGAAGGAAAAATAGACTTAAATGATTTGCGGTTGAAATTAGATGTGGAAGTGCTTGCTGAATTAGTCAAAATCCGCGGCATAGGACCATGGACAATTGAGAACTGGCTTTTATTTGGTCTTGGCAGAAAAGATTTATTCCCGAAAGCCGATATTGGAATTCAAAATGCAGTAAAGCAATTATTGACCATGGACAAAAAGCCAACCGTAGATGAGCTTTCCGAAATGAGCTTGGGGTGGGAACCTTATCGCAGCTATGCATCTTTGACGTTGTGGCGCAGTATTGAGTAGTTCTTGAAGTGGTGAGGAATGGAAACTGTTTGTGGAGGCGGGCGGATCAGGGGTAAAGAACAATCCTATTTTTTTGCTAAATAAGTAATATCCTAGGTTTCCTCTTAAATATCCAATTACGATTGTAATTTTTCATTATTATCGCAAAACAAAACACCCCAAAAGTTAGATTCTTAACTCTAACTTTTGGGGTACGGTACCTATATCAGTCATTTTATTTGAGAAATTTGGCTTTTATCGATACTCCTGAGAGGCTATTTACTCTAATATTGATTATCATTTATTGGTTGAAACTTTATCCCATACACTCTCAGTAATGTTAATGATGTGACTTATTTTATTCCATTGTTCCTCTTCTGTTAAAATGTTACCTTCTTCCGTACTAGCAAATCCGCATTGAGGACTTAATGCTAAGTTGTCTAAAGGAATATATTGACTAGCTTCTTTTATTCTATCTTTAATGTTATCTGGATCTTCTAGTTCTGGGAACTTAGATGTGATCAAACCTAGCACTACAGTTTGGTCATCACGTTTAAAACTTCTTAATGGTTCGAAATCTCCAGAGCGTTTATCATCATATTCCAAGAAAAGTCCATCTACATTTAAGTCAGCAAATATGGCATCAGAAATATGATCGTAACCACCACTTGTAATATATGTAGACCTGAAGTTTCCGCGACAAATATGCATCGTGATAATCATATCTTCGGGTTTCTTAGAAATGGCTTCATTTAAACAACGAACTCTCGTATTGATGATGTCCTGTACCCCTATGTTAAGTCTTTCAACCACTGCATTTATACGTTCTTCCGAAACAAAATCGATCCAAGAAGTATCATCTAATTGTAAATAGCGACAACCTGCATCATAGAAAGCTTGGATTGCTTTTTGATAAGCTGCTACTGTATCTTTATAGAACTGTTCTCTGTTTTCTTTATAATACTCATCACCCTGAATTCTAGTGAATAACATATTAGGACTTGGAATGGCAAACTTAGGAATTTGACTGCCATCGCCATATTTGTCAACTGCCTCTTTTAAAAATTTAAAGTGTTCTAACATATAGTGATTATTAAAGTCTACTTTACTAACAACTTTAATGGCAGTATTCCTTGTTTTTGCCCCTTTAAAGTTACTAACGTATTCTGTTTCAAACTGTTCTACACCCTCTAAACCCGATAAAAAATCTAAGTGCCACCAAGAGCGTCTAAATTCACCATCCGTTATTGATTTAAGACCCACCTTAATTTGTTTTTGTACAAGTTTTTCAATCTCTTTATCTTCCACTTCTTTAAGAGCTAGTTGATCAATTTCTCCGTTCGCATATGCTTCTCTAGCCTTTTTAATAGCTTCTGTTCTTAGAAAGCTCCCTACATGGTCAGCCCTCAATGGTAATTTACTTGTCATATGTACCCATTCTCCCTTCATGAGAAGATTCTCATCTTATTGTTGTGAATTAAGTGTAACATTTGAATAGCTATATAGCGTTACACATAAAATCTATCTCTTGACATAGTTTTAAGCTATATCTGTTCATTTGAAAGCTTTTTATAGTGCTGTAGCTAAAATCAGACACTCGTTATAGTTTTAAACTATGGTGAATGATACATTTTTTGAATTACCTAATATCGTTTATCAAATGGTAAGATTCAACTTAATTACTTTTCCCGAGCTATAAGAATGGTAACGGAATAAATACAGGAGCAGGGTTAACAAAACATGGAGGGAATGAGAAAGTTTATGCAAACTGTTCAAACGTCACAAGTTCTGGCCAACAGTAAATTTAATAAGTTTCACTTACTAGTATTTCTTTGGTGTTTTTTTGCTATTACCTTTGATGGCTATGATGTTGCTTTATATGGTATCGGATTGCCAATGATGATGGAGGATTTCAATATTACCGTGGTAGAAGCAGGGGCAATCAGCAGCTATTCCGTCATTGGTACAATGATTGGTACATTTTTATTTGGTTCAATATCTGATGTTATTGGGCGAAAAAAAGCGATTGCCATTTGTTTAATATTATTTAGCTGCTTTACATTTTTCTCAGGATTTGCACCGAACGCAGATATTTTCCTAATCATGCGCATTATTGCTTGTATGGGGCTTGGTGGAGTTATGCCAATTCTCGTAGCTGTGATGACAGAGTACGCTCCTAAGAAAATAAGGGCATTAACGGTTGCAATTATGTATTGTGGTTATTCTATCGGAGCCATCTTTGCTTCTTTAATAGGGATGTATTGGATGGAAAGCTTGGGTTGGAGATTTTTATATTGGATTAGCATAATCCCATTCATAGCTTTGCCGTTTTTCATGAAACAGTTCCCAGAATCCGTTTCTTATTATCTCCGCCGTAAACAAGGGGATAAGATCGCTAGTATTCTTAATAAAATCGAACCGGATGGCAACTATCAAGCAACAGATAAATTTGATTATAAGGTTCTTACAGAAAGTACCAAGAAATTGCCTATTAAAAAAGTGTTTTCTGATAATAGGATTATCAGTACATTGGCCTTTTGGCTTGCAATGGGATGCTCGATGTTAGTGATTACCGGTTTAACAACATGGCTTCCAAAAATCATGATGGAGTCTGGACATGGATTATCTTCAAGCTTATCTTTTAATCTTGTCCTCTCACTTGGTCAAATGACCGGATCTATATTTGGTGGTATCTTAGTAGGGCGCATCGGACATCGCAGAGTGTTAGTATCCATGTTCTTTATAGGGGCTCTTAGTTTTGTTTTGTTAAGCTTGACCTCCCATACTCTTATTTTATATTTACTGATTGCTTTAACTGGTGCCTGTACAGTCGGAACACAGAATTTAGTTAATCCATATGTCTCGGAATACTATCCTAGAGAGATTCGAGCAACAGGATTAAGTATAGCAGTGGGAGTTGGGAGAATTGGAGGAATTCTTGCTCCTGTGGCCATCGCATTTTTACTGACGACGAATTTAGCTCCGCAGCATGCATTCATGGCATTTGCTATTCCGAGTCTTCTTGGAGCCATATCCTTTATGATCGTTCAAGAAAAATATGCTAGTTTTGATCGGGTTGTACAACTAGAGAGAAGGCATACAGCTTAATTAACAAACTCGAATAATACCTTGTAAAGACAATCCATGATGACGCAATAGTTCAATTATATCCATTATCAAAGTTTAAAAAAGCAAAGAATTAAACGCAAGAGGAGGAGAAATCAACAGCCACATTCAACATCTGATAATAAATCAAAAATCCAAACAGACGATTTCATCCTCGTCTGTTTTTTTTATTATAAAATAAATCACGAAAAAATTTGATCAAAACACTTGAAAGTCAAAAAAGGTCAGAGTATAATGTAGATATAGTCAAAGATAGTCAAAGTCAAACTCTACATGAAGTAGAGGTAATTATATAAGGAGGAATGGAAAATGCTATGTCAAAAATGTGGTGTAAATGAAGCAACTGTGAATGCGGCGATGCAAATGAATAATCAAAAGATGGAAATGCATCTTTGCGCGGATTGTTTTCAAGAAATCCAAGGACAAATCATGAATCAGTCAGGTTTCTTCTCTGGGTTCCCATTTGGCAATGCTGAAGCATTTTCTAATCAATTTCAACAAGGAAATGGTAAGGCTAAAGCCAATACAAGAACACAACAACAACAAACAAACAGAAGAAACAGTCTATTAGACCAATTAGGTTCGAATTTAACCGATTCAGCTCGTGCTGGAAATATTGATCCGGTTATCGGCCGTGATCAAGAAGTGAAACGAGTTATTGAAACTTTAAATAGAAGAAATAAAAATAACCCTGTTCTAATCGGGGAGCCTGGTGTAGGTAAAACCGCCATCGCAGAAGGACTAGCTGTGAAAATTGTCGAAGGTAATGTGCCAACAAAGCTATTAGATAAGGAAATTTACTTATTAGATGTTGCATCATTAGTAGCTAATACAGGGATACGTGGCCAATTTGAACAACGTATGAAACAATTAATCGATGAACTAAAATCTCGTAAAGATGTCATTGTATTTATTGATGAGATTCATCTCATAGTTGGTGCAGGTACAGCAGAGAATTCACAAATGGATGCAGGGAATATTTTAAAACCTGCGTTGGCACGTGGTGAATTGCAAATCATCGGTGCAACAACACTTAAAGAATATCGTCAAATTGAAAAAGATGCTGCTCTTGAACGTCGTTTGCAACCGATTATTGTGAAAGAGCCATCTGTAGAAGATACAATCAAAATCTTGAATGGAATTAAAGATCGATATGAAAAATTCCATGATGTACACTATTCAGATGAAGCAATTCAAGCTTTTGCAACATTGTCCAGTCGCTATATTCAAGATCGATTCTTACCAGATAAAGCAATTGATTTAATGGATGAAGTAGGTTCACGTTTGAACTTGAAGAATTCACAAAGCGATTCGCAATCTATTAAAGAACGTTTAGATGCAATTGTTAAAGAAAAACAAGAAGCAGCTGAAAAAGAAGATTATGAACGCGCAGCAAACCTGCGTTATCAAGAAATCCAATTGCAAAAACAATTGGAGAAAGCTTCTGATAGTGAAAAAGTAGTCGACGTTGATGTATCTGATATTCAATTAATCGTCGAAGAAAAAACAGGTATTCCTGTAACAAAAATGCAAAGCGATGAGCAAGAAAAAATGAAAAATCTTGCAAGTAACTTAAGTGAAAAAGTGATTGGTCAAGAAGATGCTGTAAACAAAATCGCTAAGGCAATCCGCCGCAGCCGTGCAGGATTGAAATCTAAATATCGTCCAATTGGCTCCTTCTTATTTGTTGGTCCAACAGGTGTAGGGAAGACAGAATTAACAAAAGCGTTAGCTGAAGAACTATTTGGCTCCCGGGAAGCGTTAATTCGCCTGGACATGAGTGAGTATATGGAAAAACATTCTGTGTCTAAAATTATTGGTTCCCCTCCAGGCTATGTTGGTCATGAAGAAGCGGGTCAACTAACAGAGAAAGTACGTCGTAATCCTTATTCCATTATTTTGCTGGATGAAATTGAAAAAGCACATCCAGACGTACAAAATATGTTCTTGCAAATCATGGAAGATGGTCATTTAACCGACTCTCAAGGCAGAAAAGTTAGCTTTAAAGAAACTGTCATTATCATGACAAGTAATGCTGGAACAGGTGCAAAACAAGTAAATGTTGGGTTTAATAAGAATACACATGAATCCGTATCAACACTAGAAACATTAAGTGACTTCTTCAAGCCAGAATTCTTGAACCGATTTGATGCAATTGTGAAGTTCAATGAATTAACAGAAGATAACTTATTGGCTATCGTTGACTTGATGCTTGCTGAGCTTGAAGAAACAATTGAAGAAAACAACATTACCATCAACATTACAGAAGAAGCTAAACGTGCACTTGTAAAACTTGGTTATGATCCTCGCTTTGGTGCAAGACCATTACGCAGAGTCATCCAAGATAAGGTGGAAGATCAACTAACAGACTTACTGTTAGAAGATACAGATATCGAGAAAGTGAATGTTGATGTGATAGATGAAGAAATTGTAGTACAAAAAGCATAATGTATTGAGAAGGAGAAGCTCCACATGTTATAGTGTGGGGCTTCTTTTTTTCATTACGCTAAAATTTATTGGAATCCGCTGATTTTTACAGTAAAAGGGCTAGAGTTCACGTTTAAAACATGAACGTTATATTTCTTTCATAATTTTTTCTTGCATAGGAGTAACACAATAAATAATATCGGCCTGCTTTTCACAAACTAACGAAAAGCCAATAACAAAGGGTGTTATGATGAAAAAGGTATATTTATCTTTTCTTATCTTCATTATCTTTTTTCCAATAACGGCTCATGCTGAGAAAGAATCAGGAATGAATGTCCATTTCATAGATGTTGGTCAAGGAGATAGTATTCTCATTGAAACTCCATCAGATAAAACGATTCTAATCGATGCTGGCCCTCCTGAAGCGGGAGAGAAGGTAGTGACTTATTTGAAAGAGAAGCACATTAAAGAAATAGATTTACTGATCGCGACACACCCTGACTATGACCATATCGGTGGTCTTCCTAAGGTAATGAGAGAATTTAAAGTGAAACAAATTCTAGATACAGGTAAATTTCATCTAACCAAATCATTTGCTAACTATATGAAGGAAATTCGCAAACAGGATATTCCAACAGCAATAGCAAAAAAAAATCAAACCATCCGCTTAGATACAAAAGTGAAGATCAAAGTGCTAAATGCACATGGGAAAAATAAGAATAATAACCAATCGTCCATCGCATTGAAGATAAGCTATAAAGAGGTAGATTTTATGCTGATGAGTGATGTGGAAATAGAACAGGAAGTGGAGATCATGAATAACAATATCGAAGCAGAAGTCGTTAAAGTAGCACATCATGGTTCAGATACCAGCACATCCTTTCCTTTTCTTAGAACAGTTAAGCCTCAAATTGCCATCCTAACCTATAGTGTGAATAATCACTATGGACATCCAGTGGAAAGGGTTATAGAGAATTTAGATCGGATAGATGCACTAATCTACTCTACTGCATCCTATGGTGATATTGTTATCAATACAGATGGAGAGCATTTAATTGTTTTACCGAAGAGACAGCCTACTGATAATCTAATTGAGAAGAGAGCATAGAGGCAGCAGGGGTTCCTGTGGCGAAAAAGAAGAATTTTCCATTGCGTGGGCAAATGATGAGTTCAGGAGCGTAAATAGTCATATTGAATTTTTACTCCGTGAATCGATTAAGAAGGCTGGACGACTGCCAAAAACACAAAATAAAAATAATAGAGAAGAATAAAGCTGTCTTTCCTATCTAAAGTGCACAGGATGAAATTCCTGTGCACTTTTTTTATTTAAAATATTGACAATCAATCTAATAAGTTATATGGTTAGTTACATAAGTAATTAACCAATCAAGGAAGGAACCTATTCATGAAAAAATCATTAGATGAAAGCAAGCCAATCTTCCTTCAAATCAAAGAACAACTCGAGGATTCGATTATCAATGGTGAGATAAAAGCAGAAGAGCGTGTTCCATCAACGAATGAATTTGCTGCTTTCTATAAAATCAATCCAGCTACAGCTGCAAAAGGGATTAATGAGCTTGTAGAGGAGGAAATTCTATTTAAACGAAGGGGTGTTGGCATGTTTGTAACAGAGGATGCAAGAGAGATATTGGTAGAAAAGCGGAAAAAGTCGTTTTACCAAACCTATGTGCTGCCATTAAAAAGCGAAGCAAATAAACTGCATATTGGTAAGGAAGAGCTTTTAGAAATGGTAAAAAGAGAGGATGTTCCAATTGAAGATTGAAGTAAAGAACCTAACGAAAAGATACAACGATAATCTGGCGTTAGACAACGTTTCTTTTACACTCGATGGACCCAATATATACGGATTGCTCGGCAGGAATGGCGCGGGGAAAACGACTTTTATGGATATACTCTCAGGTCAAATTTTAGCAAGTGGGGGAAGTATTCTAATTGATGGTGAAAATCCCTTTGATAATCGGCGCTTAACGGAATCCATCTGCTTAATTAAAGAAGGACAAAACTTCAAGAAGGATTTATCAATAAAAAATGTACTAAAAATCTTTTCGTACTTTTATCCAAAATGGGATCAGGAATTGGCTGACGAACTAATTAAAGAGTATAAACTCAATCCAAAATCAAAAGTGAAGACACTTTCAAAAGGGATGGAGTCAGCACTTGGAATTACCGTTGGATTGGCAAGCAAAGCACCAATTACGATTTTTGATGAACCTTATATTGGTCTGGATGCACCATCACGGAAAAAGTTCTATGAGATTTTATTAGAGGAATACCAGTCAGAAAAACGGACGATTATTTTCTCTACACATTTAATTGACGAAGTTAGCTTGTTATTCGAAGAGGTCTTGATTCTGCAAGAAGGTAAGGTGGTTCTCCACGAACAATCAGATATCTTAAGAGATCACGCCATGGCGGTTTCTGGCTCATTGGAAAAAGTGCAAGCATTTATTGCAGATAAAGAAGTGATTAAAACAAAGCAGCTTGCAGGAATGATGACGGCCTATGTTTACGGTAAACCAGAAGAAGCGAAAATGCATGGTTTAGATGTAGAAGGTGTACCAATTCAGGAATTAATGATTTATCTAACAGAAAAGGAGGGGGCGTAAGGGTATGGGTAGACAAATAAAAGGATTGCTTTATTATTATTGGGCTGACCAACGTCATAATTTAATGATCTTTTGGTCGATCTTATTAAGTATATTAGTTGTTTCTGTTTTCCTTTCGGATCTTTTACTAAGTGAAGAAGTTGGTTCGGTTTATTTTGGTTTTCCGTTTGCTACATATTTTTATGCAGGTATATTTGGATTTTTGTCTGTAAAGGAAAAGATTCTATATTCACTAAAGATTGGAGCGACGAGAAAAAACATCTTTATAAGCCTAGGAATCTTCTTTTTCCTTTTGTCATTAACGAAAGCAGTTTTTTCTAGCATGGTTCAACAGATTACCATCATATATATGGAAGCAGTGAATCATACCACTTTTAACTTCTTACATTTTGCAGCCTTATTGGAGGACACTTTTATCAATCGCATTGTGCTAGATACTGCCATCATGTTTCTTCTCATGACGATATCATTGATTATTGGATTATCATTCAATCGATTCGGATTATTGGGAGCAGGTAGTTTTATTGGAGTAATTGCCATCGTTCTATTACTAGGCACTGCACAAGGCTGGTTGATCGATTGGATAGTAGATACCTTATCAGGTATTGATATGACATTCTTTTATCAAATGATTGTCGTTAGTGCTATTCTCTATATAGGGACATTCTTATTTATTAGAAGAATAACTACAGTAAAATTAAAATAAAAAGAAGCGACTGGGACATAACTAATGTTTTAATCCAAAAAACGAACGAAGCACCAAGTTAGTGGAGGAAATATACGTAGACTCCTGCGGGAAAAGCAACAAGCGAAGACCCCGCAGGAAGTGCTCTTCTTCCGAGGAGGCTGAGACGTTGCCCGCGGAAAGCGAAGTATATTTCCGGAAAACACCTTCTACTACCATTAGCATCCATTCCCCAGCCTCTTTTAGCTAGTTTGCAAGCTCTTTACGTTTAAACATAATGACAGACAACACAAGTAAAATAATGGTCATCCCAGCCGTTGTTAATCCTGTTGCAATTAAGTCTTTCGAAACCGTTTCTTCTACCATCATTTGCGATAGATAAGCAGATATCTGGTTTGGGCTCCAATCTAGAACATGGCCAAACACTTGTGTAATGACACTCATTAAGATAATTGTTGCAATCGACGCAAATGCAACGAGTCCTGGTGAATTAAAAATTGTATTGTAAAAGATAGAGATCGTTACAACAAAAGCTAACCATAGACTATAAAAAAGCAAAGTATAAAAGAATGCAGACATTGGCAGCTCACCAAATAGAATCGTAGTGTAATAGAAGCCACCAGCTAGACCAAGGAGAAATGCAATAAACACAAGGATAAAAAGGGCAAGCCATTTTGCTGTAATATAGTTAGTATAGGAAACTGGCTTTACTAGAATAAGTTCAGCAACCCCGCTTTTTCTTTCGCCTGCAATGGTTCCCATAGACAGAAGAACAATAAGCAGGACACCTAGGCTGCTAAACTGAGCTAAACTCAACATGAGTACATCACCGGGTGGAAGCTCTGGCATATCAAGTACCGTCCCCTCTGGAAGTCCGCCAACTGCATCCAATATTTCTGGCATATAATAAGTAGATAAAGGCTCCATAATAGCGAGTAGAATAAAAACAAGCGGAACCCAGATAAACTTTCGGTTTCTCCAATTTTCAATCAATTCTTTTTTTAATAGTGTCATCCATTGCATTACTCAGCCACCACCTTCATAAACATTTCCTCCAATGAGGCACGGTTAATCGCAAAGCTTGTTAGAGGCCAGTGATTCTTAATTGCCATCTGTAAGATTTCTAGTCTTGCTTTTTCCAGGTTATCAGCAGAAACGATGATTTTTTCCCTTTCGATATAAGCGCTTCGAACACTTGGTAAAGCATGAAGTTCTTCTTTATACTTCTCCAGGTCAGAATGGAAAGTGAGTGTAATCCCCGCAGTTTGATATTTCTCGCGCAAATCTGCCATTCTGCCAGATTCAATAATTTCCCCATTACGAAGCAGAAGCAGTTCGTCACTAACTTCCTCCGCATCACCGAGAATATGGGTGGAAAATAGAATCGTCATTTCCTTCTTCAATTCTTCCATTAAGGTTAGCACTTCACGCCTTCCAATTGGATCAAGCGAAGAAACGGGCTCATCGAGCATGAGCAGTTTAGGTCGGTGAATAATCGCCTGGGCAATGCCTAGCCGCTGCTTCATTCCTCCAGAGTACTTGCCGATGTTCAATTTCTTTGCATCAGCAATCCCGACACGCTCTAATAATTCATCAGCTCGTTCGTATGCCTCATGTTTCGTCATGTTTGCAAGTTGACCACTATAAATGAGAAATTCTAAACCAGTCATCCAATCATGAAAGACAGGGTACTGCGGTAAATAGCCAATCAAGGACCGAATATCCTCATTCGGTTTATAGCCTTTAAAGGAAATAGTGCCTGAAGTTGGCTTTAATAATCCCGCGAGTGTTCGCAGTACCGTTGTTTTTCCAGCACCATTGGGACCGAGTAGAGCGATACAGCGATTTTCTTCGAAGGAAAAGCTAATAGCTTTGACAGCTTTCTTGCTTTGATATTCCTTTGTAAGATCAGTTACAGATAAAAGAGTCATCCTTACCGCTTCCTTCCAAATAAAAAGTAAAGAACAGGTCCAACCATACTAATGAAAATAATGATAAAAAGCCACATCCATTTTGACCCGCGATAATCCTCTGCCTTTGCCCAATCCAGTAAGGCAAAAATAAGCAGTAAGCCTTGTATAACAAAGAGCGGTGCAATCATTGCCCAGTTAATATCCATGTAGCATTCCTCCTAGGTTAGTAAAAATGGGATACCAAATGCCAAACCGATAACAGCTAATAAAATGATCCATGCCAAGGGTCTGGCAAGATTCACGGTCCAGCCTATACCGAAGCGTTTTTCTAAGAAAAGTGCTGGATCGTTTTTATTAAAATAAAATTGCCCTAGTTTCCAGTATTTATCATCATCACGAGCGGTTATATTTGTACTTTCATGTGAATGATTCTTTAATCTGCTGCCGCCTTGCCCTGTAGTAACGGATAGAATAATGGCTCCTCCAATAATAATTACTACAATGATAAGTGGAAGTCTTGTGATTAAGCTGGAGCTAATAGGATAAATCAAAGAAAGCTGTATCAATGTAAATGTTAAAGTCAATCCGAAACAGGTAATCAGCAAAAAGCCTGAGGATCTTCTTCTAAAGATAATATTTTTCTGTATCGATTCTTTTGGGTTATTCGGATTTATTTGCTGTTTAGCCTTTGCAATGCTGATATTAACTAGTACGAATATGAGAGATAGATAGACCATCATTACTGGATGGAGAATGACAGAACGATGCGACTTCTCTGCCCAGTTCGTAACTTCCCCCTCAAAGTTGTATTGCATTGGAATTTGTTCAGGGATATCTTGGTAAGCTTGAAAAGTAATAAAAATAAGAAAAGCAGCAATGAATATTGGGAGTATGAACCATATGTTAGAGTAAATCAGCTTTTGATTTCTGAAACGAACATCTACAAATACCTGCTGAGATTTGCTCATATTCCAGTTTTCTTTTGCTTTTAATGCCTTCATGTTTTGATGGAATTTAAGATAAACGGCGAAGCTAATCCCGAGATATGCTGCTGTAGCAATTGCAAAAAGGATGCTTAATGTTTGCTCATCATTGGTGAAGCTAATGCCGATAAAAATAAAAACAATGGTGATAAGGATACTGAAAAAACTCATGGTAAAGGCATATTGCTTTCTCATCTTTCTAAGCTTGTCATCGAAGTAAATTTCCTCAGGAATGGTAATGCCGAAACTTTCCGTTTTTCTAGTCCAATACGGAATAAAGATGGTCATGATAAAAATAGGAAGGAATACGACAACTAAAAACAGGAGAATATTCATCAAAGTTCACCTTCTTCTTGATTAAATTCTGCAAAGATATTGCTGCAACATTTTATAAATTCATCTTCATCGATCTGCCTGCAAACAGCATCAGCTATGAAAGGCCTAAGCTTCTTAAACAAATCATCCTTATAGGCTTCATCTGCCTCTGGTACCCCATCTGGCTGAATGACAACCCCTTTCTGTCTATGGATAAGAATATAGCCTTCTTGCTTTAATTGCTGGTAGGCCTTATTAACGGTATGGAGATTGATTCCAATATCGGATGCCATGGAACGAACAGAAGGAAGCGGGTCTCCAGGCCTGAGCTGTTTCTTTGCAATACCTTCAATAATTTGATGCTTTAGTTGAACATAAATCGGCTCATCGGTTTCTAAATCTAATTGAACAATCATATATTTTATCCTCACATCCTTTTTTCATTTGTTCTAACTGTTATATTAAGTATATAACAGTTAGAACAAAGGGTCAATACTTTATCCATGATAAAAAAAACATTTGCATTGTATCCGATATCTAAGTATGATAGGAAAGTGTCTTCTTTTTGAAGGTATTTACCCACAGCGATAAAACTAGAATTAATCAGTTATCCACTGGTTTATCCACATTATGCACAATTTGTTGACAAAAACATTATCGTTCCCTTGTGGATAAATAAAGCGAGGTAAGATAAGGATCCTGAAAAAATATCCACAATTATTAAATGTTTGTGGATAACATTAGTGGATAAAGTGGAGAGATATTTGAAAAAGCCTCATTCACTGGCAATATAATAGATTTTCTGCCTTCGATGTCATACTTCCTTGCTAAAACAATTACTGCTAAAATCATGGAATGAAATAAAAGAAAAATCCGAACTATTATTCAAATTTTTAGTTTGAATTAGTTCGGATCTTTTGGAGTAGCTAATCATTTGCTTTTAGAGATGATTGTTTCTGTTTATTGTTCAACTTGTATTTTAAAACAACTTATCTGAATCATTATTTAATGAACCTCGATTCTGCTTGTCCCTTTCTAGCATATCTTCACTTTTAATATCTACTTCTTCTTTTTTAACAGTATCAGCTACATGTTTGGTATCATAGGTTTTAGATTTATCAATAACGATCTCTTCTTTGACGACTGGTTTTTTCCTTACTTCCACTTCTTCTTCCACAATAGGAATACGGATAGATTCATTATCTTCAATAGGTTCGGTAGAGTCGTCGTAGTCTAAGACAGGTCTGCGCTTAACATGAACCTCATCTTTCTCTAGAGGAATTTCAATATTTTGCTTTTCTTCAACTACATTTTTATCAACTTGTACTTCGCCTGTTTGAACTTTGTTTTTATTAATTAGAAGCTCTTCTTCACGTCTTTTTATTTTTTCTCTGTCAACTACATCAGGTTCTGTATCTGTCAGAGTAGCTGCTACTTCATCGAACGGAGTCTCTAATGCAGGATTTCTATCTGATAGCAGCAAAATTCCTCCAGCTGCAAGATCTTCTCTGTATACTGCAGCATCTTCTTCTGTTAAACCTAAATTAATCAGTTGATCAGTTGGGTTAACGGAATTAGTATCCTCTTCATCGGTGAAAAGTCGTTTAATACTTTCCCAGAATGATTCATCTTCTTTTGATGATGCTGTACCGTTTTCTACATTTATATTTGTTTGTCTTTCTAATGCTTCTGTATTTCCTCTTCTATTTGTAACGATAGTAAGATCTTGTGCTTCAAAACCATCTCTTTCAAGTCTATTCACTGCTAGAATAGCCTCTTCTTCTGAGTTGTAAGAACCAATAACTTGTTTTACCATATCAAATACCTCCTATCGTTTTGTGCTTTTTGTATTCCCGTATTCTATTATATAAAACATTAAAACTAAGTTTAGCGAGGTTAGCTTTTAAAAAAGGCTTCGGCTACATTTACATCATGGCTCGGGGATGTTACTAATTTTCAATCCCATCGGGAGTTTGTTCTGTTTGAGAAGAATATGGGGTGCGAAACAGAGGATTTTACATGGTCTTTAGAAGATTATAGTGAGAGGACTGTTCAGATTGCCTGTAAGGGAAAAGGGAATGAGGGAATATAGCAACTACGCCAAATAATAAAATATATTAAAAAAACGGTTCCTGTTCATCAAAAATAGATAAACGGAACCGTTTTTTTTAGCTGTGTTGGCTAGTTATTGTCCTCTTCCTCTTTGTGATAATTGTTGATAGATACGATCTGCTTGTTTAAATTCTTTTTGATAGAGAACTTCTTGCGTTTTATTGAGCACCTTATTTCGTTGGTTAGGACTATATTTAGCCATGGTCATCCCTCACTTTTTTATATCTTAGCTTACCCTCTGTAAGCAGAAATATTCATGAGTAGAGGGATTAAGAATAATCAGTTTTTAAGAAACTTCTTCACCAGTTGCTTCATCTGCATTTCCAGTAAATTGCTGATATGCAGCATACTGCTCTTTGGTAATCACAAACAAATCATAAACATCTTCTTTTGCATTGATCCTTTGATATACTTCTGGATAGGTTTCATTTGCAAAAGCAGCGTAAGGCAATTTGAATACCGCCTTAAGTGAACGGGTATTTGTCTTTCTTACCTTCATAAATATACCTTCAATGTCATGAGAATAAAATAATTCATCAAAAAATTGTTCTTTAGCAGTTTTGTTGTAGCCTTTGCCAAAGAAAGGCTGGCCAATCCAAGTTGCTAGAAATCCGTAGTTATCCTCTATATCAAATAAATTTATTGTACCTATTGGATGCTGATACTCATCAAGGATGGTGCGGGAAATTAATTTTCTTTCCTCTTCTTCCTCGATAGTTTTCTTTGTTAAGAAATAGAATTCATCTGTTGTATAAGCTTTGTGTCTGACATAAGGGAATACATCTGGGTGTGACATCAGTTCAAATAATACTGGTACCTCGTGTAGCTCGCGAATTTTTAGCATAAAAAATACCCTCCTTAATCCAGGCGGGTACAAGACTAGACTCCATAAGGATACTAGTGAATGTCCCACCCACGAATTTTTATTTAAAATTTCAACAAAAATTCGGGGTGGGAATCGAACCCACTAGAACCAGTATTAACTGGTGGCGCACCATTTGCCTTCCCTATGTAGTTATGATGTATGCGTATAATCTATATAACGTTCATCTCACTTATCATTTGATACTTACATTTTACAATGATTTATTCAAAATGCAAATCTTTTTTTTGTTAAATTTCTATGGAATTTTTAACAATAAATTAATCTCTATTAAATATTTGTTCTAGCGCTATCTTGAGCTCTGGATAAGAAAATTGGAATTGGTGATCCAGTGCTTTTTGCGGGATTACATATTGGCCCTTTGTAATTAATTGTCCCGTTTCACCTGTAACAGTCTGAATGACAAAGGAAGGTGTCGTAAGCCAATAGGGACGCTTTAATGCAGCTGCCAATGTTTTCATAAACTCTTTATTCCGTTTTGGTTTCGGGGCCGTGAAATTAACGGCACCGCTAATATCCTCATGGAATAGACAGAAATACATTAAACGAACCACATCGTCTATATGAATCCATGATAACCACTGCTCCCCAGAACCTATCTTGCCACCGGCAAATAGTTTAATAGGCAGGCTCATTAAAGGCAGTGAGCCCCCATGTCCTAATATAATCCCAAATCTAGAATAGACTGTGCGAATTCCTAATTCTTCAGCTTGTTTTGCTGCTGCTTCCCATTTCACGACAACATCTGCTAGAAAATCGCTTCCAGCTTCTTTTGTAGCTTCTGTGAAAATAAGTTCATTGGAATTTCCATAGAACCCCACAGCAGACCCATTAATGAATACTTTCGGTTTTTCCTTTAATCTTTTAATTGTATCGATTACTTTGTTAGTTATAGATATTCTACTACTCAGGATGGCTTCTTTCTTTTTCTCAGTCCAGTACCCAAAGAGCGATTCACCAGCTAGATTGATGACACCATAAATTAATGGGAGCTCTTCCATTGGAAAGTTGAAATCAATATAGGTTGTTTTCTCTGTGTTTTCGTATTTGTCTGGAGTTCTCGTTATGATGAAGGTATGATGTCCATTGTCATGCAAAGCTTCCGTCACTTTCTTACCTACAAATCCTGTACCGCCAGTTAGTAAGAAATTCATTAGCTTCCTCCTTATTTTCTCCAATTATAATTATAGTTTAACCGATAACGCTTTCTATTAGTTAGTGCGAAGACTTGGGCTTTTATGTTAGGATAATAGAAATAGGGGTGAAGACAATGAAGAAAATATCCCGAATTACCACACAACAAAAACGAAAAGATCGATATAATATTTATTTAACAGATGGCCAGAAAGAAGATTATGCTTTTAGTGTAGATGAAGCTATTCTGATAGAGTTCCAATTGCGTAAAGGGCTTGAACTTGATAAGGAGACCATTGAAGAACTGCTTGAACAAGACAACCTGCAGAAATCCTATTTATTAGCTATTAATTATCTAAGTTACCGAATGCGAACCGTTAAGGAAATGAAGGATTACTTAATGAAGAAGGAAATAGAGCCTAATCATATTTCCGTAATTATGGAGCGTTTGCTAAATAGAAAATTACTAGATGATAGGCTGTTTTCTGAGATGTTTGTTCAAACCAGAATCAATACATCTATTAAAGGCCCGCAATTAATTAAGAAGGAACTAATGGAAAAGGGCGTTTCCGAATCTATTGCAGCAAATGCAATCACCCTATATCCATATGAAATACAGATAGAAAAGGTGCATAAATGGGTTGAAAAAAAGCTGAAGCCTAGTAAAAAAGAAGCTTTTAAAAATCAACTCCAAAAGCTTCAGGTTACATTGATGCAAAAAGGATTTACCCAACCGGTTATCCAAGACGCTTTGGCAGAAGTAGATGACAAGAAGGATGAAACAGCAGAATGGGAAGCTGTGGTTTACCAAGGGGACAAGTTAAACAGAAGATATCAGGCTAAGCATGAGGGCTATATGCTGCAAAACAAAATAAAAGAAGGCTTATATAGAAAAGGATTTTCTATGGATCTAATAAACCGGTATTTGGAGGAGTATGTGAATACCGGCTTATAGTCTGCTGTAATTCATTTCTGTTTACATGTAAAATAGGACATAGGGGGAGATTAGATGAACTATAGATATAGTGATTATTCAGTTGAAGAATTATATAGAGAAATAGGGAGATTGAAGGAAAAGGCCCAAAAAGCGGAGCAATTAGGAAATATATCAGAGGTTCAAATTAACGAAAGAAAAATGCAAGTTGCAATGGCTTATACCATGAATCCGGAAGATTTTTCAGCAGATGAAATCTATCAATTAAAAATGGAGCCGGGGTTTACGTTTAAAATAAATTATATTAATGGTGTGTTTGCTTGGGGACATAGAATTAATATCTTAAATGAAATGTATGAAAAAGAAGAAGCATTACCGATTTCTTTATTAGGAAAAAAGGTAAAATAGTATTTGGTAACAGTAGAGGTGCGAACTTCGGTTAAATTCGCACCTCTACTATGTTACATTTTTATAGGATATCCTCAACAACTAATTTACGCTGCAGCTTATGTTCAGAGAAAATCCAGCCTGTGTAGGAACTAATAATCTCCAGGTCAGGATTCAGTTTCACCACAGCAACAAAGGGATAATATTCTTTGGAACGATAACGTAAATCGGTAAAGCGAACTTCGGTAAAATGCTCATATTCACTTATCTCCCAACGGTAAACAGGAGAAAAGTTTAAAAAGGACTGGATATTTTTATCTGTTAAAGCTTTATTCATAACATCCATATCTGGTAATGGCACTTTCCTAAACTCATCCACGATTTCGATATGTCCATTCTCCACTATTCCTACAAAGAACTTATCCTCTGTCGTAATTGCAACCCGCCAATTGTTGTGTTTAAGGGTGGGGGAAGTAGCAATTGCCACAGTGCTGGGAATATTTTCCTTAATCTTTTTCACAATTTCTCTTTTATCCATAAATCTTTTAATGTAATATAGTACAATTACAGAATAAATCACAAACCATGAATAGACAGGGTCTGCACCTAACATCCATGCCAGAATAGCTCCTACATTCAGCATGAAAATATATGGGTCAAAAGTATTAATGACACCTAGGGCAATCCATTTATTGGTAAACGGGCGAAATGCTTGGGTCCCGTATGCATTAAATAGGTCTACAAATACGTGTATACACACGGCTAAGAATGTCCAAAGCCATAGGTGCAAGTAATTTACTTCCGGAACAAATAGAAAAATAATCCCGGAAACGAGGAGACCCCAAAGAATAACAGCTGGTATGGAATGGGATGCACCTCTGTGATGCCTAATGTAAGTAGCATTATTTTTCAGTTTAAAGACAGTATCAAAGTCGGGTGCATGTGAGCCAACAACCGTTCCAACTAACACGGCATGAAAAAGTGTTGGATCATTTTGTACGACAGGGTCAATTGTTGCTAAACCGCCTAGCGCGACCCCCATTACAATATGCGTTCCAGTATCCATATTCGACTCCTTCCTAACTGTATAAGTATAGGATGTAATGTTATCTTTCCCTAGAAAAATTAATTTATTTTTATTGTAACATAAAGGAAGTGCAACTTTGGTAAAGCAAGTATTAAAATCATTTAACATTTTACAATTCCAAGAAGATTTACTGCAATGGTATTATGCGAATAAACGGGATTTGCCATGGAGAAAGAGCCAGGACCCTTATAGAGTGTGGGTTTCAGAGATTATGCTTCAGCAAACGAAGGTAGATACAGTTATCCCGTATTACTACCGATTTATGGAAAAATTCCCTACTGTTTATGACCTTGCAGAAGCAGATGAACAAGATGTATTAAAAGCTTGGGAGGGATTAGGGTATTATTCACGTGCCAGAAACCTTCAATCCGCAGTAAGAGAAGTAGTTGCAACATACGATGGTAAAGTTCCTGATACACCGGAAGAGTTAGGAGAATTAAAAGGTGTTGGACCTTATACAAAGGGAGCTATACTATCTATTGCGTATAACCAGCCTGAGCCTGCCGTAGATGGGAACGTCATGCGCGTTTTTTCCCGAGTGCTTAAAATAGAAGATGATATAGCTCAAGCCAAGACACGGAAGCTAATGGAAGAATATGTACGAGAAGTTATCTCAAAAGAGGACCCTTCTTCCTTCAATCAGGCAATTATGGATCTTGGTGCAACGATTTGTACACCAAAATCCCCAGGATGTATGCTTTGCCCAATAGCTGAGCATTGTAAAGCATACGAAGAGGGAATTCAAGAACAGTTGCCAGTAAAAAAGAAAGCGAAGAAGCAAAAGCTAATGGAATATGTTGTACTGCTTATTAAGAATGACAAAGAAGAATACCTAATCGAAAAGAGACCTAGTAATGGATTACTAGCAGATCTGTGGCAATTCCCAATGATTCCAATCGCTAAAGTTAACCAGATTACTGATTTTGTATTCCAGAACTATGGAGTTCATCTGGAGTTAATGGTGTCTAAAGGGAAGTTAACCCACGTTTTCTCTCATATTAAATGGGACTTAGAAATTCGTGCTGCCGAAGCGAAGATGGGTACAGTTACAAAGGAATCAGCACGGTTTGTAAAAAAATATGAATTAAAGGATTATCCATTCCCTGTCTCTCACCAGAAGATGATGAAGTATATTGATTAGTTTGTATTCGAGGGCGATGAATTGGGTCTCAAAGGCGAAGAAATGGAATTCAAGGGTGATGAATTGGGTCTCAAAGGCGAAGAAATGGAATTCAAGGGCGATGAATTGGGTCTCAAAGGCGAAGAAATGGAATTCAAGGGCGATGAATTGGGTCTCAAAGGCGAAGAAATGGAATTCAAGGGCGATGAATTGGGTCTCAAAGGCGAAGAAATGGAATTCGATGGCGATAAATTGGATCTCGAAGGTGAAGAAATGGAATTCGATGGCGATAAATTGGATCTCGAAGGTGAAGATTAGGAATTCAAGGGTGATGTATCCAATTTAAAAGATGATATTTTCGAAGCCTGAGAAGAAGAGACAGTCACTCCTAAGGTGCTTTTCACCTTCTAAGGAAACCTTTCCGGAAGCCTGGTGAAAATGTAATGTCGATTCTCTAAGGTTGAGAATCGACATTTACTCGTTTCGCTGATGCAATTCCTCATTAATTTCATGTAAAATAGATAATCCTTCTGCGTTAATATATGGGAGAACTTGGGATAAAGCTTGCTGATAATATTGTAATTCATCTTCTTTCCACTGGGTTTTGCTCATCATGGACAACTCACTGAAGTCTCTTGGATTCATTTATTTTCCTCCTGTAGAGGGAATCTTTTCAACTATAATTTGTGTGATTTCCGCCATCTATAACCTAACAACTTTTACCATAACTGACATATTAATCTTTCTGAATTTCTCGGATAACAATTTTAATACTGGATAGATTAATACGTGCGGAGGTGATATTGATGGCTAATCCAAAAAACACTACTTCAGGTACTAACGTTCAGCAGGTGAGACAGCAAAACCAACAAGCTGCTCAAGGTTCTGGACAATTTGGTACTGAATTTGCTTCTGAGACAAATGTTCAAGAAGTAAGAAGACAAAACCAGCAGTCTCAGCAAGGAACTAGTCAATTTGGTACAGAGTTTGCTTCTGAGACAAATGCTCAAGAAGTAAGAAGACAAAATCAACAATCTGCACAAGGAACTAGTCAGTTTGGAACTGAGTTTGCTTCTGAAACAAATGTTCAAGAAGTGAGAAGACAGAACCAACAATCTGAAGCTAATAAAAAGTAAATTATTATTCCGAATTTACTTTTAAGGGTTTCCTAATCAGGAAACCCTTTTATATGTTTAAGTGAATATAAATAAGGGTTTGTAATCATTTCTCTATCTTTACTCATCCTTTCTTTCTCCCCCGGAAACCTTTTGCAAGCAGTTTCACTTTAATTTTTCCATTATTATCTATATAATAAGTGAAAGGTGACTCGGAATAATAAGAGAGGTAGATAGAATGGTTGCTCCAAGAGCAGGATCTAAAATACAAATACATAGCTATAAGCATAATGGGCAACTACATCGTGTTTGGGAAAACAGCCTCGTTTTAAAGGGTACGGAAACGATTATTATTGGTGCGAATGATAAAACACCGGTTACGGAAAGTGATGGAAGGACCTGGATTACGAGAGAGCCAGCAATATGTTACTTCCATGCAACGTATTGGTTCAATATTATCGGGATGCTCAGGACGGATGGTATTTACTATTATTGTAATATTAGTTCGCCTTTTGTTTATGATGATGAGGCGCTTAAATATATCGATTATGATCTGGACTTAAAGGTATACCCAGATATGACATATGATATCTTAGATAAGGATGAATATCTTGTCCACAAGAAGGCAATGAATTATCCTGTCGTTTTAGACAGAATTCTACATAATAATATAGACTATTTAATTCGATGGGTTCGCCAACGTAAGGGGCCTTTTGCTCCAGACTTTGTCGATAATTGGTATGAACGTTATTTAACGTATCGTTAACTAAGAAAAATAGGAGGCTGTTCAAACAAGTCAAAGGTAGATAATGTTTATTTGGCTTTGTGACGGTCTCCTTTGCAATTACGAATAAAGGAAGATATAAATGAGCAGTGTAAAACAGTACATGGAGTTCGTTAAACCATATAAATGGCGGATTTTTTGGACAATTATTGTAGGGATTATTAAATTTGGAATCCCCTTATTAATGCCGCTTATTTTAAAGTATGTCATTGATAATATAATTGCTTCAGAAACAATGTCGAGTTCGGATAAGCTGAATGAACTTTTCTGGATTATGGGAATTGCTTTTGTTGTGTTTCTTGTTTTAAGACCGCCTATTGAATATATACGGCAATATCTTGCGCAATGGGTCGGTAATAAAGTTCTTTATGATATCCGAGAGAAACTATTTGATCATCTTCAAAAGCTAAGTTTGAAATATTATTCCCAGACAAAAACCGGGGAGATTATTTCCCGGGTAATACATGATGTCGAACAAACGAAGAATTTTGTCATAACTGGTCTAATGAACGTGTGGTTAGATATCATTACGATTCTAATAGCAATTATTATCATGTTTTTCCTGGATGTGAAAATGACAATCGTATCCATTATATTATTTCCCCTGTTTGGTTTTGCGGTTAAATATTTTTATTCCAGACTACGCAAATTGACTAGAGAACGATCGCAAGCTTTAGCAGAGGTGCAAGGACATCTTCACGAACGTGTACAAGGAATTCCGGTAACAAGAAGCTTTGCATTAGAAGATTATGAGCAAGGAGAATTTAATAAAAGAAACCATAATTTTATCAATAAAGCAATGAAGCATGTTGACTGGAATGCAAAAACCTTTGCAGTGACCAATACAATTACAGATTTGGCTCCACTGTTAGTAGTAGCTTTTGGTGGTTATCAAGTAATAATAGGAGCGATGAGTTTAGGTACATTGGTGGCGTTTGTTGGCTTTATGAATCAAGTTTACAGTCCATTAAGGAGATTAATTAACTCGTCGACTACACTTGTTCAAGCAATTGCTTCGATTGATCGTGTTATGGAATTTATGAATGAAAAATATGACATAGTAGATAAAGACGGGGCAAAGGAATTAGGCAGAGTCGAAGGAGAGGTCGACATAGAGCGTGTCTCCTTCCGCTATGACAATAAAGAGAATCTTGTACTAAATGATATCACGCTGCATGTCAAGAAGGGTGAGACAATCGCCTTTGTTGGTATGAGTGGTGGTGGTAAATCAACCATTATCAGTTTAATTCCTCGTTTCTATGATGTAACCAATGGAACGATTAAAGTAGATGGCCATGACGTACGAGATGTAAAAGCCAGATCTTTAAGAGACAATATTGGGATGGTGCTTCAGGATAACATCCTATTCAGTGAATCCATTGCAATGAATATCAGAATGGGAAATCCAGATGCAACAGATGAAGAGGTCGTAGAAGCAGCAAAAGCAGCAAACGCTCATGATTTTATTGAGAAACTTCCAAATGGATATGATACTTTAGTGGGGGAAAGAGGGGTTAAGCTTTCTGGTGGGCAGAAGCAAAGAATTGCTATTGCCCGGGTATTCCTAAAGAACCCACCAATACTGATCTTTGATGAAGCAACATCCGCGCTAGACCTTGAGAGTGAGCATCTCATTCAGGAAACAATGGAAAAGTTAGCCTCGGATAGAACCACCTTTATTGTTGCGCATCGACTTGCAACCATTACCCATGCTGACCGTATTGTAGTGATTGAAGATGGGGAAATTGTTGAAATTGGTTCTCATGATGAGCTAATGAAAAAACAAGGAAGCTATTATGATTTGTATCAAGTACAGAATTTGGATAATGAATAAGAACAAAAGCGCAAGTGCCCGTTTAGCAACGTACAAACTGGAGCACTCCGCAATGAAATAAAGGAAATATGCCCCTTTAGGGGTATGCCGACGTTGGCAAAAGCCGTTTTTAGTCGGCACTTCCTTTAACTTGATTAATGAAGTTCAACTATGTTGAACGTTATCGTAGTGGAGGAGTGTGAAGTTTGGGACTGCGCAATGCTCGTCCCACCAAAAGATCTGCTAGTTGCTGGGCACTGGAGCTGGACGTGGACTTTCTTTTATTAATAAAAGTCCTCGGATCATATTTTTTAATTTCCCTGTGTAATATAAAAACTCCTTCACATTGTATGTGGAGGAGTTTTCTACTTTTACTTAGACATTTTCTCAAAAGCCCGACCAACTGCTTCAATGGTTTCATCAATATCTGATTCTGTATGTTCTGTTGTTAAAAACCAAGCTTCATATTTAGAAGGTGCAAGGTTAATCCCTTCATTCAGCATAAGTTTAAAAAATGTAGCGTACGCTTCACTATCACTTGCTTGCGCTTCTTCGTAATTTGTTACTTTATCTACTCCGAAATAAACGGTTAATGCTCCACGCAGGCGATTGACAGTAATGTGCATGTTGAATTCTTTTGCCTTTTCAAGAATCCCTTTTTCTAAGCGTGCACCAAGCTCATCTAATTTTTCGTATACTCCCTCAGCGCTTAACACTTCTAGACAAGCGATGCCAGCAGACATGGATGCTGGATTTCCAGACATCGTACCAGCTTGATATGCCGGTCCGAGTGGCGCCACTTGTTCCATGATTTCTTTTCGGCCGCCATAAGCACCTATTGGTAAACCACCACCAATAATTTTGCCTAAAGCTGTCATATCTGGCTCCACGCCGTATAACTGCTGTGCACTTCCGTATGTAAAGCGGAATGCTGTAATTACCTCATCATAAATAACGATTGCCCCAGCTTGGTGAGTTAAATCATTAATTGCTTGCAGGAAGCCTTCTTTTGGTTCCACGATTCCGAAGTTTCCAACGACCGGCTCTACCAATACAGCAGCAACATCGTCGCCCCATTTATCCAGTGCCTCTTTGTATGCATCTATATCATTAAAAGGAACTGTTATGACATCTTCTGCAGTTGTCACTGGTACACCAGCAGAATCAGGAGTTCCTAGTGTGGAAGGGCCAGACCCAGCTTCAACAAGAACAGCGTCGAAGTGCCCATGGTAGCAGCCTGCAAATTTAATAATCTTGGTCCGACCAGTATAAGCGCGAGCTACACGAATTGTAGTCATGACAGCTTCCGTACCAGAGTTATTGAAGCGTACTTTTTCTAAGGAAGGAATTGCTTCCTGTAGCATTTTAGCAAATGTATTTTCTAAACGAGTTGGTGTTCCGAATAAAACACCGTTTGTAGCAGCCTTGTTAATCGCTTTTGCAATATGTGGATGGCCAAATCCAGTAATAATTGGGCCATACGCTGCAAGGTAATCAATATACTTATTACCATCTACATCCCAAAAGTAGGCGCCTTCTCCTTTTTCCATATAAACTGGTGCACCGCCTCCAACTGCTTTATAGGAACGAGATGGTGAATTCACTCCGCCAACAATAAGCTCTAAAGCCTCTTTATGTAATTCTTCTGATTTTGAAAAATTCATTTTTTTATTCCTCCTCATGTAAAACCAACCCTTATCTACTATACCAAAAATTACTAGATAACACGAAAGGTACGAACATCCCTGCATAATTTAGAAAAAGGGAAAAATAAATAAAAATCCGCATATATTAGAAGGAGACAAGCCTTAGGAGAGTATAAAATGACTTTTATTCCTTGGTTAGTATTTATTGTAATTTGCATTGTCCTTTTAATTAGTATTACGGAGTTTATTCGAGGGAAAAGGGTATATGTCAAATTTGAATTAAGAGACAGCAAGTTTTCTAGAGAGCTATTTCTTGCCTTGATTCTTATTTATTTAATTGTCATTATTGGTTTTGGCCTCGTTTATTTTATTCTTTCACTTCAAGGAATCGTCCTTGTAGAAAATGGAGAACTAAGACAGGTTAGTGTAATTGGTTCAATGATTCATTCTCTGTATTTTAGTGGGGTCACTTTATTAACCATTGGATATGGGGACATTACCCCACTGGGAATTGGCAGGTTTATTGCCCTATTGCAAGCACTTATAGGTTATGTTCTGCCTACTGCATTTGTAATGAAGCTATTTGAATCTAGAGAGAGAAGTAGAGATAAATGAAACCTTCTAATCGATATGCTATAGTGGATGATATAAGGATTATAGGAATTATAGGAGGGGAACGAATTGGCAGTAGAAGTTGGAAGTGTAGTAGAAGACTTTACGTTACCAAACCAAAACGGTGAAGAGGTTCGTTTATCAGATTTTAGAGGCAAGCATGTCGTGCTGTATTTTTATCCAAAAGATATGACACCTGGCTGTACGACTGAAGCATGTGACTTCCGTGATAATCATGAAAGCTTTGGAGAGCTGGACGCTGTAATCATAGGGATTAGTCCTGATCCAGTCGAACAGCATCAGAAGTTTATCGATAAGCATGACCTACCTTTCTTATTATTAGCAGATGAGGACCATAAGGTAGCGGATGACTTTGATGTATGGAAATTAAAGAAGAATTTTGGTAAAGAATATTATGGAATTGAGCGCTCTACCTTTATCATAGATAAAGAAGGTGTTCTACAGAAGGAATACCGTAAAGTGAACGTTAAAGGACATGTAGAAGAAGCATTACAATTCATACGAGAGAATTTAAAATAAGAAGGTGAGAAGGAACTAGCGATAGTTTCCTTCTCTTTTTTTGGTATATGCTCTCTTTTTCTTGAATAGGATGTAGTACAAGTCTATTACATCTATTAACAAAAAGAGGTGTTTGGCCATGGAGAAAATAGAAGTGCGTGAACCGCTAACCCCATCTCGGTTGTATTTAACAGTGAAAAGATTGATGGATGTCGTTGTCAGTTTTCTTCTTTTATGTATACTGTCTCCACTTATATGCATCATATCTTATCGGATTGCAAAGAAAGAAGGAAGACCAATTCTATCTCGCGAGGCTTTAGCCGGGAAAGATAATCAATCCTTCATTCGTTATAGCTTCAGGGTAATGACAAATCCTTCAAGAGTTATCCGGTTTTTACCACAGCAACCTTATCTGGACAGTTGGAGAGAAGGTGTTCCGAATCGTTTTGATTTTCAAAATGATGATCACTGTACGGTAACCTCTACAGGACTTTGGTTAATAAAGTATAACCTTCATAAACTTCCACGACTCTATAGTGTGCTTAAGGGAGACATGAGTCTGATCGGACCAAAACCAGAGTATATGGAGATTGCAAATACCTACAATCAAAAACAAAAGGAAAGCTTACAATTGAGACCTGGATTAATTGGTTATACTAGAGTATTTTTTGGTAATGAATTGACATATTCTGAGAGAGCACCACATGACCTCTATTACATTCAGCACTGCTCGTTTGCATTAGATATTAAAATAATCTCCAAATTTATTTTTTGCCGGTTGAAGTAGGGCTAAGTTAGCTGAGGTTGCACTCATTTGGTCATTCGTGAAACTGGAAAGCTCAAATGATACGAGACAATTTCTCTAACGCTTGGCGAATACCAAGTTTTCTAATAGAATGGTTAGTAACTACGATTGGGAAGAATAATATAAATAGGGGGATTTCTATGGCGAGAATTTATACGCGTTCAGGTGATAAGGGGCTTACTTCTTTAGTTTATGGCGACCGTGTTCCGAAGAATGATCTAAGAGTGGAAGCCTACGGAACTTGTGATGAGGCAAATTCATTCATTGGGTTAGCCGTAAGTTTTCTGGAAGAAGAAAAATGGAACGAGAAAGAAGCATTTTTAGATATCATGCATCACGTTCAAACAATTATGTTTCATGTAGGGGCAGAGATTTCTACCCCTAAAGGAAAGAAAGTGAATTGGCAATTAAAGCAGGAGCATATAGACGAGTTGGAGACACAAATGGATGAGTGGGATCAGGCCCTTGAGCCATTAAAGAATTTTATTCTGCCATCCGGAAATAAAGCTTCGAGTGCTTTGCACACAGCTCGGACGATTGTGAGAAGAGCAGAGCGTCATGTGGTAGCATTAGGTGAAGATCTGGAGAATCCTTTTGTCCAGAGGTACTTAAATCGTTTATCCGACTTCCTCTTTGTTGCTGCAAGATATGTTAACAAGGTATTAGGGGGAGAAGAAAGAACATTAAAAGTAGATGTGTAAATAACAAATCATTAGAATAGTTACATCATTAATACTATTGCTAATGTACTTATGTTGACTACTTTCCGTTTACAGGGTAAACTAATTGTAAAGATTATAAATAAATAATGTTATTAGATACGATATATTTTTATGGAAAGTGAGGTGGATGGCTGTGTCTGAAAAACGTTTAAACCAAGCGATAGAGACTTTGAAGGAGTCAGGCGTCCGTATCACCCCACAACGTCATGCGGTACTGGAATATTTGTTAAATTCAATGGTACATCCAACAGCAGATGAAATTTATAAAGCACTAGAAGGGAAATTCCCTAATATGAGTGTTGCTACTGTGTATAACAATTTAAAAGTGTTGCGTGAAGTTGGACTTGTTCGTGAACTAACGTATGGAGATTCCTCAAGCAGATTTGATTGTAATACATCGGATCATTATCATACGATTTGCAATAACTGCGGGAAAATCGTGGATTTCCATTATCCTCCATTGAATGAAGTAGAAGCACTGGCGGAGCAAGTAACAGGTTTTGATGTTAGTCATCACCGATTAGAGGTATACGGTACTTGTCCAGATTGTCAAAAAGTAGGAACCAAAAAGCATTAATCTCGGACTGCTTAATATGAAAAAATCCAAATGGCTATTCTGCGCATTTGGATTTTTTGTGTTTCTAGTTACTTATGCTCTTCTTGTTCTTTCATATACCGACGTGAGTTGTACTTCTCATCGAATTCTAGTCCTTCTAAGTTCTTGTCCATCGTTAATGGCTGTTTACAATGCATGCAAGCATCCACACGTCCCAGCATTTTGGTTGGCTTTTCACAGTTTGGACAGATAACAGACACCGTTTTTAACGATAAAGTTCCTATCCATAAATAAACAACACAACTAAAGACTACTGCAAGAACCCCTAGGATAAAGAAGATTAACATTAACCATTCGACATTCTTAAGTAAGATTCCAACATACATAAGTAGTATTCCTGCGAATACAAGAATCAATGCGAATGAGCGTATTTTATTAATTTTACTTGAGTAGACTAACTTTTCCTCAGCCATAATGTTCCCCCTTGTACATAAATTTAGTATAGCATATTTTCCCGCTCGTTAGAAAAATATAAATCTTTTCATTTGCATGCCTTTAAAGTGGGATGAATGCTATAAAATTAGGAAGAAAGATAAAAAATATGCTTTATAAAAGAAGGAATTTCTTTATATTTAACGAAATATATAAGGAAAAGCTTATTTTGTCGAATTTTGGGGACAAATAAGTAGCCAGAGAGAAAGAACACTGATATGTTAATTTTATTTAGTGAATGAGAATGAGTGGGGGAAATAGAATGGAGAATTTCCTAAGGCCTATCTATCAAGAAAGAGCGAGCGATCTGAACACATTAGGAATATTAACAGTTGAAAAAACCAAACCGAATAGTCCTGAAACAGATAATTTTGATATCGTCTTACTAATTATTGTTAGGGAAGCAGAACAAGCCTGGTATGTGAAACATTACGAAAGTGAGAACGAAACTGCAGCATTGCACGTTATAATGGAGGAAAAGCTAATCAATTGGATTGATACAAGTGGGTATCGCAGAGCTGTGGAATGGATTATCAATGGAAAAGTGGTTTTTGACCGGAATGAGTACATAACCCATTTAAAAGAGAAACTAAGAGAGTTTCCGGAGGATAATCGAAGTTTACGTAAGGCAATGGAATTTGGCAAACTGGTCAAAAACTTTAATGAAGCAAAAGCGCTATTTGATTCTGAAGAATATAAAGATGCCAACAGCAAGGTTTTATATTCGCTTCATTATTTAGCCCGGTTAGCTGTAATCGAAAAAGGCTTCTATCCCGAAGTGACTGTTTGGAATCAAGTAAAACAAATTGATTTAGAAGTTTATAAGTTATATGAGGAGTTTATTGAAAGCAAGGAAGACCTTAAGAAGAAGATCGAATTAATGGTGATTGCCCTTGATTTTGTCATTAAGAGCAGAGCTGAATTATCTGTAGAGCATTTACTGGACATTATGAAGGAAAGAGAAGAGCCATGGGCTTATGCAGAGCTGATTAACATGCCGGAGATAAAAAATTACAAGTTAGACTTATCAGCGATGATCTCCTATTTGGAAGAAAAAGGAGTTATTTCTGCTATATTAGAAGAAACGAAAGGTAAGGGTGTTTACCAACGGAAATATAAAATTAGTGGATAATCGTCACGTTTTAAGTCGGTTATCATACAATAAATTTGTAATTAAAATTAGCTGCTAAGATTAAATTAGTTAGCTTTTTTCTATACTTAAATATATTTACCTTACACAAGAATCGAGTTAATTAGATCATTGGGTTATTATTTTTAAAAAATACGTTGACTTTCATATGGGCCCATGATAAAGTAATCCATGTCGCAAAAAAGACAGCAACCAAGTTAACAACATTTATTTTTAAAAATATTGGTTGACATGAAATTGCGAAGTGTGTTATATTAATAAAGTCGCTGTTGCGAAACAGCCAAAAACAAATTTGCTCTTTGAAAACTGAACAAAACAACCAGTATGTTAGGACAAAAAGAAAACTCGTTTTTTCTTTTAAATAGAAGGTAACACTTCTAAAAGCTAAGACATAGAATTGATTGG
>NZ_RCHR01000011.1 GCF_003665065.1 Oceanobacillus piezotolerans | reverse complement strand
TAACAGGTTAGACAATGACAACGATATCAGATTAGACAACGACAACGATAATGACAATGACTTGAAAAACAGAAACCGTAATGTCAACATTGCTAGAGTTACAAACAGTGGGAATTCTAGAGTGGACATTGATGTGAATTCGGATTCTAATTCAAGATCGAGGGTCAGAGCAGAAGCAGAATCAGACCAAGAACAAGAGCAAGAACAAAGGAGAAGGAGATAAAAACGCTCTCCATGTCATGTTTCGAAGTGGGAAATTAATCCCACTTCTTTATATATTTTTATTTAAAGGGGTAAATGTTATGGCTCTTTCAACTAATGACTTTTCATTAGAAAAATTAAACAGCGTAGAAGTATTTGAAAAAGCTTCAAATCAATCCTTTATTCGTGAAAGCGGAAATTCTGATGTTGATATACGTATTGAACTTGATACAACACCGATTGCATATGCTATGCTATGTTCCATGCTGGCGACTATCAAATGTCTCAACGGGAATTTGAGTTTGCTGTTAGAAAATAGAGGAGCCTATAAATAACAAAAATCAGTTTGAAGATGACAACAATATACCTAAGCCAAAATTGTATAACTAAATATTCCATGAAGAAGGATTTAATATTTAATGACCTTCTTCTATTATTTGGATAGAATGTATCTATGGATAAAAAAGGGTCAGTTCCTATTTTGTACGAGGCAGTAGTGTAATAGTTAGATATTTTTCGCAAAAGCAACTTAGTTGTATGTCGCTCACTAATATAGAATGATATAAAAAGGTTTCTATAGACCCACCCACTTTTAATGTTGTATTATATTTACTCAAGTGAGTTTGGGAGGGTGAAACGTGAACGAGCAAAAATATAAAGATCTTAAATTAGGAGAACGTGGGGCAATTATTAGTATTATAGCTTACATACTTCTTTCTATTTTAAAATTAGTTATTGGATATATAAGTGACTCTGATGCTCTAAAAGCAGATGGTCTAAACAACACAACTGATATTATTGCATCTATTGCTGTTCTTGTTGGACTCAAGTTATCACAAAGACCACCTGATGAAGATCATGGGTATGGACATTGGAAAAGTGAATCCATTGCATCCATGATTGCTTCTTTTATTATGATATCAGTAGGTCTGCAGGTATTAATTAATGGTATTGGTTCTATTTTTCAAGGAGAAAAAGAGGCACCCGATATTTTAGCAGCTTATGTAGGTGTTTTTTCCGCATTAGCCATGTACTTTGTTTATCGTTACAATAAAAAACTAGCTAATAAAATTAATAGCAAAGCTGTTATGGCAGCCGCAAAAGATAACCTTTCAGATGCTTGGGTGAGTATAGGGACAGCACTCGGTATATTTGCTTCTCAATTAAATATGGCTTGGATTGATACAGTAACAGCTATTGTTGTAGGGCTTTTAATTTGTAAAACAGCTTGGGATATTTTTAGAGGAGCTTCTCATGAACTATCAGACGGATTTGATGAAAATAAAATTCAACTTTATCAGGACGTAATCACAAAAGTAGGCGGAGTTAAAAGAATAAAGGAAATTAAAGGAAGAAACTACGGGAATAATGAGGTATTAGATGTTGTGATTCTTGTTAATTCTACGTTAGATATTAAAGAAGCCCATGATATAGCTACACAAGTAGAAAAAATTATGATGAAAGATTATGGAGTATACGATGTAAATGTGCATGTAGAGCCAAATTAAGGTTAACAATTTATTGTTAACTTCTTATACTATTAATCTTTATTTAATCTACCTGGTGCTTTAATTACATAATAAAAAATAAAAAGTTGATCAAAAAAAATCTGCTGTTAAAACTAATGTTGTCATAACATATTATTTTAAATCTCCAGAAGATTAAAGGTATTGCATAGTAACTTTCAAAAATTCTTTTAAAAGGTTTATGATAAAAAAAGACTCCTTTATTAAAGGAGACATCAAAATGATACATCTATTAAAAGAAAATGAGGCGGACCCTCACAATAATAATATGTTATGTATTCAAAAAGGGAACGGACGAATGAATTTAGTTTAATCTTTAATGTGCTAACGGGGGCTTTAATTCAATAATCCTAGATTTCCTAAAATAAACTACATGTATCGCTGTAAAGCCATAAACCTGTAATTACGGCAATACTTGATAATGGTAAAATAAGTAGAGTTAAATTTCTTTTTAATTTTAAAAAGGAAGGATAAGTAGGAGGACGGATAAAGACTTATTTATTATTTACCCTTATTTAAAATGTCTTCAGACAGATCCTCAAACTCATCATTCTCCATATTGCTACTAGTTTGTTTTTCGATAGTCTTTGATGTTGTATCAAGAGGTCGAGCCCTTGACTGTGCAATTTCTCCTGACTCAATTCTGGCTTTTAATAATAATAGAGCACAACTCACCTGCTTTTAGCAGGTATTTTTTTATTAATTTCCATGTCGAAAAAAGGGGATATAATAAAAAATGTCATAATACCTTGAATGTATTGATACAAATATAGATTTGCAAAGAATTTTACTTAAATCAAATGGACAGGTTAATCGAAGTTTAAGGCGGAACTTATCCATCAGCTTATTTCGCAATTGAACCAAATTATGCAGTAAAGGGAACAGAGAAAAAAAGATTTAAAAAGAATAAGGACCCGGAAAAGTGTAATTCCCGGAGCCCTCTTTAATAAGGAGGTTTATGAGGATAGGTTATGGTGGCTATCAAATATTAGGTCTATCCTACTAATATACTAGTATCCATGATGAACGAAGGATACCCCAACAATAATTAATAGGATAAATAATACAACGATTAATGCGAAATTCATCTTCCCTCCGCCGTAATCGCCACCGTAACTACCGCCGCTGTATTGATACATTAAATCTCACCACCTTTTCCATACCGATAATACATGTTATGTAATATGATATTTCCCGTAACGGACAAGAATGGAAATATATTAATAATAGGAGAGTGAATTACTAGAAAGGTACTTACGATTAATAAGAATTCCGGACAAATTGTGAACTAGTGTACTTAAACGAACGGGTGCTTTAACACAACAAGGGTATCGTTGATAGGAGGGGTTAAATGAAAACGATATTAAATCGAATAGCACTTAAAGTCCAATATTACACAAAACCCTCGATAACTCCTACTGGAGTGACCGAGGGCTCAAAAGTCTACAAGAACGTTATGATTTCTTGCGTCATTTATCTTGATTGAACAGCCGTATACGGAACCGTACGTACGGTGGTGTGAGAGGTCGGAGGTTAATCACCTCCTCCTACTCGATTTGAAGTTATTGTATTAACGGGGCAGGATAGTTGAAGAAGGAATATCTAAATTGCCCCATAGATAAGGGGATTATTTATATTTGGACTCCAAATTTAAGTTTGAAGGGCAGCTCTAGGGGCCCTATTTTTGTGTCGTGATTTGTCGAGCAATAATTATATAAATGCACATTTTAGGATGACAATATGTCCTTATACTAATTTTTGCTGGAGGGAATTATGCGCGACTTTTGGTTAGAAGATGAAGACGACTCATACGTATTAAAGCCTATTAAAGAAGAGAATATTGTTGCTGCTGAGAAAAAATTAGGAGTAAAACTACCTGAACTCTACAAGGAGATAGTTAAAGAACAAAATGGCGGATACATAAAACGAACTGCTTTCCCAATTGAATTTTCAACTAGTTCAGTAGAAGACTTTATTTATATAGAAAGTATTTATGGAATTGGAGAGGAAGGTATTTTAGATTCTCCGTCCCTTATCAATGAATGGGGACTTCCAAAGGATATGGTGCTTCTGGGTGGGGATGGACATACTTGGGTTGCAATGGATTATAGAGGAGTGACGAGCGAACCTAGTATCGTCTATATCGAGGTTGAAGAAGAAGTTGATATTCAGATTGCTAACAGTTTTTCAGAATTCATTGAAGGGCTTCAAGAGGTAGAGAGAGTCATTGTTGGTAATGATGAGGCAGAAATAACTGATGATATGGAAATACCTGAGTTGCATAATATAACTAAAGAAGAAGCGGAAAACATCTTTAAAACAAGTTATGATGAAGAACTCATTGTGCCTACCCTTACAAATATACACATAGGTGATAATGATATTAATTGGTTACTAGAACAACTTATTTCTCTCTTAGATAGAAATATCAGTGAAGAATTAGCTGGAGGAATCGCTGATGCTCTATATGAACATTCATACCCTCGAGAGAAAATGGACCATAATAAATATTCATTATTGATAAATAAGCTGAAAGACATTCCTGATCCAGATATAAAGATTAGGCTACAGATGATAGAAGAAGCTGAGTGAGTTCAGACTAAAATAACTATAGGGTGCTTATGTTTAGCAAATGTATTAAATGGTATATAGGGGGTTTAACCAATTAGAAATGTTTTAATAGTATTGATTGTGTTATTTTTGTTTACACAAATATTTGATTATGAACCATTACAAATTATTTTTGCGGATATTTACTCATTTATTAGCCAATTTGGCTTTTCTATTATTATTGGTTTTGTGTTGTTCGGGTTTATATATTTTTGGCTTACTAAAAAATGAGATTAACATTTATTGAAGTAACGGGTGCAAGAGTTAAAAAAGGTGATCATGGAATTTTATTGCCTTTTTCCTCTGAAAAATCCAGTAATTCGTTTGGTATAAAGATATTGAACTAATGGGGCAGTTTAGTGAAATTTGAAATCACAAAAACTAAATAAAAAGGCACCATTAATTATTTTATGGTGCTATTAACAACTCTTATATTGAAACTATCTGAGAAATTGTTTCACAATTGCATTCGTTATTGTATCCGCCATTTGTAAAGCTTCCACTTCAATTTTATCAAACACAGCAATGCTTGATTTAAAATTGTTTTGGAGTATAAATACTGCTTCCTTTATAGTAAGTTCCAGATGCTCGAAAAACATTTCTTCGAATTCATTTCTTGAAATAAATCGATTTATTCTACTTAGGAATTCAGCATTTTCTTCTCCATTTGCGAACCCTCTTCTTTTTAAAGCTGCAACAGCTTTTTGATTTCCTGCTTTTGCGGCTTCAACAAGTTTCGCAGTAATTACCAGATGTTCCCTGATTAAATTGCTGAACTTAACTGCTATTCTATTTCCATAGAAAGGCTCTAGTAAATTGCCCATATCTGTAGCGTTTTGGAGTAGACGTGCGGTAACAGCGTCTACATCAGGTAAACTAAAGGCAATGCTATTGATTGTCATTCTTGTCCAGTACACATGTTGTTCCCAAACTAAACGCATGGCATTACTTAAACGAATTTCCTGTTCACTAATACAAGAATCGTTAAACCAAGGTTTTTTCACCGTTTCACCCCCATACTCGCTAAATAATATTCAATTTATTCCAAATCTAAAAAGATGCTTGTACTTTTTAACTATTGGCTAGTGATTTATTTCAAATAAATCAATTATACGTTCCGGATTAATTCCTTATTAAAGTAACTGGTGCGTTAATTCAAGAAGGATTAACGCTATTTAACGTAGAAGTTATTGTACTAGAGGAGGAGGATTGTTGAATAAGAAAAGTAAAGAACAGCACAAAACCACCTTAATATCTGAGTGTAGAAACTTTAAGTAAATTGAGAAGTTTAATGTTGGAATGGAGAGCGGAGCTATGGATAAAAAGCCACTAATTACATTGCTTGGAATCATCATAGTTATTATAGCAGGGTATTTCTGTAACTAACATTTCGTTTGTTCATGTACAAGAATTTGATGGATTTCCTATTCCCAAAGATGCTGAAGTGATCAAAGAAGAAGAAAATGTTATTGCATACAATTGGTCGGAGGCTTCCGAAGAAAAAGGTATCCCTGAAAGATACGAGAAAGCGTTGAAAAAGGAAGGTTGGGAGATTGAATGGCGTGAAGGTTCTGCAACAATGTATAACAAAGATGGTACAAAGGTTGTTTTGATTTGTTCAACAGATTACTTATCAATTAACCTAACAGAATAAGGTATCTTCAACACATGGCTGCTTTAACATAACAAGCAGATCGTCAATAGGTGCGGTTTTTTTTGACTAAAGGGACAGAAGAGTTGAACAACAGAGACAAGGCGAAGGGGGATATTTATGACTTATAAGTTTGAAAATATGACTCAGGACCAAGCAGAGGACATTGCTTATAATTGGCACTATGCTGGTGAATATTCATTTTATGATATGGAGGCTGATAAAGAGGATTTAGAAGAATTTGTAGACCCAGAAACACGTGGGGACCATGTGTATGCTGTTAGTAATAACCTTGAATTAATCGGTTTCTTTAGCGTTAATAAGGTGGACGAGGAAATTTTTGATATTGGTTTAGGGATGCGACCTGACCTTACTGGTAGCGGGAAAGGATTAGAGTTTTTAAAAGAAGGTATAGAGTTTGTAAAAAATGAATATAAACCTGAAAAAATAACATTATCAGTTGCTACTTTTAATCAAAGAGCAATAAAAGTATATAGAAAGTTAGGATTTAAAGATGTTCATACTTTTATGCAGGATACAAATGGCAGTATCTTTGAATTTTTAAAAATGGAATATGAATACTAAAAGGTGTTTAGTCAAATAGAGGCTATCCCAAAAGTCGATGTTGACAATGGTACAGCCTCGGTTCGCAGTGGTTTATCCCGTTCGTATGCTAGTATATTTAGTTCAAGATTATTTCACCTTATTAGCTTCAAATGCCACCGTTTTCTTGCTCCCAATTAGATACGCCAATAAAATAATAATCATAAAAGCTGATGAATAACTAAATGTCATGCCGTATCCAACAATATTAGCTAAGAATCCAAGGCCTACTGATCCAACAGCTAGCCCAAAATCTATAAAAATCAGCAGCATGGAATTGGCTGTTGCTTTTTTCTCGGGCGGGACAAGAGTTAATGCCCAAGCTTGGATAATTGGATGGATGATGGCAAATGCGATTCCAAATAATACCCCCGAAACCCAAACCATCCACATAGTAGTAGAGAAACCTAATAAAATCAAACCAATAGTTCCTGAAATAGCTGCTGGAATAATAAGGATTCTGTGGCCGAATTTATCAAAAATTTTACCAGAGAAAGACCGAACTAATACCATTGCAATCCCTTGTGCAATAAAAAACTGCGAAATACTTCCGCCAACATTAATTTCTTTTCCAAACGCCCCAATGAAGTTAACAGTCCCTGCAATAGCCATATAATTAAATGCTACCAGAATACAGGGAAGAAGGACACGCTTATCGAACATGTACTTGTAGAAAGGTTCATCGTTGTTCGCCTGTGGACTTTCCTTTTCTTTTTCTACTTTCATATTTTTTGTGAAAAAACTGCATAACAATGAAAAAGCCATAAGACCTAGTGTTAACACCATCATCGACTGGAATGAAAAATTTGCAAGATAAGAAATAGCGATTAGTGGCCCAATTGTTGTCCCAACGCTTGTAGACATTGCGAAAAAAACAATGCCCTCACCTAATCGAGATTTAGGAACAATATTACTTGATATCGTAAAGACTAAAATCGTAAGCATACTAAAACCAATACCTTGTAGTGCCCTAATAAATATTAGAAATCCGATTGACTGGTTTACAAAAGTAAGACCGATTGTACCCAAAAAATAAATAAGGGAAATGATAAGGAGCAATTTCATATTTACTTTTTGTATAATGACACTTGCAAAGAAGCGTGTGATTAGTGATGCTAACATTAAAGTCGTAGTCATGATTCCTGCAATAGTGGGATCATTACTAATAGTTGATACAAAAAGTGGGAAACCTGCTGTAATCATATAAAAAGAAGCGAACATTACTAAAGACAATAAAATAATAACAACATATTGGTTTGTCCATAATTTAACTTTTACTTTACCCATTATTTGTAAAACCACCTTTCATGGAGATTTTTAAATATAGTGATGGATTTATGTGGGATTGCTTTATAATTCATGACAAATTTATTCTTTCCTTATAGTTAAAAAATATTTAAAGTTGTTTTCAATGAATTAAAGGTGGGATGGATATGAACAATTATTTTACAATTGACTGCGGTGATATATTACTTAGAGAGTTTAGAGTGGAAGATGCAGATGCTATATATAAAGTAACATCGCAGCCTGAAGTTTATGAATTTTTGCCAGATTGGCGATCAACAAGAGAACAACGATTAGACTGGGTTACAAATTATGAGATTCCCGATAATAAGGATTTTTTAGCTGCTGTACCTAATATAGGCGAAGCATGGTTAAAGTTAGGGATAGTGTTAAAGGAAACTGGTGAATTCATTGGTTTCTGCAATACAGGGATTAAAGAGGAACTGAGCAAACCAAATCGAGAAGTTGCTTATGCTATTTCTAAACATTATAGAAATAAGGGATATACAACACAAGCAGTAAAAGGATTGGTAAAATATCTGTTTGAGAATACTGCCGTTGAACAATTAAATGCCGTAGTTCTACCAAGCAATGTAGCTTCAACTAAAGTAATTATAAAATGTGGATTTCATTATAGTGGAGATATTGAGATTGAAGACCAACTCTATTATCATTACAGGCTTAATAAGGAAGATGGAAATAAACTAAACATGATTTAACCTCTTAAGCTAATAGGTGCTTTAACACAACAAGGAGATCGTCCAATCGGGCGGTCTTTTTTGACTAACTGGTGGGGGGAAAGTTAAAGAGTTTTATTTTGCTTAAATCAAGGACATCAATGTAGGCTTTCCTTCATACAATAATTTGGAGGTGAAAAATATGGCGAGAGTAGCTTACCGAAATGCGGATGTAAATTTAATGGCAAGGATGATGAGAGCAGAAGCGGAAGGCGAAGGAAAGCAAGGAATGCTTTATGTTGGAAATGTAATTGTTAACCGTGTTGTAGCACAGTGTCCTGACTTTAAGGACTTGACAACAGTTGAAGATGTCATTTTTCAAGTACAAGGAGGAAATTACTCTTTTGAAGCTGTTCAAAAAGGCAATGTATTTTATCAAAGAGCAAGAGAATCTGAAAGAAGATTAGCAAGAAGGAATTTGGAATTTTGGAGAGATCACCCAGCAAAATATGCACTTTGGTATTTTAATCCATATGCTCCGTGCCCTCCAACATGGTATGACCAACCTTTTGCTGGTCAGTTTAAACAACATTGTTTTTATGAACCAGCAGCTGGAACATGTGAAAGTGTTTATTTGGGATGACAATTTTGTTCTTTGAGGCTAGAGCAGAATATTTATAGAAGTGAGACATCGGATGCTAAATCCTGACTTTACCATTAAAATTTGATATAACAGCAAAAGTGGCGTATTCCAATTCATACGTCATTTAATAATTATGCACCTCAAAACAGAACCCTTTTGATAAATTCCTGTCTCTTTTTTGTGGAAGAAGACCTCGCTGTGATGGCCCCGTTATTTTAAGTACATTATTCACTCTTTTGAAAGTACAAAATGGAATAAATGCTATCAAAGCTGATTAGCATGTTTGCTTGGAGGGTATATATAGTATGTCAGGTAAATGTTACACTCTGCTAATCGGGAAAATCAAGATAATCACATCGTAGAAAAATTGTTAGAGGTGAATAAATATGACGAAAGAATATAATTTTATCATAGAGAAAAAAATAGTTACTGTTCACGATACAGATGTAGTTTCTGCAAGAAAACAAGCGGAACAAGTTATACAGGAAATGACCACAAGAGAAAAAAAGAATTATAGTAATCCAAAAGAAATACAATAGAGTAATAGAAATATTGATTAAATAAAGAGAAGAATCCAATAATCGTTACCTATAAAGTAAATTTAAAGGGTGCCATGTTCCTCCTGGCACCCGTTTCGTTTGTATCTGAATTTAACTAACAGAAACTCGTCTTCCTCTTAATACATATACCTGGTTTAGTACGAGTGCTCCAATTAATTGAATAACCGTTTTCGCAATTACTTGCCCTAAAATAGCTGCTGGAACAGCTTCCCAAGGGATAAATCCTGCGCCTAATGGGCTTAAGCCAATAATAACGAAAACCACTGAATCCAGCAATCCACCAACAATCCCACTATAGAACACGCGCCAAGCGATTGGCAGTTTTAATCTCGTATAGATCTCTGTATCTGCCGTTTCAGAAATGATAAAGGAAAGTGCGGAAGCTGCCACAATCATTAGTGTATCTCCAAGTAAAGCGGAGACAGCACCAGACAACATTAATGCTGTAAGGATGAATAAGTAGGTTTTCCCTCTACCATATTTGTTTTGCACCAAGTCACGAAAGATAAATGTCGCACCGATTAAAAACGTCCCCATTGGAATGATAAAAATACCAATCTCCAGAGGCATTAATGCAGCGGTTATGACGTTTGCAGAGACAATCGAAATTAAATATAAAAATACACGTAACATATTATTTCTCTCCTATACTTTGTAAGTATTGCTCTAAACCATTATTACGAAGCTTACAAGCTGGGCACTCCCCACAGCCATCTGCCTTTATTCCGTTATAGCAAGTCAGGGTTTTTTTCCGAATGACATCCATTATTCCTAACTCATCAGAAAGCCCCCAGACTTCCTTTTTATCCAGCCACATTAAGGGGGTATGGATCACAAGGGTTTCATCCATTGCCAGATTTAGCGTGACATTAAGTGATTTAATAAAACTATCCCGGCAATCCGGATAGCCACTAAAATCTGTTTCACTAACCCCTGTGACTAGATGCTTGGCACCGACTTGTCTTGCCAGTACGCCAGCAAAGGATAGAAAAAGCAAATTTCTGCCTGGTACAAATGTATTTGGAAGTTCAGATTCATCCCCTTGAGCTACCTCGATATCATCTCGGGTTAAGGCATTGGGTGCCAGTTGATGAAGCAGGGACATATCTAAAATATGGTGTTTGACACCTAGCTCTTCTGCAATCTCTTTTGCGCACTCAATTTCTAATTTATGTTTTTGGCCATAATCAAAAGTAACAGCTTCAACCTCTTTAAATTGTTGTTTTGCCCAGAATAAGCAAGTTGTGCTGTCCTGTCCTCCGCTAAAAACAACGATTGCTTTCTCATTTTTCATGTAAACACTCCTTTATAAAAAGAAAAAACAGCTCTAAGAAAGGCTGTTTTCTTAGGCAGATAAGAAAGTATAAACTTTTTTAAACTGCATAAGTGCAACTAAGGCATTCGCCTAAAGACTTGGCTAATGCCAAGTTTTTTAGAGAGGGTAGCTAAAAACCTCTTTCTATTTTTATTAGCGATTATCTACTTTCTCTGGATAAAGATCATGGTTCATCAAGCGATGCATGGCCATTTCATCATACTTCGTTCCAGGTTTTCCATAATTACACCATGGGTCAATGGAAATACCTCCACGTGGAGTGAATTTACCCCATACCTCGATATAACGTGGATCTAATAACTGTATTAGATCATTCATAATGATATTCACACAATCCTCATGAAAATCTCCATGATTTCTAAAGCTGAATAGATATAATTTCAATGATTTACTTTCTACAATTTTTTTGTCAGGTATGTATGAGATATACATCGTTGCAAAATCAGGCTGTCCTGTAATCGGGCATAAACTAGTAAACTCTGGACAATTAAATTTCACAAAATAATCTCGATTGGAATGGATATTCTCTACAGATTCCAATACATCAGGTGCATAGTCTGTCGCGTACTTTGTTCCCTGATTACCAAGCAAGGTTAAATCTTTTAAACCTTGTTCCTCAGTTCTTCCAGACATAAAAAAACCTCCCTATATTTGTTCCCAAACACAAAGAGAGACCATAGCAAACTACGATGATAACAAAAAAGCCACATCCAATATGGACATGGCTAAAGAGTCAATGTATCCATAGTTTTTTATAGAGGGTTTAAAGCTATGAACCTCTTCCGCGCAGGTATTCAATTCTTACTTATCATAGCCGAGATGGTGGTTGCTGTCAAGGTACTGGATACGAGTGCCGCTATTCATTTTTAAAGCAATAATCTTTACTATGAAACCTTTTCCCTGTTCCGTTCGTATAAATGATTACGAGAAAGCGGGGGATTAACATGAAGAAAATGATTGGATTTTTCTTTGTTTTATTCATTGTCATTTTTCTTACACCTATTTATGTGTTTGCCGTTGACTTTACAATAGAAGAAACAGTAATAGATGCCTATCTGCAGGAAAATGGAAATGTGCAAGTTACCGAATTCCATACGTACGAATTTGATGGAGAATTTAATGGAATCACGCGCACATTGATTCCGAAAAAAGGAACATCCATTACAGAATTTAAGGCCTCGGAAAACGGACAACATCTGAAAACGGATTGGGATGAAGGTACTTATAAGATCTTCCGTGGCGGGGAAGATGAAGTGGTTACGATTGAACTATCCTATGTCATTACCGACGGGGTCGAAGTCTATGAAGATATGGCACAGTTTTATTGGCCTTTCTTTGACTCAAGTAATGAAAGTGATTATGAAAACTTGACCATTACGGTACATCCACCACAAGCAACGAGTGAGACTATTGCATATGGTTTTGATGAGGCATATGGGACAGAAACCATACAAAAGGATGGCACCGTTATATTTCAATTGGGATATGTGAACAGTGGGAAAAAGGGGGACATTCGGGTAGCATATGATCATGCTATATTCCCAAATGCAAAAATCACAGGCAACGAACCAATCCGCAATGAACTGTTAAAAGAACAAAAAGAACTAGCTGAAAAAGAGGCCGCTTTTCTTAAAACGCAAGAAACGCTGAATCAACTCGCACCATATCTTACTGGGATAGCCGGATTGTTATTATTTTTCTTCATTTTCAATAGCTGGAGAAAGAGCCAAACCGCAAAGCTTGAAGCGGACCGGATGTATCACTCATCCTCTATCGTGCCGAAAGAAAGGATGAGTATGCCGGCAACCATATATTACTTCCGCAATGCCATGGTGGAATACGGAGAATTATTAACAGCAGCAATGATGGACCTCGTCCGTAAAGGTCATATAGAACAGCGTGGAAAGGATTCATTTTATCTAAAAAACACCGTAACAACTCACGCTCATGAAACATTACTCCTCAAGCTCTTATTTAAAAAAATTGGCAAAGAGCATGTATTCTCTTTTGACATGCTTAAGAGTTATACAAAGAAAGAGGAGAATAAACAGGAATTACAAATGGATCTCCATCAATATCAAAAAATGTTAAAACAAGAAATGGATACTCATCAATTAATCGATAAACATAGAAAGCAACGTTGGATTGCTGGGATGGTAAGCCTTCTGTTGATACCTGTGATTATCTTGTTTGGCATTTATGGATTATATGGTTGGCTAGTGGTGAATCTGGTTATTTTGGCTGCTCTTCTGTTGGTTACCTTTTTACTTCAAACGAGAACGACAAAAGGGCATTTTATTACCCAAGAGTGGAAAAGATTCAAAGAAGAGTACGGAGAGCTGCAATGGAATAACTGGTATAGTTTGTCAGAAGATGATAAAGAGCGCGCAATGATTTTCTCAACAGGTATAAAGGATAAGAAACTAAGCAATAAAAATAGATCATTTGTTGAAAAGCTGCAAGTGACGGGCGAGGATTCAGGTCTTTCCTCCACTTATTTATTGTTGTTCTTGATGTCTACCACGGCAACCTCAAGCTTCAGCTCCGCAACCCAAGCATCAGCCCAATCAACCTCTTCTTACTCAGGTTCAGGGAGTGGAGTTGGTGGCGGTGGCGGCGGTTCTGGTGCTTTCTAGATCATTCTTGGATTCTTGAAGATGGGAGAGCTTACTCTTCCATCTTTTTCTTTATTTTGACTTGCACTTTAACCTTCTCCAGTTCTTTCAATTACTATTAATACTCCAAATATATTGTCATAAAAATCTTCTAAAATCCTTTAACAAACATAAAATAATTCCTGTAACGGATGCTGACTGCATCTATGAAATTCGCTCCTAGTGATTGAAAAGAAGCTCCAAAGTAATCGAAGTTGCACCTCATCATTGAAAACTTGCCCCAACACATGGTGTAGTTGATCATTGTCTCCATAAGTTGCTCCGTATTCTAAAAAGTAAATAGCTTGAACTAGTAATCCATCTCTGCAAGACTTACCAACCCTAAAAAATATGGAACCCCTGCAAAGAATCATATCTTTTAAATCACTTATCATTCTCGGGTCCATAAGAGATAAGATGTCATGAATATCAAGTGATTATAATATTGGTAACGTAAAAGCAATAGCTGAAGTACAGGTTGATAACCTGTCCCTCTTTTTTTAATTTTACATCCATGGGGGTATGCCTAAACGTTGAGAAAGATAATTGGACTATTGCTATTTGGTATACTCGTAATAGGATACTTGTGTATTCGGGAGGTGTGGATATGTCTGATTATTTTTCGTATCAATACACGGCAGAAGTTTTCTCGTTATTTTCAATAAGTCATATCATCATGTTAATTCTTGCGCTAGTTCTATGTGCAGCAATGATTGTATTTCGAAATGATATTCGTCGTACCCCTTTAAGAAAATGGGTACGGGTCAGTTTGATTATTGCACTTATTTTGAGTGAAAGTACATTAAACATTTGGTATTTCACAACAGGTGCCTGGGATGTAAAAGAAACACTGCCGCTCCAGCTGTGCTCGCTTTCCTTATTATTTAGTATTGTCATGCTTATCACCCGTTCTTACCGGCTTTTTGAAATTTTGTACTTTCTTGGAATAGGTGGTGCACTTCAGGCATTGCTAACACCTGAACTATTTTATGATTTCCCACATTATCGTTATTTTCATTTTTTTATCGCTCACATATGTATTATTTTAGCTTCTCTTTACATGGTGGCAATTGAAAGATATCGGATAAAGTTATCTTCTATTTGGAAAGCAATGATTGCCATTAACTCCATTGCTTTGATTGTCTTCTTTATCAATAAATGGATTGGTGCAAACTATATGTTCCTTGCTCAAAAGCCATCTAATCCAAGTATATTAGACTACCTGCCAGACTATCCGTTTTATATCTTTTATCTCGAGATCATCGCATTAATCTTGTTTATCCTCCTTTATCTACCTGTTAAAGGCGCCTATCACCACTCGAATTTTATTGAAAATGGTCAAAAGGACGGGAGAGACATATAAGACTTCGACAGCATTTCATTGCAAAAAAGGTTGAGTCACCCGACAGAAGCATTCTTCTAGCGGGGGACTCAACCTGTCCATTTAATTATAATCTCTTCTCCTTCATCGTCACATAAAGCATACCTGGAACCAATACAATGGCTACAACCACTAAGACAAGCGCCATAGTACTCATGTTTCCTACGTTCATTCCGGTAGCAAATGCCACGCCATAAATACTGGAAGCCAAGATATTTCCAATAAATCTGGATGTCATTAGCAGTCCTGATGCAATTCCACTTTCTTCCACATCAATAAAGCTATAGAGCAAGTTTTGCAAACCAATATTCTGTATCCCGTTACTAATTCCTGTCACCGCAAGCACGACACCAATCCATACTAAAGGAGAATCGTCTTTCACGGTAAATAACAGAAATACGCCCACTAATCCAATGAATACACTGGCTAGTAATGGAATGCGAAATCCTGCCCGCTCCATCCACCGAGTAGCAATCGGTGTCATGATCATGGCAAAAATGGAGAGCGACAGCATCGCGATTCCTGCCATCTGAGAGCTTGCACCCAGCACACTTTGAATAAATGTTGGAAAGCTTAGCAGCACAGCAAAGAAGATAACGGTTGATAAAATATACTGAACAAAGATAAGTGCCACATTCAAGTTTTTTCGGAAAAAATGTACATTAATAAAAGGTTCTTCTCTGTTCTTCTCATAAAAGTAGAAAGCAATCGTTAAGAGGATTGCAAGAATCAATGTTCCAATCTGTACACCTTGCTCAAGTCCAAGTAAAAAGACCATCCAACATGTAATAAATAAACTAAATAATAGAATTCCAAGAATATCCAGCTTATAGGCTTTTTCTTTGTTTCTCTTATCTTTCGGGATAAATATCCATGTTAAAGCTATTCCGATGGCAAGTATTGGCAAGTTTACATAGAAAATAACCGGCCATCCACCGAACTGGATAAGGATTCCGCCAATCGTTGGTCCAAATGCCGCAGAAGTTGTTGCAAAAACAGCTAATGTTCCAATCACGCGGTTTTGATTGTGCTGGATGGTGTGGCGTATAATGCCTACTCCAGCTGGAAAAAGTGCGGATGTACCAATTGCTTGAATCCCACGCATCGCAAGTAATACGGGTAAATTGGGAGATAGCGGTGCCAATATCGAGGACACCACAACCAGACCGAGTCCAATTAAAAAGATTAATTTCCTTCCATAGATATCACTCAATTTCCCAATTAACGGCGTAAAGATCGCACTAATAATAAAATACGAAGCAATTAACCATGAAATATCTGTCGCACTCAGTTGAAAATCCCTTTGAATTGCTGGTAATGCTACTGTAATCATTGTTGTATTTAATGGATTGAGGATAACTCCTAATGACACAGCAAGTATGATAAATTTTTCATTTTTTCTCAAAGACATGCTAATTTCTCCTCTATGATGGTCCTATGATTTTATTTTAGCACAACTAAATATAGAAAAAAGGATACGACCACAACCGCATGTTATGAGAGGGGGATAAAAGTCGTTCAGAGATGTTGGAAAGTTGAGGGGAATATGAATTGTTGAACCATCCTGTTAAGAAGTTAAACGTACATAGTAGAAAGTCGCTCCAAAATCAAGAATCATAATGAATAGATCGTCGGCATATGAATGATAAGAGTTTAAGTTATTTTTGGACTGTCACAAACCTGAGGTATGACGGGTTATCACTGGAACCTTGCCTTCACGGAATAGTTTCAGTCCGTATTTATATTTTTAGGCTAAATAGAATTCGGTATCTGGAGGGATACAGAAATGGTAAATTACCATACATTAACGCAAGCTGAAGCGGTTAAGTTTGCACGAGGCATCAAAGATGTTTTCCCGGAGGATGCTCAGCTTGATTCCCGTGAGCTCGGAGACGGTAATCTTAACCATGTGTTTCATATATTTGACCAGGCATCAGGGCAATCCATTATTCTAAAGCAATCACTTCCTTATTTAAAAATGGTCGGTCAATCGGTTCCCCTGACGCTAGACAGAGTACGCATTGAATGTGAAGCATTGCGCATTCATGGAGATCTTTGTCCCGATCAGACGCCAAAGTTATACGCGTACGAACCGGATTTTGCCTTGATAGCTATGGAGGATTTGAGCGATTACACCGTCCTGCGGCGTGGACTGATAGAGCGGGAGAGGTATCCGTTGTTCGCAGAGCATATTGGATCCTTTTTGGCGCGGACAATGTTTTTTACTTCGGACTTAGCCATGGACCAACAAGAGAAGAAACTGCGAGTGAAATCGTTCATGAATCCCGAGCTGTGCAATATTACCGAGGATCTGATTTTATACGCACCTTTTACAAAGTCCCGGATGAATATCTTCGAGCCTCAAATTCGTGATGCGGTTGAGCAGATATGGAAGGAAGAGGAGCTGCATCTTGAGGTAGCGTTGCTGAGGGAGAAATATCTGACGAATGCACAGGCCTTGCTGCATGGTGATTTGCATACAGATAATATATTCATCAAACCGGATTCTATAAAAATCATAGACCGCGAATTTGCTTTTTACGGTCCAATTGGCTTTGATATTGGGACGGTCATCGCTAATCTGTTGTTGAATTTTTCAGGCCAAGAGGGCTGGAGCACAGATGCAGAGAAACGCGCCGAATATCGTCGCTACCTACTAGACACCATTAACGACTTATGGACACATTTCGAATTTGAGTTTCGCGAGCTTTGGAACGATTATGCCTCAGCCCGGTTAGTAAATACCCGAGGCTATCAGGAATCGTATATGGCAAGACTGCTGCAGGATACGATCGGATTTGCTGGAGTGATTATGCTGTGCCGCGTCTATGGTTTTATACACGTCTTGGATATCGACGACATCAAAGATGCGGAGGCGAGGGAAAGGGCACAGAGGACCGCTCTGGAGATTGGTGTCGCGTTGATCAAGCGGAACCGCTCCGCACACTCTATAAAGGAAGTGTTGGATATCGCTTTAAAAGCTGCCATCTAAGAACCGAATACCTCCTGTTGAAGGCGGTATGCTAAAACGGCAAGTAATGACTGTGTTAAGAAATTTAACTTATCATTTGCCCCAGCCTGTAGAATAACCTTCCATTGAAAGGGGCTACTGGCTTTGTTTTTCCTAGAAATCAGGTTGTCGTAATGTAGTAATTACATTTTATTAAAGAAAGGTGATTCTCTTATTTTTAAGAGATAAGAAAGCATAAAACCGCTATACATGAAAGGCCTTGTCCGGTCCCACGCAACCAGCGACTAGCGAGACTTAACTCACCTCTGTTCGATAATAGTTCGACTCATACCGTCACATATTGTAGCATATCATTATAGTGGGACGAGTAACTGCAGTCTGTCCGTCTAAGCCGGGCGTTTGCAACTTTGTTCTGCACTATTTAACACAAAAAGTGCCCCAAATAATTTACTTTTGGGACACTCCCTTCTACTAGAATTTGGTTAAAGTTTACTCATCTATGAAACGATGGATTTCCTCCAATACCTTTCGATGCTCCTGTGAGAAGACACCGTGTCCTGCATTGGGAAATAGGATAAGCTTGGAGTTCGGTATACGACGTTTCAGAACCTTGGCGTGCTTCGGACGGAAGACCCAATCGTCTTCTCCGTGAATAATAAGTGTTGGTGCGGAAATTTGCCCAAGTCGTTCGTACGAATCGAAATTTTTGCTCGCATTATGGTGAATCTCCATGGTTCTAGGGTCTGTAGGAGCAATTTGCATCCGTCTCATGAGTGCAGCAATTAATTGCGGATTCTCCTGGATATAGGTATTAGAATAAAGCATATTTATCATGTTTTGTGGTGAATTTGCAGCATTCTTTTGCATCAGTGACTTGATCATCCGAAAGGAAGGCAGTACACGTTTGACCCCGCAGGTCGTGGAACATAAAATTAATTTCGACACGCGATTGGGATTTTCGATTGCTAGTTCTTGTGCGATCATTCCCCCCATAGATTGGCCTAAAATATGTGCCTTTTCGATATCGAGCTCGTTCATTAGCCCAATGACATCTTTGGCCATATCCGAGATGTCATACGTTTCTTTCGGGACATCGCTCCTGCCTGTACCTCGAGGATCGAGCATGATCAGCCTGTTTCTTTCGCTTAACGCGGTCTTAATTGCCGGACTCCAAGAGTCCATGTTACTGCCTTTTCCTGTAAGCCCGATTAAAGGAAATCCTTCGCCGGTCGATTCATAACAAATGCTAATTCCATTGACGAAAAATTTTTTCAACATTACCCACTCTCCCATTTCGTAATCTTTGGCCGAGAAGGTGCATGATTTCCAAGAACTATCTATATTCTGCTGTGAAAGACAATAGAATGAGGATGAAACGAAAAGGTTCTCAGCCAAATAACGGTTCGAGCTTTTCCTTGTAGAAATTCTGTTTTAATTCTCTCCCGCCGATTTTATTGTGGTTTTTGATTCATCCGACATTTCCGGATTCTGCTTTAGAACTCTTTCCTCTGCACGCTCGCGTCCTATTTCCACTAATTCTTGACCAGTTTCCATGAGACCCGTTTTCAATGCATCAGTGACAGTGCTTAATTGAAAATTAGCAGTTTGATTTTTTTCTCGATATTCGTCACTTGTTACATCTATAAGTTGATTGCAGGCATTGGTAGCGACTCTCTTTAAAGCAATAGAGGAATAATGAATGATTTCTTTCTTTACTTTGTTGAAGATCCTTTTGGTATCTGACATGTGATCTCACTTCCTTTCCGATACTTTGATTTACTCAGGTAAAGGTTAATTCTTGCTTTTGCTCTCTTTTCTTATGATTCCATTTGGTTAAGACGATTCAAGACTGCATTCGCTTTGTCTGGTTTTCCTGCATTTTTGTAAGCTTCACTAAGGTTCCGCAGTACTTCGCGTATTTGCATTAAAGTAAGATAGTTGGAGTCCTCTTTATAGTGGTTAAGCAGAAAGGTGAAGTCCTCAATAGCCGTTTCCGAGGATTGGAAAAAGGATTCCGGCAGCCTCACACAAATATTCCCGCGCAACAACCGAATTTCTTTATTATTTGGATCTAAAGCAATAGCGTGATTCAATATGTCTAATCCCTCTTGCGCTTTATCCACTCTTTCTAGAATTTTAACAGAATCCCGACCCGATAAAACGATAGTACTGCCGTAATAGCCCTCAATAATTGCATTGTCGGGGCTGGCCTCACGAAGCTTTAAGAGCATCTTATTTGCTTTTTTCACCGCTTTTTTGTCTCCGTCCACCCCCTTATTATGAAGTGCTTTTGCTTCCTCTAATTGTTTCATATTGACACTTTGATCAGCCAAAATATCGACCTCCTATTGAAAATTTTTGTCCTCTAATATGCGTTTTATCTCGCTTCCGGCGAAATGTACAGACCTTCTTATCAAGATGGATACAGGGCTCTCCGGAATCGCATTATGTTCAACAGCTGGTTTTCCTTCCAAAGACTTCATCTTTAGGGTGAGGAGGCGAAGAAAATCAGGATCCTGCGTTTCGTTCATCAGCCTTTTCCAGCACATAACTGCAGCCTGATTTTGGCCGATTCGGGAGTATGCCTCCCCAAGTTGATAGATAACTTGCAAATATTCTTCGGTGCGAAGAAAGCCTTCTTTCTGCATTTCCCGCTCGATGAGAAAGGTGTAATCTTCAATTACTGTTTTGGCCCGGTGGAAATACTCTTCAGGTAACCGGGAGGCAGCCCTGCCTCGCAGCAGTCGGATCCTGCTATCATGAGGGGCCGCACGAACTGCTCCATCAAGAATCTTCATTCCTGCAATGGACTCTTTTAATCTACTTAAAGGTATTTTTTTGTTTCGAGCGATTAACATCATGGTCATGCCATAGTAGGCTTCATAAAGAGCATTACTGGGCTCGGCTTTGCGAAGTTTTAAGAAAATTTCATGGGCGGTATTCACCGCATCTTTATCTCCGTTTGCGGCTTTCTTAAGATAAATTTTTCCCTCCTCGAATTTCTTCAAATTCTTGCCGTTATTAAATTCTTGACCGGCCTTTTCATTGTTTTCCATGTTGTCCTTATGTGATGGAATGTCCTGCTCCATTAAAGTCTCGAAATTCTTTACACTTGCATGATTCGATTGTTGTTGCATTTCTGTATCCACATCGCCCAATTCTTCCACATTTTTATAAGCAGTCCTTAAATCCTTCTTTATTTCCGTAACTTCCTTATTTGTAAGGTAACTGGGATCGTCTTTATATCGATCTAGCAAAAAGGATAGGTCTTCGATCGCCGTCTGTGAGGCACGAAAGTAAGAGTCAGGCAGGCGCATACATACTTTGGCACGCAGCTTCCGAATATCCTTATGATTGGAGTCCATGGAAATTGCGTGATTCAATGCATCTAGTGCTGTTTGTGCTTTATCCGCCTTTTCCAGAGTCTCATCGGCATCTCTTGATAATAGGGCAAGTGTGCTGCCGTAATAGGCTTCAATAAGAGCATGGTCAGGATAGGCTTTCCGAAGCTTTAAGAAAATCTCATAGGCACTATGCACCGCATCTTTATCTCCGTCTGTTCCTTTCTTAAGAAACCTTTTTCCTTTCTCATATTCCTTCATATGAGTGTCGTTTATCTCCATTTTAATATCCCTCCTAACGAAAGAATTTGATTTTATTCTTAAGCAATGTAAATTCCGAAAAACTGCCAGTGTCAAGCTTTGCTGAAGCGCTGTTTTTAAAATCTAGTAAAAATAGTCTCTCTTGATCGTATCCATTGGTTGGACAGCTTATCAGATGAGGTGCATTGAGGTATTCAACATCTTGCTCATTCTCCAATCTCAACAACATGAATCAACCCTTTCTTTTAAAAATCGATTTGTGCCAGTACTATATGTGTGGTTTCTATGGTCGGTTTGGATGAATCCCTAATATTTTATAAAATGTATGCTTATGCCAAATAGACTAATTATCCATGCATTTTACCAACAGAAAAGGCTGCAGAAGAAAACATGAATGATAGAAAGATATAAAGAAGAAAAAAGCGTGTTAAAGGTAACAAAAACAAGAAAAGTAAACGGAAAAAGATTGAAGAAAAGAGGTGAATATCGATAGATTCATACTGAACCAAATACATAGTATTTAAAGAAATAAGTTGGTAGGAGGCTTTGTTGCGGAGATTCCGTCCTGCTTTATACAATATAGTTTCCAAGAGACGCCAAAGATGCCCTTCATAACATAATCGTCTCTTACTATATAAGGTATGTAGATTTAAAAGGTCTGTTTGTCTAAATGACCCATTTAAAAAATAATATGTGTATGTCCGAATCAAATACTGTTTATTTAGCATTTTATAAAGATATACGTAGTTCAATTTCAAGTGATAAAAGAACTAGATAAGTAAGAAATAAAAGGAAAAGAAACTACAGAAAAGAAACCAGTATCCCATATTGTTGGCACAAACTAGTTAAGTCGATAATAGGCAAATAGGAAAAATTGTAAAGTTAATTATCTTTTATACATGATTCAGTGGCCTAAATAATAGAAGCTGAACATGAAGGGCTTTATTAAGTAAGCCGAATGACTGATATTTAGGAAAGTAACGGGAAATCTGATTCTAAGAGGAACAAAGCATCACACAAGGTTGCTGTGAAGCTTGAAAAATTAAATGAAATGGAGGATGAACAATGAAGAAACTTCAAACCCATAAAATGGAGGTCTCTATTGATAAACATTCATCACATCTCGAACAATTTAAACCATTTTATAAACAATTAGATGAAGAAGGGAAAACGATTGAAAAACTTCCTCGTGAAAGACTAGAAGACTATCAGTTAAAAGCTATTAACGCTACTCTAGCTCATGTATGGGAACATAATGAATACTATCGTTCGAAATTAGAAGAAAGTGGGTTCACGGCTCCCGAAATTGAGAACCTAGATCAATTAGCTTCCGTACCGATGCTAGAAAAAGATGTTATTAGAGGGGATAAAGATAAGATACTGTGTGTGGAATCGAAGGATATCGGCCAAGTTCACCTTACTAGTGGTACTTCGGGTAAGCCAATCTATACTGCTTATACGCTTGCTGATCAATATGTTTACGATTTACTGCCAAAGTATCTGGAACTGTTTAAAGAAACAGAAGATGATGTAGCGGCCGTTGCACTTCCATATGAATTTGCGCTTCCAGGCCTTGGCTTTCAGCGCTTGTTCCAATTTGCGTTTGGTACAGCAGTTTTGTCGATAGGCAAGGGGGGTTACATGGCCCCAGTTGATAAGTCCCTGGAATTATTGAAGGAATATCAAGCAACGGTCCTTGCGACAACGCCTTCTTATGCAGCACTTCTAGTAGAAGAAAGTGAGAAATACGGTATCCAGATTGGAAAAGATATACGTTTGAAGAAAATTTGGCTTACTGGCGAAGGATGTTCGTCCACCTTTCGCGAGCGGCTGGAAAAATGGTGGGGATGTGAAGTCTCCTTTTTCTACGGTTCCACCGAGTGTGGAGTTATCGGTGTAGAATGCAGTAAGCACAATGGCTACCACATTATGGAAGGACATGTAAAAGTAGAGATCATTGACCCGGAATCAGGGAAAGTATTACCTCACGGGAGAACTGGAGAAATCGTTGTTACAACGCTGTTACGTGAAGGAATGCCGATGGTACGCTATCGATCTGGAGATCTCGGTGTCTTACGAAAATCAAAATGCGATTGTGGTATCACTATGGACGTTCTCCAGCTAAGAGGAAGAAAGGAGCACATGCTACGCATAGGGGAAGAAGATTATTCTCCTTTCATCATCGAACATTTTCTCATGGAGCTCCCAGAAGTAGGCTTATGGTATCATCTTAAGCTGGACCAAGGATCGTTAATCATTGAAGCCGAGAAGTTTAGAACGGAGCTGAGTAACGATCAATTGGCAAACAAGATTAAGCAGCATATGGCTGATCGAATTGGGATCGACTGTGAAGTAGTTATTAGGGATGATATTCCTCGTACGTTTGGCAAAGCAACCAGAGTGTTCACGTAGAGAAGTAAATAGGAGAGAGGAGGTGCTTCTATGATTGACGTCGATAAAGAGAGGGAGAGAAAGTTTCAGGAGTTGGTTGCACGCATTCAAAAATCCCCTCTATACAAAAAGAAATTATCAGATTGTCCCAAAGAAGACATTGGACTTTCGCACATCAAGACACTTCCACTAACGACAAAGCAGGATTTACGAGAAGCAGGCCTTTTCGGTCCTCTTGCTGTTGATAGGAAGGAGATAGCTCAATATTTCGAATCAACCGGAACAACTGGGGAGCCCGCCAGTTCGTGGTTTACACAAGAGGATTTGGTAACAGGTGGAAGACAACTAAAAGAATGTGGCGTCCATTTGACGGCTGAAGATCTTGTGCTCATCCGCTTTCCTTACGCTCTTGCATTACCTGCCTTTTTAATGCAGCAGGCAGCCTGGCAGACTGGAGCAGGGGTTGTCCCCGCTAGTGGACGTACGGTAGTAACTCCTTACTCAAGGGTTATTAGCTTGATCAAACGGCTTGACGTCACGGTTTTGGCGGGACTTCCGCGAGAGATGGAGCTCTTGGCTGAAGTAGCTCGACTAAGTGGTATGGACCCCAGTAAAGACTTCCCTGCTTTGCGTGCCATATGTGTTGCTGGTGAACTCTTGGGCGACAAGCGCAAACAGCATATAGAAAAGCTGTGGGGTGCGTCTGTATTTAACATGTACGGTTTAACGGAAACCGCGAATATTGCAACGATGTGTGAGCATGGCAACATGCATATTGTAGAAGAAGATTTCATTGTGGAAGTGTTGAATGAGGAAGGTACAAAGGATGTCCCCTATGGAGAAAAAGGGTATGCGGTCATCACGACACTTTCCCATCAGGGTTCGCCTCTGCTCCGTTATTTTAACGAGGATATTATCTCAATAGAACCAGATAAATGTCCTTGTAATCGATCCGGAACACAACTGACTCATTATGGTAGAAGTCGGGAACGAATCCATTTTGGAGATATCATCCTGGATGCGAGTGATATCCAAGAAGCGATCTATGCGTTGTCACCTGTCCCGGATGCGTGGAAGGTGATTGAACAGGAAGAAGGATTGCACGTTTTATTAGATTCACATGAAGCTGAAAAGTGGTCAGAGGAAGATGTTCAGTCTTTCCTATCCAAACAACTGCAAGTGCCAATTACGGTGGAAATAACGATAATGCTCGATCGAGTAAGCCTTATGGATAACACACCATCGACAAAGCCTGTCTATATCAAAACACGAAATAACGGTGCCTAATGCATACAGAGCGTGGTCAAGAACGTTTCATATATCTAATCTATCAATAGAAAGGATGGTTACATTTGAGTACTAAATCACAACTTCTCGTAAGCCGTGATTATAAAAGCGAGGATACGATCATTAAAGTGAAGAACACAGTAATAGGTGGTTCTGCTCATACACTAATCGCTGGTCCTTGCTCCGTTGAATCGAGAGAGCAGCTTGAAACGGTTGCATCCACTCTAAAAAAAATGGGCTTAACGATCATGCGTGGTGGAGCGTTCAAGCCGAGAACCTCTCCTTACAGTTTCCAAGGACTTGGGGAAAAAGGCTTGAAGATGATGAAGGAGGTAGCTGACAGTCACGATTTGGTGACAATCAGTGAAATTATGAGTCCGAATCAAATCGATGTAGCGGAACCTTATATCGATATTTTTCAAATCGGTGCACGTAACATGCAGAACTTTGATTTGCTGAAAGCAGTCGGGGAAGCGAAAAAACCAGTTTTACTGAAGCGTGGGCTTTCCGCTACATTGGAGGAGTTTATCTTTGCTGCAGAATATATTTTGCATTATGGGAATGACCAAGTGATGTTAATGGAACGGGGCATTCGTACTTTTGAGACAGAGACTCGAAATACCCTTGATATTTCTGCTGTTCCTATATTAAAGCTGAAAACGCATCTTCCGGTGCTCGTAGATGTCACTCACTCCGCCGGGCGTAAAGATATTCTCTTGCCGTGTGCAAAGGCTGCACTTGCTGCTGGGGCAGATGGGATTATGGTCGAGACTCACCCTGATCCTGAAACTGCGCTTTCCGACAAGGACCAGCAACTGAACATGAAGGAGTTTCAGGCGTTCTGGGACGGTATGGTAGATTCCGGTTTGTATCGATTAAGGAGCTAAATTACACCTGACAAAATAGGCTTAATGGGGGTGAGAGCGTGAAAGATTCTCAGTCTGAGCAGAATGCTTCGAAGATATTACAAGCAATAATACTAGACTTACTATTAGTGACAGATGGACGGACAACGGATTTTTTGGAAATACTTTTGAACGAGAAGGTTAAGGTACAAGTAATTCGGCAAGAACAAATCAATGAAGATGATCCAAAGTTGCTCATTGAAACTTCCGGTGCTCCATATTATATCCGGGAATCGGTACTAATTGGGGAAAAAAGTGGATTTGTTGTATCCCATAATATTGCGTTGGTATATGCAAAGCATGTACCACCTGCTTTGTTTAAAAGCATTGCACAACAGAAGAAAGGAATCGGAAAAGCAATGAGCTCACTTGGAATACGCTCCTTTCGTAAGGTGACAGACGCTGGATTCGTCAATGAAGAGGAAGCGGTTGACTTGTTTCAACAGCAGATGAAGCTTCATTTTTCTGATATAGACGAGAAGGTGCCTTACAAACGATATGGTATGTATTTCGGTAGAGAACCAGGTATTGAGATGCTCGAGTATTTCCATCCAAACATTATCGAGCATCGTGTACTCCAAGAGTTCAAAGAGGAAACAGGCGACTGAACAGCTCGTTCTACAAATAGAGAGGTCTTCCTTGGAACCAGTCATAGTCAATGCCACCCAGTGGGGATTCCCTTATCTCCCTCACTACGAAAGAACAAAGGCTAAACCCTCGACTGCCTTGGACTGCGGTTACTCGCCCTATCGCCCCCCTTTTGTCTCTGGCATCTCCAGGGGCCTACGTCTTTGAAAAATAAGAGCACTTTTTTCTTCGTAAGATGTCTCGCTGCCGAAGTCTTCCTTATCCTATAGGGCCGAGCCAATCGTGAAATGACTGGCTGCCAGTTCCCCGCTAACAATTCTTGTTTCACTCGAATTCTATCGTTAAGGTCTTATAGCCAGTTACCTGCGATAACTTCAGCCATAGAGGATTAATTTATAGACATTTTATTTATTTGTTCCACGTTGGAAAAGTAAAAATTTTAGCTGAGAAGGGCATTCCACTTAGCTAAAATTTTAACGACCCAAGGATAAGAATACTAGCACATTCGCTCAGGAACGAGCGAATGCGGTTTTATTTAGATTTGTCTTTCATTCTTTCAACCCAGCCGATTCCGTGAAGAAGCATTTGTTCTGTTGCATGTAACACACCAATCTTAATGGCTTCATATAATTTCCTGGCCATGGATTCAATTGGTTGATCCCGATCTTTTAAGGATGCCAGAATTTCTTTCTCAGCGATGTCTGCTCCTTTTTTTATTGACCTCATATAATTAGCAGAAAAGTATCTGCCATATAGAGGGAATTTTTTCAACAATTTCAAAAACGCTTGGTTTTTTGTCTTATTCAACTGCTTCACCACCTTTAGATATTTCTAATCGCCCTCAGGAATCGATGCGCATGTCATTGTTTCTTGTCTCTTTATTTTGGATTGGAACCGTATCGCCTATTTCTTCTTGTTTTCCGCCTCCCCATGATGCTAACAATGCAAAAATAACCCCCACCGCTAGTATAAAAAATAATACGACGAACAAATACATACCTATGCTGAATAAGATTTTATCACTGATATCCATGTTTTTTCTTCTCATTCTTATACACCTCCGCCTTATCAGACTAGTTTAGTATATGTACAAATATCCTAGTTTCTTTAGGTAATTGACTATTACTCTATAAAAGCCACTATAACCCAAACGAGTAGAGCGAATTTACATACAATAGAGAGAGATGAACTAAAAAATCAGGAAACAAAAGTATAAGAGGAGGTTTCCGATCAATGGATAATTCACACAAGGAAGTTGATTCTACACAGGGCACAGAGGAAGGAAAAATATTGTCCAGTGTAAATAGAACAAGCGATGAAGAATGGAAGGAATTTATTAAACAAGAGTTAAATAAAGTAGAAAATCAAGAGAATCAAGCGAATGAAGAGTCGTCGGCTAACTCGAAGCTTTCGCTTTCCACCTTAATAGAGAAGATACCAGTAGAAGATGTGATTAAATTTGGAGTAAAGATAGTTAAGAACCAAGTCCAAGGTAAAAATCAGGGGACAAAGAGGAGCAAGAAACGAAGTAAAAACAGGAGAAAGAAGCGAAGAGAAAAAAAGAGGTAAAACGCAATAGGATCCAGAAACGGGAAAAATGAGGAGTTAGAAACGAAGACAAAGACGAGAGCGGGTGTTGTATATAGGAGAGAAGTTTATGAAGAAGACCAAGAATATGAAAAAGGGTAATCAATTGTCGGCACTATGTTTATTTACCACACTATTACTTATTATACAAACAGAAATCTATCCTTTGCTGACTGTTTGGGCAATAGCTGCAGGATTCAGATTCATCGATAAATCAATGAGAATGTTTATTGTGACTACATTGGTTTTCGGATTCGGGTTCTTTCTTTATGGCTATATAAATACACATTGGATTGCAGACATCAAGCCCGATGAAATCCGAATCATACTCAATAGGTTGTCGCTGATCGTTATCTTGGTTCTATTGATCGTAATTTCCCTTATTTACAGACTTCCTATCATGCATTATTGGCAGAAACCAAAATGGGATGAACCGATTCACATTCCATTTATTTGGGCCGGCTTTCGTCAAACAAAGGTAAGCTCATTTCTCTATAAGGCAATGTTGATTAATTTAATAGTTTTTGTGCCATTTATTGTCAACCTTAGCTGGAGTTTCTTCCAGGAAATCTGGTGGTTCATCATCATTTTCTCTATTCTGAATGCCGCACTTGAAGAATATATTTGGAGGGGAGTTTTACTAAGCCGTTTCACAGAAAGCCTAGGAAGTCGATGGGCGGTCGTGACAACGAGCATTGGTTTCGGATTGCAACATTACAGCCTGGGATTCTCTTGGATTAGCTGCCTTGCTTTTAGTGTGGGCGGATTTTTTTTCGGGGCTCTTACAGTCCAATCTAGAAGTATCGTTCCCGCAGTGATATGGCATATTTTATTCAATGGGTTGATGGTACTTAGTGGAGTGATTGTTTCTTAAGGGGACATGGGGAACAGGTACACAGTAGACAGCTAGCAGCCTTCAATCATAAAGGCTGCTAGCTGTATTTTTACGATGAAAGGGGCACTGTACTGCAGCTGAGTCATCATCTCGTAAAAAGTACTGCTTCCACTCGTAATTATCTTCTTTCCCGTAACTATTTAACTCAGGATGGACCTCAATAGAATCATAGTTCGTTATTCGTTGCCTAATCCGTTTTTTTATTTTCTCCGTCCTGCTTTCTACTTTATTAAAACTCTCCAAGACCCATCTTGGGGTAATGGCAAGCATCATGGTATCAAAGTGTCGGCTCTGCCGATGCTTATGTGCTGGTGTTGCACAGTACATGAAATATCGTTCACTGTGAAAGCAGTATTCCCAAATGGGGTGATGAGCTTCAACAGGAATATCCTCCGGCCATGGCAATTCATCTTTAGCAGCTATTTGGCTTAGCTGTTGCCAGAATAACTGCTCATAATCCTCGACAGAATATGTCTTTTTAATATCATCCGGTAATTGATAAAAAACAATCAGCGAAGTATAGTCCCCAAATGCATGTGAGCTTTCTGTGTAATCCCTTAATATATCCGCTAATTCTCTAACCGTTGCTTCCTTCCTAGGATCACCAACAAAGCCGTATCGTAATTGATTCGTTGAGAAACCGATTGTAGCAGGGATACAAGGGAATGGATTTCCTCTATTTGTCATTTTCTTTTCGAATTTTTCTATTAAAACTCTTTTCCATTCATTTAATCCATTTCGATTAGCTGGACTGTCCTGATATAAAGGATTCAATCGAACCACCTCCATAGGCTCCCTATACTGTATTCAGCCTAGTGGGCATTTGGTGATTTATTGAATGAATAATGGGCTTGTTAGTAAGGAATAAGAAGAAAATTGTAGAACATACTGTAGTTAATGATCTTTTCCATTCAATCAGGAAAGGTATCGCTTACAGACTTCAGGTTGGCTCTTTTAGTGACCTCTTTATAAATTAACTCCCTTATTATAATGAAAATTTCTAAATGGCGAATCTATAAGGAGGAACATTATGGGACAGTCCAAACAGGAAGAGAGGAATATGAAGTGGTGGCATTTATCTTTATTTGGAGTAGGCTGTACGATTGGTACAGGCTTTTTCCTGGGAACTAGTATTGGTATTAGTCAAGGTGGTCCTTCCTTTGTGCTAGCCATTATTTTGGCTGGACTTGCCACCTATATTGTTTTTGATGCCTTAGCTAAATTAACAGCAAGTAATCCGGAGACAGGTGGTTTCAGGACCTATGCCAAGCAAGCATATGGTCGGTGGGCTGGGTTTAGTGTCGGGTGGATGTACTGGTTTTCAGAGATATTAATTATGGGCAGTCAGCTAACCGCGTTGTCTATATTCTCTCGTCTTTGGTTTCCCAGCATTCCACTATGGTTATTTGCAATTGGGTACGCGGTGCTGGGTCTTCTCGTGTTATTAGTAGGTGCAAAAAAGCTTAGCAAGATCGAGAATATTTTTGCGGTCATGAAGATTGCTGCTATTCTTATGTTCATTATCATCGCTGCTGCATTTGTATTTGGGTTATTGGATGGGGTGAAAGAATTACATATTCCAAAAAGCCTGAATGAATTCTTCCCTGCAGGCTGGATCGGGTTATGGTCTTGTCTGATTTTTGCCTTCTATACATTTGGAGGCATTGAGGTAATGGGACTTATGGCCATTCAGTTAAAACATCCAAATGAAGCTCCCAAAGCAGGGAAAATAATGATTTTGACCATTGTCACCATTTACACCATCGCCTTGACCTTTGCTCTAGTACTTATGCCATGGCACGCCGTGAACACGGAAAAAAGCCCCTTTATTGATGCATTAAAGGACTTCGAATTAGGGTTTGTTCCTCATATTTTTAATGGGGCACTAATTATTGCCGGTTTCTCGACTATGGTAGCTTCATTCTATGGCGTCACAAGCATTCTGCAGTCATTGTCTGAAGGGCAGGATGCTCCAGCTATATTTTCCAAGAAAGGGAAATTAGCTGTATCCCTTCCATCCCTTGGTTTACTAATAATAGGAATTGCTGGGTCCATCATCATGTCGCTGGTACTACCGGGAAAAATATATACCTATGTCACGACAGCGGCTGGGTTAATGCTCCTATATAACTGGTTAATGATTATTTTATCTGCAAGAAAGCTCGATGATATAAATCTAAAAGAACGGATGAAGTATTATCTTGGGATTGCATTATTGGCAGCAGGTGTAAGTGGTACCATGCTTGATGGAACTAATCGTCCTGGGCTTTTTATTAGTTTAGGGATTGTGGGTCTGATTGGAATCGTCGCATATTTTATGAATAAAAAGTGGAAAAAGAAAGCATTAAAACTCTCTTAATAATAAAATTCCCTGCCAGCCAAAGTAGATCCCAAATCCAATGAGTGATAAGCCGGATAGGAGTGCAATTCCTTTCAGTACTTGTTCATTTAGGATTTTCCTGAAACCGCTTGAAACGGCAGCCATGGATATGTCCCAAGTGAATAATCCGATAAAGATCGCAAAGCTATAAAGAATTAGGGCTTGTGGTCCGTAAGTTGTTGCCGTTTTTGCGAGTACCGAACCATAGATCCCCACCCAAAACAGGATGGTTAAGGGATTAGAAATGGAAATGAGGAACCCTGCAAGGAAAGATTTATGTAGAGGTTCTTTTTTTCTTTCCAGATTAGCTCTTATTTCTTTAGAGCTCAGGATACTTTCCATTCCCGTATAAATTAAGACAAATCCTCCAAATAACCATAAGAATGTTTTAACAAAGGTTATTTCTACGATATGAACAATCCCTAAATAAACGATAAACATATAAAATATATCCGCAATAATAGATCCAAGCCCAACGAACCAAGCAGGGAAAAACCCCTCTTTAATTCCCCTGTCTAACTGGGCAGCATTAACAGGACCAATTGGTGCTGCAAGTGATAAGCCTAAGAGGAAATAGCTGAGAAAGATACTCAATGTGAACACTCCTTTATATATTCCTGGGATATTTTATTTGTATTCACAGAGAGGGGCTTGTACTACTAAAAAGAGGAAATTTGATTATGAGGCTGGAACGTAACAAAAATGTTTAACCCAAGAGTTGAGCAATGGACTAATATTGCGGAGAAAAATAAATAACCTTTCGAAAATGAGATGCTGTGCCAGTCTTATAGCTTACAGTCAGGTAACGGAAGGTCGATAACTATAAATTCCGGCGGTATTAAAACATAAAAACTAGCTGCCTTATAAAGAAATACCCCTCATAAACGTTGAAAGAGAACGTTCATGAGGGGGAATTTTTTTAGCTTGAATAAAATTGCTTTCCACTTTAGGAGAGTAAAAGCTTAGGCTTGATATTATAATTTTAAGAAATCTACTTCTATTTCATTTTTCCGTGGTTCACGTTTAAACAGATATTCACCATTGCGAATGGAGGCGAGTACTTCTGCACGCTCACGAATTGCTTCATAAGCATCTTTTGCATCTAAAACGATAAAGTTAGCTGGTTTCCCTGCTTCAATGCCATACTCATCGTTCACTCTCATAATATTTGCACCGTGGTAAGTAATCAAATCAAACGCCTTATTGATTTCATCAATGTGAGTATAATGAGCTAAATGGATTCCGTTGTCTAAAATGTTCATCATATTTCCATTCCCTAATGGATACCAATAATCCGCAATGGAATCTTGGGCAAAGGCAACGTTATTTCCGTTATTTAGTAACTCTTTCACTCGTGTTAAACCACGACGTTTAGGATAACTGTCGCCACGACCTTGCAGGTGTGCATTTTCTGTTGGACAGGAAATAAAGTTGATTTTAGATTCTCTAAATAAACCTAACATTTTATTTGCATAACTGTTTTCCACGGAACCAAAGCTGCATGTATGGCTTGCTGTAGTATATTCACCATATTCCTTTTCCATAACAAGTGCATTTAACACTTCTAAGAAACGACTATTCGGATCATCGTTTTCATCGCAGTGAATATCAATCATCACATTATATTTTATCGCCATATCTACAATACGTCTTAATGACTCTACACCATGTTCATACGAAATTTCGAAGTGAGGAATTCCTCCGGCTACGTCAGCCCCCATTTCAAGTGCTTCTTCCATTAAACGTTCGGCACCCTTATATCTAAAGAATCCTTCCTGGGGAAATGCTACAAGCTGTAGTGTAACGATATCCTTCAATTCCTCACGCAGTTTAATTAAGGCTTTCATTCCGGTCAAGTTCGGATCGGTAATATCTACATGGGTACGAATGAATTGGACCCCCTTACTTAATTCTTTTTGGATCCCTTTAATTGCACGCTCACGTACGATTTCTTCTGTTAGCGATTTCTTATTGTCACTCCAGCGCTGTATCCCTTCAAATAATGTACCTGAAACATTTGCATTTCCTTCTCCTAACCCAGAAAAGATATAATCTAAGTGTAAATGGGGGTCAACATAAGGAGGTAATACTAAACGGCCTTGTAAATCAATTACTTCATCAGCATCTCCTAAATCATTCCCAATTGCTTTAAATTGATCGTTCTCTACTATAATCTCGTGAGATTCTGGATTCCCATATATTGTCGCGTTAATAAATTTTTTCATATATACATGACTCCTTTACTTTGTTAGAATTCACGCTTTGACTGTCAAGTCCATGTAAATAGCATCAATATTAGGTGTGACATATTACTATTATAACAATTGCATCGAAAATTTACTAAAAAATACAAATGGTCCATATGTATTGAACATTTGCATAGGGCTTATGAATTTTCGAAAATGCTCTCCACCTATAATTTCACTAAAATTATTGAATTAATCAAAAAATAGATTATAATAAGTATAAATTGCAATTAGAACAATATTATTATAAGTTAAACAAATCAGAAATCATTTAGAAGCTACGAGTGAAGAGGGGCAGAGACATGGAATCCATACTAAATGCATTAAAAAGTAAACTAGCAGATGAGCAAGTTACGACCAATCAAACGGTAAGAGAATTACATAGCAGGGATGAAACCTACCACGAGACAAGTCTTCCAGATATCGTTGTTTTCCCTAAATCCACAGAGGATGTAAGTCATATTATGAAGGTTGCTCAGGAGTTTAAGACTCCAGTAACGCCGTTTGGAGTGGGGTCAAGCTTAGAAGGGCATGTCATTCCATATCAGAATGGGATGACGGTTGATTTCTCATTAATGAATAAGATTATTGAAATAAAGGAAAACGACCTGCTTGTTACCGTTCAGCCTGGTGTGACTAGAGAGCAGCTTAATAAAGAGCTCAAAAAGTATGGTTTATTTTTCCCAGTTGATCCTGGTGCCAATGCAACGCTTGGAGGAATGGCAGCAACCAATGCCAGCGGAACGACATCGGTCAAATATGGGGTGATGCGCGATCAGGTTCGAGATATGGAAGTGGTTCTTGCTAATGGAAGTGTCATTCATACGGGAAGCTTAGCAGCAAAATCTGCTTCGGGTTATCACTTAAATGGATTATTCGTTGGCTCTGAGGGTACTCTTGGCTGCTTTACAGAGTTAACCTTACAAGTATATGGCATTCCCGAGCATATTGTTGCTGCTCGTGCAACGTTCCCAACTTTCACCCAAGCAATTGATGCGGTTACTGCTATTTTAAATGCTGGTATACCGATTGCCCGGGTTGAATTTGTAGATGAGGCTACGGTTATCCAAATTAATAAATTCAGTGAAACAAATTATCCGATAGAACCAACACTTTTCTTAGAATTCCATGGAAACCAAGCTGGTCTTCAGGCAGATGTTGATTTCACAAAAGAGATCATGAAGGATCATGATTGTCAGGAATTTATCTTTGAAACAGATACGAAAGCCAGAAATCATTTATGGGACGCACGCCACAATGTAGCTTATGCCTATATTCATGGCCATGTTGGCAAGAAGATGATGCTGACAGATGTAGCCGTACCTATTTCTGAGTTAGCAAATGCAATCATTTATGCTAGGGCGGAATTAGATAAATTAGGAGTTCCAGGTGGCCTTCTCGGTCATGTTGGTGATGGTAACTTTCATGGACTAATTATGATTGATATGACAAATACAGAAGAAGTACAAAAAGCAAAAGAGTTTAATGAAAAAGTGGTCCTCTATGCATTAGAACGTGGTGGAACATGTACCGGTGAGCATGGTGTAGGTGTTGGGAAAAAACAATATCAGCAGCTGGAGCACGGGGCAGCACTGCAGATAATGAAGCAAATTAAAAAAGCGCTTGACCCAAATAACATCTTAAATCCAAATAAAATTGTAGATATGGAATAGGAGACTAACATATGAAAACCTTAGAAAAGTTAAGTGTTCTTGCCGGAAAATATTTTGCGCTTTTAGTTATTCTTGCTGCGGTTATTGCCTTTCTAGTTCCTTCCGCTTTTATAGTTTTTGGCGGCTATATTACCATATTATTAGGTATTGTTATGTTTGGTATGGGGCTAACTTTAAAGCCAGTTGATTTTAAATTGGTATTTACAAACCCCTTACCAGCAATCGTTGGTATATGTGCACAATATACGATCATGCCGCTTGTAGCATTTGGCCTTGCCTATTTACTACGACTCCCACCAGAGCTTGCAGCTGGACTGGTTTTACTAGGATGTGTTCCGGGTGGGACAGCATCCAACGTAATGGTTTACTTAGCTAAGGGAAATGTTGCTTTATCTGTTGCAATGACTTCTCTATCAACAATGCTGGCACCGATCATGACACCTTTATTACTTTATTTACTTGCGGGACAGTGGTTGCCGGTTGATCCGCTAGCCATGTTTATGTCGATTATTCAAGTAATCATATTTCCGATTATTCTAGGATTTATCATACAGAAACTCTTCCCCGCTGCAGTTGAAAAGGGAGTAACGGTTGTTCCGTTGATATCTGTAGTTGCTATTCTTATTATTGTATCTGCCGTAACTGCTGCGAATGCTGGGAATGTTGTAACAGCTGGGTTCCTTGTATTTATCGCTGTTTTCTTGCATAACGGATTTGGTTTATTGCTTGGCTACTTAGCTGCGTTGATGATGGGACTAACTGAAAATGACCGTAGAGCGATTTCCATAGAGGTTGGCATGCAAAACTCTGGCTTAGGTGTTGCTTTGGCAACGGCCCATTTCAGCCCGCTCGCAGCCCTTCCAAGTGTATGGGGAGCGATTTGGCATAATATCTCTGGCCCAATATTAGCTACGTTTTGGGCAAACAAGGCTGTTCCAACTACGTCAAATAAGGTAGAAAAGAAAGTTATTAATGAGTAGCCATATTTTTCAAAGTATGTAAATCAAGATAGATAAGTGGAGCATTCTCCTATGTACTTATGGAGAATGCTCTTTTATTTACAAGTTTTCTATTTACTGAAAAATACTAGATAAAATTATCCAGAATATTACAAAATTTAATTAAAAATAGTTAGGTGGTCTGATTGTTTCCTAGTCTATAGCTTGATAAGCTTTGTACAACAGGAATTCTTTTAAAGTCAACTAGAGCCTCTTATGAAATGAAGGTTTATCTAATACCTAAAGGAGGAGAAAGTATTGACTGAAAGAAAAAAAGTTTGGTTTGAAGAGACTGGAAGGAAATTTGACCCCGGCCTAGTGGAACAATTATGGAAAAATCGTAAGAACGACTTCAATGAAAGTAGTATCAATCAAATCCCCGTCATTGTATATTTGAAAAAGAGCTGTGAAAAAGAAAAGAAAATCGACCTTCTAAAAGCTTGTAATGTAGATTCCCACAATAAACTGGAACAAAAAATTCCCATCGTTAATGGTGTAAAAGGACATTTAACACCTGGAATGCTAAAAGAAATCAAAGACCACGAAGCTGTCGATCGTATCTTCTATGATAGAAAGGTGACGGCTTTTTTAGATGTTTCCTGCGAGCAAATCGGTGCGCGAAAGGTTCATCAAACGCTTGATGTAACTGGCAAGGGAGTCACGATTGCCGTCATCGATACAGGAGTTCACCCACATGAAGACTTCACGGCAACATCCAATCGCATCGTTGCGTTTCATGATTTTATTAATGGAAGAACAGAGCCCTATGATGATAACGGACATGGCACCCATTGTGCTGGAGATGCTGCAGGAAGTGGGCATCTGTCAGATGGTCAGTATATGGGGACGGCCCCAGATGCTTCCATTATCGGATTAAAGGTGCTGGACGAGAATGGAAGCGGCAGATTATCCACCATTATTGAAAGTATCGAATGGTGCTTGAATCACAAAGCGGAGTATAACATTGGGATTATTTCCCTTTCCCTTGGTGCTCCTGCTGTGGAATCGTTTAGAGATGATCCATTATCAGTGGCTGTCCAAGAAGCATGGCATCAAGGCATTGTTGTTTGTGCTGCAGCAGGTAATAGCGGACCTTCTCCATCTACGATTAGCACACCAGCTATTAATCCATTTATTATTACTGTCGGGTCTACTGATGACAAAAACACGCTAGATCGTACAGATGATGCTATTGCAGACTATTCAAGCAGAGGACCAAGCCTCGATAAATTTGTAAAACCAGATATATATGCACCTGGTACCAATATTATTGCGCCATTGGCACCAGGGTCAGCACTCGAATCCCAATTGCCAGAACAAATTGTTGACGGGAATTATGTCCAGCTTTCTGGTACATCCATGGCAACGCCGATTTGTGCAGGTGTCGTTGCTCTTATGTTGGAAGTAAATCCTGACCTCAGTCCAAATGATGTGAAAAGTATTTTAAAGGCCAGTTCTGAGCCTACGCTAAATGAAGTGTGGGGGAATATTCACGCAGAAAGCGCTGTGATGATGGCAAAGGATTATTTGCGGAAAGCAGAGCCTGAGTTAGTGCAGGAAGGTTAAGGGAACGTACTAGTATAAACAGCAAAAGAGGGTAATCATACTCTCTTTTGCTTTTTTTTTAATCTCTTTGTAGCTATGGAATGAAGTTCCCTATTTAGAATAACGGTTTGAACATGATAAGTTAAGTCCGTTGCTGATGATTTTTATATGATATAATCTTTCAGGGTAATAAATAATTATAAAAAAGGAAATAGGAACATGAAGTATTTTAATTCTTATTTTGTTATGGTCCCTGCCATTATTATAGGAACCATTGCAATGGTATCTTTTGGTGTGTCACCAGCTATTTGGGTACAGAACATACTCATCTGGATAATAGGGACGGTTGTGGGCTCTATATATCTAAAGCGAAAGAAAGAAAATGTAGATAGAGGAAATTTGGCTCTTTCCATTGTTCTCATAGCTTTATTGGTATTGCCATTTGGGTTTGCTGGCATAGATGGTGTTCATCGATGGGTCACATTAGGACCTATTAGTATCTACATAGCAAGTATCATTTTGCCTTTCATTTTGATTCAATATTGGACATTAGTGTTAAACAATCGTAAACAGTATGCTATAGGACTAACCTTTCTCATCCTAATCATATTATTATTACAGCCAGATGCAGGTCAATTAACTGCATTTGCATGTGCTGCTTTCATAATGATGTGGAAGACGATTCGTCATTGGACGATGAAAGCTTTAAGCTTTATATTCATGACAGCATTGGTGATTGTATCATGGGTTTTTCTCGATGATTTAGCACCGGTTCCATATGTAGAAGAGATCATCTTTTTAGTTGCAGACTTAGGAAATGTCTGGCTCCTATTAGGCATTTTATCTCTAGTCTTATTAATCATTCCATTCTTCTCTTACGGTAAAATGAATCCCATTTCTTTATCATTAGGAGTTTATTTTCTACTGACGATGGTTGTCACTTTCTTAGGTGATTTTCCTATGCCGATCATGGGATATGGGATATCACCTATTATTGGTTACTTCATTGCAATCACTTGGCTTAAAAAGAATAGTGAAACTATCTAATAGAGACTATAATTATTTTGAGCAAAAAGGAGCTTTTCTTTAAGATGGCGCCTTTTCTACAATGATGGCCAACATGAAATGCATCGCGGTGGGTTAACAAGGTGCTTAGAGTAATAGATGGAATTTGTGATTTTTTCACTTAAACTAATGAGTATAGATTCTTGAATAAGAAAAAATCTAAAATATAAAATATGATTTTAAATTTGAAAGGAAAAGACTATGGGAAAAGATAACGTTAAATTTCAAAATGTTGACGAATACATTAGGCAGTTTCCTGTAGAGGTTCAGAACACACTTCAGGAATTAAGATTAGTTATCAAAGAGGTAGCACCAGAAGCGAAGGAAACAATAAGCTACGGAATGCCAGCATATTCACTACATGGGTCTTTAGTATATTTTGGCGCATGGAAGAATCATATAGGATTCTATCCAACTCCGAGTGGAATAAATGCGTTTAAAGAAGAAGTGTCACAGTATAAAGGAACCAAAAGTTCCATACATTTACCTTTTACAAAGCCACTGCCAAAAGAACTTATTAGCAAGATAGTAAAATTCAGAGTTGTAGAGAATAAGAAGAAAGCACAGGATAAGGTTAAATAAATTCTGATGCGTTGAACGGTACATCCATGGCAACGAATTGCTCTAATATAAATCCCGACCTCAGTCCAAATGATGTGAAAATGTATTTTAAAGGCAAGTTCTTAGGCTATGCTAAATAACATTTGGGGGAATATTAATGCAGAAAGTGCTGTAGAAATGGCGAGGAGTTATTTATAAAAGGCAGAGCCAGGGTTGATACAAGTTAGCTAAAAGGGTGTACTAGTATAACAGTAAAAGTGAGTGTTGATGCTCGCTTTTGCTGTTTTTTTTAAACTCCTTTGTATTAAATAAAGTTTCATAATCTATAATATAGATTTGCTCATTATAGAGGAAGTCTGACAATTAATAAAAGGTATAAAAACCAAGTATAAAATTCAATTATGAATGGACTTAGCTAAACAAATAGTTAGGTGTTAAGCTAAATTATTAAGGAATTTTAAAAAGTGGTTACTAACGGATATACCCAATAAATGGTAATTTAAGGAAGAAGACTGGAATCCCTTTTAAAGAAAAAAAGAAACCATCAAAGCTGAACGACATCAACGTATTAAGAAAGAGCATTAATTAACCTTATTAATTCGGTGCGTCTTTGGAGAGTAGATTTTTTTATTATCTGTTACTATGGCTTGTATTTGGGGTACAACTTAAGATAAGGAAAAAAAGAATATTCACTTTTGATCTACTAGGATAAATAAATTTTCGGAGGTGAAATCCTTACATATTAGTGTAAGGAATAGTTTGGATATATTTAATTTAACCATGGTTGCTATTTTAATTTTAATATCGTCGTTTTTCGTTGCAGCAGAGTTCGCAATTGTAAGAATGAGGAGGTCTAAGGTTGATCAATTAGTAGCACAGGGTAAACCCGGGGCAAGAGCAGTTGATAAAGTAATCAGTGACTTAGATGGATATTTGGCCGCTTGTCAATTAGGTATAACAGTTACATCACTCGGTATTGGATGGCTTGGGGAGCCAGCTGTTGCACATCTTATCGAGCCAGTTTTTGCTTCACTCGGGCTTTCAGAGGTGATTATATCTACGCTATCTTTTATCGTCGGATTTGGTATTATTACATTCTTGCATGTGGTAATTGGCGAACTGGCACCGAAATCGTTTTCCATCCAAAAGACAGAAGCTGTCAGCCTTTTGGTATCTCCAGTATTAATTATATTTAATAAGATTATGTATCCGTTCATTTGGGCTTTAAATGGAGCTTCACGTTTTTTAGTTGGTTTGTTTGGGTTGCCTCCTGCAACGGAAAGTGGAGAAGTCTACTCAGAGGAGGAAGTTCGCTCTATTTTATCTACTAGCTACAAAAGCGGTGAAATTAGCTCAACTGAAATTGGGTATTTAAATAATGTTTTCGATTTTGATGAACGAGTCGCAAAGGAAGTTATGGTGCCAAGAACAGAAATTGTCTGTATATATAACGATAATACGTACGAAGAAAATGTAGACATCTTAAAAAAGGAGAAATATACAAGATACCCTGTTGCGGAGGAAGATAAGGATCGAATCATCGGGGTTATAAACACGAAAGAGTTGTTTCACGACTTTCTTAATGAAAGTCAGAAAGAAGATTATAAAGAATATATAAAACCAATCGTTCACGTTGCCGAAAGTATACCAGTTAATGAAGTATTAAAAAAAATGCAAAAAGAACATAGTTATATGGCGATTGTTGTGGATGAGTACGGTGGAACTGCTGGACTTCTTACGGTTGAAGATATTATTGAGGAAATATTTGGGGATATTCATGACGAACTTGATATAGATGAGAAGCCAATGTTTCAACGGACAAATAAAGACACCTTTTTACTAAATGGTAAGCTACTCATTAAAGATACAAATGAATTACTTGGTACGGAAATTGACGATGAAGAACTCGATACAATTGGTGGTTGGGCTTTCAACCAGCAAGCTGAGGTACAGGTGGGAACGACTATTGAATATGATAACTATCTGTTTACAGTTAAAAAAGTAAACGGTTATCAAATAAAATTAATCGAAGCAAAACAATTAGATAAAAAAGATAATCTACTGTCTAAGGAAGATTAAGTAACCAAAGGGGTAGTATGTTACATGAATTTTTACTAATATATATTGTGTGTAAATTACTAAAACTAAGGGGTGCAAGAGTCCAACAAGGTGATCATACAATTTGATTGCTTTTTATTTCTGGAAAAATTCAGAAACAGTTTGGAATATTGTGGTATTATTTTTAGGTAAAGAGATATCGAACTAATGGGGCAGGTTAATGGATAAAAAATTTATGAAAAATAGGGGAGATTTGTTTGGGACTTTTGGAAATGCAATATGATTTAATCAACAAGACAAAAAGAGGTTTACCAATGATTATTATAGGGGTGCTTTTTTGGTTTATTATCGGATTATTAAGTTTTTTTGAGATGCACATTAAATTGCATGGGTTATTAGTATTTATCGGAATATCAATTATATTTCCGCTTGGAATGCTTCTGTCAAAAATGATGAAAATTGATATGGTTGTAAAAGATAACCCGTTATCAGCTCTTCCAGGAATGCTTGGTTGTATGCAACTGTTTTTCACTCCCCTCTTAATGGTAATCTTTGTTGATGAACCACAAATGCTACCGTTTTATGTGGGGATTTTAACAGGAGCACACTTTTTCCCGTTTGCCTGGGTTTATAAGAGTAAAGCCTATATCTTTCAGACAGTAGCAATTATTGCCATTGCCACAGTTTTTGGCTTCGTGCTAACGGATCACTTATTTACTATTTTTCCTTTTGTAATGTCGGGCGTTTATTTCGTAACATGCGTTTGGTTAACGAAAGAGAATGCAATAAAGTCAAAAAGGAATGAGGATACTAAATTAGCCTAGTGCTTTAATACATTTAGAATTTCGTTTATATAAAAGGGTTATTTAAATAAAGTCATAAGAATAGCAAGAATATGCATATAGGGTGGGAGATTAAAATGAGAACATCTTTAGAATTATTCCGAATAATAATTATTTTTATGGTACTTGGTGCATTAGGGTGGGGAGTTATAGGAAATGTTTATACAATCAATGAAACAACTGAATCTTATTCTTGGCTAAGTGGAATTGCCATATTCATTCTTCTTTTTGTTTTGTATAGGAATAAGTTGCAATTCTCAGGATGGTATAAAGGAAAAGGGAAAGCTAAACTTCCAAAGTCTGTTACAGGGACACTTATTTTAAGTTCTATATTATTAATCATCTTGCCATTTGCAATAAGTTCCTTGTTAAGTTAAAGGTTGCCATTTCAAAAGAAGGATATGCACTCTCTCTTTGAATATATGTAACTGGTTTAATCACTTAGACAAGATAAGTGTGGAAATAGGAGTTGGTTTTTTGGATAAGAAAAAAGTAGGGAATATGATAGGTGTCATACCTATGTTAACCGTAATCATAAATATCATATTTTTCTATATCGAAAGAGGGCCAAATGCCGACATTTACTTTATTATTATCGTCTTTACCATTCTGTCAGTACTTGGCGTTTTGTTTGCCATACTCTCTTGGAAAATGTCCAAACGCCTTATTTTTTTAATTGTAGGATTAATAGGGAATGGATTCGTTTTAGTTGTCGCTTATCTCTTACTTCTTGCAATGGGAATTAGTGAACCCTAAAAATTTTATTAATTGTTACTAAACTAAAGGTTCGTTAATTCAGTAACAATATTTTGCATAGAAGTTATTGTACTAGCGGGACAGGTTAGCATTTGTGAAAAAACAGAGGGAGTTGAAAATCGTCCTTTGAATAATGACTCATATGTCCGATATTTTGAAGGGATGACAACGTGAAAATTAGATTAAACAAGGAAACAGAAGTAAATAAATTAGTAGAAATCTGGTACGAAGGTTCCTTAATAGCACACAACTTTATTGATAGGGATTATTGGAAGTCACAACAAAAGGAGATGGAAGAAAAGTATCTTCCAATTTCTGAAAACTATGTTATAAGTAATAACAATGATATTGTGGGATTCGTATCCATGGTAGATAATTATTTGGCTGCATTATTCCTTGATATTAAGCACCAAGGTGAAGGATACGGAAAGGAATTGTTAAATTTTATAAAAAGAAGAAGGAAAAATATACAATTAAAGGTATATAAGAAAAATAATAAAGCCGTTAACTTTTATTTGGAAAATGGTTTTGTAATAAAAAAAGAATCATTAGATGAACAGACCGCCGAGGAAGAGTTTTTAATGGGATGGGAAAAGGATTAATGGTCGTTTGAATGTACAGATTAGTTTTAATTATGCTGCTGTTTGTCTGGTTTGAGTTCGGTATTGTAACGGGCTTAAACCAGACAATTTTACTTTAATTCTTTATTGTAGTAAAAAATGTATTTCTCAATCTTTATCTTGGTATGAAGCGCCCGTTTGTTTCATATCGCATAAAAAAGCATACAAACATCTCTAGATGGTTAACTTACTAAGGATTAGGTCTAAATTAGACTTTATCTTAACTACTTTGACCAAATTTTAATGTTATTGCTGCTGAAGCTTTGACAATTCTTACCAAGTAAAATACTTTTCAAACATTTTAAAGGAGGTAGCGGAATGCCTATAAATGTAAGAGATACTATTACAATTGTGGATGAAAACGGAATAGAAAAGGAATATTTTATAGAAGCATTATTTGAAGCAGATGGTAAAGATTATGCACTGATACGAAAAGACGATGAATCACTTTTGATGAAGATTGAAGAAGAAAATGATGAACAGTATTTAGTGGGCGTGGATAATGCGTCAGTAAGCCAATCTTTATTGGATGCATACCAAATTGCAGTAGAAGCAAATCCGGCAGACTAAAGCCGCCTCTGAGTGTGAAATGTGGGGCATAAATTTCATTCTTGTAAACGTTATAGAGGATTTCTGAAGGTAGTATATCCTTTAGCAATAATAGTTAAATGAAGGCTTCTCCTTAAAACCAGTAGCCCTTAAATATAGGTGTTATAACAAGTAGTATGACGAGGATGGATGATAACGATTTAAAGAGGGCCATATATTTTTATAAGTAAGGAAGGCTGTCTATTTGACAGTCTTTTTCTAATCTTTATTAGAAAAGACGAGTTGTTAAACTCCACTTTTCAGACCAAATAACTTCCTAGCTAATCCTAGAATAACTGTTCTATTTATTTATTTGGTATTACGTCTTCCGAATCAACCATTTATCCAACTGTGGTTTTGTATGAAATTTAAAATTTAGAATACAACAGAAAAAAGTGGTTTCCATTCAATTAACCAGTAATATTTAGTGCTTAGGTAAATAACTAGTAAAACATAGCATGAGGAAACGCACTTACTGTACTTATATTACTGTTCTTCTTTCGATTCTATAAAAGCATCGACTGATTCATCCAAAAGTCTTTCCCGATTTGGGTCCTCATTGACATCTGTATCCACTTCAAATACTTGTTTAAGTATGCCGTATGGATTATTTTCTTTATTTAATTGATTAACTTGATTTTTATGTGGGATTGCATGGCGATTATTTTTTTGATTTGGCATATAATCTCCTTCTTATAACAGTTATTTTATAATTTAGTATGAACAGTTAATCTAAAATAAATGAATCTCTTAGAAAATGATTATTTTTGGTACAATTTGTTAAGTAGTTCGATACATCGATCTTTCTTCGAGCCAAATAGCTTTTCTCTAAGTCCATTAAATATGCCAAAAATCCCTGCGCTATTTAGATCATTAGTGCTGGTTTTTGGCATTTTAATGAATAACATTTTATTTTTGGAAACAATCCACTACCTAAAAGGCAACTGTTTTAAGGTTGTAGACTGTCAATTTTTTACGTTACCACATTGTGAAAATATCCCTCATTTTCCAAGAATCTCTGTTTCAATCGCTTCAACATGCTCTTCTTTTAGCTTTTGATTTGGTTGAGGATGAAACCAATGGATATCTCCTTCGTGAACAAACCCTTTGAACTCGTGTCCCTGCACTTTAAGAGTGACTTGTCGGCGTTCGTGTGGTCTGTCTTCAAACGCTTGTTCCATCTCAATGTCATGAATCGTATTGGAAATACCATGTTGTCCCAACAGTTCGCGGATTTTATTTTCGATTTTAGCTTCTTTTTCCTCATTTAGTATTTGTCTTGGATATGGATGCATCCACTTAATCTCACCCTCGTGAAAATGACCTTTAAACTCATTTTCATCAACAGTAAAAGAGAATTCATGTCTCTCATGTACTGGGTGGTCACTAAGTATTTGCCCAAATTCAAAATTCATAATTTCCAGTTTCTCTTCATTTTCTTTCGTCATTTTCTTTCCTCCTTAGTGAATTGCATATTAAGAGGATGTCCAAAATCTTAGAAAAAATGACTAATGAATCATTTTGTCTGCCAGATAAAAATTATAAATAAAGTTAATTCTTTTACAAAGTAATTTTTACCTTTGTTTGGCTTTTTTTTACTAGTAGAGGGACGGTGTATAAAGATCTCCAATAAACCCGCATCCAAAGGAAGCGGGTTTATTGGATTTATAGGTTCTTTAGAACTTTTCTAGCCCCTAGGAAAAGCCATGTACTAAGAACGAAAGGCATAGTCAAAGCAGGAAGTCCATATGGCAGAAGCCAAGTAGTTACACTGGCTGTGAGTGGGACTGTCAAACAACTTGCGATAATACCGGAAAATAAAGCAAAGCGGTTTTGAGCCGTTTTAAAAACAATAGACACAGCTAAAATGGCCAAAATAGCATTATATCCATAAAGTCCCAGATTAATCGGATAAGATCCTCCTCCAAGGAAATACGATGTCAACATGGCGATTGCATTTCCAAATACAGCATAAAGGCCGAGTTTCCATCCAGCCAAAAAGACCGCAATAAAAAGCAGAATCCCTGATAGGGTGCTGTGAATGAAGAAAATCTGTCCAATTCCATTAAATGGAACTTCTGACCAATTAATAATTCCAGTTATATCCAATTCTGAACGAGATAGATCCTGAGGGACCAGATCTGAAGATATGTGAAAAACATTCAGATGGTAGGAAGTGAGCAATGTGAACCATGTCAGGATGATAAAAGGAAAAGTAAGCACAGGGATTTCCGAGTCTTTCATCACATGCAAAATGGCAGCTGTTAGAAATGCAGCCATTGCTGCCGCAACAAGGGCAATGATCCAATGATATGGCCCTGTTAGGAATAAGTTCAGCGCCATTCCCGTCAACACGGAATTGTAACCGAACAGCCCCCGTTTAATAATTTGTTCCTCAGCGCCTCCTATCTTTGCGGCTATAGTGCCAACTAAGGATGATAAAAGAGCGATGATTCCTAAAGAATAAGAAAAGGTTGTTATGGCAACGAGTATGATAAGCCCAGAAAGAGCATTTTCAATAAGCATGACTTGGGAAATGCCCTTTAGAACTGTTGTCAGGAAGGAGAATAATCTTCTTTGGTTCGATGGCTTGTTATTGGTGTAATACAAAATAAACCTCCTTTCGAATTTTCTATTATTTACAACTGAGTGGCGATGGTTACTTTCTCGTTAGCATACCTTCTTATCAAGTAGATAATACAATTAACTTTTATATCTTGGAATGTATGTTATTTGTATTGTGGCTCCTTCCAGTCGGCAAAATACGATGAAATTTAAATATTAATTTACTTAAAAACAAATTTTTTAGGAGAAAGCATTTGTTTGAATGGGGACTGTTCGTGATTTGGAAATCTTAGGAAAATCACTTGTTTAAATTAGGGAAAAACGGGACAACATACTAAGGTTTAAAGCAAAATAAAGTCGATTATGTGATCAAGGAGGGATTTCATGCAATTATCACCACGTGAGATAGACAAGCTCGTAATTGTTGTTGCTGCTGATCTCGCTAGAAGGAGAAGAGAAAGAGGATTGAAATTGAATTATCCAGAAGCCGTTGCGCTTTTAACCTATGAAGTGCTAGAGGGTGCGCGGGATGGGAAAACGGTCGCAGAATTGATGGAATACGGAACAACTATATTGACAAGTGAAGATGTAATGGATGGAGTTCCGGAAATTCTCGATGACATTCAAGTGGAAGCCACATTTCCTGATGGGACGAAACTTGTGACCGTACATAGTCCAATTAAATAAAAAAAGACAGGAGGCTATTTCAATGCAACCAGGACAATTATTTTTGAAAGAAGAAGATATCATTTGTAATGTTGGAAGGGCAGCTTCCAAATTAACGGTGATAAATACAGGAGACCGTCCTGTTCAAGTAGGGTCACATTTCCACTTTTATGAAGTCAATGAAGCCCTTCAATTTGATAGAAATCAAGCACTCGGTAAAAGGCTGAATATCCCTGCGGGGGCAGCAGTACGTTTTGAACCCGGGGATGAAAAGGAAGTCGAACTGGTTGATTATGCAGGAGAACGCCGTGTCTATGGATTCAATAATAAAGTAGATGGCTCAGTAGAAAAGGGGGCTAGTAAATGAGTTTCAAAATGACAAGAAAACAATATGCTCAAATGTACGGGCCGACAACAGGAGATTCTATTCGTCTAGCAGACACAAATTTGATCATTCAAGTTGAGAAGGACCATACTACATATGGTGATGAAGTGGTATTTGGCGGTGGGAAGGTAATCCGTGACGGAATGGGGCAACACCCATTAGTAACGCGAGGAGATGGGATTGCAGACGTAGTCATTACCAATGCTGTCATTTTGGACTATACAGGTATTTATAAAGCGGACATCGGCATTCGTGACGGCAAAATTGCCGGAATCGGAAAAGCCGGAAACCCGTTGATCATGGATAACGTAGATATTGTAATTGGAGCTAGTACGGAAATTATAGCTGGTGAAGGAATGATTGTAACAGCTGGGGGAATTGACACGCACGTTCATTTTATTAATCCTACACAGATTAGAACAGCCTTAACTGCTGGTCTTACAACGCTAATTGGCGGAGGAACAGGCCCGGCTGCGGGTTCAAAAGCGACAACAGTTACTCCCGGTGAATGGCATATGCACCGAATGCTTGAAGCATCGGAAGGGATGCCAATAAATGTCGGATTTACAGTTAAAGGACAAGCGGCTGCCGAAGAGCCATTAGCAGAACAAGTGCGCGCTGGTGCTATCGGTTTAAAAGTTCATGAAGACTGGGGAGCAACGCCATCTGCTCTTGACCACGCATTAAGAGTCGCTGATAAATATGATGTACAGGTGGCACTCCATGCAGATACGTTGAATGAAGCTGGATTTATGGAAAATACAATGGCAGCAATTAAAGACCGTGTCCTCCATATGTACCATACAGAAGGAGCAGGGGGAGGACATGCACCGGATTTAATTAAATCAGCCAGTTATATGAATATTCTTCCGTCTTCAACAAACCCGACCCTGCCTTACACAGTGAATACAGTGGATGAGCATTTAGATATGCTGATGGTATGTCATCACTTAAACCCATCTATTCCAGAGGATCTTGCCTTTGCCGATTCGCGTATTAGACGTGAAACAATTGCAGCGGAGGATATACTCCAAGATATGGGTGTATTCAGCATGACTAGCTCAGATGCACAGGCGATGGGGCGAATTGGTGAAGTTATTTTACGGACGTGGCAAGTGGCCGACAAAATGAAAAAGCAAAGAGGAACAATGGAAGGCGACAGCGAGCTTGCTGATAATAATCGAGCGAAGCGTTATGTGGCCAAATATACGATTAACCCTGCCATCACGCATGGAATTTCCGAGTATGTCGGATCCATCGAAGTCGGGAAAATTGCCGATCTTGTAGTTTGGAATCCGGCTTTCTTCGGGGTGAAACCGGAGATGGTTCTGAAAAATGGATTTGCTGTAGAAAGCTTGATGGGCGATGCAAATGCATCTATCCCGACTCCACAGCCAGTGATTTATCGTCCGATGTATGCCCAAGTAGGAAAAGCTTTACCTAAATCATCGATTACGTTTATCTCTCAAGCCGCGTTTGATGAGAAAGTGCATGAGAAGCTTGGACTGCAAAAAATGATACTTCCAGTTGGCGGTATCCGGAAACTGACAAAGAAAGATATGAAGCTGAATTCGGAAACTCCTGAAATCACCGTTGATCCGCAAACCTATGAAGTAAAAGTGAACGGCGAGTTAATTACCTGTGATCCTGTTGATCAGGTGCCAATGGGACAACGATATTTCCTATTCTGAGGTGAAGGTATTGATAGTTGAACAAATCATAACAAATATTGAAAATATGGGGAAAGAAGAGATTGAAAAACGCCATATTGAAAAAGTTTACCTTGAAAGTGCTCATTTGATGAAACGGATTCAAAGGGTGAAAACAGATCATGGCAAGGAAATTGGAATTCGATTAAAAGAATCCCGTGATCTTGTCGCTGGTGATGTTTTATATATGGATGAAAATAATATTATTATGATCGATGTACTGTCCGATGATTTGATCGTGATTCAACCACGCAACATAAATGAAATGGGGACGATTGCCCACCAGTTGGGCAATCGTCATTTACCCGCTCAATTTGAGGGGGATGAAATGCTTGTTCAGTATGATTATCTTGTAGAGGAATTATTACAAGAGCTTCAGATTCCTTATAAACGTGAAGAGCGGAAAGTGAATAAGGCCTTTCGCCATATCGGGCACAGCCATGGATAGAAATACGCTTTCATTATTACAGCTATGCGATTCCAACTTTCCGACAGGGGCGTTTAGTCATTCGTATGGGCTGGAGACTTATATTCAAGCAGATAAAGTTCATGACCAAGAATCATTATTACATTGGTTGCGTGTGTATGTAACTGAGCAGCTCGTGTATTCAGATGGACTTGCCTGCCGTCTTGTATACGAAGCACTGGAAAAGGAAGATTATCAAAAGGTATGGAAGTTAGACCGGATGCTGACCATGCAGAATCTGCCACGGGAAACGAGAGATGGCACCCAAATGGTGGGAGACCGAATGTTAAAACTCGTAAAAAATCTTTACGAAATACCGGTTCTATTTGAGTATAGCGAGCGCATCAGACAAAACCGATCTTTTGGACATCCATCGGTTGTATTTACAATTGTGGGCCATCATCTTGGTGTGTCCGTATCTACCGTTATTTTGTATTATTTATATTCGTCTGTTTTGAGCCTTGTACAAAATGCAGTTCGGGCCATACCATTGGGACAGACAGCAGGACAGAAAATCATCCAGGGGTTTCAAGAAGTTTTAACAGAGGCCACTGCCAAGGTAATGGCAATGGATGAAGAAGACTTTGGCATTGTCTCTCCCGGCCTGGAACTATCACAAATGCAGCATGAACGTGTGAATGTTCGTATTTTCATGTCTTAAAGTTTATGAATCACTGAAAGGAAGTGTATTAATGGAACCTATTAAAATTGGTGTTGGGGGGCCTGTAGGAGCAGGAAAAACCGCGTTAGTAGAAAAGTTAACTCGCCATATGCAAGATGATATTAGCATGGCGGCTATAACAAACGACATCTATACGAAAGAAGATGCAAAGTTCCTGATGAAGAACGGTGTGCTTTCGGAGGACCGCATCATTGGTGTAGAAACAGGCGGGTGTCCTCATACGGCCATACGGGAGGATACTTCCATGAACTCCGCAGCAATTGAAGAATTAATTAAGAGACATCCTGATGTAGAGCTTATTTTTGTAGAAAGTGGAGGAGATAATTTAGCTGCGACATTCAGTCCAGAACTCGTTGACTTTTCCATCTATATTATTGATGTTGCCCAGGGAGAAAAAATCCCCCGTAAAGGTGGACAAGGGATGATTAAGTCTGACCTGTTTATTATCAATAAAACAGATTTGGCCCCTTTAGTCGGAGCAAATCTAGATATTATGGCATCCGATACAAAGGTGTTCCGCGGCGATAAACCATTTTTCTTCACTAATTTAAAAACCAATGAAGGCCTTGACCAGGTCATTGATTGGCTCAAGAAGAATGCTCTTTTAAAAGGGTTGGTATAAAAATGCAAGACTGGACCGGAGTTCTGCATTTAGATACTGAAGAAAGAAATGGAAGGACCGTTGCTAAGAGGGTATATTTCCAAGGGGCATTTAAAGTGATGCGTCCCATCTATCATGATGAATCAGGTCAAGTCTGCTATTATATTTTAAATCCAGGCGGTGGCTATTTAGATGGGGACCGTTATCAAATGAAGATTTCGTTGGAGAAGCAAGCAAGGCTAATCTTAACAACACAGTCGGCAACGAAAATATATAAGACACCTAATCGACATGCCTACCAGGAAACGGAAATTATACTTAAGGAAGGCAGCTGCCTTGAGTATATCCCCGATCCACTGATTGGTTATCGTGATGCAAAGTATAAACAAAAAAATATAATACATATGGAGAAAGGAGCCAATCTTCTTTACGCGGATATTATTACTCCAGGATGGTCTCCTGACGGGGATAAGTTTAGTTATAATAGTCTACAGTTAATCAATGAAATTTATATGGAAAACGAATTGGTGGTATATGACCATATTAAGCTTAATCCAGCTTTACAGAATATGGGGGAGCTTGGCTTGATGGAAGGATATTCCCATTTAGGGTCCATGATTGTGATTAACGAAAAATCAAATCAAGATTTTCTTGATATGTTATACCAGGATGTCGATACCCACACGGAGGAATGTAAAGTGGGGTTGTCATCTTTGCCAATCCAGGGATTCACCGTTCGGGTGTTGGCAAATAACACACAAACGATAGAAAAAATATTTTCCAATTTTCATCATATAATTAGTCAGGAATGGTTTAACAAAACCCCGAGCTTTCTAAGAAAATATTAATGTTCAAAGTGGCTGGGACATAACTAAATGTTTTAATCAAAAAGACGAACGAAGCACCAAGTTAGTGGAGGAAATATACGTAGACTCCTGCGGGAAAAGCAACAAGCGAAGACCCCGCAGGAAGTGCAAAGGAACAAAGGCTAAGAACGCCCCGTCCTGTGGCAACGCCTTTGTGACCAACATCCTGTTGGCCCGAGGCTGAGACGTTGCCCGCGGAAAGCGAAGTATATTTCCGGAACGGTATTTCTCCACTAAGCATCGTTCGGATTTTTCTTTTGATAAAACACTTTTGTCCCAGCCTCTTTAATAAATCAATAAAACAAATGAACAGGGGAGAAATGTGATGGAACTTACTTTTCTTCGTTTAATCCAACATCCTATCGCAAGCCAAACTAAAAAGCTCTTTTTAAGGGTTACCGAATGGAACGTATTCCATCAATATCCTGGTTCGCGATGAAAATGGCAAGGATTATTATACCGAGACAGGATACTACTGGACAGTAAAATAACTAGATAATAAAGCGATCAGCAAGTGCCTGTTAAATAAGGTTTGCTGATCGTTTTTCTTTATTATTTGTGCAGATATTTTCAACTAAATATTAATAAATTGTATGTAAAAAAGCATCGAAGTTTCTTTAGAAATTCTATTAATACACTATTGGTTAAGAACTGTATGATAGAAACGAACGTTTTACTTAGAACCTGTTATTTCTCTGGTTTTAAATAAGAGAAGATTTCCGCAGTAGTACCTACAGATGCACCACGGATAAAATGCTTTAAGATTTTGTGTTTAACCAGTCAGCATTACTCCTGCAATTTCCACTTCATCAAACTGTTTATTTTTATTCCCATTAGCATCATTCAAGTGCATCAATATGTATTTATTATGTGATTTTTATCACCAATATATTGACAGTCGATATATTGTGGTATAAATTATGAGTATCGATATATCGACTATCAATATATTAAGGTAGGTGTCTTCTATAAATCCATTATCAGAATCTACATATTTGATATTATTAGCTCTTTCTAAAGAACCACTACATGGTTATGGCATTATAAAAGAAATTGAAAATACGAGTGAAGGAAAGTATATTATTGCACCAGGGACTCTTTACGGAGTATTAAAAAATTTAGAGAAGCAAGGGTTGATAAAAACAATAGCAGTTGAAAAGGAACATCGTAAAAAGAAAACCTATTGTATTACGGAACAAGGAAAAGATGTACTCCATTGGGAATATGAAAGATATATCCGGATGATTAATCTTTCAAAAAAAATCATTCAGCGGGGGATTGAAAATGGCGAGAAAGAATAAGGTAAAAAAGGTGATAAAACAGTTTTCTGATTTTTCTAAGGAAGAACAATGGTTGCAAAGTATGTTAGACGAAGGTTGGATACTTAAAAGTTATGATTCAGAGGATGTGGATGACTGTCAGTATGTTTTCGAACCTGTAAAAAGTGAGAATCAAAAAAATATAATTTACAAAATTGATTTTCGTGACTTAAATAAAAAGGGAGAGTTTGAAGAGTATAGAAGTATTTTTGAGGATGCTGGTTGGACTTTACTTTCAAAAAATAGTTGGTATTCTAAGCATATTTTCTATACAACCTCTACTAATCCTCAAAGAGATATTTTTTCTGATCAGGAATCATATAGAGAACGAGAGCGACGAAGGATGTCTTCTTCCCTTATAAATATAATCATAAGTATTTTAATGTTCGCTGTTTTAATAGTCCTTTATATAATTTACGATAGATCTGCTTTTCTTGGAGTAGGGATAATGACATTGTTTTTCAGTATAAAATGCATGATAGATTACTACCGCCATAGAAAAGTCTATAAGTCTTTCCTGACAAGAGAAGTCGAATAGAAGTTAATTAGGTACCGGTTGCATTAGTGAAAGATGAACCAACTGTTATGGTCGGTAAATCACCAGGATAACTTTGTTTTTTATTAACTTGCATTCAGAGAGGAAAAGAATCACCCCTCTGAATGTAATCTTTATCATCTATTCCAGAGCTTGTATTAAATCTTCTTTCAAATCTTCAACATTCTCAATTCCAACAGATACTCGTAATAAATTAGGTGGAGCCATCGTGTCACTACCTTCAACGGAAGCACGATGTTCGATTAAGCTGTGTGTACCACCTAAGCTTGTAGCACGGGTGAACAAACGGAGCTTTGCTGTAACAGCCATCGCCTCACGCTCTCCACCTTTCACCTGAAATGACAACATCCCACCGAAAGAACTCATCTGCCGTGCTGCAATCACATACCCGGGATGATGAGCTAGACCTGGGTAATGAACGGCTTCTACATTTGGGTGGTGATTTAAAAAATCTGCAATTTCTGCTGCATTGGAACAATGGACCCTCATCCGAGGTGCCAGTGATTGCACTCCGCGCAGGGCAAGCCAGCAGTCGAAAGGGGAAGGAACAGCACCTTTGGAATGTTGCCAAGCACGCAGATTGGCGAGCATTGGACTATCTGATTTTGCAACTACAGCGCCAATCATTAAGTCACTATGGCCTCCGATATATTTCGTCACAGAATGAAGCGAAAAATCAACACCAAGTGTCAGGGGACGCTGCAAAGCTGGAGTTGGCCATGTATTATCCACTACCGTGTAAGCTCCTGCCTCCTGGGCTATCTTGGAAACAGCTTCAATATCCGTTACCTTCACAAGTGGATTAGACGGCGTCTCCATCCAAACTAAACCAGTTGGTGCATGTTGAATTGCATTCTCAACCTCTTGAAGATCTGTCATGTCGACCATTACCATGTCAAACTTTGAACCAATATCGGTTTCAGAAATAAGGGAACGAATACCGAAATACATATCATCCGGCATAATAACCCGACGTGGTTTATCGGAAGGCAGCGCTTCGATTACGGACGTAATTGCAGCCATTCCTGATGCGAAGGTGACACAATCATGACCATCCTCAAGCGATGTAAGGCACTCCTCCAGAGCACGGCGATTCGGATTATCTCCTCGACTATATAAAAAATCATCTGTATAAGATCCATCTATATTACGTTCGTATGTCGTAGAGAGATGGATTGGCGTAGTTACAGCACCAGTTGATCTATCAACTTTGCGCCCAGAGTGAATAGCTTTTGTTTCAAATCGCATAAAAATTCCCCTCGCTTTCAATGATCGTGTGCTTATAATTAAAATTCTATAATTCTATTGAATATATTGTAGCATCACGGTCTGTTTAATTGAATGTTTTAAAATATTTTACTCTCTTAAAATGGTAAACTCTGGAAAATAGTATTACGGTTCATTAATCACCTGAATGTGGATTCTATCTTGCTGTTTACCTTTCCTTTTTCTTCTTTATTTCTTCGTGAATAATATAAAACATATAATAATAAAAACCAAACAGGTGTTAGCAATAAGGCAGGCCGTGTTTCATCTGAAATAAGCATCATAACAAGAACAACAGCAAACATCGCTAGGACCACATAATTAATAAAAGGTGTCAGTGGTGCTTTAAATTTAGATTTTGCATGTAATTCAGGGCGTGTTTTCTTATATTTTAAATGAGAAACCAGAATGACACTCCATACCCAAATGAAACAAATGGCACTTATCGATGTCACGATTCCAAAAGCCTGTTCCGGTAAGAGTTTACTCAAAAGAGCCCCTGCTGATACGACAAGTGTGGATATCCATAACCCGTTGGCTGGCACATGATTTTTGTTCAGTTTTGAAAAACTGGAAGGTGCCTGATTATTGGTGCTTAAGTTATATAGCATCCTGCTTGTTGAAAACATCCCGCTATTGCCAGCAGAAGCAGCTGCGGTTAATACGACAAAGTTAATCAACCCTGCAGCAATTGGGATTCCGACTAAACTAAACGTTTTAACAAAAGGGCTTTCTCCTGGATCCAGTTCTGTCCATGGATTAATAGACAGAAGAACAATTAGTGCCCCCACGTAGAAAAACAGAATTCTTAAAGGGATTTTATTAATAGCAGATGGTATATTTTTTTCTGGGCTGGAGGTTTCTGCTGCAGATACACCAACCAATTCCATCCCCACAAAGGCAAATACAACTAATTGCAATGACAGCAGGAAACCTGAAATGCCGTTTGGAAATATACCACCATGTTCCCAAAGATTATTAACTGTAACAGTTCCTGTATTTGTTTCGAACCCGATTACTAACAAAACGACTCCCATGGCAATGAGACCAAGAATGGTCAAGATTTTAATCAAAGCAAACCAAAACTCTAATTCTCCAAATAGCTTTACAGTTAATAGATTAAGTCCTAATAAAATAATTAAACAGATGATGGCAGGTACCCATTGCGGGATTTCAAACCAATATTGGACATAGACACCAACAGCAATAATGTCTGCCATGGCAGTCACAATCCAACAAAACCAGTAAGTCCAGCCCGTTACAAAGGCTGCTCGTGGGCCAAGATAATCTTGGGCAATGTCTGTAAATGATCGATAACCGGCTTTGGACAGCAGCAGTTCTCCTAGTGCCCTCATCACAAAAAACAGGGCAATCCCCACGAGTAAATAAGCAAGAATAATTGATGGACCTGCCAATTGTATCGCTTTACCTGACCCCAAGAATAGTCCAGTACCAATGGTGCCTCCTATTGCAATTAGTTGAACATGCCGATTTGCTAAATCTCTCTTTAGCTCTTGTTGCGTCAAACCTAACTCCTCCTAATCATAAACAGCTTAGAAAACGAGGGCAAATGCCTTAGCCTTTGGAGAATGCCTTCGTTGCACTTATGCAGATAAGATTTTTTAACTGCCAACAAAAAAAGAGATTGGATGGTCTCCAATCTCTTAGATAAAAGAATAAGAATAACTTTGTTATGACAATGACAAAAAAATCATCAATTTAAAAAATAAGTATCCTATACTCTTCTGTCCTTTTGCCTGAGATTGTGAACCCTTCGGCGCCGCGGAATTTCCGCAGTCTCTCCAGAAGCCGCTCCCGTTATAGTTGTATTCCCATAACATTCATAGCTAGCTGTTTATTAAATTTTATATGTTACTTTTAATCGAAGTTAATTCTAGTAGGAGTTAAAAGTTTTGTCAACCATGGATGGTTGCATTGATAGATTTTTTAGAATTATAGGTTTTACAGAAATACACGCTATTTCAACGCATACTTGAGAGAAATCCTAAAAATGCTGCGCGAACTAGTAAAAATTGTACAAAATCTAGGTCTGTTTACACCTCAATGGTAACCTTATTCCACCATATTGTTTAAGTAAAGAAGTTCAAGAATCCTGTAATGATGATGGCATTAAAGAAATCTGAAAACGTTCCGCCGATCGGAATAGCTATATAAGCAGCTGGAGAAGGGCCATATTTTCTTGTGATTGTCTGCATATTTGCCATCGCGTTAGACGTTGACCCCATTGCATAGCCAATGAAACCTGTGGTCTGCACGGCTGCATCATAATTTTTACCCAATATATTGAATAAGACAAAATAACTAAACAGAAACATAAAGATAACTTGTACAAGGAGAATCACGATAATTGGAATCGCTAAATCGGCTAACACCCAAAGCTCTAGTCCCATCATAGCCATCGCAAGGAATAAGGATAGAGACACTTCACCAGTAGTGATTATTTCCTTATCTGGGTGATAATGGCCAGTTAATTCAACAACATTTCGGATCACAGCTCCCATCAATAATGCGCCCATGTAGCCAGGGAACGTAATCCCAGTAGCCGCTAAAAGATCGGATACGATGACACCTGTTCCTAAAGCAAGCGCAAGCAACATTCCTGCCCTAACGAAACGTCCACTACTTGTTTCGAACTTTTCTTCCTCCATCGATTCTTCTGCCTCTTCTTTTGTAGCAGCGACTTCATTCATAGCAAGCTGATTCTTTTGTTCGAGCTGAGTTATCCGTTTACGCATCGTTGGTCCACCTAACAAGCTACCTGCCACGAGTCCAAAGGTTGCAGCGGCTAGACTGACGGCAGTTGCGCCCTCAATACCATAAAGGGGGCCTTCCATCGTCGCACCAAATGCAGCGGCTGTACCTGGACCTCCCATTAGTGCAATCGAGCCAACTCCGACACCAAGTCTAGGGTCCATACCAAATAGAGAAGCGATGCCTGACCCAATTATATTTTGAATGGTCAAGACAACAACAGAGACAAACAAAATTAATACAATCAGCTTTCCGCCCCGTCGGATCAAGGGGATACTAGCAGAAAAACCAACCGTTGTGAAAAACACAGTCATCAATATGGACTCTAGTGTATCATCTAATGAAATGTTCATTGTCCCAGTTGCAGTAAGTATCGTGTTAAGGATTGCAAATACGAGCCCACCGACCAATGGTGCAGGAATATGATATTTACTTAAAAAAGCACTTTTCTTAATCAAAAAATTACCAAGCCAAAAAACAACTGCAGCTAACCCTACAGTTTGAAACATATCTAGTTGTAATTCAAACATAAGTTCCCTCCATCATGTAAGTATTATTATTTTTTAGTAGATTAACAATCAAAGGTTTAAAGAAAGGAAGAAGAGAATTGAAAATAGCATGCTTAGAATCTAGTGAGTGAAGATTACTCATTAAACGAAGCGGTGAGATGAAAAAGACCAACACTATAATTATTATCCAATAAAAGTATTTTTTGCAAGTATCACAACGGAATTACAGAAAATGGAATTCTATATTGTGAAGAAATATAATGAATTAAACGGCCTGATTAGTGAAGTTTTTAATGTATATAATGCAGATAGAGATGAGGTTAAGAAAGGGAAAGGTTACATATACTATAAAAAAAGTCTTGTAATCCCTCTGAGAATCCGTTAGTATAATTACTTAATAACTGAATAGAATAGACTTCATATAAATTTGGAAATAAGGTCCAGAAGTTTCTACCAAACTACCGTAAATAGTTTGACTATGAAGTACAGGTGAGATTTTGTGTGAGATAAAAAGGATTAAAGTATTTTACTCCTTATTATTTCTGCTTCATATTTTCCTGTCTTCTTGTCAAACTCTAGGTAATCCTAGAGTTTTTTTGTTTCTCCAATTAAATCAGGTACAGACAAGCAGTGAAGGAGATGTTATGAAATGATGAAACGTTTAATAGATGTATCCAGCAAGCGGGTGCTCGCTGATACCGTAATAAAAAATGCGAAAATTATTGATGTGTTTAATTTAGCTATTATACATGGAGATATTGCGATTACCGATGGAATGATTGTGGGAATCGGTGATTACCAAGGGAAAGAAGTTATTGATGCCGAGGGCCGTTATATGGCTCCATCTTTTATTGATGGCCATGTTCATATTGAATCATCCATGGTTACTCCTAAGGAATTTGCCAAAGTCGTTCTTCCGCATGGGGTAACAACGGTTATTACCGATCCGCATGAAATAGCGAATGTTTCTGGAACAGATGGCATTCAGTTTATGCTGGATGATTCGGAAGGATTGGATCTGGATGTGTTTGTGATGCTCTCGTCTTCCGTACCTGCCACAGCATTTGAGAACGCGGGGGCCACGTTGAATAATGAACATTTAGAGCCCTTCTATAATCACCCTCGTGTGCTTGGATTAGCAGAGGTAATGGATTTCCCAGCGGTAAAAAATGCCGATCAGCATATGCTGGAAAAACTAGAGGCAGCCAAAAAGCATCGTAATCATATTGATGGCCATTGTGCCGGATTTGATGAAGATGGTATCAATATTTACCGAGCTGCTGGAATTAAAACCGATCATGAAAGTATTAGCAGGGATGAAATCCAAATGCGCATTTCCAGAGGGATGCATGTCATGATTCGAGAAGGTACGACGGCAAAAAATCTGGAAGCCCTAATCGGTATGGTGACACCAGCAAATGCTCGCAGATTTTTATTCTGCACAGATGACAAACATATTGATGACCTGTTATACGAGGGCAGCATTGATCATCATGTTCGATTAGCTATCCAACATGGTATGGACCCACTTCAAGCGATTCAATTAGCGAGCCTAAATGCAGCAGAATGCTTCTCTCTCACAACCAAAGGAGCGATTGCACCTGGGTATGAGGCGGATTTTCTATTGTTAGATAATCTTGATGAAATCACGATAACTGAAGTATATAGAGGTGGAAAGCTTGTTGCGAAAGATGGTGTTAGTTTAGGGAATGGGAAGGACAATAGGCAAGAGGAAAACAAAAGCTTAAGAGAAACAGTCAATCTCCTGCCTATTTCCGTAGATGACCTGCAAATTCCAATGGGGCAATCGGCAATGGCCAATGTGATTGAAGTAATTCCAGATCAAGTCACAACAGGGAAGATTGTGGAAGAAGTATCAACCGAAAACGGTTATTTCATTCCTTCCGCGGATAGTGATTTGGCAAAAATTGCTGTGATCGAACGTCATCATAGAACTGGCAATATTGGGTTAGGGATTGTAAAAGGACTAGGACTTCTAGATGGAGCCATTGCTTCCACTGTCGCTCACGACTCGCATAATTTAGTAATCGCTGGTACGAATGATGAAGATATGATGAAAGCCATGGAAGCAGTAGCAGAAATGAATGGTGGATTAGTTGTTGTGAGAGATGGAAAAGTCATCGGAAAGATAGAACTAGCTATCTCTGGACTCATGTCTGACAAAAACTATGAGGCAGTTATGGAAGAGATTCAATCCTTAAACAAAGCTTTATCCAGTGTAACGGATCAGAAGACTGCCGATACATTCATTACACTTGCCTTTTTAAGTTTACCTGTTATACCTTCTTTAAAGCTAACCGATCAAGGATTGTTTGATGTGGATAGAATGGAGTTTATTTCTGTTCCGGTTTAATGTAGAGGACGGGATATGATAGCTTCCGAAAATTCCTATTTTAAAGTGGATAATACAAAGGGTATGTTTTTGTAAGAATAAAAGCAGGAAATACACTAAATGCCATAGAATAATGACGCTGCCCCGGGAAACGGGAGCGGCGTTTTATATATTAGCCAAGAAAAATTCATTCTTTTACAAATTAACAAATATCAGCATTCAGAAGTTGACTAGCTTCTTAACTCTTAATTAGAAAAATTTAATAAATACAATCTTGACCTAGCTGGTTTTTATTAACGTAAATTTACTTCTTAGTTTGGATGAATATTGAGAATCTTGACAAAATATAACACAAAATATAACATAAATTGTAATCGATTACATTGAAGAACGGGTGATTCTATGGCAACCATACAGGAAGTAGCTAAAAAGGCAGGTGTTTCTACAGCAACTGTTTCAAGGGTTCTCAATAATAGTGAATCTGTAAAAGAAAAAACCAGAATACGAGTGGAGCAGGCGATAAGGGAGTTAAATTATGAGCCAAGTGTGCTTGGGCGCAACCTAAGGAACTCTGAAAGCAGGCTGCTTCTTGTTTTGATTCCGAGCATTTCCAATCCTTTTTATACGGAAATCATTAATGGAATTGAGGATACAGCGATTAGCAGGGGATACAATATTCTTCTTTGCGAAACGGATTCTAATCCGAAAAGGGAAGCAATTTATTTTAATATGATCCGGAATCGACTTGCAGATGGAATTATTTTAATGGATCCGACAGTCAATCGGAAAAACCTGTATGACCTAGCGAGCAGGCATCCAATCGTTCAATGCAGTGAATTTGATGAACGGGGTGAGATTTCCTATGTAACCATCGATAATGAATTGGCTGCATATCAGGCGGTCAAACATTTAATAAAATTAGGGAACAAAAAAATTGCTTTAATTAATACAGATGAGAAGTTCTTGTATGCCCGTGAACGTAGAAGGGGCTATGAAAAGGCTTTAAAAGAGTTTGATTTGCCGATTAATTCCAAATGGATTCGAGAAACGGAGCGAGTCCACTTTGAGGGAGGGCAACAGGCAATGCGTTCTTTATTAAATGAATTGGATAAGCCAAATGCTGTTTTTTCGGTGTCAGATGTCCTTGCAATTGGTGCACTGAAAGAAATTCAGTTACAGGGGTTGAAGGTTCCCGAGGAAATTGCTGTTGTCGGCTTTGACAAAATCAGTTTTTCCAACATGACTAATCCGACACTTACAACAATTGCCCAGCCGATGTACAAAATGGGCTGCATGTCTGCAACTATGATTATCAATAAAATAAGAGGAAAAGAAGTGGAAAGCTTAATATTGGATCATGAATTGATTATTAGGGAGTCTACATGATGAAAGGGGAAGTTTTGAATATGGCAAATCAAATTGCTGTTGTTACAGGGGTAAGCCATGAGCATGGGATCGGTGCAGCGACATGTGTCAAGCTTGCAGAAGCGGGTATAGATATTTTTTTCACTTATTGGCGGTCGGAGAATCGATGGCCAGAGACATTCCAAATGAAAATTCAGGAACTGGGTGTTCGTTGTGCATACGCTGAGATTGATTTATCTAAAACTGATGCATACTTACAGGTTCATCAAGGTACTGAAGAGTCGCTTGGTGTTCCTCAAGTGTTAATAAATAATGCAGCACATTCCACTAGAGATGGATATGAAAAGCTTAGTGTGGCAGAACTGGATACACATTATGCAGTCAACATAAGATCCACGATGATGCTTTCTGCCGAGTTTGCAAAGAGGTTTGTGAAAGCGGGATATCATGCTGGAAGGATAATTAATATGACTTCCGGACAAGCGCAAGGTCCAATGATCGAGGAACTTGCCTATGGAGCAACAAAAGGGGCGATTTCTGCTTTTACGCTTTCCTTATCTGCAGAGCTGGGACCTCTTGGGATTACGGTTAATGCGGTGAATCCTGGACCTACTGATACGGGATGGATGTCAGAAGAAGTAAAGCATGAACTATTACCGAAATTCTCGCTAGGGCGAATTGGAGAAGCAAAGGACGCTGCTAGATTAATTGCATTTCTGGTAAGTGAGGAAGCAGGGTGGATCACGGGTCAAATCATTAATTCGGAAGGCGGATTTTTGAGGAAGTAACATGAGCGTTGAGTGAGGTATGGGGAGATTAGAAATTTGGATCGATGTGCTAGAGGAAAAGTTTTCACTGATATAAATAGAGCTTTTTTTCTTTCCATTACAGACCAATATCTACCTCACTCAGTATCCAAATACGTATTATAAACAAAAAACAAATAATTCAAAAAATAACATTGACATCAAAAGAAAATATCGTATAATATAAGAAAATGTAATCGATTTCATTTTTAAGAATATTCCTAAAGTGATTTTGGGGACTGAAATCGACATTAAAAAAAGGGGGCATTACATTGAAGTTTTCAAAGTTAGCACTTAGCAGTTTGTTGTTAATCGCTCTGGTATTCTTTTTAGTTGCTTGTAATAATTCAGCTTCAACAGACCAAGACAGTAATGATGAATCTGATACTTCAAGTGACAATGGTGAACAAGCAGAAGAAGGCAGTGAAGAAGAGCCTGTTACCATTGTATATGCACGTGGAGTGGATACAACCCCAGGGACGGATGCTGTAATCAAAGCATTCGAGGAAAAGTTTCCGCATATAAAAGTGGAGCAACGTGAAATGCCAGCAGATACAGGTCAATCTCATGACCAATATGTGACGCTTCTGAGCTCCCAAAGTTCGGAGATTGACGTGTTTAACGCGGATGTAATTTGGCCGGCAGAATTTGCTCAGGCTAACTACGTGCTGGAGCTGGATCGTTTTATCGAAAGGGATGGCATCAACATGGAAGATTACTTCCCTGGGACAGTAGCAGCAGCGAACTTTAATGGAAAGCAATGGGCAATGCCACAGTACACAGATGCCGGCGTTTTTTATTACCGTACAGATATTGTGGACGAGCCTCCTGCAACATGGGATGAATTGATTGAAATGTCTAACGAGCTAAAAGGCGAAGGTGGAACAGAATATGGTTATCTCATGCAGGCGGCGCAATATGAAGGCTTGATTACAAATGCCATTGAATTTATTGCTTCTTATGGCGGTGAGGTAGTAGATGAAAATAATAATGTAGTTGTAAATAGCCCGGAAACAATTAAAGCACTCGAAAAGATGAAGGAAATTGTAACATCTGATTTTGTACCAGAGAATATCCTTAACTTCATGGAAATAGAAACGGAAAATGCTTGGATTGAAGGGAATGCCGTTTTTGCTAGAAACTGGCCGTATATGATGTCCTCTTCCAATGACGAAGAGAGATCAGAAATTGTGGATAATGTGGAAATGGCCAGGCTTCCAGCAGGAGATGAAGGTACTGCAGCAGCACTTGGCGGCTGGATGACCATGATTAATCGATATTCTGAACATCCAGAAGCGGCTTGGGAGTTTGTGAAATTCATTTCCGGTCCAGAAGGGCAAAAAATTACTGCCGTGGAGGGTGGGCGCGCTCCAACGCTAAGCGCTTTGTATGACGATCCTGAAGTACAGGGAGTTAGTTCCTTATTTGCAAATCCTGAATTCAGAGAAGTATTACAGTCAGCAGTTCCTAGACCGGTTTCACCTATTTATCCAGAAGTGTCGGATATTATGCAAATTGAAATATCCAAAGTGTTAACAGGTGACCAAACCTCCGAAGAAGCTGCAAAGAATATGCAAGAAAAAATTGAAGCAGCCATGGCTGAATAAAGTTAGTCAGAATAGCAGGATGGGAATAAAACTCATCTTGCTATTCTTGTAATAAAGTCAGAAAGCTAGCTTATTGACGAGGAGGTTAAACATGAAAAACAAGAAAAGTCGCAGCTTTCAACTAAGTGAAAAACAATTAGGCTATGCTATGGTCATCCCCTCGCTCATTCTGGTTATAGTTGTGGTGCTTTGGCCAGTTGCACAATCATTCTACAACAGTTTATTTGACTATAGGCTAAACGATCCCTCTCGTTCCCAGCTCATGCTCAGTGCGACGATTGATCTAGAGCGATACGTGGACAATCATTTCTATATAGGGGGTCAGCTTGATAGTTTAGCAGATGGTGCTGAAAATGAAGAAGACGCTGAAAAGGTAAAGGAAATTCAACAAGATATTGAAAACTACCATTCCGAGATGATTAGTGATGAAGCGCTTAAGGTGAAGGTAGAGGAAATTGATGAGTTACTAGCAAATTTCACACCCGTAAGAGACTCAGAATTAAAATATTCTAAGCTTGATAATGAGTTTGCCCAGGAGTATCAACAAGCACTGGAAGCACATGCTGCGGCACTTACGAAAATTGCAGAGTCAAGCAATAATGAACAATCTGCTCAGCAGTTTCAGCAAACCTCTGATTTGCTCACATCGACTGCAAGCAATATTTTAAACTCGAATTTTATCGGATTAGATAACTATGGAAAGTATATGAAGGATCAACGAATGTGGAAGGCGATGGGGAATACAGTATTTTTCACCGTTATTTCCGTGGCATTTGAGCTAGTGCTTGGTCTGGCAATTGCACTCTTAATAAATCGGGCATTTATAGGAAGAGGCCTTATTCGTGCAACAGTGTTGATCCCATGGGCTATTCCGACTGCAGTGGCAGCGATGATGTGGGGATTTCTGTATGACGGCCAGTCTGGTATTATTGCTCATTATTTGGAAGCGCTTAATATAATCCCTGAATCTTCTTGGCTATTGACGACATCGGACGGTGGAATGTTTTCTATCATTCTTGCAGACGTCTGGAAAACAACACCATATATGGCACTGCTGCTGCTAGCGGGCTTGCAGACCATTCCGCAATCATTATATGAAGCATCAAGTGTGGATGGGGCGAATAAATTTCAGCAATTCTGGAGCATTACACTGCCACTGCTAAAATCCTCCATCTTGGTTGCGTTGTTGTTCAGAACGCTGGATGCATTCCGAGTGTTTGACTTGATTTATGTATTGACAGGTGGAGGTCCTGCAAATGCGACAGAGTCGATTTCTGTCTACGCCTATAAAACATTATTCGCCCAGCAAAATTTTGGGGAGGGTTCTGTCCTTTCGGTAATTGTATTTATCAGTGTGGCAATCATTAGTTTAGTTTATGTGAAATTAATTGGTTCCGATTTATTTGAAGGGCGTACGAAATGAGGAGGGGTATAGATGAATAAACGCGGTGGAATCGAATTTTATCTGTTTCTTATAATATTTGTTTTTCTTGTGATGTTTCCATTTATCTGGGTATTTTTAACATCGATCAAACCACCAAGAGAGATATTTTCGTCTTTCAGTTGGTTCACAAGTAACCCTACATTGGCCTCCTATGAAGCTGCTCTAACGAATCGGCCATTGGTACGGTATATGATCAACAGCTTTGTGGTTTCTAGTTTAACAACCATATTAGCACTAGTATTTGCATCGTTTACAGCATATGCAGTTACGAGGTTACCGATTAAAGGAAAAGGCTTGATCCTTGGACTGGTGCTTGCAGCATCGATGTTCCCGCAAATTGCAATTATCTCACCAATGTTTAGCCTGGTAACAGGGCTTGGTTTACGAAATAGCTATATGGGACTGGTTATTCCTTATATTACAATCAGTCTTCCATTGGCAATCTGGATTCTGGCAACCTTTTTCAAAAAGATTCCGTTTGAGCTGGAGGAATCTGCCAAGCTGGATGGAGCAAGTCCATTTCAGACATTCCGAAAAATTATCCTGCCTTTGGCAGCACCTGGTATTTTTACGACGGGAATCCTTGTATTTATCGCAGCGTGGAACGAGTATTTATTTGCATTGACAATCAACAGTGATGATTTATGGAGAACTGTTCCAGTTGGGATTTCCATGTACCAGAGTCAATATTCGATTCCATGGGGAGATATTTCAGCTGCAACGGTCATTGTGACGATACCTATCGTTATATTAGTATTATTTTTCCAAAAACGAATTGTTTCTGGTCTGACATCTGGATCTGTTAAAGAATAGTTCATGGAAAATGAGGTTGATTTGATATGAAGAATACATTAAAAATTGGAATTATCGGCTGCGGAGCCATTGCGGTGGAAAAACATCTTAAAAGTCTCCGGAAAATCGATCAGGTGGAAGTGGTGGCTTTTTGTAATCGAAACTTAAATAGAGCTGAGGTTGTTGCGAAAGATTTTGGGACAGTGGATGCGAAAATTTACGCAGACTACAGGGAATTATTGAAGGATAAAGCCGTTGATGTCGTCCACGTTTGTACTCCGAATGTGTTCCATGCAGAGATATCGATAGCTGCACTAGAAGCTGGAAAGCATGTGATGTGCGAAAAGCCAATGGCAAAGACGTCAGAGGAAGCAAAACAAATGATTGCAGCTGCTAAGGAAAGCGGGAAGAAGCTGACGATTGGCTATAACAATCGTTTCCGTCCGGACAGTCAGTACTTGCATAAAGCGGTATCCCGAGGTGACCTGGGGGAAATTTATTATGCAAAAGCACACGCAATCCGAAGAAGGGCTGTGCCTACATGGGGCGTATTTATGGATGAAGAAAAGCAGGGAGGTGGTCCGCTTATTGATATCGGGACCCATGCTCTCGATCTGACGTTATGGATGATGGATAATTATAAGCCGAAATCGGTGATGGGCTCCGTGTTCCGTAAACTTGGAAAACAAAAAGATGCTGCAAATGCTTTTGGCTCGTGGGATCCTGAAGAATTTAAGGTGGAGGACTCTGCCTTTGGTTTTATAAAAATGCAAAATGGCGCGACGATTGTCCTGGAGTCAAGCTGGGCACTGAATTCATTGGATGTCGATGAGGCAAAATGCTCCTTAAGCGGAACCAAAGGTGGTGCTGATATGAAGGATGGTCTACGAATACATGGCGAGGACTTCGGTAGATTGTATACAAAAAATGTCGAACTGGAACCGGGAGGAGTAGCTTTTTTTGAAGGAGAAACCGAAAGTGAAGCGGATGTTGAGATGCGTTTGTGGATTGAAAGTATCTTGAATGATACAGAACCGGTTGTAAAACCAGAGGAAGCATTGGTTGTCACTCAAATTTTGGAGGCAATCTATGAATCTGACCGAATTGGCCAAGCGGTATATTTTGATTGAAACAAGCTAGATTTATAGAATTACTCAGAAGCAGGCAATCAAATAATACTTATGGTTATGCAACCTAAAAACTGGTGATTCAAATGGTGTCAAATGGGCTGTCAATACCAATACACAGAATCATGTAGATGGCAACAGACAGCCGCTTGAGAAATTATAGAAATAGGGGTGGGGGAAAGAAATGACAAGATTAAAAGTTGGAGTAATTGGTTGTGGAAGCATTGCAAAACATAGACATTTTGTAGAATATGCGGCAAACCCTAATGTTGAAATAATAGCGGTCTGCGATATCGTAGAAGATCGTGCGGAAGAAATGGCGAAAACTTACGGTGCTAAAGCTTATACAGACTATGAAAAGCTGCTGAGGACTGAAGATTTAGATGCGGTGAGTATTTGTCTGCCGAACTATTTGCATGCACCTGTTTCCATTCTCGCGCTAAATGCCGGCATGCATGTACTATGTGAAAAGCCAATGGCGACATCACGGGAAGAGGCAGAGAATATGATCCTAGCAGCAAATGAAAACGGCAAAAAACTGATGATTGGACATAATCAGCGTTTTGTTCCATCCCATCAAAAGGCAAAGCAATTCATACAAAGCGGGGAGGTCGGAAAGATCTACAGCTTCCGTACTACCTTTGGTCATGGTGGACCTGAGGCCTGGAGTGCGGATGGAAGAGACAGCTGGTTTTTCGAAAAGGAAAAAGCATTTATTGGGGCTATGGGAGATCTTGGTGTACATAAGGCGGACTTGATGCGGTATCTGCTTGGAGAGGAATTTTCCGATGTAGTGGCATTTGTTGAAACAAGTGCAAAGGGAGATACCGATGTAGATGATAACGCAGTTTGTGTTCTAAAAACAGAGAGCGGCATTATCGGAACCCTTGCTGCAAGCTGGGCTTACAACGCGAAGGAGGATAATTCGACCATCATTTACGGAGAAAAAGCGATACTTCGCCTAGAAGATGATCCAAAATATTCCCTGATTGTTCAGTATACAACCGGCGAAGTGGTGAATTATGAGCTTGGCGGAATCCAGACAAATGAATCCGGTGGACAGACGACAACCCATGTCATTGATCACTTTGTGGAGAGCATACTGGAAGATAAGGAGCCATTGATCAGTGGCGAAGAAGGTATGAAGTCCTTAGAGGTCATTTTAGATGCATTGGAGTCCAGTGAAACAAGAAAACGCAGCACAGTGAAGGGGTGATACGATGAGAAAATTACGAATGGGAATCATCGGTACCGGTGGGATTGCCCAAAGCAGGCATATCCCTGCCTTCCTGCAAATACAGCATAAGGTAGAACTGACAGCTGTACATGATATGAACCAGCAGCTTGCCTCTGAAGTTGCTGAGAAATTTGGCATTCCTTATGTATTCGAGAATTACCAAGATTTATTTAAAGAAGTGGATGCTGTAGCAATTTGTACACCAAATAAATTCCACGCTGAAATTTCTGTAGCGGCACTGAAAGCGGGAGTACATGTGCTATGTGAGAAGCCAATGGCGATCACGACAGCGGAATGTGAAAGGATGGTTAAAGCTTCCAGAGAAGCAGGGAAACTTCTTTTGATTGGCTATCACTACCGTTACACCGAGGTTAGCCAACTAGCGAAAAGAGCAGTAATGAATAACGAAATAGGCGACCCTCTTGTAATCAGGGTTCAAGCACTAAGGAGAAGAAAGGTTCCCGGCTGGGGAGTGTTTACAAACAAAGAACTTCAAGGCGGAGGCAGCTTAATTGACTTTGGCTGCCATATGCTTGATTTAGCGATTTGGCTGCTTGGTGAAGCAGAACCCATTGAACTGATGGGGTCAACTTACAACCGACTGAGCAAATCTCCGAACCAAATTAACGATTGGGGAATCTTTGATTATGCTGCATTCGAGGTAGATGACCATGTTTCAGCATACATTACGTTTGATAATCATGTTTCCCTTCAATTTGAATGCTCATGGGCAGCGAATATAAAGGAGGATAAAATTCATCTAAGCATATCTGGTTCAGAGGGTGGATTAAATATGTATCCATTTGAATTATATCAACCAAAGCTTGGTAAGATGATGGAAAGCACTACAGAAGCCAAGCATGATGAGGCGGAAGCAGGATTCATCCAAGCTGAGAACTTTGTTGACAGCTGTTTGGGTGAGGCGGAGTTAGTTGTGAAGCCAGAAGAAGCACTGAAGGTTTCTAAAATAATGGAAGCCATTTATAGAAGCAGTGAGACACGTTCGAGTGTTAAATTGATAGAAGCAAATAAGGCAAGGTAGTTTTCTAGAAAAATAATATCAGAAAGGCGGATGGAATATGAAGCTTGGCGTATTTGCCGTACTATTTCAGGATAAACCATTTGAAGAGATGCTTGATTATGTAAGGAGTGCCGGACTGGATGCAGTGGAAATTGGTACTGGTGGAAACCCAGGGAATGCCCATTGTGACGTAGATGAACTTTTAAATAATGAAGATAAGCGTAAGGAATACCTGGATAAGATCCATTCACGTGGTTTAACAATCAGTGCATTTAGTTGCCATGATAACCCCGTATCACCAGACAAAAAGCATGCACAGGATTCACATGACATTTTTATTAAAACCGTCCGATTGGCAGAATTGATGGAAGTTCCAGTTGTTAACACATTTTCAGGAACGCCAGGATCCAATGAGGAGTCTAAATATCCGAACTGGCCGGTAACACCTTGGCCGACAGCTTATTCTGATATTCTGGAATGGCAATGGGAGAAAAAGTTGATACCCTATTGGAAGGAACAGGGGCAGTTTGCAAAAGATCATGGTGTGAAAGTTGGATTGGAGCTTCACGCTGGTTTTCTTGTACATACGCCATACACAATGCTTAAATTAAGAGAAGCTACAAACGATGCCATTGGCGCAAACCTAGATCCGAGTCATTTATGGTGGCAGGGAATTGATCCAGTGGCAGCAATCAAGATCCTTGGTAAGGAGAATGCGATTCATCATTTCCATGCAAAGGACACTTATATTGATTGGGATAATGTGAATATGTATGGACTGACTGATATGCAATCGTATTCCAATGTGCAATCACGTGCTTGGACATTTCGCTCTGTCGGTTATGGACATAGCACACAGGAATGGTCCAATATTATAAGTGCACTCCGGACATATGGATACGATTATGTGGTTAGCATCGAACATGAGGATCCGCTGATGTCTGTAGACGAAGGATTTCATGCGGCTGTTCGGAATTTAAAGGATGTATTAATTAGAGAGAAGCCTGTGGATATGTGGTGGGCATGAGGTTGGAAGAGCTTTAGTAACGTGTTTAAGAAAGGCAATAGATGTTTTACTACTCGCTCATAGAAATTTTAGGTATTAAAGCTTTTAAAATAATATCTTAGGAAGTAAATTCCATAATGCATACTGGCACCTGGCTCTAAAGTGGAGCTAAGGTGTCTGTTTTTGTTTGTATTTATTTCTGTGTTTATATCTCTATTGGAATTAAAGTAGGATGTATTTTCTATGCTTTAGGAGTTTTCCCTAAGAAGGTGCATGTTATTTTTTTTACGAGTATGGTTAAAGAAAAAACATTTAATTACAGCTTTCGGTGAGAATTATAATGTAGCCTTTTTGGCGATGGGGTTAAGTGCATTCCTGTGTGTAAGACATAATAAAATCACCTTTTAAATCCAATCTTTTCCATTTTCACGAATGAATTTAATATCGCTAAGATAATGTTCAAGATGCCCTTCATCTATCATTTTTTGAAAAGAAATATCGCCTTCTCTAGCTTTTCTTTTAATTGTTTTACATAACCCCTCTAATCGTAGCAATACCATTTTCAAATAACCTTCTTCTATTTCCTCTCCGTAGGATTCAAAAAACAATGCGATTCTTTGTTTTATACGTTTGGCATGCTGTAAGGAATTATAATGAACTGCCTCCCCTGTTTCAGAATAGTAAAATCTACTTAATGGGATACATGTGTAAAGAGTATAGGCTATATCCCAAAGTCTTGGACCAGGACCGGCAACATCAAAATCAATAATACCTACTGGTTTTTCGTGATTAAAAATAATATTATAGATTGCAAAATCATTGTGACATATCACCTCAAATGGCTGAGGGGTGTTATCGATTGGTTGCCAACTCTCTTCCATTAAAAAGTCACTCACCGAATTATGATAGAGCCGAAGCATTTTTGCTATTTCTTTTAAAACATCATTAGACCACATGTATTTCTTTAAAGGATAGTTGCCAGCTTCTCCTTCTATAAATGATAATATCTCCCTGCCTCTTTCATCGATACCTAAAAACTTTGGTGCATAGCTAAATCCTTTGTTTTCCAAATGCTTTAATAGTTTGTGAATTCTAGTGCTTTCTGGCTTTAATACTCTACGAACGGTATCTCCTGAACGATATACGTCTGAGATATTCCCTCCTGTTAGCATTTCTTCGTTTTCATAGTATGACATCTTAAAATCCCCCCTTCATTATTAGAACAACTAAACAATCTTTCCTCGTTCGTTAGGAAACATAATTCTCTGAATATTTATTCTTATTTTAACATAAAGTTACCGTCCATCTACCTTCGAGAAGATAGTAAGATAGTAATACTTCCTTGATTTAATAAATGCAAGGTTGATTAAAAGTGTAAAAGTAATTCATTGCAGAAATCTTCATACGATATGGATATTTTGAAACCACTTTAATTTAGAACTCAACGGTTTCAAAAGTTTGTGTAATGGTAGATAATCAAGGTAAGGCGATAAAGCCTGGACTTTGGGATGGAAGTAATAAAGCTAAATAATAACGATTAAAGAACAGTTGATTTCACACCATTATGGACATTACGAAGAGCATAATAAGATGGAAAGAGCAGAAAATAAACCGAACCCTATGATGTTAAAGGAAGAAGAAAAAGAATTCAATAATCGAAAAGGAAGATATGATGGATAATACAAAAGAATTCAATCAGATAGGATGGAACTTTGACAATAGTTATGCTCGTTTGCCTAAGAAATTCTTTTCCTATGTCGAGCCGGAACCTGTACGTTCGCCCATGTTAGTAGCGTTTAACAAAACCTTGGCAAATTCCCTTGGTTTAGATATGAAGAAGCTGGAAAGTGATGAAGGGGTGTTGGCTTTTGGAGGAAACGAAATTCCTCAAGGGTCAGAACCACTTGCACAGGCATATGCGGGGCATCAATTCGGACATTTTACGATGTTAGGCGATGGCCGAGCAGTATTGCTTGGCGAACATATGACGCCTTCAGGTGAACGGTATGATATACAGCTGAAAGGTTCAGGGCAAACACCATACTCTAGAGGTGGAGATGGTCGGGCGACGCTTGGACCGATGTTGCGGGAGTACATTATCAGTGAAGCAATGTATGGACTCGGTATTCCGACTACTCTCAGTTTAGCGGTTGTTACAACGGGAGAGGCGGTTATGCGGGAGAAGCCACTGCCTGGTGCAGTTCTCACTCGTGTAGCTGCAAGCCATATTCGTGTAGGAACTTTTCAATATATGGCAAATTGGGGGACGGAGCAAGAATTGCGCATCCTTGCTGACTATACGATAAAACGTCATTTCCCAGAAGTAGAAAAGGATGAGAACCCTTATCTATCTTTACTTGGGGAAGTGATCAAACGGCAGGCTACCTTAATAGCTAAATGGCAGCACGTAGGTTTTATCCATGGTGTCATGAACACGGACAATATGGCTATTAGTGGGGAAACAATCGATTATGGACCTTGTGCCTTTATGGATAAATACGATCCGGCAACTGTGTTTAGCTCGATTGACCGGAAAGGGCGTTATGCCTATGGGAACCAGCCGGGAATTGCTGTATGGAATTTGACCAGATTTGCAGAGTCACTGCTGCCGTTATTGGATGAAAACGAGGATCAGGCTATCGAGATGGCAAAGGATACTTTATCGACTTTTTCAACCTTGTATCATGATAATTGGATAACAGGAATGAGGGAAAAACTAGGGATATATAATAAGGAAGAAGAGGATCAGACTCTAGCGGAAAGCCTCTTAAAGCTAATGGAAGAATATAATGCTGATTATACGAATACCTTTCGTGGATTAACTATGAATGAACTCGATAGTACAGGTTTGTTGGAAAAAGAAGCGTTTAAGCAGTGGCATAAAGAGTGGAAAGAAAGACTAGAAAGGCAGCAGGAGAATGAAAAAGAGTCCCGTCAGTTGATGCGAAACAGTAATCCTGCAGTTATACCGCGTAATCACCGAGTAGAAGAAGCTTTGGAGGCAGCGGTGGCAAAAGGAGACTATAGTGTAATGGAGGGGCTGTTAAAAGTTCTTTCCAATCCATATGCTTATTCTCCTGAACAGGAAGAATACGCTAAACCACCAGAGCCGTCGGATTGTCTTTATCAAACTTTTTGTGGAACTTGAGCTACAGCGGCATTAGAGTTAAGGATAACAAAAAGGGGCTGACACTTGTTGTTATGGAAGCTGAAGTTAAATATAATACAACAGTTGCAGCTTTATTCGTACCATTGTTTGATACATTGCAATTAAGTAAAAGCGTTTAGTTAGACACTAAACGCTTTTACTTTTATAGATGCTTCGTATTATTGTTTGGGTGCTGTCTTGTTACATCCTGCAGAAAATTTTTTTATGTCTCTTTCAGTTTGTTACTAGTATCTTCATATAAATATATCACCATGCTTATTTATAATAGTTACACGAATAGAGACTCATATTCATTAAACAATAAAAAACTTGTTGACTTTTCCTCTCGAAAGTTATATGATGTAAATCCACCGCAAAAAAAGCTTCTTGTTAAACAATAAAAGATGTTGACAAAGAAGATTACGGTGTGATATATTAATAGAGTTGCTGATAAAAAACAGCAAACAAATTTGCTCTTTGAAAACTGAACAAAACAACCAGTATGTTAGGACAAAAAGAAAACTCGTTTTTTCTTTTAAATAGAAGGTAACACTTCTAAAAGCTAAGACATAGAATTGATTGGTGTC
>NZ_RCHR01000010.1 GCF_003665065.1 Oceanobacillus piezotolerans | reverse complement strand
GGCGGAGAGGCCACACCTGTTCCCATACCGAACACAGAAGTTAAGCTCTCCAGCGCCGATGGTAGTTGGGTTTTCCCTGCGAGAGTAGGACACCGCCAGGCAACGAGAAGACAGGATACAAATCAAATTGTATCCTGTTTTTATTTGGGCAATTTTAGCACGAACAGTATTCAATATTTGCAGAGATGACCTAACAATTAACAAAGGAGAAATAAATAAAAGAATAGGCATATAATAATAGATAAAGGGTTTTGTTTCATTTATTTTTGTCTAAAATGATAAAAAGATATTTGCATCTCCAAAGTAATTGAGTATAATGATAGTATAGTCAAAGATAGTCAAAGTCAAAAAGTGATGATAAACGATAGACTCCGAAGTACAACAGGTTAGAGGAGATGGTAGGATGAGTAACATATCGGATGTCATTGAACAGTATTTAAAGCAGGTTCTGCAGTCAAAAGGCAAGAATGAAATCGAGATTAAGCGAAGTGAAATTGCAGATCAATTTCAATGCGTCCCCTCCCAGATTAATTACGTTATTAACACACGGTTTACTTTAGAGAAAGGATATATCGTAGAAAGTAAACGTGGAGGTGGTGGGTATATTCGCATTATGAGGGTAAGACATAAGGACAAGTCAGAACTTATAGACGAAATCATTAAAATGATAAACCCCGCCGTATCTCAAAGGGGGGCAGTCGATGTAATTGCTCGGCTGCTGGAAGAAAAAATTATAACAGATCGTGAAGAGAAAATAATGTTAGGTGCAATTGATCGAACCACACTAGCATTTAATTTACCGCTCAGAGACGAGATACGAGCCCGAGTTTTAACTGCTATGCTATCTAAATTAAAGTATTATTAGTTTAAATAAGCAACAGTAAGGGAATTATTTTAAAAAGTACGAGTACGTAGCCAAAGGGGGAATTGCTATGGAATGTCAAGAATGCCATGAGCGTCCGGCTACGCTTCATTTTACACAGATTGTAAACGGGAAAAAACATGAGATTCGTGTATGTGAAGTGTGTGCAAAAGAGAAAGGGTATGTAAGTTACCCTGAGGAAGGATATTCTCTTCATAACCTACTAGCGGGAATATTTAATATTGATACATCCAATATAGATAATCCAGCTTTTCAACAACAAGTAAAAGAACTGAAATGCCCAGCATGTGGGATGACTTTTACACAGTTTAAGCAAGTTGGGAAATTCGGATGCGCGCACTGTTATGATGCATTCTCAAGTAAATTGGATCCAATCCTTAAACGAGTACATGCAGGAAATACAAAGCATTCAGGGAAAATTCCAAAACGCACGGGTGTTGACCTGCAAGCGAAAAAACAATTAAATACATTAAAGAAAGAATTACAGCATTTAATTGAGACGGAGGCTTTTGAAGAAGCTGCAAAGGTTAGAGATAAGATTAAAGCGTTAGAGAAGGAACTACAGCAGCCAGAGGGCGGTGATCATTCATGACATTAGAACACTTTATGGACGAAGCAATCAGTCCATGGATGCGTGAAGATGGACCAGATAGTGATATTATACTCAGCAGCAGAATCCGCCTTGCAAGAAACTTAGCTAATACGCCTTATCCTTTATTTGCAGAAGAAGAAAAGCTGGAGAAAGTAAAGGGCTTTTTTCAAGATAATTTTACACATACCTCTTTAGGAAACTACAAAAACTTTGAATTTATACCGATTCGTGATTTAAGTGCTATAGAGAAAAAGGTTTTAGTAGAGAAGCACTTAATAAGTCCACATCTAACCAAACACACACAAGAATCAGCCGTATTGATTTCGGAGAATGAACAAGTATCGATCATGATAAATGAAGAAGATCATATTCGTATTCAACTATATTTCCCAGGACAGCAGCTCCGCCTGGCACTTGATAATGCCTTTCGTGTAGATGATTGGCTGGAAGAGAAGATTACCTATGCTTATGACGAGGATAAAGGTTATCTGACGACTTGTCCTACCAATGTGGGAACAGGAATGCGAGCTTCCGTTATGATGCACATTCCTGCCTTAGTAATGACAAGGCAAATTAACCGAATGATGCCTGCCATTAGTCAACTGGGATTGGTTGTTAGAGGTATATATGGAGAAGGCAGTGAAGCGCTGGGTAATGTTTTTCAAATATCCAATCAGATTACACTCGGTAAATCAGAAGAGGATATTGTGGATGATTTAGAAAGTGTAGTAAATCAGCTAGTGGAACTTGAACGTAATGCCCGCAGTCTTATCATGAAAGAGTCCGGTATTGCATTGGAAGATCGCGTATACCGTTCCTATGGTACTTTGGCCTATAGTCGAATTATAGAATCAAAAGAGGCATCCAGTTGCATATCTAACGTGCGATTAGGAATAGACTTAGGTATTATAGAGAATACATCTAGAAATATACTAAATGAATTAATGGTGCTAATTCAACCAGGATTCCTACAACATTATGCTAAGAAAACATTGTCAACAAATGAGCGCGATGTATTAAGGTCATCACTCATTCGCGAACGATTACAATTGGGCAAATAGGAGGGAAGCAATTATGATGTTTGGACGATTTACAGAAAGAGCGCAAAAGGTGCTGGCATTATCACAAGAAGAAGCAGTACGTCTAGGACATAATAATATTGGTACAGAACACATTCTTCTTGGACTAGTACGCGAAGGTGAAGGTATTGCTGCTAAGGCATTACAATCACTAGGGTTAGAAGTATCTAAAATACAAGAAGAAGTAGAAAAGTTAATAGGTGTTGGAAAACAGCCAATGCAGTCAATTCATTATACGCCACGTGCTAAGAAAGTAGTGGAGCTTTCACAAGATGAAGCTCGTAAGCTTGGCCATTCTTATGTAGGAACAGAGCATATTCTACTTGGATTGATTCGAGAAGGAGAGGGTGTAGCTGCACGTGTATTAAATAACCTTGGTGTGAGCTTAAATAAAGCAAGACAACAAGTACTGCAGCTGTTAGGCAGCAATGAATCACAAGCTGGCCGACAAGGTAGAGGCGGACAGCAGTCCAGTGCTAATACTCCGACACTCGATTCTTTAGCAAGGGATTTAACTCAAAGTGCTAGAGATGGGAAAATTGACCCTGTTATTGGACGTTCCAAAGAAATTCAACGTGTTATTCAAGTCCTAAGCAGAAGAACGAAAAATAATCCTGTGTTAATTGGTGAGCCAGGAGTAGGGAAGACCGCTGTGGCTGAAGGTCTAGCTCAGCAAATAGTAGATAATGAAGTTCCCGAAACGTTAAGAGATAAACGTGTCATGACGCTTGATATGGGTACAGTAGTAGCTGGAACTAAATATCGTGGTGAATTTGAAGACCGCCTTAAAAAGGTAATGGAAGAAATACGCCAAGCGGGAAATATCATTCTTTTCATCGATGAATTACATACCTTAATCGGTGCAGGTGGTGCAGAAGGGGCTATCGATGCTTCTAATATACTTAAGCCATCCCTTGCTCGAGGAGAATTGCAATGTGTAGGAGCAACTACGCTTGACGAGTATCGTAAGTATATTGAGAAAGATGCTGCACTAGAGCGTCGTTTCCAGCCAATCCAAGTAGACCAACCTACTGTAGAAGAAACAATCCAAATTCTAAATGGGCTTAGAGATAGATATGAGGCTCACCATCGTGTAACGATTACGGATGAGGCAATTGAAGCAGCTGCAACTTTATCTGATCGCTATATAACAGACCGTTTCTTGCCAGATAAAGCAATTGATTTAATCGATGAAGCTGGTTCTAAAGTTCGTTTAAATTCTTATACCGTTCCACCAAATCTCAAAGAGCTGGAGCAAAAACTGGAAGAAGTAAGAAAGGAAAAGGACGCAGCTGTACAAAGCCAAGAATTTGAGAAAGCTGCTTCTTTACGAGATTCCGAACAGCGTTATCGTGAAGAATTAGAGAAAACAAAGCGTGAATGGAAAGAAAAACAAGGTCAGACTGACTCAGAAGTGACGGTTGAGGATATAGCAAGTGTTGTTTCTAATTGGACCGGTGTTCCTGTATCCAAATTAACGAAAGATGAGACTAACCGCTTGCTTAATATGGAGGAAACACTACACAACCGTGTTATAGGTCAAGAAGAAGCTGTAAATGCCATTTCGAAGGCTATTCGAAGAGCACGTGCTGGATTAAAGGATCCAAAACGCCCAATCGGCTCATTTATTTTCTTAGGACCAACTGGTGTAGGGAAGACAGAACTAGCTCGTGCACTTGCAGAAGTTATGTTTGCAGATGAGGATGCAATGATTCGTATCGACATGTCCGAGTATATGGAACGGCATGCGACATCTCGACTTGTTGGTTCGCCTCCTGGTTATGTGGGATATGAAGAAGGAGGGCAACTAACTGAGAAAGTGCGGAGAAAGCCATACTCTGTTGTTCTTCTTGATGAAATTGAAAAGGCACATCCGGAAGTATTTAACATTTTACTTCAAGTATTAGAAGACGGAAGATTGACAGATTCTAAAGGACGGCTAGTAGACTTCCGTAATACCATTATTATTATGACATCAAACGTTGGAGCAAGTGAATTAAAACGAAATAAATATGTTGGATTCTCCCTAGGAGACGAGGGGCAGGACTATAAGGATATGAAATCTAAAGTGATGGAAGCATTGAAAAAGGCATTCCGTCCAGAATTTTTAAACCGTATTGATGAAACCATTGTCTTCCATTCCCTAGAGAAGAAGCATATGAAGGATATTGTAACGCTCATGGTAAAAGAGTTACAACGCCGCTTAAAAGATCTTGAGATCGACTTTTCATTAACAGATAAGGCAATTGAAAAGATTGCTTCAGAAGGATTTGACCCAGAATATGGGGCCCGTCCATTACGCAGATCCATACAGAAAAATATTGAGGATTTACTTTCAGAGGAACTATTGAAAGGAACGATTGAAAAAGGCAATAAAGTAAAAATTGGATTAAATAATAAAGGCGACTTTATTATTCTTTCTTAAAAAAACCGTTCATATATCGAAAACTTGGTGTTCGCCTTAGCCTTTGGGTGAATGTCATAGTTGCAATCTGAGGGATAGGGGGGTATTATTCTTTCCTATCTATCAAAAGAAAAGCTAGAAGATGGATGAATCTTCTAGCTTTTCTTCAAATAAGGAGTTACTTTGTGGCAAAAATATGGAAAGTGCCCGCCATAATTGATAGATGCCTGTAACCTACAAGTATGTAAAATACGGTACAATAGATAAGAAAGGATCGAGTAATTTGGCCAAGCGTAAAACAAAATTTGTATGTCAAGAATGTGGATATGAATCTGCAAAATGGATGGGCAAATGCCCAGGATGTAATAACTGGAATACACTAGTAGAAGAAATAGAAGCAACAAACAGCAGAAATTCCCACTTTAAGGGTATTACCAAGGCAGGCAGTAAGCCAGAGAGAATATCGGGTATTGAATCTGTCGAAGAACCAAGGATTGCAACCTCCTTGAGAGAGTTAAATCGAGTGCTTGGAGGAGGAATAGTACCTGGATCGCTTGTTTTGGTTGGTGGAGACCCGGGTATAGGTAAATCAACATTGCTACTACAAGTTTCTGCTCAATTAGCTGAAAAGGAAATGCCGGTACTGTATATATCTGGAGAAGAATCTACTAGGCAGACCAAGCTTCGCGCGGATCGGTTAGGAATAAATGCAGACATGTTATATGTCCTATCAGAAACCAATTTATTTGATATAACTGCACAAATTGAAGAACTAAGACCCGCTTTTGTAGTAATTGATTCGATTCAAACGATATATAAAGAAGAGGTATCAAGTGCTCCCGGAAGTGTATCACAGGTGCGTGAATGTACAGGAGAACTCATGCGTATTGCAAAGACCAATCACATTCCAATTTTTATCGTGGGCCATGTAACCAAAGAAGGAGCGATTGCTGGACCGCGATTATTAGAGCATATGGTGGATGCTGTTTTATATTTTGAAGGAGAAAGGCACCATACATATCGAATATTACGTGGAGTTAAAAATCGATTTGGATCTACAAACGAGATGGGAATATTCGAAATGAAAGAAGAGGGACTACGTGAAGTAATGAACCCTTCTGAAATTTTCTTAGAGGAACGCTCAGAAGGAGCAGCTGGGTCGACTGTAGTAGCTTCCATGGAGGGTACTCGTCCAGTCTTAGTAGAAATACAAGCACTAATATCGCCATCCAGTTTTGGAAATCCCAGACGAATGGCGACCGGTGTTGATCATAATCGAATTTCATTATTAATGGCGGTACTGGAGAAGCGAGTCGGACTCATGCTTCAAAACCAAGATGCTTACATTAAGGTTGCTGGTGGAGTAAAGCTGGATGAACCAGCTATTGACTTAGGCGTCGCGGTTAGTATTGCCTCCAGTTTTCGTGACAAGCCAACTAAACCAGAAGATATATTTATAGGGGAAGTAGGTTTAACAGGCGAAATTCGCCGTATTTCGCGGATTGAACAGCGTGTACAAGAAGCGGCAAAGCTTGGATTTAAACGAGTAATCTGCCCTAAAAATAATCTCGATGGGTGGACTTTACCGAAAAACATCGAGGTAATTGGCGTCCAATCTGTTCAAGAAGCATTAGCGATTAGTATGGAACAGTAAATATAACTAAGCCTATTTTATTATAAAATTAAAACTTTTCAAAATTGAATGTTTAATAAAGCTGTGCTATGATTTAGTTGTTATTATAGGCTTCTTGCAATTATAAGTGATTATTTCTTGTATTAAAGGCAATAATAATTTCAGGAGGTGAAATCATGTTAAAGATTATTGTGAATGTATTTTTTGTTATTCTTGGAGGTACGATCGGCTATATTTATGTACCAGATATAATTGAACTATTAAATGTGGCTAGCGTTAGTTGGATAACTTCTCCATATTTAGGCATGGTTTTAGGTGCTATTATTTTCTTATTAATTTCCTACTGGTTAGCAGGATATATTGTAGATTTTTTAAAGTGGGTAGAGGATTCACTTTTCAAAATACCAGCAGTAGATTTGTTATTTGGTAGTTTGGGTTTAATTCTTGGATTAGTTATTGCCTACTTCATTAACATCCCATTACAGGATATTAATATTGAATTAGTATCTCAAGTATTGCCGCTCTTTATTATGGTCTTATTAGGCTACTTTGGATTTTTGCTAGGCTTCAAGCGCAGAGATGAGTTTATAAACTTATTAAAGTCGAGTAAGAAAGATAAATCTCGTGCTAGTGAAGAAGGAGAAGTTATTAAACCAAAAGCAAAGATACTAGATACAAGTGTTATTATCGATGGAAGAATTGCGGATATTTGTCAAACAAACTTCCTGGAGGGTACGATTGTAATCCCTCAATTTGTTCTTGGAGAGCTTCAGCATATTGCCGACTCATCTGATGCATTAAAGCGAAATCGTGGAAGACGCGGGCTTGATGTATTGAACCGTATTCAAAAGGAGTTACCTGTTAAAGTAGAAATCTACGAAGGTGATTTTGAAGAGATCCATGAAGTGGATAGTAAACTGATTAAACTTGCAAAGGTGATTGAAGGAATCATTGTTACAAATGATTTTAATCTAAATAAAGTATGTGACCTGCAAGGAGTCAGCGTCCTAAATATTAACGATCTGGCGAATGCTGTGAAACCTGTTGTATTACCAGGTGAAGAACTTGTTGTACAAGTGATTAAAGACGGAAAAGAGCATAACCAAGGGGTTGCCTATTTAGACGACGGTACAATGATTGTAGTAGAAGAAGGTAAAGACTATATTGGGCAAACCATTGAGGTTCTTATCACGAGTGTTTTACAGACATCCGCTGGCAGGATGATTTTTGCTAAACCAAAATTACTTGAAAAAGCATTATAAAAAGGGTATAACTTATAAGGATAGAGTTAAAAAGTGATAACAAGGTATGTTATCACTTTTTCTCATAGAAGGCTCATGTTTACGGTTTTGAACCTAAATAAGATGAAAGGGGAAACAACATGTCTAAAACTGTTCGTGTACGTTACGCTCCAAGCCCAACTGGACACCTACATATTGGAAACGCGCGTACGGCACTTTTTAATTATTTATATGCAAAGCATTTTAATGGAGAATTTATTGTTCGTGTTGAGGATACGGACGACAAGCGTAATGTTGAAGGTGGAGAAGAAAGCCAGAATAAATTTCTTAAATGGTTAGGAATTGAATGGGATGAGGGAGCAGATATCGGAGGAGAATATGGCCCTTATCGCCAAACAGAGCGCCTTGATATATATCAAAAATACGTTGATGAATTACTGGAAAGAGGACTTGCTTATAAATGCTATATGACAGAAGATGAGCTAGAAGCCGAGCGTGAAGAACAACGCGCAAATGGACAAGTTCCAAAATACTCTGGTGCACATCGTGATTTAACTTCTGAACAAATTGCAGCGTTTGAAGCAGAAGGACGTGAACCAGCGATACGTATCCGAATACCTGAAGGAAAAACTTATAAATTCCAGGATATGGTACGTGGAGAGATCACGTTTGAATCGAATGATTTCGGCGACTGGGTGATTGTGAAGAAAAATGGTATACCGACATATAACTTCGCAGTTGCAATTGATGACCACTTAATGGAAATCACGCACGTATTACGTGGGGAAGAGCATATTTCAAATACACCAAAGCAAATGATGATTTATGAAGCATTTGGCTGGGAGCCACCACAATTTGGTCACATGACATTAATCCTGAATGAAGACCGTAAGAAGTTAAGTAAACGTGATAACCATATTGTTCAATTTATTGAGCAGTATAAGAATTTAGGTTACTTGCCTGAAGCATTATTTAACTTTATTTCGCTATTAGGATGGTCACCAGTTGGGGAAGAAGAAATTTTTGATAAACAGACATTGATTGAGATTTTTGACCCAGAGCGTTTGTCTACATCTGCAGCCATCTTTGATCAACAAAAGTTGAAATGGATGAACAATGAATATATCAAACGTACGGATGTAAATAAAGTGATTGAGCTGGCATTGCCATATTTGATTGAGGCTGGCCGATTAGATCAGAATATGGATGAGAGAACTCGTGATTGGGCGGAGAAAGTGATTACTCTTTATCATGAGCAACTGCGTTATGGTCAAGAAATTGTTGAATTAACAGAGCTATTCTTTAAGGACCATATTGAATTGGACGCAGCATCGAAAGAAGTTTTGGCTGAAGAGCAGGCGCCAGAAGTACTACAAGTGTTTACTGACAAGTTAATCCATTTAGATGAATTCAATAAGGATTCTATCAAGGCACAAATCAAAGCAACTCAAAAGGAAACTGGTCATCGCGGTAAGAAGCTGTTTATGCCAATCCGTGTTGCGACAACTGGTCAAATGCATGGTCCCGAGCTTCCAATGGCTATAGAGCTGTTAGGAAAAGAAATGGTAATAAAACGCCTAGATAAAATTTTAAAAGATATTGGAGCGTAAAGATTCACATTTTAGCTCGCGTATAATATAGTAAATACAAATAGTCAGTGTTCAAAAGAGAGTTTTACCGGCTTTTTTGGACTTCTTAAAAATAAACTGAACGTTGATAAGGGAAAGTAAGAAACGCTCTGCTAACTCAGAGAGAATCACCACTTGGCTGCGAGTGATTTTTAGCACCGTTTCTGAAGTGCCCCTTGGAGTCTGTTATGGAAAGTAATTAGTACATAGCAGCGGTCCTCTACCGTTATGAGAGCAAAGTTGGGAGTCTTTTATTCTCCAAACAGAGTGGGACCGCGTTAGAAACGTCTCTGTGTATATGCACAGAGACGTTTTTTTATTATTCGGGAGGAGGGCAAGAAAGTTGAAGATCTTGAAACGAATGAAAGAGGATATGGATGTTGTATTCGAACAAGACCCAGCAGCCAGAACGTACGTTGAAGTGTTTCTCACCTATTCAGGATTGCATGCAATTTGGGCACATCGCATTGCACATGTTTTTTTTAGAAAGAAATTATTTTTTATTGCCAGGGTTATTTCCCAAATCAGTCGTTTTTTCACAGGAATTGAAATCCATCCTGGCGCCAAGATAGGAAGAAGGTTCTTTATCGACCATGGAATGGGAGTTGTTATTGGAGAAACGTGTGAGATTGGAGATAACGTTACGATATTTCAAGGGGTCACACTTGGCGGAACAGGAAAAGAGAAGGGGAAGCGCCATCCTACTATTAAAGATAATGCCCTTATTTCTACGGGAGCTAAAGTATTAGGCTCGATTACAATTGGGGAGAATTCTAAGGTAGGCGGGGGTGCTGTAGTAGTAAAGGATGTACCGGATAATTGTACAGTAGTTGGGGTGCCAGGGAGAATTGTCATACAAGATGGGGTAAAGGTTAGAAGGGATCTTGATCATCATAATCTTCCAGATCCCGTTGCAGATAAACTAAAACAAATGCAAGCAGAAATAGACAAATTAAAATCAGAACTTGAAAGAGAGAAAGAAAGGAGCCACTCAAATGTCAATTAAAATTTATAATAGCCTTACTCGAGAGAAAAATGACTTTGTTCCTATAGAAGAAGGGAAAGTGCGCATGTATGTATGTGGTCCAACTGTGTATAATTATATTCACATTGGAAATGCTCGCCCTGCAATTGTCTTTGATACCGTGCGCAGATATCTAGAGTACAAGGGTTTTGATGTTAATTACGTATTAAATTTTACAGATGTGGATGATAAGATTATCAGAACTGCAAATGAGTCAGGAGAAGAAGTATCTTCCATTGCCAATAAATATATTCAAGCATATTTAGAGGATGTCGGGGCTCTAGGAGTGAAGAAGGCAACGCACAACCCACGTGTAATGGAAACAATGGAAGATATTATAGCTTTTATCGATGATCTTATTGAAAAGGGTTTTGCATATGAGGTCGATGGCGATGTTTATTTTAAACCACGAGCATTTGATGGATATGGTAAATTATCACATCAATCCATTGATGAGCTCAGGTCTGGTGCAAGAATTCAAATCGGAGAGAAAAAGGATGATCCACTAGATTTTGCTTTATGGAAGCAGGCTAAAGAAGGTGAAATTTCCTGGAGCTCACCTTGGGGTAAAGGCCGCCCTGGCTGGCATATCGAATGCTCTGCAATGGCAAAGAAATATTTAGGCGATACGATAGATATTCATGCCGGCGGGCAAGACTTAACCTTCCCGCATCATGAAAATGAAATTGCACAGTCCGAAGCAAAAAATGAAAAAACTTTTGCTAACTATTGGATGCATAATGGGTATATTAATATAAATAATGAAAAAATGTCCAAATCACTTGGCAATTTCGTACTCACTAGAGAGTTGCTTGAGAGGCACAATCCGAAAGTGATTCGTTTCTTTATGTTAAGTGTGCACTATAGAAATCCTATTAATTTTACAGAGGAATTACTTGAGAATGCTGAAAATAGCTTTGATCGTATTAAAACAGCCTACTTTAACTTAGAACATCGGAAGGCATCCAGTTTGAACTTAGTCGATCAAAAGGATTGGTTAGAAAAAATCCATCGATTTAAGAAGCAGTTTGAAGCTGAAATGGATGATGATTTTAATACTGCTAATGCAATATCTGTCTTGTTTGAATTAACAAAAGAAACAAACGTCTACCTGCAGTTAGATCAAACCTCAATCGAGGTGATCAATGCTTTTCAAAAAGCATTTTCCACCATGCTTGAAGTCCTTGGTATTGAAATGACAGAGGATAAAGAAGCGAAGTTATTGGATGAAGAAATTGAGGAATTAATCGAAGAAAGAAATGAAGCTAGAAAGAATCGAAACTTTGCCCGCGCAGATGAGATAAGAGATATGTTAAAGGACCGTGGGATTATTTTAGAAGATACCCCACAAGGTGTGCGTTGGAAAAGAGGCTAGATGGATGAAATTAGATGTAAAACAGATGAAAAGCTTAAGTCTTGCCTATATGGGGGATGCTATTTATGAGGTTTATGTCAGGGAACATTTACTAAAGAGTGGTCAAGTTAAACCAAATAATCTGCATCAATCCGCGATTACCTTTGTTTCTGGAAAAGCTCAGGCAAAGGTAATCCTGCATTGGCTAGATATAGGAATTTTATCAGACGAGGAAGCAAAAGTAGTTGCTCGCGGAAGAAATGCCAAGTCTGGTTCTACTCCTAAGAACATCTCCGTACAAACTTATAGGTATTCTACAGCCTTTGAGGCGTTAATAGGCTATCATTATTTAGATGAAAATGAGGATAGATTGGAAGAACTTTTAAGGAAAGCTGTAAACTTTATAGAAGGAAGGAGTGAATAAAGTGGATCAAGAAATGATTATTGGAAAGAACCCTGTTATAGAGGCATTAAAATCTGGTCGTTCCGTAAATAAGGTATTGGTTTCTGAACAATTAAATCCGAATTCACTAGGAAAGCTTGGGCAATTAGCGAGAGAAGCAGGTACCATTCTGCAGAAGGTGCCACGAAATAAATTAGATCAAATGACTTCAGAGAATCACCAAGGTGTCATTGCTTATGTTGCATCCTATCAATACGCATCACTAGATGAGTTGTTTGAGCACGCCGAACAGAAGCAAGAAGATCCGTTTTTTATCATATTGGACGAGTTGGAGGATCCACATAATTTGGGTTCTATCTTACGTACCGCTGATGCAACAGGAGCCCATGGAGTTATCATACCGAAGCGAAGATCGGTGGGACTCACTGCGACAGTGGCCAAGACTGCAGCGGGCGCTATGGAGCATATCCCGGTAACAAGAGTAACCAATATCGCCAACACGATAGATGAGTTGAAGGAAAGAAATGTATGGATTGTAGGAACAGAAGCAGAAGCAACAGAAGATTATCGCCAACTGGATGGGACCCTGCCTATAGCACTTGTAATCGGGAATGAAGGGAAGGGAATGAGCCGGTTAGTAAGGAAAAAGTGCGATTGGACGGTAAGTCTTCCTATGAAAGGAAAGGTTTCTTCTCTAAACGCATCAGTAGCTTGCAGTTTACTTCTTTATGAAGTATTTCGAAAAAGGTATCCTCTGGGTGATTCATAATGGTCATTGTGGTTGTCGATGGATACAATATGATAGGAGCATGGAATGAGCTTGAGAAATTAAGGGAAATAGATATTGGGCAAGCACGCGATCGCCTAATTGAGTTAATGGCTGAGTATCAAGCTTATTCCGGCCATCGCGTGATTATTGTTTTCGATGCTTATTATGTAAGGGGAATGGAGAGCAAGTTAAAAGCCTCTAAAGTTGAAATCATTTATACCAAGGAGAAAGAAACGGCAGATGAATGTATTGAAAAACTTGTAAAAAAACTGAAGAACGTAAAAACACAAGTGTATGTAGCTACATCAGATTATGCCGAACAACGCACGATCTTTGGCCAAGGTGCGCTAAGGAAGTCTGCTAGAGAGTTATACCTGGAGTTACAGGATATTGAACGTCAAATAAAAGAGAACATTCAAACACACAAAGAGATGAAGCCACAATCCAAAATACATTTAGATAAAGAGATACTTGAAAAGTTTGAGCGAATGAGACGTGGAGAGATGTAACATTTGTCAAAAAAGTATTTTTTTTCATTATTTTTCATAAAAGTAGCCACACGGTATATTGACGGTATCTGAACCTGTCCTGTATAATATTTCCTAAAGTGACTGCAAGCTTGGAGGTTATCATCTTGAGTATCGAGCAAACTAACATGGACGATAAATACAATATAGAGCAGCTTGATGATGAAGAGATCATAAATCTTATTCATCAAGGAAGCAGTCATGCCCTTGATTACTTAATTAATAAGTACAGAAACTTTGTAAGAGCGAAGGCAAGGACTTATTTCTTAATCGGGGCTGATAAAGAGGATATCATTCAAGAAGGGATGATTGGACTTTATAAGGCGATAAGAGATTATGACGGGGACAAGCTGTCTTCATTTAAAGCGTTTGCAGAACTGTGTATTACTAGGCAAATTATCACAGCGATAAAAACCGCTACGAGGCAGAAACATATCCCTTTGAATTCATACGTGTCTTTAGATAAGCCGATATATGATGAAGAGTCAGATCGGACGCTGCTAGATGTGATTGCCGGCACACAAGTGGCTGACCCGCAGGAACTGCTCGTTAATCGAGAAAAAATGAGCGACATGGAGCTTAAGCTTTCAGAGCTATTAAGTGAATTAGAAAAGCAAGTGCTAAGACTCTATATAGATGGTCGCACGTACCAAGAAATCTCTGTAGAATTAAAACGCCATGTCAAATCAATTGATAACGCCTTACAACGAGTGAAACGGAAATTAGAACAGTTAATGGAAGCGAAAGAAATGAAATACTAACATAACTCCCTACACTCCGTATTGTAAAACAGAGGTATCAGTGTTTTTAGAGCGTTGACATAATAAGTAAAGGCATGCTACATTATATTTGGATAACCTCTGATAAAGGGGGACATGGTGAAGATGAATAAAGTAACCTTAGCGTGTGCGGTTTGTTCCAGTAGAAACTATTCAACAAACAAAAATGTATCCACAAATTCAACTCGTTTAGAAGTACGGAAATATTGTAAAACATGTGGGAAACATACATTGCATCGCGAAACAAAGTAGTTAGTGTATTTAGATGGAGTTGGGGGGTACAACCTTGTTTAAGTTCTTGAAAAATGTTTCAAAAGAAATGAAAAAGGTTAGTTGGCCAAAAGGAAAAGAGTTAACAAATTATACAATTATTGTTATTACATCTGTTGTATTTATGGCAATCTTCTTTATGATAGTTGACTCGATTATTTCATTTGGATTAAACTTCTTATAATTGTTTTTGAATAATTATGTTATGATTATGCTATAATGTTTATGAATATTACTCTTTTTAGCAAAACCCGCTTTATAAACGGGTTTTTTAAATTGCAAAAAATTATTCTATAATAAATGGTTATTATATTGTTATGAAAGGGAGGGAAGGGCAAGCGCATTGTCCTGCTTGAATGGAGAAAAAATGGTATGTTGTACACACGTACTCCGGTTATGAGAACAAAGTAAGAATGAATTTAGAGAAACGTGTAGAAACAATGGGGATGGAAGATAAGATTTTCCGCGTCATTGTACCAGAAGAAGAGGAAACAGAAATTAAAAACGGGAAGAAAAAGGTAGTTAAGAAAAAGTTTTTCCCTGGTTATGTATTAACAGAGATGATTATGACAGATGACTCTTGGTATGTCGTGCGCAATACACCAGGTGTGACAGGGTTCGTGGGTTCAAGCGGGCATGGTTCTAAACCTACTCCGTTATTACCCGACGAGGTGGATACTCTGTTGAAACGTATGGGTGTCGAGGCGCCGCGTGTTGAAGTTGACTTTGAAGTGAAAGAGAATGTAAGAGTAAAAGAAGGTCCATTTTCTGACTTTACTGGAACGATAGAACAGATCGATATTGATAAGCAAAAACTAAAAGTGCATGTTAATATGTTTGGACGTGAAACTCCGGTTGAGTTGGATTTCTCACAGGTAGAAAAGATTTAACTCCATGGGAGCTGGGTAAGGCTGAGCGTAATAGCTCAAATTAAAACGTGATAAAGTGAAACTGCACAAAGTGGGGGCTTCTTTCCATCCCTGCCGACTGTCAGTCCCTCACTTACAATTCTTGTTTGATGCTCGAATTCTTCTCGTCAAGGGCCTTACAGTAAGTTGGCCTGCGATAAAAATTTGACAAGGCCTTGCATTATTTTCACTTTCATGATAAAATTCCTATGTTATTCATGCTCTTATGAGCTTTTAAAATGAGTGGGAGGGTATTACCCTATTACCACATCACGGACTTAAGGAGGTGTGTCACGTGGCTAAAAAAGTAATTAAAGTAGTTAAATTACAAATCCCAGCTGGTAAAGCTAACCCAGCACCACCGGTAGGACCGGCGCTAGGTCAAGCAGGTGTTAATATCATGGGATTCTGTAAAGAATTTAACGCGCGTACACAAGAACAAGCGGGATTGATTATTCCAGTAGAAATTACGGTATTTGAAGACCGTTCATTTACATTTATTACTAAAACTCCACCTGCAGCTGTACTATTGAAAAAAGCAGCTGGTATTGAATCAGGTTCAGGTGAGCCAAACAGTAATAAGGTCGCTACACTCAAACGCGATAAAGTTAGAGAGATTGCAGAATCAAAAATGCCAGACTTAAACGCAGCTAATGTTGAATCAGCTATGCGTATGGTTGAAGGTACTGCTAGAAGTATGGGAATTGTCATTGAAGACTAATTCTTGAACTCGGTTTTAATTTATTTAAATACGGTAATGGGTTGCGACTCTTTCGCAACCTTTTTCGTGAAGTGTGATGACGCTGTTCATCACTGATTTATAAAAGCTATTTGCTTTTATAAGTGGGAGGTACTACCGTTATAACCACAATAGAGGAGGAAATATAGAATGGCTAAAAGAGGTAAAAAATTTCAAGAAGCTGCAAAGCTTGTTGATAGAAATAAAACTTATGAAGTAAAAGAAGCTGTTGAGCTTGTTAAACAAACAGCAAAAGCAAACTTTGATGAAACTGTAGAAGTTGCATTCCGTCTAGGAGTAGATCCTAAGAAAGCAGATCAACAAATCCGCGGTGCTATGGTACTTCCGCACGGTACTGGTAAAACACAACGTGTATTAGTATTCGCAAAAGGCGAAAAGGCAAAAGAAGCTGAAGCAGCTGGAGCGGATTATGTAGGTGATTCTGAATTCATCAACAAGATCAACCAAGGTTGGTTCGATTTTGATGTGATTGTTGCAACTCCAGACATGATGGCTGAAGTTGGTAAACTAGGACGTGTATTAGGACCTAAAGGTTTAATGCCAAACCCTAAAACCGGAACAGTTACATTTGATGTTGAAAAAGCAATTAAAGAGATTAAAGCTGGTAAAGTAGAATATCGTGTAGATAAATCTTCAAACATTCATGTTCCAGTTGGTAAAATCTCATTCGAAGATGAGAAGTTAGTGGATAACTTAACAGCGATTATTGAACAAATCGTGAAAGTAAAACCACAAGCTGCAAAAGGTGTATACATGAAGAATGTATCCATTGCTTCAACAATGGGACCTGGAATTAAAGTGGATGTAGCGAACTTCCGTTAATTGGTTATTTTTGTTTGTTTAACATCTATTGACATTTGCGTAATAACTAGATATAATACATCTTGTTGTTAAAACAATATATTGTACCGTAGACAGTAGGGGCGACAAGCTTAATCAGCCTACCGAGGTGTTTATAAACAAACAGATCTAAATGTTATTCTGTCGTTTGTATATAAAGCTCCCGTGTCTACATGGGAGCTTTTTTAATCGGATACGGTATAAAAAATCTATTAGGAGGTGGAATAATGTCTAGTATCATCGAAAAGAAAAAACAACTAGTTGAAGAAATTACGGATAAATTCCGTAACAGTAAATCAAGTGTTGTAGTTGACTATCGTGGACTTGACGTTAGTGAGGTAACAGCATTACGTAAGGAATTGCGTGAAGCGGGTGTGGAATTCAAAGTGTATAAAAACACAATGACACGCCGTGCTGCAGAAGCTGCTGAACTAGCTGACTTAAACGATACGTTAGTTGGACCAACGGCAATTGCTTTTAGTGCAGAAGATACTGTAGCACCTGCTAGAATCTTGAAAAACTTTGCGAAAGATCATGAAGCTTTGGAACTTAAAGGTGGAGTAATCGAAGGTAAAGTAGCTACAATGGAGCAAATCAAGGAATTGGCAGATCTACCAAACTACGAAGGTATGGTTTCTATGCTGCTTAGCGTACTACAAGCACCTATCCGCAACTTTGCTTATGTTACAAAAGCAGTTGCAGAACAAAAAGAAGAACAAGGCGCGTAAGTTAAAAGCTACGCTCGTGATGTAATAAATAAATTAAAAAATAATTAACTATTAGGAGGAAATATAATCATGACTAAAGAAGAAATGATTTCAGCAATTAAAGAAATGTCAGTTTTAGAATTAAATGATTTAGTTAAAGCAATCGAAGAAGAATTTGGAGTAACAGCTGCTGCACCAGTTGCAGTTGCAGGTGGAGCTGCAGGTGGAGACGCTGCTGCAGAGCAAACTGAATTTGATGTAGTACTTGAAAGTGCTGGAGCTTCTAAGATTAAAGTTGTTAAAGCTGTACGCGAAATCACTGGTCTAGGACTTAAAGATGCTAAAGAATTAGTAGATAACGCTCCTAAGGCTATTAAAGAAGGCGTTGCTAAAGAAGAAGCTGAAGAAGTTAAAGCTAAACTTGAAGAAGCAGGCGCTACTGTAGAAGTTAAATAATCTAGATTTTTTAATGATAGAGCTCGTCGAATTTCGGCTGGGCTCTTTTCAGCTACTAGAACATTTCTCTATATAGGAGCAATAGTTTATTGTTGATAACAGTAATTTGTTCCTTTTATCTTCAAAATAAAACATTAAAAGTAGGTGCCCAATAAAATGACTGAGCATTACTTTTCACAACAGCCTCATTCAAAAAGTTCACCAAAAACTTGGAGTTACACCTTAAGGAATAAAGAATACACCTTTACTAGTGATCTTGGTGTGTTTTCTAAAAACGAAGTGGATTATGGATCTAGGATTTTAATTAAAAGTTTCACAGAACCTGACGTCGAGGGAGATTTATTAGATCTCGGATGCGGGTACGGACCAATTGGCATTTCGTTAGCGGGCAGTTATCCTGATAGAAACATATGCATGGTGGATGTTAACGAAAGAGCGGTAGCTTTAGCTCGGAAAAATGCAAAGGAAAATAATTTGGATATGGTAGAAGTGATCCAGAGTGATGGATTCTCTAATATTAAGGACCGATCATTTGCTGCAGTAATCACAAATCCTCCTATCAGAGCTGGAAAGCGTGTCGTTCATGGAATGTTTGAGGGTGCGAAAGACGCACTCGTACCAAATGGAGAATTATGGGTAGTCATACAGAAGAAGCAAGGAGCCCCATCGGCTAAAGAGAAATTGGAAGACTTTTTTGGTGAGGTGGATGTTGTTTTAAGAGATAAGGGTTATTATGTGTTAAAAGCGAAAAATGTTTGACCAAAGATAACTCTTATGGTAAGATAGGAAAATGCTAATAATGGGATTTTTATGCCAAGAGGAATCTTGTTAATATTAAAGGTATATTTCGTTGATGAACGGTAAAACTGGTAGAATCGAGGAGATTTATGGTTTTTTGATAAATTTCTTTTGTCTACTTTTTCCCATTATAACGTTAAGATACTAAATCTGTAAACTATTATTTACTAAAATCGTTTTAAACGTAATAAACCTTACATATTAAGAATGCATGGATTCCTATGTTAATTTTACTTAGTAACACTAGATATATTGTTTTGGTATAAAACACACTAGATTTCTTCTAGTTGTTGTTTTTCAATATATGTAACCTTTTTAAGATCATTCTACGAAAACGTATCATTTAAGGGGTGAAGCAGTTGACAGGTCATCTAGTTCAATATGGACGGCACCGACAACGCAGGAGCTACGCACGTATTAGTGAAGTATTGGAGTTACCAAATTTAATTGAAATTCAAACTTCTTCTTATGATTGGTTCTTAGAAGAAGGTATGCGAGAAATGTTCCAGGATATTTCTCCAATCGAGGACTTTGCAGGGAATCTTTCCTTGGAATTCGTGGACTATAGTTTGGGTGAACCAAAATACGATGTCGATGAATCGAAGTCAAGAGACGTTACTTATAACGCGCCATTACGCGTGAAGGTGCGATTGATTAATAATGAAACAGGTGAAGTGAAGGAACAAGAGGTCTTTATGGGTGATTTCCCACTAATGACAGATACTGGGACGTTTGTTATAAACGGCGCAGAACGTGTTATCGTTTCTCAGTTAGTTCGTTCTCCAAGTGTATATTTCAATGATAAGATCGACAAAAACGGCAGAAGAGGAATTGCGGCTACTGTTATTCCAAACCGTGGAGCTTGGTTGGAATTTGAAACGGATGCGAAGGATATTGCGTATGTTCGTATCGACCGTACACGTAAATTACCAATCACCGTATTGCTTCGTGCGCTTGGCTTTGGAACAGATCAAGAGATTATTGAGTTGCTTGGTGAAAATGAGTACCTTAAAAACACCTTAGAAAAAGATAATACAGAAACTACAGAAAAAGCTTTAATAGAAATATACGAACGTCTGCGTCCTGGTGAACCGCCAACAGTAGAAAATGCAAAAAGTCTGCTTGTTTCACGTTTCTTTGATCCAAAAAGGTATGATTTAGCGCATGTTGGCCGCTATAAGATGAATAAAAAGTTAAACATTAAAAATCGTTTGTTCAATCAAGTCTTAGCAGAACCTATTGTGGATCCTGAAACTGGCGAGGTTCTCGCGGAAAGAGGAGCTAAGCTCGAGCGCAAACTGTTAAATAAAATCATCCCATATTTAGAACGCGCAGAAGAGGCGATTGGCAGCAAGGCATATCAGCCTCATGATGGTGTGCTTGAGGATGAAATAATTTTACAAAGCGTTAAAATTGTTGATCCAACTGATCCAAGTGGAGAAAGAGTGTTAAATGTTATCGGGAATGGCAATGTGGAGAAAACCATTAAGCACATTACACCGGCTGACATTCTAGCATCTATTAGTTACTTCTTTAACCTATTATACCAAGTTGGAGATACAGATGATATTGACCATTTAGGTAATCGCCGACTACGCTCTGTTGGAGAGTTATTGCAGAATCAATTCCGTATCGGTTTATCACGAATGGAGCGTGTAGTGCGCGAGAGAATGTCTATTCAGGACACATCTAGTGTGACGCCGCAACAGCTGATTAACATTCGTCCGGTCATAGCATCGATTAAAGAATTCTTTGGAAGCTCTCAATTATCTCAGTTTATGGACCAAACAAATCCGTTAGCAGAGCTTACACATAAACGTAGACTTTCTGCCTTAGGACCTGGTGGTTTGACTCGTGAACGTGCAGGAATGGAAGTTCGTGACGTGCACTATTCTCACTATGGACGTATGTGCCCAATTGAAACACCAGAAGGACCGAACATTGGGCTAATTAACTCGTTATCAAGTTATGCGAAAGTAAACGAATTTGGCTTTATTGAAACGCCATATCGCAGAGTTGACCCTGAAACAGGAATAGTTACAAGTCAAATTGACTATTTGACTGCGGATGAGGAAGATAATTTTATCGTTGCACAGGCAAACGCACCGCTTACAGAGGATAGTAGATTCGAAAATGAGGAAGTTATTTCACGTTTCCGAGGAGAAAACATCGTAGTAAGCCGTGATAAGATTGATTATATGGACGTATCTCCTAAGCAGGTTGTATCTGCTGCTACAGCTTGTATCCCATTCTTGGAGAACGATGACTCTAACCGTGCTTTGATGGGGGCGAACATGCAACGTCAGGCGGTTCCTTTATTGCAGCCACGCTCTCCAATCGTGGGGACGGGTATGGAATATGTAGATGGGAAAGACTCAGGTGCGGCTGTTATTTGTAAGTCTGATGGAATTGTGGAACGTGTTGAAGCTAAAGAAATCCTTGTTCGTCGTGTGTCGGAAGTGGATGGCAAAGAAGTACAGGGCGATGTAGATCGTTATAAATTACAGAAATTCATCCGTTCGAATGCAGGTACATGTATTAACCAACGCCCTATTGTAAGTGAAGGAGATCGTGTCACTAAGGGTGAAGTACTTGCTGATGGACCTTCCATGGAGGATGGTGAATTGGCGCTAGGTCAAAACGTACTTGTTGCATTCATGACTTGGGAAGGCTACAACTATGAGGATGCTATCATCATGAGCGAACGTCTTGTGAAAGATGACGTATATACTTCTATTCACATTGAGGAATATGAGTCAGAAGCTCGTGATACCAAGCTTGGACCGGAAGAAATTACGAGAGATATTCCAAACGTTGGGGAAGAAGCACTGAAAAACCTTGATGAAAATGGAATTATCCGCATTGGTGCAGAAGTAACCGATGGTGATATTTTAGTAGGGAAGGTAACACCTAAAGGGGTTACAGAATTATCAGCTGAAGAAAGACTCTTACATGCTATCTTCGGTGAAAAGGCACGTGAAGTCCGTGATACATCTTTACGTGTACCACATGGTGCAGGTGGAATAGTGTTAGACGTTAAAATCTTCAATCGTGAAGATGGAGATGAGTTGCCACCAGGTGTGAATCAGCTTGTTCGTGCGTATATTGTACAAAAACGTAAGATTCACGAAGGGGATAAGATGGCCGGCCGTCACGGTAATAAAGGGGTAATCTCTAAGATTATGCCAGAAGAAGATATGCCGTTCCTGCCAGATGGTACACCGGTAGACATCATGCTTAACCCGCTGGGAGTACCTTCCCGTATGAACATCGGACAGGTATTTGAATTGCATTTGGGTATGGCTGCAAGGCTCTTAGGTATCCACGTGGCGACACCAGTATTTGATGGAGCAACAGAAGAAGATGTTTATGAAACACTGGAAGAAGCAGGTATGGCTAGAGATGCTAAAACAGTTCTTTATGATGGCCGTACAGGTGAACCGTTTGATAACCGTGTGTCTGTAGGTGTCATGTATATGATTAAGCTTGCACACATGGTAGATGACAAACTTCACGCTCGTTCAACTGGACCATACTCCCTAGTAACGCAGCAACCTCTTGGTGGTAAAGCGCAGTTCGGGGGGCAACGTTTTGGTGAAATGGAGGTATGGGCATTAGAAGCTTATGGTGCAGCATACACTCTTCAAGAAATTCTAACTGTTAAATCAGATGACGTTGTTGGTCGAGTGAAAACATATGAAGCAATTGTCAAAGGGGAGAATGCACCTGAACCTGGAATTCCAGAATCATTTAAAGTTCTTATCAAAGAGCTGCAATCTCTTGGAATGGACGTTAAGATGCTAAATAGTGATGAAGATGAAATAGACTTGCGTGAAGTGGATGAGGACGATACACATTCAGCAAGTAAACTTAACTTAGAAGTAGAAGGTAATTAATATACTAGAAGAATGGTCTTGGGAAGGCCATTCTTCTAAAAACGCACATTATAAGGGAGGAAGGCTCCTTGCTAGATGTAAATAATTTCGAGTATATGAAAATTGGTTTAGCTTCACCAGAAAAAATCCGTTCATGGTCATATGGAGAGGTTAAGAAGCCTGAAACTATTAACTATCGTACACTGAAGCCAGAAAAAGACGGACTCTTTTGTGAGCGTATTTTTGGCCCAACGAAAGATTGGGAATGCCACTGCGGGAAATACAAGCGTGTACGCTATAAAGGTGTAGTTTGTGACCGTTGCGGAGTTGAAGTTACAAAATCTAAAGTGCGTCGTGAACGTATGGGACATATTGAACTAGCTGCTCCTGTATCACATATCTGGTACTTTAAAGGAATCCCGAGCCGTATGGGATTGTTATTAGATATGTCACCAAGAGCACTAGAAGAGGTCATTTATTTTGCTGCATATATTGTAACAGATCCAGGAAATACTCCTTTGGAGAAGAAACAATTACTATCAGAAAAAGAATTCCGTGTATATTACGATAAATACGGTAACACGTTTAAAGCACAAATGGGTGCAGAAGCCATCCGGAAACTGCTTCAGGATATCGATCTCGAAAAAGAAGTGGATGCATTGCGTGAAGAGTTGAAAACAGCCCAAGGGCAACGTAGAACAAGAGCTATCAAACGCCTAGAGGTGCTAGAAGCATTCCGTAACTCTGGAAATGAGCCAGCGTGGATGATTTTAGATGTTCTTCCGGTTATTCCTCCAGAAATTAGACCAATGGTCCAATTGGATGGTGGACGTTTTGCTACATCTGACTTAAATGATTTATATCGCCGTGTGATCAATCGTAACAATCGTTTGAAACGCTTGTTGGACTTAGGGGCACCAAGCATTATTGTACAAAACGAAAAACGTATGCTGCAAGAAGCTGTGGATGCATTAATCGATAATGGTCGTCGTGGCCGTCCAGTAACTGGACCAGGAAACCGTCCATTAAAATCCCTATCTCATATGTTAAAAGGGAAACAAGGTCGTTTCCGTCAAAACCTATTGGGTAAACGTGTGGATTATTCAGGTCGTTCTGTTATCATAGTTGGGCCTCATCTGAAAATGTACCAATGTGGTCTACCGAAAGAAATGGCACTTGAATTGTTCAAGCCATTTATTATGAAAGAGCTAGTAGAAAGAGGGCTTGCTCATAACATTAAATCTGCGAAGCGTAAGATTGAACGTGTTCATCCAGATGTTTGGGACGTATTAGAAGATGTTATTGAAGAACATCCTGTACTCTTAAACCGGGCACCGACGTTACACAGACTAGGAATCCAAGCATTCGAACCAACATTGGTTGAAGGTCGAGCTATTCGCTTGCACCCGCTTGTATGTACAGCGTATAACGCTGACTTTGATGGAGACCAAATGGCAGTTCACGTTCCTTTATCAGCAGAAGCACAAGCTGAAGCTCGTTTACTAATGTTAGCAGCTCAAAACATCCTAAATCCTAAAGACGGAAAACCGGTTGTAACTCCTTCACAAGATATGGTATTAGGAAACTATTATTTAACATTAGAAAGAAAAGGTGCGATTGGTGAGGGAAGCATCTTTAAGGATATCAATGAAGCTAAGATCGCTTACCAAAACGGATATGTGCACCTGCACACGAGAGTCGCCGTCCAAGCTTCCAGCTTAAATAATAAGACATTCACAGAAGAACAAAATCGTCAATTGCTTCTTACAACTGTCGGGAAATTAATTTTTAACGAAATCTTGCCAGATTCGTTCCCGTACATTAATGAGCCAACCAAAGGCAACTTAGAAGATAAAACTCCTGAACAATACTTTGTTGGACATGGAGTGGACATTAAAGAAGAGATTAAAAATCGTGATCTAGTAAAACCGTTTAAGAAAGGCTTCTTAGGTGATATTATCGCGGAAGTATTTAAACTGTTTAAGATTACCGAAACATCAAAAATGCTTGACCGTATGAAGGACCTTGGATTCAGTTATTCAACTAAGGCTGGAATGACGGTTGGTATAGCAGATGTTATTGTATTACCAGAGAAACAGGTTATCTTAGATGAGGCACAAGAGAAGGTAGATAGAGTCTTACAACAATTCCGCCGTGGGTTGATTACGGAGGAAGAACGTTATGACAGAGTTATCTCTATTTGGTCTCAAGCCAAAGATACCATACAAGAAAAACTAATGAAGTCATTAAGTGATAAAAACCCTATCTTTATGATGAGTGATTCAGGTGCTCGTGGTAATGCATCTAACTTTACACAGCTTGCTGGTATGCGTGGATTGATGGCTAACCCTGCTGGTAAGATTATTGAGCTCCCAATTAAGTCAAGTTTCCGAGAAGGATTAACTGTTCAAGAGTACTTTATTTCTACTCACGGTGCTCGTAAAGGTCTTGCTGATACAGCCTTGAAGACTGCCGACTCAGGATACTTAACAAGAAGATTGGTTGACGTTGCCCAGGATGTTATCATTCGTGAAGAAGATTGTGGTACCGACCGCGGCTTAACTGTAGCTGCTTTGGTTGATGGAACAGAGGTTATCGAACCACTCTTTGATCGACTAGTTGGTCGTACTTCATTTGAAACAATAAAACACCCTGAATCTGGAGAAACGATTGTATCTAAGAACCATATGATCACTCAAGATCAAGCGAAGGAAATTGTTGAGGCAGGAATAGAGCAAGTCACTATCCGCTCTGCGTTCACTTGCAATACGAAACACGGGGTATGTCAACGATGCTATGGCCGTAACCTAGCAACTGGTTCCAATGTTGAAGTTGGTGAGGCGGTAGGAATTATCGCTGCACAATCTATCGGTGAACCAGGTACACAGTTAACGATGCGTACTTTCCATACCGGTGGGGTTGCTGGTAACGATATTACCCAAGGTCTGCCGCGTATTCAGGAATTATTTGAAGCACGTCATCCAAAAGGCCAAGCGGTTATTACAGAAATCTACGGTAGTGTCCTTGAAGTGAAAGAAGTAAAAGATAGACAAGAAATTGTTATTCAAGGGGACGTGGAACAACGCTCATATGCTGTTCCTTATAATGCAAGAATGAAGGTTTCTGTAGGAGATAGTGTTGTTGCTGGTCAAGAGTTAACGGAAGGTTCTATTGATCCGAAAGATTTATTACGTGTTAAAGGTGTGGAAGGTGTTCAAGAATACATTCTGCGTGAAGTTCAGCGAGTTTATCGTATGCAAGGGGTAGAAATCGGAGACAAACACGTCGAAGTGATGGTTCGCCAAATGCTGCGTAAGATTCGTGTGGTTGATTCAGGAGATACAGATGTACTACCTGGATCCTTATTAGAACTTCATCAATTTAAAGAAGCAAACAAATCCGTACTCCTTAATGGAGGTCAGCCTGCAACAGGGAGACCGGTATTACTTGGTATTACCAAGGCATCCTTGGAAACAGACTCCTTCTTATCTGCGGCATCATTCCAAGAAACAACTCGTGTACTAACAGATGCTGCAATTAAAGGTAAACGTGATGAATTATTAGGATTGAAAGAAAATGTTATTATTGGTAAATTAGTTCCAGCTGGTACTGGTATGCAGCAATACCGCAGAATTAATCCGGTATTAGACAAACCAGAAGAAGAAGTGGAAGAAGCTGAAACTGAAACAGTACAATAACAGATCTTAATGAACAGCAAATGAACAAGTAGTTATTATCGGAAACATTAGAAAACTTGGCGTTCGCCAAGCCTTTAGGCGAATGCCATAGTTGCACTTATGCAGATAAGTAAGTTTATACTTTCTTATCTGCCAAAAAATATCAATAATATTATTGACATAAAAAACGATGGATGGTACTATATTCAAGGTGCTTCCGATATACTTGTTGCTTTGGAGGATATGAAAATGTCTAATGAAAAAGTGACAAAGATTAAGCAAAGCTTAATCATTGGGACGAAACAAACACTGAAAGCCATGAAGAATGGCGAAGTAAGTGAAGTGTATGTCGCTATGGATGCGGATAAACACATCACACAAAAGGTAGTAAGTTTGGCGGAACGCTTAGAAGTCCCTTATAAATATGTTAATTCCAAGAAGGAATTAGGTATTTCATGCGGGATTGATGTAGGAGCGTCAACTGCAGCGGTAAGGAAATAGTTGGGTTATGTATATAATCCAAAGCATTTTTTTACGTTAAAATGGACCGCCTGGATGTGTGGGTTTACAAGATGCAGATTTATTAACTGCTTATTAATATAAAATCATGAAGGGAGGACAATGAGTCATGCCAACTATTAATCAATTAGTACGTAAAGGTAGAGTCAGCAAGACTAAGAAATCTGATTCACCAGCGCTTAACAAAGGCTACAACAGCTTCAAAAAATCTTTTACAGATGTAAATTCTCCTCAAAAACGTGGAGTTTGTACTCGTGTAGGTACACTTACACCTAAGAAACCAAACTCAGCGCTACGTAAATATGCACGTGTTCGCTTGTCTAACAACATGGAAGTAACTGCTTATATTCCTGGTATCGGACATAACTTGCAAGAACACAGTGTTGTATTGCTTCGTGGAGGACGTGTTAAAGACTTACCAGGGGTACGTTACCACATCGTACGTGGTGCGCTAGATACTGCTGGAGTTGAAGGTCGTATGCAAGGTCGTTCTAAGTATGGAACGAAGAAACCAAAAGAGAAAAAATAATGAATCAAAATTAAGATAGAAAGAAAGGAGGATACTTATATGCCTCGTAAAGGTCCAGTACCAAAACGCGATGTATTACCAGATCCGCTTTATAATTCAAAATTAGTTACACGTTTAATCAACCAAATTATGGTCGATGGTAAACGTGGAAAGGCACAAAAAATCCTTTATCGCGCATTTGAACTTGTTCAAGAAAGAAGTGGCCAAAGCCCTATGGAAGTCTTCGAACAAGCGATGAAGAATGTAATGCCTGTACTTGAAGTACGCGCGCGTCGTGTTGGTGGTTCTAACTACCAAGTACCGGTTGAAGTTCGTCCGGAAAGACGCCAAGCATTAGGATTGCGTTACCTTGTTAGCTATTCACGTCTACGTGGGGAGAAAACAATGGAAGAACGTCTTGCTAATGAAATCTTAGATGCTTCTAACAACACAGGAGCTTCCGTTAAGAAACGTGAAGACATGCATAAGATGGCTGAAGCCAACAAAGCATTTGCTCACTATCGTTGGTAATAATAAACGAACAATTTTTCCAATTAGAAAGGAGAAAAACATATGGCTAGAGAGTTCTCCTTGGAAAAGACACGTAATATCGGTATTATGGCACACATCGATGCAGGTAAAACAACAACTACCGAACGTATTCTTTTCTATACAGGACGTATTCACAAAATCGGTGAAACACACGAAGGTGCTTCACAAATGGACTGGATGGAGCAAGAGCAAGAACGTGGTATTACAATCACTTCTGCTGCGACAACTGCTGCATGGAAAGAACATCGAATCAACATTATTGATACACCAGGACACGTAGACTTTACAGTTGAAGTTGAACGTTCCTTACGTGTACTTGATGGTGCTGTAACGGTGCTTGATGCACAATCAGGTGTTGAACCTCAAACTGAAACAGTTTGGCGTCAAGCAACAACTTATGGTGTACCAAGAATCGTATTCATCAACAAGATGGATAAAACAGGTGCAGATTTCCTTTATTCTACAAAGACTCTTAAAGATCGTTTAGGAGCGAACGCACACCCTGTTCAGTTACCAATTGGGGCTGAAGATCAATTCAATGGAATTATTGACCTTATCAAAATGGAAGCACACTTCTATCTTGATGATCTAGGTACAACTGAAGAAGCACGCGAAATTCCAGAAGAATTAAAAGATCAAGCAGAAGAATTGCGTACGAATTTAATTGAAGCTGTAGCAGAAACTGATGAAGAGCTTATGATGAAATACCTTGAAGGTGAAGAAATCAGCGAAGATGAGTTGAAAGCTGCAATTCGTAAAGCAACACTTAGCGTAGAATTCTATCCTGTGTTCTGTGGATCTGCATTTAAAAACAAAGGTGTTCAATTAATGCTAGATGGTGTTATTGATTACCTTCCAGCACCAACAGATGTTGAAGCAATCGAAGGTATCATTCCTGGCACAGAAGAGAAGACAACTCGTCCATCAAGTGATAATGAGCCATTTTCAGCATTAGCGTTCAAAGTTATGACTGACCCTTATGTTGGTAAATTAACCTTCTTCCGTGTTTACTCTGGAACACTTGAGTCTGGATCATATGTGAAAAACTCTGTGAAAGATAAGCGCGAACGTGTTGGACGTATCCTTCAAATGCACGCAAATCACCGTGAAGAGATTTCTAAAGTTTATTCTGGTGAAATTGCCGCTGCTGTTGGTTTGAAAGATACATCAACTGGTGATACGTTATGTGATGAAAAGAACCTAGTTATCTTAGAATCAATGGAATTCCCTGAACCAGTTATCTCTGTTGCTATTGAACCAAAAACAAAAGCAGACCAAGATAAGATGGGTATTGCATTGTCTAAGCTTGCTGAAGAAGATCCAACATTTAAGACAGAAACAAACACAGAAACTGGTCAAACTATCATCTCTGGTATGGGTGAACTTCACTTAGATATCATTGTTGACCGTTTGAAACGTGAATTTAAAGTAGAAGCAAACGTTGGTGCCCCTCAGGTTGCATATCGTGAATCACTGCGTACTGCTGCTGAAGTAGAAGGTAAATTTGTACGTCAGTCTGGTGGACGTGGACAATATGGTCACGTATGGATCAAGTTTGAGCCTAATGAAGAAGGCGCTGGAGTTGAATTCGAGAACAAGATCGTTGGTGGGGTAGTTCCACGTGAATACATCCCTGCAATTGAAAATGGAGTTAGAGAAGCTGCAGAGAATGGTGTCCTAGCAGGATATCCTCTAATCGACTTCAAAGCTACGTTATTCGATGGTAGTTACCATGATGTTGACTCAAATGAAATGGCGTTTAAGGTTGCTGCTTCTATGGCACTTAAAGCAACGAAGAACAAATGTAACCCTGTAATTCTAGAACCAATTGAAAAAGTTGAAATTGTTGTTCCTGAAGAGTACATGGGGGATATCATGGGTGACGTAACTTCCCGTCGTGGACGTGTAGAAGGTATGGAAGCTCGTGGTAATGCGCAAGTAATTCGTGCAATGGTACCTCTTTCTGAAATGTTTGGTTATGCAACTGCATTGCGTTCTAACACGCAAGGTCGCGGAACATATACAATGCATTTCGACCATTATGAAGAAGTGCCTAAGTCCATCGGTGAAGAAATTATTAAGAAAAACGTTGGCGAATAATTGATTTTTTGTCCATTGTGACGTATAACAATTAGTGAAGACTAAGAAATCAACTTTGATTTCTTAGTTGAACATACATTATTAAAAATATCTTTATTTACTTAAAGGAGGAACTATAAATGGCTAAAGAAAAATTCGATCGCTCCAAGAGTCACGTAAACGTTGGTACAATCGGTCACGTTGACCATGGTAAAACTACATTAACAGCTGCAATTACAACTGTACTTGCAAAACATGGTGGTGCAGAAGCACGTGCTTACGACCAAATCGATGGTGCTCCAGAAGAAAAAGAACGTGGTATCACTATCTCAACTTCTCACGTAGAATATGAAACTGAAACTCGTCACTATGCGCACGTAGACTGCCCAGGTCACGCGGACTATGTTAAAAACATGATCACTGGTGCTGCACAAATGGACGGAGCTATCTTAGTAGTATCTGCTGCTGATGGTCCTATGCCACAAACTCGTGAGCACATCCTATTATCTCGTAACGTAGGTGTACCTTCAATCGTTGTATTCTTAAACAAAGTTGATATGGTAGACGATGAAGAGCTTCTTGAATTAGTAGAAATGGAAGTTCGTGATCTATTAACTGAATATGACTTCCCTGGTGATGACGTTCCAGTTATCAGCGGTTCTGCTCTAAGAGCTCTAGAAGGCGACGAAAAATATGAACAAGCTATTCTTGACTTAATGGCAGCTGTAGACGAATATGTTCCAACTCCAGAACGTGACAACGACAAGCCATTCATGATGCCAGTTGAGGATGTATTCTCAATTACTGGTCGTGGTACTGTTGCTACTGGTCGTGTTGAACGTGGTCAAGTTAAAGTTGGAGACGAAGTAGAAATTATTGGTCTTCAAGAAGAAAATGGTAAAACTACTGTAACTGGTGTTGAGATGTTCCGTAAACTTCTTGACTATGCAGAAGCAGGTGACAACATTGGTGCGTTACTTCGTGGGGTATCCCGTGAAGATATCAACCGTGGTCAAGTTTTAGCTAAACCAGGTTCTATTACACCACATACTAACTTCAAAGCTGAAGTTTATGTATTATCTAAAGAAGAAGGTGGACGTCACACTCCTTTCTTCTCTAACTACCGCCCACAGTTCTACTTCCGTACTACGGACGTAACTGGAGTAATCAATCTTCCAGAAGGAACTGAAATGATCATGCCTGGAGATAACACTGAAATGACAGTTGAACTTATTTCTCCAATCGCTATCGAAGAAGGTACTCGTTTCTCCATCCGTGAAGGTGGACGTACTGTTGGATCAGGCGTTGTAACTACAATCGAAAAATAATATATTTATCGATATACAAAACAGGTAACGCATTAGCGTTACCTGTTTTCTTTATATAAACACTATCGCCAACCTATCTGTAATTCTTACTAATATATAGTCTATAGAAAAAGTTGATTAATTGAATTCAGAATAGTGGTTAACACCGCTACGGAAATACACTACGCTTTCCACGGGCGCTGTTGAGCCTCCTCGAGACTGTCGTCTCTCCGGGGTCTCAACTAGGCTTATCATCCCGCAGGAGTCTCCGTGTATTTCCTCCGCTAAATTATGCTTTTTAATCTATAAATATAGGAAGGTGGAAACACCGCCCAATTATATGAAGTGATTGGAGCGGAGGGCAGTCGACTCCTCGAAAAAGAAAAGCACTTTTTCTTCGTGCGATGTATCACTGCTGAAGCCTTCCTTGTCCTACGGGAAAAGCAACAGCCGAAGACCCCGCAGGAAATGGTTTTCTTCCGAGGAGGCTAAGGCGCTGCCCGCAGTGGAAATCACGAACAAATAATTCTAGGGTGTTTCCGTACTCTTTATATTTTTTCACGATATCTAGAATTAAACTAATCAGTAGTCTATCTATTCTCTAGAGTAACAAATTCTATCAAAAACAAATCTGCTTATTAATGTCTTCATTAAATAGCAGTAGTAATGTGTAATTAAAGTAATAGGTAACAAAAATAGAATATCTCTTTTTCAAATACTAATAGAATAAACAGCAATTCTAATCGATAACTTCACATAATAACTTATATGCAATAAGTAGAAAAATATTCAAGAAAAGCTTGCAAAACCACAAATATCTATGTATAATACACAAATGTGCGACCGATAATTAGTTTTAAAAGAAAGGTTGCATAGGCCAACACCATTTGGTATACTTATAATGTTGGTCAGAAAAAGGCGATGAAGTGAGAGGTTGTTGGCACACCCGGCCCCTTTGCCATGGCGGGTGGTCAAGAAATTTTCACGGAGAATGTCTATAATAATATGGGCGAAAAAGGAGGGAAAATAATGGCAAAAGAGAAAATTAGAATCCGTTTAAAAGCATATGATCACCGTATCTTAGATCAATCTGCAGAAAAGATTGTTGATACTGCGAAGCGTTCTGGAGCAAATGTTTCTGGTCCGATTCCATTACCAACTGAAAAATCAGTTTACACTGTATTACGTGCGGTACACAAATACAAGGATTCACGTGAACAATTCGAAATGCGTACACATAAACGTTTAATCGATATTGTTGAGCCAACACCAAAGACAGTTGATTCGTTAATGCGTCTTGACTTACCGTCTGGTGTAGATATAGAAATTAAATTATAATTTATTGTTATTTATAGGAGGTGTAACGGATGACGAAAGGAATCTTAGGTCGTAAAATCGGCATGACTCAGCTTTTTACTGAAAGTGGAGAATTAATCCCAGTAACAGTTGTTCAAGCTGAACCTAACGTGGTATTACAGAAAAGAACTTTAGAAAATGACGGCTATGAAGCATTACAACTTGGTTTTGCTGATAAGAAGCCATCTCGTACGAACAAACCAGAAAAAGGCCATGCTGAAAAAGCAAACACTGCCCCTAAGCGCTACGTTCGTGAATTCCGTAACGTTAACCTTGACGGAGCAGAAGTTGGTCAAGAAGTTAGCGTTGAAATTTTTGAAGCTGGCGAAAAAGTTGATGTAACAGGAACTTCCAAAGGGAAAGGTTTCCAAGGTTCAATCAAACGTCACGGACAACAACGCGGTCCAATGGGACACGGTTCACACTATCATAGAGGACCAGGTTCAATGGGTGCTGTTGATGCAATGCGTGTATTTAAAGGTAAAAAATTACCAGGACATATGGGTTCTGAACAAGTAACCATTCAAAATCTTGAAGTAGTAAGTGTAGATGCTGAAAAGAATCTATTACTAATCAAAGGTAATGTCCCTGGTGCGAAAAAATCATACGTGAAAATTACAAGTGCGATTAAAGGTAATTAATCACACAAACGAAGGGAGGATATGTCATGCCTAAAGTAGCACTATTAAAACAAGATGGAAGTAATGCTGGAGAGATTGAATTAAATGATGCAGTATTTGGTATTGAGCCAAACACACATGTGCTTCATGAAGCAGTAATTATGCAACGTGCATCTTTACGTCAAGGAACACACGATGTGAAGAATCGTTCTGAAGTGCGAGGCGGTGGTCGTAAACCATGGCGTCAAAAAGGAACTGGTCGTGCGCGTCAAGGTTCAATTCGCTCCCCACAATGGGTAGGTGGTGGAGTTGTATTCGGTCCAACACCACGTAGCTATAGCTATAAGTTACCGAAAAAAGTACGTCGTTTAGCTCTTAGATCTGCTTTATCTTCTAAAGTGAAAGAAGAGAATATCGTCGTATTAGAAAGCATCGCAATCGATGCACCAAAAACAAAAGAAATCGTTAATATGCTAGATGCAGTTAATGCTGATGCGAAAGCACTTATTGTAACTGCGGATAAAAATGAAGTAGTTGCACGTTCTGCGAATAACTTGAAATCTGTTAAGGTATTAACAGTTGAAGAAGTTAACGTTTTAGATTTATTAACGCATGACAAGCTAATCTTAACGAAGGATGCAGCTGAAAAAGCAGGGGAGGTGTTTGCATAATGAAAGATCATCGCGATGTTATTAAACGCCCTGTCATTACGGAGCACTCAGCTGACCAAATGGCAGATAAAAAATATACATTCGAAGTATCCCCTAAAGCAAACAAAACGGAAATCAAAGATGCTGTGGAAGCTATCTTTGGTGTAAAGGTTGTTAAAGTGAACACACTTAACCTTAAAGGTAAGTTCAAGAGAATGGGACGTTACGGTGGTTATAGATCAAACCGTAAAAAGGCCATTGTACAACTATCTGAGGATAGTAAAGAACTAGACTTCTTTGAGGCTTAATTACTAGATATCTGAAAAGGAGGGAAAAAGATGGCGATTAAAAAGTTTAGACCAACATCAAACGGTCGTCGTAACATGTCTGTTTCTGATTTTGCTGAAATCACTACAGACAAACCAGAGAAATCCCTGTTAAGTCCAATTAAGAAACGTGGAGGACGTAACAACCAAGGGAAATTAACTGTTCGTCATCAAGGTGGCGGTCATAAGCGTCAATACCGTATTATCGATTTCAAACGTGATAAAGATGGAATACCAGGACGCGTTGCTACAGTTGAGTATGATCCAAACCGTACAGCTAACATTGCATTAATTAACTATGCGGACGGAGAAAAACGCTACATTATTGCACCAAAAGGACTTCAAGTAGGTCAAGAAATCGAATCAGGTGAAGAGGCAGATATCAAAGTAGGGAATGCATTACCAATCGGTAAAATCCCTGTAGGTACTGTTATTCACAACATCGAGTTAAAACCAGGTAATGGTGGACAATTAGCAAGATCAGCTGGTGCTGAAGCGCAAATCTTGGGTCGTGAGGAAAAATACACACTAGTACGCCTAGCATCTGGTGAAGTTCGCTTAATCTTAAGCACTTGCCGTGCAACTGTAGGTCAAGTTGGTAACCTAGAACATGAACTAATCCGTGTTGGTAAAGCAGGACGTTCTCGTTGGAAAGGTATCCGCCCTACTGTTCGTGGTTCTGTAATGAACCCTAATGATCACCCACACGGTGGTGGTGAAGGTCGTGCGCCAATCGGACGTAAATCACCTATGTCACCTTGGGGTAAACCAACACTTGGTTACAAGACACGCACACGCAACAAGCCGTCTGATAAGTATATTGTTCGTAAACGTAAAAAATAAACCAATTTAAAGACGGGCAAAGATAATCCCGTCTCTCACTTGCGGAAGGAGGTTTATCCATGGGTCGTAGTTTGAAAAAAGGACCTTTTGCAGATGACCATCTATTAAAGAAGATTGATCAGTTAAACGAAGGGGATAAAAAACAAGTAGTAAAAACTTGGTCTCGTCGTTCTACCATCTTCCCTAATTTTGTAGGTCATACAATTGCGGTATATGATGGACGTAAACACGTTCCAGTATATGTAACAGAAGATATGGTCGGACATAAGTTAGGTGAATTCGCACCAACTCGTTCATACAGAGGACACTCTGCCGACGACAAGAAAACAAAACGATAATAAGGAGGTGCAGACCGAATGCAAGCTAAAGCCGTTGCGAAAACAGTTCGTATAGCTCCTCGTAAAGTTCGTTTAGTTGTTGATCTTATTCGGGGAAAACAAGTTGGCGAAGCAATCGCGGTTCTACGCCATACACAACGTGGAGCTTCACCAGTAGTTGAAAAAGTTTTGAAATCTGCTATCGCAAATGCAGAACACAACTATGAAATGGATACTGATAATCTAGTAGTATCTGAAGCATATGTAAATGAAGGACCAACATTGAAACGCTTCCGTCCACGTGCACAAGGACGCGCAAGCAGAATTAATAAACGCACAAGCCACATCACTGTGGTTTTAACAGAAAAGAAGGAGGGATAGTTAGTGGGTCAAAAAGTAAATCCAACAGGTCTCCGCGTAGGCATTATTAAAGACTGGGAATCAAAATGGTATGCTGGTAAAGACTATGCAGACTTACTACATGAAGATATTAAAATCAGAGAATATCTTGAAAACCGCCTAAAAACAGCTGCTGTTTCTTCTATCGAAATCGAACGTGCGGCTAACCGTGTAAACATTACGATTCATACTGGTAAACCTGGTATGGTAATCGGAAAAGGCGGCTCTGAAGTTGAAGCACTTCGTAAATCTTTAAATGCTTTAACTGGTAAACGAGTACACATTAACATTGTAGAAATTAAGAAAGTAGATATCGATGCGAAATTAGTAGCAGACAATATCGCTCGTCAATTAGAAAACCGTATTTCATTCCGTCGTGCACAAAAGCAAGCAATTCAACGTGCAATGCGTGCAGGTGCTAAAGGAATTAAAACACAAGTATCTGGCCGTCTAGGCGGTGCTGATATCGCTCGTGCAGAACATTACAGCGAAGGAACAGTTCCACTTCATACTTTACGTGCTGACATCGATTATGGTACAGCAGAAGCAGACACTACTTATGGTAAGCTAGGTGTTAAAGTGTGGATCTACCGTGGGGAAGTCCTTCCAACTAAAAACCATAAATAAAGGAAGGGGGCAAACGCATTATGTTAATGCCTAAACGTGTTAAGTATCGTAGACAACATCGTGCTAATATGAACGGTCGTGCTAAAGGTGGTACAGAGGTATCATTTGGTGAATACGGATTGCAAGCATTGGAGCCATCTAGAATCTCCAACAGACAAATCGAGGCTGCTCGTATTGCTATGACTCGTTATATGAAACGTGGCGGTAAAGTTTGGATTAAAATCTTCCCAGACAAACCGTATACAAAGAAACCCCTAGAAGTTCGTATGGGTTCTGGTAAAGGTGCTCCTGAAGGTTGGGTAGCAATTGTAAAACCAGGTAAAATTTTGTTTGAAATCGCTGGTGTACCAGAAGAGGTTGCTCGTGAAGCGTTACGACTTGCTTCTCATAAACTACCGATTAAAACTAAATTTGTAAAACGTGAAGAAATTGGTGGTGAAAACAATGAAGGCTAATGAGATTAGAGATCTAACCACTGCCGAAATTGAACAAAAAGTAAAATCTTTAAAAGAAGAATTATTTAATTTGCGTTTCCAACTTGCAACTGGTCAGTTGGAAAACACTGCACGTATTCGTGAAGTAAGAAAAGCAATTGCACGTATGAAAACTGTTGTACGTCAACGTGAATTAAACGTAAATAACTGATTCAAGAGAGGAGGTTAGCCTCGTATGACTGAACGTAATAATCGTAAAGTTTATACTGGACGTGTCGTTTCAGACAAAATGGATAAAACAATTACCGTTGTAGTTGAAACTTACAAAAACCATAAATTATATGGTAAACGCGTTAAGTATTCTAAGAAATTTAAAACTCATGATGAAAACAATCAAGCGAAAGTTGGCGATATCGTTCGTATCATGGAAACTCGCCCACTATCTGCAACAAAACGTTTTCGTTTAGTAGAAGTTGTTGAAGAAGCAGTAATTATCTAATTTAAATGTTGACTCGGAACGTATCCGAAGGGAGGTCACAGTGTTATGATTCAACAAGAAACTCGATTAAAAGTTGCTGATAACTCTGGTGCTCGTGAATTATTGACCATCAAAGTATTAGGTGGATCTGGTCGTAAGACAGCTAATATTGGTGATATAATTGTTTGCTCGGTAAAACAAGCAACACCAGGAGGCGTTGTCAAAAAAGGTGACGTTGTTAAAGCTGTAATCGTACGTAGTAAATCTGGTGCGCGTCGTAAAGATGGATCCTATATTCGTTTTGATGAAAATGCTGCCGTAATTATTCGTGATGATAAAAGTCCAAGAGGAACTCGTATTTTCGGACCTGTTGCACGTGAATTACGTGATGCTAAATTCATGAAAATCGTATCTCTAGCTCCAGAAGTTTTATAAGTTTATAAATTAACTTGACAAGGAGGTGCGTAATGCATGCATGTCAAAAAAGGTGATAAAGTAAAAGTATTATCTGGTAAAGATCGTGGTAAAGAAGGTGTCATCTTAGAAGCATATCCTAAAAAGGATCGCGTTCTTGTAGAAGGTGTTAACATGATTAAAAAACACGCTAAACCTTCACAAGAGAACCCACAAGGTGGAATTCTTAACATAGAAGCTCCAATTCATGTTTCTAATGTTATGCCAATCGATCCTAAGTCAGGTGAACCAACTCGTGTTGGATATGAAGTTCGTGACGGTAAAAAGGTCCGAATCGCTAAAAAGTCCGGTGAACTTTTAGATAAATAATTCCGCTGGTGAAAGGAGGGCGACATGATGAATCAATTAAAACAAAAATATCAAGATGAAGTCGTATCATCTTTAATGAATAAATTTAACTATAAATCTGTAATGCAAGTACCTAAGATTGAAAAGATTGTTATCAACATGGGTGTTGGTGACGCTGTTCAAAACTCTAAAGCATTGGATAGTGCGGTTGAAGAACTATCATTAATTTCTGGTCAAAAACCACTTATCACTCGTGCGAAGAAATCTATCGCTGGTTTCCGTTTGCGTGAAGGAATGCCTATTGGAGCGAAGGTTACTTTACGTGGTGAACGTATGTATGAGTTCTTACAAAAACTTATCTCTGTATCACTTCCACGTGTACGTGACTTCCGTGGTATTTCCAAGAAAGCCTTCGACGGCCGTGGTAACTACACTTTAGGTGTGAAAGAACAATTAATTTTCCCGGAAATTAACTATGATAAAGTCAATAAAGTTCGTGGTATGGATATCGTTATCGTAACAACTTCTAATACGGACGAAGAAGCTCGTGAACTATTGGCTCAGCTAGGCATGCCTTTCCAAAAATAAGCTAAAAGCTAATACAAGGAGGGAAAATTTTGGCTAAAAAATCTATGGTTGCAAAACAAAAGCGCCCACAAAAATACCAAGTACGTGAATATACTCGCTGTGAGCGTTGTGGTCGTCCACATTCTGTAATTCGTAAATTTAAACTTTGCCGTATTTGTTTCCGTGAACTTGCCTATAAAGGTCAAATTCCTGGTGTCAAAAAAGCAAGCTGGTAATCCCCGATTAGGGAAGGAGGTAATGATTAATGGTGATGACAGATCCAATCGCAGATATGCTAACTCGTATTCGTAACGCTAACATGGTTAAACATGAAAGTTTAGAGCTTCCTGCTTCTAAAATGAAAAAAGAAATCGCTGATATCTTGAAACGTGAAGGCTTTGTTAAAGATTATGAAGTGATTGAAGATAACAAACAAGGTATTCTGCGTATTTTCCTTAAGTACGGTCCTAATGAAGAACGAGTAATCACTGGTATTAAACGTATTAGTAAACCAGGATTGCGTGTATACGCTAAAGCTGATGAGGTACCTCGTGTACTAAACGGTCTAGGTATTGCTGTCGTTTCAACTTCTAATGGTGTTCTATCTGATAAAGAAGCACGTTCTCAAGCTGTTGGCGGCGAAGTTTTAGCATATGTTTGGTAATTAATTTGTTAATTAGAGGAGGTGCAATGAATGTCTCGTATAGGACTTAAACCCATCGAAATTCCAGAAGGTGTAGAAGTTAAACTTGATGGAAACACAATTACAGTTAAAGGACCTAAAGGTCAATTAACAAGAGATTTAAATTCTGATATGAAGATTAATATAGAGGACAATGTTCTAACTGTAGGACGTCCAAGCGATAACAAAGAACATCGCGCATTGCATGGTACAACTCGCAGCTTAATCAACAACATGGTTGTAGGTGTAAGTAAGGGTTATGAAAAAGCACTAGAAATTATCGGTGTAGGTTACCGTGCGCAAAAACAGGGAAATAAAGTTGTTATAAGTGCTGGTTACTCTCATCCAGTTGAGATTGAACAAATTGAGGGAATCGAAATTGAAGTACCTAAAAACACGGAATTAATCGTTAAAGGTATTGATAAACAGTTAGTCGGAGCTGTTGCTGCTAACATCAGAGCAATTAGATCACCAGAACCTTACAAAGGTAAAGGTATCCGTTATGCTGGAGAATATGTACGCCGTAAAGAAGGTAAAACTGCTAAGTAAGATTAGTTAGGAGCAGAAAGGAGTGACGTAGATGATCACAAAACCTGACAAAAATGTTGTACGTAAAAGAAGACATAGTCGTGTTCGCAGAAATCTTTCTGGAACATCAGCTCGTCCACGTTTAAACGTATATCGTTCAAATAAACACATCTATGCTCAATTAATAGATGATATCAACGGAGTTACTGTTGCAAGTGCTTCTACTAAAGATAAAGAATTGAATGTTGAATCGGCAGGTAATGTTGAAGCAGCAAAACAAGTCGGAGAACTGATTGCTAAACGTGCTCAAGATAATGGATTCAAATCTGTAGTATTTGACCGTGGCGGATATTTATATCATGGTCGTGTAAAAGCATTAGCAGAAGCTGCTCGTGAAGCAGGACTTGAATTTTAATCGTAAGGAGGGAAACATTTAATGAATACAAGTATCGACCCGAATAAATTAGATCTTGAAGAACGTGTTGTTGCGGTTAACCGTGTATCGAAAGTAGTTAAAGGTGGACGCCGTATGCGTTTTGCAGCAATCGTTGTAGTTGGAGATAAAAACGGTCATGTAGGTTTTGGTACTGGTAAAGCTCAGGAAGTACCTGAAGCTATTAAAAAAGCAGTTGATGATGCGAAGAAAAATCTAGTTACTGTACCACTTGTTGGAACTACCATCCCTCATGAAGTACATGGTAGATTCGGATCTGGTAAAGTATTAATGAAACCAGCTTATGAAGGTACTGGAGTTATCTCTGGTGGACCAGTTCGTGCTATTCTTGAACTTGCAGGAGTTGGTGATATTCTTACTAAATCCCTAGGTTCAAACACACCAATCAATATGATTCGTGCAACAATCGATGGTCTTAAACAATTGAAGCGTGCAGAAGATGTAGCAAAATTACGTGGAAAGTCCATTGAAGAACTGTTAGGATAATAAGGAGGGAAACATTATGTCTAAAAAATTAGAGATCACCCTCACACGGAGTGTTATTGGCAGAAAACAAAATCAAGTAAAGACTGTTGAAGCTCTAGGTCTTAAGAAAATTCGTCAAGCCGTAGTTCTTGAAGATACTCCATCCGTTCGTGGTATGATTAATAGAGTATCTCATCTAGTAACGGTGAAAGAAGTTTAATTAATACTAAGTGTAAAGAGGAGGTGCTCGCATGAAACTACATGAGTTGAAAGCAGCTGAAGGAACACGTAAAAACAGAAACAGAGTTGGACGTGGTACTTCTTCAGGTAACGGTAAAACTTCTGGAAGAGGTCATAAAGGTCAAAAAGCTCGTTCTGGCGGCGGTGTTCGTCCTGGATTCGAAGGGGGCCAAATGCCTTTATTCCAAAGACTACCAAAACGCGGTTTTACAAACATCAACCGTAAAGAATACGCAATTGTAAACCTAGAAACATTAAATCGTTTTGAAGATGGCACTGAAGTCACTCCTGAGCTATTACTAGAAACTGGTGTCGTAGCAAAACCTAAAGCAGGTATTAAAGTACTTGGTAAGGGAGCTATCGAAAAGAAACTTACAGTAAAAGCTCACAAGTTCTCTGCTTCTGCAGTAGAAGCAATCGAGGCAGCGGGCGGTAAAACCGAGGTGATTTAATGTTTCGCACACTCTCCAATTTTTGGCGCGTAGCAGATATTAGACGGAAAATAATTTTTACGTTATTGATGTTAATTGTCTTCCGTCTAGGTACCTTTATCCCGGTACCTTTTACAAATAATCAAGCAATTGATTTTATGAACCAGCAAAACGTGTTTGGTTTCTTAAACACTTTTGGTGGAGGGGCTTTGCAAAACTTCTCCATCTTTGCAATGGGGATTATGCCTTACATTACGGCATCCATTATTATGCAGTTATTGCAGATGGATGTGGTTCCTAAGTTTACGGAATGGAAGAAACAAGGTGAAATGGGTCGTAAAAAGCTTGCACAGTTTACACGTTATTTCACTATTGTGTTGGCATTTATCCAAGCAATCGCAATGTCGATCGGATTTAATGCTTTAGCTGGCGGATTACTCATCGAGAATCCAAACTTTCTGAAGTTCTTAGTTATTGCAATTGTATTAACTGCTGGAACCTCTTTCTTAATGTGGGTTGGTGAGCAAATTACTGCACACGGTGTTGGGAACGGAATTTCTATTCTGATCTTTGCCGGTATTGTAGCAGCTATCCCAAATGGGGCAGCTCAGCTATACAGTCAGTATTTTGTAAACCCTGGTGATGAATTATTTATAAACATTATCATTGTTGTGCTTATTCTCTTGGTTATACTTGCTGTAACAGTAGGTGTGATATACGTTAACCAAGCGTTACGTAAGATTCCTGTTCAGTATGCGAAAAAATTGGTTAATCGTTCTCCAGTAGGCGGTCAATCTACACATTTACCATTAAAGGTAAATGCGGCAGGGGTAATTCCTGTTATCTTTGCTGTAGCATTTATGATGGCACCTAGTACGATTGCTAGTTTCTTTGAAGGCCAAGTTGCACAAACAATAGTAAGTGTTTTTGATTATACACAACCAATTGGTATGCTGCTTTATGTAGTGTTGATTATTGCATTTACTTACTTCTATACATTTGTTCAAGTGAATCCAGAACAAATGGCGGAGAATTTGCAAAAACAAGGTGGATATATTCCTGGGATTCGTCCTGGTACTAATACGGAAACCTACTTAAATCGTGTTATTAACCGATTAACTTTCGTAGGTGCGCTTTTCTTAGCGGCTGTAGCTGTATTACCGATGGTCTTAGGTGCACTGGCTAATCTGCCTACCGCAGTACAAGTTGGCGGCACAAGTTTACTAATCATTGTAGGTGTTGCTTTACAAACCATGAAGCAACTAGAAAGTCAGTTAGTGAAGCGTCACTACAAAGGATTTATTAAGTAATTTCCTGCTGCCTATCGAGAGCGAGGGGAAGACATTGAATTTAATATTGATGGGATTACCTGGTGCTGGTAAAGGGACTCAGGCCCAAAAGATTAATGAAAAATATAATATCCCTCATATTTCTACAGGGGATATGTTCCGTTTAGCTATTAAAGAAGGAACCCAATTAGGGTTGAAAGCGAAGGAATATATGGATCAGGGTGAACTCGTTCCAGATGAAGTAACAGTTGGTATTGTGAAAGAACGTTTAAGTAAAGATGACTGTAACAATGGTTTTCTTCTAGACGGCTTTCCAAGAACAATTGCACAAGCGGAAGCTTTAGAACAAATACTAGCTGAGATGGATCAAACGATCGATTCAGTTATACATGTAAATGTTCCGGAAGCGAAGCTAGTGGAACGTTTGACTGGCCGTAGAATCTGTCCAACATGTGGTACTGCATACCATGTTGAATTTAACCCTCCTAAAGTTGAGGGAATCTGTGATAAAGATGGTTCACAGTTGATTCAGCGTGATGATGATAAGGTTGAAACAGTGAAGAATCGTTTGTCAGTTAATATTAAACAAACGCAACCGTTACTTGATTTCTATGAAAACAGAGGGTATCTAGTTAACATAAACGGAGATCAAGAAATTGATGATGTATTTAGCGATATCCAAAGCTTCTTAGAAAAATAGTAATTATCTAATCTAGTGTGGAACAGATGCATTTCTTTATCTTAATCTGTATAATGTATGCATGAAATACAAAAATCCTTAGTATTGCTTTTGAACTCTAGTAATACTGGTTAAAATAACCTTTATAGGTGACAATCAAACTGTAGCCTAAGTGCAGGTGATCTTGTTGAACGAAGGTGCTAGAGGATCGCTGTTAGGTCGGGTTGTACGTGTTTTACAAGGACGAGAAACCAATCAGTACATGATTATTATAGAAGTGCTGGATGATCGTTATGTTATTCTCGCAGATGGAGAAAAACGTAAAACAAATCGGCCGAAGAAGAAGAATCTGCATCATATAGAGATAACGGATTATATTTCCCCAGAAGTCCAAAACAGCCTTCTAGAAACCGGTCGTGTCACAAATGGGAAATTGCGGTTTGCCATATCAAAGTATATGAGTGAGATTGTGACTGATTTGAAGAAGGGAGATCTACACGATGGCGAAAGATGATGTAATTGAAGTAGAAGGTACCGTAACAGAAACATTGCCAAATGCAATGTTTAATGTAGAGCTTGAAAATGGCCATACGGTTTTGGCCCATGTATCTGGTAAAATTCGTATGCATTACATTCGTATTTTACCTGGTGACAAGGTAACGGTTGAACTTTCTCCTTACGATTTAACAAGAGGAAGAATAACTTATCGTTACAAATAATCTAAAGCTCCGATATAAGAGGAGGTAAACTGATGAAAGTAAGAGCATCCGTTAAACCAATTTGCGAAAAGTGTAAAGTTATTAAGCGCAAAGGCAAAGTAATGGTTATTTGTGAAAACCCTAAGCATAAACAAAAACAAGGTTAATAAGGAGGTGCTGAGACTTAATGGCACGTATTGCAGGTATTGACATTCCACGTGAAAAACGTGTGGTAATATCATTAACTTATATATATGGAATCGGTAAGAAAACTGCACAGAAAGTCCTTGAAGAAGCAGGCGTTTCAGAAGACACTCGTGTACGTGATCTAACAGAAGATGAACTTTCTAGAATCCGTCAAGCAATGGAACAATTTACTGTTGAAGGTGACCTTCGTCGTGAAGTATCCCTTAATATTAAACGTCTAATTGAAATCGGTTCTTACAGAGGTCTTCGTCATCGTCGTGGATTACCAGTTCGTGGACAAAACACGAAAAATAATTCACGTACTCGTAAAGGCCCACGTAAAACTATGGCTAACAAGAAAAAATAACGTAAAGGAGGTAAACTTATCCTATGGCACGTAAAACAAACACACGTAAACGTCGTGTGAAAAAGAATATTGAGTCAGGTGTAGCACACATCCGCTCTACATTTAACAACACAATTGTAACAATTACAGATAAACAAGGTAATGCAGTTGGCTGGAGTTCTGCTGGAGCATTAGGCTTTAAAGGTTCTCGTAAGTCTACTCCATTTGCTGCTCAAATGGCTGCTGAAACAGCTGCAAAATCAGCATTGGAAACTGGTATGAAGACTTTAGAAGTAACTGTTAAAGGACCTGGTGCTGGACGTGAAGCTGCAATTCGTTCTCTTCAAGCTGCTGGTTTGGAAGTAACTGCAATTGTGGATGTAACACCAGTTCCTCATAACGGTTGCCGCCCACCAAAACGTCGTCGTGTTTAATTTTACCGTATAGAATTTGTTACCCTGTCAATAATGGGTTATGATAGCTAAAATATTGGTGATTAAGCTTTCTGACAGCATCGAGATAAGACAGTACGTAAAATCTTAAAGTAGTGCAGAAACGCCTACTGCTTATTTGAGGAATTTCGGTTAGACATTTGTCTAGCCGGGGTTTCGACGTTTTAAAGGAGGGTTTTAATTAAATGATCGAAATAGAAAAACCAAAAATTGAAACGGTTGAGATTAGCGAGGATGCTACATTTGGTAAATTTGTAGTCGAACCGCTTGAACGTGGATATGGTGCCACTCTAGGAAACTCCTTGCGTCGTATCTTATTATCCTCACTTCCAGGTGCTGCTGTTACATCCGTTCAAATTGACGGTGCACTACATGAGTTTTCAACGATTGATGGTGTAGTAGAAGATGTCACACAAATTGTTTTGAATTTAAAACGATTAGCTTTGAAAATCTATTCGGATGAACCAAAAACATTGGAACTCGATGTTCAAGGTGAAGGTAAAGTAACTGCAGCTGACCTTACTTATGATAGTGATGTAGAAGTCTTAAATCCAGATTTATATATTGCTACATTAAACAGTAAGGGTAGCTTACACATGAAAATTACTGCAGAACGTGGTCGTGGCTATCGTCCTTCAGAAGAAAACAAGCGTGACGATCAGCCTATTGGTGTAGTACCAATCGATTCGATCTTTACACCAGTATCACGTGTGACCTATCAAGTTGAAAATACACGTGTTGGGCAAAATGCTAATTACGATAAGCTAACATTAGATATTACAACAGATGGTAGTATTCGCCCTGAGGAAGCTATTTCTCTAGGAGCAAAAATCATTACCGAGCATTTTAATATCTTTGTAGGATTAACAGATGAAGCACAAAACGCAGAAATAATGGTAGAGAAAGAAGAAGATCAGAAAGAAAAAGTGATGGAAATGACCATCGAAGAGCTTGATCTTTCCGTTCGTTCTTACAATTGCTTGAAACGTGCTGGTATTAATACCGTACAAGAACTTGCGAACAAGTCTGAGGAAGATATGATGAAAGTTCGTAATTTGGGACGTAAATCCTTAGAAGAAGTAAAAGTTAAATTAAATGAACTTGGTTTAGGTTTACGAGAAGACGACTGAGAATGACAGTCACCTAGAGTTTTTTAAGAAAGGGAGGGATTAGTCCATGGCTAGAAAGTTAGGACGTACAACAGATGCCCGTATGGCACTTCTTCGCAATCTTGCTTCAGATTTAATTATTCATGAGCGTATTGAAACAACTGAAGCAAAAGCTAAAGAGCTAAAATCAATCGTTGATAAAATGATTACGTTAGGAAAACGTGGGGATCTTCATGCTCGCCGTCAAGCTGCAGCTTTCCTTTACAGAAAAGAAGCTGACGATGAAAACAACGTAATCCAAAAATTATTTGATGACGTTGCTGCTCGTTATGAAGATAGACAAGGTGGATATACACGTGTTCTTAAACTTGGCGAACGCCAAGGTGATGGAGCAAAAATGGCAATCGTTGAATTAGTTTAATGAAGATTGTTGCGGCAAGGGCAGGACTCAAACTCTCTCGAGATGAATCCAAGCCCTTTTTTGCTTAATAAGCCATTTCTCTATTCGATTTCATAAAGAATTGGCTCGGCATTCGCAGTATGTGAATGCCGATTTTATATTTGCAGAGGGAAGAATCTTTCATTAGAAATATAAGAGAATTATGCTATATTGAATATTAAAGTAAACTCACTTAGTGGGAGCTCTTTAAATCGGTCAAGATATCTTTTGTTTTACATCTTTGCAACTTTGCGCCGAGTAAGGCATAGGTGCAGGTCATGTCAAATCTAATTGGCTGGCCAGTCAGTTAGCGGGAAACGATTGCATAAGGGGGATATAGCATGGAAAACAAGCCGTTAATACAATTTAAAAACGTTTCATTTCGTTATAATGATAAAGCCCCCTGGGTGCTTGATAATGTATCTTTTACTATAGAAGAAGATGAATGGGTTGCTATTATCGGCCATAATGGTTCTGGTAAATCCACCATTGCTAAATTAATTAATGGATTACTTTTCCCGCAAAAGGGTGAAATTCTTATCTCTGGTAAGAAGGTAGATGAGGAATCAGTCTGGGAAATTCGCAAAGAAGTCGGAATGGTCTTTCAAAATCCAGATAATCAGTTTGTTGGTGCAACGGTACAGGATGATGTTGCATTTGGAATGGAAAACCGTGGGATACCAAGAGAAGAAATGATTAAAAGAATCGATGAGACTCTTAAAGCAGTTGGTATGTCAGACTATCGGCTGACCGAGCCACATAGACTTTCAGGTGGGCAAAAGCAACGAGTGGCGATAGCTAGTGTACTAGCAATCTCACCAAAGGTATTGATTCTGGATGAGGCTACAGCCATGCTAGACCCAAATGGCCGGAAGGAAATTATGCAGACAGTATCAAGTATACTGGATGAAAGAAATTTTGCCCTAATAACCATTACTCATGATCTAGAAGAGATTGTACAAGCCGACCGAGTCATTGTTATGAACAATGGACAAGTATGGGATGAAGCAAAACCTCGTGACATCTTTACAAAAAAAGAGGCTTTACGAGAAATTGGCCTGGACGTACCGTTTGTTGCAATTCTTGCAGATGAACTTAAACAATATGGAATTCCATTGCCTAAGGAGCCATTAAACCACGGAGAGTTGTTGGAGGACCTATGGACATTACATTTAAGAACGTAACCTATACCTATCAACCAAACACACCATTTGAACATACAGCACTCGAGAATATGTCATTCCATGTTAAATCGGGGTCATTTGTTGCCATTATCGGCCATACAGGTTCAGGTAAATCTACTTTACTTAGTCACTTAAACGGATTGCAGGTTCCTACAGAAGGAGAGGTAACGATTGGTGATTACCGTCTTTCGAGGGAGCATAAACCTTCTGACCTAAAGGAACTTCGCAGTAAAGTTGGCGTGGTTTTCCAATATCCTGAGCATCAATTGTTTGAAGAAACAGTCGAAAAGGATATTGCATTTGGTCCAGAAAACTTTGGAGTCCCGGAGAGTGACATTAAGAAAAGGATAGAAAAGGCGAGCCGTGCTGTTGGACTGTCTCCGGAATTATTAAAACGTTCTCCATTTGAATTAAGTGGAGGGCAAATGAGAAGAGTAGCAATTGCAGGCGTTTTAGCGGTGAGCCCAGAAGTATTAGTACTGGATGAACCAACTGCTGGCCTCGATCCTCGTGGACAGAAGGAAATGATGGATATGTTCTATCAACTACACAGGGAAGAGGGGCTAACAACTGTATTAGTTACACATAGTATGGAGGATGCATTAAAATACGCAGACTATGTGATTATCTTGAATAAAGGTGCTAAATATATGGAGGGAAGGCCAGAGGAAGTCTTTACGCAAAAGGAAGCCCTTCAAAAAGTGCAACTGGATGTTCCTGAAATCGTCCAATTTCTAACAGCCTTTAACCAGAAATTTCATACCTCGATTCCATTTCAAAAGCAGTCAGAAAAAGAGCTTGCGAGATCGATTCAACAAGTGTTAAAGGGAGATGAAGAAAAATGAATTCCATTATCATTGGTCAGTATGTCCCCGGAGATTCTATTATACACAGAATGGACCCACGGACGAAAATCACGATTATCTTTTTCTTTATCTTTATTGTGTTCTTTGCAAATAATGTAACAAGCTATGGTTTACTGGTAGTTTTTGCGGCACTCAGTGTTTTCCTATCTAAAGTGCCTCTTCAATTTATTGCAAAGGGATTAACGCCAATTTGGTTCCTTGTTGCCTTCACCTTTATTTTGCACTTATTTGTAACAAAAGAAGGAGAATTATTTTTTGATTTCTGGATTTTTGAGTTTTATACTGGTGGAGTAATGCAGGGACTCGCTATATCCGTACGTTTCTTTCTATTAATATTGGTTACTTCTTTACTAACATTAACAACTACGCCAATGGAAATAACCGATGCGATAGAGGATATGCTAAGGCCACTGAATAAAGTGAAATTTCCTGTCCACGAGCTAGCACTTATGATGTCTATCTCACTAAGGTTTATTCCAACGTTAATGCAAGAAACCGAAAAGATTTCGAAGGCACAAGCCTCACGTGGAGTAGATTTTAAAAATGGGCCTATTAAGGCAAGGATCAAAGCGGTTGTTCCATTATTGGTTCCTTTATTTGTGAGTGCTTTTAAACGGGCTGAAGAGCTTGCTATGGCAATGGAGGCCCGTGGCTATCAAGGTGGCTATGGAAGATCAAAGCTTAGACAATTACAAATAGGAAAAATAGATATTATGGTATATCTCGTATTTATTGCCGTAATTGCAGGGCTATTTTTAACAAGAACATATGGATAAGAAAAGGGAAGCAAGCAATGGGTGAAAGAATAAAGTGTACGATTCAATATGATGGAACCCTATTTCATGGGTTTCAAATACAACCGAATAAGCGAACCGTCCAAGGAGAGCTGGAAAAGGCTCTATCACGGGTGCATAAAGGATCCAAGATAAAGACAGTGGCATCAGGGCGAACAGACAGCGGAGTGCATGCAAAAGGGCAAGTGATTCACTTTGATAGCATCTTATCCATTCCTTCTGAAGGGTGGAAGCAAGCTTTGAATACCCAACTGCCTGATGATATATATATCATAGATGTTAAACGCGTTTCTAGCGCGTTTCACGCGCGTTATGGTGTGTCCCAGAAGGAATACCATTATATCGTATTAAACCGCCCAGACACAGACGTATTTAACCGTAATTATAGCTATCACTTTCCATATGAAATTGATATAGATAAAATTTTAGAAGCTTGTCGTTATTTGGAAGGAACACATGACTTTACAACCTTATCATCTGCCAAATCAACCGTAAAGGGAACCAAAGTGAGAACCATCTATGAAGCAAATTGCATTAGACAAGGAGACAAGCTGACCTTCGTTTTCCGGGGAAGCGGATTTCTATATAATATGGTTCGAATCATGGTAAGTGTTCTATTAGATATTGGTCAAGGCAGGCGAAAGCCAGAAGACATTCCAAAAATGATAGAGAAAAAAGATAGATCACTTGCCGGAAAGACTATTGCTCCGCAAGGTCTTTACCTATGGAAGGTCACTTATGATGATCAGGAGGAAATAAATCCATCATAATCATTTCTTCTATGAAAGAAAAACGAAGAATAATGAAGGATAACCTTGACATTTACATCTAAAATGTTATATTATGATACATGGCATTTTATTTCTTAAAAACCATGATTAGCCCCGGAAACTAATTATGTTGAATAAGAATAACAATAGATTTGAAACGATTTATTTAAATTTGGAGGGAAAAAACATGCGCACAACGTTCATGGCGAATGAAAACAATATTGAACGCAAATGGTTAGTTGTGGATGCTGAAGGCCAACGTTTAGGTCGTTTAGCTAGTGAAGTTGCATCTATCCTTCGTGGAAAACACAAACCAACTTACACTCCACACGCTGATACTGGAGATCACGTAATTATTATCAACGCTGAAAAAATTGAATTAACAGGTAACAAATTAAACGACAAGATGTATTACAACCACTCAGGACACCCAGGTGGACTTAGAGCTCGTAATGCAAGCGAAATGCTTACTAAATATACAGAGGAAATGTTGGAAACTACAATTAAAGGTATGCTTCCTAAAGGACCTCTAGGCCGCAGAATGGCGAAAAAATTACACGTATTCAGAGGCGCTGAACACAATCATCAAGCACAAAAACCAGAAGTTTACGAACTTCGTGGGTAATTGAAAAAGGAGGTAAACATTTTGGCACAAGTACAATACTACGGAACAGGTCGTCGTAAAAAATCAACTGCTCGTGTACGTCTAGTACCAGGATCAGGTAATGTAAAAGTTAATGGTCGTGATGCAAGAGAGTATTTCCCATATGAAACTCAACTTCTTATTCTTAACCAGCCTTTAGCTGCTACAGAAACAGAAGGAACATATGACGTATTAGTAAACGTTCATGGTGGAGGTTTCACTGGTCAAGCTGGTGCTATCCGTCATGGAATCGCTCGTGCACTTCTTGAGGCAGATCCTGAATACCGCACAACTCTTAAACGTGCTGGATTCTTAACTCGTGACCCTCGTATGAAAGAACGTAAGAAATACGGTCTTAAAGGCGCACGTCGTGCACCTCAGTTCTCAAAACGTTAATATATCTACGTTTCAAGGCTCTTTTCACTTATGTGGAAAGGGTCTTTTTTATTGCCTGTAAATTGTCTGAGACTACAACTCAACCTATATTATAGTTTATTATTGGAATGTCTCTGCTGTCTTCTCCTTCGCTTTATCGGTCACATGAGTGTAAATATGCCTCATGGTTTTACTATCGGTATGACTTGCATTAACTCTTCATAGAAGTGGGGGACTGACACCGTAGAAAATTTGCATTTCCTCCGTACTAGACTTGAAAAGAGATAATCTAAGTTAATTAAGAATCAACATATGGCGGCAATATTATTTCCTATTTCTTTAATTTGATAGTTTTCTACTAAAATTTCATGAGATTCTGTGTTTCCATATATAGCCGTATTAATAAATTTCTTTATATATACTACATGACTGCTTTGCATCATCACTTTATGTACGTCTTGATTATAATATTTGATAAAATTTAGTAATAATAATAAAAGCACCAGATAGCTAAAGCTGGTGCTTTCCTAACGTAACTAACTATCCAAAGGAACCATACACGGATAGTAGTTCAATTTATGATATTTTATCAACATCTTTATCTTTTTTATCCGGACTTTCATAACCATTTTTCCAGAAATCAGCATTCTTAATTCCATATTTAGATGAGTTGAATTCTGGATCTTTACCTTGCTTAAGCTGCTCTTCGTAATCCTTTAAAGCGATATTTGCTGGTTTAAATAACAATAGAATTGCAATTAAGTTCAGCCAAACCATAATTCCAAGTCCAATATCACCCAATGCCCATGCTGCTGTTGAAGTACTTACAGATCCAAGGAAAATAGAGAATAAAAGAAGTAGTTTCAGTAAAAAGAAAGCAATATTTCTAAATCTGCCACGTACTAGATAGGCAAGGTTAGTCTCTGCGATATAGTAATAAGCGTAAATGGTTGTAAAGGCAAAGAGGAATATTGCAATAGCAATAAATCCTGATCCGAACCCTGGGATGACTGTATCAACTGCCGCTTGAGTGTAACCAGGGCCTGGTTCAACTCCTTGAAGGTTTTCAGTAATGGTTTGCCCAGTATTTTCATCAATTACATTGTAAGAACTTGTAAATAAAATCATCATAGCAGTTGCTGTTACAACTAAGAATACATCTAAATAAATGGAGAATGATTGCACAAGACCTTGTTTAACGGGATGAGACACTTCCGCCGCCGCTGCTGGGTGAGCACCTGTACCCTGACCGGCTTCATTGGCATATAGACCACGCTTTACCCCCCACATAATAGCTGAACCGATAATACCACCAAATAATTCTTCTGCTCCGAAAGCGCTTTTAAAGATTAACGCAAATACAGCTGGAATATCTACAAAATTGCTACCTATGATTACAAGTGCAAGTAACACATAAGCAGCTGCCATGAAAGGAACGACCAATTCTGCAACCTTAGCAATACGCTTAACACCACCAAAGATAGTAAAACCAACAAGTGCGATAAGAATTAGGCCAGTAATTGTTGTATCAAGACCAAAAGCGTTATGCACACTATCTCCTATTGCATTTGCCTGTATACCTGGCATTAAGAAAGACATTGCAAGCAGAGTTGCGCCTGCGAAAATGACCGCAAACCATTTCCAGCCAAGTCCTTTTTCAATGTAGAATGCAGGACCCCCGCGATACTGACCATCTTGCTTTTCCTTATAGATCTGAGCAAGAGTTGACTCTACGAAAGCTGACGCTGCACCGATAAAGGTAATGACCCACATCCAAAAGACAGCACCAGGTCCTCCAAAAGCAATACCTGTTGCGGTTCCAGCGATGTTACCTACGCCAATACGACCCGATAAAGATATCGCTAATGCCTGGAATGGAGAAACCCCTGCATCGGAACCCTTCCCCGTAGTTACTAGTTTTATCATTTCCTTAATATGGCGAATCTGTAGGAATCTGGTGCGAAAACTAAAATACAAACCAGTTACTACAATGAAACCCACCAATAAAGGACTCCATAGCCAGCCGTTAATAGTGTCTATAATTTGATTAAACAAAAAATCACCCCTTTTATAATTCAGAATATTATCTGAATTATAAATTATAATAAATTATAATACAATCCCTTTTTATTAAAATAAGAAAAATAAATCTAATAGATTATCATAATGATGCTATTAACAGCATGAATTCTATGTTTTATAACAAAGGTTAGAAACATAAGCATCTTTTACCTGTAAATTGTTTGAGACTACAGCTGACCCTATATTATAGTTTATTACTGGAATGTTGCTGCTTTAGCAATCTTAAATAGTTGTGTTGATAGATTTTAATTAATAAGATATATAGCACTATTGTTACAATCGTACTATTTTTAGATGTACTTCTTCTAAAATTGATGTATTGATTCATTTCTACGTCATGCATACTGCCCACCCTGCCTAAATATAATGAATCTGAGCGTCTTATTATATTAAGATTGTTTCATAATAACGCCAAGTTGTTTTCACAAACTAGAGAAATGGGTGGGAAGGAAATGATGAAAATGGTTCCAGACCCTTATGTCAATCAACGTACGGTTAGAGATTTTGATTGTGAACCGAGTTGTAATCAAATAAGTGTAATCGTCGATTATATGGGATTGCCTAGAGTAGAGAAGTGGAATCTAGATCAAGGGAGACCTGAGCAGCAATCTTTTTCATCGGAAGGAATTACGTTCTTAAAATATGTTGCTGGCACTTCGGATTTAATTATTGGGATGGATGTGACGGGAAATGAAAGGGAGCAATTATTTCTCCTCAAGGAAAATGGTATGCTCATCCCACTGACCAACTCGCCTGAACATGTTCATTTATATGGGGGAAGCTCTCCGGACGGGAAATGGATTGCCTGGTCCAGTAACCGACGGAACCCAGCATTTTTAGATATTTATATCCAGAGTCTAGAGACATTTGAAACTCATCTAGTGTTTGCGGAAGACGGAATGTTTACTGTGGTGAGATGGTTTCCTAATGGAAATGCATTACTGGTAAGAAGAACAAACTCCGCGTTAGATCATGATTTAGGGATATTATCTCTTTTAAATGGAAACATCGACTGGATTACAGAGCATTCAGGAGAAGCGAGCTACCGTAATATCCATTTCAGTCACAACGGGGAAGATATATATCTATTGTCCAACAAAGATAGTGAATTCTATGGACTAGCACGTATTAATCTGCGCACTAAACAATTAACCTGGCTGCTGCGGGGAAATTGGGATTTTGAAGGATTGGCCTTTAATAAGGAAAATAACATGTTTGCTTTTACTGAGAATCAAGGTGGAATCTCAAAAGGATACTTGTTTGATTTGAACCAAGGAACTCTTTATACATGGGAAACACCAATTGGGGTCATTACCAATCTTGCCTTCTTACCTCAACGACAAATGCTGCTTTTTAAATTAAATGGACCTAAGCACCCGTCAGAACTATGGGCACTTCATCTTTTAACTCTTCAGGCCCAGCCAGTAATGAATGAAAGCAAACCTCTCATAGAAGGAATATCCTATCCTAGATTGCTATCCTATCGTTCATTTGATGATCTTCAGATTCCTTTTTTTTATTATAAGCCAAAGTCAGCTGCTAAGAAACATCCGGTTGTCATCTATCTTCATGGTGGACCAGAAAGTCAAAGCCGAGCGTCCTACAATCCACTTTTGAAATTTTTACTAAGCCAGGGCTATTGTATAGCAATACCTAATTTCCGCGGGAGTACAGGGTACGGAAAGACGTATACCCATTTGGATGATGTAAGAAAACGCATGGATGCTGTAAAAGATGTGATATCCCTAGTGGATTGGCTCAGACAAGAACCAGATATTGATGTGAGTAAAATCGCTGTCCTTGGAGGAAGTTATGGAGGATTTTTAACGCTTGCCTTGATCAGTCATTATCCCCATTTATGGGCGGCTGCAGTTGATATTGTTGGTATGTCGAGCCTGCGGACGTTTATCCAAACAACCAGTCCCTGGAGAAAGCGGCTTAGAGAAATTGAATACGGTACTGTTGAACGTGACGGGGATTTTTTTAATCAGATTGATCCTCTTAATCATGCTGATGAAATTACGGCTCCCCTTCTAGTCATCCATGGCGAAAATGACCCGCGGGTCCCCATCGGCGAGTCGGAGCAAATCGTCAATAAACTGAAGCAACGAGGACATCCCGTTACATTTCATCGTATAGAAGGGGAGGGGCATACCCTAGTGAAGCCGGACGATAAAATCTATGTTTACTCTATGGTGGCTGCTTTCCTTGAGAAATATTTGGGACGTAATTAATATAAAAGCTGACCGCAAAGTGAGTTGGGAATCTAATTACGGACTTGTTCTGCCTTTTACAGTGGTAATGCAACTAAATTCTTGAAAGTGGCCCCACCAGATATTGGAGTAGCTGGGCCTGTAACCCTTTGAAATTTCTAAGAATCAACATTTTTCTTTTTCTAATAAATAGAATCAGTGTATTGGAGAATCATTTTTTTACATTTCCTCATGTTATATATACATACATGACTAGAAAAATACGGCGCTCGTCGTGAACCTCAGTTCTTGGAATGTTTATTTTTGGCGATTTCAAGGTCCTCAACCACTTTGGTTGAGGATTTTTTTATGTGAAAAAATTCTTCCAGAATAAAAATATTTTTAGGCCACTTTTTTAACCAATATAAATTTAGTTATACGGTGAAAACACCATTAAAGGGCTTAATCGATGGATGAATTTTTGCCGACTTTTATAAATTAGGCTTTTATATTAGTAACAATACCCATCTAATGTACATAAGTTGTTGATGAGTAATCGAAATATTAAATGTACCATCTGGTATACTGTTCCTTTTTCGATTTAACTCTGCTGTTACTGTTTCAAGTTTTAGGCACATATTTTAAATTATTATTTAGGAGGAAAAGAAAATGAATGAATTCCATAATGAACTTCAAAATTTGAATGTTGGTGATTTCCAAGCGACTCAGGCAGTGCCTTGGGATCAAAGTGAGTATTATACTGATCAATCTGGTGAGCTATTCGGATTTGGCTTTGGCAGATGCTTTGGTTTTAGCTGCTTTGGGTTCCGGTGCTTTAGCTGCTTTGGATGCGGTGGATGTGGCGGATGTGGCGGATGTGGTGGGTGTGCTCGTTGTTTCAGATGCGGCGGGTTTCGTTGCCATGGTGGATTTTGGTAAGACGGTCAATTATATAGTTTTTATTATAGAAAGACCCCTGTATTGTTGCAGGGGTCTTTCCATATAAGTTAAGGCATAACGGACAAATTACTGTACATATGTTGGTAGTGGTAGTGCTAATAAACAATGATGATCACAAGTGGTATAAGGAGGATAGAGATGGCAAATTTGAACACTTCTATGCGTCTCAAAGTGAAAAGAGACACGTTTTATCTCCCTGATCCAAACAGAGGTGTGTATTTTCGAAACAATATAAGTTCTTTCCATATCGAAGGTATTGGGATTGATCAATGGGTTGAAAAATTGTTACCAATGTTCAATGGGGAGTATACGTTAGGACAATTAACTAACGGACTGCCTGGCCCATATCGGGATCGAGTATATGAAATTGCAGAAGTGCTCTATGAGAATGGGTATGTTCGTGATTTAAGCCAGGACCTTCCACATCAATTGCTGGATTATCAACTTAATAAGTATGCATCTCAAATTGAATTTGTGGACAATTTAGTTGGTTCTGGGGCAGCACGTTTTCAAGTTTTCCGTCAGGCCAAAGTGCTGGCAGTTGGCTCTGGTTCGATTTTAAATTCATTAGTTTCTTCTTTGATTGAATCCGGCCTGACTAAAATCCATGTGCTAATCACAGACGAGTTTCCGACTAATAGGGAGAGGTTAATAGAACTTGTAGAACATGCACAGAAAAAAGACTCGGACATTGACTTAAAAGAGGTTTCGCAAAAGAAGGAGAGTTGGCTGGAAATAGTGAAGCCCTTTGATTCGATTTTGTATGTGAGTCAGGAGGGAGAACTAGAGGAACTGAGACATCTTCATACCGTTTGCAGGGAAGAGAAGAAAATGTTTATCCCCGCTATATGCCTTGATCAGGTAGGCTTAGCAGGTCCATTAGTACATCCGGATTCTGAGGTGTGTTGGGAGTCAGCATGGCGGCGTTTGCACCATTCTGTCTTATCCCAAAATCAGCATTATCCTGCCTTCGCTGCCACTACGGGGGCCTTGTTAGCCAATGTGATTGTATTTGAATTGTTTAAAGAAGTTACTGGAGTCAGGGAATTGGAACAGAGTAATAGGATTTTTCTTTTGAATATGGATACATTGGAGGGAAACTGGCATTCGTTTTTACCTCATCCACTTGTAACGAGCAATATATCAGCACAATGGGTTGAAGATGTCGAAGACCGCCTCCAAACAGGTTCAGATAAAGTTGAATCAGGTAAATTACTTCTTTATTTCAATGCATTAACATCAGAGGAAACGGGAATCTTCCATATTTGGGAGGAGGAGGATTTAAAGCAGCTTCCGTTAGCTCAGTGCCGTGTCCAGGTAGTCGACCCATTGTCAGAGGGACCAGCCGAGTTAATGCAAAACATTGTCTGTTCGAGTTTGACTCATGAGGAGGCACGAAGGGAAGCAGGATTAACTGGAATTGAAACGTATATGTCGCGAATGGTCAATTTGGTTGTTAATACTTTGCCAAAAAATAAAAATGTCGAAAGAATTGTAGTACCAGAGGAAAATGTTGGAGTTGGTACTGGTGAATCTTTTGCGGAAGGTGTTGGCCGAGGGTTACAAAAGTGTTTGGCAGAAGAGTTGAGAAGGCAACAGCTTAATCAGGAATATCCTGTTTCCCGAGTACAGTTGGATTTTATAGAAGATGAGAGATGCCGGTTCTATTTAGAGGCACTGACTACAATGCAGGGTGCACCAATAATTGGAACAGGGAAGGAAGTGTCCGGTTTTCCTGTAGTATGGGTAGGTACGGAGGACGGGTGGTATGGCAATACAGACCTCAATATAACTATGGCATTGCGGAGGTCATTACAGGAGGCGCTTATCAACGTGCAAAACAAAGCGGATTCCTCATCTGAACTAGTAACGTCCGTACTTTTGAAAGAGAAAATGCCGGTTAGTCTTCGTATTCCTGCTTGTGAAGAGAGGACACAACCCGACATCCTACAAGGAGCCTTAGAAATATTGAAACGGAATAGAAAACGGGTCTTCGTATTCGAATTTGGACTTGAACCTGTATTTAAAAAGCAACTAGACGGAGTGTTTGGTGTTTTGCTGCAAGAGGAGGATGCACAATGAGTTCCTTCGTGATAATTGTCGGAGAAGGGGTGCTGGCAAGACTTGTAAAGAATGAACTGTCAGCACACCATCAAGTTCTTCATAAGTCGATTTTAGAGGAAGAAGTTCCAAAAAATACAGATTTAGCCCTTATATTGGATGATGGTTGGCAACCCGCAGTTCATCAAAAAGCGGAAGAAGTGTTACGAAAGACTGGTACGCCCTGGCTCAGAGGCTTCGTTTCATTTGGAGAAGGTGTAGTAGGTCCGCTTGTACGACCAGGTGAAGCCGGTTGTTCTCAATGTGCGGATATGAGACGCCTCATGGGAGGGCGTGACCGTACAGAGATGTGGGAATTGCAACGAGGAATGACTATGGCTGGAGGAATAGGAAGTGACCCGTGGTCTTCAAGTACCGGACTCTTGCAAATGGCTTGCCTGATTGGGGCTGAGGTGCAGAATGTATTAAAAGGTGATCAGGCTAATTCGGAAGGAAAGGTATATCTAATTGACATGAAAACACTGAAGGGCTCATGGCACTCTTTTCTGCCCGACCCATTGTGCCCAGTCTGTGGTCAAATACCCGACGATTCGCGAGACTTAGCCCGAATTTCACTGCAGCCAAGTCCGAAAATAAGTTCTGGTAGTTTCCGCTGCCGTCCATTGGAAGAGATAGAAAAAGATATTGTCAAAGACTATCTGGATAATCGTACTGGCCTTCTGAATAGTAAAATGTATGACCTAATGACTCCGTTTGCTGATTCGAGTGTCACTTTGCCTATGTTAGCCGGTGACGAGGGAACAGCAGGCCGGACTCATTCATACGAAGAAAGCGTGTTGACAGCCATTTTAGAGGGAGTGGAGCGGAACTGCGGTATAGAGCCTCGTGGCAAACGGACAGTTATATATGATAGTTATCGCAACTTGGAAAATCAAGCACTCCATCCATTGAAGGTAGGCGTACACACAAGGGAACAATATGCGCAGCCTGGTTTTCCATTTAAATCGTTTGATCCTAATCGTTCCATTAATTGGGTATGGGGGTATTCGTTTTTAGAAGAGCGTCCAGTGCTGGTACCTGAGCGTCTTGCCTATTATAGTGTTGGATGCGAATCACAAGGTTTTATCTATGAAACTTCTAATGGTTGTGCGCTAGGAGGAAGTTTAGAAGAGGCGATTTTCTACGGAATGATGGAAGTAGTTGAGCGTGATTCATTCTTGATGACTTGGTATGCGAAACTGAATCTTCCGCGACTGGATCCTTTTACAGCCGAGGACCAGGAGTTGGAATTAATGGTCGAACGGATGCGAGCGGTCGCTGGGTATGATTTGTACTTGTATAACTCCACGATGGAACACGGTATTCCAAGTATTTGGGCCATGGCTAAAAACAGAAAGGAAAAGGGATTGAATCTCATCTGTGCAGCCGGAGCTCATCTGGACCCAGTACGCGCGGTGAAAAGCGCGGTACACGAGCTTGCTGGCATGATGCTGAACCTTGATGAAAAATTTGAGGCGAATCAAGAAAAGTATGAAAGAATGCTGTATGATTCTTCCTTGGTGAAGGAGATGGATGACCACGGCATGCTTTACGGTTTGCCACAAGCAGAAGAGCGCTTAAGTTTTTTGCTTGACCATAATGGCCCAATGCGAACTTTTAAGGAGGAGTTTAAGTGGAAGTCGAATCATATGGATCTTACCGATGATTTGCGTGATCTCCTTCAGGCGTTCCGTCAGTTAAACCTTGATGTAATTGTAGTGGACCAGTCGACACCGGAAACGACACGCAACAGATTGTATTGCGTAAAAGTACTAATTCCGGGGATGCTGCCGATGACTTTTGGGCATCACCTTACCCGCCTGACAGGGCTGGAGAGAGTACTTCGAGTCCCGATGGAGCTCGGATATACGAATCAACCATTGACACCAGAACAACTCAATCCATATCCGCACCCGTTTCCTTAAAGACTGCTTAGGAGGTAGAGGATGAGTCTGGAAGAATTTTTGCACAATCTGCATTTTAATATTGATAAGGCGAATCAGCCGAACTGGGAAGTGGATTGGGAGGATGCCCCTCTTGCATATAAACTCTACCGTGGATTACCAGTTGTTCCATTGTCCACGGAAGTACCCTTGACGCTTACTGGAGAAGAACCTCCCGTAAAACTTGACCTTAATAGAGTCGGGCATTTTCTCTGGTATGTGTTTGGTTTTACTCAAATGAGCCAATCAGTCATCCCAATGGATGCCACAGATCAAGACTCTTTCCCTTTACAGTCGTATCGGCGATTTGCTCCTTCTGGCGGTGCGCTATATCCTAATGAGTTGTACGTATACTTGAAAGTAGAAGGACTCCCCGATGGGGTCTACCATTATGATGTTGCACACCATAGCCTAGTATGCTTAAGGAAAGGGAATTTCGATTCTTATTTAGCCAGGGCTCTGGGCAATCGGTGCGACATCTCCTCGTGTTTTGGTATTGCCTTTGTGTCGACTATGTTCTGGAAAAATTTCTTTAAATACAACAACTTTGCGTATCGACTTCAAGGGTTGGATGCTGGTGTGCTGATGGGACAGTTAATGGAGGTAGCGGAAAGGTTTGGTTTCGCCTCAGGTGTATACTTTCAATTTCTTGATACCGCAATCAATCATCTGCTTGGACTATCCGAACTGGAGGAGAGCGTATATAGTATAATCCCGCTATCGGTGGAAGCCACCATCTGGTCTGCTAACGGAAAGGACCAATACAAAAATATTATATCGGAAGAATTGAAACAAGAACTGTCAGCAATTCAACCAAAACATTTCCAACGGTCACTTCGTGTCAAAGAATATCCGATGATTACTGCGATGAATGAAGCCTCTAAGCTGAATTCTACAAGATCATTTCGGGTAATCGAAGAGAGGTCAATTCCTGAACGTGTGGAGCGGACGGAGACATTGCCTCATATAAATCCCATGTCGTATGATCTAGCTGAGGCCTGTAGAAACCGATTTTCTCCCGACATGGATTTCGTTTTAGGAAAAGTGAGTCAACAACAACTGTCCACCCTTCTTCAAGAAGCCACGAATTCTTTTTCATATAGAAATGATTTGGATGAAGCATATAGGAGTAATAATCCTCGTGTAACGATTTACAGCTGCTTATATAATGTGGAAGGTATTTCAAATGGGGCGTACTATTATGACAGTGCAAACCATTCGCTAAGAGAAATATGTCCGGGAGATCATCGACTCCATTTGCAGGCTGGAATGACTCTGGATAATGTGAATTTGCTCCAAGTACCACTTTGCCTGCATGTGGCAGGTGATAAGGAATTTTATAAAACAGAACTAGGATACAGGGGTTACCGAATTCAACAGATGGAAGCGGGTATGCTCGTGCAACGATTGCTTTTGGCTGCTTCAACTCTCGGGATGGGAGGGCATCCGCTTCTTGGATTTGAAGCGAATTTGAGTGATGAACTCTATAAAATGGATCAACAAGGAAAGACCAGCCTTATTCAAATCCCAATCGGTCCCTATCGCCCTCGTCCCTGGCTGAGTGGAGGCTTGCACAGCTAATTTAGAGATAGCTAATCACGAAATGTTTTTTAGATTTCCTCTTCCAAAACAACATAGTAGATTAAAAGATACAACAAGAAAAATACTAAGAGTAAATAAGATGTGAAATATTTAGCAAACGGGTGCAAATCACGGATAAGAATCGCGATTTTACTTGTCAAAATGAAATCAATGACAAGAGTTATCTGATTTTGTTTACTTTTCTGTTGAACGAACTTAAGAGGAAAATAACTATAAAAAAACGACTCTTAAAAAAAGAGCCGTTTTTTTATTAAGGTAACTAGGGTAATCTTATTCGGAAAAGGTTAGGTTATTTTTAACTATAAGAAATTATGTTAAAAATTTCTTTCCAATTTCTTTATAGAGATAAATACTTTTTAGGAATTCATCGACTTCAACATACTCATCCGGCTGATGAGCAGCCGCTGTGCCGCCAGGTCCCATCACAATGACAGGGAATTTCTTCTCTGCCTTTGTAAATTGTGAACTGTCGGTATAAGCAGTAATTCCGCCAAGTGTTATATCGCCACCTAATGATTTCTTGACGTCTTGAACCAGTTTAACAAAGGAATCCTCGCTTGAAGTTCTCACAGGCTGCTGGTCATTCAATATACGGATATCGGCCTTAAGATTAGGGTATTTTTCTTTCACAGATTGGATCACTTGTTCCATCTGCTCGATAATTTGTTTGTGATCTTGAGAAGGGACGGTTCGAATATCAATATTTACCAAACATTGGTCAGGTACGACATTGGTATTGGTGCCTCCCTTGATGACGTCAATGCTGAAGGTAGGGCCACCTAGCAGATCATCTTCCTCATATTTTAATTCAAATTCTTCACCTAGCATTCTATGGATAATTTCATTCATATGAACGACGGCATTCGTTCCTGTATCCGGCATGGAACCATGGGCCGTTTTACCGTATGTGATAATTTGTGGCCATAAAGCCCCTTTATGTGCAATCTTGATTTGATTTTCGGTTGGTTCCGCAACGATCAGTGCATCTAACTGGTCAGTGTAACCTTTTTCCGTTAACTGACGAGACCCAACAGCTCCCGCCTCTTCTCCAACCGTTGCTAAAAGGGTAACCTCACCTTTCTTCGGTAAACCTTGTTCCTTAAGCGCAATCATGGCTAGTGCACAGGCAACAAGTCCACTTTTCATGTCACTTGTTCCACGACCATAAATTTTGCCATCTTCTTCTTCGGCTCCAAAAGGATCATGCTCCCATTCAATTTCCCCAGTAGGAACAACATCCATGTGTCCTGTTAGCCCAAGGACTGGTCCGTCTTCTTCCCCTTTTATACGAGCAATTAAATTGGCCCGATTCACGTCGTATTCAACTAGTTCGGTCTCGATGCTATGTTCATCAAAAAGGCTTTTTAACTTTTCAGCGACTGCTGTTTCGTTTCCTGGGGGATTGACACTTTTGATTTGAATGATGTCTTTTAAAAATGATTTGGCTTGTTCCTGATTCATATTATCACCTCAGAATCCAATCTACCCTTCTTTACCCACAGTAAAACGGAAATGCATTCTTAGAAAGGCGTGACCTGAATGTTTGTACAAATATAGCTGGGGAATTAATATAGCAGAAAGGATGAGAAACGTTGATTACATGGGAAATACTTAATATCATAGGTACCCTTGCTTTTGCGATTAGTGGTGCTATTATTGCAATGGAAGAGGATTATGACATATTAGGTGTCCAAGTGTTAGGATTCACAACTGCATTCGGCGGCAGTACGATTCGTAATTTGTTAATTGGCATACCAATTGAAACCATTTGGACGCAAGGTAATCTATTCTTGGCTGTTTTCCTGACAAATACACTTATATTTCTCATCCCAAATCAGTGGCTGCAATATTGGAATAAGGGGGGCATTCTTTTTGATGCCATGGGTTTGGCATCATTTGCGATACAAGGGGCTTTTAGCGCTGTCGAGGCAGGTGTGCCGTTAAGTGCAGTGCTTGTTGCTGCAACGTTGACAGGTTGTGGTGGAGGAATGACACGAGATGTTCTTGCAGGGAGAAAACCTATGATTCTACGTAAGGATATTTATGCACTTTGGGCAACACTGGGTGGATTAATGATTGGGCTCGGCTTCGTCCAGGGACCTTGGGCGACAGGTGCTCTTTTTGTTGCAATAGTTACATTGAGGATGTTATCGGAGCATTTCAATTGGAAATTACCTCAGCGTTCCATATCGTGATTGTGATTGTACTAAGGATGTTCAGAACAATAACGAGAAGTGTAAAGTTTATAAAGAAAAAACTATCCTATATTCTGGAAGAAGGATAGTTTTAAAAGGTTGTTTTTAGATTTAGTTAATCATACTGCCCTATTTATGGATAGTAAACAGAGTGGGAAGTTAAAATAAAAGAAAAAATGCTACAAAACGAAGTAACATTTTTTCTCTTGCTGCTTTATGAATCCTGGCTCTGCGATAGGTGCTGGATATAGTTGTACCCGGTAAAATCGATTGAATCGATCTCAAAGAAGTTTTTCAAAGCTAGGGCAGCACCACCTAAGGTGCATGACTTTTCCCCAAGCTTGGAAGCTCTAATTTCACGATAATTATTCATTTTTGATTTTAACTTTGAAGTGATATCTGTAATAAATGGCGAATTACCATTGATTAGGGAACCATTCAATACTACCTTCTCGGGATTAAATATGTTGATGACATTATTCAACCCTATTTCTAAATACTCTATATACTGATTTATAATGTCACAGCTTTTCAGGTTCTTCTTATCAAAGGCATCTTGCAATGGGATGTTATTCTCCTCTAATATGCTTATCAATGCTCTTTCAGAAGCATATAATTCCCAGCATCCCTTATTTCCGCAGGGGCATTCTAATCCATGCGACTCGACTATCATATGGCCAATCTCCCCAGCAAACCCTTGATAACCTCGGTAAATCCTATTATTGTTTATAATTCCCAATCCAATCCCAGAGTACAATGTTATACAAAATAAGTCTGGAATATGCTCATCAAAGACTTGCTCAGCAAAAACGCTTAAGTTCGCATTGTTATCAATGTAGACAGATGTATGGAACGCCTCTTCTAGTTTACTCTTTATATTAATATTGGACCATTCTTCCTTAGGCGTAAAGATAATCTCTTGTTTATTGTTAACAATACCATGTATGCCAATGCTGATCCCTACAAGTCCAAGCGGCTGGTATGATTGGTTATATTTGTTAATAAGAGGGGTGAGTGTTTCAATGAGCTGGGCTGTTAGTTGGGAAATATCTTCAAAAGCAATTTTTGTATGGAGGGTATCTATCGTCCTCCCATTTAACGTCATGAATAGAAAAGAAATGTGTGTTGCATCGATATCAACACCAATGCTATATCCAGCATCCCCATTAATTTCTAGCATGATAGGCCGTCTTCCGCGATTAGTCGATTCATTCCCTTCTGTTTCCACTACTAAATTCTCTTGAATAAAGCGATTAACCTGAGCGGATACAGTAGCTTTGTTTAACCCAGTTATTCTAGCTAAATCACTTCTGGACAATAATTTATTCTTAATGATTTCTTCTAATAATATCTTTCTGTTTAGCTGTTTAATGTAGGAAGCGTCTCCCGTTTCCATTGTTTATCCCCCCGATGTAATTTGATTAAATTAAGACTTGAATAATGAACCGTTTACATATATCATAGTATATGTAAAATAGTTTGTTTAGTAAACAAATAATAAATCATGAATATTTTTCCACACAATATAAATGCTAAACATAGGCTAATGATAAAAGAAGGGTGGGGTAAATGTGAAAACGTTTATTACAGATGACTTTCTTCTGTACAACGAAACAGCTAGAGAGCTTTTTCACAACACAGCAAAGGATTTACCAATTATCGATTATCATAACCATTTAAACCAGTATGAAATCATGGAAGATAAGAATTTCTCTGATTTAGCAGAAGTTTGGTTAGGTGGAGATCACTACAAATGGCGTGCAATGCGTGCAAATGGAATCAGTGAGGATTATATTACTGGAAATAAACCTGGATATGAGAAATTCCTTGCATGGTCCAAAACAATTCCAAACGCAATAGGTAACCCGTTATACCATTGGACACATCTTGAATTACTCCGTTATTTTGATATAGACGAGCTTCTAAATGAAGAATCTGCTCCTCGTATTTGGGAGGAAGCGAATGCGAAGCTAGCAACAAAAGAAATGTCTGTACGTAATTTACTTAAGAATAAGAAAGTGGAATTCGTTGGTACAACAGATGACCCTGCAGATGATTTGAAAACACATGAAGCATTAGCAAAAGAGGATATTGGAATTACTGTTTCTCCTTCTTTCCGTCCAGATAATGCACTAGGTATAGAGAAGGAAGATTTCCCGAGCTATGTAGAAAAGTTAGCAGGCGTTTACAACAAAGAGATTGAAAACTATGATGTATTTCTTGATGCATTGAAAAGCCGTGTAGATCACTTTGCAGAACATGGCTGCAAGAGCTCAGACCATGGTATCAATGTAATGTTCTACGAAGAAGCAACAAAAGATGAAGTAGCAGCTATTTTTGCAAAACGTCTAAAAGGCGAAGCTCTGACCAATAAAGAAGTAGAACAATTTAAAACATATACATTAGTAACGCTTGGTGAGCTTTATGCTGAAAAGAAATGGGTCATGCAATTACACATCAATCCTTTACGTAACAATAGCACAAGAAGATTTAAGCTGATTGGTGCAGATAGTGGCTTTGACTCTATTGGAGATCATTTGTTAGCTGATAAATTATCTAACCTATTAGATGCGATGGATATTAATGATAAGCTTCCGAAAACCGTACTTTATAGTTTAAATGCACGCGATAATGATGTTCTTGCAGCAATGGCAGGGAATTTCCAAACAGATGAGATTGCAGGGAAAGTGCAATTTGGTACTGCTTGGTGGTTTAATGACACCATTGATGGGATGGAAGATCAAATGCGTACACTAGCAAACATGGGGCTTATTAGTAACTTTATTGGAATGTTAACAGACTCCAGAAGTTTCTTGTCATTCCCACGACATGAATACTTCCGCCGTATCCTATGTAACTTATTAGGAACATGGGTAGAGGAAGGGAAAGCTCCAAAAGATATGAAATTGCTTGAAACGTATGTGAGAAATATTTGTTATGAAAATGCAAAACGTTATTTTGCAATATAAAGGCGTTTCTGATATAAAAAAGATATAGTATGTGTTCAAAAAGGAGGATGAAAAGGACCGAGAAGTTCGAGGCGGCGCAGCTTTGAGGAACGGAACGTATGCAGTGTGATACGTGAGTACCGGAAAAGCAAGCCAACGTAGAAGTTCGAAGTGTCATTTTTACCGGACTTTTTGAACATCCTCCTATAGTGAAATAATAAACATGCTACACAGAAAGGGTATGACAAATGTCTAAACAACAAATTGGTGTTATTGGCTTAGCAGTAATGGGTAAAAATTTAGCCTTAAATATTGAGAGCAGAGGAAATTCGGTAGCAGTGTTTAACCGCACTTATGCGAAAACACAAGATTTTCTTGCAAACGAAGCAAAGGGTAAAAACTTTGTTGGAGCAGAAACGATTGAAGAATTTGTTAACTCATTAGAAAAACCAAGAAAAATCATGATGATGGTTCAAGCTGGTCCTGCAACAGATGCAACGATTGAATCCCTTATGCCATATCTTGAAGAAGGCGATATACTAATCGACGGCGGAAATACATTGTATGAAGACACAATGCGTCGTAATCAAAAACTGGACGAGTCTGGTATACACTTCATCGGAACAGGTGTATCTGGTGGGGAAGAAGGAGCATTAAACGGTCCATCCTTAATGCCTGGCGGTCAAAAAGAAGCGTATGAGCTAGTTGCTCCCATCTTTGAAGCTATTTCAGCAAAAGTAGATGGCGATCCATGTGTAACGTATATTGGGCCAAACGGTGCTGGTCACTTTGTAAAAATGGTTCACAACGGTATCGAGTATGGCGACATGCAATTAATTGCAGAAGCATATAACATTATGAAAAATGTACTTGGCATGGAAGCAGATGAACTTCATGAAGTATTTACGGAGTGGAACAAAGGTGAATTAGATAGCTACCTTATCGAGATCACTGCTGATGTCTTCACGAAGAAAGATGACGAAACAGGCAAAGCCCTTGTTGAAGTTATCATGGATAAAGCAGGACAAAAAGGTACTGGTAAATGGACAAGTAAGAACGCACTTGATCTAGGTGTTCCACTTCCATTAATTACAGAATCTGTATTTGCTCGATTCATCTCTTCACTGAAAGACGAACGTGTTGCAGCAAGTAAAGTACTATCTGGACCAGAATCAGTACAATATGATGGCGACCGTAAAGAACTTATCGAAGCAATACGTAAAGCACTATACATGAGTAAAATTACTTCTTATGCACAAGGTTTCGCACAAATGCGTGCAGCATCTGAAGAATATGGATGGGATCTTAAATACGGAGATATTGCAATGATCTGGCGTGGTGGATGTATTATCCGTGCACAATTCCTGCAAAAGATTAAAGAAGCATTCGATAACGAACCTAAATTAGCAAACTTAATGCTTGATCCATATTTTAAAGAAATCGTAGAAAATTATCAATCAGCATTACGTGAAGTAATTACAGTTGCTATGAAACATGGAATTCCAGTTCCGACATTCTCTAGTGCGATCGCTTATTATGATAGCTATCGTTCTGAAGATTTACCAGCGAACTTAATCCAAGCTCAACGTGACTACTTCGGTGCACATACATTTGAACGTAAAGACAAAGAAGGCGTATTCCACGCTGATTGGTTTTAATATCCAAGCTTAATAAATAGAACTCCCTTCTAGAATAGCAGGGGGTTCTATTTTTATGTATCATTCGTGCAATCCTCTTTAGCCCCCCATAATGCAATTTAAATCCCCATAATGTTAAAATCCTCCTACCAGAAAGGAATGAAACCATTTACAATTAAAAGTGTAAGCGCTTATTATTTTTATAATTTATCTAGTAAGATTTTTTAAAAAGCATTCCTGGATAATTTTGTGGAGAAAACAGACATTTTAGGCTAATGAAATTGCTTACAATAAGTGAGATAATAAAAACAGTTCCACTGAGGGGGGATGTCATCTGAATAAAGAATTAGTAGTGAATTATCGCATTCATGGCGTATGGGATAATCTCGACTATCATTCCCATCGAGAATATGAAATTTTCCTTTTTCATTCAGGAACTTGCAGATATCTCATTCATAACCAAATCTATGACTTGGAGCCAGGGGATATCCTGATTATGGATGGGCTAGCACTTCACAAGCCGAACGTGCCTCCAAATGGCAATTATGTTCGCAGTGTGGTTCATTTCCCACCACAATGGATCAAAGGAATGCTGAAAGAAATCGGTGGGTTGTATCTGTTAGATGTGTTTGAAAAGCTCCACCATTGTTTGATTCGCACAAAGGTAAGTGAAGAAGCAAAACAGTTAGAGATGGTTGTACGTCGTTTGGAAGAGATTAATCGAATTTCTACCCAAGAAGATATGAATTCACAACTCGAAATGAAAGCGTTACTACTTCAAGCGTTGACGATTATACATCGTCTCGGAAATTTGGAATCTTTAAAAGCTTCCGGTGAAAAAGTAGAAAAAGCAGAGCATGCGGAAAACATCGCTGAATTCATTCAGAAAAATTATATGAAACGAATAACGATTGATTCCATTGCTCAAGCGTTGAACATTAGTAAATCATATGTTTCCCATGTGTTTAAGGAAATGACCGGATTTACAATTATGGAATATGTGATGGGTTCCCGCCTTACACAAGCAAAATACTTATTGGAAGCGGAACCAGAGAAACCACTGAAAGAGATTGCTAGTGAAAGCGGTTTTGAAAGCATTTCCCATTTCAGCCGTTATTTTAAGAGTAAAGTTGGTGTGACTGCAAAGGCATATCGCAAGAGCCGACTAAAATTATATAGTGAGGAGAATTCATAATGAAAAAAGTTAGATTAGGTATTATTGGTTTAGGAGCACAAGGTGGCGCATATGCAGGATTTATTACAGAAGGCAGAGTTAAGAACATGGAAATTGGTGCTATTTGTGATATCGATCCTGAGAAGAAAAAAGTGGCAGAAGAGAAATATCCAAATGTTCCATTCTATGAAAACTATATTGAAATGTTGGAAAGCGGAGATGTTGATGCAATAGTTACTACTGTACCACACTATCTGCACCCTGAAATGGGAATCGAAGCATTAAAGAGAGATGTACATGTACTTGGTGAGAAGCCAGCAGGTGTATATACAAAACAAGTTAAAGAACTAAATGACTTTGCAGCAACGAAACCCGAACTTACATTCGCAATTATGTTTAACCAAAGAACAAATGAATTATATCAAAAAGTGAAAGAAATTATTGATAATGGAGAAATTGGTAACATCCGCCGTACAAACTGGATTATCACAACATGGTGGAGACCACAAGGTTATTATGATCAAAGCGCATGGAGAGCAACATGGGAAGGTGAAGGCGGTGGTGTTCTTGTAAACCAAGCACCTCACCAACTTGATTTACTTCAATGGATTGCTGGCATGCCGAAGAAAGTATATTCCAACGTGAAGTATGGCTATCAAAGAGATATTGCTGTGGAAGATGAAGTTACGGCATTGCTTGATTACGGTAACGGTGCAACAGGTGTGTTTGTTACATGTACACATGACGCCATTGGAACAGACCGTTTTGAAATTCTAGGTGACAACGGGAAGATTGTTGTCGATGACAGCAAAAAAGTTACCATTACACGCCTTAGAAAACCAGAAAGTGAAATGAGTCAAACAATGGACATGATGACAGTTGCGAAACTCGTTATGGGTGGAGATACGGATGAACTTTACGGAACAGAAGTTATTGAATTTGAAAGTGTTTGGGGCGGACAGCATGTAGCCGTATTAGAAAACTTTGCTGCAAACATATTAGATGGGGAGCCATTAATTGCTCCTGGATCTGACGGAATTAATGGAGTTGCACTTGCAAATGCAATCCACTTATCCAGCTGGTTAGGAAAAGAAGTAGAACTTCCAGTAGATGAAGAAGTATATCTAGAAGAATTAAATAAACGAATCGAAGAAGAAAAAGCAAATCCAATTAAGAAATAGTTCATTTTTAGAAAAGTGGAGGTATTTACCTTCATTTTTCTAACCCATTTATTATAAGGGGGCATGGTTACATGCTTAAAGTAGCAGTTATTGGGCTTGGTGAAATCTCAAAAATTCATCTGCCAGTCATCGAAGAAAGTAAGAATGCAGAATTAGTGGCAGTATGCGATATAGATGAGACACTGAAAGACACGGTTCCAGGAGTACCCTTTTATACTGATTACCATGAAATGCTTGCAAATGAAACATTGGACTGTGTTCATATCTGCCTTCCGCATCATCTCCATTACCCAGCTACCAAAGCTTGTGTGGAACATGGTGTACATGTATTACAGGAAAAACCCTTAGCCAGAAATGCAGAAGAAGGCATGAATCTAGTTGATTTAGAAGATCAGTATAAAGATGTCAAAATATGTATTTGTTTTCAAAACAGGTTGAATGAGACATTTGTGAAGCTCAAGGAAATTGTAGATAGTGGTGAGTTCGGCAAGGTAACTGGCTTAAAAGGTTTGGTTACTTGGTTTAGACCGAAGTCTTATTACGATGAGAAGCCTTGGCGAGGAATTATGAGACAAGCTGGTGGCGGTGTGATGATTAATCAGTCCATCCATACACTGGATTTAATGCAGCTCATTGGTGGTGAGATTGATACAATTCGTGGCTCTATTGATAATTTATTTGATTATGGATATGAGGTAGAGGATACCGCAGCAGCTAACATTCAATTTAAAAATGGAGCAACAGGGTTATTTTTTGCTACGGTAACGAATGCGACGAACTCTTCCGTTGAGTTTCAAGTTATTCTGGAAAAAGGGAAACTGACCATCAAAGATAGTATTTTGACGAAGACGAATGAAGATGGAACGAAAGAGAGAATCATAGAGGATTCTAAACTTCCGGGCAGTAAATTTTATTATGGAGCAAGTCATTCTATGTTAATTAACCATTTCTACTCATGCATTGAAAAGGATTCACAAGATTATATTCATGTAAAAGATGCACAAACATCTATGGAAATGATTAGTGCGATACGGAGATCCTCTGAGATTAAAAAAACAATTAATATGGAGGTATACAAATGACTAAAGGTAAAATTGGCGTACAAATGATGATGTTAAAGCAAAAAGTGGAAGAACTTGGTGCATATGAAACGATGAAAAAACTGCACGAACTTGGCTTTAGCGCGGTAGAGGTTTCACAAATTCCAATGACAGAAGAAAATGTTGCAGAATTAAAACGTGCAAGTGAAGATTTTAATATTAAAATTGCAGCATTATCCGCTGGGTTAGAACCAATGCTTCCAGGCGCACCTGGTGAAACATTATCAAATGACTTTGATAAGATTGTAAACGATGCGAAAACGTTAAACTGTAACTTCATTCGTATCGGAATGTTACCATTTAATGTAATGGGTGATAAAGATCGTATCATGGCATTTATCGAAAGAGCGGAGGCAATGGCTCATCGTTTGGCTGAGCATGGAATTGAATTATATTACCATACACATCACATTGAATTCCAAAAATATGATGGTGAGTTTTTACTAGATCTGATTAAAAATAATACATCCAAACTTGGCTTCGAACTTGATGTTCACTGGATTCAAAGAGCTGGTGTAAACCCTGTAGAGTTTGTTAAACAATATAAAGGCAGAATTTCATTATTGCACTTGAAAGACTACCGGATTGGGCAATTGGAAGTTACGGAAGATGACTTGAAAGACTTAGCGCAGTTCATGGTTAAATTCACTAATACAATTGAATTTGCTGAAGTAGGCGAGGGTAATTTAGATATTCCTGCAATTATGGAAGCAGGTCTTGAAAGTGGTGCACAGTACTTCCTAATCGAACAGGACGATACGTATGGCAGAGATCCATTTGATTGTCTAGAGACTTCTGCAGAAAATCTAAGAAAATTGGGATATTCTGACTGGTTTTAATCTAGTATTCTAATAATTTCATGGGTAGGGCCGCCGAATAGACGGCTTCTATCCATTTAATCTGTATATAAAGGAGCGATATATTTTGGGGAAAAATGACGGTATGAATTATGCACCAAAAGGAAAGCCGAATCCAGTTGTCAAAGAGGGCGAATTTCAAATTGCGGCAGCGGCACTTGATCATGGACATATTTATGGAATGTGCAATGGCTTAGTAGAAGCTGGAGCAACATTAAAATGGGTTTATGATCCTGATTCTAAAAAGGTAGAAGAGTTTGTCGAGAAGTTTCCGGAAGTAAATGTAGCCCAATCTCTAGAACAAATTTTAAATGACGATGAAATTAAACTAGTTGCAGCTGCTGCTATACCATCTGAACGCAGTACACTTGGAAATAAAGTGATGGAAGCTGGTAAGGATTACTTTACAGATAAAACACCTTTTACAACAATGGAACAGTTGGAAGAAACGAAAAAAGTTGTGGAAAGAACTGGACAAAAATATATGGTTTACTTTAGCGAACGCCTTCACGTTGAGGGAGCTGTTTTTGCTGGTCAGCTTATTAACGATGGAGCAATTGGTAAAGTAATCCAGGTTACTGGATTCGGACCACATCGTCTAAATGCACCGAGTCGTCCAGACTGGTTCTTCAAGAAGGAACAATATGGTGGAATTCTATGTGATATTGGTAGTCATCAAATTGAACAATTCCTATACTATACAGGGAACAATGATGCGAAGGTATTGCATAGTAAAGTAGCTAATTATAATAATCCGGAATATCCAGAGTTAGAAGACTATGGTGATGCAACACTAGTTGGAGATAATGGAGCGACTTTTTACTTTAAAGTGGACTGGTTTACTCCAGATGGCTTAAGCACTTGGGGAGACGGCCGCACATTTATTACAGGGACAGAGGGTACTATAGAGATTCGTAAATATGTGGACGTTGCACGTGAAGAATCTGGAGATCATCTATTCCTTGTTAATAAAGATGGGGAGAAGCATTATGAACTTTCTGGAAAAGTTGGGTTCCCATTCTTCGGTGAGTTGATCAAGGATTGCATCCATCGCACAGAAAATGCAATGACACAGGAACATGCATTTAAAGCTGCTGAATTATGTCTTAAAGCGCAAGAGGAAGCGGTTGTAGTAACAAAATAGATTTGGTTGTACATGAATTGGGTAGGCACCTTCTTACGAGAAGGTGTCTATTTTTTATAGTGGAATCACAGGCAGTAAGCTCCAACTGATTGAAGATTCATTTTATCTTTTGTAATCTAAATGTCCATCTATAAGAAAAAGCCCCCACCTAAGGCGAGGGCTTTCATTTAGAATCTAATTATTCTTTCGCTGCTTCTCTCTTTTCAGCTAAAGCAATTTCAAGTTTTTTCGTACGTTCCTTGTTTAATGGATAAACAAATACTAGTATAAGGAATACGATAAAGTAGGTAATGGCTGGTATAAGTGTTGCTACCGTATAAATTCCATCCTTCACTTCTTGTGCTTGTACAGTGGCTGCGTTGTTATAACCTACAAATGTAAGTGCGTACCCAGCAAGTCCTCCTGCAAACGCCTGTCCAATTTTCCTTGCGAAGGAATAAACCGCATAAACGGTACCGTCTTCACGGGAACCTGTTAAATATTCTTGATAGTCAATCGCATCTGAAACGAAGGCCCAAATAATCAGATTGAAAAATGCAAAACCAAAAAGACCAATTGCATTGATAGTGAAAAAGACTGGTAAAGATATATTTGGAATCAGATAGAGTACTAGATAAGCGATACCCGCTATCAGCATTCCAGCTGAGCCAAGCTCTTTTTTACCAAAACGCTTCACAAGCGGTGTCAGGGCTGGCATGGCTAGGAATACGGCACCACTTTGTATTAAACTAAATATACTAAAAGCGGTTGCATTTTCAAAATAGTCTTTGAAAAGATATATGTTAATAGAACCGACAAGCATCATTGTCAACATAAATAAGATAGAAGCAACCAAAAGTGTAATTAATGGCTTATTTTTCGCAAGGCCTTTAACCGTTGTTGCAAAATTAATATTTTCACCTGGTTTCTTCTCTGGTTGCTTAATACGTTCAGTAGTTAAATTTACACAGGCCATGTAACATGCAATAGCTAAAATAGCAAATAAGACAGCAATCATGGACAAACGACTTGCAGAAACTTCATTATCCACGAATACAATCAGTGGTGCACCTGCGCTAATGACAAGGTTCGCTGCCATCGCACCGGTAGTTCTCCATCCAGATAGTGATGCGCGATCAGTGGAATCACTAGATATAACGGAAGCCATGGAGCCATATGGAATGTTTACAGTTCCGTATAGTGCTGCCCATGCCATATAAGTAACATACGCATAAGCTAAATAAAATCCATCGGACATACCAGGAATAGGAAGGAAAAGTAATATAGTAGCTATAGCAAGCGGAAATGACATTCTAAAGATCCAAGGCTTAAATTTCCCTTTCGATGTTGTCTTCCTAGAATCGATAAAACGCCCCCATACTACATCTGTAATCGCATCCCAGAACCGGGCAACTAAGAATAGTGTACCAACTGCAGCGGCACTAATACCGAAGACATCGGTATAGTATACCATTAAGAATGTACTTACAAGTATAAAAGAGAAATCGTTTCCAAAATCACCAAATAAGTAACCGATCTTATCTCTCATGCCGAATGGGCGTACTGGTTTTGTATTGTTTGGCAATTGTTCAGGTGTTTTTAATGCAGCTTGACTCATTTGAAAATCCCCCTTGATAGTTTAATCGCTTTCAATTTACTTAACAGAAAACCTTTTCTGAAATTTCAACGAAGTATATTGGTTATTTTGTTAAGCCAACAAACTAACTCTTAAACTTATAATATATGAAAGCGTTTTATTTAGCAAGCACTTTTTGCTAAATGCTAGAGTAGGAAATTTCACTTAAGGTTTTTTTAAAGAGTCTGGCTTTAAGCAAGTATGTACACTAAGGCTGGATTTGTTAACCAATCAAGGTTAATAAACCCAAAGAGTGCTAAAAATTTGTTTAAATAGAAAAATAGACAACCCATGGAACATAAGATAGCTGCTTCCTCGTATGAAACACCATGGAAGCAGCTATCTTTCTTGAAAGAGGAGTTTTTAGTTCATTATCTGTTACACTGTTAACGGAGATTCTGTAGCTTCTAAATGCAGGGCTGCTTCCGGAATAGTCAAAATCAGCTCAGGCACTTCTAAAAATTGCTCAATAGCTAATGCACAGGCACCAAGTACGCATGCCCGGTCTGCTAAATCAGATAATACAATATTTCGGTAGCGACTAATTGAACAGTTTAAATGACTCTTTAATTCCTCTATAGCTTTTGGATACAGTTTTAATAATTTGCTGTTTAACACAATTGTTTCCGGATTATGCATATTAATAATGTTATTGATCCCTATTGCAAGGTATTTAATAAACCTTTTAAAACACTCTACTACTTGAAGATTTTGCTCGTCTATAAACTCTTGAATGTCATCGAAGCTTAGATTTGGTTTATTAAGTGTGACAGACAGCTCATCTAATATCCTAGGCTCGGAGGCATAACGTTCCCAGCAGCCATGATTCCCGCATGAACAGGGTTTACCGTCCGGAGAGATAATCATATGCCCCATTTCGCCGGCATAGCCGTGATATCCCTTATATAAACCGCCATTAATAATAATTCCAACACCAATACCCGAGGTTAAAAGGATGGATAGTAAATCATAATCCTGGTGATGATTGTAAACCCTCTCAGAATAAGCTGCTAAGTTAGCGTTATTTTCAATTGTAATTGGTAAATCCACACTTTGTAAAAGTGTAGCCTTTAGATCCTTTTTCCTCCAGTTAAATTTTGGAATAAAATGAAGTGACTCATCCGTATTAATGGTTCCATGCACCCCGATTATTGCAGAAATTAAACCATAAAGGGCATGCGAATATCTCTCTTTATAGGTATCAATTTGATCAGCTATTAGTTTAGTGACCGTGTTATAATCCTTTGTATCCAGTTGAATGATGTGGTGTTCTACTGGAGTTCCAGCTAAATCTGAAATGGTGAACTGGGTAGTGGGATAATCTAAATCTATTCCCAGTACATATCCAACTTGGGCATTAATTGAAAGCATAATTGGCCTTCTCCCGATTGCTTGGTGCTCGTGTTTTGTCTCGTAAACGAGCTTCTCTTCTAACAGATCAGAAACCTGAACAGAAATCGTTGCTTTATTTAATCCCGTGGTCTTTGATAAATCAGCTCTAGATATATATCCATGTTTAACAATTTCTTTAAGAATAAGACTCCTGTTTATCTTTTTAATGTACGCACCATCACCTGTAACCATGAACGTACGCCCCCTTTTGTGATCTATTTTGTAAACTACTTAATTTGTCTATTATATAAAGTATAGAAATATAACTTATTCATATTGGAAGGGTTTTCATTTTTGTGCAAAATAAAATAATCCTTATTTACTATTATAGCAAAGATTTAGTAAATTGTTATAAAATATTTAAAAGAAGTTTGGTTGAGTTTCATTGCAATAATTTATATAGTAATAATAGAAACAGCTTTTATAGGAAGTTCAAAAAGTCCGGTAAAAATGACACTTCGATCAGGGGAACTTCTGCTAAACCGCCCACGTCCTGTGGGCAACGCAGAAGTCACCACATCCTGTGGAAGCTCGTTGGCTTGCTTTTCCTGCGTGCAAAATCGTCTGCTCATGTATTAAAAGCATACATTAAAACATCTGCACCTGTATCTACGAGGTTATTCAAGAAGTTAATTCCTCGGTGCAAGCCAGCGGAGAAGTAATTTCGTCGAGGTAGGCTCGCTACTCAAAGCTGCGCCGCCTTGAACTTCTTGGTCCTTTTTATCCTCCTTTTTGAACCCTTATGAAAATTTAAGAAGAATGGGGAAATTACAATGAAGATTGCACTAATAGCACATGATAAGAAAAAAGATGATTTGGTTCGATTTGCAGAAGCATATAAATATGTTCTGGAGAAGCACAATCTATATGCTACTGGTACAACTGGATTACGAATTGCTGAAAGTACTGGTCTTGAAATCTATCGTTTTCAGTCAGGTCCATTAGGGGGCGACCAGCAGATTGGTGCATTAATCGCAGAGAATAAAATGGACATGATTATCTTTTTCCGTGATCCGTTAACTGCACAACCTCATGAGCCAGATATATCTGCTTTATTAAGGTTGTGTGATGTATATTCCATTCCTCTAGCTACGAACATGGGAACAGCTGAAATGCTTATTCACTCATTAGACCGTGGCGACCTTAAATGGAGAGAGATTATTCATCAGCGTAATAACCAATAGGTTTTTGAAAGTGAATGGATAAGGACTTTCTAAGTTCTAAAAAAGTTAAATATTATTGACGTGCAAACTAGAAGATGATATTCTAAATTTAATTAATTTGTTTATTAAACAAATTAATTTCACGTGTATAAGAACTCGTTTTACAAATATAGATTTCTGATGGATACTTGCTAATCTTAAGATAAGTTATCTTCCTTTTTTCAAATGTTTGAAAGGGATTACAGATGATTTTAGAAACAGTTAGATTAAGAAGTCTCAAATAAAGTAAAGCGGGAATGATAATAATATATAGTAAAAGAAATGAAAAGCTATTTCCTGAATGGAGTGATTATGATGAGTATTCTTCAAGAACTTGTACAGGGTATTCCGGTTCCTAAAATGGCTAAAGTTAAACAGACATTTGAAATAACACAGCTAGAAGATGTTGTGGGCACCTTAAAGGCAGAGTTAGAAGGTGTGAAGGACCTTATTAAGCCAGGAGCAGAAATCGCTATTGCTGTTGGAAGCAGAGGTACCGATGGTCTAGTAGAAATTACAGCAACCACTGTTCAATTTTTAAAAGATTGTGGAGCAAAGCCATTTATTGTTCCTAGTATGGGTAGTCATGGTGGAGCAACTGGTCCTGGCCAAAAGGCAGTATTAGAGCACTTAGGTGTATCAGAAGAAAGTGCTGGCTGCGAAATCCGATCTTCTATGGAAGTAGTTAAGATAGGAGAGCTGCCAAATGGTTTGCCAGTTTATATTGATAAATATGCATCTGAAGCAGATGGTATAGTTGTCATCAACCGTGTGAAGCCACATACTGCATTCCGAGGAAAAGTAGAAAGTGGAATTATGAAAATGATTTCTATCGGTCTAGGGAAACAAAAGGGTGCAGAAGCTTGTCATCAGTTAGGATTTAAACATATGGCAGAGCACATCCCTGCCATGGCGAAAATTGCTATTGAGAAGAAACCAATTCTTTTTGGTGTAGCTACAGTAGAAAATGCCTTTGACAAGGTAGCTAAACTACAAGTGTTAAGAGCAGACGAAATCGAAGAGAAAGAACCAGCACTTCAAGAACTTGCTAAAAAACTGCTTCCTAAGATTTTTGTAGACCAGATTGATGTACTTGTCATCGATCAGATTGGTAAAAATATTAGTGGGGATGGAATGGATCCTAATATTACAGGGCGTTATCCAACTCCATATGCGCACGGGGGACCAGAAGTATCCAAAATGGTCGTATTAGATTTAACACCACAAACAGAAGGAAATGCAAATGGTGTCGGAACTGCTGATTTTACGACGCAGCGTCTAGTGGATAAAATGGATCGCGAAGCAACCTATGCGAATGGTTTAACTTCCACAGTTGTTGGACCAACTCATATTTCAACCGCAATGCCAAATGATAAGATGGCGATACAAGCGGCAATTAAAACATGTAATATTTTAGATTTTACAAAGGTGAAACTCGTTCGTATTAAAGATACCTTGCATGTTGGCGAAATAGAAGTATCTGAGAATCTTCTTGATTACGTGAAAGAACATCCTAATATGGAACAAGTATCTGATTTATATGATTTTGACTTTAATGAAGAAGGAAATTTTAAATAACAGTAGGGGGACATTACACAATGGAAAATTTATTTGATCTGACTGGAAAAGTAGCAGTAGCAATTGGAGGAAATAGTACTCTAGGTTCTGCAATGGCAAAAGGATTAGCGAATCAAGGTGCTAAAGTTGCGATTGTAGGTCGTAATTTAGATAAAGCTGAAGAAGTAGTTAAAGAAATTCAAGCAGATGGTGGAGACGCGAAAGCTTTCCAAGCAGATGTTAGTGAGCTTGAAACAGTAGAACGTGTAGCAAAAGAGATTGAAGATTGGGCAGGTGGCTGGGATATTCTCCTAAATGCACCTGGTAAAAATAGTTCTACTCCATTCTTGGAGTTATCACAAGAAGAATATGATGATATTATGAGTGTTAACTTAAAAGGATTAGTGTTTACTACTCAAATCTTTGCTAAACAAAATATCGAGAAGAATCGTAAAGGTAGTATCATTAACATTTCGTCTGTTTCTTCTACTATACCTTTATCTAGAGTATTCACTTACTCTACATCTAAAGCTGGTGTAAACAGTGTGACACAATACTTAGCTCGTGAATTTGCTCCAAACGGAATTCGTGTAAATGCAATTATTCCTGGTTTCTTCCCGGCAGAGCAAAACCGTAAGATCCTTGATGATTCACGTATCGAATCTATTATGAACCATACACCAATGAAACGCTTTGGTGAGCCAGAAGAATTACAAGGAGCTACTATCTACTTAGCTTCTGAGAAAGCATCTGGATTTGTAACAGGTACACTAATGCGAGTTGACGGTGGATACTTAGGAATGACAATCTAATAATAGCTCTACACTAGAGGCTTTGGGTTTAACCAAAGCCTTTTCGGCTCAAAAGCGAAAGCACACGCTTGGGGACGTATAGTGGTGAGGAAATCTCGCCAGTCGGAGTGCGCTGGACTAGACGCTAAGTAAGCAATACAGTTGTAAAGGAAGAGGTATGATGCAAAGAGAACTGGTTATTGGACTGGATATTGGAACGACAAGTGCAAAGTCTGTAGTTTTTGACCTAAAAGGAAATCTAATTGCAGAAGCAGAGGAGTTAGTAGAGACGTATTATCCGAACCCTGGTTGGGCTGAACAAAGTCCTAAAGAGGTTGAAGATGCTACTGCAAAAGCATTAAAAGACTCTATTCAAAAGGCAAGTGCAAAGCCTGAAGAAATTTTGAGTGTAGGAATTTCATGTGCGATGCATTCACTAATTTGCTTAGATGATGCGTATCAGCCATTATCACAAATGCTTATTTGGTCAGACACAAGGAGCAGTGAATTAGCAGAGCGCTTTATTCATGATAAGGGCAACAATATCTTCTCAAGAACAGGAACACCAATCCACCCAATGTCTCCATTTGTTAAATTAATGTGGATGAAGGAAAACCATTATGAGGCATATGAAAAAGCTGCTTACTTCATGACAATGAAAGAATATCTGCTTTATAAGTGGTTCGGTGAGAAGGTAGCAGACTATTCTATGGCTTCTTCTACTGGATTAATGAATGTAGAGAAATTGGATTGGGATGAAGATGCATTAGAGCTAGCTGGAATTAGAGCAGATCAGCTTTCTAAGATTGTTCCCCCTACTGAAATATTGACGAATATTAATGGAGAAGTAGCGGAGGAAATTGGTATTTCTGTTGATACGCCATTCGTTATTGGGGCAGCCGACGGACAGTTAGCTAACCTCGGTAGTGGTGCTATTTCCCCTGGCGAAGTAAATGTTTCTGTTGGAACGAGTGGAGCAATCAGACAGTTTGTGAAAGGTGCTCCGGTAAATGATAAGATGGAAACCTTCACTTACGCTTTCACGGACGATACATCGATTATTGGTGGACCAACGAATAATGGTGGAATTGCATTGCAATGGCTGAAAGATATAATTGAATTTAAAGGGACTCATGATGAATTAGTAGCTGGAGCAGCACAAGTAGAGGTTGGTTCTGGAGGCATCATCTTCTTACCTTATGTAAATGGAGAACGAGCTCCATTATGGAATGGACGTGCGAAAGGCAACTTCTATGGTTTGGATATCGCTCATACGAAGGATCATTTGGTTCGTGCAGTGCTTGAAGGGGTAACCTTTAATATCTACCAAATAGGAAAATCCCTGGAAAAGATTGCAGGTAAACCAGAGAAAATTACAGTAAATGGTGGTTTATCAAAATCTAGATTGTGGGTTCAAATCATGGCGGATGTTTTTGGCCAGGAAATATATTTATCTGACACACATCATAACGCTGCATGGGGAGCTGCGTGGACAGCACTCGTAGGGATTGGTAAGGCTGAAACCTTTGCAGATATAAAGTCAAGTCTCCCAGCAGAGAGTGTGACCCAGCCAAATATGGAGAACCACGAAAAATATAAAGAGATTTATAAGCAATATGAAGAACTTGGTCACAGTATCGAGAAATTCTTTTAATGAAAAGGAGAGTTGCCCTTAGAGGGTAGCTCTTTTTTTGCAGATAGGAACGTAAAAAATTTCTAACTCCATAAGTATATTAAGACATTCACCTAGAAGCTTGGTGAATGCCGCGTTATCTAACAGAAGGAGAGCATTCTTGCGTAAGTCTCGTAGGTATAGCACAGTTGGTATATTGGGGTTATGGCATGCTCCTCCGTTTCCAATGTCTTGATATTTTACATGCTTACAGATAGTATAAGAATAATCAATAGTTTGTTTAACATTCAAACTATTAGGAGTCTAGTTTGTAGTAAAGGGGAAGAAAATGGGGAAACATTTTATATCACGTTATCTTTATATCTTTTATTGCTTTGTATTTATACTTCATATCATAAATGTATTTTTAGAAAGTGAAACGATGAATGATACAATTGGATGGTTTGCGCTGGTAATGCTAGTTGTATCCTTTGCTGGGGCATCAAGGCTCTTTAAGATTCTAGGAATGGCATTTTTATTTGTTGGAGGCACCGTATACCTTACAGCCGGACAGTCTATCATAGCCATACCAAGTCTGTTTACTTCCAATATGAGTTTATTAGTCTTACTTTCCATGTTGCCGTGGATGAACAGTGTAGTAAAGAGTGGCCGTTTTGATAAAAGCTTAAATAGTTTGTTACATGTGAATGCGAAAGACTTAGGAAGTCTTTATCCGCGATCTTCTGCAATCACATTGACACTTGCTTCCTTTTTAAACTTATCTGCCGCAACGATATCTCAGGATGTGTTGAAAGAACAATTACAAACCTTGAAAAAGGATGTTAGAGATTCTTTTATTGGAACATCTACCCTTAGAGGCTATACTTTAGCGCTATTGTGGAGTCCTTTAGAAATTCTGCTTGCGGTCACCATATTTACTACAGGTGTGGGCTACGTTTCTTTACTGCCATGGTTACTCCTTATAGCAGGAATAACATTTTTATTGGATTCTTTATGGGGACGTTTTTATTATCGCAAATATAACTATCGCTTAGACAGGGAAGTTAATATAGATAAAAAAGCGTTGATTAAAAAAATAGCGCATTTGCTGCTGGCACTTATTCTATTCTTAGTTTTAGTGATTGCGATAGGGAATAATTTAAACTTAGACTTTATCTTTACGGTTACGATTTTAATCTTTCCATTTTCCTTGGTATGGTCTATTGTAATGAAGCGTTTCAAGAGCTTTTGGACGATTGGCTGGAGAACTTGGATAGAAAAAACAAACACAATGCAGAATTTCGTCGTATTATTCCTGTCATTAGCATTCTTTGCAAACAGTATAAATGATACGCCATTTCTTCTTTTTATCCAGCAGCCGATCATTGCTCTCGCTGAGTACCCATTCATTATCTTTGTTATCATACAGCTTATCTTTATTGGTTTAAGTATGTTCGGTGTACATCCAATTGCAACGATTGGAATGTTAAGCGGAATTGTTGCCGTATTAATAGAATTGATGAATCCATTAAGTCTCGCAATTGTAATGATAACCAGTGCAATAGCTACACTTACGGTTGGATCATATGGGTTGGTCGTTCAGTTGACCTCTAACAATACAGGACAAAGTCCATATCGAATCACGTTGAATAATTTGCCGTATGCCTTGATCTTTGGAGGAATTGGCTCTTTTGTTGGATATATTCTCTTATAATGAAAGTCGAAAAAATTAAATTGACAGGGATGACTGACGATTATTGAATGGCCGAAATGAATAACTTTAAAACATAAGAGGCTGGGACAAAACCCCAGTGAATAAAAAATAAGGCGTGGGGCTTACAATATAAAACTGTAGGCCCCACGCCTTTTATGCCATTTTTAAGTAAACAAAAAGGACACCTTTTGATAAAAT